>NZ_AP028679.1:77500-1544730 GCF_037076455.1 Desulfoferula mesophila | reverse complement strand
TGGCGCAGGGGTTCCACCATCTCGCCGTTGTGCTCACAGCGGGCGGGCAACAGGTCGGCCGGGGTCTTGATGGGGTTGAACGAGGAGGTCTGCAAAACCATGCCCCCGTCCATGAGGCACTTTATGTCCAAGAAGCGCTGGTCGCGCCACTGGGCCAGCTCGGCGATGCGGGGCATGGCCAGGATGCGCAGGTTCTTGGCCTTTTTGAGTATCTCCAGGGCCCCTTCCTCATAGGCGGGCGCGGCCACCACCTCCAGGTACAGCTCGTGCATCATCTCGGCGGTGGTCTTGTCCACCGGACGGTTGAGCACCGCCGCCCCACCGAAGGCGGCGATGAGGTCGGCCAGGAAGGCCTTCTCATAGGCGGTGGAGATGTCGTCGGCCACGGCGGCCCCGGAGGGGTTGTTGTGCTTCATGATGGCGCAGGCCGGGCGGTCGGTGAGGTAGCGCAGGATGTGCAGGGCGCCGTCCACGTCGGTGAGGTTGGTCTTGCCGGGGTGCTTGCCCGCCTGGAGCATCTGGGCCTCGTCGATGGCGCTGACCAGGCCCATGCCCGGCGCCACCAGCTGGAGGTCGCCCACCGTGAGCCCGCCGCCCACCAGCTCGTACAGGGCCGCCTCCTGGCCGGGGTTCTCCCCGTAGCGCAAGCCCTTTTCGATCATCTCGCCGCCGTCCATGAGCTTCCAGGTGCGTTTCTTGTAGACCAGCTCCTGGCCGCCCACGTTGATTTTCACCTCCGAGGGGAAGTGATCGGCCATGACCGTGCGATATTGCGCCTTGATATCCGCCAACTCTTGTCTCCTTGCCTGGACGCGCCCGCGCCCGGGTTATTTCTTGTCCAGTTCCTTGCCCCGGCGGGTGGCCGCCTCGATGACCTGGTAGATCACCCCGCGCACCCCGCCGCGCTCCAGCTCGGCCATCCCGGCGGCGGTGGTGCCTCCCGGCGAGGTCACCCAGTCCTTGAGCACTCCGGGGTGCTCCCCGGTCTTGATGACCATGTGGGCCGCTCCGGCCACGGTGTGGGTGGCCAGGGTCAGGGCGGTGGCCCTATCCAGGCCTTGGCACACCCCGGCGTCGGCCAGGGCCTCGATCATCACGTAGACGTAAGCGGGACCCGACCCCGACAGGGCGGTGACCGCGTCCATGAGCTTTTCCTCCACCGTGACCACCGGGCCCACCGCGCCGAACACCTCGCGGGCGATGTCCAGGTACGCTGAGTCTTGCACCGGATCGGCGCAGACTGCGGTCACCCCCTTGCCCACCAGGGCCGGGGTGTTGGGCATGGCCCTGACCAGGGCCTGGCCCGCGGGCAGGGCCAAGGCCACCGTGGCCAGCTTGAGCCCTGCCGCCAGGGTGATCACCAGGCTGCCGGGCCGCATGGCCTGGGCCGCCTCCTGGGCCGCCCGGGCCACCAGGCCGGGCTTCACCGCCAGGATGAGCAGGTCCAGGTCGCTCAGTTCGGCGGGCGCGGCCACCGTGGCCACGTCCAGGTCGGTGCTGAGCTGCTTGGCCCGCTCGGCGTCCACTTCGGCCACCACCACCTGGGGGGCCTGGGCCACCCCGGCGCTCAGCATGCCCTTGAGCAGGGCTCCGCCCATGTTGCCGCAACCGGCGAAGCCTATGCGTCCCTTTAGCGCCATGACCATCTCCTAGTCAGCCCCTCGGGGCCGGTATTGATACCCTAATATATATGCTAGCAGCTCCTGGCTCCAGCGCGGGTTTAGCCGGGGCTCCCCACCCGGTAGCGCCTACCTCCCCGACTGCCGCTGGCGGTCACCAGGCCGTGGCGGGTCAGGGCGGCCAGCAGGTTCTTGGCCGTCGAGTCGGAACACTCCAACTCGGAGCGCAAATCCTGGTTGGCCACCTCTCGGCCCTGGTGGGCGGCCAGAAATCCGGCCAGATCATCCAGCCGGACGGCGGGCACCCCTTCCACCTCGGCCAGGGCCCGGTGCCAGGCGCTTTCGTCTCCCCCGCCGGTTATTTCCGGGGGCAGCAGCTCCGGGCCTATCTCGAACTCCGGCGAGAGCACCACCAGACGCTGCAACATATGGCGCAGCTCGCGCACGTTGCCCGGCCAGGAGTAGAGCTTGAGCCGCTCGCGGGTATTGGGGGCCAGGCGGCGGGTCTTCTTGGCCAGCATGCCGGCCTGGGCCAAAAAGTGGTCCAAGAGCAGGTCCAAGTCCTCGGGCCGCTCCCTGAGCGGCGGCAAGTACAAGGGCACCACCTGCAAACGATATAGTAGGGCCTGGTTGAACTCGCCCTGGGCCGCGGCCTGGGCCAAATCGCGGTGGGTGGCCGTTACCAAGCGAAAATCCACCGGCACCTCGCCGCCGCCGCCCACCGGGGAGACCCGGCGGCTCTCCAAGACCCGGAGCAGGCGCACTTGCAACTCCGGCGGAGCCTCGCCGATCTCGTCCAGGAACAGGGTGCCGCCCTTGGCCTGGCGGAAATACCCCGGCCGGGCCGCCTCGGCCCCGGTGAAGGCCCCCTTTTCGTGGCCGAAAAGCTCGCTCTCCAGCAGGTTGGGGGGCATGGCCGCGCAGTTCACCGTAACCATGGGGCCATCGCACCGGGGGGAGAGCCGGTGTAGGCGGCGGGCCAGAAGCTCCTTGCCCGTGCCGCTCTCGCCCACCAAGAGCACCGGAAAGTCGCTCTCCGCCACCAGGCTCAGCTCCTTGAGCACCCGGCGAAAGGCGGGCGAGGGCCCGGCCACCAGCTCTTCCCGGTCCAGAGCGGTCGCCGCCGGGGAGGCGCTGATCCCCCGCCCGGCCAGCTCCACCAGATGCTCCAGATTGAGCAGGCGGGGCAGGGCCGCCTCCAAACGGGCCGCCACCGCGCGCTCCAGCTCGGGCCGGGCCATGAGGCGCTTGTGCACCTCGCGGCGCAGGGTTTCGCCCACCTGGACCGCCTCCACGCTCCGGCCGCTCAGGGCCAGCGCCGTTTCCACCAGGTGGCGGGCCAGTTCCTCCACCGCCCGGCGGCCGGCGGGGTCCAGACCTCGCGGCGCCTGGGTGGTATGGGCCCTTTCCCGCACCTGGGGGAGGGCCGAACCCGCCTCCCCGCTCAGGAGCCCGGCCAGTTCCCCGGCCATGGCCCAACTTACGCGTTGTGCTGCTTGCAAAGCTGTCTCCCCCTAAGAGTACTTACTACATACCCCAGGCCTCGGTCCCGGCGCAACCTGGCGGCCCCGGCCTTGCCTCCCAGGGGGCCCGATGCTATAAAATCTTATGCAGGCTGGAGAAATTCGCCAGCCGCCACCAGGAGAGCACCATGATAAAATCCCGGCTCGCCGCGCTGCGCCGACTGCTCAAGAAACAGGGCCTGGACGCCCTGTTGGTGACCCTGCCCGCCAACCGGCGCTACCTCAGCGGATTCACCCCGGACGACGGCCAGTGGGGAGAAAGCTCCGGCGCGCTTTTGATCTGTCAAACCGCGGCCTTATTGCTCACTGACTTTCGTTACGAACTTACGGCCCGGGCCCAGGCCCCCTATCTGGAGACCATCGTCTACACCCAGGGCCTGGCCCCTCTGCTCAGGGTCATCGCCCCGGAGCTGGGCCTCAAGAATCTGGCCTACGAATCCGAGGCCATGCTGGACAACTGGCGCTTGCGCCTTGAAAAAAGCCTGCCCGGCGTGGAGCTGAAGCCCACCCTGGGCCTGGTCTCCAAGCTGCGGGTCAAGAAAAACTCGGCCGAGATCAGGGCCCTGGCCGCCAGCCTGGCCCTGATGGAAAAGGTGCTGGACCAGACCCTGGCCGGGGAGCTGATCGGCCGGCGCGAACGCGAGGTGGCCCTGTCCATCGCCCGGGCGGTGGAAGACGCCGGGGCCGAGGGGGTGTCCTTTCCCCCGACGGTGGCCAGCGGGCCCAACGGGGCCGAGCCCCACGCCGAAAGCGGGGAGCGGGTCATCGAGCGGGGCGACGTCATCGTCTTCGACGTGGGGGCCAAGCTGAACGGTTACTGCTCGGACATATCGCGCACCGTGGTGGCCGGGGGCCTGGAGGCGGCGGACGAGCGCTTCGCCAAGGTTTACGGCACCACCCTGGCCGCCAAAAACCGGGCCTACCAGGAGATCATGCCCCACATGACCGGCGGGGAAGCCGACGGCATCGCCCGGCAGGTGATCGACCAGGCCGGATTCGGCGCGCGCTTCGGCCATTCGCTGGGCCACGGTGTCGGCCTGCAAACCCACGAAGAGCCCCACGTGGGCCCGCGCTCCGAGGAGGTGCTAGAGCCGGGCATGGTCTTCACCATCGAGCCGGGCATCTACCTGCCCGGCTGGGGCGGGGTGCGCCTGGAAGACATGGTGCTGCTCACCGAGGAGGGCTGTATGCGCCTGGGAAAGCTGGACCGCTTTTATGACCTCCCCTGATCCCCAGGCTCCGGCCCTGCACGGCGCGGTGGACCGCTATCTGACCCACCTGGCCGCCGAGCGGGGCCTGGCCGCCAATTCGGTGAGCTCCTACGCCGAGGACCTGGCCGACCTCACCGGCTATCTCCTGGAAGAGGGCCTCACCGCCTGGGACCAGGTGGACTCGGTGCACGTCATCGGCTATCTGTCCCGGGCGGCCAAGCAGGGTCTGGCCCCGCGCACCCGGGCCCGGCGGCTCAGCGCCCTGCGCGGCCTGGTGGCCTGGCTCATCAAGCACGGCGAAATGAGCCACGACCCCCTCACCGGGCTGGTGGGGCCCCGCCTGCCTGGCGGCCTGCCCTATTTCCTCAGCCGCGAGGAGATGTCCCGTTTGCTGGCCGCCCCGGCCCCCCTGAGCGATCTGGGCCGCCGGGACCGGGCCATCCTGGAGCTGATGTACGCCGCGGGCCTCAGGGTAAGCGAGGTCATCACCCTGGGGGTGGGCAGCGTGCAGTTCCAGGTGGGCTGCTTGCTGGTGCGCGGCAAGGGCGACAAGGAGCGCCTGGTGCCGGTGCACGAGACGGCGCTCAAGGTGCTCAAAGACTACCTGGAGGGCCCGCGCGGCCGCCTGCTCAAGGGCAAGCGGCGCGAGGAGGTGTTCCTTAACAACCGGGGCGATGGGCTGAGCCGCATGGGCCTGTGGAAGATCATCCGCAAGTATCTGCTGAAGGCGAACATCAGCGGGCCGGTGACCCCCCACACCCTGCGCCACACCTTTGCCACCCATCTTCTGGAAGGCGGCGCCGACCTCAGGAGCGTGCAGCTCATGCTGGGGCACAGCGACATCGGCACCACCCAGGTTTACACCCACGTAACCCGCCAGCGGCTGGTGGAGATCCACCACCGCTTTCATCCGCGGGGCTAGAGGGGACATGGCACAAAAGTCCGGCAAGAAGCGCTCCCAACGCGACGTGGAGGTGATCACCACCCACATCAACGCCGACTACGACGCCCTGGCCTCCATGCTGGCCGCGGCCAAGCTCTACCCCGAGGCCATGCTGGTGCTGCCCGGCTCCCAGGAACGCAACCTGCGCAACTTCTTCGTGGACTCGGTTTGCTTCCTCTACAACTTCGTCAAGGTCAAGCAGGTGCCCTTTGACCGGGTGCGCCGTTTGATCGTGGTGGACACCCGCCAAAAGGAACGCATCGGTCCTCTGGGCCCCCTGGCCGACGACCCCGAGGTGGAGATCCACGCCTTTGACCACCACCCGGACAGCGGCAACGACGTCAAGGCCTCCTACCAGATCGTGGAGCCGGTGGGCTCCACGGTAACGGTGCTCAGCCAACTGCTGCGCGGCCAGGGAGTGGCCCTGAGCGAGGGCGAGGCCACCCTGTTGGCCCTGGGCATCTACGAAGACACCGGCAGCTTCACCTTCAGTTCCACCACCCCGGCCGACTACGAGGCCGCCGCCTGGCTGCTGAGCCAGGGGGCCAACCTCAGCGTGGTCAGCAACCTCATCACCCGGGAGCTGACGGCCGAGGAGGTGGGCCTGCTCAATGACCTCATCAGCTCGGCCGAGACCCTCAACGTGGGCGGGGCCTCGCTGGTGGTCAGCCAGGTGAGCCGCGATTTCTACGTGCCCGAGTTCGCGGTCCTGGTGCATAAGTTCATGGACATGGAAAACCTGGACGCCCTGTTCGCCCTGGCGCGCATGGAGGGGCGCATCTATCTGGTGGCCCGCTCCCGCCTGCCCGAGGTGGACGTGGGGGCCATCGCCCAGGCCATGGGCGGCGGGGGCCACCCCACCGCGGCCAGCGCCACCTTGAAGGACATGACCTTGGTGGAGGCCGCCGAGCGTCTGACCAACGTGCTGCGCTCGGCCATCAACCCCACCATCCTGGCCGGCGACCTGATGACCGCCCCGCCCATAACCGTGCCCGCCGAGACCACGCTCAAGGAGGCGGAGCAGGTTCTCACCCGCTACAACGTCAATGTGTTGCCGGTCAGCCGGGAGGGCGAGGTCAAGGGCATCATCACCCGCCAGACCGTGGAAAAGGCCGTGTACCACGGCCTGGGCGAGCTCAGCGTGGTGGAGTACATGACCCCCCACGTGGAGGCGCTCTCGCCCCAGGCCACCCTGCTGGAGGTGGAGCAGGCGGTGGTGGAGCGCCGCCAGCGCCTGGTGCCGGTGATGCAGGACGGCAAGCTGCTGGGGGTCATCACCCGTACCGACCTGCTTAATACTCTCATAGAGAACCCCCTGATCACCGAGCGCCTGGTGGACCGCGAAGAAGGCCCCCGCACGGTGCGCAACAAGAACATCAAGAGCCTGATGGGCGAGCGCCTGCCCCGGCGGGTGATGAGCACCCTCAAGGAGATGGGCCAGGTGGCCGGCGAGCTGGGCTTCAAGGCCTACCTGGTGGGCGGCTCGGTGCGCGACCTGTTCCTCCGGCGGGAAAACCTGGACCTGGACGTGGTGGTGGAGGGCGACGGCATCGCCTTTGCCCGGCGCTACGGAGAGCTGCACCCCGAGGTCAAGGTGCGCAGCCACAAGAAGTTCAACACCGCCAACCTCACCTTCGCCAAAAGCGGGCTCAGCCTGGACGTGGCCACCGCCCGCCTGGAATACTACGACTCCCCGGCCGCCCTGCCGGTGGTGGAGCTTTCCAGCCTCAAGCTGGACCTGTACCGCCGCGACTTCACCATCAACACCCTGGCGGTGCAGCTCAACCCGCCCGGCTTCGGCCAGCTGCTGGACTTTTTCGACGGCCTCAGAGACATCAAGGAAAAGGCCGTGCGGGTTATGCACAACCTCTCCTTTGTGGAGGACCCCACCCGGGTCTTTCGGGCGGTACGCTTCGAACAGCGCTTCGGCTTCCGCATCGGCAAGCTCACCGAGGGCCTGGTCAAGAACGCGGTCAAGATCGACGCCTTCAAGCGCCTGTCGCCCCGGCGGCTGTTCGGCGAGTTCCGCCAGATGCTGGAGGAGGAGCGGGCCGTGGCCTGCTTGCAGCGTCTCCGGGACCTCAAGCTGCTCTACGTCTTCAACCCCGACCTCAAGCTGGAGACCCGGGAAGAGGAACTGCTGGAAGACCTGGAAGAGGCCCTGGCCTGGCACCGGCTCTCCTTTCTGGACCAGACGGTGGAGCAATGGCTGGTATACTACCTGGGCCTCAGCGACCCCCTGGAGCCCGAGGGGCGCCAGGCCCTGGGCCGCCGACTGGGCATGTCGCGCAAGCAGCGCGACGAGATGGAGAACGAGCGGGAACGGGCCCTCAAGGCCATGAACCTGTTGCAGCGCAAGAAACCGGCCGCCTCGGAGATATACTTCCTGCTGCACGCCCAGCGTCCCGAGTTCCAGCTCTACATCATGGCCAAGGCCAACCGTCAGTGGGCCAAGAAGGCGGTGAGCCAGTACATGCTGTCCCTGGCCCGGGTGCGGCCGGAGATGGACGGTGACGATCTGAAGGCCCTGGGCTATACTCCAGGGCCCTTGTTCAAACGCATCCTGGACCGGCTGACCGCCGCCCGCCTGGACGGGGAGGTGCTTACCAGGGACCAGGAGGAGCGCTTGGTGATGAAAGAATTCCCCAAAACCGCTGACGGCGCCTGATGGAAACGATCACCAACTTTTTGCTCAAGCTGCTGATCCTGGCTCCGCCCATCCTCATGGCGCTGACCGTGCACGAGGCCTCCCACGCCCTGGTGGCCTGGCTGAGAGGCGACCCCACGGCCAAGGAGCGGGGTCGTCTGAGCCTCAACCCGATCAACCATCTGGACCTGGCCGGCACCCTGGTGTTTTTCGTCACCGCCTGGTTCGGCTCCGGCTTCGGCTGGGCCAAGCCGGTGCCCATCGACGCGCGGCGCCTCAGCGACCCACGCCGGGACACGGTGTGGATCAGCGCCGCCGGGCCGGTGAGCAACCTGCTGTTCGCCCTCGTCATCGCCGGGGTGCTCTACCTGCTGGTGCGTGCCGGGGTGTTCAACGATTTCGCCCAGTGGAAGTGGTTTTTCGGGCAGATGCTGATGGTGGGGGTCACGGTCAACGTGATCCTGGCCTTTTTCAACCTGATCCCCCTGCCCCCCCTGGACGGCTCGGGCATCCTGGCCGGTCTGCTGCCGCCCAGGGCCGCCTGGCGCTATCAACAACTCAACCGCTACGGGTTCATGATCCTCCTGGCCCTGATCTTTTTGCCCCGCTGGCTGCCGGGCATGCCCGACCTCATCAGCGCCCTGGTTCTGTATCCGGCCCGATCCGTGCTAAACCTACTGTTGCCCTATTGATAAGGTGAGCGCATGGACGTCGCGGTAAAGCTGGAGATATTCGAGGGGCCCCTGGATCTGTTGTTGCACCTCATCCGCAAGAACGAGGTGGACATCTACGACATTCCAGTGGCCCTTATCACCAAGCAGTACCTGGGCTATCTGGACCTGTTGCAGGAGATGTCCATCGGCGTGGCGGGCGAGTTTTTGGTGATGGCCTCCACCCTGCTGCACATCAAGAGCCGCCAGCTGCTGCCCTCCTACGATTCCTCGGAGGATCAGGAGGAAGATGACCCCCGCCAAGACCTGGTGGAGCGGCTCAAGGAGCACATGCGCATCAAGGCGGCGGCGGACAAGCTGGGCGACCGCGACCTCTTGGACCGCGACGTGTTCACCAGGGGCGGCGGCCGCCGCGAGCTGGACAAGGCCCGCGCCGGGGAAGAGGAGGTCATCGAGGCCGGGGTATTCGACCTCATCGACGCCTTCCACCGCCTGATGACCCACCGCCACGAGCAGATGGTGCTGGAGATCCCCAAGGACCGGGTGTCCCTGGAGGACCGCATCGGCGAGGTGTTGGAGGCTTTGCGCGTGCGGCGCACCATGACCTTTGAGGAATTTTTCTCCGGGCAGCGCACCAGGCCCCAACTGGTGGTAACCTTCCTGGCCCTGTTGGAAATCACCCGGGTGGGTCTGATAAGGGTCTATCAGGAGAGGGTGGCCGCGGAGCAAAACCAGCCGGAGCGATGGGGGGTCATGCGCATTTACTTCCAGGCTTCCGGCAGGCGGGAGGAGGACGAGGCTTGAGCCGCGATTTGAAAACCATCATCGAGGCCCTGTTGTTTGTCTCGGAAACTCCCCTGACCCTGGCCCAGCTTTGCCAGGTCCTGGAGGACAAGCAGCGGGACGCGGTCAAACAGGCCCTGGAAGACCTGGTGCAGGAATACGCCCAGGCCGAGCGGGCCGTGGAGATCGCCCAGGTGGCCGGAGGCTGGGTGTTGCGCACCCGCAAGGAAATGGCCTTCTGGCTGCGCAAGCTCAAAAAGCAGCAGGTCACCCGCCTGTCCAAGGCCGCCCTGGAAACCCTGTCGGTGGTGGCCTACAAGCAGCCGGTGCTCAAGGCCGAGATCGAGCGCATCCGCGGGGTGGAGGTGGGCGGCATCCTGCGCACTCTCATGGAAAAAAACCTGGTGCGGGTGGCCGGGCGCGAGGACCTGCCGGGCAAACCGCTGATCTATTGCACCACCCGCCGTTTCCTGGAGGTGTTCGACCTTAAGGACCTGAACGACCTGCCCACCCTGGAAGAGTTGGAAAAACTGGCGGGCATCGCCCAGGACACCCCGACGGATATTGACGGGGAGCTGCCCCTGGGACACCCCCCGTCGCCCACCCTGGACGACCTCATCCCCGTGGAGGGCGGCCTGCCCCCCCTGAAGGAGGCCGAGACCGACGACGGCGAGCCCGACGAATGGGACGCCCCGCCGGAGCCAGAGGACGAAACCGACCAGGGCGACGCGAACACCCCGGAAGACCAACCCCCGGAGGCTGCCGAGGCCGAGCCGGAGACAGGCTCCCCCCAGGAGCCCGCCGCGGTGCCGGACGATGCGCAAGGCGAGCCCGGCGTCCCCGACCCCGAACCGGAGCCGGAGCCAGAGGCGGACCAAGAGCCTGAAGGGTCGGGCGAAGAGCCTCCCAAAACCGACCCGGAAGCCGCTTAGGTAACCATGGCCCAATTACGCCTGAATAAAATCCTGGCCCAGGCCGGGGTGGCCAGCCGCCGCGGGGCCGACGAGATGATCGTGACCGGCCGGGTGGCCGTGGACGGCCAGGTGGTGGACCAGCCCGGGGCTACCGCCGATCCGGCCGCGCAGAAGATCACCGTGGACGGCAAGCCCCTACCCCCGACCGAGCGCCGGGAATATTGGATGGTCAACAAACCGACCGGCGTGGTGAGCACGGTGAGCGATCCCCAGGGGCGCCGCACGGTGCTCAGCCTGCTGCCCCCGGAAACGGCGGGCCGCCTCTACCCGGTGGGGCGCCTGGACTATGACAGCGAGGGCCTATTGCTGATGACCAACGACGGCGAGCTGGCCCAGGGGTTGACCCACCCCAGCCGCCAGGTGCCCAAGCGCTACCTGGTGTGGGTGGAAGGTAGGCCCGGCACGGTGGCCCTGGAGCGCCTGCGCACCGGGGTGGAAATAGAAGGCGGGCGCACCGCCCCGGCCAAGGTGGGCATCAAGGCCTCGAGCCAGCAAGGCAGCAAGCTGAGCTTTTTGCTCACCGAGGGCAAAAAGCGCGAGATCCGGCGCATGTGCGCCGAGGTGGGCCACCGGGTGCAGCGCCTGGTCCGGGTGGGCATCGGCCCCCTGCGCCTGGGCGATCTTCCCTTGGGCGCGGCCCGGCCCCTGAGCCGGGGAGAAATTTTTCCCCTTCGGGCCGCCGCGGGCCTCAAGGATGCTTGCAAACCAGGCGGCGATGGTGTACAAAAAACCCCGCAACGCAATGCCGGGGCCCGCAAGCGTAAGCCAAGCCCCCGGCGCCAAAGAGACTGAAGGCCAGTAACTCAGTGGGAGAGTGCCATCCTCACACGGTGGAAGTCAGGGGTTCAAATCCCCTCTGGCCTACCAAGCGATCTAAAGGGTAGTTAGGCGAATAGCCTGGCTACCCTTTTCTTTGCTCCCCAAGCCCCCTTCAGCAAAGGCGCGCCCCGCCCCACTACCTTCTGCCAGTTACTTTTATCGCCTTTTCAAGCTGATTTCATTTTTCCAGTACGATAACCCGCCGCGCGGGAAATACTCACAACCCATTCAAACAACACATAATTTTCCATATATCCGCCACGGCGCCCGTTTTCCCACCAAATTATTCATATTTTATTTTTCATATTTCATGAAATTTCTTGACTTGAGCCCGGCCTGCCCGTAACCTGGATTTAACAGAAAGACAAGAAGGGGGAACATGCCTAAGCTGCCCAGAGAGAAACTGAGCAATCTGGCCTATCAAGCGCTCAAGGAGATGATCTCCAACCATCGCTTCCAGCCGGGCACCCGCTTGAACGTGGAGAGCCTGGCCAAGGAGATGGGGGTCAGCCGGACCCCGGTTTGGGAGGCGGTGGGCCGCTTGGAGCAAGAGGGGCTGGTCAAGAACATCCCCAACCGGGGAGTGTTCATGGACGAGCTAACTCCCCAGCAGGCCCTGCAGCTCTACGAGGTGCGGGAAATGCTCGAAGGCATGGCCGCCCGCCTGGCCGCCAACAACATCACCCCCGCAGGCATGAAACGCATGGAGCACAACCTGGAGAGCCAGGAGCGGGTGGTGGCCGAAGGGGACCTGGTGGGCTACTCGCAATTGGACTTCGAGTTCCATGCCATTGTCTACGAAGCCTGCGGCAACCCCTACCTGCAGGAGCTTTTGGAGACCATCAAGAACAAGATGCGTCCCCTCACCACCCACCTGGCCCCCATTCTGCCCGATCTTTACGATGACCACGCCAAGCTCCTGGCGGCGATCAAGGCCGGCGACCCCCAAACCGCCGAAACCGCCTTCCGCAGTCACAACCAGCTCATGCGCGGTCACATCATCGAGGAATCCAAATCCGGCGAATGGCTTCCACTGAAGGAGGCCAGCCGATAGAAACGCTGCCCGTACGCCGCCCTAGGGCAAATCCGGCGGCCGGGCCAACTCAAAATCCTCTAGGAGGTTTACGACAATGAAAATTCCGGCGGAAAAAACGGCAATCGTGCTCATCGAGCCCCAAAACGACTTCCTTACCCCTGGCGGCACCATGTACCAGTACATCGCCGACCAGCTCAAGGAACGTAACGTCATCCAGAACCTGGTGAACCTGCTGGACGGCGCCCGGGGCAAGTGCAAGATCTTCTACTGCCCCTTCCAGGCTTTCAAGCCCGGCTTTCCCGAGCTCAAGCCCGGCGGCCCCGGCACCGACGGCCTGCGCGGCATCGAGATGGAAATGAAGGCCGACTGGGGCACCGGCGCCTGGTTGGACGGCACCCCCGGTCCGGAGATCATCGATCCCCTGACCCCCAAGGACGGCGACGTCATCATCCGGGGCAAGCTGACCCTGGACGCCTTCCACTCCACGGCCATCAACTACCTGCTTCGGGCCAACGAGATCGAATACGTGGCCGTGGTCGGCTTCCACACCAACTGGTGCGTGGAGTCCACCGCCCGCTCGGCCTATGACAACGGCTTTAGGGTAATCGTCATCGGCGATTGCACCGCCACGGACACCGAGCGCGAGCAGAAATACGCCGAAGAGGTGATCTTCCCGCGCATCGGCAAGGTGATGAATCACGAAGAGTTCCTGTCTTCCCTGGTGTGATCCGAGGCCCCGGACAGGAGCACGGTCACTTAAATGAAGGAGGAGTGAGACAATGACGTTCGGAGGAAAAAAATTGGTGGCGGCCGTTGTGGCGGCCGCGGCCCTGATGGTCCTGCCTCTGGGGGCCATGGCGGCCGATCCGCCCGCCAAGGTAAAAGTCGGCCTGATGTACGGCCTTACCGGCGCGGCCAGCCCCATTGGCCCCGTGCAGTTGGACGGCTCCAAGCTGGCCATCAAGGAAATCAACGAGGCCGGCGGCCTGCAATGGGGCAAGGCCAAGGTGCCGGTGGAATTCGTGGTCAAGGACGACGAGACCAAGCCCGACGTGGCCATCCGCCGTTTCCGCGAGCTCAAGAACGTGGACAAGGTCGACGTTATAGTCGGTCAGACCTTCGCTTCCATCACCGGCGCGCTCAACAAGCAGGTCAAGCGCAGCCCCATGGCCTACTTCCCGGTCAACGTGGTGGCCCTGGGCATGTTCGCCAAGGACGAGATGGCCCCCACCACCTTCGCGGTGCATGGTTGCGCCTACTCGGCGGGCTACGGCAGCGCGGCCTACCTGGTGAAGAACCTCAAGAAGAAAAAAATCGTCTTCTTCGGCCCGGCCTACGCCTTTGGCCAGGACCAGTGGAAGGGCGCCCAGGCCGCCTTCAAAACCTTGGGCGTGAAGGCCGAGTACCTGGAGTCGCCGGTGGGCACCAGCGACTTCACCTCCTACCTCACCAAGATCATCGAAATGAAGCCCGACGCGGTGATGCTGGCCCACTGGGGCACCGACGCCATCAACGTGCTCAAGCAGTGCTATGAGACTGGCCTGAAGAACAAGACCACCGTGTGGTTCAACTGGATGACCAACGTGTTTGGCGCGGGCGTGCCCGCCGAGGCCCTGGAAGGCGTCTACAGCCTGATGAGCTGGTACTACGACATGACCGGCTTCGAAGACGCCGCCATCGCCGCCCAGAGCAAGGCCTTTGCCGACAAGTTCCGCAAGGAATACGGCTATCCGCCCGATCCCTACTCGGCCATGGCCTACATCGGCACCAAGGAGGCCCTGCGCGGCCTGTCCCTGGCCCAGACCAACGACCCCATGAAGGTGGCCGCCGCGGTGATGGCCAATCCCTCCTTCGAGTCCATGAAGGGCAAGGGCACCTGGCGCATCGATCACCAGCCCATCTTCAAGTACAACGCCTTCGTGGTTAAGGGCAAGAGCGCCAAGGAGCGCAAGGACAAGTGGGACCTGGTCCAGGTTATCGGCGCCTACACCGGCCCGGACTACCTGCCTTCCCTGAAGATGCTCGGCTACAAGTAGATCCCCCAACCGCGGAGAGGGGCCCGGCGCCCCTCTCCGCGTCCCCAGCGGAAGGAAGCACATGAGCGGCGAGGCGATACTGGAATGCCGGGGGGCTACCAAGCGATTCGGCGATTTCACCGCCGTGGAGGGGGTCACCTACAAGGTGGCGGAGGGTGAGTCCGCGGGCATCATCGGTCCCAACGGGGCCGGCAAGTCCACCTTCTTCAACTTGCTTACGGGGCTTTTCCCCCCCAGCGAAGGCCAGATATTTTTCGGCGGCCGCGACGTGACCGCCCTGGGCGCGGAGGGCAGAGTGGCCCTGGGCCTGGTGCGCACCTTTCAATTGGTCTCGGTTTTCAATTCCCTGCCCGTCTTGGACAACATGGTGCTGGCCGTCACCCGTTTCAGCCCGAATTTCGACTCCACGCCCTCTTTCATGATGGGCTCGGCCCACAAGAAGCGCATCACCGACGCCTGCCTGGAGCAGTTGGAGCTGGTGGGCCTCAGCGGCCTGGAGCGGGTGATCACCGACGAGCTGTCCTACGGCGACAAGCGCAAGCTGGAGATCGGCATGGCCATGGCCTTGAAACCGCAGGTGCTCCTGCTGGACGAGCCCCTGGCCGGCCTGTCAGACGTGGAGATCACCGACGTGCAGGAACTTATCCAAGCGGTGAAGCACCAGTTCACCCTGGTGATCATCGAGCACAAGATTTCCCGCCTGCTTACCCTGGTCAACCGTCTCAGCGTGATGCACGAGGGACGCCTCATCGCCGAGGGCGATCCGGACAAGGTCCTGGATGACCCCCTGGTGCGCGAGGTCTACTGGGGCGACGCGGCCTGCACCGTGCGGCCTTCGGGAGAATAGCCATGCTCCTAAAAGTGGAAAACATCAACGTGGCCTATGGGCACGCCCAAGTGCTGCACGGAGTGTCCCTGGAGATAGACCGGGGCGAGATGGTTTTCGTGGTGGGGCGCAACGGGGCCGGCAAGACCACCCTGATGCGCACCATCGCCGGTTTCATGACCCCCACCCAGGGAGCCATCACCCTGGACAGCGAGCCGGTCAACGGCACCCCGCCGGAGAAGATGGCCCAGAAGGGGGTGCGCTATGTGTTTCAGGACAAGCGGGTGTTCGCCAAGCTGACGGTGCGCGAAAACATCCAGCTCGCCGCCTACCCCACCGGCGAACCCCTGTCCGAGGCCATCGACAAGGTGGTGGGCATCTATCCCAAGATCACCCGCTTCATGGACAAGCCGGCGGGCGGCCTTTCCGGCGGACAGCGGCAGCTGCTCCTGCTGGGCCGGGCCCTGGTGGGCTCTCCCCGCCTGCTGCTCATCGACGAGCCCACCGAGGGCTTGGCCGCGGGCATCATCGAGGAGGTGTTCAAGGTGCTCGATCGCATCAAAGGCACCGTGTCCATGGTCATCGTGGAGCAGAACCTGCCGGTGGTGTGCCGCCTGGCCGACCGGGTCTACGCCATGAAGGAAGGCGGCATCCCCGCCCACCTCACCACCGCGGCCGAGATTCAGGACCAGGCCCTGTTGGAGCAATACCTATGAGCGCGAACAAGCAATCCGCGGCGAGGCGGACCGGCTTCTGGCCCAAGCTGGCCAGGTTCGACCTTGCCCTTATCGCGGCGGCCTTCGTGCTGCTGGCCTGGATGATCAACATTCAGCGCACCACCGACTTCATCATCTTCTGCATATTCGTCCTGGCCTTCGACCTGCTCTACGGCTATTTGGGCCGCCTGTCCTTCGGCCACATGCTCTACCTGGGCGTTGGGGCCTACGCGGCGGCCCTGACCGCCGAGCACCTCACGGGCAATCCCCTGGTGGCCATCGCCGTGGCCCTGGCCGCGGGCGCCCTGGTGGGGGTCCTGCTGGCCCCCATCATCATGCGCACCACCGGGGCCTGCTTCGCGCTGATCAACCTGGCCTTCAACCAGCTGGGTTTTTTCCTGGCGCTCATCGCCCTGTCCCACTGGACCGGCGGCGAAGACGGCATGGCCGCCTTCTTCAGCCCGGTGCTGGGCGTGGACTTCGCCAACCCGGCGGTGGTGTTCGGCTTCTGTTTGCTGTGCCTGCTGGGGTCGGTCCTTTTGGTCAAGCGCCTCACCGGCAGCCCCTTCGGCATCCTGCTGCGCTCCATCAAGGAAGACGAAACCCGCAGCCGCTTTTTGGGCTACAACACCGCCCGTTACAAGAGGGTGGCCTTCGTTCTTTCAACCACCCTTTCGGCCCTGGCCGGGAGCCTGAGCATTCTCAACTACACCTTCGTCACCCCCAGCTTCATCGACCCCACCCGCAGCGTGGAGGTGATCTTCGCGGTGCTCATCGGCGGGGCGGGCAGCATCTACGGGGCCCTGGTGGGCGGGGTCGGCTACATGCTCATCAGTAACTATCTACCCAACTACATCCAACGCTGGGAAATGTTCCTGGGCATCGCCCTGCTCATCCTGGTGTTCAGGTTCCGCGAGGGCGTGTGGGGTTACTTGACCCGCTACATCCGCAAGCGCGGCGTGGAGGTGGCCCAATGATCAGCACCATTGCCTACGGCCTTACCCTGGGCGGCATCCTCTACATCATCTCCATAGGGCTGTCGCTCACCTTCGGGACCATGCGCATCGTCAACTTCGCCCACGCCCTGGTCTACACCGTGGGAGCCTACGTGCTGGTGGCGGTAATGCCCATGCTGGGCGGCTGGTTCGCCCCTGCGGCCATCTTCGCGGTGCTGGGGGTCATTCCCCTGGCCTGGGTCATCGAGCGCTTCGTGGTGCGCAGCCTCTACGGCGAGTCCATCGACTACGCCATCATCGCCACCTACGCGGTGCTGCTCATCGGCGTGGACGCCATCAAGTGGATCTGGGGCGCCACCCCCATCCCCTTGTCCGACCCCATCAACGCCTCGGTGGGCTTTTTTGGCGTCGATCTTCCGGTGTATCGCCTTTTGATCATCGGCCTGTCGCTGTTGGTGGCTCTGGGAATGGAGCTGTTCTTCAACAAGACCATAATCGGCAAAATCGTGGTGGCGGGCCTGGAGGACAAGGAGGCCACCCTGAGCCTGGGCATCAACGTGGCCAAGTACTTCTCCATCGTGTTCGTGCTTGGTTCCTGCCTGGCCGCTCTGGGCGGGGTGCTCTACGCGCCCATCACCACGGTGCACCCCTACATGGGATTCCAGGTGCTGTTGCTTAGCTTCGCGGTCGTTCTGGTGGGTGGCCTGGGCAGCATCCGCGGCACCTTGATCTCAGCCTTTGCCTTGGGAATGGTCATGTCGGTCACCGGCCGCATCTGGGGCCCGGCCTCGGAGGCCATGGTCTTCTTCGTGATGGCCATCGTGCTGGTGTTCAAACCGGTGGAAGTCTAGCCCCTACCCCTCCCTCCAACAGCGAACCCCATCCCCGGCGGAGTTTCCGTCCGGGGATGGGGCTTTTTTTGGCGCTTAAAATGGCGAGCCGGAGTCGGCGGCTTATTGTTCCAGGGCGTCGGTCAAGAGCTTCTTGAAGCGATCCAGGGTCACCGGCACCCCCATCAGGGGGATACCCATCCAGTCGGAGTAGTCCAGGATCTCCTCGGGCTGCTCGTTGAGGTACTGCTCGCACAGCCCCACCCCGTCCAGGACCCGGGCCCCGCCGGTGTGGCGGGGGAAGTTCTCGTTGGCGATGCCCTTGTCCCAGCCCTCGAAGACCTTGTGGCGATACTTGACCCAGCCGGGGGTCATCCACCACACCTTCTCGCCTCCGGCCAACTCGTCGCGCTCGGCCTCGGAGGCCACCATGTCCATGCAGTGGGTGGCCTGCACCCGCACCACCTTGGGGCCCAGCTCGTCGATGATCTTGGCCATGGTGCGGGTAGGGTCGGCGGCGTTGACGTAGCAGTACTTGCCGCCGTAGATCACGATGACCTTGTCGTAGTCATCCTCGACCCGCTTCACCGCCTCGGTGAGCTGGCGCTCCAGCTCGGGGCAGTTCTGGTGCAGGCCGGGGGTGGTGTAGACGATCTTGCCCGCGTTCAAAAATCCCTCGGCCTGGAGATGCTTGAGCTCCGGGCTCAGGGTGCCGCAGGCCACGATGGCCGTGTTGCTGAAATCAGGGTTAGCCATGCTCTTCTCCAATCGTGTCGGCTCCGGGGGACGGCCTCTCAGGCCAGGTCGCGGGCCAGAAGCTCGCTGACCTCCAGGACCTCCAGGGAATCTTCCAGACCCTCGGTCTTGCGGCTGTCCTCCAACAAAGAGATGCAATAGGGGCAGGAGGTGGCCAACACCTCGGCCCCGGCCTGGGCGGCTTCCTGCACCCGAAGCACGCTGAAACGCTGCTCCTGGGGGGTCTCCATCCACACCCGGCCGCCTCCGCCGCCGCAGCACAGGGAGAACTTCTCCTCGCGGGCCATGGGCACCACCTCGGCTCCGGCCGCGTCCAACAGCTCGCGGGGCTCGCTGAACACGTTGCTGTGGCGGCCCAGGTAGCAGGGATCGTGGAAAGCCACCTTGCGGCCGTCCTTGCCCTTGAGCTTGAGCTTACCCTCGCTCACCAGGTGGGCCAACAGCTGGCTGGAGTGCACCACCTCGTAGTCGCCGCCCAGTTCGGGGTATTCGCTGGTAAAGGTCTTGAGGCAGTGGGGGCTGGTGGTGATGATCTTCTTGACCCCCTCGCGGGCGAACAGCTCGATGTTGGAGGTCGCCAGCTTATTAAACAGCTCCTCGTCGCCGCTTTTGCGGATGCTCTCGCCGCAGCAGCTCTCCTCCTGGCCGATGATGCCGTAGGAGACCCCGGCCGCGTCCAGAAGCTTGACCAGGCTGCGGGCGATGTTCTGGCTGCGCTGGTCGTAGCAGGAGGTGCAGCACACGAACAGCAGATACTCGGTGTCCGGGCCGTACTTGGGCACCTCGATCCCCTTGGTCCAGGCCAAGCGGTCTTCGCGCTTGCCGGACCAGGGGTTGCCGTTGGCGTGACAGGAACCGCTGGCCGCCTTGAGAGTCTCGGGCCGAATGCCGGCCTCGCTCACCATGGAGCGCATGGCCCGCATGATGCCGATGATGTCCACCTCCCGCGGGCAGTTGATCACGCACTTGTCGCAGGTGGTGCAGCCGAAAAGCACCTCGTCTGACTCGTAGCCTTCCAGCCCCAGCTGGCCCATACGGATCATCTGGCGGGCGAAAAATGGGCTCTCCACCTCCCGCCAAGGGCAGACCGAGGCGCACAAGCCGCACTGCATGCAGGCGTTGAGGTCCTCGCCGCCGTATAGCCGGATGGCCTCGTTTACTTCCAGAAAGGGGAATTCCGCCATGGGGGCTCCTCCACGCGCTTGCTTGGCTCTAGTAAACCAGGGTGGCGTTGGCCGAGAGAATCTCCGCGGTCAACTTGGCCGCGGCCATGGGCACCGCGCCCTCGATGAGGTCAGCCTGGTCGATCTGGCGCTCTTTGATGCAGGGCACGCAGACCATCAAGACGCCGCCCTGCTCCAGGAAGCTCTCCACCAACTCGTGCAAGGGCGGCAGACCGGCGGCGAACACGTGCTTGAGGCAGTCCCCCTTGGCCAGGGTGACCGCCGGGCCCTGCAGGGCCACCACAGCTTCCACGTCCATGGCCAACGCCGCGTTGGCCAGCACAAAGGGCAAGGTGGCTTTCTCCGGGTTTTCGCCGCCGTTGGTGGAGATGTAGACGATCTTTTCGGTTTTCTCGGACATGGTATGAATCCTTTCCAGACTTTTGTTTTGGTTCGGCCTCGCCCGATCAGCAGGCGGCGGGGTCGGGGGTAATCAACTCATAGGTGAAGTAATCGCCGCTCTTGGCGGCCTCGCCGACCATGCCGTACTTGCGCATGGCCGCCAGGTACCACATGGCCTGTTTGGGCGGCATCCCGATGTCCTGGGCCAGCTCCAGGGGAGTGGCCGGGCCCTGGGCCAGGCGTTCCTTGATTAGCTTCAAGTCCTTTTTCTGCTGTATGGACCGGGCGGCCGCCGCCTTGATGTAGGGGGCCCGCTTTTCCTTGATATGCTTCAGGGCCTGCTTGCGCTCGTTGTCTTGCATCATTACGCTCCTTGCGGCAGGGCTTGGGCCACGATGGCGTCCACCATGGACTCGTATTGGCCCAGGGTCCAACCGGCCAGCTCGATGGCCCCCTGCTCGCAGGCGGCCACGCACACCCCGCAGCCCATGCACAGGGCCGGGTTTACCTGGGCCCTCTTGCCCTCCGGGGTGTCGATCATCTCGATGGCGTCGTCGGCCAGGCAGGCGGCCAGGCAGGCTCCGCTGCCCACGCACTTGCTCTGGTCCACCTCGGCCACGAAGGGATCCAGCTCCACGAAACCGGCGCTCAGGATGGCCCCGGCCTTGGCCGCCGCCGCGCCCGCCGCGTTGGCCGCCTCGGAGGTGTCCATGGGGGCCTGGCAGGCCCCGGCCAGGTAGATGCCCGCCGAGGGCAGCTCCACCGGGCGCAGCTTGGGATGCACCTCCAGGAGGAAACGGTCCGCGCCCACCGGCAGCTTCATCTTCTCCACCAGGGACTGGTTGTCCCGGGGCTCCATGCCCACGGCCAGCACCACCAGGTCCACCCCGATGGCCAGCTCCTCCCCGGCCAAAAGCTTGTCCGGCACGGTCACGGTGAGGGCGCTGTCCTCGCCGCCCGCGGTTATCACCGGCGGGGCCTCGGGCTCGAAGCGGGCGAAGATCACCCCGGAGCGGCCGGCGTTCAGGTAATACTCCTCGTGTCCCCGGCCATAGGTGCGGATGTCGCGGTAGAGCTCGAACACGTTGGTCTCGGGGAACCTCTCGCGCAACTCGCAGGCCGCCTGCAGGGTGGCGGTGCAGCACACCCGGGAGCAGTGCTGGTTCAGCTGGCCGCTGGGGCCGGGCTGGTGCACCCCCGGAATCTGGCGGCTGCCCACGCAGTGGATCAGGGCCAGGCTGTTAATGGCCTTGCCGTTGACCACCAGTTGCTCGCCGCCGAGCGACTCGTCGGCCATGATGCGGATGAGCTCGGGCAGGGTAATGACCTCGGGCATCTCGGCGTAGCCGTACTCGCCCATCGCCGGGGTGTAGTGCTCGAACCCGGTGGCCAGGACCATGGCCCCGCTGACCAGCTCCACCTCCTCGGCGGCCTGGGGCGCGGGCCCGGCGACCACCCCCACGAAGGGCACGAACTGGCCGCTGGCGGCGTCGCCCGCCAAGCCCAGGCGCTCCAGGTCTTCGCCCATGGGCGGGGTGCGCCGGATCTTGAGCTTGAAGCTCCCCACGTAGCCGGAGTACTCGCTCAGCTCGGCGCAGGTGTAGACGGTGATGCGCTCGTCGCCCAACACCTGGGCGGCCAGGGCGCTCAGCACCTCTCCGGCCGCCTCGCCGCTGGGGAAGGTCTTGTCCAACTGGGCCACCTGCCCGCCCAGGAAGGGGCTCTTTTCCACCAGGGCCACCTTGAGGCCCTGGGCGGCCAGGTCGCGGGCCGCGCTCATGCCGGCCACGCCGCCGCCCAGCACCGTGGCGTGGGCCTCGGCCTCCACCCGGATGGGCTCCAGGGCCTCCAGCTCGCCGGCCTTGCCCACCGCCGCGGCCACCAGGGCGGCGGCCTTGGCCGTGGCCCCCTCGCCGTGGTGCACCCAGGAGACCTGCTCGCGGATGTTGGCGTGCTCATAGAGGTAGGGGTTGAGCCCGGCCCGGGCGATGGCCCCCCGGAAGGTGGTCTCGTGCAGGGACGGGGCGCAGGAGGCCACCACGATGCGGTTGACCTTGCCCGACTTGATGTCCTCGATGATCAGCTCCTGCCCCGGATCGGAGCACATGAAGCTGTTGTCCCGGGCCACGGTGACGTTGGCCAGGCCGCCGGCCTGCTCCACCACCTTGGCCACTTCCACGTGGTCGGAGATGTTGCCGCCGCAGTGACAGACATAGACCCCGATCTTGGGCGGTTCCTGGCCGTCGATAAGCTTGCTCATAATCTCGTCTCCTTGGCTCAGGCCGCTTGGCCGCCGCGCTTGGCGGCCAGGTACTTGGCCGCGCCCAGCGCCGCCGCGCCCGCTTCGGCGATAGAGTCCACGATGTCCTTGGGCCCGGCCGCCGCGCCGCAGGTGAACACCCCCGCCGCCTCGGTGAGGGTGGGGGCCAGCTTGGGCTGGGGCACGTCGATGAAGCCGTCAGAGGCCGCGCTGACCGGCACGATCCGCTCCGGCGCGAAGGCGGGCAGCATGGCCAGGGAGAGCACCACCAGATCGTGCTCCCGGCTCACCGCGCCGGTACCGCCTTCCTGGTCCTCGTAGCGCAGCACCACCGAACCGTCGGGGTTGTTGCCCGCGATGATGGGCTTGGCCTTGACGAACTCCACGCCCATGGCCTTGGCGTTGTTGTAAAACTGCTCGTAGTTTTTGCCGAAGGCCCGGATGTCCATGTAGTAGATGGTCAGGTCGGCCAGGGGCAGGGATCCCGAGAGCAGCATGGCCTGCTTGATGGCGTACATGCAGCACACCCGCGAGCAGTAAGACTTGCCCAACTGCAAATCGCGGCTGCCCGCGCACTGGATAAAGGCCACCGACTCGGGCTCCTTGCCGTCGCCGGGCCGGAGCACGCGCATGTAGGGGCCGTGGGGGGCCAGCAGGCGCTCCATCTGCAGGCTGGAGATCACGTTATCCCCCAGGCCCGGCGCACCGTAGGCCCGGGCCGGGAAGTCTTCCATCAGCTCGAAACCGGTGGAGAGCACCATGGTGTCGGCCTCGATGAAGAACTCCCGCTCGGTCATGAGCTGGTCCACCGCGCCGGTGGGGCAGATGGAGGAGCACTTGCCGCACATCATGCAGCTTTCGCGGTCGATGAGGGCCAACTGGGGTATGGCGTTGGAAAAGGGAATGTAGATGGCCTTGCGGGCGGTGAAGCCGCCCTGCTCCTGGTCGGGCACCATCACCGGGCACTCGTACTCGCACTGGCGGCAGCCGATGCACTTGGCCGGGTCCACGTAGCGGGGCAGTTGGGTGATGCGGGCCCGCACCTGGCCGTCCGCGCGCTCGGCCCCTTCCAGGCGGCACAGGGTGAACAGGGTGATGTTGGGGTGGTGGGCCGCCGCGGCCATCTTGGGGGTGGTGATGCAGCTGGCGCAGTCCAGGGTGGGAAACACCTTGGACAGGCGGATCATCTTGCCGCCGATGGTGGCGTCGCGCTCCACCACGGCCACCTTGTAGCCGGCGTCGGCCAGGTCCAGGGCCGCGGCCAGGCCGGCTATGCCCCCGCCCAACACCAGGCTGTCGAATTTTTGGGTCTCGCCGTTTGGCATTTCACATAACCTTTCCGGCGGATCAGGCCGCCCGCGCCTCGCTGCCCGGCGCGCCCAACTCGGACACCACCTGGTTCATCTGGTTCACCTCTTTGATAAAGGCGCGGTTGCACACCGTGCAGATGGCGGTCAGGCGCAGGCGTCTGATGTCCAGGCCTTGCTCCTTCATCAGGACGTAGATCTTGTCCACCCGCTTGGCCAGGGCCGGGTAGGCCCCCTCGTAGGGGCACTCCACCCCGCAGGACATGATGATGATGCCGCCGATGCCCTTGGCGAAGCAGTCCAAATAGAACTTCTCGGGGAACAACGCCGGGGTGGGGGTGCGGATGATGTAGGTGTTGTCCGGGTAGTTCTGATGGGCCTGGCCCACCGAGTTGGCTCCCGGATAGGAGCAATCCTCGGTGGCCAGGATCAGAATGGGATATTTGCTGGCGCAAGCATCCATGGCATCACTACTTCTGGCGGCGAACGAAGATGCGCTCGTATCCGTCAGCCTCGGCATGGCCCAGGTACTCGTGACCCACCTTCTTGGCCCAGATGGGGATGTCGTCCTTGGTGCCGGGATCGTTGGAGAGAACCTCCAGCACCTCGCCCACCATCACGCTGCCGATGGCTTTTTTGGCCTCGAGCAAGGGACCGGGGCAGGCGCTGCCGCGGGCGTCAACACTGGTGGCGGCGTCGGGTATTTGGCTGAGCAACTCGGACATGGTCTTCCTCCAAAAGCTTAGGTATGGATTAGCTGTTTTCTTCTTGGGGGCCGCGCTGCACGTAAAGCAGGATGCCCTGGCCGCCGTGACGGGTGGCGGTGAGCACGTCGCCCCGTTGGTGCAGGATGCGCGGGAGGTCGATGGCCAACTGGGGATCGCTGATGCATACCTCCAGCACCTGGCCCTGCCCCAGATCCTGCATCGCCCGCTCGGCGCAGAGGATGGACCAGGCGGCGCTTTGGCCCCTGGTGTCCAGGCGGGCGGTTACGGGCGGGATGTCTTGCGCTGGGGTCATGAGCCAAACCTCCTCGGGTTGCTTCTGAATAAAGCAAGAGGGATGCCAAGACCGGCAATCCAAAAATTATCGTTAAATTACTGATAGTTATAAAATTTGACGTTAAGGGACGTTTATCTCGGTTTACCTTAACCGAAACGTATGTTAATAATTTCTTAACGAACGTTTCCGTTAAGCGCGAGGTGAAGCGTGGCCCAGCAAGCCGGTCAGGACGAGTACAACCAGTATTGGCGCACGGTGATCAACACCATGCAGGACGGCCTGATGGTGGTGGACCCAGGTGGCCTTATCGTCAGCGTGAACCCGGCCTTTGAGGAGCTCACCGGCTACAGCGCCTCCGAGCTGGTGGGCAGCCCCTGCACCCTTTTGGAATGCGATTCCTGCGACTACCCCAAGAACCCGCGCGGGGTGTTGCAGTGCGATTTGTTCAAAAAGGGGGCCATCCAGCGCTGCCGCTGCACTCTGCGCAAAAAGGACGGCTCACCCCTGTACGTGCTCAAGAACGCGGCGGTGATCCAGGGTCCGGAGGGCGAGACCATGGGCGGGGTGGAGACCCTCACCGACCTCAGCGAGGCGGTGGCCCGCGAAAGGGAGCTGGTGAGCCTGCGCCGCCAGATGGGCATGGACGAGGTGTTCCAGGGCATGGTGGGGCGCTCGCCGGCCATGCTGCGCCTGTTCAGCCTAATCGAGAGCGCGGCCGATTCCGACGCCCCGGTGCTCATCACCGGCGAGAGCGGCACGGGCAAGGAGATGGTGGCCGAGGCCCTGCACCGCCTGGGGCGGCGCGCCAAGGGCCCGCTCATCAAGGTGAACTGCGCCTCGCTCAACGAGAACATCCTGGAGAGCGAGCTGTTCGGCCACGTCAAGGGGGCCTTCACCGGGGCCGACGCCAACCGCATGGGCCGCTTCGAGGCGGCCAAGGGGGGCGACTTTTTGCTGGACGAGGTGGGCGACCTGCCTCCGGCCACCCAGGTGAAGCTCTTGCGGGTGCTGCAGGAAAAGGTCATCGAGCGGGTGGGCGACATCAAGCCCATTCCGGTGGACGTGCGCATCATCGCGGCCACCCACCGGGACCTCAAGGAACTGGTGGCCCAGGGCCGCTTCCGGGAAGACCTCTACTACCGGGTGGCCGTGGTGCCCATTCGCACCCCCGCCCTGCGCGAGCGGCGCGAGGACGTGCCCCTGCTGGTGGAGGCCTTCTTGAAGCGCATCCTGCAGCGCAGCGGCAAGGACATCTCCGGGG
This sequence comes from Desulfoferula mesophila, assembly GCF_037076455.1. Lineage (GTDB taxonomy): Bacteria > Desulfobacterota > Desulfarculia > Desulfarculales > Desulfarculaceae > Desulfoferula > Desulfoferula mesophila. The sequence goes on along the minus strand of NZ_AP028679.1, from coordinate 1,518,989 downwards.
TAGACAAGGCGGCCATGGATCTGTTGCTGGCCTACGACTGGCCGGGCAATGTGCGCGAGCTGATCAACGCCCTGGAGTACGCGGTGGTGCTCTGCCCCGGCGGCAACATCCAGCCCGACCATTTGCCCGAGAGCCTGCGCCAAGAACCAAGCCAAACCGCTCCGGCCCAGAGCCCGGCCCCTTCCAGGGGAGTTTCCCAGCCGGACGAGCGGGAGCGCATCATTTCGGCCCTGCAACAGGCGGGGGGCCGCCGCGAGGAAGCGGCCGGCCTGCTGGGCATCAGCCGGGTAACCTTGTGGAAAAAAATCAAGGCCTACGGCATTCAGATCGAAAACCAGATCAAATAACGGCCCGCCCGCGCCGCCCCAATGTTACGTTTGCGCCCCCGGGGCGCCAAAGCCTTTTTACCCGCCTGATTTTTGATAAACTTATGGAAAGTTACAAACGCGTTAAGAAATGGTGCCGTCATGTCCAGCCCAACCGCCACCCGCCAACCGGGCCGCGCCCGTCTATGGGCCGAATGCCTGGGCCTGTTTTTCGCGGCGCCGGTGGGGCTGTATTTCCTGCGGCACCAACTGGCCCACCGGGTGATCCCCCTGATTATCGTGGCCGCCGGGTTCTGCGCCTGGTATCTGCTCAAGGAGCGCGACTTCGACCGGGCGGCCATCTGGCGGGTGCGGGGTCTGGGGCGCCACCTCAAGGAAATGCTGCTGGGCCTGGCCCTGCCCCTGGTGCCCCTGGCCCTGGTCAGCTATTTCTTCCTGCACGACAAGTTTTTGGCCATGCCCACCAGCCATCTGGCGGGCTGGCTGAGCCTGCTATTGCTTTACCCCGTGCTGGCCGCCTATCCCCAAGAGGTGGTGTTCCGGGGATTTTTCTTCCAGCGCTACCGCCCCCTGTTCCCAGACCCCAGGATAATGGTCTTGGCCAGCGGGGTCAGCTTCGGCCTGGCCCACGTGTTCTACGGCAACTGGGTGGCCCCGGTCATCGCGGGGCTGGGGGGGCTGCTTTTCGGCTACCGCTACCTGCGCTCCAAGTCCCTGGTGGCGGTGGGCATGGAGCACGGCCTGTGGGGCAACCTGCTCTATACCCTGGGCCTGGGCTGGTTTTTCTACAGCGGATGCATCTCCTGACTCGGGCCAGCGATCAGCGGCGCTCAGCCACGGCCCCGCCCCCTGATTCTACGCAGTGATAAATTGCAACCAAAATGTAAAGAATATGACTTAATTGTTCAGTTATAATGACTTTATCATGGTAAATCTAGGTGGCATCCAGGAGGTAGTTCACAAGCATGTCCAAAGACAAAGTCCTGTTCTTATGCGCCCACGGCAACGCCCGGGGCCCCATGGCCGAGGCCTTTTTAAATGAGATGGCCGGGGATCGTTTCGAGGCTCAGAGCGCCGGCCTGGAGCCGGCCGCTATCGATCCCTTGGCTGCGGCGGTGATGGATGAGATCGGCTTGGACATCAGGCGAGAACAGACCCACAACGTCTTTGACCTGTACCGTCAGGGCCACCTCTACGCCTACGTCATTACCCTTTGCACCGAATCCGAGAAGCGCTGCCCCATGTTTCCGGGCATCACCCACCGCCTCCACTGGCCGGTCGGCGACCCGGCGGACCTGCCGGGCAGCCCGGAGGAACAAAAGGCCGCCGCGCGCCACATCAGGGACCAGATCAAAAAAGACGTGCAAGGCTTCCTAGCCGAACACTCCTAGGCACGCGCCACCCCAACCTCGACTCCAGTCGATCCGGCGGTTTACCGAGCCGTCTACGGGCTGATTTTTGACCTCCGGCAAAGGTATACTAGGGCCCGCCCCAACACCCGGTCCCTAGCAAAGGATGGCCCCATGCTCTGCGACAACCCAGCCGATCTGCGCCTGCCCCCCATGCTCAAAATCCGCCAGCTCTTCGAGGTGCCCCCGGCCATCGATCCGGCGGAGGCCCTTGAGCGGGAGTTCGCGGCCCTTAAGGGCGGCCTGCGCCTGGCGCCGGGGGCCAGGGTGGCGGTGGGGGTGGGCAGCCGGGGCATCAGCGGTCTGGCCCAGGTGGTCCGGCAGGTGGTCCAGGGCCTGCGCTCGCTGGGGGCCGAGCCCTTCATCATCCCGGCCATGGGCTCCCACGGCGGGGCCACCGCCCAGGGGCAGATCGAGGTGCTGGGCCACCGGGGGATCACCGAGGAAAGCTGCGGCGCGCCCATCGAGGCCACCATGGAGGTGGTCTCCCTGGGCGAGACCGACTGCGGCATCCCCTTGTACATCAGCCGCCTGGCCCATGAGGCCGACGGCCTGGTGCTCATCAACCGGGTAAAGCCCCACACCAACTTCATCGGCCCCACCGAGTCGGGCCTGCTCAAGATGATGAGCATCGGCCTGGGCAACCAGGCGGGGGCCGAATATTACCACCGCCTGAGCCTGGTGAGGCCCCAGTATGAAATACTCTCCACCGCCGGGCGCGAGGCCATGGCGCGCAGCCGCTTTTTGTTCGGGGTGGCCCTGGTGGAAAACCAGCACCACCAGCTCTGCCGGCTGCGCCTGGCCGGGCCCGAGAACCTGGAGGCGGTGGAGACCGAGCTTTTGACCCTGGCCCGCTCCCTGCTGCCCCGTCTGCCCATGGAGCGGGTGGATTTGCTCATCGTGGAGGAGATGGGCAAGGAGATCTCGGGCATGGGCATAGACCCCAACGTGGTGGGGCGCGACGTGGCCGCCTATGGGGCCAAGCGCGAGAGCCCCAAGATCGCCCGCATCCACGTGCGCCGCCTGAGCGAGCACACCGCGGGCAGCGCAGTGGGCATCGGCCAGGCCGACTCCACCCTGCGCTCGCTGGTGGAGGCCATCGACCAGCCGGCGACCATCATCAACTGCCTGACCGCCTGCACCCCCGAGGCGGGCATGATCCCCCTCACCTATGACACCGACCTGGACGCGGTGGCCGCGGCCCTGATGACCATCCGCCCCTACACCGCGCGCGACCTGGGCATCGTGTACATCAAAAACACCATGGAGCTGGAAACCATCTACGCCTCGGAGGCCTACCGGGATTCCCTGGCGCGCAATCCACGTGTGGAGATCGCGGCCCGGCCCTGGTCCCTGGAGTTCGACCAGGGCCTGCTGGTCAGCCCCTTCTAAGCGCCCTCCTCCCAAAACAGGCGCGCCGCCCGATTCGGACGGCGCGCTTTTGGTTTTTAGGTTGGCCCTAGAAGGCCGAGGCGTAGATCTGCTCCACGTCGGCCTCGGTGAGGTCCCGGGGGTTGGGAATGAACAGGCGGGCCTGGGCCATGCCCCCCTGCACCAGCTTGGGCAAGTCGTCCCGGCTGACCCCGTAATCGGTGAGCTGGGGCGAGAGGCTCACCGCCTCCATGAGCGAGTACACCGCCTCCACCGAAAGGGAGGCGGCCTCATAGGGCGACAGGCCGGTGATATCTTCGCCCATGGCCTCGGCGATGTTGGCGAACTTTTCCAAGTTGCCGCTTAGGTTGTAGTTCATCACATGGGGCAGCAGGATGGCGTTGGAGCGGCCGTGGGCCATGTGATACTCGGTTCCCAAGACGTAGGCCAGGCCGTGCACCGCGCCCAGCCCGCCGCTGGCAAAGGCCGAGCCCGAGAGGTTGGCCGCCAGGAGCATGTTGTAGCGGGGCAACAGGCTGCTGCCCTTGGCGTAGGCCTGGGGCAGATGCTTGGCGATCATGGCGATGGCCTGCAGGGCCAGAATCTCCGCGTAGGGGGTGCTGCTCACCGCGACGTAGGTCTCTATGGCGTGCACCAGGGCGTCCATGCCGGTGTCGGCGGTGACCGAGGGCGGCACGGACAAGGTCAGCTCGGGGTCCAGGATGGCCACGTCGGGCAGCAGGAAGTCGCTGAACACCACCTTCTTGGTGTTAACCGCCTCGTCGGTCAAGACCATGACCCGGGTGGCCTCGCTGCCGGTGCCCGCCGTGGTGGGCACCAACATCAGGGGGGTGCCCTTCTTGGGCAAAAGATCGATGCCCACGTAGTCCAGCACCGAACCGGGGTTCACCGCCAGGTTGGACACGATCTTGGCCGAGTCCAGGGAACTGCCGCCCCCCAGGCCCAGGCACAGGTCGTAGCCGCCCGCCCGGAACTCGTCGGCGCACTGGTCGATGACCCGGGCCGGGGGCTCGGGCAGGATGCCGTCGAACACTCCTACCTCCAGGCCCTCGGCGCTCAGCGCGTCGCGCACCTTGTCGACCAGGCCTGCCTTGACCAACCCTGCGTCGGTGACCACCAGAACCTTCCTGGCCCCCAGCTTCTTGGCCTCCACCCCCGCCTGGGAGATTACCCCCTTGGCCAGCAGGGTCTTTTTGCTGGCCAAAAACGTGCTCAACTTGTCTGTCTCATAAAAAGTGGTTTTCACGCTCAACTCCTTGCTACGCCAAATCTCTTAGTGAGCCATTCGGAGACGCTTCCTACGATACCCTTGGGCAGGAAAATGATCATCACCAACAGAACCCCGCCGAAGATGATCTCCGACACCCCCAAGAAGCCAGTGTCAAAGCTGATGCGGAAGTACTCCTCCAATGAAACCATTATGGCGCTTCCTGCCAGCGGACCAAAGATATTAAACATACCTCCCAGAATGGCCTTGAAACAAGTGGATAGCGACACCCCCACCCCGCTGATGGTGCCGGGGTTGATGTAGGTGACGTATTGGGCGTAGAGCACCCCGCCCATGGCGGTGAGCCCGGCGCTGAGCAGGGTGATGCCCATCTTGTAGCGGATGATGCTCACCCCCATGGAAGAGGCGGCCAGCTCCGACTCCTCGATGGCCGTAAGCGCGATGCGCATGCGGCTTTTGTCGATTAGCCGCCAGATGTACAGGGCCAAGAGCAAAAAGGCGAAGATGATGTAATAGAAGTATCGCTTGTCGTCGAACTGCAGGCTGGCCCAGCCCACCGAGGTCTTGAGGGTGCAGCCCAGGGAGCCGCCGGTCACCTCCCGGCAGGCCACGATGGCCAAGCTGACCACCTCGGCCATGGCCAGGGTTACCAGGGCGAAGTAATCGCCGATGAGCCCGAAGCGGAAGCAGGAGTAGCCCAGGATGGCGGCCACCAACACCGCCGCGGCCACCCCGGCCAGCATGCCCAGCCAGGGCGAGATGCCGTAGTAGTTGAACAAGAGCACCGGGATGTAGGCCCCGATGCCCAGGAACACGCCGTGGCCCAAAGACACCAGCCCGAAGCGGGCCATGTAGGCCCAGGCGGTGGAGACAAAGGCCCACAGCAGGATCAGGGTGCCGATGTGCACCATGTATTCCGAGGTGACCAGCCAGGGCGCCACCGCGATGATGGCCAGCACTGCGGCGGTCACGACCTTGTAGATAGTGCTTTTGCGTTTAGCGCTCATGCCTTTGCTCCCAAGATGCCCTGGGGCCGGACCATCATCATCAGGATGAACAGCACCAGGGCCAGGATGTCGGCCACCTCGGTGGAGGTGAGCACCGCGGTGATGGAGGTGACCACCCCGATGATGAAGGCGCTGATAAAGCCGCCCATGAGATTGCCCATGCCGCCGAACACCACGATCACGAAGGCCATGAGAGTGAAGCTGGCCCCGAAGTGGGGGTGCACGGTGTAGATGGGTATGAAGAAGGCGGCCACCACCCCGGTGAGCGCGCCGCCCGCGGCCAGGGTGATGTAGTAGATGACGCGCGGGTTGATGCCCATTCCCTTGGCGATCTCCACGTCCTGGGCCACCGAGCGGATGGCCAGGCCGAAGTAGGTCTTGTGCAAAAACAGGTAGAGGATGCCCAGGGTGGCGATGGCCCCCAGGAAGGCCAACAGATAGGAGCTGCGGATGAAGATGTCGCCAAACTGGATGATGGGCATGGAGATGGGGATGCCCCGGTAATCGGCCCCCCAGACCACCTGGGCCAGGTTCTCTAGGACGATTATGAGGCTGGCCAGGGCCAAAAGCTGGTTGAGACGCGGGGCGTCCAACAGCGGGTTGATGATGAGCAGCTGCACCAGCATGCCCAGCAGGCCCATGACCACGATGCCCGCGGCCATGGCCGCCAGCAGGGGCATATGCCAGGCGGTGTGGAAATAGTAGATGAAATAAAAGCCCAGCATCACGAACTGGCCGTAGGCCATGTGGATGATCTTGACCACCCCGAATATGAGGTTCAGGCCAAAGGCCAACAGGGCCAGCACCCCGCCCAGCAGGATGCCGTTGATAAAGGCCATCAGCAATTCTTCAAGCATGACTACAACCCCAGGTAAGCGGTTTTGATGTAGGGGTTTTTATCGAAGCTGTCCCGGTCGCCCTCGAAGACCAGCTTGCCCGACTCCACCAGATAGGCGTAGTCGGCCACCTTCAGGGCCTTGTTGGCGTTCTGCTCCACCAGGAGTATGGCGTAGCCCTCGGCCTTCATCTGCTGGATGAAGTCGAAGACCATGTTCACCACCAGGGGGGCCAGGCCCAGGGAAGGCTCGTCGAGCATGATCAGCTTGGGGCAGGACATCAGGCTGCGGGCGATGGCCAGCATCTGGCGCTCCCCGCCGCTCAAGGACCCGGCGGCCTGCTTCTTGCGGTCGGAGAGAATGGGGAAAAGGGAGAATATCTGCTCCATCTGGCGCTGGGCGTTGGGGCGGGCCACGGGGTTGTAGGAACCGACCCTGAGGTTGTCCTGCACCGACAGGTCCGGGAACACCCGGCCGCCCTCGGGCACCATGGAGATGCCCCGCTCCACCACCTTGTGGGCAGGCAGCCCGCTCACTTCTTCGCCCAGGAACTTGACGCTGCCCTTGCGCGGCTTTTGCAGGCCCAGGATGGTCTTGAGCAGGGTGCTCTTGCCCGCCCCGTTGGGCCCCACCACGATGACGGTTTGCCCCTTTTCCACCTTGAGGGAAACCCCCTCCATGGCCTGGAACTCGCCGTAAAAGGTGTCTATCGACTCTACTGTAAGCATGCGCTTAACTTCCGTGTCACTCCGCCCCCAGATAGGCCTCGACCACCTGCTTGTCGCTGGACACGGTGTCCGGGTCGCCGTCGGCTATCAAAAGGCCGTGGTTTAAAACGATCACTCTTTCCACCAGCTTCATGAGCACGTGCATGATGTGCTCCACCCAGATGATGGTCACCCCCAGCTCGGCCCGGGCCTTGGTGAGGATGGCCGAGGCGTCCTTGAGCTCGTCCTTGTTCAGGCCGCTCAACACCTCGTCGGCCAACAGCACCTTGGGCTGGGTGGCCAGGGCTCGGGCCATCTCCAGCTTGCGCAGGTCGCCGGCGGTCATCTTCTCGGGGTAGGAGTCCGGGTCCAGGCCCAGCCCCACGAAGTCCAGCATCTTGATCGCGTCTTTTTTAATGCGTTCCTGATGAAATTTGTGCTTGCCGCCCCGGCCGAACAAAACTCCCAGCATCACGTTCTCGGCCACGGTGAGGCTTTTGATGGGCTGCGGTATCTGAAAGGTGCGGGCAATCCCGGCGTGACAGATCACGTTGGGGTTCAGGCCGCTGATGGTCTGCCCCTCATAGTTGACCGCCCCGCGGGTGGGCTTTAAAGCGCCTGATATCACGTTGAACATGGTGGTCTTGCCCGACCCGTTGGGGCCGATGAGCCCCACGAAGCTGCCTTCCTCGACCCGGAAGGAAACATCGTGCAAGGCCATGACCCCGCCGAAGCTTTTACTTATATTTTGGATCTCAAGCATGACTCTCCTCGAGCCGCTCCCAAAGGGCCCCCGGCCCCGGGCGGGGCGTGGGGGGCGCGAGTTGGGGAGCCGGGGGGACGCCCCCCCGGCTCCGCATGGCCTACTTCTCGGCGAAGGGGCTGCCGGCGGGCAGCGGAATCACCGGGGTTACGGTCTGCAGGGCGGCCGGCCAGGCGATGCCCAGCTTGCCGTTGATGGACTGCACCACCACCGGGTAGGAGCGTAGGTTCTGGCCGGACAGGGGGGTGCCCGGCTGGGCGAACTTCACGCCATAGCCGCAGGGAGTGCCGCCCTCGGGGATGTCGATCTCCAGGGAAGCCTTGCGGATGGACTCGGGGCTAAGATCGCCGTACTTCTTGAGCGCCAGGGGAGCCACGTCGTTGAGCAGAATCCAGGTATGGCCAAAGCCCTGGGTGGCGTGGGTGGGGGGATCGCTGACCTTGAACTTCTCCTCGTAGCGCTTGAGGAACTCGCCGATCAGCTCGCCGGTGCCCTTGACCAGCTTCTTGCGGTCGAGCATCTGGGCCGGGGCCGGGTCCACGTTGAAGCAGTAGTTCATCAGATCGCCGCCCGCCGCCTCGGCCAGCTTGGGCATGTTGGCGTGGCCCGCGCCGTGGCCCTCGATGGCCTTGGTCTTGAGGCCCAGCTCCCGCGCCTGGCGGAAGAACAGCACCACGTCCGGGAAGTAGCCGGTGTGCAGGATGGCGTCGGGTTTGACCCTCTTGAGCTTGAGGATCAGCGAGGACATGTCCTTGGTCTTGTGGGAGTAGGCCTCGTTCAGGACCACCTTCATGCCGAACTTGTCGGCCATGGCCTGGTTGGCCTTGGACACCGAGGAGCCGTAGGGGCCGTCCTCGTGGATGATGGCCACCTTGAGGTCCTTGGCGCTCTTGACCCCGAACTTGCCCAGGTTGTCGTTGAGCATCTTCACGGTGCTCTGGCCCCACTGGGAGCCCATGGGCTGCACCCGGAAGACGTACTTCAGGTTGCGGTCCTGCACCACCTTGTCGGAGATGGCGATGATGACCCAGAAGATCTTCTTGTTCTTTTCGGCCATGGGGGCCAGGGGCACCGCGATGCCGCTACTGAACACGCCCAGCACCACCGGGACCTTCTCCACGGTCATCAGGCGCTGGCCCTCACGGATGGCCACGTCCGGGTTGCTCTGGGCGTCGGCCACCACGGGCACCACCTTGTACTTACCGGCGATGCCGCCCCGGGCGTTGATCATGTCCACGGCCACCATGGTGCCCCGATAGCCCGCCAGGGCTCCGGCCGGGGCAAAGGGGCCGGTCAAGGAAAAGAGCACCCCGAGTTTGAAGTCCTTGTCCGCCGCCGCCGCCGGAGCGGCCATCCCCACCACCGCCACGGCCAGTATCGCCAACAACGCAACTAACTTTTTCATCTACCAGTCCTCCTCCTTGGTATTGGGACCATTCGGTGCTTGGTGGAATTTGTGGACTTTTCCTAATTTCCCCAGGGAAAAGCCTTCCACCGCACTCCTTGTAAAGCTCAGGCCCTATCAACTTGGTGCAGGAACGAGATGATTTCTCTGTTGAAGCGGCTTGCCATTTCGATAAAGAAACAATGCCTCCCCTGGGGGTACATGATCAGGGAAGAATCCGGGATCAACCCGGCCAGGATCAGTGAGTTCTCCGGGGGGATGAAGCCGTCGTCGGAACCGGTGGCCACCAGGGTAGGCGGCGTCAGGCCCGGCAGGCGCGCGGCCGAGGCAAAGCCCCGCATGGCCTGCATCTGCCGCTTGAAGGCGAACAGCGGCTGCTGGTCCCGGAGGGCCATCTGGATGAAGCTCTCCACCGCCTCGGGTTCTTCCCGCAGGTAGCGGTCGGAAAAATAGATGCGCAGATTGCGCCGCAGCACTTCTTCCGGGCTCAGGCCGTCGGGCTCGGCGTACCAGCGCATGACGTGCTCGGGGGTGCCCAGGGCTTCGGCGCCCCCGCAGGTGGTGCAGCCCAAGACCAGGCCGCGCACCCGCTGGGGAAAACCCAGGGCCAGTTCCTGGGCGATGCAGCCGCCCATGGATATGCCCAACACGTGGGCCGAGGCCAGGCCCAAAGCGTCCATAAGATCCACGGCGTCTTCGGCCATGCCTTCTATGGAATAGGGCTGGTCGGGCTTGTCGCTTTTGCCGGCGCCGCGGTTGTCCAAAAGAATCAGGCTGAAATGCTGGGCCAGCTCCGGGATCTGGCGATGGAACCAGGTGTGATCGCGCCGCTGCCCCATGAGCATCAGCAACGGAGGCCCCTGGCCCAGGGTCTCGTAATACAGCTTGATGTCATGCAGCCGCACAAAAGGCATGGGCCCTACCGGCTTGGGTTGCTCCAGCCTCTGGCCAGCGCTCGAAAATGAGCGCACCCAGAGGTCGGGTCATTTCACAGCAAGGGGCATGCCAAAAACCGGCTATTTTTTGTGGTAGCAACTAGTTGTTTTAACAGCTATTTTAATTGCAGCCCAAACCGCGGCAAATCCTACTCGCAAATTTGCGAGTAAAACTCTCGTTCCTTCCGGTGCTTTTTGAACCTTATCTATTGCCATGAACTGGTCTTTTAGACTTTAATAGGCCGTTCTCGCGTTTTTGCGACTGAGCCGCATTTTTGCGAGTGCGTCTGAGAGGCCGCCGTTCCCAAACCCATGACTTGGAGTCCGCTTTGTGGCCGCAGAAATAAAAACCCACGGCGAGCAATTCAATTGGCTGGTGTCCCTGAACTCCACCCACAACGGCATCCTCATCGTGGACACCCGGGGGACGGTGCTCTTGTACAACCAGGCCGCGCACCGCATTTTCCGCAACGAGATCCCTCATCCGGTGGGCCAGCACCTCAGCCGGGTGCGCCCCGAGGCCTGGAGCGACATCCAGGAGATTTTGCGCACCGGCCGGCCCCAGGTGGGGGTGCGCATCGAACTGCCCCAGGCCACCATCATCGCCAACCGCAATCCCATCGTGAAAGACGGCAAGATAATCGGGGTGATCAGCGTCTTCCAGGACATCTCCGACTACGAGGCCATCATCTCCCAACTGCGCGGCTACCAGGAGCTGTACCGCGAGCTGGAGGCGGTGTTCGAGTCCTCCTTTGACGGCCTGTTCGTGGTCAACGGCGCGGGCAACACCGTGCGCCTCAACAGCGCCTACGAGCGCATCAGCGGCCTGAGCCGGGACAAGATCGTCGGCCGCCACGTTTCCGAACTGGTGCGCGACAAGATCATCGACCGCTCGGTGACCCTGCAGGTGCGTCAGCGCCGCGCTCCGGTGACCATCATGCAAAAGATCCAGGGCGACCGGAACATGATGGTCACCGGCACCCCGGTTTTCGACGAGGACGGCGAAATCACCCTGGTGGTCATCAACGTGCGCGACCTCACGGTGCTCAACCAGCTCAAGGCCAGCCTGGAGGAGGCCCGCAAGCTGGAGAGCCTGTACCAACAGTCCCTGACCGAGCAGATAAACCTGGACCACGCCCTGGAGCGCATGGTGATTCGCAGCGAGGCCATGAAAAACGTGCTGCTCAAGGCGGTGAAAGCGGCCAACGTGGACAACTCGATGCTGCTGTGCGGCGAGTCCGGGGTGGGCAAGAGCGTGCTGGCCCGCATCATCCACGAGATGAGCCGCCGCCGCATCAAACCCTTCGTGAAGATCAATTGCGGGGCCATCCCCGAATCGCTCATGGAAAGCGAGCTGTTCGGTTACGAGGCCGGGGCCTTCACCGGGGCCCTGCCCCAGGGCAAGGCCGGGCTGTTCGAGACCGCCGATCAGGGGACCATCTTCCTGGACGAGGTGGCCGAGCTGACCCCGGCCATGCAGGTGAAGCTGCTGGAGGTGATGGACGAGAACCGCTTCACCCGCATAGGGGCCACCCAGGCCAAGACGGTGGACGTGCGGGTCATCGCCGCCACCAACCGCGACCTCAAGGCCATGATTGAGCAGGGCCGCTTCCGCGAGGACCTCTACTATCGCCTCAACGTGATCGCCATCGACATCCCTCCCCTGCGTTCCCGCCGGGAGGATATCCCCGCCTTGGCCCGCCAGATCGTGCAGCACCATTGCGAGCAACACAATTTGAACAAGAAGATCAGCCCCGAGGTGATGGACGCCCTGGCCAAGTACTCCTACCCCGGCAACATCCGCGAACTAAAAAATCTGTTGGAATCAATGATGGTGATGAGCGAAGGCGAATCCATAAGCCTGGCCGACGCGCCCGGCGAATTGCGCCAAGGCACCCACCCCGGAGGCGAGCACCTGTACGCCCAAACCGGCTTCAAGCAGGCGGTGCGGGAGTTCGAGCTGAACCTGATCCAGAACGCGGTGAGCCGCTACGGCACGGTGGCCGAAGCGGCCCAGGCCCTGGGGGTGCACCCGGCCACCTTCTGGCGCAAGCTGGCCGAAGAAAAAAGCCGCCGGAAAAATCAGATGTGACGCGATTAACTCATCACGCGTGATGGTTGGCGCGGCGGCCTGGCCGTCCGGCGCCGCACCCGGCGGCGGGTCGCCTTAGCCGCCGACGAGTTGGGGATTGGTGGCATTGGCCAGCGGTGTGTTGCACTCTCGCTTGTCATTTCCCTGGTACGCCCGCACCTTGTCGCAGCCGTCCCGCTTGGCCTGATACAAGGCGCGGTCGGCCACCTGGTAAAGACCGTCCACGTTGGCCATGCTCGTGTCCAGCGTCGCCACCCCCAGGCTTATGGTGATGGCCACTTGACATCCGCCCGCCTTCAGGGGCTCGGCCTTGACCTTGTTGCGCAACCGCTCGGCCGCCAGCAAGGCGTCTTCCGTGCCGGATTGGGGCAGCAGCACGGCGAACTCGTCGCCGCCCATCCTGGCCAAGAGGTCGTAGGGACGAATATTGGCCTGCGCGATATGGGCCACCTCGCACAAGGCCTGATCCCCCACGCCGTGGCCGTAGGTGTCGTTGACGGTTTTGAAGTTGTCCAAATCGATCATTATCATGGACAGAGGCGAGAGATGCCGGCGGGAGCGGTGGATTTCCTTCTGGGCCGCCTCCCAGAAAAACCTGCGGTTGGCCACTCCGGTGAGGGCATCGGTGGAAGCCAGGGCGCGTAGACGCTCCTCGCTTTCGCGCAAGGCCCTTTCGGCCTGCTTGCGGCGCTCGATCTCCTGCTGGGCCTGGGTGAGTTCCTCTTTTATCTGGGCGAACTGTTTGAGGATGGCCAGCACCGGCCTGCGCGTGATCTGGGTGCCCCAGCGTCGGTTTTGCCAAGACAAGTAAGCCCACAGCAGGGGTGCGGCAAAGCACGACACGATAAAGCGGCTGATGGCGGTGCCCTTGACGATGGCCAGCCACTCGCCGGAGCCCGCGAAGGCGGCGGTGGCGAACAGCAGCACGTCCAGCCACATGACGCCCAACAGGGCAAAAAAGGCCCGGATGCCCATGGGGATCCACTGAAAACGGTTGTTCATGAATTCCCAGGCAACGGCCAGAAATACCAGGTCCATGAAGGTGGCGAACACCGAGGCGGCGTTGAGCCGCAGGCTGGGGGTGGGCACGTAGGCCAGGGAGGACACGCCGCTGAGGTTCATCTGGAAGTTGAGCGTCACGGCGATGAGGGGGACCATTATGGAAACCCCGATAACCGTGGAGATGATGATGCGTGTGGCCCTGAGCCCGTCGAACACGTAGACCACGAACACGCCCAACAGCAGCGAGGTGTAGAACACCGTGGAGCCCACCACAAAGGAGACGCCCCCCACTTGCGCCGTGATGCCCGCGTCGGTCACCCAGGACGTCACCGCGGTTACCCCGCCGATAAGGGCATAGTAGTGGGCCAGGCCGAAGCGATGACGCAGGGAATGGGTGCCCAAAACCAGCAGGTAAACCGCCAGCGCCTCTATCATCAAGATGATCAGTTCGTAGTTCAAGCCCCCCCCTGTGTCGGGCAAGCGATGATGTTTTACACGGCCTACGCTGCGGAGGGCCGGGGGCGCCCTAGCCTAGCTGGGACACGGCGGCCGCGCTAATCGGCGATCCACCCTCGAAAAAGTTAATGGTATTTAATATCAGAGATTACCTCAACCTTCCACCCAGCCCATTTTCAGCGCGCCAGGGCGGCGCGAAGCTCACCGGCCAGGGCGCGCACCGCCTTGACGGCCGCCGTGGGCGTGGCCGCCTCGTGCACCTGGCGCACCAGGGCGCTGCCCACCACCACCCCGTCGGCCACCGGGGCCAGGGCCGCGGCCTGGGCCGGGGTGGCCACCCCAAAGCCCACCGCCACCGGCAGGGAGGAACGGGCCCGCACCTTGGCCATGGCCGCCAGCCGCTCGGGGGGCAGTTCCAGCTCGGTGCCGGTCACCCCATCCATGGACACGTAGTACAAAAAGCCCCCGGCTTTCGCCAGGATTTTATCCAGGCGCTCCATGGGGGTGCCCGGCGCGGCCATGAACACCGGGTCCAGGCCGTGGACCGCGCAGGCCTCCAGCCACTCTCCCGCCTCCTCCGGGGGCAGGTCGGGGATGATCACCCCGCTGACCCCGGAACCCACCGCCCGCTTGGCGAACTCCTCGTAACCCATGGACAGCACGGGGTTCACGTAGGTCATGGCCACCAGGGCGGCGCTGGTCTTGGCCGCGGCCCGCTCCATGGTTTGCAAAACGTTTACCGGAGTGGCGCCCGCCTCCAGGGCCCGCTGGCTGGAGAGCTGGATGGTGGGGCCGTCGGCCAGGGGATCGGAGAAAGGCAGGCCCACCTCGATCACCTCGGAGCCCAGCTCGTCCAGGGCGCTGATCAACTCCAGGCAGGTGTCGGCGTTGGGATAGCCGCCGGTGACGTAGGGCACGAAGGCGGCCCGGCCCTGCTCGGCCGCGTTGGCGAATTTTTCGCGGATGTCGGGATTCATTTCAGCTTCTCCAGATAAGCGGCCACCTGGGACACGTCCTTGTCGCCCCGGCCGGACAGGCACACCAGAATAATGTCGTCCTTGGCATAGCGAGGAGCCAGCTCCCGCAGATGAGCCAGGGCGTGAGAGCTCTCCAGGGCCGGGATGATGCCCTCGTAGCGGGCCAGGTCCATGAAGGCCTGGACCGCCTCGCGGTCGCCCACCGTGGCGTAGGTGGCCCGCTCGATGTCCTTGAGGTAGCTGTGCTCCGGCCCCACGCCGGGATAGTCCAGGCCCGCGGCCATGGAGTAGGCCTCGATGATCTGGCCGTGGGGGTCTTGCAGCAGATACAGGCTGGAGCCGTGCAGCACGCCGGGGCGCCCGGCGCTGAGGCTGGCCGCGTGCTCCCCGCTGTCCAGGCCGTGGCCCGCCGCCTCCACTCCGATGAGCTCCACCGGGTCGTTCAGCAGGGGATGGAACAGGCCGATGGCGTTGCTGCCCGCGCCCACGCAGGCCACCGCCGCCTTGGGCAGCTTGCCCTCGCGCTCCAGGAGTTGGGCCCGGGCCTCCTTGCCGATCACCGATTGGAAACCGCGCACCAGCATGGGATAGGGATGGGGCCCCACCACCGAGCCGATTATGTAGTGGGTGTCCTTCACGTTGGTCACCCAGTCGCGGATGGCCTGGGTGGTGGCGTCTTTCAGGGATTTGCTGCCGCTGGTCACCGGCTCCACCGTGGCCCCCAGCATCTCCATGCGGGTCACGTTGAGCGCCTGGCGCTTCATGTCCAGGGTGCCCATGTAGACCATGCACTCCAGGCCCATGAGCGCGGCCACCGTGGCCGTGGCCACCCCGTGCTGCCCGGCTCCGGTCTCGGCGATGATGCGCTTTTTGCCCATGCGCTTGGCCAGAAGCACCTGGCCCAGGGCGTTGTTGATCTTGTGGGCCCCGGTGTGGGTCAGATCCTCGCGCTTTAGGAAGATGCGCGCCCCGCCCAAGGCCTGGGCCAGGTTCTTGGCCTCGTACAGGGGGGTGGGCCGCCCGGCGTAGTTGGCCAACAGATCGTCCAGCTCCGCCTGAAAGGCCGGGTCCTTCTGGGCGGTCAGAAAGGCCGCGTGCAGCTCTTCCAAGGCGGGCATGAGGTTTTCGGGCACAAAACGCCCGCCATAGGGCCCGAAGTGGCCCAGCTCGTCGGGCAGGGTCTCAGGCCCGCCGGACTTGGGCGATGAAGCTTGCGATGCGCTCATGGTCTTTGACGCCTTTCTCTTTTTCCACGCCGCTGGATACGTCCACGGCAAAGGGTTGCACTTGTTTTATGGCCCGGCCCACGTTTTCCGGGGTCAGCCCCCCGGCCAGGATTATCGGGCGCGCCCGGGCGATGGATTGGGCCAGGCTCCAGTCGAAGCTTTGGCCCGTGCCCCCCACGGCCTGGGGGTCGTAGGTGTCCAGTAGCAGGGCGCAGCCGGGATAGGCCCCCTCTTCCACTGGCCGCTGGGCGGACACCCTGGCTGCCTTGATGACCCGTGGCCCCAGGGCGGCGGCGTAGGCCTGGTCCTCGCCGCCGTGCAGCTGCACCCAGTCCAGGCCGCAAAAGGTGCGCAGCCCCCGCACCTCGTCCAGGGGGGCGTCCACGAACACCCCCACCGTGCTCACCAGGGGCGGCAGCGCCGCGATGATCTCCCGGGCCCGCTCCGGGCTCACCTGGCGGGGGCTGGGGGCCAGGACGAAGCCCAGGGCGTCGGCCCCCAGGCGGCAGGCGGCCAGGGCGTCCTCCAGGCGGGTGATGCCGCATATCTTGACGCGAGGTGTCACGCCGCCTCCACCAGGCCGCGCAGGGTGGCGGTGGGGTCCGGGGCCAACATCAGGCTGGTGCCCACCAAAAAGGCGTTCAACCCGGCGGCCCGAAGCTCACGCACCTGCTCCGGGCGGCTCACCCCGCTCTCGGCCACCACGGTCACCGGCGCGGGAATGAGCTTGCGCAGCTCCCGGCTGGTGTCCAGGCTGACCTGCATGGTCTTGAGGTTGCGGTTGTTGATGCCCACCAAGGGCGGGTCCAGGGCCAAGACCGGCTCCAGTTCGGCCGCCTGGTGCACCTCCAGCAACACGTCCAGGCCCAGGCTCCGGGCCAGGTGGTACAGCTCGGCCAGTTCCGCCTTCTCCAAGGCGGCGGCTATGAGCAGCACCGCATCGGCCCCGGCGGCCTTGGCCTCGTATATCTGAGCCGGATCGATGATGAAATCCTTGCGCAGGGCGGGCAGTGTCACCGCCCGGCGGGCCTCGGCCAGGTCTCCCAGGCTGCCGCCGAAATAGTGCCGGTCCGTGAGCACCGACAAGGCCGCCGCCCCGCCCGCCTGATAGGCTCGGGCCCGTTGGGGCACCGCCTCGCCGGGGGCCAGATCGCCCCGGGAAGGCGAGCGCCGCTTTATCTCCGCGATCAGCGCCACCCCCGGCGCGTCGCGCAGGGCCGCCAAAAAGCCCCGGCCCGGAGGCGCGGCCTCGGCCGCCCGGCGCAGCTCGGCCAGGGGTCGCGCCGCCTTGAGCGCGGCCACCTCGGCCCGCTTGGTCTCCAGGATGCGGTCCAGCACCCCCAGATCGCCGGTCTTCACCCTAGGCCTCCGCCACTTGGAGACGCAGGCTCTTGCTGAAGGAGATAAGGTCCTCCAGCTTGCCCAGGGCCGCGCCGGAGTCGATGAGCTTGGCGGCCAGGGCCACCCCCTGGGCCAGGTCCGGGGCCTTGTCCGCGGCCACCAGGGCCGCCGCCGCGTTCATGAGCACCATGTCGCGCTTGGGGCCTTTTTGGCCGGAGAGCACCTCCAGGGTGTGGGTCCGGCATTGCTCCACCGTGCCGCCCCGGATGTCCGCCAAGGTGGCACGGGTGAGGCCCAGCTCCTCGGGGGATGTCTCCAGGGTGCTCACCCGGCCGTCCCGGAGGCGGGCCATTTTGGTGACCCCGGTGACGGTGATCTCGTCCATGCCGCCCTCGCCGTGCACCACAAAGGCGCTCTTGGCTCCCAGGCGCCCCAGCACGTGGGCCAGGGGCTCCACCAGCTTGGGGTCGTACACCCCCACCAAGAGCACCGAGGCCCCGGCCGGGTTGGTCAGGGGGCCCAGCAGGTTGAAGATGGTGCGCTGGCCGATCTCCTTGCGGGGGCCGATGGCGTGGCGCATGGCCCCGTGCAGGGCCGGGGCGAAGAGAAAGCCCACCCCCACCTGGTCCACGCACAGGGCGATCTGCTCGGCGTCCAGGTCCAGGGGCACCCCCAGGCTCTCCAACAGATCGGCCGCCCCGCAGGAGCTGCTCACCGCCCGGTTGCCGTGTTTGGCCACCCGCAGCCCGGCGGCGGCGGCCACGAAAGCGCTGGTGGTGGAAACGTTGAAGGTGCCGGCCCCGTCGCCGCCGGTGCCCACGATGTCCACCAGCGCCCCGCCGCCCGCCGCGCAGTTGCAGGCCACCGGGGTGGCCTTGGCCCGCATCACCTGGGCCGCCCCGCTGATCTCCTCCAGGCTCTCGCCCTTCATGCGCAGGGCGATGAGCAGGGCCCCGATCTGGGCCGGGGTGGCCTGGCCCTCCATGATCTGATCCATGGCCCGGACCATCTCCTGCTCGCTCAGATCGCTGCCGCTTACCGCCTTGGCAATGGCTTGCTGAATCATGACTGCCTTCTCCTGCCGTTTAACAAAAACCAAACCGCGAACCCCTCTCGGGAGTCCGCGGTTGTTCGGCCCGGCGCCTTGGGGGCGTGCTAGGGCAAAACGGACTCCCGGCCCGTGCCGCTCCACCGCCACCAATAAAATTCCTGCTTGTCTTGCCGCTGGGATCGCATGTTTACCTTCGACCAAAAAAGAACCGGGGCCGTGAACCTTGCTTTGGTCCACGGCCCCGGTGATTGTCTGTGTTTCCGGGTATGCCTAACGCACGGGCGCGGGTGGACCACTCCTGTTCCAGCTTTGCCACCAATAGCGCCACGCGTTGCCAAACATTATCCGGTCTCCTTCCGTATTCTGTATACAGAAGCTACTCCCAAACGCGGCGTCGGTCAAGCAGATAGTTGGGCTTGGCTGTTTTTTATATAGGCGCCCACCTGCTCCATGGTGGCCACCAGGGCCCCCCGGTCCCTGTCCTCCAGGGCAGAGACCATGGAGTTCATGCCTTGCAGCAGGGTGCGCGCCGCTTTCAGGCCGTCCGGGTTGTGCAGGGCCAAGTCGGCGTAGAGTTCGGCGGGTTGATCGCTCTGATGGGTCAACATGTTCAAGAGTTCCCGGAACCAGGGGCCGGAAACCTCCTCGTCGGTCTCCGGTTGGTAGCCCAGCTGCATCAGGCTCCAGCCAAAGGCGTAGAGCAAGAGATGACGAAGGGTCTGCACCTGGGCCATGAGGCGGTCGTGGCGTTCCGGCTCCATGATCACCGGCCGGGCCCCCTGCCCTTGCAAAAAGCGACGCAGCCGGGTCAGCCATAGCCGCCCCCGGCCGGGGCTCAGAAAAACGGTCTGGTCTTGCAGGGAAGGCGCGCCGGGGCCGAACAAGGGGTGGGCGCCCACCACCTCGCCCCGGGCGTGGGCCAGCATGGCGGTCAGTGGGGTCTGCTTGAGCGAGGAGATGTCCACCACCACCCCCTCGGGGTCGGTGTGGGGGCCGATGAACTGCATCACCCCCTCCACCGCGTGCACCGGCACCGCCAGGATTATCACCCGGCAGGCGGCCACCCACTCCGGGGTGAGCGGCTCGCCCGCTATGTCGGCGATAAGCAGGCGGCCCACCAAGGGCTCCAACAGGCGGCACAGCCAGGAGCCCATGCGGCCCTGGGCCCCGATGATGCCTACGGTGAGCCCGGCGGCGGCTTCGGCCGAGGCGGCGCGGCCAAAGCCGCCAAAGTCATCCTCCGAGTTCATGAGAGCATCTCCCCGGCCGGGAACGAGCCCAGCACGCGCAAACGTTCCACCTGGCTCTCCAGGGCGGCCAGGGCCTGGGCCACCTCGGGGTCTTGGCGGTGACCGTTCAGGTCCACGAAAAAGGCGTATTCCCAGGGGCGGTCCTTGGTGGGACGGCTTTCGATGCGGCTCAGGTTTACCCCCAGCTCGGCCAGCTCGCCCAGGGCCTTGTACAGAGAACCGGGGCGGTGGGCGGTGAGGAAGACGATGGAGGTCTTGTCCTGGCCGCAGGGGGGCACGTCCTGCTTGCCGATCACCAGAAAGCGGGTGGTGTTGTAGGTGTAGTCCTGGATGCCCTCGGCCAGCACCTTGAGGCAATGGTGCCGGGCGGCGGCCACCGCCCCGATGGCGGCGGAGCCGGGCGTCTCGGCGGCCTGGCGCGCGGCGGCGGCGGTGCTGGGGGCCTCGGCCACCCGAGCCTGGGGCAGGTTGCGGGTCAGCCAACCACGGCACTGGGCCAGGGCTTGGGGATGGGAATAGACCGTGGTGATGGCGTCCAGGTCATCCCCCTGGGACATGAGCACGTGATTGATGGGCGTGTACACCTCGCCGCACACCTTGAGCTGGGTGGTCATGAACTGGTCCAGAGACGCGCCCACCGCGCCCTCGCCGGAGTTCTCCACCGGCACCAAGCCCACCTGGCAGCGGCCGCTCTCCACCTCGCGAAACACTTCGGCGATGCCGCTCTGGGGGGCCATGCCGCAGGAGCTGCCGAAATGCTGCACCGCGGCCTGATGGCTGAAGGTGAACTCCGGGCCCAGGAAGGCCACCTTGAGCGGCTGCTGCACGGAACGGCAGGCGGAGATGACCTCGCGGAAGACGCTGACCAGGTAGCGGTTGGGCAGGGGGCCGTGGTTGCCCTGGGCCAGCTTGTCCAACAGGTCGCTCTCGCGTTCGGGCACGAACACCGGCAATCCGGCGTTCTTTTTCAGCCGGCCGATGTCCAGGGCCAGACGGGCCCGCTGGTTGAGCAGGCTCATCAGCTCGCGGTCCACCTGGTCGATCTCCTCGCGCAGGGCGTTGATGGCCGTCTGGGCCTGGTCGCTGGGGGGCTGGATTTGGCTGGGCGCGCTGTTCATGACGATGTTCCCTCTAACAGGCCAGCCAGCCCCGGCGCAGGGCGGTCATGGCGTTCAGTTCTTCCATCATGGCCTTGAACTCGGCGGGGGTCAGGGACTGGTCCCCGTCGCACAGGGCCTTTTCGGGGTCGCAGTGCATCTCCACCATGATGCCGTCGGCCCCCACGGCCAGGGAGGCGCGGGCCAGGGGCTTTACGTAGCGGCGGTTGCCCACGGCGTGGCTGGGGTCCACCACCACGGGCAGGTGGGTCTTTTCCTTGAGCACGCATACCGCGCTGAGATCCAGGGTGTTGCGGGTGGCGGTCTCGAAGGTGCGGATGCCCCGCTCGCACAGGATCACCTGGTCGTTGCCTCCGGCCAGGATGTACTCGGCGGCGCTAAGGAACTCCTTGATGGTGGTCATCAGGCCGCGCTTCATGAAGATGGGCTTGCGGATCTCGCCCAGCTTGCGCAGCAGGGAGAAGTTCTGCACGTTGCGCGCCCCCACCTGGATCACGTCGGCGTACTCGGCCACCAGGTCGATGTCGCTGCTGTCCATCACCTCGGTGACTATGGGCAGCCCGGTGAGGCGCCTCGCCTGGGCCAGAAGCTCCAGGCCTTCGCGGCCCAGGCCCTGGAAGCTGTAGGGGGAGGTGCGCGGCTTGTAGGCCCCACCCCGGAGGATGGCCGCGCCGTAGCGCTGGGCCCAGCGGGCGGTGCAGAGCATCTGCTCTGGGTTTTCCACCGAGCAGGGTCCGGCGATCACGGTGAAGCCGCCGCCGCCCACGCTCACCGGACCGGCGTGCACCACGGTGTCTTGGGGTTTGGCCTCGCGGCTCACCAGAAGCGCCTGGGGTTTGAGCTTGTGCGCCACCGCCCCGGCGGCCATCGCTTCTACCGCCTCTACTTCGATTTCCATCTTGCTTGCCAGTGCCATCTTTCTCTTCCTTGTTCCTGCCTGAGCCGACTCCCCGCCGCCCGGCCTGCCCCAAACGCAAAAAGGCCATGGGCGACTTTCTCAGTCTGCCCATGGCCTTGGTTGCTTGCTTGGTTTAGCCTAGTTCGGCTCTAACCCTCCCCAGCCCTTGGGCAGACGGCGGTAAAATAATAAAAATAAAAAAAGACGCCGGAGCTAAATCGCCCCTGACCGTCCAGATTTATTTTGCCGTTGCCCGTCATGATTCTAACAAGTTCCTTGCCGGTCCTTGGGGACCGAGTTGGGTTGTGTCAAGTAAACGCCTCATGGTTCGGCCTGTCAAGGGCAAAAAACGCGCGCCTTTCCAAGAAGCCTATTTTTCCTCGTCGCGCAACGCAGCAAACCAGCGCAGGGCCAGGGCGTAGGAGCGCCAGCCGAAGCCGGCCACCGTGCCCGCGCAGGCCCCCGAGAGGTATGAGAAACGGCGGAACTCCTCCCGGGCGGCGGGTTGGCTCAGGTGCACCTCCACCACCGGCACCCCGCAACAGAGCACCGCGTCGCGTATCGCCACGCTGGTGTGGGTGTAGCCTCCGGCGTTGAGCACCACCCCGGCGTATTGGGGGGAGGCTTCTTGCAACAGGTCCACCAGCTCGCCCTCGTGGTTGGACTGGGCAAAGGCCAGCTCCAGGCCCAGCTCCTCGGCCAGCTTGTCCAGGCGTCGGTTGATCTCGTAGAGAGTCAGGCTGCCGTAATGCTCGGACTCGCGGCGGCCCAGCATGTTCAGGTTGGGGCCGTTGAGCACCAGGATTTTCATGCCTCGCTCCTTGCCTGGGTCTTTTGCATGAGCCACAGGTCGGCCAGCACCAGGGCGGCCATGGCCTCGGCCACCGGGGCGATGCGCCCGCACAAACAGGGGTCGTGCCGCCCGCCGATGGATATCTCCACCGCCTGGCCGTCCAGGTTTTGGGTGCGCTGGGGCTGGGCGATGGAAGGGGTGGGCTTGATGGCCAGACGCAGCACCAGGGGCATGCCGTTGCTGATGCCCCCCAGGATGCCCCC
Source organism: Desulfoferula mesophila (assembly GCF_037076455.1). Taxonomy (GTDB): domain Bacteria; phylum Desulfobacterota; class Desulfarculia; order Desulfarculales; family Desulfarculaceae; genus Desulfoferula; species Desulfoferula mesophila. Next base: position 1,496,514 of record NZ_AP028679.1, on the reverse strand, counting down.
CGCGTGGTTGGACAAAAAGCCCTTGGCGTCCATCTGGTCGTTGTTGGCCGAGCCCCGCCGGGCGGCCACGGCTAAACCGTCGCCGATCTCCACCCACTTGACCGCGCCGATGGAAAACATGGCCCCGCCTAGGCGGGCGTCCAGCTTGTTAAAAACCGGGTCGCCCAGTCCGGCGGGCACGCCGTCTATCGCCAGCTCCAGCACCCCACCCACCGAGTCCCCGTCGGAGCGGGCGGCCATTACCTCGTCCACCATGGCCTGGGCCGTGGCCGGGTCGGCGGCCCGCAGGGGGTGCTCCCGGGCAAAGGCCGGGTCAATGGCCGTGGCCTTCACCGGCCCCACCTGGATGGTGTAGGCCGCGATCGCCACCCCCAAGGGGGCCAGCAGGGCCCGGGCCACCGCCCCGGCGGCCACCCGGCCCACGGTCTCGCGGCCCGAGGAGCGGCCCCCGCCCGGCTGGGGCGGCAAGCCGTACTTGCGCCAAAAGGTGTAGTCCGCATGGCCGGGGCGGAACTTGTCGGCCAGGGCGGAATAGTCCTTGGAGCGGGCGTCGACATTGCGTACCAGCAGGGCGATGGGGCTGCCCAGGGTGCGGCCCTCGGCCACCCCGGAGAGTATCTCCACCTGGTCGGCCTCCTGGCGAGCCGAGGCCAGGGGCGAGGTTCCGGGGCGGCGGCGGTCCAACTCGGCCTGGATGGCCTCTTGCTCCAGGGCGATCCCGGCCGGGACGCCCTCCACCACCACTCCCACGCCGACACCGTGCGACTCGCCAAAGGTGGCCACCTTGAGGATTTCGCCGCTGAAACTACCCATGGCAAATTTCCTTGGCTATGGCCAGGGCCCGGCCCAGCTCGGTGGGGGTCACGTCGTCCACCACCAGCGGCTCGCCCACCCCTTTGAGCAGCACGAAGCGCACCTTGCCCTTCACGTTTTTCTTGTCGTCCAGCATGATCTCCCAGGCCTCCTCGGCCGGAGCCCAGGCCAGGTCCTGGGGCAACAGGGGCTTCACGGCGCGGCTTATGGCCTCGGCCTGGGCCGAGGCCAGCAGGCCCCGCCCGGCGGAAATGGCCGCGGCCACCAGCATGCCCCCGGCCACGGACTGGCCGTGCCCCAGGCGATAGCGGTGCCAGCCTTCCAGGGCGTGGCCATAGGTGTGCCCGAAGTTCAGTATGGCCCGTCGCCCGCCCTCGCGGAAGTCCTGGCCCACCACCCCGGCCTTGGCCCGCACCGAGCGGCGCACCACCTCGGCCAGACCCAGCACCTCGCCGCCCAACAGCAACTCCATGTCTTGTTCACACAAGCGGGCCAGCTCGGGGTCGGCCACCAGGCCGGTCTTGTAGGCCTCGGCCAACCCCTCCACCCGCTGGGCCTTGGGCAGGGTGGCCAGGGCCTGCAAGTCCAGAATGACCATGCGCGGCTGGGTGAAGCAGCCCACCTGGTTCTTGGCGGTGCCCAGGTTCACCGCCGCCTTGCCGCCCACCGCTGCGTCCACGCAGCCCAGCAGGGTGGTGGAGACCAGCAGGAAGTCGATGCCCCGCTTGTAGGTGGCGGCCACAAAGGCCCCCAGGTCGGTCATCACCCCCCCGCCCAGGGCCAGCAGCATGTCCCCGCGTTCGATGCGCGCGGCCAGCATCTGCTTGTAGACCCGCTCGGCGGTCTTAAGGCTCTTGCTGTTCTCGCCCGGGGCCAGGGTGATGAGCAGGTCGTCGCCCAGCACCCGGCGATAGCGGTCGGCGTGCAGGGCGGCCACCTTGCGGTCGGTCAGGAGCACCACCCGGCGGCCCTCCACCGTTTCCCGCAGCGCGGCGGCCCCTTCCCAGGAGCTGTGCACCAGGCACAGCTTGCCCTCCAACTCCAGGGGAAACTCCTCCACCCCCAACAGCCCGGCGGCCACGGTCTGGGCCGCCTGCTCGGCGTCCAGATGGTCCACCTCCACCTTGAGGTCGCAATCGGCGTAGGCCTCTTGCCGGGCCTGGAACAGGCGCTCCACCGCGTCGGCGTCCTGCCACATGGGCCGGGTGGAAGCCTCATGGGGCCCCAGGCGCATGCAGCAGGTGTCCAGGCAGGCGTCCAAGTGCACGATCCGCCCGCTTTGGTGCATGAGCGCGCGGTTGGCCGGGCTCACCGCCGCCCCGCCGCCGGTGTCCACCACCAGGCCCTTCTCATCGGCCAGCTTGGCCAACTCCTCGTTTTCCAGCTGCCGAAAGGCCGCCTCGCCCTTTTGGGCGAAAACCTCTGGGATGGGTCTGCGGGCCCGGCGCACGATGCGCTGGTCCAGGCTCACCAAACGGCGGCGCAGGGCCGTGGCCAAAAGGCGGCCCACGGTGCTCTTGCCCGCGCCCATGAAGCCGGTGAGGTAGATGTTGCCGGTCATGCCGCGCCCTCCAGGGCAGCCAAAAAGCGCGCCCCAGGCACCGACCGGCCGGTCCAGCGGGTGAAGCTCAGGGCCGCCTGGTGGGCCAGCATGACCAGGCCATCGCTGAAGCGGGCCCCCGCCGCACGGGCCAGGTCGGCCCAGAAATTTTCGCCGCGTCCGTAGTTGATGTCCATTACCTGCTCCAAGCGGGACGCCTGCAAGGCTCGCACCCAGGCGGCCATTTTGGGTGATTCAGCCGGGCTGGAGACGGCGGCCGCGTTTACCAGCAGCCGCGCCTGGGCCGCGACCCGGGCCGCCTGTTCCAGGTCGATGGCCTCGCCGCCCAGCTCGGCGCACAGGGCCCGGGCCTGCACCGGCCGCCGGGCGGCCACCCACAGCGGCGCGGCCCCCAGCCGGGCCAGGGCCAGCACCACCGAACGGGCCGCCCCGCCCGCGCCCATCACCAGGGCGGGCTGCCCCGCCGCCGCGTAGCCGGTTTCGATCAGGGCCTGGGCAAAGCCGGGGCAGTCGGTGTTGCCGCCCTCCAGACGTTTTCCTTTTACCACGATGGTGTTCACCGCGCCCAAGATGGCCGCCTCTTCGTCCAGGTGGTCCAGAAACGGCAATACCAACCGTTTGTAGGGCACGGTGACGTTTATCCCCGCGTAGCCCTCTTCGGCCAGGCTGCCCAGGAAAGCGCCCAAGCGCTCCGTCTCCACGGGTATGGCCGCATAGCTCCCGGCCAAGCCCTCCTGGCGAAGAACCGCGTTGTGCATGCGCGGCGACAGCGAGTGCGTTACCCGCTGATCGCCTATCACCGCCAGACGAATCACTGCTGCAATGCCTCCAGGTCGCGGTAAAAGTCGGGATAGGATACCCCGGCGCAGGCGGCATCCGCCACCTCCAGGGTCTGGCCACACAGCGCCCCGGCCATGGCCAGGGTCATGGCGATGCGATGGTCGCCGTAGGAATCGTAGCTCCCCTGGGGCTTCAGGGGCGTGGGCCCCGCGATGAACAGGTCGTCGCCCTCTTCCCACAGGCGCGCGCCCAGGGCCCCCAACTGGGTGACGATGGCCGCGATGCGGTCCGATTCCTTTACCCGCAGCTCGCCGATGGAGCGCAGCACCGTGGTGCCTTGGGCCTGGGTGGCGGCCAGGGCCAGGATGGGCACTTCGTCCACCAGCAGGGGAATCTCCGAGGCCAACACCTCGGTGGCCTTGAGCTCCGGGGCATAGGCAGCGCTCACCCGGCCCCAGGGCTCGGGCTCGTCGCCCTCCTGGCTCACCTCCAGCTTGGACCCCATGCGTTGCAGCACGGTGATGAGCCCCACCCGGCCGGGGTTGAGCCCCACCCCCAGGGTGGTCACCCGGCTGCCCGGGGTTATCAGCGCGCCCACCAACAGGAAGGCGGCGGCCGACACGTCGCCCGGCACCCGCAGGCGGGGCAGCTGCTCAAGGTCCGATTGCCGCACCCGCCAGCCGCCCTCGGCCTGGGCGATGTCCGCGCCCATGGCCGCCAGCAGGCGCTCGGTGTGGTCGCGGCTCAGGTGCGGCTCGATGACCAAGGTCTCGCCCACGGCCTGCACCCCGGCCAACAGCAGGGCGCTCTTGAGCTGGGCGCTGGCCACGGCCAACTCGTGGCGTTGGCCGGTGAGTTGGGCGCCCTCGATGGTCACCGGCGGGCGGCCCTCGCTGGTGGAGACCTTGGCTCCCATGCGCGTGAGCGGGTCGGCCACCCGGGCCATGGGCCGCCGCCGCAGGGAGGCGTCGCCGTCCAGGGCGTAGCTGCCCGGACGCCCGGCCAGCAGGCCCATGAGCAGGCGCATGGTGGTGCCGGAGTTGCCGCAATCCACCGCCGCGCTAATGAGCTTGCCTTGGGCGCCGTGCAGGATCACCTCGCCGCCTTCACGCTCCACCTTGCCCCCCAGGCTCTCCACCGCCGCCAGGGTGCTGGCGCAGTCGGCGCAGGGCGAGAAGTTGGCCACCCGGCAGATGCCCGAGGCCAACAGGGAGAACAGCCCGGCCCGGTGGGAGATGGACTTGTCCCCCGGCGGAGTCACCGAACCCTGTAGGCTCATGCCGCCATCTCCCGCACCTGGCGGCCCACCGCCCCGGCCACCCGGCGCAGATCGGCCATCATGGCCGCGAACTGCTCGGGCCGAAGGCTCTGGCGGCCGTCGCTGAAGGCCTTTTCCGGCTCGGGGTGCACCTCCACCAAGATGCCGTCCGCCCCGGCGGCCACCGCGGCCAGGGCCAGGGCGGGCACCAGCTCCCGCTTGCCCGCCGCGTGGCTGGGGTCCACCACCACCGGCAGATGGGTGTACTGCTTGAGCAGGGGCACCGCGCTGAGGTCCAGGGTGTTGCGGGTCTCGGTCTCAAAGGTGCGGATGCCCCGCTCGCAGAGCATCACCTGCCAGTTGCCCCGGGCCACGATGTACTCGGCCGAGAGCAAAAGCTCCTTGATGCTGGCCATCATGCCCCGTTTGAGCAGCACCGGGCGGTCGGTCTCGCCCACCGCCTCCAGCAGCGCGAAGTTCTGCATGTTGCGGGTGCCGATCTGCAAGACGTCGGCGTAGCGGGCCACCAGCTCCACGTCCGAGGCGTTGAGCACCTCGGTGACGATGGGCAGGCCGGTCACCTCGCGGGCCTCGGCCATGATCTTGAGGCCCTCTTCGCCCAGGCCCCGGAAGGAGTAGGGGCTGGTTCGCGGCTTGAAGGCCCCGCCCCTGAGCGCCCCGGCCCCGGCCCGGTGCAGCAGGGCGGCGGTCTCCAAAAAGTTTTCTCGGCTCTCCACCGCGCAGGGTCCGGCGGCCACCATCACCTCCGGGCCGCCCACCAGCATGTCGCCCAGTTGCACCGTGGTGGTCTCGGGCTTGAAGCTCTTGGACACCAGCTTCCAGGATTTCTCGAAGTTGGTGATCTCCTCCACCCCGGACATCCCGGCCACTTCCTGGCTGAGCTGCTCGGCCTGGGCGGGGCTGATCTCCTCCACCACTCCCAGCACCACCCGGGGATCGGGAGCGATGATGCGCGGCTCCAGACCTTCCCGGCGCAGAACCGAGATCACCTTGGCCACGTCGCCCTTGGGGCAGCCCGGCTGCATGGTGATGACCATGACGTTTCTCCTTTAAACCCGCGCTGGGGCCGCTTGGGCGGCGCGCTCTTGGGTGCGCCCCTTGCCGGCGGCCTCGCCCAGGTGTTGGCGCAAAAAGTTTTGGAACAGGGTCATGCCCTGGGCGGTGGCGATGGACTCGGGGTGGAACTGCACCCCCTCCACCGGCAGCTCCCGGTGCCTGAGGCCCATGACCTCACCCTCCATGGTGTAGGCCGATATTACCAGAGGCGCGCTCACGCTGGCCTCGGGCACCACCAACGAATGGTAGCGGCAGGCCAGGAAGGGGTTGCGCAGGCCCTGGAACAGGCCCTTGCCGTCGTGGAACACCTCGCTGACCTTGCCGTGCATGGGCTTGCCCGAACGCACCACCTGGGCCCCGAAGACCTGGGCGATGGCCTGGTGGCCCAGGCAGACTCCCAGGATGGGGAAGCTCCCCGCGTAGCGCTCGATGGCCGCCAGGGTTATGCCCGAATCCTCGGGGCGCCCCGGCCCCGGCGAGATGATCATGGCCTCGGGCGCGTGTTCCTCGATTGCCTCCACCTGAACGGCATCATTGCGAAACACCTTGAGCTCGCAGCCCAGGCTGCCCAAGGCCTGCACGATGTTGTAGGTGAAGGAGTCGTAGTTGTCGATTACCACGATCATGCCAATCCCTCCGAGGCCAGCTTCAGGGCGGCCAGGCCCTGGGCGGCTTTGTGGCAGATTTCCTCGTATTCCATGGCCGGGTCGCTGTCGGCCACGATGCCCGCCCCGGCCTGCAGGGTGTAGCGGCCCTGGTCGAAGAGCATCATGCGGATGCCGATGCAGGTATCCATGTATTGGCCCGGCCCGAAGCAGCCCACCGCCCCGCCATAGGGGCCGCGGGCCACTCCTTCCAGCTCGTTGATTATCTCCATGGCCCTGACCTTGGGCGCGCCGGACAGGGTGCCCGCCGGGAAGGAGGCCTGGAAGGCGTCCCATACCGAGAGCTCCGGCTCCACCCGGCCGATGACTTGGGAGACGATGTGCATCACGTGGCTGTAGCGCTCTACGGTCATGTAGGGGCTCACCTGCACCGTGCCGTAGCGGCTAACCCGCCCGGCGTCGTTGCGGGCCAAATCCACCAGCATCACGTGCTCGGCCCGCTCCTTGACCGAGCTCATCATCTCCCGCTCCAGGGCCAGGTCCTTCTCCGGATCGGCCGAGCGGCCCCGGGTGCCCGCGATGGGCCGCAGATACACCTGGCCCTCCTTGACCTTGACCAGGGTCTCGGGCGAGGAGCCGGCCAGGGAGAAGCCGGGGTATTTCAGGAAAAACATGTAGGGCGAGGGGCTCTTGACCCGAAGCCAGCGGTACACGGCCAGGGGGTCGATGTCAGTCTCGCCGGTGAAGCGGGCCGAGGGCACCACCTGGAAGATGTCCCCGGCCATGATGTACTCCTTGGCCTTTTCCACCGCGGCCATGAAGGGCTCCTTGGCCGGCGGGTTGACTTCGAACCTCCCCGGCGGGGAGACCAGGCGGGCCGGCCGGTGCAGGCGCTCCACGATCTCGGCCAGCTTGGCCCGGCCTCGCTCGGGGCCGTCGGCCAGGGCCACCAGGATCAGGCGGCGGTGCAGATGGTCGAAAACCGCGAAGCAGGCCGGGAAGCAGAGCCAGGCCACGGGCAGCCGGTGGGGCTCTACCGGCGGCAGTTTTTCCACCAGGCGCACCGCCTCGTAGCTGACATAGCCCATGAACGAGCCCACAAAGGGCAGCTCGGGCAAGTCCTCCACGGCCAGGGCGTCGCTAAGCTCCTGGGCCGCCGCGAAGAACTCGCCCTCGGGCCGGGCCTGCTCCCCGTTTCCGTTGCTCACCAGCGTCTGGCCGCCCTGTAAACGCAAGGTGCGCAGGGGCTCCCAGGCCACGATGGAGTAGCGGCCCACCGAGTCCACCCCCTCCCCGCTTTCGAACAAGAAGGAGGTCTCCTCCCCCTGGCACAGCTTCACATAGGCGGACACCGGGGTGTCGGCGTCGGCCAAAAGCTCCTTGGTATAGGCTTGCAAGCTTCCCATGTTCATCCTTCGCGGCAAAAGAAAAGCCCACCGTCAATCTGACGGTGGGCTCGCTGTTAAGCGTGGGAGTTTAAGGACCTAAGCTGGTTTCCTCCCGGCGGAGCACACCGTCATCGGTGAACGCCACCAATAAAACCAGACCCCGAACACAGGGGCGCCGGCGGCTGCCGCCATGGGGCGGGCGCTCGTGCCTTCCTGGTTGGTCTGGATCCTTTGCATTTCGTATACAACTCCCGTGATGCTGTTCAGTATGGCCTTTGACCGATTTTTGTCAAGGGCAAATTTTTCGGCTCAGCGCCGCAGTGCGTCGGCGGTGTTGGAATAGCCCCGCTTTTCCCAGAACCCCTCCTGGGGCTTGGCGGTCAGTTCCAGGCGCACGATCCACTTGGCCCACTTGTAGCCCAGTTTGCCCGGCGCCACCAGCTGGAAGGGCCACCCCCGATTGGCGTCCAGGGACAAGCCATTGATTTTATAGCCTAACAGCACCTTGTCCCCGCGCAGGTACTCGAGGGGCAGTCCGGTGGAATAGCCCTCGGCGGTGTGGAACATGACCCAGGTGGCCTCGGGCCGGGGCCCCGCCAGGGCCAGCAGGTCGCGCAGGCGCACCCCCTGGTAGAGCAGGATTTCGTCCCAACCCTCCACGCAGGGCATCTTGACCACCTCCTTGACCGTGGGCAAGGCCAGCACCTGCTGGTAGGTCAGGCTGAGGGGTTTGCCCACCAGTCCCTCCACCTTGAGGCGGTAGGTGTCCTGGGCCACCTTTTGGGGACCGCGGATGGAGTTGTCGTAGTCGCGATGATAGGGGCTGAGCTTCACCCCGTCGTAGGTCTTGATCTCGTCTTGGGCCGCCGCCGGGACGCAGACGAGAGCCAGCGCGAGCAGGGCCAGACCGGCCGCCTTGAGCATGGCACATCCTCCCTCGAAAAACCTATTTCTTACTTAAAAGCTAATGATTGCGCCGGGGAGGGTCAAGGGCGGTGGATAGACGCCTATTGTTCCTCGTCGTTGGTGAACTCGGCCTCTTCGGCGGCCTGGCGCTCGGCCTTTTTCTTTTCCGTGGCCACCACCATCCAGATGGATATCTCGTAGAGGATGATCAGAGGCACGGCCATCATGATCTGGGTGACCACGTCCGGCGGGGTAAACATGGCTCCGGCCACGAACATGATGAGAATGGCGTACTTGCGATTTTTCTTGAGACCCTTGGCACTCACCACCCCGATGCGGCCCAAGAACACCAGCACCAGGGGCATCTCGAAGATGACCCCAAAGGCGAACAGCAGGGTGGCGCTGAAGCTCAGATAGGACTTGAGGCTGAGCATGGGCACGATGTCGTCGGTGGCGAAGCTCATGAAAAACTGGAAGGCGTAGGGGAACACCATGGTGTAGCAGAACACCGAGCCCACCATGAACAGTACCGAGGAGACCAGGACAAAGGGCCATACCGCCTTGCGCTCGTGGTCATAAAGGCCGGGGGCGATGAAACGCCAGAATTGATAGAAGATGATCGGCGAGGCCACCACGATGGCCGCCAAGAGGGATATCTTCAGGTAGGTGAAAAAGGCCTCGGCCGGCGCGGTGTAGATCAGCTTGGCCCCGGCGGGCATGGCCGCCTTCAGGGGCTGGGCCAGGCCCTGATAAAGCTCTTCCTTGAACAGATAGGTGCCTAAAAAGCACACCCCCACCGCGATGGCCGAACGCACCAGGCGGGAACGCAGCTCTTCCAGGTGGGCCAGGAAGGGCATGCGCGAATCGTCATCCTCCGTATCGGGATGCGCGTAGCGATTCTCTTCCGGGTCCGGCGGGGCGGCCCCTGGAGTCTGTTCCTGGTCCGACATCTAGGATTCTTTGCGATCTGGGCTGGGGGTGGTCTGGGGTTCTGGGGCCGGTTTGGGGTTTTCCGCCGCCGGGGGCTCGACCGGTTGGGCCGGGGCCTGGGCCACCTCCACGGAGGCCTGCTCCTGGGGATCCTCGGTCTGCTTCTTGATTTCCTTCATCAGGGCGTCGCGCCCCGAGAGGTCCAGGGTGGGCTCCTTGGGGGTAACCAAGGGGTTCACTTCGTCCAGAAGCTTGCGGGGATTGACTTCGTCCAGGGTCTCGCGGAAGGACTTGTTCAGGCCCTTGAGGTCTTGATAGGTCTCGTGCTCGGAAAACTCTTCCTTGATCTCATCGGCGGCCTTGCGGAACTGGCTTAGGCCCTTGCCCAAGCTTTTGGCCATATCCGGCAGCTTTTTGGGGCCCACCACGATGAGGGCGACCACCAAAATTATGAGAAGCTCGGGCATGCCGATGCCGAACATGCAACCCTCCTATAATTCAGCCGAAGTCTACTTTGGCCCATGGGCAGTGTCAAGGGCGGCCAAAAAAGAGGCCAGGCGTTGCGCCGTGGTTTGGTCCAGCCCTCCCCTGTCTTGCAGCTCCTCTGGCCCCGCTTTTTTCACCGCCGCCAGTGAGCCGAAGCTCTTGAGCAAACGGGAGCGCTTCTTGGGCCCGATGCCCGGCACCTCCTCCAGAATGGAGCGGGTAAGGGCCTTCTTGCGCAGCAGGCGGTGGTAACTGATGGCAAAACGGTGGGCCTCGTCCCTGAGGCGCATCACCAACAGCAACGCCGGATCGCCCGCCTTGAGGTTCACCGGGTTCTTGCGCAGCGGCAGGTAAATGCGATCCGGTTCGCCGGGCGCGCGGCCCTTGGCTATGGAGGCCAGGGCCGGGGGGTGCTCCGGCGCGGCGGCGGCCAGGGCCTGCACCGCCATGGCCAACTGACCCTTGCCGCCGTCCACGATGAGCAGATCCGGCGGAGGGTCGTCGCCGCCCAGCCGGCGGGCCAAGACGTGGGCCATGGCCGCGTAGTCGTCGCCCCCGCCCTCGCCGCCCATCACCTTGTAGCGGCGGTAGGCGTTCTTGTCCGCCGCGCCCCCCTGCATGGCCGAGAGCCCGGCCACGGTGAGGCTGCCCCCCAGGTGGGAGATGTCCAGGCACTCCATGGTCTCGGGCGGCCGCTCCAGGCCCAGCCGGTCGCCCAGGCGGGCCAGGGCCGCCGCCGGGCCGGGGCCCTCGTGGCGGGGCTGGGCCGCGTTGAGCTGGGCCATGTCCATTAGCTTGCGTTTCTCGCCCCGCTGGGGCAGGCGCAGCTCCACCTTGCGCCCCGCTTTCTCGCCCAGCACCTCGGCCACCAGCGAAGGGTCGGCGGGCATCTGGGAGACCAGCACCAACGGCGGCGGCACGGCCACCTCGTACAGGGCCAGCAAGGCCTGGGACATGGTCTCGCCCGGTTCCTGGGCGGCCCGGCTAAGGTCGTGCACCCGGCTGCCCACCACCTGCCCCCCGCGCACCCGCACCTGGGCCAGGCGCACGCCTTCCTCGCTGTGGTGCAGGGCCACCGCGTCGAGGTCCTCCTCCTGGGGGGCCGACACCCGCTGGCGCTCCAGGGTGCGGCTCAGGGCCTGCCAACGGTCGCGCAACAGGGCCGCCTCCTCGAAGCGTTCGGCCTGGGCCGCCTGGTCCATCTCCTCGTGCAGCCGCTTGGCCAGCTCCTCGCCCTGGCCCGCGAAAAACGCCTGCATCTGTTTGACCAGCCCGGCGTAGTCCTGTTTGCTTATCTTCTCGGCGCAAGGGGCGGGGCAGCGGCCGGTTTCGTAGTCCAGGCAGGGGCGGGCCCGGTTGCGGATGGTGTGGTCCGAGCAGCGGCGCAGGGGGAAGATGCGCTGCAACAGGTACATGGTCTGGCGGGCTGCTCCGGCGCTGCCGAAGGGCCCGTAATACTGGGCCCCGTCGCTGAGTTTGGGGCGGCGCACCAGGGACAGGCGGGGGAAGTCGTGCTCCAGGTTCAGGCGGAAGTAAGGGTAGGATTTGTCATCGCGCAAGTCGGCGTTGTAGCGGGGGCGGTGCTTTTTGATCAGGGTGTTTTCCAGCAGAAGGGCTTCCTTCTCGCTGGCGGTGATCACGAAATCCACCGCGGCCACCTGCTTGACCATGGTGGCCACCTTGTTGGCGTACCAGGTGGGGCCGGCGGGCGGGCGGGTGTAGGAGGTCAGCCGGTTCTTGAGATGCTTGGCCTTGCCCACGTAGATCACCCGTCCCCGGGCGTCCTTCATCAGGTACACGCCGGGGTTCAGGGGCACGTGGGCCAGGGCCTGTTTTATGACCTCGGCGCCACGGGGCTTGTCTGTGGTCTGCGTGGTGGCCAAGCGCTACTCTAGCCGTGATTAGTTTTTGTCGGGTTTCGCTTCGCTCCACCCAACCTACACGATTGCCCTGAGACTCTTTTCTCTTACTTTCCCGCCTGGCTTACCTTCATCGCCTCGCCGTCCACGAACTCCAGGATCAGGGGGTTGACCACTTCCGGCTTCTCCAGCATGAGGAAATGCCCCACCCCGTCGACGGTGCGGTAGGTCAGACTGGGGAACAGGACGCGCAACTGCTGCTCCTGATCCGGCGGCACATAAGGGGTCAGGGCGACGATGGCCAGAGCGGGCACTTGGCTAGGTTGCATATCCCAGTTGGCCGGCTTGATGAACTCGGCCATGGAGCTTTGGCCCACGTGCCAGGGCGTGGCCAGGGCCTGGGCCAGAATCCACTGGCGCAGGGCGGGCGGGGCGTTGGGGCCCTCTATGGCCGCGAAAAAGGGCTTCACCTTGGACTGGCCGTCAGGGCCCGCGAACTGGGCGCCAAAGGCGGCCGCCTCCGCCAGCCATTTTTCGCGGGCCGCCGGGTCCTGGGGCGGCCGGTCCAGAGCCCCGTCCATGGAGATGATGCCTCGCACTCTATCCGGATGCCGCAAGGCCACCCGCCGGGCCACCGCCGCGCCCATGCTGTGGCCCATGAGCACCGCGCTCTTGACCCCGGCCTGGTCCATCACCGCCAGCACCGAGCGGGCCAAGAGCTCCTGGGTGTAGCTCACCCGGGGCGCGTCGCTTTGGCCGAAACCGATCATATCCAGGGCGATGACCCGGTGGCCCTTGGCCAGGGCGGGCACCTGCTCCCGCCAAAACTTTTGGTTGCACAACCAGCCGTGGATAAGCACCAGGGCGGGCCCACCCTGCCCCTGGTCGGTGTAATAGACTTTGTGCCCGTCCAGGGTGGCGTAGGCCCCCGGCCCCGCTGAGGCCAGGGCGGGCAGCATTATGGCCAGGGCCAGCAAACAGGCGGCCACTATCTTCCAGCAACGCTTCATGCCAATTCCTTCCAGGCCAACTCCTGGGCCTGCAGCTCCTTGATCTGGTCGCGGATCAGCGCCGCCTCCTCGAAGCGCAGGTCCTTGGCCATCTGCTCCATCTCCTGGCGCAGGCGGGCGATCTCCTGGGGTATCTCCTCGGGCTCCAGCTCCGGGCCGGTTTCGGCCAGGGGCACCGTGGTGTAGTCGGCCTCCAGCTCATGGGGCAGCATGGCCCCGATGGCCTTCTTGATGCTCACCGGGGTGATGTGGTGCTCTTGGTTGTACTCCATCTGCACCTGCCGCCGCCGCTCGGTCTCCTCCATGGCCTGGGCCATGGAATCGGTCACCTTGTCGGCGTAGAGCAGAACCCGGCCGTCAACGTTGCGCGCCGCCCGGCCCGTGGTCTGGATCAGCGAGCGGGTGGAGCGCAGGAAGCCCTCGCGGTCGGCGTCCAGGATGGCCACCAGGCTCACCTCGGGCAAATCCAGGCCCTCGCGCAACAGGTTGATGCCCACCAGCACGTCGAACACGCCCTTGCGCAGGTCGCGGATGATCTCCACCCGCTCGATGGTGTCGATATCGCTGTGCAGGTAGCGCACCTTGAGGCCCATCTCGTCGAAATATTCGGTGAGCTCCTCGGCCATGCGCTTGGTCAGGGTGGTCACCAGGGCCCGCTCGCCCCGTCCCACCACCAGGCGCAGTTCACCCAACAGGTCGTCCACCTGGCCCGAGGCGGGGCGCACCTCGATCACGGGGTCCATCAGCCCGGTGGGGCGGATGATCTGTTCCACCACCACCCCCTCGGCCTGGGTCAGCTCGTAGTCGGCCGGGGTGGCCGAAACGTAGACGATCTGGTCGGTGTGGGTCTCGAACTCGCCAAAGTTCAGCGGCCGGTTGTCCAGGGCGCTGGGCAAGCGGAAGCCGTATTCCACCAGGGTCTCCTTGCGGGAGCGGTCGCCGAAGTACATGCCCCGCACCTGGGGCATGCTGATGTGGCTCTCGTCCACGATCAACAGCCAGCGCTTGGGGAAATAGTCCAGCAGGGTGGGCGGGGCCTGGCCCGGAGCCCGGCCGGTGAGGTGGCGGGAGTAGTTCTCGATGCCGTGGCAGTAGCCCAGCTCCTTCATCATCTCCAGGTCGAACAGGGTGCGCTCGCGGATGCGCTGGGCCTCGATGAGCTTGCCCTGGGCCTCGAATTCGGCCAGGCGTTCGCCCAACTCGCTGCGGATGGCGCTCATGGCCTGCACCCGGATGGTCTCGTTGGTCACGTAGTGGCTGGCCGGGAAGATGGTCACCCGGGGGGCCCGCTCCAGGGCCACCCCGCGCAGGGGGTCGATGAAGGCGATCTCCTCCACCTCGTCGCCGAAAAAGGAGATGCGCACCGCCCGGTCTTCCTCGTAGGCGGGGAAGATCTCCACCGTGTCGCCGCGCACCCGAAAGGTGCCCCGGTGAAAGGAGTATTCGTTGCGCTCGTAGAGCATCTCCACCAGCTTGCGCAGGATTTCGTCGCGGTCCGCCTCCTGGCCCTGCTCCAAATAGACGATCATGTCCGCATAGACCTCGGGCGAGCCCAGGCCGTAGATACACGACACACTGGCCACGATGATCACGTCCTGGCGGGAGAGCAGGGCATAGGTGGCCGCGTGGCGCATCTTGTCGATGCGCTCGTTGATGGACGAATCCTTTTCGATGTAGGTGTCGCTGGCCGGGATGTAGGCCTCGGGCTGGTAGTAGTCGTAGTAGGAGACGAAGTACTCCACCGCGTTGTGGGGGAACAGGGCCTTGAACTCGCCGTAGAGCTGGGCGGCTAGGGTCTTGTTGGGGGCCAGCACCAGGGCGGGCAGGCCGGCGTTGGCCACCACGTTGGCCATGGTGAAGGTCTTGCCGCTGCCGGTGACCCCCAGGAGCACCTGGTGCTTGATCCCCTCGGCCAGGCCGTGGGTAAGCTCCTCGATGGCCCGGGGCTGGTCGCCCTGGGGGGAGAACTCGCTCACCAGCTCGAAGTCGGCCCGGCTGGGCGCGGTGCGCCACCAGTGGGAGGTGAAGTCGCTTTCCCGGCTCATGCGCCCTCCCCCGGGAAAAGGCGGGCCATGTCTTGCTCCACCTCTTTTAGCCAGGCCGCCCGCTGGGCGGCGTCGCTCAGGCACACCACCCCGAACAGGCGGCGGTGGAACTCAAGCTCCGCGCACAGGCCGAACACGCAGTCGCGCCACAGGCGCTCCAGGGGATCGCCGAAGGCCTCCAGCTCCCGCGCCGCCGGGGTGTTGCCGGTGTTGTAGACCACCGCCGCCTTGGCGGGCAGCAGGCCCTGGGGCACCCCCTCCCCGCCGTCGCCCTCCAGGAAACGATAGGCCCGGCCGGGACGAAACACCCGGTCGATCCAGCCCTTCATGATGGCCGGGGGCATGCCCCACCAGTTGGGGTGCACGATGACGATGCCCTGTGCCCGCTCCAGGTCGCGGCAGTGCGCTTCCACCGAAGGCGGCAGCTCGGCCTGCTCGCTTATCTCCCCCGCGCCCAGCAGGGGGTCGAAGCCCTCGGCGCAGAGGTCGCGCAGCACCACCTCGTGGCCCAAGCCGCGCAGGGCGGCCACTGCCGTGTCCGCGATGGCCGCGTTGAAGCTGGCCGGATCGGGATGGGCCAGCACCACCAGAAGCTGCATGGCGCTTGCTCCTAGGAAAAGGTGATCTCGCCGTAATAGTCGGGCACCCGCTCCCGGAAGGAGCGGGCGAAGCGCTCGGGGAAGATGACCCGGCGCACGTCGCCGATCTCGAACCCCAGGTTGCCGAAGACCCGCCACTCCCGCTCCATGTAGTAGTTCTTCTCGTCGGCCGGGGGAAGGCCTTCCTCGTAGAACTTCACGAAGCTGAAGAAGTGGTAGACCAGGAAATTGAACAGGTCGGTCAGGTCGGGGGGCTCGCCCGGCCGGGCCTCGCCCTCTGGCGGAGCGGCCTGGCCGCTCTTGTAGGCGTCGTAAAAGGCCCAGAGCTGGTCGTGTTTTTCGTCGAACAACGCGGCCAGGGTCTTGGCCCGGCCCTCGGGGGCGGTGATCAGGGAGTTGCGGGCCACGTAATACACCGGGTTGGCCCCGCGCTCGATGAGGAACTTCTTGCGAAACGACAGGCCGAAGCGGCTGAACTTGCCCATGTGGATGCCCAGGTCGGGCACCGGGATGTCGGAGAAGCACACCACGTTGGAGCGGTAGGCCTCGTTGCCCGAAAAGGGCATGTCCGGCTGAAAGGCCACCCGGCCGTCAACGTTCTTGCCCAGGGTGCCCGAGCGCAGGATTCGCACCAACAGCTCGAACTGCTGCTCATGGGCGTTGTACTCATGGCGGAAGCTGCGGCCCACGAAGTGGGTCAGTTCATCGCTGACGTAGCGCTGCATGCTCATGGCCGGGCTCCTTTTTTTATTCGGCCAGCCGCCAGCGGGTGCCGGTGGGGCTGTCCTCCAACACCACCCCCAGGGCGGTGATCTCGTCACGGATGCGGTCGGCGGTGGCGAAGTCCTTGTCCTGGCGGGCCTGGGCCCGCTGGGCGATGAGATCCTCGATATGGGCCGGGTCCGGCCCATCCCCGGCTTCCGGGGCGCTGGACTGCAAGAACTCCACCGGGTTCTCGCCCAAGAGGCCCAAACGGCCGCCCAACTGCTTCAGGCGGGCGGCGGCCAGGGCCAGCAGCGCCTGCTTGGCCGAGACCTCCTTTTGCCCGCCCTTGCCCAGCATGGGCTGGCGGGGGGCCGGCTCCGGCGCGGCGGCCAGGCGGTTGGCGGTCTTGGCCAGGCTGAACAGGGCTCCCAAGGCGCGGGGGGTGTTGAAGTCGTCGTCCATGGCCGCCTCGAACTCCGCGGCGTGGCCGTCGATCTCGCGCATCCACTCCAGCTCCTCGGGGCGGGTCAGGCGCTGGGCCAGGGTCAGGTCGGCGGGCGGGGCGGACTCGCGCAGGGCCAGGTAGAGCCGCTCCAGGCCCTGCCCGGCCTCCTTGAGGGCCTGGTCGCTGAAGTCCAGGGGCGAGCGGTAGTGCTTGGACAGCAGGAACAGCCGAAGCGCCTCGGGCTTCACGGTCTTGAGGATGTCGTCCACGGTAAAGAAGTTGCCCAGGGACTTGGACATCTTCTCGTGGTTCACCCTGACAAAGCCGTTGTGGATCCAGTAACGGGCAAAGGGCTGGTCGTTGAGCGCCTCGGACTGGGCCACCTCGTTCTCGTGGTGGGGGAACAGGAGGTCCTCGCCGCCGCCGTGGATGTCAAAGGTGGCGCCCAGGTACTCCTGGCTCATCACCGAGCACTCGATGTGCCAGCCGGGACGGCCCGGCCCCCAGGGGCTGTCCCAAGAGGGTTCGCCGGGCTTGGAGCCCTTCCACAGCACAAAGTCCACGGGGTTCTTCTTACGCTCGTCCACCGCGATGCGGGCCCCGGCCTGCATCTGGTCCAGCTCCCGGTGGCTCAGCTTGCCGTACTCGGGGAAGCTGTTCACCGCGAACAGCACATCGCCGCCCTCCACGGGATAGGCGTGGCCCTTGTCGATGAGCTTTTGCACCGAGTCGATGATCCCCTGGATGTGCTCGGTGGCCCGGGGCTCCTGGGTGGCCGGGAGCACCTTCAGGGCTTCCATGGCCCGGGTGAAGGCCGCGATGTTGTCCTTGGTCAGTTCCCGCCAATCCTGGCCGGTTTCACCCGCCCGCTTGATGATCTTGTCGTCGATGTCGGTGAAGTTGCGCACATAGGCGACCTTCCACCCCTTGGAGCGGAAATGGCGGTGGATGGCGTCAAAGGCCACGTAACAGCGGGCGTGGCCGATGTGGGGCGAGTCGTAGACCGTCACCCCGCACACGTACATGCTCACCTGGCCGGGCACCAGGGGCTGAAACTCTTCTTTTTGCCGGGTCTGGGTGTTGTAGATAACCAGGGACATCAGCTTCTCCGCTTACGCAGGCAGGTTGAGTTTTTTATCGAGGGGCGATCACCACTGTGGCCCAGGCGGCCAGGCCTTCCTCGCGGCCCACGAACCCCAGGCCCTCGGTGGTGCTGGCCGCCAGGTTGACCTCGCCGGTCTCCAGGTCCATAGCCTGGGCCAGCTTGGCCCGCATGGCCGGGTAGTGGGGGGCGATCTTGGGCCGCTGGGCCAGGATGGTCAGGCTGACCTGGGCGGGCCGCCAACCCTGGGCGGCCAGGCGCTCCAGCACTCGGGCCAACAGCTCCATGCTGTCGGCGTCCTTGTAGGCCGGGTCGCTGTCCGGGAACATCTGCCCGATGTCCCCCAGCCCGGCGGCGGCCAGCAGGGCGTCCATCAGGGCATGGACGGCCACGTCGGCGTCGGAGTGGCCCAGCAGCCCGGTCTCATGGGGGATATCCACCCCGGCCAAGACCAGGCGGCGGCCCGGCGCCAGGCGGTGGGCGTCAAACCCCTGCCCCACCCGCATGGCCGGGCCCATGATCCCCTGGGCCAAGGCCAGGTCCTCGGGGGTGGTGATTTTCAAATTGTCGCGGCTGCCCATGACCAGCTTCACCTTTTCCCCCATGCGCTCCACCAGACCGGCCTCGTCGGTGGCGTAAAAGCCATCCGCCGTTGCCTGGGCCAGGGCCCGCTCCAGCAGGTCGCGCCGGAAAACCTGGGGTGTCTGCACCAACCACAATTGGGAGCGGTCCAGGGTGGACTGGGCCAGATCGCCCTCCCCGGCCTGCTTGATCGTGTCGGCCGCCGGCACCGCAGCGATGGCCGCCCCGGTCTGGGCGGCGGCGGCCAGCACCCGGGCGAACAACTCGGGCCGAGCCAGGGGCCGGGCCGCGTCGTGCACCACCAGCCACTCCGCGCCCAAACGGGCGGCCCGGGCCACCCCGGCGGCCACGCTGTCTTGGCGCTGGGCCCCGCCGGGCACCACGGCGGCCACCTTGGCCAGGCCGTAGGGCTCCACGCAGGCGCGCCAGGTTTCATCCTCCGCGCCGGGCGGGCAAACCACCACCACCGCCTGGACCTGGGGCGTGGCCTCCAGCACCATGAGGGTGCGGGTAAGCAGGGGACGCCCGGCCAGGGGCAAAAATTGTTTGGGGCGCTCCCCGCCCAGGCGGGTCCCCGCCCCGGCGGCGGGCACCACCGCCACCACCATGCCTTGCATAAAACCCCTAAGGCAAATAATTAAAAAGAATTCTAGTATCCCCGGACGGGAGGCGCAAGGCCGGGTCTATTCCTGGCTTGCGCGGCGGCTCACTTCCCGGTGATAGGCGGCGGCCACCTCGCTGTGGTCCAGCATGCCCAGGATGGACAACTTGCCGTCTTTATGCTCGGTTACCGGCAGTTGGCCGTAGCCGCTCTCCAAAAAGACCAGCAGGGCGTCGTAGAGGCTCTGATCCAGCCGCAGGCTGACCGGCGGGGTGCACAATTCGCCCACCACCACCAGATCCTTGAGGGCGTCCTCAAACAGCACGGTGCGCACGTTGGTCACCGAGAGCAGCCCGATCATGGTGCCCTGCGCGTTGGTGACCGGAAATACCGCCTGACCGCTGGCGGCTACCGCCCGGCGCAGGTCCACGAACCGGGTGGAGGCGGGCAGGGTCTGGAATGGCTTGTCCGGCTGGAACACCTCGCCCACGGTCAGCTTTTCCATGACGTTGACGGTGAGGTCGCCTTCGTGGGCCGGGGAGTTGAATTTGTCGGCCACCTGCTTTTCGTAGATGCTGCTGCCCCGGTTGAACAGGATGGCGATGACCGACACCAGCATAAGGGGGGGCAACAGGGCGTAGGACTGGGTCATCTCGGTGACCATGATCAAGGCGCCCAGGGGAGCCTTGGCCGCGCCGGAAAAGAAGGCGGCCATGCCCACCAGGACGTAGGCCCCCGGCTGGGTGACCACCTCGGGAAAGAGCATGTGCCCCACCTGGCCCACCACTCCGCCGATCATGCCGCCGATGAACAGAGTGGGGCCGAACACCCCGCCGCTGCCCCCGCTGCCGATGGTCAAGCTGGTGGTGGCGATCTTGGCCGAGGCGGCTAGGCACATGATGAGGATGCTCAGCTGGCCGTAGATGGCCGCTTGCAGATAGCCGTAGCCGCCGCCGATGGCCTGGGGCACGAACAGGGCGATGGCCCCCACCCCCAGGCCGCCCAGCATGGGGCGGAAATGCTTGGGAATGCTCAGGCGGCGAAAGGCGTCGCGGGTGCCGTAGAACACCTTGACGTACAGCCCGCCCACCGGGGCGCAGACCAGGCCCAGCACCGCGAAGATGGGAAGCTGGCGGGGGTCGTGGGCCACGAAGCCGGGGGTGGCGAAGATGGGATCAAAACCAAAGACAAAGGTAAATATGGAAAAGGCGATCACCGAGCTTATGACGCAGGGGATGATGGCCTCGCTCTCGAAGTCCTCGCGGTAGAGCACCTCGACGCTGGTGATGGCCGCGCCCAGGGGGGCCCGGAAGATGGCCCCCAGGCCGCCCGCGCAACCGGCCAGCATGAAGATGCGCCGCTCCTGCACCGACAGCTTAAGGATACGCGACACCCAGGAACCGAACCCGGCCCCGATCTGGGCTATGGGTCCCTCGCGCCCGGCCGAGCCGCCGGTGGACAGGGTGACGATGGAGGCAAAGGCCTTTATAAACGGCACCCTGGTGCGGATGAAGCCCTTAAGATTGTGAAAGGCCGAGATCATGGCGTCCATGCCGTGACCCTCGGCCTCAGGAGCGAAGGTATAGACCACCAGGCCGGAGATGAGCCCGCCGATGGCCGGGATGAAAAACAACAGCCAGGGCCGGTAGGGGGTATTGGCCACCAGATGGACCAGTTGCTCGCCCGCCGGTTCCGGAGCCGGGGAGCCGGCCAGATAGGCCAGGCAGAACCAGCGGGACCATTCCAGGGCCACGAAAAAGGCGATGGCCCCCAGGCCGGACACCGCCCCGATGAGCACGCTAATGGCGATGCGCCGAGTAGGGTCTTGGCGGTAAAACGCCATCAAATCAGTCAGGTGAAAGATGGAACGTTTGGCTTTTGCGGCCGCGGGGATCATACTTTTGTGACCCTTAGGGTTATCTGGCGGATACCACAGCGAAAAATACCACCCCTATAGCATATGTCAACGTGGTTACATCGACATCTACGCTATTGCCAAGGCCAGTTTCAAGATATAGGGTGGTTGAAGTGGTCGTAGTTTGTAAGTTTTTCCATGGAGTGCATACATGGCCAAGGCGACGGTTCTGGTGGTCGAGGACGAAAAGGACATCCTCGACGTGGTGGATTTCAACCTGCGCCAAGCGGGCTACCGGGTGTTCAAGGCCACCGACGGGGCCGAGGGCCTGCGCCTGGCCAAGCACGAGGTACCCGACCTGGTGGTGCTGGACCTGATGTTGCCCGGCATGGACGGCAAGGAAGTGTGCCGGCGGCTCAAGGCCGGGGAGGACACCCGGGGCATCCCGGTGCTCATGCTCACCGCCCTGTCCAGCGAGACCGACCGCATTATCGGCTTTGAGATCGGGGCCGACGACTATCTTACCAAGCCCTTCAGCCCCCGGGAGCTGGCGCTCAGGGTGCAGGCCATCCTGCGCCGCAGCCAGGAACCCGCCGTGGACACCGGGCACCTGACCATTGCCGGTCTGAGCATAGACCCGGAGCGTCACGTGGCCCAGGCCGGCGACGAGGTGCTGGACCTTACCGCCACCGAGTTCAAGCTCTTGCATTACCTGGCCGCCCACGCCGGCAAGGTGCAGACCCGTGAAATACTCCTGTCGCGGGTGTGGGGCTATGCCTACGAGGGCTACGCCCGCACCGTGGACACCCACATCCGCCGCCTGCGCAAAAAGCTGGGCGCCCTGGCCGACCGCATCGAAACGGTGCGCGGCATCGGCTACCGTTTCCGGGAAGAACGGTGAAAGCGCGCCTGAGCTTCCAGGGCTGGATATTGGGGGGCTGCCTGGTGGTGGTGGTCAGCACCCTGATATTCGTGGCCGTGGTGATGGAGCGCTCGTTGAGCAGCCACATGCTCGAAGTGGTGCGCAGCTCCATGCAGCGGGAAATTCTTACGGTGCGCGAGGTGGTGCGCGACCGCTGGCGTCCCGGCGAGGGCATCGCCGCCGGGGACAAGCTGGCCGACGAGCTGGGCCGCATCGTGGGGGCCAGGGTCACCCTCATCACCCCCCAGGGCAAGGTGGTGGGCGACAGCCAGATGGCCGAGGACAAGGTCCCGGAGATGATGAACCACTCCGACCGGCCCGAGATCATCCAGGCCATGAAGGAGGGCGAGGGTTCCTCGGTGCGCTACAGCTCCACCCTGGGCCTGGATTTGATGTACACCGCCCTGCGCCTCACCGGCCCGGAAGGCAAGGTTCTCTTCGTGCGCCTGGCCTTGCCGCTCAGCCAGGTGCAACAAGCGCTCAGCCGCACCAGGGATTTGGTGCTCTGGGCGGTGTTTTTGGGCGTGCTGCTGTCCATCGGGGTGGCCTATCTGGTGGCCCGCAGCCTGAGCCGCCCGGTGCAGTTGCTTACCCGCACCGCGGCCGGCATCGCCGCCGGCGACCTGTCCAAGCGCTTCATCCGATACCCCCGCCACGAGATAGGGGAGCTGGGTCAGGCCTTCGACCAGATGGCCGACAACCTGCAAAGCACCATCAACGACATCACCGAATCCCGCGACCGCCTGGAGGCCATCCTCAGGGGCATGGTGGAAGGGGTCCTGGTCATCGACAACGACGGCCAGGTGCTGTTGGCCAACCGGGCCCTGATGAAGATGCTGGAGCTAAAGGCGGTGCCCCCCGGCCGCCTGCCCTCGGAGATAATCCGCAACGCGGACCTGCTGGAGGCCCTGGACGAGGCGCGGGCCGGCGAGGACTACGTCTGGCGCGAGATCCAGACCTTGGGCAGCACCCCCCGCTTCCTGGAGGCCCACGTGGTGCGCATCAACGGCGGCGCCGCCGGCGAGCCGGGCCTGGTGTGCGTGTTGCACGACATCACCGAGCGCAAGCGCCTGGAAAAGACCCGCCGCGACCTGGTGGCCAACGTGTCCCACGAGCTGCGCACCCCGCTCACCGCGGTGCGCGGCGCGGCCGAGACTCTCCTGGACGGCGCCCTGGACAGCCCCCAATACGCCCGCCACTTCGCCGAGTTGATCCTGCGGCAGAGCCACCGCATGGAGCGCCTGGTACAGGACCTCATGGAGTTGGCCCGCCTGGAGTCCGGCGAGTCGCCGCCGCGCCTCAGGGAAATCGACGCGGCCGAGCTGGCCGACTCGGTGCTGGAGGGAGTGACCGACCTGGCCCAGGCCCAGGGCGTGGAGCTGGGGAGGCGCCTGCCGCGCGACCCCTTGGTGTTCGCCGCCGACGGCCGCCAGGTGGAGCAGGCGGTGCTGAACCTCTTGGACAACGCCATCAAATACACCGGCCAGGGGGGCCGGGTGACCCTGGCCATGGAAGAAGACGACGGCCAGGCGGTCATCAGCGTGAGCGACACCGGGCCGGGCATTGCCGCCGAGTATCTGCCCCGTCTGTTCGAGCGCTTTTTCCGGGTGGACAACAACCGCTCCCGCGAACTGGGAGGCACCGGCCTGGGATTGGCCATTGTCAAACACATCGCCCAGGTGCATCATGGCAAGGTGGAGGTGACGAGCACCCCCGGAGAGGGCAGCACCTTCCGGCTCATCCTCCCCCTGAGCCAAGCGGAGGATGCATGAATCCAAGCGGTGGAGTTCGGGCATGGTCCCCCCTCTCAACATCGGCATAATCCGCGACGAGAGGTTTTTGCGGCACCAAACCGGCCTGTCCCACCCCGAAACTCCCCAGCGTCTGTCCGTGGTTCACCGCATGTTGGACTACGATTTCGCCGCTTCCTTTCGCGAGCGTTCGGCCGAGCCCGCCACCCTGGAACAGGTGGAGGCCTTGCACACCCCGGACTACGTGCGCATGGTCATCGCCACCGCCCGGCGACGCTTCACCAACCTGGCCGCCGACACCACCGCCAGTTCCGAGAGCTGCTTCACCTCGTTTCTGGCCGCCGGGGCCTGCATCCGGGGGGCGCGGGAGCTCTTGGCCGGAGACTATCAGGCGGCCCTGGCCCTGGTGCGCCCACCGGGACACCATGCCCAGCCGGCCAAGGCCGAGGGTTTTTGTATCCTCAACAACCTGGGCATCACCGCCCTGGAGTTGGTGCGCCGGGGGCTCAAGCGCGTGCTCATCGTGGACTGGGACCTGCACCACGGCAACGGGCTGCAAAAGGTCTTTTACGAATCCCCCGAGGTGTTCTACTTCTCCAGCCACCACCTGCACTCCTACCCCCACACCGGAGACTGGGAGGAGGCCGGGGCCGGGGCCGGCGAGGGCTACACCGTGAACCTGTGCCTGCCACCCGGCGCGGACGATAACGACGTGGTGGAGCTTTACCGCCAGTTGCTGCCCACGGTGGTGGAGCGCTACCGGCCCCAGATAATCCTGGTGGCCGCCGGTTTCGACGCCCACCGGGAAGACCCCCTGAGCAACCTGAGCATGAGCGCCGCCGGTTTCGGCGCTTTGGGGCAGCTGGTGGCCGACCTGGGCCCCCGGGGCTGCGGGGCGCCCGTGCTCCTGGCCCTGGAGGGCGGCTACGAGCCCACCGACCTGGCCGAATGCCTGCGCCAGGTGCTCCTGGCCTGGCAGGGCGATCCCACCATGCTGGAGCGCGCCTCCAGCGACCGGGGGGCCCAGTGGGCCGAGCAGGCCCGGGCGGTGCACCGCCGCTACGGCGTGTGGATGGACTGAGGTAGGCCATGGAGAGAGCCCGCATAGCCAGCCACCAGGAAGGGGCCAATCTTCCCGACTACCAAGCGGCGCGCCGCCATTTTTCCTGGGGCCAGTGCGAATCAGAGTTTTCCTGGAGCCAAAGCGGCCGGCTCAACCTGGCCTACGAGGCGGTGGACCGCTGGGCCCTGGGCTCCAAGGCCGATCACACCGCGCTCATGTTCGCCCGGGGCGGCGAGTCCGAGTCCGTTAGCTTTCGCCGCCTGCATCGGGAATCCTGCCGCCTGGCCAACCTGCTGGCTTCCCTGGGCCTGAGTCAGGGCCAGTGCCTGGCCATATTGCTGCCCGCCACGGTGGAGAGCTATTTCATCCAGGTGGCCTGCGCCCGCCTGGGAGTGCCCTACTGCTGCCTTTCCCCCTACCTCACCCGCGAGCAGCTTATCGAGAAGCTGGGCTGCCTGCTCCCCGCCGTTTTGGTAACCGAGCCCGGCCTGGCCCAGCGCCTCCCCTGGGAACACCGTCCCGCGGGCATCAAGGTAATCTATATCTGCGAGCCGGCCGGGGGCATGGAGCCCGGCGACCTGTGCCTGAACGAGGCCGCGCGGGGTCAGGCCCTGGAGCACGAACCCGTCTGGGTGGGAGCCCAGCACCCCCTGTCCATCAGCTTCACCAACTCGCCGGACGGCCCGGCCAAGGCGGTGGTGCACTCCCACGGCGACATGGCCGGGCAACTGATGAGCGCCCGCTGGGTGCTTGATCTCAAGGACGCCTCGGTGCTGTGGTGCGATCTGGACCCCTGGGGCATCGCGGCCACGGTGTACGGCGCCTGGGCCCCCTGGCTCTGCGGAGTGACCAGCGTGACCCAGGCCGAGCCCATGCCCGCCTCCACTTGGTACCGCACCCTGGAGGCCCTGAAGGTAACCACCCTCTACAGCAGCCCGGAGCGCTTGCGCCAACTGGTCGAGGCTGGCGACGACTTGCCGGGCCGATATGACCTGAGCCGCCTGCAACACCTGGCCACCCTGGGCGAGCCCCTGGACGCCAAGCTGTTTTTCTGGACCCGCAACAACCTGGGCCTGCCGCCCCACGACACCTGGTGGTCGGCCTACACCGGCATCATCTCCCTGGCCAACCTGCCCTGCCTGGACATCCGCCTGGCCTCCTGCGGCAAGCCCCTGCCGGGCATCGAGGCGGCGGTGGTCGATGGCCAGGGACGGGCCCAAAGCCTGCTGACCCTGGGCGAGCTGTCCCTACGGCCGGACTGGCCCGGCCTGGCGGGCGGCTTCTGGGAACAGGGGCACGTGGTCCCCCTGGAGCACGACCCCAACCAATGGTTGCGCACCGGGGACCTGGCCTTGACCGACGAGGACGGATATTTCTACATGCAAGGCCGCGCCGACGACCTTATCCGGGTGCAGGACCACATGGTGGGACCCCACGAGGTGGAAAGCCTGCTGGCCGCCCACGCGGCCGTGGAGGAAGTGGCGGTGATCGCGCGCCCCGGAGACGAGTATCGGCCGGTGTTCAAGGCCTTCGTGGTGCCCAGGGCGGGTTGGGCTCCCAGCACGCGGTTGCGGCGGGAGTTGCTGGACCACGCCCTATCGCGCCTGGCCCCCCTCACCCCCTTGGCCGATATGGAGTTCGTGGACTCCATGCCCCGCAACGCGGCCGGGCGTTTGTTGCGCCGGGCGCTTCGGGCGGCGGACCTGGGCCTGCCCCTGGGCGACACCAGCCATATGGAATAAGAATCAGCGCAGGGGATTGTAGGGGTCGCCATGCTCCAGGCGTTCTTGGAGTCTGGCCTGTGCCTCCCCCCGCGGGAGTTGGCCCTCCATCTTGGCGCTTACCACCACTGCACCGTCCTGATTGGTATAGAGGGCCTCGGCCTTGGCCCAGCCCCGCTGGTCCACCGAGGTCACGGTCACGGTGCAGGTAATGGTGTCGCCGAAAAACACCGGCCCCCGAAAACGAAAATCCATGCCCGTGGCCAGCCAGGCCAACTGTCCGCCCACCTCGCAGACCATGCCCGCGGTCAAAAGCCCGTGCAGAATGAGTTGGGGAAAGCCCCTGACTCCGGCGAATTCCGGGTCGTAGTGCACCGGGTTGTAGTCGCGGGTCAGTTCCCCAAACGCCTCGGTCTCGGTCTGGCTGAAAGTGCGGGTCACGGTGAAGACGTCACCGGCCTTCAAGCCTTGGGCGGCCTTTTCACGCATGCGGCTCATGAATCCTCCTCCGGCTGGGCCATTGCGCCCAGCATAAACGCGAAAAGCGGAGGAGGCAAGCCGGATGGTTTTCGCGCCTCATATTGGTTTTTTCTATTTTAAATAGTATTTATTGTCGGATAAATAAATAGTAGGTTTGGAAGGGGGCCGGTGGCCATGAGCTTAGAACGTAAATGCATCCTGGTGCTATTGGACGGTTTGGCGGACCGCGCGCAGCCCTCCTTGCGGGGGCGGACGCCCTTGGAGGCGGCCGAGACCCCCAACCTAGACAGCCTGGCCGCCGAGGGAGCTTGCGGCTATTTCCATGCCTTGTCCCCGGGCCAGGCCCTGTCCAGCGAGGCGGCCCACTTTTTCATGATGGGCTACTCCCCGGAGGAATTTCCCGGCCGGGGTTATTTGGAGGCCCTGGGCGAGGAACTGGAATTCGGACCGGAGGACATCCTCCTGCTGGCCCACCTGGCCCGTGCTCGCCGGGAGGGCGACCGCCTGGTCTTGGCCGAGAAAAAACCGCGCCTGCCCGAGGAGGAGGCCAAGGAGTTTTTCTCCCTGGTGCGCGCCTACCAGGGCCCGCGGGGCGCGGCCCGGTTGGAGCACACCAAGGGCTCCAGCGGCGTTTTGATATTAAGCGGCGGGGCGCTGGCGGCCTCGATCACCGACAGCGACCCCATGTATCCTGGTCTGCCCCTCATGGAGCCGTTGCCCTGGGAGGGAGCCGAAAGCGATCCCGCCGCCCTCAATACCTGCGCCCTACTCGCCGACTACCTGGCCTGGGCCCATCGTCGCCTGGCGGTCCATCCCCTGAACACCGAGGCCGCCCGGCCGGTCAACGCGGTGATCACCCAGCGGGCGGGCCGCGCGCCTCGCGGCTTGTCCACCATTGCCCAGCGCTGGGGGCTGCGGGCGCTCTCCATTTCCTCGGCCCCCATCTACCGGGGGGTGTTCCGGGCCCTGGGGGCCTCGGCCCTGGTGGTGCCAGAAGGCGCGAACCCGGGCCGCGACCTAACGGCCAAGCTGGCCTTGGCGGCGGAGCGCCTGGATGAATTCGATCTCATCCACGTGCACAGCAAGGCCCCGGACGAAGCGGGCCACGCCAAGGACCCCCAACGCAAGCGCGAGGCCATCGCCGCCCTGGACGCGGGGCTGGGCGAGGGCCTCCAGGCCCTAAAGGGGCGCGAGGTCTTGCTGGTGGTCACCGGGGACCACTCCACCGCCTGCTCGGGAGCGATGGTGCACTCCGGCGAGCCCTCGCCCCTGCTCATGCACGGCCCGGACGTGTGGCGCGACCAGGCCGACGCCTTTCATGAAACCGCCTGCGCCCGGGGAGCCCTGGGCCTCTTGCGCGGGCCGGAGCTGATGTACACTATCCTTAACGGCCTGGACCGGGGCAAGCTTTGGGGCCTGAGGGACAACCCCCGCGACCTGCCCTATTACCCCGCCGCCCGGCGGGCCCTGTCCCTGAAAGATTGAGCCGCATCATGCAGCAAACAGCCGAGCGCGTATACCGGGACAAGCCCGAGGCCCTGCCCCTGCCCCCCCCCGACCTGCTGGTCCCCGAGGAACTGGAGCGCCTGAGGCGCGCCTCCGGGGTTGCGGTGGTGGAGTTGGCCGGGCGCGACAGCGTGGCCGCCGCCCTCAAGGCGGTGGATGAGGCCGGGTTTAAAACCCTGATACCCACCTACGTGTACACCGGCAGCGAGCACGGTTCCTGGGAGGAGGTGCCCCAGGCCTGGCGGCGCCTGCGCCACGCCCTGCCCGAGGCGGTGGAGCTGACCGATCTGCTGGTCATGGGCTCTCCCCGGTTCTGGCGGGCCCTCAACGGCCGCTATTTGCAAGAGCTGACCCGCCGCTACGGCTTCAGCCCGGTGTGTCCCGGCTGCCACCTTTACTTGCACGCGGCACGCATTCCCTTGGCCCAGAGCCTGGGCGGAGTGCCGGTGGTGGCGGGCGAGCGCCTCAGCCACGACGGACGGGAAAAGCTCAACCAGGTGGCCCCGGCCCAAAAGGCCTACCAAGAGTTGTTCCATGGCTATGGCCTGGAACTGGCCTTGCCGCTGGCCCAGGTTACCGACGGCCGGGAGATCGAGAAGATTCTGGGCCTGCCCTGGCCCGAGGGCGGGGAGCAGTTGGGCTGCGTGTTCAGCGGCAACTACCTGGACCCCCAAGGCGCCTTGCGGGTATCACTGGAGAGCCTGGAGGCCTACTTCCGGGAATTCGCCCTGCCCCTGGCTTCCCTGGTAACCACCGCCTACCTGGAGGGCCGGACGCCGGACCACCTGGCCCTGGCCCAAGGACTGCTGTCCGCCTAGGGTGCTGGCCTTGGCCGGGGCCCCGGCTTATACTAAGTTGTAGCCAAGTGGTTTCCGAGCCACCTCACCCCAAGCGGAATCGAGCCTTGCCCAAAGACCAAGACAAGACGCCCGCCCCGCCTCCCACCGCCGCCGGTCACGGCCTGGGGCAACAGGAGGCCATGCGCAACGTGGTGGCCTCCATGAGCGACGGGCTCATGGTCATCAACCAGGACGGGGAGATCATCTTCACCAACCCCGCCCTGAGCGGCATCCTGGACCTGTTGCCCGACGAGATGCTGGGCCGGGGCTGGGCCGAGCTGTTCTTTAATGAATCGGCCAACCGCGAGTTCAACCAGATCATCGTGGACGTGGTTACCGAGCGCATCTACCACTACAACAAGCAGGTCACCTACAAGGTGCCCCACGGCGCGACCAAGGATCTGATCATCACCACCGCCTTGTTGCCCAGCGCCGACCAGAAGGGCGAGGTGGGCGGGGTGCTGGTCATGTTCAAGGACGTGAGCGAACTGACCCAGCTGCACCGCCGTTCGCGAGAGTTGCTGCGCCAGTCGCAGCGACTGTTCCAGGAAAAGCTGGAGAGCCTGGACCGCCTGGCCCGGGCGGTGGCCCATGAGATACGCAACCCGGTGACCACCATCGGGGGCCTGGCCGCCCGCCTGTTGAGCGACAAGCCCGCAGACAGCCGCGACGCCCTCTATTTAAAGCGTATCTTGGATGGCACCGCCCGCTTGGAGCGGGTGGTGGAGGAGGTGCGGGGCTACGCCGACCTGCCCACTCCGGTGCACCGCAAGGTCAACCTGGCCAAGTGGTTGATCGACACGGTGGCCCCCTTCCGCAGCAAGGCCCGGCGGCAAGGGGTGCGGCTAACCTTGAGCGGGGTGGTCAAGGGCCGCGAAAACACCGAGGCCCTTATCGACCCTTCCCTGCTGCGCCAGATCATGCAAATAGTCATAACCAACGCCCTGGAGGCCATGCCCAAGGGGGGACGGCTCAAGATAGAGCTGTCGTGCGATAAAATCAGCGGAGTTATCTCGGTAATCGACAACGGCAAGGGCATGAACCCGGCGGACCTGCCCTATGTCTTCGATCCCTTTTTCACCACCAAGACCGACGCGGTGGGCATGAGCCTGGCCGTGGCCAAGCGCATCGCCATGGAGCACCAGGGCGACCTCACGGTGATCAGCCGCCCCGGCAAGGGCACCACCTTCACCCTGACCATTCCCCAGAGCGGCGGCTTGCTGGACGAGCGCGCCCCCAACGGCAGCCCCCGCCTACCCGAGATGAAGTAGTCGGCAACCCGGCGCGGATTTTTACAGGCCCAGAAAGGCCCGGCGCACCTCGTCGGAGGCCAGCAGCTCCTTGGCCGGCCCCTCTTGACGGATGCTGCCGGTTTGCAGGATATAGGCCCAGTCGGAAAGCTCCAGGGCCTCCAAAACGTTCTGCTCCACCAACAGCACCGTGGTCTCGCCCTCGGCCTGCAGGCGGCGCACCGTCTCGAACACCTCGGAAACCATGAGCGGGGCCAGGCCCAGGCTGGGCTCGTCTAGCATCAGCAGCTTGGGCTTGCTCATCAGGCCGCGCCCAATGGCCGCCATCTGCTGCTCGCCGCCGCTCATGGAGCCCACCGCCTGTTTCTTGCGCTCGGCCAGGCGGGGGAACAGCTCGTAAACGTGCTCCAGGTTGCGCCGCTTGGCCGCCTCGTCGGCCACGGTGTAGGCCCCCAGCAGGAGGTTGTCCTCCACGCTCAGGGGGCCGAAGAGCCGCCGCCCCTCGGGCACGTAGATCACCCCCCGGCGCACGATCTCCTCGGTGCGCAGACGGTCGATGCGTTGGCCGGCGAAGCGGATCTCCCCGGCTGAGAGCTTCACCGCGCCCATGATGGCCTTGAGCAGGGTGCTCTTGCCCGCCCCGTTGGCCCCCACCACGCCCACGGTCTGGTTGAGCCGCACGTTTATGGACAGATCGCGCATCACCGGCAGGCCGGAATAGCGGACGGTGATGCCCTTGACCTCAAGCATCGCCGTTCTCCTGTTGCCGCTTTACGTAATGATCGCCCAAATAGGCGCGCACCACCTCCGGGTCCTTGACCACCGCGGCGGGGTCGCCCTCGGCGATTTTCTCCCCGCTCTCCAAGACCACCACCCGGTGGCTAAGCTTCATGACCATCTCCAGCACGTGCTCGGTGAGCAGCAGAGCCACCCCCCGCTCGCCGTGGATGCGCCGGAGCAGTTCTATGAGCCCCTCGATTTCCGAAGGGTTGAGCCCGGCGCCCACCTCGTCCAACAGGATCAGCTTGGGGTCGCTGGCCAGGGCGGTGGCCAGGGCCACCCGCTTCTGGGCGGCCACCGGCAGCTCGGTCATCATGGCCTTGGCCGCGTCGGCGATGCCCAAAAACTCCATGGTCTCTAGGGCCGCCTTGCGCGCCGCGGTTCGCGAGCCGGTGCGCATGAACGAGCCCACCATCACGTTTTCCACCACCTTGAGATCGCCCGAGGCCTGGAAAATCTGGAAGGTGCGGGCCAGGCCCAGACGGGCCACCTGGAAGTCGCTCAGGGCGGTGATGTCCCGGCCGTCAAAGACCACCCGGCCGGAGGTTATCTGGTGGAAACCGGCGATGCAGTTGAACAGGGTGGTCTTGCCCGCCCCGTTGGGCCCGATGAGCCCAACCACCTCCTCCTGGCCCACCTCGAAGGAGACATCGTGGTTGGCCACCAGCCCCCCGAAGCGCTTGGTCACCTTGTCTACCTGCAATAGCGCCATGGCCCTACCTCCGCCGCGCCCGCATCGCTTCCACGATGCCGTATACGCCGCGCGGTTGGGCGGCGGCGATGACCATGATGATCAGGCCGTACAGGGCCAGGTCCATGCCCGCCAGGCCCGCCTGGCCCCCCAGCCAGGAGCCCAGGTAGTTTTTCATGGGCACCAGGATGGCCGCGCCGATGATGGGCCCCCAGATGGAACCCGCCCCGCCCAGCATGGCCATCAGGGCGATGAGCACCGACAGGTCCAGGCTCATGGTGTCCTCGGGTTCGATGTTGAAGTTGTAGCAGGCGTGGAAGGAGCCCACCATGGCCACGTAGGCCGTGGCCGTGGCGTAGGCCTTGATCTTGGACCAGTGCACGTCGATGCCCAGGCTGCGGGCCACGTGCTCGTTGTCCTTGATGGCCCGAAGCTGGTAGCCCAGGCGCGAATGCCTGAAGCCGTTCATGTACACCAGGCCCAGCAGGAACATGACCAGCAGGATGTAGTAGTAGTAGTAATCCTCGCGGAACTGGAGGTAGAGCCAGTTGGGGAAGTCGCCCTTGAGGGGGATTTCCAGGCCCCTGGCCCCGCCCACGAAGTCCCACACCTCGAACAGATCCTTGAGCACCAGGCTGGTGGCGATGGTGGCGATGGCGAAGTAGTGGCCCTTGAGCCTAAACAGGGGGTAGCCGATGATGAAGGACCAACACACGGCCAGGCCCATGCCCACGGGCATGGAAAACCAGAAAGGCACGTCCCAGCGGATCATCATCACCGCCGTGGTGTAGGCCCCGATGCCCACGTATTGGGCCTTGCCCAAATCCACCTGGCCGCCGTAGCCGCCGATGAGGTTCCAACCCATGCCGTAGAGGCTGAACATGAGGAACTGGATCATGGTGGCCATGCCGAAGCTGGAGTGGGGCATGGCCGGGAACCACAGCAAAAAGGCCAGGGCCGCAGCGGCCAGGCCCAGCTCGCTACGGGGCAGATCTCCGAAATCGAAGGCGTTTTTTATTGCTTCCATCCGAAGAGCCCCTGTGGCCGCAAGACCATGATCAAGAAATAGATGGCGTACACCATGGTGTACTTGAAGCTGTGGATGTCCAGCCCCTTGAGACCCGCCGCGTCGATGGAGCGCAGGATGGCGTCCCACACCGGGGGCAGGTTGACGATGAAGCCGATGAGGATGCCCGCCACCAGGGCGCCGCGCACGCTGCCGAAGCCGCCCAGGGCCACCGTGGCGAAGGCGATCATGGTGAACAATAGGCCCACCCCCGGGTCCACCGGCCAGAAGTTGACCAACAGCCCCCCGGCCACCCCCACCGAGGCCCCGCCCACGGCCCAGGCCAGGGCGTTCATGAACTCGGTGGAAATGCCCATGTAGCGGGCGCCTTCGGCGTCCAGGCTGGTGGCGGTCAGGGCCCGGCCCACCTTGGTGCGGTTGATGAGCCACCACACCACCGCGAAGCTGACCAGGCTGAGCACCGCCGCGGCCAGCTTGGTGGATTCCAGCACCACCCCCGGCCCCACCAGGAAGCTCTTGCCCACCAGCCAGCCCTCGTGCACGATGCGGGGCTCGCTGCCCATGAACAACAGGGCCAGGTTGCGCAAAAAGATCATCAGCCCGAAGGTGCCGAAGAGCTGGGCGATCATGGGCCCGCGCAACAAAAAGCGGATCAGCCCGAAGTAGCACAGCACGCCCAGGGCCGCGCCCACCAACCCGGCCAGGGGCAGGGTCAACACCGGGTCCACTCCCAACAGGGGGCTGGTGAGCAGGGTGGTGTACATGCCCACCATCAAAAACTCGCCATGGGCGAAGTTGACGATGTCCATCACCCCGAAGATCACCGTGAGCCCCAGGGCCACCAGGGCGAACACCAGCCCCATCAAAAGCCCGGAGACCGCTGATTTGAGGATTTGGATGCCTAGTTCTTCCATGCCTTCTCCGCGGAGCCGGGGCTCCGCCCGCCCGGGTGGGGAGCTGCGTTTCCGGACCGGGCTCCGGGCCCGGCCCGGAAACGCAGCTTAGCTAGCAGGTTGGATCAAAGGCCGGTCTAGTAGCCCGGGAAGGGATAGACCATGGGCGCGGTGGCGATATCAAAGGGATAGACCACCTCCAGGCCGATCTTGCCGTCCTTTTGCTTCTGGTACTGGCCGATGAGGCCGCCGCCCAACACGTTCTGGCCAATCTCGTCTCCCTTGGTGGAGAACTTTATGCCCACCCAGGGCACCACCAGCTGGTCGCCGGGAATGCTGATGGTGTTGCAGGCCGCCTGGATGGCCTTGGGCTCGGTGCTGCCCGCCTTTTCCAGGACATAGACCCAGGTCTGCAGGCCGGTGAAGGAGCGGGCGCTGGCCCCGCCAAGGTCGTGGCCCATCATCTTCACGTACATTGCGTTCACCTGGCCGGACAGTGGCTTCATCTTGACCACGCTGGGCAAAAACACCGAGCGGGTGAGGATGCCCACGATGTCGTCGCCCAGGGCCACGAACTCGGGCTTGTCAAAACCGGCGTCCTGGCCCCAAACGACCTTGGGCTTGGCCTTCATGGACTTGAGGGTCTTGATCATCAGCAGGGCGTCGGAGGTATAAGAGGCGAACAGCATGGCCCCCGGCTTGACGGCGATCATGCTCTGCACTTCGGAGGAGAGGTCCGGGCTCTTGGCCGCATAGAGGATGTTGGAGGCCAGGTTGAACTTGTACTCCTTGGCGAAGTTCTCGATCTCGATGGCCACGTTGGAGCCCCACTCGGTCTTCTCGCAGGCCGAGGCCAGGGTGTTGATATCCGCACGGGGCACCGCCTTGACCCCCTTGACCTTGCCCTTGCTCAGACCCACCAAAAACTCGAAGAGGTCCTTGGTGAACCACTTGTCGTGGGGGGTGGTGCGCCAGAACCACTTGAAGCCGCGCTTGGTCAGGCCGGGGCTGGTGGAGGAGCCGTTGATCATGGGCACGCCGTAGCGCTCGCACACCGCCGACACGGTCTTGGTCACCGAGCTGTGGTAGCAACCCAGGATGCCCACCACCTTGTCGTCCAGGATCAGCTTCTTGGCCAGGTCGGCGCCCAGCTGGGGGTTGCCCTGGTGGTCCTTGAAGATCAAGGTGATTTTGGCCCCGCCCAGGGATTTGACGCCCGCGGTTTTGGCCATGTCCATGTTGATATTGGGCATGGATTGGTTGGCGATCTGGGCGGCCAGCTCGGCCCCGGCCCTCAGCTCCCGACCCGCCGCCGCGGCGCCGCCGGTGAGGGGATAGATCACCCCGATCTTGATCTCCTTGGGAGCCGACCAGGCCATGGCCGGAACCAACATGGCCGCCAACAGGGCTGCGGCGGCGATTAAAGCGATCTTACGCATCAGATACTCCTCCCTTATCAGGCAGTAGATGGTTTCACTAACCAGAACTCCCCACTCAGCCGCAGGTCACCAGGGACTTGCCGCCGAGATCTTCGGCTTTTATATCGCTTATGAACATGTGCCCCGGCGCGTGGGTGATGGCCATCTCCACCCGGCTGGCCGCCACCGCCGCCTGGGGGGTGACCCCGCAGGCCCAGAACACCGGCACCTCGCCGGGCTCCAGGCGCACCGCGTCGCCGTACTCGGGGCTCTCCAGGTCGGCGATGCCGATGGCCGCCGGGTCGCCGGCGTGCACCGGAGCGCCGTGGGCCTCGGCAAAGGCGGCCGAGACCTCGCGGGCCTTGTCCACCTGCTCCGGCAGCATGGGGCGCATGGAGACCACCAGCGGGCCGTGCAGGCGCCCCGCCGAGGCGGCGGGCAGCTTGGTGCGATACATGGGCACGTTTACCCCCATCTGCTGGTGGCGCACCGGCAGACCGGCGGCCTTCAGGGCGTCGTCAAAGCTGAAGCTGCACCCCAGGTAGAAGCTCACCAGGTCGTCGCGCCACAGATGGTGGATGCCGGTGGGCTCCTCCACCAGCTCGCCGTCGCGCCACAGGCGGTAGCGGGGCAGCTCGTCGCGCACGTCGGCTCCGGGAGCGATCACCTTGCTGATGGGGTCGCCGGGGTCCAACACCTCGAGAATGGGGCAGGCCTGCTTGTTGCGCAGGCCGAACAGCAGAAAGTCGAAAGCCCATTCCTTGGGCAATATCACCAGGTTGGCCTGGGCGTAACCAGGACAAAAAGCGGCGGTGTTGCCGGTTATCTCTCCGCGGGCTATGGCGGCGCGAACTTGGCGGGGCGAGGTAGTATCGATGTTCAACATCCGGCCTCGTCAGATGGCTGGGCGTAGCCTGGGTTCACATTGTGGGGACATTTTATTATAGATAATCATTACACGTTTGGCCAGCCTTCTTAACAATGCGAATCCACTGAGACATTGTGTCGTTGCCTAACCTGGGGCCATTGGTTAGACTGACTCCCGAGAAACCCTGGTAAAGGAGTTAGAGATTCATGGACCTCAACTGCGACATGGGTGAGAGCTTCGGCGACTACTGCCTGGGTTGCGACGACGAAGTCATCCGTTACATCACCAGCGCCAACCTGGCTTGCGGTTTTCACGCCTCCGACCCCCAGGTCATGGACCGCACCGTGCGCCTGTGCGCCGAAAACGGTGTGGCGGTGGGAGCCCACCCCGGCTACCCCGACCTGCGCGGTTTCGGCAGACGCAACCTGGACTCCACTCCGGATGAGGTGCGCAGCGACGTGCTCTACCAGACCGGGGCCCTGGCGGGAATCGCCAAGGCCCACGGGGTGGCCCTGCAGCACGTGAAGCCCCACGGCGCGCTCTACAACACCGCCGCGGCCCATCCGGCCACGGCCCGGGCCATCGCCGAGGCGGTGGCCGCCTACGACCCCGGCCTGATCCTGGTGACCCTGGCCGGACCGGCGGGCGAGACCTTCCGCTCCATCGCCGCCGAAATGGGCCTCACCGTGGCCAGCGAGGCCTTTGCCGACCGCGCCTACACCGCCGAGGGCCGCCTGGTGCCCCGGGGCACCCAGGGCGCGGTGATCCACGACCCCGAGGTGGTGGCCGCCCGCTGCGTGCGCATGGCCACCGAGGGGGTGGTGGAGAGCATCGACGGCAAGCGGGTCGAGCTCAAGGCCGACACCATCTGCGTGCACGGCGACAACCCCAGCGCGGTGGCCTTGGTCAAGGCCCTGGGCCACGCCCTCACCCAGGCCGGGGTGGAGCTCAAGGCCATGGGCCGGGCCGCTTAAGCAGGTGCCGCAAGAACTTGTCGCCAAGGCCCAGGGCGAGGCCGCCCTGCTGGTCTACCTGGGCCAGGGCATCGACTTCGCGCTGAACTGCCGGGTGCGGGAGTTGGCCCGGCGGCTGGGCGAGAGGCCCTTGCCCGGCGTGCGCGAGGTCTTGGCCGCCTATCACTGCCTGCAGGTTCAGTTCGATCCCCGGATAACCGAGCACCGGGAGATGGCCGCCTGGGTGCGCGCCGAGCACCGCTCCATGCCCGCTGGCCAACCCCGGCCCGGCAGGCGCCTGGAACTGCCGGTGGTCTACGGCGGTGAGGCGGGGCCGGACCTGGACTACGTGGCCCGGCGCACCGGCCTGCCCCCCCAGGAGGTGATCCGGCGCCATGGCGCGGTGGACCATCCCTGCTACGTCATGGGTTTCACCCCCGGCTTTCCCTATCTGGGCGGCCTGGACCCGGCCCTCAATGTGCCGCGCATGGACTCGCCGCGCCTGGACAACCCACCCGGCTCGGTGGCCCTGGCCGGGGGCCAGACCGGGGTGTACCCCCTAGGCGGCCCCGGCGGCTGGTGGGTCATCGGCCGCACCCCCTGGCTGATGTACGATCCGCGCCGCGACCCGGCCACCCTCATGGAGGCCGGAGATCTGGTGCGCTTCACCCCCAGCCGCGAGACCAGCTTCCCCGACCCGCCGCCCCTGAGCCTGGGCTGGGAGCAGCGGAGCCGGGAGGTTCTGGAGGTGCTGGCTCCGGGGGCCTTCACCACGGTGCAGGACGCCGGCCGCTGGGGACATCAGTTCCGGGGCGTGCCGGTGTCCGGGGCCTACGACCAGACCGCCCTGGCCTGGGCCAATCTTCTGGTGGGCAACGACCCCGGCGACGCGGCCCTGGAGATAACCCTCCTGGGCCCACGCCTCAAGGTGTTGCGGCCGGTGGTGGCCGCGGTGGCGGGATGCGATTTGGGCCTGAGTATCGACGGCAAGCCCGCGCCCTCCCACCAGGCCCTGTCTTTGGACGCGGGCCAGGTGCTGGGCTTCCGAGGCCCCCGCCGGGGAGGAGCCCGGGCGGTGCTGGCCCTGTCCGGGGGAGTGGCCAGCGAGAGGCTGCTGGACAGCCGCTCCACCTATCTTTTGGGCCGCATGGGCGCGCCCCTGGCCAAGGGCCAGGTGGTGCGGGTCTCCCCCGGCCCCCTGCCCCCGGCCGGTCCGATCGGCCCCGCCCTGGAGGAGCCGGGGGAGGTGCTCACCCTGCGGGTGGTGCCCGGCCCCAACCAGGAGTTCTTCTCCGCCCCGGGGCTCGAGAATTTCTACGGCGCCGCCTGGGAGCTTACCGCCCAGGCCGACCGCCGGGGGGCCCGCCTGGAAGGCCCGCCCCTGGAGTTCGCGCCGGGCAGCCCCGCCTCCCTGGTCAGCGAGCCCAACACTCCCGGAGTCATCCAGGTGCCCCACGGCGGCAAGCCCATCATCATGCTGCGCGAGCAGACCGTGGGCGGCTACCCCAAGGTCGGCACGGTGTTCGGCCCGGACCTGGACCGTCTGGCCCGGGCCCAGAGCGGTCAGAGCATCCGCTTCGTGGCCATCTCGGCCGAGCAGGCGGTGGCCGAGGCCCGGCGTCTGGACCGGGAGTTTCAGGAGCAACGCGCCCGCCTGGGCCGCTGATCGGCCGAAAAGCCCGTAAAATTACGGCCATGGGCTTAAGCTGGCCGCCGGCAACAATTGTTACAAGCCCTTAACTTGCCGTCACCTTACCCCCGGTGTTAAGATAGACACCGCTCTTCAAACCAATGTTTTCCGGCGCCTCCCCCTGACGGCGTGGTCAGGGCAAGGGCGTTTTTTGGCCGGAGGCCGGCGATGACCCTACCAGAAAAAGTTTTGCTTCTCAGAGAATTCATCGCCGATGGCGACCGTAACGGCTTGGTGGGGGAGATCGCCGAGCCCCACCCGGCGGACGCGGCCGAGGCCCTGGGCCTGTTGGAGCCCGAGGAGATCGCCCGTTTCGTGGAAATGGTGGGCACGGCCGACGCCCTGCAGGTCTTCGAGTTCCTGCCCTTCGAGACCCAGAAAGAGGCCCTGAAGCACCTGGACCGCCCCACCCTGGCCCACCTGATGAACACCATGAGTCCCGACGACCGCGCCGACCTGGTGGAGGAGTTGGACGATGAGTTCCAGGAGCGCCTGCTGTCGCTCCTGCTGCGCCACGAACGTGAAAACGTCCTTAGGCTGATCAAATACCCCGACGACACCGCCGGGGCCCACATGACCACCGACTACGCCATCCTGCGGCCCGACAGCGACGTGCAGACCGCTTTGGAGCAGGTGCGCCTGCAGGCGGCCACCAAGGAGACCATCTACTATATCTACGTGGTGGACGCGGCCCGCCGGCTACAGGGCCTGGTGTCCTTGCGCGACCTCATCGTGGCCCGCCGGCACAGCCGGGTGGGCGACATAATGAGCAAGCAGGTGATCAGCGTCAAGGCCGACGAGGACATCGAGGACGTGGCCAAGCTGTCGAGCCGCTACGATTTCCTGGCCGTGCCTGTGCTGGACGACAGCGGCCGCATGCTGGGGATCATCACCTTCGACGACCTCTACGACGTCATCACCGAAGAGGCCACCGAGGACATGTATCACCTGGCCAACCTGGACACCGACGAGAAGATCGACTCCCCCCTGCTGCGCTCGGTCAAGCTGCGCCTGCCCTGGCTCTTGAGCAACCTGGGCACCTGCCTGGTGCCCGCCTACGTGGTCAGCCTGTTTTCGGGCACCATTCAGGACGCGGTGGCCCTGGCCTCGCTGATGCTCATCGTGGCCTCCCTGGGAGGCAACGCGGGCAACCAGTCGCTCACCGTGGTGGTGCGGGCCATGGCCCTGGGTCAGATCAACATGGCCCAGAACCGCCGGGTGCTTACCAAGCAGGTGGCCATCGGCATGTTCAACGGGGTGATCGCCGGGCTGGTGATCGCCTGCATCGCCTTTTTCTGGTTCGGTAATCCCTGGCTGGGCCTCATCGTGTGGCTGGCCCTGGTGGGCAACCTGATCATCGCCGGTTTGTTCGGGGCCATGGTGCCCATAGTGCTGCGCCGTCTCAAGCTGGACCCGGCCCTGGGCAGCTCCATCTTCGTCACCACCGCCACCGACGTGGGCGGCTACTCCATCTTCCTGAGCCTGGCGGTCCTGGTGCTGCCCCACCTCACGGGCACCCTGCCCTAACCCCGACTGCTCGGCCTCCCGGCTACAAAAGCCGCGCCCCCAACTCGGCCACCTGGCTGCGCTCGCCCTTCTTGAGGGTCACGTGCCCGCTTATGTCCTGGGCCCGCAGCTTGTCCACCATATAGGTCAGCCCGTTGCTGCTGGCGTCCAGATAGGGGTGGTCGATCTGCTCCGGGTCGCCGGTGAACACGATCTTGGAACCCTCCCCCACCCGGGTGATCAGGGTCTTGACCATGTGGGGGGTCAGGTTTTGGGCCTCGTCGCAGATGATGAACTGGCCGGGAATGGAGCGGCCCCTGATGTAGGTCAGGGCCTCGATTTCGAGCAGGCCCTGGGCGGTGAGGTAGTCGGCCGCGCCCATGGGCGGGCCGCCCCGGTTCTTGCCGCCCAGGGACTCGCGGAACAGATACTCCAGGTTGTCGTAGAGGGGCTGCATCCAGGGGCGCAGCTTCTCCTCTTTTTCGCCGGGCAGGTAGCCCAGGTCCTGGCCCATGGGCACGATGGGCCGGGTGACCAGCAGGCGCTGGTACTTCTTGTCCTCCACCGCCTGCTCCAGCCCGGCGGCCAGGGCCAGCAGGGTCTTGCCGGTGCCCGCCGGTCCGGCCAGGCTGATTATCTTCACCGCCGGGTCCTGCAACAGCTCCAGGGCGAAGCGCTGCTCCTTGTTGCGCGGGCTGATGCCGAAGCACTCGCCCCCGCCGAAGTTAAGGGGCAACAGCCGCCCGCCCTGGTGGCGGGCCAGGGCCGACTGTGAGGCGCTGGAGCTGCTTTTCAGCACGAAAAACTGATTGGGCTCTGCCGGGCCCAGGCCGTTCAGGGTGATGAGCCCCTGTTGGTAAAAAGCGTCCACCAGCGACCCTTCCACCGCGACCTCGCGTATGCCGGTGTAGAGATGGTCGAAGTCCACCTTGTCGTTGCGGAAATCCTCGGAAGGCACCCCCAGGGCGTCGGCCTTGACCCTGAGGTTCAGATCCTTGGTGACCAGGATCACCGGCACCTCGTCCTGTTCCCTGAGGCCCCAGGCCACACACAGGATGCGGTTGTCGGCCTTTTCCAGACCCAGCACCGGAGGCAGACCCTTGGCCAGGCGGGTGTGGTTCAGTTCGATGCGCAGGGTGCCGCCCTGGCCGGTGGGCACGCCCTGGGAAAGAGAGCCCTGGGCGCGCAGGCGGTCCAACTCGCGCGAGACCTGGCGGGCGTTGCGCCCGATCTCGTCCTGGCGTTTTTTCTTTTCGTCGATCTCCTCGATGACCGCCAGGGGCAAAACCACGTCGTTGTCTTGAAAGAGAAAAGGGGAGGAAGGGTTGTGCAGCAGAACGTTGGTGTCTAGCACATAGGTTTTTTTCATGGAATGCGCACACCTCCATGATGGGATGCGTTAGGGTTGCAACCACATTATATGGTGTATCACCCCCCACGGCCAAGCATTACCCGGTACGTCACTCAAATTTAACCTGACCCGGCCCGAACGCCGCCCTTGGCAAGGTTGCCCCCAGGCCATAGAATCAGGAATTAAAGCGCAACTTGAATCTGCAATTTCTCATGCGAGGACTGACCATGAGCGCCATCTACTGGCCGGACGCCTATCAAGCCAAAAAATGCACCGCTGCCGAGGCCATTTCCCGTATCAAACGGGGGCGCCGAGTCTTTGTGGGCACCTCCTGCGGGGAGCCGCAAACCCTGGTCAAGGAGTTGGCCCACCAGAGCTGCAACTTCACCGACGTGGAAGTGGTGCGGGTGCTCAGCCTGGAAACCGCGCCGCTGACGCTCATCGCCGATGAAACCGCCTGCCGCAACCTGAACATCCGCTCCTTTTACCTGGGATCGGCCAAACCCAGGGTATTGAGTTCCAGCAAACGCTTCTTGACCCCCATCAACCTCTCCGAAGTACCGCGCCTGTTCCAAAGCCGCCAGATGCCCATTCACGTGGCCCTGATCCAGGTGAGCGAGCCGGACGACTTCGGTTGGGTCAGCCTGGGGGTCAGCGTGGACGTGACCATGGCCGCGGCCCGCTCGGCCGACCTGGTCATCGCCCAGGTGAACCCCTCCATGCCCCGGGTGTTGGGCCGCAGCTTCTTGCACGTCAACGACATCGACCTGGTGGTGGAGGCAGACGAGCCCCTGCTCAGCGTGGGCAGCCCGCCGGAGTTCGAATCGGCCAAGCTCATCGCCCAGCACGTGGCCCGCCTCATCGAGGACGGCTCCACCCTGCAGATGAGCCTGGGAGCCACCCACCAGGCCACGGTGTTGGCCCTCAAGGACAAGAACGACTTGGGGGTGCACACCCAGTTTCTCACCGACACCATCTTGAACCTGGTCAGCCGGGGAGTGATCACCAACCGCAAAAAGGGCTTCAACGAGGGCAAGCTGGTGGCCAGCGGGGCCATCGGTTCGGCCAACCTGTACGAATTCATGCACGACAACCCGGGCATCGAGTTCCACCCCAGCGATTACGTGAACAACCCCATGATAATCGCCCGCCACCACAAGATGGTGGCGCTCAACGTGGCCATGGCCATGGACCTGACCGGCCAGGCCGCGGCCGACGCCCTGCCCTACAACCACTTCACCGGGGTGAGCGGGGTGATGGACTTCGTGCGCGGGGCCTCCATGGCCCAGGGCGGCAAGTCCATCCTCATGCTGCCCTCCACCACCCTGGACGGCAAGGCCAGCCGCATCGCGGTGCAAATGGACAACATGGCCGTGGTGGTGCCCCGGGGCGACGTGCACTACGTGGTCACCGAGTACGGGGTGGTCAACCTGTTCGGCAAGAGCCTGCAAGAGCGGGCCATCGCCATGATCAGCGTGGCCCACCCCAAATTCCGCGACGAGCTGTTCCAGCAGGCCAAGGAGGCCGGGCTCTTGGGCAGCGAGCGCACCCTGGCCGAAACCATCAAGAGCGTTTACCCCCGCTCCGTGGAGGAGACCCGATCCTTCGGCGACGTGGAGGTGCTGTTCCGCCCGGCCCGGCCCACTGACGAGCGCCAAATCCAGGAGCACTTCTACAACCTGGACCGCGACGACGTGATGCGCCGCTTTTTGCACGAGCGAGTCAGCTTCGCCCGCCAGGACATGCCCGAGCTGTTCCAGGTGGACTACATCCACGACATGACCCTGGTGGCCGTGGTGGGCGAACCGGGCTTTGAAAAGGTCATCGGGGTGGGCAACTATTTCCTGGAGCCGGCCACCAACCTGGCCGAGGTGGCCTTTTCGGTGACTCGCGATTGGCAGAAGAAAGGCATCTCCAGCACTTTGCAGCGCAAGCTGGCCAACATAGCCCGGGAGCACGGCATCAGCGGCCTGGTGGCCTACACCCATCCGGCCAACCGGGGCATGATCGCCCTGTTCAAGAAACTGCCCTACAAGGTGCACTCGGCCTACGACGGCGAGGTCATCACCCTAACCGCCCGTTTTGACGAGCCCGCCGAGATTTCCGGGCGGCCCCCCGCCCCGGTGCACAGGTAAGTTCCCCAGCACGCCGCCCATTTGCTACAATACTGCTGGTCTTTTAGGAGGTTGTCTATGGCCGGCACAAACGGCGGCGTTGCGCCGGGAAAAGGCACGCGGCTTAAAACGCGGGTGCGCCGGGTGGTGGGCACCCCCGCCTTCGCGGTGCTGGTGTTCATCGTCAGCCTGGTGGTGTTCCACTGGCCCTACCTGGCCGAGGAAACTCACTGGACCCCAACCTACCGGCTCATAACCATGTTCGCGGGATGGGCCCTGGTAATCGGCCTGATCTTTTTGTTCAGCCTGTTTATTCCATCATCAGGATCAGAAGACAAAAAACCTCCCGCGAGCGGCTAGGCGCTCATGTTCGAGAGCCTGACGGTCATAAGCGTCTTCTGCTTTTACATGGGCCTCATCTTCGCCCTGGCCGTTTGGGCGGAGCGCCGCCAGGCGGCCGGGCGCAGCGTGGTCAACAACCCGCTGGTCTACGCGCTGAGCCTCAGCGTTTTCTGCACCACCTGGACCTACTACGGCTCTGTGGGTTACGCCGCCAACAGCGGCATGCTGTTCATGACCATCTACCTGGGACCCACCATGGTGGTGATCTTCTGGTGGGGGCTGTTGCGCAAGCTGGTGCGCATCAAGACCAACCACCACATCACCTCCATCGCCGACTTCATCGGGGCCCGCTACGAGAAATCGGTGCCCCTGGCCGGCCTGGCCACCTTGATCGCCCTGGTGGGCACCATGCCCTACATCGCCCTGCAGCTCAAGGCGGTGCTCACCACCTTTGACATGATCACCCAGGACACCGGTGTGGCCAGCGCCTGGATCGGCAGCCACGTGGGCCCCATCGTCATGGCCCTCATGGTGGTGTTCACCATCATCTTCGGCGTGCGCCGCCTGGACCCCACCGAGCGCCACGAAGGCATCGTCATGGCCGTGGCCGCCGAGGGCTTGGTCAAGCTGGTGCTGTTCATGGCCGCCGGGGTGTTCGTGGTCTACCAGCTCTTCGACGGCTTCGGCGACATCTTCACCCGATACGCCGCCCTGACCGAGACCCCGCGGGGAGCCCAGCTCAAGCCCCAGAGCATCAGCTTCATCACCTGGGGCAGCTATCTGATCCTGGCGGGCAGCGCGGTGCTTTTCCTGCCCCGTCAGTTCCACATCGCGGTGGTGGAAAACCAAAACGAAGACCACATCAAAAAAGCCATGTGGATGTTCCCGCTGTACATGCTGCTCATCACCATCTTCGCCTACC
Organism: Desulfoferula mesophila; assembly: GCF_037076455.1. GTDB lineage: Bacteria > Desulfobacterota > Desulfarculia > Desulfarculales > Desulfarculaceae > Desulfoferula > Desulfoferula mesophila. The sequence continues at coordinate 1,451,820 of NZ_AP028679.1, read as the reverse complement.
CCATCGCCTTGGCCGGGCTGGTCAGCGGCCTGCCCCTGGAACAGGCGGACACCTTCGTGTTGCAGCTTCCCCTGAGCAGCGGCCATTCCCTGCTGACCCTGCTGGTGTTTTTGGGCGGGTTCAGCGCGGCCACCAGCATGGTGCTCATCACCTCCATGACCATGGCCACCATGATCAGCAACCACCTGCTGTTGCCCCTGGTGGACTGGATTCCCGCCCTGGGCTTCATCGAGCGCCACCTGCTCAAGTCCCGCTGGCTGGCGGTGACCTGCTTCATCCTCATGGGCTATTGGTTCGAGCGCCTGGTGGGGGGCCAGGTGATGCTGGTGAACATCGGCATCATCTCCTTTGCCGCGGTGCTGCAGTTCGCCCCGGCCATCGTGGGCGGCATCTTCTGGCGCCAGGCCAACAGCCGGGGGGCCATGTGGGGGCTCACGGCCGGTTTTTTGGTGTGGGCCTACACCATGCTGCTGCCCGCCCTGATCACCGGCGGCTGGTTCTCCCTCCACCTGCTCAACGAGGGCCCCTGGCATCTGAGCTTCCTCAGGCCCGAGCAGCTGTTCGGAGTCAGCGGCATGGACCCGGTGAGCCACAGCGTGTTCTGGAGCCTGCTGGCCAACCTGGGGCTGTACATCCTGGGCTCGCTGACCCAGCGCCCGGAGCAGGAGACCCAGCGCGACGCAGAGGCCTTCGTGGGAGCCCTCATCGACGAGACGGTGCTGAGCCGGGGCGGCCGCCATGAGGCCTACATAAGCCTGGCCGACAAGCGGCGGCGCATCGAGAACCTCTTGCTGCGCTATTTCGAGGCCGCCGGGGCGGCCGCGGTAACCGAAAAATGCCTGCGCGAAACCGGCCTCATGGACCGGGAGCGCATCTCCATCACCGAGTTGGCCGAGCTGTACAACGAGGTGGAGAAAAACCTGGCCGGCGTGGTGGGCACCGCCGGGGCCCACCGGGCCCTGGCCTCGGCCGGGGTGTTCACCCCCAGGGAAAGCCAGGAGTTGAGCGAGGTCTACGGCGAAATCCTGGCCGGCCTCCGGGCCCGGCCCGAGGATCTCAAGCGGCGCATCAATTTTTTGCAGGAGCGCCACGAGTTGGCCAACCGCCACGCCGAGGAGCTGGAAGAAAAGGTGGTGGAGCTGCAAAACCAGATATTGCGGCGCAAGCTGGCCGAGCAGCAAGTTCGGGAAAGCGAGGAGCGCTACCGCACGGCCATCGAATATTCCAACGACGGGGTGGTGCTCATCAAGGACAACACCCTGTGGTATGTGAACCACAAGTTCGCCGAGATGTTCGGCTACCGCTCCCGGCGGGAGATCGTGGGGCGCTCCCTCACCGCCATCGTGCACCCCCAGGACCGGGAACGGGTGGTGGAAATCAGCGCCACCGGCCGTGACGGCCGCCCGGCCGTGGCCCGCTACGACTTCAGGGGACTGCGCAAGGACGGCACCTCGTTGTTCATCGCGGTCAGCGCCACCAGCGTTTTGTACAAGGGGCGCACCGTGAACCTGGCCTACCTGCGCGACGTGACCGAGCGGCGGCGGCACGAGGACGAAATTCGCCAGCTTTCCCGAAGGCTTATCCAGGGCAGCGAAGAGGAGCGCAAACGCCTGGCCGCCGACCTGCACGACGAGTTCGGCCAGTCGCTCAGCGCCCTGCACCTGGGAGTCCGCTCCCTGGCGGGCTCCTTGCCCTCCCAACTCGAGGAGCAGCAGGCTCGCTGCGAGTCGCTGACCAACACCATCGAGGAGTTGGCCGAAAACGTGCGCAAGATCTCCAGCGACCTCCGGCCGGACATGCTGGACCACCTGGGGCTCATCCCCACCCTGGAGTGGTACGTGCGCGAACTGGCCCAGCGAGCCCCCCTGGAGATAAAATTCGAAGCGGTTGGATTTAAAAGAAGACTTGACCCACGGGTGGAGATCGTCTTGTATCGTATAATGCAGGAGGCGCTCAACAACGTGGTCAAGCACGCCAAGGCCGACCGGGTGAGCATCAACCTGACCTACAGCCATCCCACGGCCATCATGGTCATTAGCGACAAAGGCGGGGGCTTCGACCCCTCTGAGCAGCACCCCAGCCTGGAACGCCGCCAGGGCATCGGCCTGATCAGCATGCGCGAGCGCGTGGCCTCGGTGGGCGGCTCCATAGACATCCGTTCCGCGCCAGGCAAGGGCTGCACCATACGGGTGGCCTTGCCGGAGCGGCCTCCCCTGGAAAGCGAACCGGCCCCCGAGGACCTGCCCCGGATTTGGAGGGAAGCTTGAGCCGTAAAACCATCAAGGTTCTCATAGCCGACGACCACGCCATCGTGCGCGAGGGCATCCGCCAACTGGTGGGAGCCCAGGAGGACATGGAGGTGGTGGGCGAGGCCGGCGACGGCCTGGAAGCCCTGGAAATGGCCAAGACGCTCCGGCCGGACGTGCTGCTGTTGGATATCGGCATGCCCGGGGTCAGCGGCCTGGAGGCGGTGAACCTGATCAAGGACGCGGTGCCCTCCTGCCAGGTGGTGGTGCTGACCATGCACAGCAAGGACACCTTCGTGCACCGGGTCTTGGACGGCGGCGCCCTGGGCTACGTGCTCAAGGCCTCGCCCACCGAAGACGTGATCAAGGCGGTGCGCGCCGCCCATCAGGGGGAGTATTTCCTCAGCTCCAAGATCAAGGCCGAAGTGGTGAACGCCTACCTGGACAGCCGCAAGCAGGCCCCGGCGGTTAAGGGCTACGATCTTTTGTCCGAGCGCGAGCAGCAGGTTTTTCGCCTGGTGGCCGAGGGCAACAGCACCAATCAGATCGCCGACGTGCTCTGCGTCAGCCCCAAGACGGTGGAAAAGCACCGCACCAACATAATGAAGAAGCTGGGGCTCAAGGACCGCCTGGAACTGGTCAAAATGGCCATCCGTATCGGCATAATCGACCCGCAACTATGGGAAAATTAGCACTAGCGGGCCCCCAGCCGCCTACTTTGTGAAAAAGTAGGGCCATTCCCCCCCTATTTACGGGTTTCCCCCCATGGCCCCCCCCCGGGCCGTTTTCCTACCATGATGCTCAGGGAAGCTGGCCTCGCATTAGCAGCGGCCGTAACAGGCTCGGGGCGTCGCGTGCAACGACGCTCCCCACCGATGAAGGGCTCCGAACGACGGCGGGCCCCTTTCATATAGCCGCTTCCCGCCCCATCGCCCGCCGCCATAGCCCTTCAATACCGCCGCCACGGGCCAGCCATCCCCACGGAGCCGGGTAAGTTACGACTCTCGGGAAAGGAGGGCTAGGTGAGTAAAGATTTAAAGGAGTATTGGCGCAAAAACATTCGCATCATGATTTGGCTGTTGGCCATATGGGCCTTTGTGTCCTATGGCCTGGGCATCATCTTGGTCAACCCGCTCAACACTATCCACTTGGGCGGGTTCCCCCTGGGCTTCTGGTTCGCCCAGCAGGGCTCCATCTACGTATTCGTGCTGCTCATCCTTGTTTACTGCAAGTTGATGCGCAGGCTAGACCGCGAATACGACGTGGATGAATAGGGGGTAAGCCATGGGTATTCTAGGTTGGACTTACATATTCGTCGGATTCACCTTTGCCCTTTACATCTACGTGGCGTGGCGGTCCCGCGTGTCCGACACCAAGGGCTTCTACGTCGCCGGCATGGGCGTGCCGCCGGTGGCCAACGGCATGGCCACGGCCGCGGACTGGATGAGCGCGGCAAGCTTCATCTCCATGGCCGGACTCATCAGCTTCCTCGGCTATCCGGGGGCCTACTACCTGATGGGCTGGACCGGCGGCTACGTGCTGCTGGCCCTGCTGCTGGCTCCGTACCTTCGTAAATTTGGAAAGTACACGGTGCCCGACTTCGTGGGCGACCGTTACTATTCCAACGCGGCCCGCCTGGTGGCCGCGGCATGTACCGTGTTCGTGTCCTACACCTACGTCTGCGGCCAGATGCGCGGCGTGGGCGTGGTCTTCAGCCGCTTCCTAGAGGTGGACATCAACACCGGTGTCATCATCGGTATGTGTATCGTGTTCATCTACGCGGCCCTGGGCGGCATGAAGGGAATCACCTGGACCCAGGTGTGTCAGTACTGCGTGCTGATCCTCGCCTACCTGATTCCCGCCATCGCCATCTCCATGAAGGTCACCGGGATCCCCATTCCCCAAATCGGCTTCGGCAGCACCATCGCCGCCGGCCACGCCGACGCGGGCAAGTACCTGCTGGACACCCTGAACATCATAGCTAAAGATTTAGGCTTTGTGCAGTACACGGCGACCTTCGCCACGGTGAACACCAACATGCTCAACGTGCTGTGCATCACCTTCGCCCTGATGGTGGGCACCGCCGGTCTGCCCCACGTCATCATCCGTTTCTACACGGTGCCCGGCGTGCGTCAGGCCCGGGCCAGCGCCGGCTGGGCCCTGCTGTTCATCGCCATCCTCTACACCACCGCTCCGGCGGTGGCGGCCTTCGCCCGCTATAACATGATCAACACATTGGAGGACAAGCCATACTCTGAGCGGCCCCAATGGTATACCAACTGGCAAAAGCCCGGCCTGGTAGCCTGGGTGGACAAGAACGGAGACGGCATAATTCAATACCGTCCGGGCGCGGCCTTTGTGGGCCGTCCCAACTTCAAGATCGCCGACGGCAAGCGGGTACTGGGCAAGTACGGCCAGCCCCTGCTGAACAATAAGGTCACCGACAACAAAAACGAGCTTTACGTGGACCGGGATATCATGGTGTTGGCCAGCCCGGAGATCGGAGGTCTGTCCGCCTGGGTGGTCGGCCTGGTCGCGGCCGGTGGTTTGGCGGCCGCCTTATCCACTGCGGCCGGTCTGCTGTTGGCGGTGTCGTCCTCCATCAGCCACGACTTCTACTATCGAGTCATCAACCCGCAGGCAACGGAGAAACAGCGCGTGCTGGTGGCCCGTATCTTCATCGGCTTGGCCATCGTTCTGGCCGGCTACTTTGGAATCTACCCTCCAGCGTTCGTGGCCCAGGTGGTGGCCTTCGCCTTCGGCTTGGCTGCCTCGAGCATCTTCCCGGTCATCTTGCTAGGTATCTTCTACAAGAAGACCACGCGGGAAGGCGCCATCTGCGGCATGATCGCGGGTATCCTGTTCACCGGTATCTACATCATCCAGACCAAGTTCATGGGTGTGGGTAACTGGTTCCTGGGTATCACCCCCGAGGGCATCGGCACCATCGGCATGATCATCAACCTGGTGATCACCCTGGTCGTCAGCTCCTTCACCAAGGCTCCGCCTGAGGAGATCCAGGAGCTGGTGGAGAGCGTGCGCATCCCCAGGGGCTCCGGCGAGGCCACGGACCACTAGGAAGAAACGAGACCCGCAAGACGTGAAAACCCCAGCCAGGGCGCACCGGAGCTATCCGGTGCGCCCTGCTTTTGACTTGCCCACCGGCCCGCTATGCATCTAAAGTGAGGACCATGCAGAAAAGAATCTTGACGCCGGAAGAGGTGACCTCCAAGACCCTGCTCAAGGGCGGCCTGGCCGCCGCCGCGCCGGGTCTGGCGGTGCTGGTCGTGGCCCTGGCCGCGGAACCCACCAACCTGCTGCAAAACGCCAAACTGGGGTTTTGGGGGCTGTTGGCCGTGGCGGTGGAGTTGTTCGCCCTGGGCTACCTGTTGCGCAAGGCCCGCTGGTGGGCGGGCCTTCCCGCCCTAGCTGCCTGTCTGGCGGCCATAGTGTTCTTCATCATCGCATTCCTGCGGCCGCTATTGGCATATTGGCAATACAATCCCATAAACAGCCTGGGCGAGGCCCTGGAGCCCCTGATGCTCCTGTCGCCACAGCTGGTCCTGGTCCTGATCGCCTTTACCTTGGGCTTGGTGGTGCTAAGAACCATGTGGTTGGCCCGCCACACCGCGCCCGCGCCGATTGGCCGGCTGGCCTTGGGGGTCATGGTGCTGTGGCTGGTGATTCTGGGCGGAGACGCCTGGTACCAAAACCAGGGCTGGCAGAGCTTGGCCGGGCCCAAAGATCTCATCCTGCGCCTATGCATCGGCAGCGAGGCGGATCAGCGAATCGCCCAGAACAAGCTGCGCGACCTGGGAATGGAGGCCGCGCCCGCCCTGGTGGCGGGGCTAAGCCTGGGCGGTCGTTCGGTGGACCCGGTTCTGGACTGCACCCGCACAAAAAGCGGTCTACTGCTGCAAGAGATGAAACGCGACGCCTTGCCCGCTCTCCGGGAGGCGGCGGACAAGGGCGATGAAAAAGCCGCGGCCCTGTTGCGCCGCATGACAACGCCGGGCCCCTAGCCCGGACAAGCCCTATCCAAGATTCAACCGGAACTCTTCCTTGAGGGCCGCCTTCAATTCCCCCGTTACCGCGAAGGCGTCCTTGAGCGTATGGCGCTCCAGGTCGGAAAGTTCGCTGGGGTCCAGGTAGTTGTTGGGGGGCAAGCCCTCCTCGTCCAGGCGCTGCTGATGCATCAGCCTGAGCTGCATCTGGAATTCGTAGGCCTGCATGGCTTCCGTGGTCAGTTCCGGGCTGATGTGCCCGCCCTCCCCCAAAAGCTGCAACCGCTCCAGGGTGTTGGTTTCCTTGATGCCGTGGGCCAGGGAAAGCACCCGGGCGAAGTCCACGAAGGGCACCAGCCCCTTGGTCTTGAGATCGATCTTGTTCTTGTGCTCGCCCTTTTTCTCCACCACGAAGTTGCGGAACATGGTCAAAGGCGACGGCGTGGTCAAGGTGTCCTTGGCCAACAGGCGCAGGAAAACATCCTGCCCGCGCACCTGTTTGGTCAGGTGGTCGCGCAACCGTTCGCCCAAAGACAGCTCCCCGTGGCCGGGGCGGAAGTCGAAGAAGATGGTGGCGTAAAGGACCTCTTTGGGCTCGGGCCGGCGAATCCAGCGGTCGAACAACTCCCGCCACTTGGTGTAGGGCTGACGCCACAGGGGGTTGGAGGCCATCATGTCGCCGGGGCAGCGGGGAAAACCGCAGGCCACCAGGTGGTCGATGGCCCGGCTGGCGAAGGCGGTGAAATACTCGTCGCACTGCTTGGCGTGGGCCGGGCTTTTTGGGTCGGCGTATAGCAGGCCGTTGTCCTGGTCGGTACGGAAGGTCTGCTCCTTGCGTCCCTCGCTGCCCATGAGCAGCCAGCAATAGGGCGCGGGCGGGGTGCCCAACTCCGCCTGCAAGAGGCTCAACACCCGCTCCAGCAGGTAGTCGTTGAGCAGGGTGATCATGCGGGTGATGTTGCCCGGCCGAGCCCCCTCGTAGATGAGCGAGCGCACCACCAGGGGCACCCGGCGCGAGAGGTCGTAGATCTCGTCGAAGCCTTCGGCGGTTAGTATCTCGCGCAGCAGATAAAAGGGGCTGGAACCCTGGGCCACCATGAGGTCGTGACCGCTGACCACGCCCTCGATCTTGCCCCGGCGCTCGATGGCCAGGTGGTGCACCTTGCGCCTGAGCATCTCCAGCAGGGCGTCAAAGCAGATGGTGTGAAAGCCAATGGTGTGCACCGGGGTGCTCATCACGGAACTCACCGGCGCCTGGTGATCCAGTCCGTCGGTGACCACCCGCCGAAGATCCCGGTCGGTGACCACCCCCACCACCTCGCCCCGGGCATCGTTGACCAGTATGGCTCCCACCCTGCCGCTGGTGAGTTGGGCGGCGGCGGCCTGTATGGGCTGATCGGCCCCGATCATCTCCGGGTGACGCCGCACCAGGTCTCCCACCTGGGCGCTGAACAGATAGAGGGCGCCCTCGCTGGAGGTGGCCGTGTGGGGGCGGCGCAGCTCCGTGAGAGCCTTGCCCACGTAGTGTTCGGAAAGGTACTTCAAGTAAAACTGGGAAAAGCGGGCGCTTCTTTCAGTAAGGTGCAGAAAATCTTCGCGGGGGATAAGTAGGCACAGGGTGTCTTCCACCGCCTCGGCGTTGAGGTTGGAAAGGCTCTCCCGAAATATGCCCAGGGCCCCCAGGGTCTCGCCCGGGCCGCGCAAATCCTGCAGGTTTTCCGAGCCGTCCTGCCCCGGCAGAAACAAGCGGACCTTGCCTTGGTAGATCACCAGCAGATGGGTGACCTGGGTCTGCCCGGACTGCAGAATCAGCTCGCCGGCCTTGAAGCGCTGGCTGGTGATATTGCCCAGCACCGATTCCAGGCCGGCCCGCCCCAGCTCCTGGAAAGGCGGGGTGTCCAGCAAAAAGGCCAGCAAGGTTTCCTGGGTTGGTTTTTTGGCCGAAGCGACCCTGGCCATGCGTCCTCCCGCAGCAGTCGGATGGGCAACTTCCACCCCGCCCCCCATCAAGGCCCGAAAACAAAACTATCAGGCGTGGGCCACCGCCCCCAAGAGCCGGGAGCGGTGGCCCTTATGAGTTACTTGCCTTTCATCTCCACCAGGGTGCCCACCACGCTGGGATCGGCCAGGGTGCTGGTGTCGCCGAAGTCGCTCTCGCCCGCGGCCATCTTGCGCAGGATGCGGCGCATGATCTTGCCCGAGCGGGTCTTGGGCAGGGCGGGAGCCCAGTGGATGACGTCCGGCGAGGCGATGGGCCCGATCTCCTTGCGCACGTGCAGCACCAGGTCCTTCTTGAGCTGCTCGCTGTACTCCTCGCCCACCTTGAGGGTCACGTAGGCGTAGATGCCCTGGCCCTTGATCTCGTGGGGGAAGCCCACCACCGCGGCCTCGGCCACGGTGGGATGGCTCACCAGGGCGCTCTCCACCTCGGCGGTGCCCATGCGGTGGCCGCTGACGTTGATCACGTCGTCCACCCGGCCGGTGATCCAGTAGTAGCCATCCTCGTCGCGCTTGGCGCCGTCGCCGGTGAAGTAGAACCCGTCGAAGTCGCTGAAGTACACCGTTTCGAAGCGCTCATGGGATCCGTAGGTGGTGCGCAGCTGACCGGGCCAAGGGGCCTTTATGGCCAAACGGCCGCTCACCCCGTTGCCTTCCACCTCCTTGCCCTCGTCGTCCAGCAGGCAGGGCTGCACGCCGAAGAACGGCAAGGTGGCCGAGCCGGGCTTGGTGGGGATGGCTCCCGGCAGGGGGGTGATAAGGATGCCGCCGGTCTCGGTTTGCCACCAGGTGTCCACGATGGGGCAGTGGCTGTCGCCCACCACCTCGTTGTACCAGCGCCAGGCCTCGGGGTTGATGGGCTCGCCCACCGTGCCCAACAACTGCAAGCTCTTGCGGCTATACTTGGTGACGAAGTCGTCGCCCATGCGCATCACCGCCCGGATGGCGGTGGGGGCGGTGTAGAAAATATCCACCTTCCACTTGTCCACCACGTCCCAGAAGCGGCCCGAGTCGGGATAGGTGGGCACGCCCTCGAACATCAGGCTCTGAGCGCCGTTGAGCAGGGGCCCGTAGAGGATGTAGCTGTGGCCGGTCACCCAGCCGATGTCGGCGGTGCACCAGTACACGTCGCCGTCGTGATAGTCGAACACGTACTTGTGGGTCAGGGACACGTAGACCATGTAGCCGGCGGTGGTGTGTTGCACTCCCTTGGGCTTGCCGGTGGAGCCGCTGGTGTAGAGGATGAACAAGGGGTCCTCGGCGTCCATCCACTCCACCGGGCAATCGCCCTCGGCCGTAGCCACCAGGTCGTGCCAGTACTGGTCGCGGCCCTGTTTCATGGGGCACTCGATGCCCTTGCCCGCGCCCACGCGCTCCACCACCACCACCTTGGGCACGGTGACCCCCTCCTTCTCGGAGTGGTCCATGGCCTCGTCGGCGATTTGCTTGAGCGTCACCGCCTTGCCGCCGCGGTAGGTGCCGTCGCTGGTGATGACCAGGCTGCACTTGGAGTCCACGATGCGGTCCTTCAGGGACTCGGCCGAGAAACCGCCGAAGACCACGCTGTGGATGGCCCCGATGCGGGCGCAGGCCAGCATGGAGATGGCCAGTTCGGGAATCATGGGCAGGTAGATGGTGACCCGGTCACCCTTTTTGATGCCGAACCCCTTGAGTACGTTGGCGAACTTGCAAACGTGCTCATAAAGCTGACGATAAGTGATGATGCGGTCTTCGCCGGGTTCGTTGCCTTCCCAGAGCAGGGCCGGCTGATCGCCCCTGGTCTCCAGGTGGCGGTCGATGCAGTTATAGGTCATGTTGGTCTTGGCGCCCTTGTACCACTCGATGCTGATGGGGCCCTTGCTGCGGTGATAGTTGAACTCCAGTACCTTGTCCCAGGTTTTCTCCCAATGGAAGCCCTGGGCCATCTCCCCCCAAAAGCCCTCCGGATCGTCGATGGAGCGCTTGTACATCTGCTGGTACTGCTCAAAGCTGTTGATGTGGGCTTTATCCACAAAGGACTGGGGAGGGTAGTACAGCCCGTTCTTCTCCAAAACCTTATCGTCAGCCATTACGCGTCCTTTCTCCCGTATCGCACAACGGGTACCAAACCGGCCCAAACTGGATCAAGCGCCCTCAAGCGCGTTTTTTCTCAGCTTGGAACAGGATAGCAAATTTCCTCCATCCTTATTGCACCCCGGCTACCTGCACCAAATCACCCAAGGTTTTCCACCCCGCCTCGGACAATTCCGGCAGCAGGCGCTGGAGGATCAAAGCCGTGGCCATGGCATCGCCTAGGGCGGTGTGCCGCTCCGGGACCTCCAAACCGTAACGGGCGGCCAGGGCGTCCAGGCTACAGCGCTTGGCGCCTTTCTTCTGGCCATAGGGGTCGGGCTCGATCAGGGCGGCCCGGCACATCAACACCGTGTCCATAACCAGGTTTTGCAGGCGCATGCCGTATTGGGCCCGCATCACCCGATTCAAGAAAAACATGTCAAAGCGCGCATAGTGGGCCACGACGATGTCCCGGCCCAGGTAATTAAGAAAATTGCGAAACACTTCCCAGGCCGGGCGGGCGTCGCGAATGTTGTCCGGCGTGATGCCGTGCACCTTTATGGACTCCACCGGGATGCCCCGCCCCGGGTTGGCCAGTTCGCTGAACACCTCCCCCAAACGGATGCGCCCCTCCACCACCCGGAAGGCTCCCACGCTCACCACCCGGTCCTTGGTGTGGTCCAGGCCGGTGGTCTCCAGGTCCACCACCACGAAACGCTGAGCCAGCGCCGAAGCCCGACCGTTGAGCCCGTCCAGCACCGCCAGGTTGGCCCGCGCCTCCTCGGGCAGGCGCCGGCCGGCCATGCGCGCGCGCGTCGCCTGGTTCAACAGTTTGGCCTGCCACAACTTCAACGCCTCCCCCTCAATATAGCCGCAGGCTATTGGCCGTAGCGTTGGTTGATGAATTCCTGCAGCTTGTTCACCACCTGGAAGCTCTCCTTGAGCATCTTGCGCTGCACCCTGTTCAGGCTGGCCGGATCGAGGAAAGCCCCTTCGCCGGCCCCGTTTTGGGCGCTATCCAGGCGGCGGGCTATCCTGAGCAGGGTGATGAAGCTGAAGGCCTCGTAGAGGTCCTCGGCCATGCGGTCTTTGAGCAGGCCCAGCCTGGTGACCCCGCCGAGGCGCTCCAGGGTGTTGGTCTGGGGCAGCTTCTGGTCCAGGGCCAAGATACGCGCCGCCCTGACCACCGGCTCCAGGGCCACCTCCTCAAGGTTGAGGCGATCCGCGTAGGAGCCGTCCGACTCCACCGCGAACTCGCGCAAAAATCCCACCGGCGGGCGGCGCCGCTCCCCGGCCAAGGCCAGACGCCCCAAGAAGCCCTTTTCGCTTTCCACGGCCTCGAAAATCTTATGCCACAGCCTCTCCACGAAATCGGTCTCGGCGTACACGGCCCTGATATCGAAATATTTGGCCGCCATGGCCAGGGCCGGGGGCTGGCCGCCCCCTATCCAGGCCAGGAACGACTCCTCCCAGGCGGCCTCGCTGCGGCAACACACCAGGTCGTCGTTCATCACCGCTTCCGGACCGCCCTGGAAACCGCAGGAGGACAGCCCCTCGCCCATGCGCCGAGCGAACTCGTTGAACCAGGCATGCACCTCCGGCTCGCGCTCCTCGGGAACGTTGGCATAGACCACCGCGTAGTCCTGCCCCTGGTCCAGGGCCTGCTCCCGCCGCCCGGCCGAGCCCAGGGCCAGCCAGGAAAACTGCGCCGGCGGCGGCCCCGGCCCTTTGTGCTCCATGTCGCTCAGGGTGAGGCGGATCAGGCGTGTGTTGAGCCGGTCGTTGAACTCGCTGAGCACGTCCAGCGTGTACTCGGCGCTGCCCCCCAGGCGCAGCAGGGTCTCCATCACCCGGTTCATGCGCCGGGGCAACCCGGCCAGGTCCTCCAGGTTGCTTACCTTGTAGACCTCCTTGATCACCCCCACCGGAGAGGAGCCGATGACCATGGTTAGGTCGTGGTCGCTGATCACTCCCACCAGACGCTGATCCTCGGTGACCGCCAGGTGATGCACCCCGTGGCGGGCCATCTCGATCATGGCCTCGAAAGCGAAGGCCTGGGGCGAGATGGACTTCACCGATGGGCTCATCACCTCGGAGACATCCACGTCCGGAGCCACCCCGGCGGCCAGCACCCGCACCCGCAGATCGGTGTCGGTGAGGATGCCCACGGGACGCCCCCCCGGCTCGCAGACCATGATGGAGCCCACCTTGCGCTGGGTCATCTGGATGGCCGCCGCCTTCACCGGGGTAAAGGGCAGGCAGGTGAGCAGGTTCTTGCTCATCAGCTCGTGCACCCGGCTGCCGGTGAGAACCGCGTCCAGGCCCAGGGATTCGGTGCCGGTCATCTGGGTGGTGTGGCGGTCCGAAGCCCGGCGCACCGCGTCTATGTTGCGGGCCAGGGAAAAGCTGAAGTGGCGCTTGAAGACCGGGTTGTCGTTGACCAGGGCCCGGAATGGCTCATCGGGCAAGGTGAAGGCCAGCAGGTCTTCCTGGGCGGTGACCGTGAACAAGGCCAACTCGCCCTGCAAGAGGCTCAAGGCGCCGAAGGTGTCGCCTTCCCCCCGCACGTCTATGAGCAACTCCTCCCCGCTGGGCCGAGGCAAAGTCACCCTCACCGAACCGTTCATGATGACGTAAAGGTGTTTGGAAGGCTCCTCGCCCGCCCGGATGATCACCTCGCCGCGGGGGAAATAGGCCAGGTCCATCAGGCCCACTACCCGCTGCAGTTCCGTCTCCTCCATGGTGTCGAAGGGGACTACCGACTGCAAAAAATCCTTTATGCGGGGCAGAGGAAAATCGCTCATGCCACCTCGCCGCAAGCAGGATAGTCAGGCGGGCCCGGTTCCGGTTCGGCCCTGCCCGGCCTCACCGGCCCTTCAGGGGCCCTCTGTCCTTAATCATTCGATATATCTTATGAAAAATCCCTACCTACCCGCCATGGGGGGAAACCCGTATTTTGGCGGGGAGCGCCCCTACCCCCGCCTGTCCTTGGCGTAGGCGGCGGCCTCCAACCCGGCCACGCAACCCTCGCCCACCGCCTTGGCCACCTGCCAGGGCGGCCCGGTGATGTCGCCGCAGGCGTACACCCCGGGCAGGTTGGTGGCCTGCTTTTTGTCCACGGCGATATATTGCATGCTCTCGGGATCCATCATCACCCCCAGGGTACCGGCCAGGGCCACCGCGCCTTTGGCCCCCAACTCGATGAACACCCCCTCCACCTCCAGGATCTCGCCGTTGTCCAACTCCAGGCCCTCCACCAGCTTCTCGCCCAGGATGGCCTTCACCTTGCGGCCGGAGTGGACAAAGATGCCACCGGCCTCCACCTGCCCGGCCAGGGTGGGCTCCACCGAGGCCTGGTCATAAATCAAATGCACCTCCGAGGCCACCATGAGCATGGTCAGGGCCCCGCTGAAGGCCGCGGAGCCTTCGCCCACCACCGCCACCTTGGTCCCGCGATAAAAGCCGGCGTCGCAGTCCACGCAGTAGCTGACCCCCTTGCCCAACAACTTCTTTTCGCCTGGCACCCCCAGCTTGTTGCGGCTGATCCCCATGGCCAGCACCAGGGACTTGGCCGCCACCTCCCGGCCGCTTTCGGTCCTGATGACGAATCCCTCGCCGCCGGAGGTCACTTCCAAGACGTCCTCGTCCCACATCTGGGCCCCGAACTTTTGGGCCTGCTCCCGTCCCGCCCCCAGAAGGTCTCCACCGGCTATCTTGCCCAAGCAGCAGAAATTTTCCACGTGGGCCTTGTACAGGCTGCTCTGGGGCTGGCGCCCCAACACCAGCACGGCGACCTTTTTGCGGGCCGCGTGGATGGCCGCCTGCAGCCCGGCCGGGCCGGTGCCCAGGATCACCACGTCAAAGCTCTCTCGGCTCATTTTCGCTCTAAACCTTCCCCGGCGCGGCGCGCCGCTTGCTCATTGCCCGGCAGCGGGGTCCACGTGCACGATCACCTCGTCCACGTCCTGCAATTCCTCCTCCAGGCAACGCTCCACTTCCTTGGCGATGTCGTGCCCTTGGATCACCTTCAGGTTGCCGTCCACCACCACGTGCACCTGCATCTGATAGCGGCCGCCCAGGCTGCGCACCTTCAGATCGTGCACCTGTTGCACCCCCGGCACGCCCAGGGCGCACTGCTTGATGTGCTCTAAAACCTCGGTCGAGGGAGCAGTGTCCACCATCTCTTTGAGCGCGTCCCAGAGCACCGCGCCGCCCACCTTGAGGATAAGCAGGGAGACCACCAGGGCGGCCCAGGCGTCCAGGCTGTGCCAGGCCGGGTTGATCATGGCTCCGGCCACCCCCACAAGCACCGCCACCGAGCTCAGCGCGTCGGAGCGGTGGTGCCAGGCGTTGGCCATGACTGCCTGGCTCTTGATTCTCCGGCCCACCCGCACCGTGTAATGATACAGGGCCTCCTTGGCCAAAATGGAGGCCACCGCGGCGGCCAGGGCCAACCAGTTGGGGTGATGCTCGTCCCCCCGGATGAGCTGGGAGATGGCGTCGTAGCCCAGGCCCACGGCCAGAGCGGCCAGCACCGCCCCCACCACCAGGGAGGAGAAGGTCTCGATGCGGCCGTGACCAAAGGGGTGACGGTCGTCGGGATCGCTGCGCCCCCACCGGAGGCCCAAAAGCACCACCGCGTCGGTGACCAGGTCGCTCAGGGAGTGGGCCGCGTCGGCGATCATGGCCTGGCTGTTGCCGTAGACGCCCGCCAAGAGCTTGCCCAGGGCCAGGAGCAGGTTGACCAGGGCCCCCACCCAGGTGACCCGGCGGCCGTCCTTGCTTTGATTTTGCTGATCCAAACCCATGGCCCGTCGGCGCCTCCAATGATATATACGCCTAATATCCTAGGCCCTGGGACGGCGAAAAACAACGGCCCCGGGCCAGGCCCCTTGCATGCCCACGGCACGCTGCCATAATGATAGGCTATACTCAGCACTTAATTATGCGAGGAGCCCATGGCCAAGGCCAAAGCCCGGAGACCCCCCTTTTCCCTGCTCAGCGAAGACGACCTGTACCTGTTCAACCAGGGCAGCCACCTGCAGCTCTACAACAAGCTGGGAGCCCACATGGTGGAGGTGGATGGGGAGCAAGGCACCTTCTTCGCGGTGTGGGCCCCCAACGCCCACGCAGCTTTCGTCATGGGCGACTTCAACGGCTGGGACCAGCACACCCATCCCCTGCGGCTTAGGGGGGACTCGGGCATATGGGAAGGCTTCGTGGCCGGGGTGGGCGCGGGGCAGCGCTACAAATACCACATCGAGTCCAAGAACCTGGGCTATCAGGTGGACAAGGCCGACCCCCTGGCCCAGGCCGCCGAGGTGCCTCCCCTCACCGCCTCGGTGGTGGTCGACCCGTCCTACGAATGGGGTGACGAGGCCTGGCTGGAGGCGCGGGCCCGGGGCAACGTCCTGGACCGGCCCATGGCCATTTACGAGATGCACCCCGCTTCCTGGCGCAAGGGCCCGGCGGGCGAAGCCCTGGGCTATCGAGAGTTGGCCCCCCTGTTGGCCGACTACCTGGAGGAGCTGGCCTACACCCACGTGGAGTTCATGCCGGTGATGGAGCATCCTTTCGGCGGCTCCTGGGGCTACCAGATCACCGGTTATTTCGCCCCCACCTCCCGCTTCGGCTCGCCCCAGGACTTCAAATACCTGGTGGACTACCTGCACCAGCGGGGCCTGGGGGTGATCTTGGATTGGGTGCCCAGCCACTTCCCCACCGACGCCCACGGCCTGGACTTCTTTGACGGCACCCATCTCTACGAGCACGCCGACCCCCGCCAGGGCTTCCACCCCGACTGGCGCAGCAATATCTTCAACTACGGCCGCGACGAGGTGCGCTCTTTCCTGCTCTCCAACGCCATGTTCTGGCTCAAGGAGATGCACACCGACGGCCTAAGGGTTGATGCCGTGGCCTCCATGCTCTATTTGAACTACTCCCGCAAGGACGGGGAGTGGATTCCCAACCAGTACGGCGGCAACGAAAACCTGGAGGCGGTGGAGCTGTTGAAGCGCATGAACGTGGAGACCTACGCGGTCAATCCGGGCATCGCCAACATCGCCGAGGAATCCACCGCCTGGCCCATGGTCAGCCGGCCCGCCTATCTGGGCGGCCTGGGCTTCGGCCTCAAGTGGGACATGGGCTGGATGCACGACACCCTGGCCTACTTTCGCCAGGACCCCATCCACCGCAAGTTTCACCACGACAAGCTCACCTTTCGCATGCTCTACGCCTTTACCGAGAACTTCGTGCTGGCGCTGAGCCACGACGAGGTGGTGCACGGCAAGGCCTCGCTGATCTCCAAGATGCCCGGCGACGACTGGCAGAAGTTTGCCAACCTGCGCCTGCTCTACAGCTACATGTACGCCCAGCCCGGCAAGAAGCTCCTGTTCATGGGCGGCGAGATCGCCCAGTGGTCGGAGTGGAACAACGAAGGGACCCTGGACTGGGCCCTCTTGGAGTTCGCCCCCCACCAGGGCATCAAGCGCCTGACGGGCGACCTCAACCGCATGTATCGCCGCGAGGCCGCGCTGCAGGTGGACCTCAAGCCCGAGGGCTTTTCCTGGGTGGACTGCAACGACACCCAGGCCAGCGTGCTCTCCATGCTGCGCCTCAACCCGGCGGCGGGCCAAAGCATGCTGGTGGTGCTCAACTTCACCCCGGTGCCCCGCCACCACTACCGGGTGGGGGTGGATCAGGGCGGCTTCTGGCAAGAGGTGTTCAACAGCGACGCCCCGGAATACGGGGGCGGCGGGGTGGGCAACGCCGGGGGGCTGGAAGCCTCCACCACCGGGGCCCACGGCCGCTCCCATTCCCTGGAGCTGACCCTGCCTCCCCTGGGGGCGGTGTTCCTGCGCCCGGGAGGGCGAGAGTCCTAGAGTCCTGCCCGCCGTCATCGCAACGCTGAGAATAAAAACCGAGGCTGATCATGAACGAGATTATCTATCAACCCATAGGCCTGCTGCACACCCCCTTCGCCGAGCCCAAGGGGGCGCCCATCCAACCCTGCGGCGCGGAGGACGCCCTGGGCCGGGCCGAACTGCGCCCCGAGTTGGCCCCGGCCTTGGAGGGCCTGGATGGTTTCAGCCATGTCATCTTGCTCTATCACTGCCACCGGGCTGCGGCCTTCAAGCCCAAGGTGCGCCCTTTTCTGGACGACCACGAGCACGGCCTGTTCGCCACCCGCGCCCCGGCCCGCCCCAACCCCATAGGGCTTTCGGTGGTGGAATTGTTGGGGGTGGAAGGCCACGTGCTGCGCCTTAGGGGGGTGGACATGGTGGACCAGAGCCCGCTCCTCGACCTGAAACCCTACGTACCGCGCTTCGACGCGCCGGCCGGGCCGATACGCACCGGCTGGCTGGCCGACAAGGCCCAGGACGCGCCCACCCAAAAGGCCGACGAACGCTTCAGTTGATCGCGCCACCCTGCCCCAAGCCTCGAACGCGGGTGCCCCAATAGATCGTTCGGCGCCGCGCGCAAAGCAAAGCCCCCTGCCGCCGGTGAGGCCGGAAGCAGGGGGCGTGGCTTGGTCCGGTTGGGTTATTTGCGCTTGAACAGGTTCTGGAACAACTTCTCCGCCGCGGGAATCAGGTTGCCGCTCAGGTCCACCTTGGCCACCGGCTTTTGAATGGTGCCGCCCACCCCGATGGGGAAGGTGCCGTCCTTGTCCAGGAACTGGCGCAGGTCGCGGCCCACGCTGTCGGCCTTGAACTTGATATTGGCGTCCAGGGAGTCGTCCAGCAGCCCGGTGGAGCCGACGATCTGGGCGTCTACCCGATCCTTGCTGGCCATGAGGGCGATGTCGTAGTTCACCTTGCCTTGGCCCATGGTGTACTTGCCCTCAAACTTCTCGAAGCGCCGAGGCAGGTCCCGGGACAAATCCTTGCCCATCAAAACGGCCACCGCTTGGACGCTGTCCAAGAAGTCCATGCCGATGGTCACCCCGTCCTCGGCCTTGAGCAGGCCCTTACCCTTGAGGGTGCTGCGCACTTGTTCGGATTCCAAGCCCTGCCAGGCCATCTGGCTGTCCAGGGAGAACACCCCCTCCAGGCTGCTGAGCGGCAAGGAGAACATGGGGAAATCGTATTTAAGCTTACGAAACACCTCGGGCGTAATGGTGATGTTCTTGGCCCGCACGTCCACGTCGCCCGCCGCCGCGGCGGGCTTGAAATCCATCGCGGCCTTGGTCTGGACCTCGCCGCCCAGGAAGCCGGTCTGGAATTCCTTGATCCGGGCCTTCTGGTCCTTGACCTCCAATTGGGCCCGCAGGTTCTTCATCTCATAGCCGCGCATGACCAGGCGGCCCAGCTTGATCTCCAGCTCGGCATCCAGCCCCTTGAGGCTCCGCCGGGCCTCGACCGCCTTGGCCGAGGGGGCGGCGGCCGCCGCCTTGGGCGCCGGAGCCGCGGCCTTGGCCTGGGCCGCCTTGGCCTCGGGGGTCGGGGCCTTGCCCCGCTCTTGCGCGGAGACTCCCGGGATCAAACGGTCCAGGTCGAGATATTCCCCCGCCACCTTCAGGCGCAGCTTGCTCTTGTCGCCGTCGCTCTTGACCGTGCCGGTAAGGCCCAGCTTGGCCATGGAGGCGTTCCAATCCATCTGTCGGATGTCCAGCTCCCGGCCCTCGTCCTTGACCAGGAACTTGAAGTCAGCCCGCATCTCGGACTCTCTCCAGACCTTGGGCAAGGCCGGGCTCTCCACCATGGCGTTGCGCACCATACCTTGGCCGCTCATCTCCAGCACACCCGGACCGGCGCCCTTGAACAGGACGTGCTTGCTGGCCTGGCCCCCGGCCTTGAGCGGCCAGGGAAGCAGGGGCTCGATGAAATGGGCCAGCTTGGCCAGGTCGGTCTGCTGGTCGTACACCGCCTGGCTCTTGCCCAGGGCCTTGCCCCAACCCAGCACGCCCTTGAGGGTCTGCACCATGCCCGCCTGGGGGATGCGCAGCTGGGCCTGGGCGATGTCCACGGTTTGGGCCGCCAGGTTCAGGGTGGCCTGGGCGGCCCAGGAGGCGTCGCCGACCAGGAAGGGGCGGCGCATGGTCCCGGCGCGCACCTCCAAGCCCTTGGCCTGGGCCTGGGCCTGCACCTTGAGGGCCTTGGCGTCGCCCATGGCCAGCCCGCTGAATTCCATGCTTCCCCGCGCCTGCATGGCGGGAGCCAAGGGAGCCAGGCGAGAGGCCAATTGGGCCAGATCCAGCTTGAAATTCAGCTTGCCCTGGTCCAGCTTGAAATCGTCGCCATAGCCCCGGCTCTTGAATCCGGCGACCAGGCCGAGGCCCGGCAAGGCCAGGTCGAAACTGCCCGAGGAGGCATCCATGGAAAGATCGCTGCTGAGTTGGCAGCGCTCCAGGGGCAGTTGGCTGCTTTTGCCGTTGGCCTGGTTCAGCAGGTACAGCGCGGAATTGGTGACCGCCAGTTGGCGCAAGATGAACTTGCCCTCGTCCGGGGCCTCCACATGGCCCTCCCCGCCCTTGCCGCCCGCCGCGCCTTTCTTGCCCGGCAGATCCTGCCAGTTCAGGCGGCCGTCCTTGGCCCGCACCAGGGAAATCTCCAGGCCGTCCACCGCGATCCGGTCCACCACCATGTGCCCGCTCACCAGGGGCCACAGGCTGGCCTCCATTTGCAGGGAGCCCAGCTTGAGCAGGGGTCGGTCACCGTAGGCGGCCTTGTCCTGCACCGTCAGGCCTTTCACCCGCACCTCCAGGCCGCCCCACAGGCTTGCCGACACCTCCTGGACCGTGGCTTTGCGCCCCAGGTTTTCCTCCATGGCCTCGGTGACCATGGAATCAAGGGGCAGCAACTTGGGCAGGAAGGTGACGGCCAGCGCCGCCAACCCGGCCAGGCCCAGCAATACGATCACTATTATTTTTAGAGCTTTAGCCATGAAGTTACGCTTCTCCCCCCTGGTTGATAGTTTGTCTGGCAGAGCGCGTTCGCCCTAGCTGTCTATAAATTATGAGAGCCCGGCGCCCGTGAGTAAAGCGGACAACCGGACCCTGAATTATTCTTGGAGCGAGACGGCAGGTCATTGCGAGGCGAAAAGGCCGTCCACCGCCACCCTCTTCTCCCAGATATGCAGCGGTATTTCCTGACCGGGACGCAGCTCATAGTAAAGCTTCACCCCCAAGGCCAGTTCACGGCAGGGCTGATTAAGCGGGATGACGAAACTCTCGCGCTTGGGCTTGAACGGCTGAAAGGTGGTGTCGCGGATTATGCCCAGCTTGCGATCAGGTCCCAACACCATCACCGGCCCCAGGCTGTCGGTGCACTGGGGCATGAAGATGCGTTTTTGCTTGTATATCTCTTTGGCGTTTTCATCCTTAGCGGTCACTTCCAGGACCACCTGCGCCCGAGACGGTCAGCCATCGGGGATACGGTGGCCCGCCCGGTTTTCAATAGTCAAACCGACGACCACCCGGGGTGAGTCCTGTTTGTGGCCCGGATGAAAGGTGTAGGGCAGGACCTCTACCTCCATGGGCAGAGCGGCGCGGTAGAGCTGGGCCGTAGCCTTCTGATCGCTGAAATCCGGCGGGAAGGTATGGTCCCGGCCGGACATGTGACAATCCAGACAGGTGCGCGAGCCGCCGTCAGCCACGTAGGCGTGCAGATAGCTGCCGTAGAGGGTGGCGCATTGCACCGGAGGGGTGAACTCGAAGTTGGGCCCCATGCCATGGCACTGGCCGCAAAAGGCGGGCGAGGCCATGAAGGAGCTTTTGCGCACCACCTTGACGGTCCCCTCATGCTCGGTGAGTGTCTTGGGCCCGTATAGCACGCCGGGCTCGGGACGATGGTGCACCACGGCCTTGTCCTGGTGGCACACCAGGCAGCCGATATTCAGGCGGCTCACCACCGCCTTGTCGTCACGCCAAATCACCTCGGCCAGTTCCCGGGCCACCTGGGGCTCGGTGCCGACAAGCTGGGGCAGGTGGCACTTGGCGCAGGGGAAATTGTCCATGGTGGCGTCCTGGGGCTTTTTAACGGCCAACGGTCCCTTGCGCAGGTATTTGGACATGAAGCTGAAGCCGTTCAGGCCCATTAGTGAGCGGGCATGATGGGAACGCGACCACTGCTCATATATCTCGGAGTGGCACTCCTGACAGCGCTTGGAGTCGTTGCGCTCCAAAAGCTCGGCCAGGCTCTTGGCCGGCGCATGCTCGCCCGCCGCCCAAGCGGGGAACGCGCCCCAAAACAAAAGCGACCCGGCCGTAACCGCCAGGGCCAGCACCTTTGTAAGCTTCGGCAAAGGCTTCATAATGCCGCTTCTTTCCTTGAGCTCTGAGTACGCTCAGACGCCGGTGAATGGCGAGAAAATGAAGTAGGCCCCCAACAGGCCGATGCCCACCCCGGCCGCCCGCTTGAACCACAGGCTGCCTTGCTGGAAGGAACCGTTGTCCAACACCCGGCCCACCAGGGCGGTGGAGCTGCCCGCCAGGGCTATGGGCAGGGCGTGGCCCAGGCCGAAGAGCAGGATCATGGCCATGCCCGCCGCGAAGTCCTTTTGCACGGTGATGATGGCCAGGATGGGGGCGATGAAGCCGAAGGTGCAGGAGCCGGAAAGCAGGCCATAGGCCAGGCCCAGAACCCAGGCCCCGCCCAGGCCCCGGAGACGGAGGCGGTTCATGAGGCTACCGGACAGGGAAAACCTGCCCACTCCCAGCATGTCCAGGGCCACCCAGATTAGCACCGCGCCCACCAGGATGGTCCAATAGGGGCCCACGTCGCCCAGCATGCGGCCCAGCCAGGCGCAGATCGCGCCGACCAGGGCTATGGTGAGGAAAAGGCCGCCGGTGAAGGCGAAGGCGTAGACCGCGGCGCTACGCGGCCGGACGCCGTCGTCCTGACCGGCCACGTAGGTGGCTATGAGGGGTATGGAAGCCAAATGGCAGGGGCTCAGGGCCACGCTGACCACGCCCCAGCCAAAGGCCCCGGCCAGGGCGACCAGGCTCCCCGAGGTTATCCAGGCGTTCAGGGCTATGAAAAGCTGATCCAATACGCCTCCCCCGGCCGCCTCGCCAGTTGCCTACTTGGTCGCCGCCTTGGGCTTTTCCACCCCGAGCTTGGCCAGCACCAGGTCGATGTTCTCCCTGCTCAAATAGCCCTCGTGGCGCCAAGCCTCTTTGCCCTGCTTGTCGAAAAAAATCTGGGTGGGAATGGCCCGAAGGCCGTAGGCCATGGCCGCGAGCCGGTTCTCCTGCACGTCCACAAAGACAAAAGCCGCCCGCCCCTGGTATTCCTTTTTGGCCTCGGCCACGATGGGTTTCATCATGCGGCAGGGCATGCAGTAGTCCGCGCCCAGCTCCAACATGGTCACCATGCCCTTGACCGGTATCTCTTGATCGGCCCGCGCCGCGTTGGGCACGGCCCAAAGCAGCGCCAAGCTCAGCACCAAGGCCAGAGAACAGACAAAAATTGGGCGTCGCATACTAGTTAAAACCTTTTCGATGGTTAAGGGTTAGGGCTCGCAACTCAGGTGGCACACTCCGGTGGGGCCCTGGGCGACATAAGGGAAATAGCGCCGCCTGAAATACAGGGCCACGTTCACCAGCCCGATCAACACCGGCACCTCCACCAGGGGGCCGATTACCGCGGCAAAGGCCTGGCCGCTGTCGATGCCGAACACGGCCACGGCCACGGCGATGGCCAGTTCGAAGTTGTTGCTGGCCGCGGTGAAGGAAAGGGTGGTGGCCTGCTCGTAAGTGGCCTTTACCTTGAGCGACAGCCAAAAGCTTACCAGAAACATCACCACGAAATAAATGCAAAGGGGGATGGCCACCCGCACCACGTCCAGGGGCAGGGCCACGATATACTCGCCCTTGAGGCTGAACATCACCAGGATGGTGAACAGCAGGGCGATCAGGGTGATAGGGCTGATCTTGGGAATGAATTCCTCTTCGTACCACTGCCGGCCCTTGAGCTTCAGGCCGATAAACCGGCTGAGGATGCCCGCGATAAAGGGGATGCCCAGGTAGATGAACACGCTCTGGGCGATCTGGCCCATGGAAACCTCCACGGCCATGCCTTTCATGCCCAGCCACTCCGGCAGCACGGTGATGAAAAACCAGGCGTAGAGCGAAAAGAACAGCACCTGGAAGATGCTGTTGAAGGCCACCAGACCGGCGCAGTACTCCCGGTCGCCCTGGGCCAGGTCGTTCCACACGATGACCATGGCTATGCAGCGGGCCAGGCCGATGAGGATCAGCCCCACCATGTAGGCCTGCTGATCGGCCAGGAAGGCCACCGCCAGGGCGAACATAAGCACCGGGCCGATCACCCAGTTTTGCACCAAAGAGAGCGCCAGCACCCGCACGTTGCGAAATACCTGACCCAACTCTTCGTAGCGCACCTTGGCCAGGGGCGGGTACATCATGAGCACCAGGCCCACGGCGATGGGCAGGTTGGTGGTGCCCACGGAGAAATGGTCCATGACCTGGCGCACGCCGGGGAAAAAGTAGCCCCAGCCCACGCCCACGGCCATGGCCAGGAAGATCCACAGGGTGAGAAAACGGTCCAGGAACGAAAGCTTTTTAACTTCCGAAGGGGGCATCTTCGCGGCCTCCGCTCTGATGGTCAGTCTTGCAGGCTGCCCGGCAGCCCCAGCACCATGGCCTTGATCTCCTCACGCACCCGGCGGTAGGGGGCCAGGGCCTCCTGTTCGTCGGCCGCGCCTTGGGCCAGCAGGGGCGGGTCGTCAAACCCGCGATGCACCCGGGTCACCGGGCCGGGAAAAAATGGGCAGGCCTCGTTGGCGTTGTCGCACAGGGTGACCACCCAGTCCCAGTCCTGGCCGATGAAGGGGTCCACGGCCTTGGACTGCTGGCCCGCGATGTCCACTCCGGCCTCGGCCATTGCCTTGACCGCCCGGGGGTCCACCCGGCCGGGGGCCACCCCGGCGCTATGGGCCTCGAACTCCCCGCCGCGCAGGGCGTTGGTAAAGCCCTCGGCCATCTGGCTGCGGCAGGAGTTTCCGGTGCACAGATAAAGGATGCGTTTCTTGGGTAAATCGCTCATGCGTCGTAACCTCGCCTTGAGTTCAAAGTTGCCTCGCGGCGCTCAAAACGGCCCCGCGATCTCGCTTCCCACGCCTTCCCCCTGCCCGAGGAGGATCTTTATCTCCCGAGAGCATCATCTGCCCCTAGGGCTCAACTCCTGGCAACGGCTCACCGTGCAGGCGCCGGTGGCCGCCTTGACCTCAGCCAGGGTCTTGGCTCCGGCCCGCATGGCCGCCCGAATCTCGCCCTTGCTCACTCCGGAGCAATAGCAGACCAGTTCCTCGTCGGGGGCGCTGAGAATGTCCTGGGAGTAGCGCATGAGCATACCCTCGAAACGGCAGCCTATTCAGCCAGCCAGGACTTGACCTGCTCCTTGGTGGGCACCTTGCCCACCAGCTTGACCTGGCCGTCCACCACCACCGCCGGGGTGCCCAACACCCCGTAGGCCGCGATGTCCATCATGCCGGTGACCTTTTCCACTTCCGCCGTCACGCCGGCCTCGGCCACCGCTTCCTTGACCACTTCCTCGGCCTTTTTGCACTTGGCGCAGCCGGGTCCCAATACCTTGATTTCCATGTCTACCATCTCCGTCGGTTTTTTGGATGATATTTTGATTACAATTGCTTTCGCGGCTGTTTCGGACGCCGCTCCCCTACTCCGCCACCTCCAGAGCCAGTTCGTTTTTCTGGATGATGTGGTGGCGAATCAGGACGAAACTGAGCAGCCAGCTTACCAGGAGGCAGCCGCCGTATATCAAGAACAGCCCGCTGAAGCCCTCGTAGCGAATTATTACCCCACCCAGGGCGGTGCCCAGGCCTCCGCCGCCCATGAAGCAGAAAGCCACCAGCGACATGGCCGCGCCGCGCGCCTTCATGGCGAACTCGGTGGCCCGGGTAAGCAGGGTGGAATGGGTGAAGATGAAGCCGAAGCCCAAGAGCGCCACCCCGCCTATGAGCCATCCCAGGCTGTCTCCCAGATAAGCGAAGGTCAGTTCGGCGGCTGTGGCCGCCAAAAGGCCCAGGCTCAGGATGCCGCGCGGGCTAAGGCGCTGGGACAGCTTGCCGCTCAGCTTGCCGCCCACCACGGTGGCCAGGCCGAAGGCGGTCATGATCAGGCCGATCTGCAGGTAGTTGTAGTGGTAGTTGGCGGAGATGTAGGCACCCAGATAGGAGAAGCTGCCGATGATGAACATGCCCTCCAGCAGCACCAGGATGTAGGTGTAGAGGCTGCGGGTGTGGGCCAGCAGCTTGGCGTAGGGGGCCAGCAGCTTGGCCTGGGGGTTTTTGCTGGAGGGTATGGACTTGTAGGCCTTGATGAGGGCCAGGGTGGGGATGACCGACAGCATGGCGTAGAGGAAAAACACCCCCCGCCAGCTAAGGAAGTAGGCGGTCACCCCGCCGATGGCCATGCTCAGGCCTTGGCCCAAAAAGGATATGCCCATAAAGGAGCCGATGGCTCCCTGGCGCTTTTCGATGGGGAACAGGTCGCCGATCAAGGCCAGGGAGATGGGCATCACCGAGGCCGCGAACATGCCGGTGAGGGCGCGGTACAGGGCCAGGTCGGACAAACCCGTCCCCAGGGCGCACAGGCCGGTGGCCACGGTGAACAGGACCATGGCCAGGGTGATCACCTGCTTTTTGCCGTAACGGTCGGCCAGGGGGCCGAACACCAGTTGGAACAGCCCGAAGGGCAACATATAGGCGGAGATCAACAGCCCCGCCCTGGTGACGTCCACGTGCAGGTTGCCCGCGATGGCGGGCAGGATGGGCGACACCACCCAGTTGTCGGCCATGACCACGAAACCGGCCATTCCCAGCAAGGCGACTATGCTTTTGTTTTGCATCTTACTCACCCCTATACGGTTAGGGCCCTTCCCCGGAGGGTCAGACCAGGAACGCGCCATAGATAAGACCGGCTATGGTGGACATCGCCACGATGATGCCGCTGAACACCGCCGTCTTTTTCCAGCCCATCACCCCGCCGATCACCAGCATGTTGGGCAGGCTCAAGGCCGGGCCGGCCAACAGGAGGGCCAGGGCCGGGCCCTTGCCCATGCCCGCGCCCAACAGGCCTTGGAGAATGGGGATCTCGGTGAGGGTGGCGAAGTACATCAGGGCCCCGGCCACCGAGGCGAACAGATTGGCTCCCAGGGAGTTGCCGCCCACCGAGGCGCTGACCCACTCTTGGGGGATAAGGGCGGGATGCCCAGGGCGGCCCAGCATGAACCCGGCCACCAGCACCCCGGCCCCCAGCAGGGGGAATATCTGCTTCATGAAGCCCCAGGTGGACTCCACCCATTCCACCCGTTCCTCCTTGGTGAACCAGGCCCTGAGCAAAAACACCAGGGCTACCAAGAGCCCGGCGGTGATCCACCACTTGAGCCCGAAGATCAGCGCCCACAGGCCCTGGACGCCCTCAGCCGGACGGGCCCAGGCCGCGAAGATGAGGATGAGCACCAGGGTGAGCATGAACAGGGCTTCCTGACCCAGGGAGCGGCCGCTGGCTTCGTCCTCGGGCAGATAGACCTGCCCGGCGGCGCGGGCCGCGTCGTCCTTGCGGAAGATCAGGGCCATGAGCAGGCCGGTGATGACGGCGAAGACCACCGCCCCCACGGCCCGGGCCAGGCCCAGCTCCCATCCCAGGATGCGGGCGGTGAGCACGATGGCCAGCACGTTGATGGCCGGGCCGGAGTAGAGGAAGGCCGTGGCCGGGCCGATGCCCGCGCCCCGGGAATAGATGCCCGCGAACAGGGGCAGCACGGTGCAGGAGCACACCGCCAGCACCGCGCCGGAGACCGAGGCCACGGAATAAGAGAGGAACTTCTTGGCCTGGGCCCCGAAATACTTGAGAACCGAGGCCTGGCTGACGAAAACCGAGATGGCTCCGGCGATGAAAAAGGCCGGGATGAGGCAGGTCAGCACGTGCTCGCGGGCGTACTCCCGGAGCATCATGAAGGCTTCCAGGCCCGAGCGCCGAATGGGTTCGCTGTCCCAGGGCACGAAATAGGCCGCCGCGAACAGGGCCACGATCATCAAAAGCTTGTAACGTTCTTTCATGGCTATACTCAACTATTTGGCCAAATGACCAATGAATATCCCAAAAAAATTTCCCTTTGCCCTAGCCGATGACCTCGATCTGGGCCTGCACCCGCGCCTGCAACACCGACTCCACGCAGTCGAAGAAATTGAGCACGCAGGGGGCCAGCAGGGAGTAGAAGACCTGGTTGCCCCGCTTGTCGTCCTTGACCAAGCCCACCGACTTGAGTAGGGACAGGTGCTTGGACACGGTGGAGATATCGCTGCCCACCGCTTGAGTCAGATCGGCAACGCACTTCTCACCCGAGGCCAGTTCCTCCAGGATGAGCAGGCGGCTGGCGTTGCCCACCGCCTTGAGGATGCGGGCCCTGGCCTCCAACCTTTTTTGCCGCTCGGCGTCCATATGACCACCTCCTATTTGCAATATTGGCCAAATACCCCAAATTGTCAAGGGCGGCGGCCGATTTTTTCGACCGCCGCCCTTCATTAATTGGCTTTTACTTTACATTTGCGTACGTTACAGCCACCCCATCTTGCGGCACAGCCAGATGTTCGTGGGCAAGGCGTCCGGCGAGCGCGAACCGCAGGCGTATTCTTACATACGCCGAGGCCCAAGCGATGCCGGCAACACAGCCCACGGGCCTCTGGCGCAGCCGCGCCTGGCGCAGCCGAATTAAACCTTGGGCTCTTTCCACCAAGGATAAAAATCAGGCATATCCTTGGTGGGGCTCAGCTTGAACTCCGGTGGGCGCTTCTCCAAAAAGCTCTGGATGCCCTCGGCGGCGTCGGGTTGCCGGCCCGCCCAGTAGAACACCTTGGAGTCGATGAGGTGGACCGACTGGGGATCGGGCTCGCCCAGGCCGTGCCAGAGCATTGCCTTGGCCAGGGCCACCGAGGTGGCCGAGGTGTTGGCCGCGATCTCCCGGGCCAGTTCCAGGGCCTTGGGCAACACCTGGTCCGCGGGCAACAGGTGGTTGAACAGGCCGCTGTCGGCCATTTCCCCGGCCCGGAACACCCGGCCGGTGCAGACCAGTTCCAGGGCCTTGCCCGCCCCCACCAGGCGGGTGAGGAACCAGGAGGAGCAGGCCTCGGGCACCAGTCCCCGCTGGGTGAACACCAGGCCCATCTTGGCGTCCTCGGCGGCCAGACGCATGTCCATGGCCAGGGTCATGGTGAGCCCGACTCCCACCGCCGGGCCGTTCATGGCCGCAATAACCGGCTTGCGGCAGTTGTAGGCGGCCAGGGCCACCTGGCCCCCGCCGTCGCGGTGGCGGGACAGGGAGTCCTCCTGGGGGTAGCGGGAGGTATAGTCAAAGGTGCTACCCCCGGCGGCCAGGTCCATGCCCGCGCAAAAGGCCCGCCCCGCCCCGGTGACCACCAACGCCCGCACCTGGTCATCCTGGTCCGCTTCCCCCAGCAGATATAGCAATTCGTTGCGCATCTGCACGGTGAAGGCGTTCATGCGCTCGGGGCGGTTCAGGGTGATGAGCCCCACCCGGTCCTGCACCTGGTAGGTGGTATGTAAAAGTTCCATGCTTGGACTCCTTGGCGATGGCATGATATTTATTGGATGAACGATAGGGCAAAATAGCAGCAAACGGCCGCCAAGGCCAGGCGCAAGACCAGGCGAGCGCCCCGGCCACGCCTCCTGCGGTCACGGGCTATAATTAACGGCCAATCACCGGCCAGCCTGTATTACCCGAACCCAGACTGGACGTACCATGCCCAAGCCCAAAGCCCCGCCGGAGCGCAACGCCATGGCCAAAGGCCCGGAGCACGCGGCAGAAGGCCTGCAGCTCAAGGGGCGCATTTGGCTGGAAAAGGACGGCCACACCTACATGTCCTGGGGTCGCGCCGTGCTCTTGGAGCGCATCGCCCTGCACGGCACCCTGGCCGCCGCCGCCCGTTCCATGGGCATGAGCTACAGCCACGCCTGGAATCTGGTGGAGCAGATGAACCGCATGGCCCCAGAACCCCTGGTGGATAAACAGGCCGGGGGCAAGACCGGCGGCGGGGCCAGCCTGACCCCGGCCGGTGAAAAGGCGCGCGAGGAGTTCTGGCGCCTGGTCAAGCAGTTCCAGACCTGGGTCGACTCCCGCAAGGTCCAATAAACCCGCCATTATTTTTTTGGTAGCGTTATATTTTTTGTGATATAACGCTACCAATAATTTAACGCCCCGTTCGCGGCGTCCATGGCCTATTTTTCGGTCTCGGCGCCGTTTATCGGCGAAGCGTTATATTCTTGATAAGCAAACGACTAGGAATTCGCTGCCCAGGGACAACAGGCTCATGCACGGTCGCTTCTCCACCCCGCCGGTTCTGATCAAGGCCCTCCCGTTGACCACGGGAGCCAGGCCATGACTCTTTTGGCTCTACTCAAATGCGTCCATTACGCCCTGCTGGGCGTCACCGCGCTGTCCGGCGCCATGGCCTGGTTCGGTCAGGGTGACCGATGGCGCTGGATGGGCTGGCTGGTGCTGGTTCTGGCCCTGGCCCAGGCGACGGTGTCGGCGGTCATCCTGAACCGCCCGCCCCTGGCCGGGACCTTTGAGGCGGCCGTTATGTTCACCCTGTGGCTCAGCGTGCTGGCCCTGATCCCCTGTGGCGCCGCCGAGGGGCAAAGGCGGCTGGCCGCCCTGTGCTGGTGGGCGGGAACCGCGCTCATGGCCCTGTTCCTGGTGGCCTCGGACCGCTTCTACCCCGACTGGTACATGTACAAGTATATTTGGAGCCGGCTGTTCTTTACGCTGCGCATGGCCTCCCTGGCCGTGTTCCTCTACGCTTCTCTGGCCGCCCTGGCCGCCGTGGGTACCGCTCCCGAGGTGCGCACCACCCTTTTGCGCTGGTCGCGCAACTTCCTGCTTTTGGGCACGGCGGTGTTTCTGGCCGGGGAGTTTTCCGGCTTCACCTGGCGCATGCAGTGGATGGGCGACTATTGGTGCTGGAACGCCAATTTCCTGGAGGCCACCCTCTTCTTCCTCCTGGTCACCGCGGCGGCCCACCTGCCCCCGTCCTGGGCCGCCAAGCCTCGCCTGAGGATCACCGCCCAGGCCTTTCCCGGCCTGTTCATGATCTGCCTGTTCATGACCTTCATGCTCTTGGAGCCGTAATGGAGCGCCTGTCTTCTCTGAAATTCACCCTGGGCAGCCTGGGCGCCCTGATGATTTGGCTGGGCCTGGGGGTGTTCATTGGCCAGCCCAAACTGTTGGCCGCCGCCT
The DNA here is from genome assembly GCF_037076455.1 of Desulfoferula mesophila. GTDB lineage: Bacteria > Desulfobacterota > Desulfarculia > Desulfarculales > Desulfarculaceae > Desulfoferula > Desulfoferula mesophila. Next base: position 1,421,277 of record NZ_AP028679.1, on the reverse strand, counting down.
TCTTCGACATGAACCGCATGCTCATCCTGGATTGGCTCCTGGGCCCGGCCTGGGAGCACCCCCTGGCCCCCTTATGGTTCCTGGGCCTGTGCCTGGGGGTGGGAGTCATGCTGTTGAACCTTGGCTGCTGCACCTTCACCCGCCTACTCCCTCGCCTCCGGGCGGGCAACGCCCTCAGGGGCTGGCTGCTCACCCTGGTGCACCTGGTGATGCTGGTGGTGCTTTTGGGACACGGGGCGGAGATGGCCCTGGGGCATAAACAGGAAGAACTGCGCATGCTGCCCGGCCAGACGCTGGAGCTACCCGGCGGGCTCAAACTGCACCTGGAGTCGGTGCGCTTTCTGAGCGACACCTCGGTGATCAACCTGCCCTACCGCGAGGCCCGCTGGACCTGGACCAGCACCAACTTCAAACCCCGGGAAAACTGGGCCCAGGTAGTCATCAGCCGGGAGGGCAAGGTGTTGCGCCAGGGGGACCTGAAGATCCTGCAGCCCATGGACATAGAAGGTTTGCGTCTCACCCTGGCCGGGTTCTACTCTCCCGAGGACGGGGCCAAACCGGCCAAGGTGGGCGTACGCTTGGCCTTGGTGAAAAATCCCATGACCACCTTGTTTTTCGTGGCCTACGGGGCTTGGGTGGTGCTTTATGCCGCCCTGGCCGTGCTCACCTGGCGAGGCGGCCCGGCCAACGGCGCGGCGCGCCCCGCCCAGGCGACGGCCGTTTGAGCCAAACTTTTTTTGCGCGAGGAGCCCACATGCCGCTGAACAACCTTTTACGCCGCTTGTCCATGCTGGCCTTGGCCTGCTGCCTGGGCTTGGCCGCCAGCCAGGCCCAGGCCGCCGAGCCGGTGATGATCTTCGCCGCCGCCTCCACCACCAACGCGGTGACCGAGGCCATCCAAGCCTACGAGGCGTCCGGCAAGGGCAAGGTGGTGGCTTCCTTTGCCTCCAGCTCCACCCTGGCCAAACAAATCGCCACCGGCGCCCCGGCGGCGGTGTATCTCTCGGCCAACGTGAAGTGGATGAACTACCTGGCCGACAAAAAGCTCCTGGAGCCGGGCAGCCGGGTGGATCTGTTGGGCAATAAGCTGGTGCTCATCGCCCCGGCGGGGGCCAAGGAACGCGGCCCCCTGAAGAAGGGCATGCCGCTGATGCAGTGGCTGGGCGACGGCCGTCTGGCCGTGGGCGACCCGGACCACGTGCCCGCCGGAATCTACGCCAAGCAGGCGCTCAAATCCCTGGGCCTGTGGGACAAGGCCGAACCGCGCCTGGCCCGGGCGGCCAGCGTGCGCGCCGCCCTGGCCCTGGTGGAGCGCGGCGAAGCCCCCCTGGGCATCGTCTACGCCACCGACGCGGCCATCACCCCCAAGGTGACGGTGGTGGGGGTGTTTCCCGAGGGCAGCCACCGGCCCATCGTCTACCCCCTGGCCCTGATCAAGGGCGAGGCCGGCCCGGCGGCCAAGGCCTTTTACGCTTTCCTGCAGAGCGATCAGGCCAAACTCATATTCAAGAAATACGGCTTCAGCGTGCGTTAGGCGCGCGGACCGGCATTGAACCAAGCCCTCCCCTGGCCGGTGAGGGCGCCCGAGGCCACGGAAAACGTCATGGAAAGCATTTGGAGCGCCATCAGTCTGACCCCCCTGGAGAGCGAGGCCCTGCGCCTCAGCTTGTGGGTCAGCCTGTGGGCCATGCTGGCCAGTCTGCCCCTGGCCGTGGGCGCGGCCTGGCTCCTGGCCCGCCGCCGCTTTCCGGGCAAGACCCTTTTCGACGGCCTGCTGCATTTGCCCTTGGTGGTGCCGCCGGTGGTCACCGGCTACCTGCTCTTGGTGGTGTTCGGCCGCCGGGGCCTGGTGGGGGCCTGGCTGCACGACCAGTTGGGCATCACCTTTGCCTTCAACTGGAAGGGCGCGGCCCTGGCCGCGGGGGTGATGGCCTTCCCGCTCATGGTGCGGGCCATCCGCCTCAGCCTGGAGGCGGTGGACCGGGGCCTGGAGCAGGCGGCCCACACCCTGGGGGCCGGAGCCTGGCGGGTGTTCTTCACCGTCACCCTGCCCCTGACCCTGCCGGGCATATTAAGCGGCATGGTGCTGGCCTTTGCCCGGGGCCTGGGCGAGTTCGGAGCCACCATCACTTTTGTCTCCAACATCCCCGGCCAGACCCGCACCCTGCCCCTGGCCCTGTACAGCGTGTTGCAATCGCCCGGCGGGGAGGCCGCCGCCCAGCGCCTGTGCCTCATCTCCATCGTCCTGGCCCTGGCGGCCCTGCTGGTCTCCGAGCTGCTGGCCCGCCGGGTGCAGCGGCGGCTGAAGGGGTGAGGCCATGCTCTCGGTGAAGCTCGAAAAACGCCTGGGCGACATCACGGTGGAGGCCTCTTTCGGCCGGGGCGGGCCCGGAGTCACCGCCTTGTTCGGGCCCTCGGGGGCGGGCAAGACCTCACTGATCAACATGCTGGCCGGGCTGCTCACCCCTGATCAGGGGCGCATCGAGCTGGAGGGCCGGGTGCTTTTCGACTCCCAGGCCAGGATTGATCTGCCGCCCCAACGCCGCCGGGTGGGCTACGTGTTTCAAGAGGGCCGCCTGTTCCCCCACCTTTCGGTGAAGGGCAACCTGGCCTATGGCCAGCGCCTGGTGCCCCCGGCGAACCGCTGGGCCTCCTGGGATCAGGTGGTGGAGCTGTTGGGCCTGGAGGACCTGCTGGAGCGGCGTCCGGCCAAGCTCTCGGGCGGCGAAAAACAGCGGGTGGCCATGGGCCGGGCCCTTTTGGCCAGCCCCCGCCTGCTGCTTTTGGACGAGCCCCTGGCCTCTTTGGACGCCCAGCGCAAGGACGAGGTGCTGGGCTACCTGGGGCGGCTGACCAAGCACCTGGCCATCCCGGTGATCTACGTGAGCCACCAGCCCGGCGAAATTTTGCGCCTGGCCGACGAGGTGGTGCGGGTGGAGCGCGGCCGGGCGCGGGGCGCGGAAGACATGGAAAGCTTCCGCCGCCTGCTGGATTCCTGGCCCAAGGAGCGCCTGTGGCTTAGCTGAGGCGACCCGGCCGCTAGTCCTGGGCCGGACCTCCCCGCTTGCGGCGCAGGTCCCACAGGAGCAGCAGCAGCCAACAACCCATAGCCGCGGCGTAGGCGATGAAAAAGGGCACGGCCAGGGGACGGCGGGTCACGTTGAGCACCGCGCCCAGGGTATGCGCGGAGCCGGGGAGGCAGAAGTAGCCCACCAGGTTGACGCGCAGCCCGTCGGCCTGCCAGGGCTGCATAAAAGCCACCCGGCCCTGCCCCAGGTCAAGGCCGTCGCGGGTCAGAGACACCTCGGCCCAGCCCGGCCCCCGGGGAAAGCGCGGACGGCGGCTGGTTTGTTTGGCGGAGGCCTGGCGCAGACAGGCGGCCAGGGCCTCGGGCTCCAGGTGAGCCATGGTCAATTTGAGTACCGCGCCGTCCGGCAGGCTCAGGTTTTGGCCGGGCAGCAGGCGCTGATGCTGGCGCTGGTAGCCCACCACCAAGGTGGCGCCGTGGGCCAGCATGACCAGCAGCACCGCCAAGTTCAGGCCCAGGAGCAAGACGTTGCGCCAAGACCAATTGCGCACCAGCTTGCTCAGGCTGCAACAGAGCAGGTTGAGGGCCAACAGGGCGCTGAGGCCCAACAGGCCCGCGACCCACAACAAACCCAACCCAGGGGCCTGCCCCCACTGGGAAGGGTGCAGCAACAGATGCCCCTCTGCCAAGGCGCGCAGCAGGGGGGCCAGGGAAGGGCTGGCGGCCATCTGGACTCCCCAGGCGGCCCACAGCACCAAAGAGGCCATGAGCGCCACGGCCAGACGCAGGCTGGACAAGGACTTCATGGCCTCATCCCCATCTGGTGGTTGAGCACCACCAGGTTAAGGGCCTCTCGGCTACTCCCTAAAACGTTACTCTGCGTTAATTAGCATAGTTAATGCTTGCTATGATACCTCGCCCTACGCTATCCTACCCGGCAATTGCTTCCCGCCTGCTTCCCATAGGCTTCCCGGCAGGACCTGGAAAGGATAACCACCATGCCGAAGTTGACTAAACGTTTTGTCGATAGCGTGATTCCACAGGACAAGGAGAGGGTTTACTGGGATGAGGCACTCCCGGGCTTCGGGTTGAGGGTGCGCTCTTCTGGAGGCAAGGTTTTCATCTGCCAGTACCGCAACTCTCAAGGCCGCACCCGCAAGTTGACCCTGGGGGCCTACGGCAAATTAACCGTCGACATGGCCCGTAAATTGGCCAAGGAGCGGCTTGGAGAGGTGGCCCGGGGCCAGGACCCCGCCGAGGCTAAAAGTGCCGGCAGGAGCGCTCCTGCGTTCTCAGAGTTGGCCTCTCGATACATGGCCGAGCATAGCGAGGTTAAAAAAAAGGCGGAGAGCATCCGCAAGGATCGTTTCCTCGTTGATCAGTACATCCTGCCCGCCTTGGGCCGCTATAACGTCGATGAGGTTACCCGCGAGCAGATCGCGAAACTGCATCACAGCTTGCGAGAAAAGCCGTACCAGGCCAACCGCGTCCTAGAGGTGGTGCGCAAAATGTTCAACCTGGCCGAGGCGTGGGGTCTACGGCCTGATGGCAGCAACCCCGCCAGGCACATCCAGAAGTACAAAGAGAAAAAGCGGCAGCGCTATTTGTCCAAGGACGAATGGGCTCGGCTGGGTAAAGTGCTGGTCGAGATTGAGCGTGAGGACTCGGGGCTGCCCTCCGTGGTCACCGCCGTGCGGCTGTTGATATTTACCGGCTGCCGGCTCTCTGAAGTCCTAACTCTCCGGTGGGATGACGTTGATTGGGATCGTGGGTGCCTTAACCTGCTGGACAGCAAAACCGGACAGCGATTTGTTCCTTTGGGGCAAGTCGCCCTGGACCTACTTGAGAGCACGCCCCGCCAGGCCGGCAATCCATTTGTATGCCCGGGCGCACGGCCCATGAGGCCGCTAGTTAACTTGCAACAGCCCTGGCGCCGGATCAGGGAGCGGGCGGGGCTGGAGGATGTGCGGCTCCACGATTTGAGGCACTCCTTCGCCAGCGTAGGGGCCGCTGCCGGCCTGTCCCTGCCGGTGATTGGGGCCCTGCTGGGCCATACCCAGGCGGCCACCACTCAGCGTTACGCTCACTTGGCCCAGGACCCGGTAAAACAAGCAGCCGACCAGGTAGCCAGCCTAATTGATGGCGCCATGAGGGCACCGACTAAGCAAAAGGTGATGAGTATAGACGCGAGGGATGACCGGCGCACCTGAGGATAACTTTTTGAGCTATTGGCAGTAGTACGGACCTACTTTCACTGTTCGGCAGGGCAACCATGAATGGCCAGAGGCTTTTCCCAGTTCTTTTGGTGCCTTCTCTTTAGTCAGCCAGTTCAACTAAATCCTTAACATCCTGCCGTGACTTTTGGAACCTGACTACGATATCATCTAATAATTTTGGCCCTTGACTAGTTGGGAGTATGATGAAGTACTCTAACTAGCTGTATAGGCATGAAAAACAAGTATGTTCGCCGTGCAAGGATTTCGGAGGCCAAATTTAGGGATCTAGTGAGGCTCTTCGCACTGGACCTGGAGGCCAACAAAATCGCCTCGTTGACGCGATTAAACCGGAACACAATCAACCGTTACCTTTTTAAGATTCGCCAGCGCATTGCCGAGTTGTGTGAGCAGGAGTCGCCTTTCAAGGGAGAGATCGAGGTCGATGAATCCTACTTCGGAGCAAGGCGGGTAAAAGGAAAAAGGGGGCGCGGCGCTTATGGCAAAACTCCGGTCTTCGGCATCCTTCAGAGGGGTGGCCGAGTCTACACTGAGATCGTGCCCGATTGCGCCAAAGCCACTCTACAAGCCATCATCAGAGGAAAAGTGGATTCCAAGAGCGTGATTCACTCCGACGGTTGGAGAGGCTACAACGGCCTGGTGGACCTGGGTTACAAAAAGCATTATCGCGTCCAGCATGGCCAAGACCAGTTCGCCAAGGGACGAAACCGTATAAACGGCATCGAGTCCTTTTGGTCCTTTGCCAAGGCTAGGCTCATGAAGTTCAACGGGCTTCCTTCTTCCACCTTTTACCTGCATCTGAAGGAGTCCGAGCTCAGGTTCAATTACCGAGGGCAAGACCTCTATGCTATCTTGCTAAAGATGCTCAGGGAGAAACCTCTCAACTAGTCTAGGCCCTAATTTTTAAACCATATCAGCCCTAGCGCTAAGTGTGTCTAGTCATTTTAGAATACTGATTGAACGAGGGCTTTTGGCACCGCTGCCCGTGTTATGAAAATTATCAATCAATATGATGCTTATACTTCGGTGCCGCATGTTGACATTCACTGCAACACTATCAGGCAGTTAAAATGGAAATAAAAATCAAGGGTCAAAAATTAGTAGGGATAAGTCCTGTAGCCGCCGGCATGCCTCACGAGGAGTTGGCAAAGATACAGGCGGGAGTTAATGAGATCATTGCGAAACAAAACGTGATAAACCTTGCCCTTAAGGACCACCAAAAAAATCAATTAAAAGAACTCCTCCTAGATCACATTTTTTTGAGCATGTGGTTACAAAATCGCATGGGGCCAAAGTCTTTTAAAGAGGGGCTTGATGGCTTGATTAAAACTGGCCGAGCTTTTTCTCTTGCTATGGACAACCTGCACGCTGATGGGTGGATCGAAGTGGAGCGTGCCGTTCAGGAGAAAAATGATATACGCGGTTTCGTCGGTGCTGACGGTCTCTCAATGTTTTTATACAACATGCAAAAATTAATCGGTTATGTAGTAGATGGTGCCGAAACTGTGCTTGACCAAATACCTAAGGCCCAGCAGGGGCGACCAACCGGGGAGACCACAGATCGCATTCAAAAAAAGGACGCAGTTTCAAGGCTCTTACGTTTTTATGAGGGGGCTACTGGCGAGAAATACAGAGCTGGGGCAGACAAAGAATGGATAGAGTGTACCGGACGTGGATTTCTTTTTATAAAAGAGTGCCTTTTGGGTTTGGGGTACCAACATGAACCAGACAAAACCTTGAGTGATTTTATAGCGTTAACTTACGTGGAAAATAAAGAAAAAAAACCGTAATATTTCCCACGCCCTAATTATGTGACTTTTACAGCCTACCGAACCAAAAATACCTCCAGATACTACAACCGACGCAGGTTTTCTGGAGGTAACTTATGCAGGATTCGCTTCTCACAACCAAACAAGCTGCCGCCTATCTCTCGCTATCGCACAGGACGCTTGAGGGACTTCGCCTGCGAGGTAATGGACCCCGTCACGCTAAGCTCGGAGGATCTGTCAGGTACCGGATAGCTGATCTGGAGGCCTGGATCGTAGAGCGGTTGCGCACCTCCACCAGCGATACCGGCCAGGCGGGGCGGCGTGCTTAACACCGCGCTCGAACTGCTGGACCGTGGGATCTCGGTGATCCCCATCGAGCCCAAGGGCAAGAAGCCCCTGGTCAGGTGGGAGGAGTTCCAACACCGCCGGGCCACCGAGGAGGAAGTCGAGGCCTGGTTCGAGCGATGGCCTGACGCCAACCTGGCCATCGTCTGTGGGTCCATCTCTGGCATCTGGGCCATGGACGTAGACGGGCCAGAGGGGATGGAATGGTTCAGCAAAAACGCTCCCAAAACCTCGGTCTACTCCAAGACGGGCAAGCCCAGCGCCTTTCATGCCTTCTACAAGATCCCGGCCGGGGTGGAGATCAAGAACGCAGTGGGCTGGCGCGACCAGATCGACATCCGGGCAGAAGGCGGCTATGTGGTCTGCCCCCCATCGATCCACCCCAGCGGCGTGGCCTACGAGTGGAAGTTCATCCCGGGCCTCGATGGCTGGGACGGCCTGACCGAATGGGCGCCTCCGGATAACTGTCAGCCCGCCCTCCCTGACAGTTCGCGCCGCGGCAACCTGGCCGGCGTGGATCTCACCGGGATCCAGGTCAGCACCGAGTCCCGGGCCTCGGTCCCCAAGGGCGGCCGCAACCATGCCCTGGCCGAGATGGCCGGCAAGTGGATCGCCAAGGGGCTCGACATCGATGAGGCCCTGCTCCTGGCCGAGGGCTGGAACCGCAAGATATGCCAACCCCCCATGGGGGCCCGGGAGGTGGAGACTACCGTCAGGTCGGTCTACAGGCTGGACCGGCGCAACCACCCCGAGCGGGCCCCGGTGGAGAACCTGCCCGGCCTGACGGCGGCGGTGCCCGAGCCCTGCGCCCCGGCCGAGGAGTTCCCCGCGGAGCTGCTCGAGCCCGGCGGCCTGCTGGGTGAGATCATGGCCTACATCGAGCGCTCCACGGCGGTGAGTTACGCCCCGTTCAACCTGGCCGCGGCCATCACCGTCCTGGGTTCCATCGCCGGGCAGCGGGTGATGACCGAGACCGGGCTGCGCACCAACATGTACTGCGTCTGCCTGGGCTACTCTGGCTGCGGCAAGAACGCCGCCCACCAGGCCCTGCCCACCCTGCTGATGGGGGGCGAGTGCCATCGGGTGATGGGCCCCAACGATCCCACCTCGGCCTCGGCGATCATGCACTGGCTTTCCAAGGAGGGGCAGCAGCGCACCATGCTGACCATCGATGAGGTGGGGCTGCTCTACCAGGCGATCAAAAAGCCCCACTCCCCCGGCGCCGAGATCCCCAAGACCTTGATGGAGATGTTCAGCGGGGCCGGCCACCATTACACCAAGAGCTACGCGACCAAGGACCCAGTGGTCCTACACTGGCACCTGCTGGGCCTTTACGGAACCGGGACCCCAGAGACCTTCTGGGGGGGGATGACCTCCTCAGAGGTGGCTGACGGCTTCCTGGCCCGCCTCCTGATGTTTTCCTCGGATCGCCCTGCGCCCCGGCCCAAGGAGACCGTGGACACCTCGGTGCCCGAGGCCCTGGTGGAGGCCCTGGACCATGTCTGGAACATCCCGGTGGATCATACCGGCGGCAATCTGGCCCGGATCCCGGTGCCCTTCAAGGTGGATATGTCCCGCGAGGCCAAGGATGAGATGGCTCGGTGGGGGGACACCTACTTTGAACTGCGCAACGAGCATCGCAAGGAGGCCGTGGGATCGATTTACGGCCGGGCCGTGGAGCATGCGGCCAAGCTGGCCCTGGTTCATGCGGTGAGCCTGTACGGCGCCGGGGTAATCGAGAAGGAGGTGGGCATGGAGTCCCTACGCTGGGCGGCCGGGCTGGTGGACAACCTGGTGGCCGGGCTGGTGGACCGGACCCAGGATCAGATCTCGGACAACGAATGGGAGGCTCAGGAAAAGAGGGTGCTGGCCCTGATCAAGAAGAAGTCAACTGTGGACAGGCCGGGTTTGACGGCGGCCGAGGTGGGCCGTTTTCTGCATCAGAGCATGCAGACCAGGGACTCCCTGCTCAAGACCATGGTGAGCAACGGGGTGCTGGTGATTATGAAATACACCCCGACTCGGGGCCCTGGCTGCGACATCTACTGCCAGGCAAAGAACCAATAGCAGTAGCAACGTGTTTGCTACTGGTTTGCTACGGGTTATTCCCAAGGAAATCAAGCTACTTATATGTTAATTAGTAACTATATATATAAGTATATAAAAATATATATTTCCCCCCCTGGGGGCCCCTGGACCCTTTTATTTATAGGGGGGGCTGCTACAGGTACTGGTTTACCCCCCAACTGGCTGAGATCACTCAAGAACAACTCGCGCAAACCCGTAGCAGGGCCTGCTATGGGTTTATTTAGGAGGTTTTGATGCCCCAGCAAAAGGAATATGCCATCCAGGCGGCCCTCATGGCCTGGACCCTGGAGGCCCGGCGTCACCTGCCAGAGCTTAACCTGCTGGCCATTACACCAACGCGGTATTGATCGAGCACCATAGGAAAGGAGATCTGAGTATGACACCGCAAAAAGCGATTAGAACACATTGTCTTTTCTGTATGGGTGGCGGCCGTGCCCTTGTTAAAGAATGTCAGTCCATCAACTGCCAGTTACATGGTTCCCGCCTCAACCACCTCCCCGATGGGGTAAAAATCAGCCGGCTCAAGACTATTCAAAAATTTTGCATAGATTGCGCCGGCTCCGCGGCCGAGGCAGCGCGATGCACCGGCCGCATGCTCCACTCTGATGATTGTTGCTTGCACAAATTCAGAATGGGCACCAACCCCCGGCGGAAAGGCATCGGCGGCCGGCCACCAAAAGAGTTTTTCTTCGGGACTCACGGGCCGATTTATCCTCCAGAATCGACGATCTCGGCCAATTAAGGCAGAGATAGGAGCGCAGTTAAATGGACTGCCAAAAGTGCAAAAGCAACCAGGACCGGGTAGTGGCCACCGAGGGCTACTCTGACCGGGTGCGCCGGCGCCGGGAGTGCATAACCTGTGGCCATCGCTGGACTACCGAGGAGCGCATAATAGAGGAGGAACCCCCTCGCGAGGGCACCTCCTTTGATTGCGCCGGTAGATTATGCAGGCTTTAACCATACCTCCATATATGTAAGGCGACATTACCTCCAAGGTCAAAGATAATGACCTTGGAGGTATTTAATTTGTATGATCTCACCCCCAAGCAGGAGCGTTTCGTCGATGAGTATATGGTGGATCTCAACGCCAGCCAGGCTGCCCTGCGGGCTGGGCTCAAAAGTCCGGCCTATGGGCGAGAGCTAGTTACGAAAACATACGTTCTGAAAGCAATTCAAAAGGCCAAGGCCAAGCGATGCGAGCGCACCGGCGTAACCGCCGACCAGGTGGTGGCCGAGTTGGCTGCGGTGGGCTTCGCCCGCCTGACTGATGTCTGCTCCTGGGGCCCGGAGGGCGTTACCCTGCTCACCTCCGAGGAGCTGGGCGATAAGGGCAAGGCCGGGGTGGGCAAGGTCAAGACCAGCAAGGTCGGAGAGGTTGAGACCGTAGAGATCAGCATGGGCAGCCCGGTCAAGGTGAAGGCCCTGGAGCTGCTGGCCAAGCACACGGGCGTGATCGGCGCCGACATCGAAGTCAACGTCAATAACAGCATCGAGGAGGCCCTCAAGCTTATCGAGGAGCGCCAGGCCAAGCTGGGGGTGGTTGGTTAAAGCGGGTTCTGCAGCAATATCGGTGGGCCCAAAATTAATAGAGGATATGCAAGCCGACTGTTGCGAACGCAATCTCGTAGTTTAGCTTACTTCTCTGAGTGTGGTCATTCTGGTCAAGGGCAAAATTTATCAATAGGCCTTTTCCTTTTTTCCGGACAAAGCCAGTTTAAGGGCGATCGCGCTTTCAAGCTTCTCTTCGCGCTCAGTTAAGACCCGGCGCATGGATGTGGATCGAGAATTGGCGCCCCTCATCTTAGCAACGTGGTCCCGGCCACAAGCAAGTATTTCAGGTTCGACGCCAATCCTCGAATAGCGCGTTCGCTTTTTTTAGGCCAACAATCTCCTTTTTGCTCAGGCCACGACTGGGTATTTGGAGTTATAAACTTCTCCGGTGGTCAATAGCTTGTGGGCCAGGACTAGAAGTCTTCTGGCCAAGGCAACTGCAGCCACCTTCTTTCCCCGCTTCACAATCAGCCTGCGGGACCATTTACGCAAAGGGATCGTGAGATTCTTACTGCGCATGGCCGCCCAGGCGGCCTGCACCGCGAAATAGCGCATCAGACTTCGTCCCTGGCGGGTTATCCCTCCCCGGCGTTGCACCGCTCCGCTGTCACGGGACGAGGGGATCAGACCGGCATAACTGGCCAGCTGATTTGAGCGCCTGAAACGCTTTATGTCATCTATGCCGCTGAGAATGCCCAGGGTGACGATGGGGCCGAAACCGGGCATCTCCAGAAGCAGTTGCGCCTCAGGCCAACAGCTCAACTCCTCATGGACCAAGGCATCAAACTCCTGCCTTTGCTGCTCCAAGTGGTCCCAGATGCTGCGTTGGGTGATCAGGAATGGCTTCATCCAAATGGGCACCGCCGGATTATCAAGGACTTTTTCCCAGTGGCTATCCTTGGGCCATTGGGCCTTTTTCATCTCCACCCCAACCGAACGCAGCATGGCCTTTACTGCGTTTACCGTCATATTGCGCTGCTTGAGAATTTGCTGCCGAGTCTGCATCAAAGAGCGGGCCCGACGTGCTTTTTCTCTAGGCACATTGACCGCGATTCGCTCAGCCAAGCCACCTCGCAGCCCATCGGCAAGGGCCCGGGCATCGTGGCGGTCGCTCTTCTTCTTACTGTCGGCGATCATTTTGAATTGACGGGCGTCGACCACGATGGGCTCAATTCCAGCCTCACGCAACACATCCACCACCCACCAGGTCATGGAGCCAGTTTCAAGAGCAACCGCTATTTCGTCTTTGGGCCAACGATGGATTGCATCAAGCCATCCAGTTTCACCGCTGGGAACCGTACCCCGGTGGATGACTTTGCCCTCCTGATCCAAAGCGCAAAAAGTCGTGGTCTTCTTGTGAATGTCCATGCCAACATAAATCATGGTCAACCCTCCCTTTAATGGTCTCTAAGTACCCAAGACCATTGTCCCAAAGCGGGGGGATGACCACACTCATCTCATCTTAGCACTACTTGGACCCCATTTTTGCAGCCCGACCCGCAGCTTGCCGCACCTCCCTTGCATTCGATACTCCCGAGCCCATCGCAATGTCCGGTTTGCACCGACGAACTGAGCGGCAGCTTTCAAGCATAATGGTATTAGTAGTCGGCAGAAATAAGGGAGAGCTTGAACCGAAAATCAGCTGCGCTCAGAGCAGCGCATAAGCAAGAGCGGAGCACCCTTGCCTGCTTTCATCAACAAATCATGGAGGGTTAGATCATGCCTTTACTTCAAGTTTTGCTTGTCCTGATCGCAGTCGGTGTTGTTCTCTGGCTCATCAACCGATTCATCCCGATGGCGGGCTCCATCAAGACGATCTTGAATGCCGTCGTGGTGATTGTCGTCGTTTTGTGGCTTTTGAGCGTTTTTGGAGTTATCGGTTCGCTATCCAGTATCCGCGTGGGGAAGTAACTGTTGTTGAGCCTATACGCATGGCACCTTTACCCAGCGGCTGAACTCTCCTAAATTCAGTTTCACGCCTGGAGGGATCCAGGCGGTCATGATGATTCGAGAGGGCTTGGCGACCAAGGAGATCGCCGAGGTGTTGAATGTATCAGGTGACACGGTTGCTACCTATAGGCACAATATACGTCGTAAAATTAGTATATTAGGATGCGAGGTCAGCTTGAGTGCCCGCTTATCCGAGCTTTGATAATGGTGATTTTATATAGTCATTATTTAAACGGTATCTAATCTGTGCGTTTCCAGGATTTCAGGGGATAATTTAATAAAGACACAGCGGGCACCGCTTGCTCCCTCTAACCGCTCGCGGCCAAGCTTCGGCCAACCTCGCCAAGGCAAGCCTACCGACCACTGAGAAGCGGCTCTCCGTCGGACAAATAGTTCGACGGTTCGAAAGTCCTTTGCGGCCCTTCTCAAACTAACAAGGATGGGAGAACTCATGAAATCCAGCACTAAGAATCAAGCGGAAGGCACGCTTCACAAAGTAAAGGGCAAGGTCAAGGAACTCGCCGGTAAAGCCAGCATGAATTCTGAATTGGAAGGCGCAGGTAAAGACGAAAAAAGGGCCGGCAAAATACAGAAAAAGGTCGGCGAGATCGAGAAGGTTGCGGGGAAATAGGGCGACGGTCGCGCGTCGGGAACCTAGAACCTGCATCCACGTTAAGAGCAATCCCGGAAAGGGATTGAGATATGTTGCATAGCAAACGAACCGTAATATCGCGCTGGGCAGGCCGGTTGGGCTGCTTGGTTCTGGCCAGCACCCTGGCCTTGCCACTCTGCAGGGCATGGCGGTGGTGACCTCTCCCCTGCTAAACGTTCGCTCGGGCCCCGGCCGCAACTACACCAGTGACGGCCACTGTGTCTCAAGGCTTAAACCTGACTATTTACGGTCAGTCACCTGGATGGCTCTACATGCAGGCCCCCAATGACCAGTTCGGCTGGGTGGCCCAGCGCTTCACCAGGATGCCGGCAGGCAGCAACCCCAGCGGCTAACCAGCCCTAGGCCTGCAAGCAAGCTTGTCCCGTCATCTGCGCCGAGGAGCTGCATAAAGCAATATATCGGGTGGCCGGAAAATGCACTTGAGCAACTGACTGGGTCAACTTAACGATAAAGGAATAAGTCATGCGAAAGCTGCAAAAGAGTTTGGGCTTACTGGTTGTTATCGGGCTGATGACAATATTCCTGGGGTGCGCTGCCACGCAAACCAGCGAAAGCACCGGGCAGTATGTCGACAACTCCGCCATCACAACCAAGGTAAAGGCCGCAATCTTTAACGATCCTATGCTTAAAACGATGCAAATCAGCGTCGAGTCTTACAAGGGAGAGGTTCAGTTAAGCGGTTTTGTTAATTCCGCGGAGAGCGTCAGAAGGGCGGGGGAAGTTGCCCGCAGCGTCGAGGGTGTCGTGTCGGTGAAAAATGATCTGCTCGTAAAATAGCTTGGTGAATCAGGAGGGTCTGTAGCTATCTCCGGGATGGTTAACGGCTTTCAAACTTCCAGCATGTGCAAGAAAGAGAGGCGGGGATGTTAGTAACAATACTGGTAATTGTTTTGATCCTTTTCATTATAGGTGCGTTCCCTTCCTGGCAGCACAGCAGGGGGTGGGGATATTATCCAAGCTCCATCCTGGGAGTGATCCTTGTTATCGTTATAGTGCTCTTTTTATTGGGACGTATTTGATATTCAGCGAAGTCACCGCAAGTCGACATGATCCATACTTTTAGGCGGAGGCGACCACGTGAATCTTTGGAAAATATCGGGCATCGTACTTTTGGTGGTGGGAGTGATTTTGCTCGTCTACGGCTTTACCGCCACCGATTCCTTGGTGGATTCAGCCTCCAAGACTTTCACCGGGCGCTACACCAACAACACCATGGCTTACCTGGTGGGTGGGGCGGCTGCGGCAGTGGCCGGGTTGCTGCTGGTATTGGTGGGTAGGAAGCGCTAGATGATGTCGATGCCAAGCGTGAGTTTGAGGTTAATAAGCAGCGTATGAATTGAAATGTTGGCGTTTAGGGCTGTAATTTCAAAGGATGGTGCGTAGTGAGAGCGCTTCTGATATACCCTCAAAATCCGGAAACTTTCTGGAGCTTCAAGCACGCACTTAAGTTCATCTCCAAGAAAGCCCTGCACCCGCCCCTGGGTCTGGCCACCGTGGCGGCCATGCTGCCGACCTCCTGGGAGAAAAAACTCATCGATGAGAACGTGGAGCCCCTCAGGGACAAACACCTGCAATGGGCGGACTACGTATTCATCAGCGCCATGGCCATCCAGCGCAAGTCCGTGCGGAGGGTGGTGGCCCGATGCCGCGCCATGGGGGTCAAGACGGTGGCCGGCGGCCCTTTGTTCACCACCTGCCATAAAGAGTTCGAAGGGATCGATCACTTTGTCTTGGGCGAGGCCGAGGTGACGCTGCCCCAGTTCCTGCGCGACCTGGATGCCGGCCATCCCCTGCCCCTGTACACCACCGACCAGTTCCCCGCCTTGACCGGTACTCCCCCGCCCATGTGGAGCCTGTTCAAGCTCCGGCGCTACGCCTCCATGAGCCTGCAATACTCGCGGGGCTGCCCCTTCCAGTGCGAGTTCTGCGACATAACCTCGCTGTTCGGCCGCCGGGTGCGCACCAAGGGAACCAAACAGATATTGGATGAGCTAGACAGCCTCTACGCCGCGGGCTGGCGGGGGGCCTTGTTCATCGTGGACGACAACTTCATCGGCAACCGGGCCAAGCTCAAGGAGGAGGTCCTGCCGGCTGTCATCTGCTGGATGGGCCAGCACCGGCATCCCTTCGTGTTCTCCACGGAAGCCTCCATAGACCTGAGCGACGACGAAACGCTGATGAGGATGATGGTGCAGGCCGGTTTCGACGGCGTGTTCGTGGGCATCGAAACCCCCAACGAAGACAGCCTGGCCGAGTGCAGCAAGTTGCAGAACCGCAACCGCGATCTGGTGGCCTGCGTCAGGAAGATTCAGAGCTTTGGTCTGGAGGTGCGCGGCGGCTTCATCGTCGGTTTTGATAGCGACACCTCCTCGGTATTCAACGAGCAGATCGAGATGATTCAAAGCAGCCGCATCGTCACGGCCATGGTGGGGCTGCTGAACGCACCCCGGGGCAGCCGGCTATACCAGCGCATAACCCAGGAGGGCCGTCTAATCACCGAGGTCACCGGCGACAACACCGACTTCTCCACCAACATCGTGCCGCGCATGGGCCTGGAGGCCCTTTTACGGGGCTACAGCGAAGTTATCAGCGGCATCTACTCTCCCAAACCCTACTTCAAGCGAGTGCGGGAATACCTGCGGGAGTATCACCCCCCGAAAGGGAACAAACTTCATTTCCATCCCCGATACGTGCGGCTGCACTCCGGCTATGCCTGGGCCTTTCCCAAGACTCTGGTGGTGCTGGGGGTCAAGGACCGGGCCCGCTGGCAGTATTGGAAGCTTTTGCTGTGGTCACTGTTCCGGCGGCCCAGCCTCTTCCCCATGGCCGTGACCTTCGCCATTTACGGCTATCACTTCCGCAAAGTCTTCCGGGCGAGTCTGTAGGTGGTAAGTGCTTGCCGAAAACATGGGGACGGCCAAGTGTTTGGTGTTAGAGACCCTGATGCAAAAATAAAAATCCATCATTGATTGGCATATATCGTGACCCCAGATTTGAACCAACAAATCCTCGTATGAATTTAATCCAATTTGGCCTAGTGATGGGTATCGGCTTAAATTTTAAGTCCGGCGGATTTGATAGAAGTTAACCTAGGATTTCTTATCCAACATCGTGTCGCCCATCAGAGCAGTGCAAGGTACTTAGCACACCTCGAATTGCCCCACCGCATATGCTTTTGCAGCCTATTCGACTTCTATGGATAATAAAAACCAAAGGCCCTTGACTAGTTGGGAGTATGATGAATTACTCTAACTAGCTGTATGGGCATGAAAAACAAGTATGTTCGCCGTGCAAGGATTTCGGAGGCCAAATTTAGGGATCTAGTCAGGCTCTTCGCACTGGACCTGGAGGCCAACAAAATCGCATCGTTGACGCGATTAAACCGGAACACAATCAACCTTTACCTCTTTAAGATCCGCCAGCGCATTGCCGAGCTGTGTGAGCAGGAGTCGCCTTTCAAGGGGGAGATCGAGGTCGATGAATCCTACTTCGGAGCAAGGCGGGTAAAGGGAAAAAGGGGGCGCGGCGCTTATGGCAAAACTCCGGTCTTCGGCATCCTTCAGAGGGGTGGCCGAGTCTACACTGAGATCGTGCCCGATTGCGCCAAAGCCACTCTACAAGCCATCATCAGAGGAAAAGTAGATCCCAAGAGCGTAATTCACTCCGACGGTTGGAGAGGCTACAACGGATTGGTGGACCTGGGATACAAAAAACATTATCGCGTCCAGCATGGCCAAGACCAGTTCGCCAAGGGACGAAACCATATAAATGGCATCGAGTCCTTTTGGTCCTTTGCCAAGGCTAGGCTCATGAAGTTCAACGGGCTCCCTTCTTCCACCTTTTACCTGCATCTGAAGGAGTCCGAGCTCAGGTTCAATTACCGAGGGCAAGACCTCTATGCTATCTTGCTAAAGATGCTCAGGGAGAAACCTCTCAACTAGTCTAGGCCCAAACCAAATTCAGTCGTCGAATACGTGAAACTCTGGGTCCGCACCCTCGGTTGGAACGGCACTTGGCATAATAAGTTAGAAATAGTTCAGCGTTGGGCAATATTGCAATTTTGTTTCGCTTTTCAGTAAAATATGATTATTTGGTTACCGTTGTAGATATTACTAAGCCATGAGGAAAGCCTAGAAATGCCAGACCAGTCAAAAAAGGCCAGGAGATCACCCCTGAAATTGGAGTTCGGCAAAGATAAAACTTTTGAAACTGACCTGCGACAAAGGGTTAACCAATACTTTCAGCAGGGTGATGGGCAGTCTAAGGCCGGCAATTGGCGACTACATTTGAAGGCGGCGATTATCCTTACCTGTTTTGCGATCTCGTATGTGCTTCTGGTGTTTGTGGCAGAAAATATTTGGCAAGGTCTGCCCTTGGTCGTATTGCTCGGTTTATTCACTGCCTGTATCGGGTTCAACATTGCTCACGATGCGGGACACAAAGCATTTTCCAAAACTTCCTGGGTCAACGATGTCATGGCCAAAACCATGGACCTAGTTGGCGGAAGTTCTTACATGTGGTACTGGAAACACGTTGTGATCCATCACCGCTACGTCAATATAACGGGATATGATACTGATATCGATTTGGGAGTTTTGGGACGTCTTTCTCCCCATCAAACGTGGCACCCTTATTATCGCTGGCAACATTTTTATCTCTGGTTCGTCTACGGTTTTTTAGCCATTCAATGGGAGTTTGTAGGAGATTTCCAAAAAATGATCTTGGGCGGGGTTGGCAAGCACCGCTTTCCGCGACCAACAACAGGTGACTTAGTTGTATTAATAGCGGGTAAGGTTGTGTTCTTCGGATGGGCCTTGTTGATACCCTGGATATTCCATCCTTGGTACGTAGTTCTTTTTTATTATGCCATCGGGGTCCTAGTCTTGGGCGGTTCTATAAGTATTATTTTTCAACTGCCGCACTGCGTGTCCGAAGCGGATTTCCCGTTGCCACGGCCGGACACGGCACAAATTGAAGAGCCTTGGGCGGTCCATCAGGTGAGGGTTACCTTGGATTATGCGCGCCGCAATCCAATTGTTGGTTGGTTGTTCGGCGGATTGAATTTCCATAAGGAACATCATTTGTTCCCCACAATTAGCCATATTCACTACCCGGCCATCTCAAGTATCGTGGAGAAAGCCTGTAAAGACCACGGTTTGCAATACAAGGAGCACAAAACGTTGCTGTCAGGTATCGCAGCCCACTACCGATGGCTGCGAAAAATGGGGCAACCGGACTAGCGAATACGTAGAAAACTCGCGAACGATGGGGGCAAACTTGCCCATTATTTCGTTTGAGCCTGTCTGGCCGGACGAAGATCAAACTGTGATACCCTGATGATTAGGTCGGGAGCATTACGCTTAAATATCCCACCTTTCGCCCAAACGCAAAACCGAGAGATTTGTCATGCCCTCAGACAAGGCCAAGCCCAATAAAGCGGGTGATCCCGGCGGGTCCAAGGGCAAGCCAACCAAGGCCTCATCCAAAAAACGCGCAAGCAATGGCGCCCAGGAGTCCCCGCCTGCGAATAAACAAGCATCGCTGAATCCGCAGGAGCCCGGCAAGGGGCCCATTATCGTCAAAAAAAATCGTCTGCCCATCCTCGGCCTGGGCGCTTCAGCGGGCGGCCTGGAAGCCCTACAGCAATTTTTCGATGCCATGCCCTCAGACGAGGGCATGGCTTTTTTAGTGGTGGTGCACCTCGACCCCGACCACGCCAGCATATTGCCCGAGCTGATCCAGAAGCGCACCGCCATGAAGGTGGAGACCGCCGAGGATCAGAAGGTGATTCGGCCCAACCATGTATACGTGGCCCCGCCCAACAAGGATCTGGCCCTGCTGAAAAGCAAGATTTTACTCTTGGACCCCGAGTCCCCGAGAGGCCACCGCCTGCCCATAGATTTTTTCTTGCGGCAACTGGCCCAAGACCAAGGCGAGAATGCCGGATGCATAATCTTTTCCGGCACCGGCTCGGATGGCTCCTTGGGGCTCAGGGATATCAAGGGCTCGGGCGGCCTTGTGATCGCCCAGGAGCCCTCTTCGGCCAAGTACGACGGCATGCCTTCCAGCGCCATGGCCACTGGGATGGTGGACCTGGTACTGCCCCCCGAACAGATGCCCGCGAAGCTTAGTTATTATTTTTCGCAATCCCGCTCGATGGGCGGTGCCTCGTCGGAAGCAATCTTGGATGATGCTCCTAGTCTTGCGCCCCTGCAAAAGGTTCTGGTGTTGCTGAGAGACCGGGTGGGGCATGATTTCTCCTATTACAAGAAAAACACCATCATCAGGCGTATCGAACGCCGCATGAGCCTTCAGCAGATTCCCGATGTCGAGAAATATGTTCGCTTTGTCCAAGCCAACTCGGATGAGCTTGACGCCCTTTTCAAGGATATGCTCATCGGGGTTACCGAATTTTTCCGCGACCCGGAAGCCTTCGAAGTTCTCAAAAAGGTGGTGATCCCCGAACTTCTGGCCCAGTTGAAGCCCAAAGATGCCCTGCGGGTCTGGGTGCCCGGCTGCTCCACCGGCGAAGAGGTGTACTCCCTGGTCATTGTAATCAAGGAGTGCATGGCCCAGGCCGGCAAGGATGTGCCCCTGCAGGTATTCGGCACGGACATCGACAGCATGGCAGTGGACAAGGCCCGGGACGGACTATACCCGGCCAACATAGCCGCCGAGGTCAACCGTGAGCGGCTCGGGCGCTTTTTCACCGAGGAGTCCGGCTTTTTCAGGGTCAGGAAAGAGCTGCGGGAGCCGGTGGTGTTCTCGGTGCAAGATGTGATGAAAGACCCTCCTTTTTCCAGGTTGGACCTGCTCTGCTGCCGCAACCTGCTCATCTATCTGGACGGGACGGCCCAAAAGAAGCTTTTGCCTCTGTTTCACTACACACTCAAGCCACAAGGGATCCTGTTTTTGGGCTCCTCGGAATCCATCGGAGGCTTTCCCGACCTATTCAAAGCGCTGGACAAGAAGTGGAAGATCTACTCCCGCAAGCCGGCCTCCGGGGCCATGCGCCTGATGATCGACTTTCCCACCGGCCCGGTCACCAGGGAAGGAGGGAAAGGCAAAGCCGCCAACGCGGCCCTGGCTTTGGGGGAGGCAGACCTTGTCCGGGAAGCCCAGAAACTGGTGCTGTCGGAATTCTCGCCGGCCTTGTTGCTCGTCGACCCAAAAGGCGACATCCAATACATCCACGGCCACACCGGCAAGTTCTTGGAGCCAGCCGTGGGCCGGGCCAGCCTCAATATATCGTCCATGGCCCGGGAGGGGCTTCGACCTGAATTGGCCGCCGTCATGCGCCGGGCCCAGGCCAGCGGCAGGGAAGTGCACTCC
Organism: Desulfoferula mesophila; assembly: GCF_037076455.1. Classification (GTDB taxonomy): domain Bacteria; phylum Desulfobacterota; class Desulfarculia; order Desulfarculales; family Desulfarculaceae; genus Desulfoferula; species Desulfoferula mesophila. The sequence continues at coordinate 1,400,307 of NZ_AP028679.1, read as the reverse complement.
CCCGGCGTGCGGGTCGAGATAAACGGCGGCCACCAATACGTGGATCTGACGGTAAAACCCATCACCCAGTCCAAAGCCTTGCGGGGCCTATTGGCCGTGGTGATCCAGGAGGTGGCGGAGCCAACGGCCGGGTCCAAGGGGAAGGCCCGGCGAGGGCCCAACGCGGAGATTCAAAAGCGCCTGGGCGACCTGGAGCAGGAGCTGCAACACACCCGGGAGAGGCATCATGGGGCCATTGAGGAGCTGGAAACCTCCAACGAGGAGCTGAAATCAATCAACGAGGAGATGCAGTCGGCCAATGAGGAGCTGCAGAGCACCAACGAGGAGTTGGAAGCCACCAAGGAGGAGCAGCAGTCGCTAAACGAGGAACTAGCCACGGTCAACACTGAACTGCAGGCCAAGATCGACGAACTTGCCCACGCACAAGACGACATGAAGAACCTTCTGTCCAGCACCGAAATCGCTACGATCTTTCTGGGCAACGACCTTAGCGTCAAACGCTTCACCCCCAAAGCCAGCAAGCTCGTCAACCTAATTCCCAGCGACGTGGGTCGCCCGGTGCAGCACTTGGCGACCAACCTGGACTACGCCAACCTGGAGGCCGACGCCGGCGAGGTCATGCAGAGTTTGTTGGTCAAGCAGAGAGAGGTGCGCACCAAAGACGGCATCTGGTACCAGATGCGCATCCTGCCTTATCGAACCATGGACAACTTAATCGACGGGGTGGTGATTACCTTCACCGATATCAATCAGCAAAAGCAGGCCCAGACCGAGTTGCGGGAACTTTATGACGCCCTGAAGAAGGCTGGCATCCAACGAGAGGCGCTTTTTAAAGAACAGACCAAGGAACTCGAGCACGCCAGGGACCTCCTGGGCAAGAAGAGCGGCGATGGATGAGCCCCGCCTTTTGGCGCGGAGTCGGCCATCCAATCACCGGGCGTCTCGATGCTATCGGCTGGGACTTGGTAATGGTGAGTATCGCACGGTAGTTGGCGGTTGAAGATTAGTGGGGTTTTGGCGGTGGTTTTGGAAGCATAATAATAAAGGTCGTATGGGTGGCCGGAAAAGAGCCAATCGTGAAAGATGCTTCTAAAAACCTCAGCAAGTCGCAAGGACTGCGCCAACGGGCCGAGAAACAGCTGCGCAAAAAACCTTCCGACGACTCCGAGTTGCAGACCGAAAATTTTTCCGCCATTCTCCAAGAGCTGCGAATCCATCAGGTTGAGTTGGAGTTGCAGAACGAGGAGTTGCGCCGCACCCAAAAGGAGCTTGAGGATTCGCGAGACCAATATTTCGATCTTTATGATCAGGCCCCGGTGGGCTATCTCAGCACCGATGCCCGGGGAATAATCCTTCAAGCCAACCTGACCATAGCCAACATGCTGGCCCTGCCGCGCGGCAATCTGGTGGGGCGAAGCCTCTATCTTTTCGTAGCCCGAGACCATCACAAGGCCTTGCTTGATCTCCTGAAGCCAAGGACTGGAGGCAGCGGCAAGCAGACCCTTGCCATCGAAATGATTCGGCAAGACTCATCCCTATTCCACGCCCAGGTGGAAAGTGCGCCGCAACTGGTTAATGATGACCTTTCCCTGCAATTCAGAATGGCCGTTGTCGATGTTACCGAGCGCAAGCGAACTGAAAACCAATTAAGTAAGAGCAAAGAGCGTTACCGCCGCCTCATAGAGACTATGCCGGACGCGATCTTTACCCTTTTGCCTGATGGGGCCATTGCCTCTCTTAACCCGGCTTTTGAGAAAACCACCGGCTTTATTAGGGATGATTGGCTGGGGCGCAATTTTTGGGACTTGCTTCACCCTGACGACCTGGATGTGGCCAAGAAGGCAATACATAACGCCCTGGCTGGAAAAGGAGGGATAGCCGAGGAAACAAGGATTTTATCCAGCACTGGCGACTACTTGATTTTTTATTTCATCGTGGAGCCGGAATTTGATTTCGGCAAAGTTGCCGGTGTCTGGGCGGTTGGCCGTGACATTACCAAGCGCAAGAAGTATGAGCGGGCTTTGCGAAACTCACGCGACACCCTGGAAGCTGAGGTGCACAAGAGAACCCTGGAACTTTCCCAGGCCAACCAGGACCTGCGGGAGGGGCTGGAAAAGCGCAAACAGGCGACTGAGGAGTTGCGTGAGCAGAAGATCGAACTGGAATTTAAGACCGTGGAATTGGAAGAGGCCAACACCGCTTTGCGGGTTTTGATGCGCCGGGGCGAAGAAGACAGGGAAGAGCTGGAAAACGCCATTACCCAGCAGACCCACCGGCTTCTTGTTCCCCGCCTGCAAGGGCTGTTGGAATCTGGGCTCGACCAGAACCAGCAAAGAGTGGTGCGGCTGTTGATATCTCAGCTGAAACAGATCACCTCCTCTTTTGCCCAGCGGCTGGACTCCCCCAAATTCGGCCTCACGCCTAGAGAGATCCAGGTGGCCATGATGATTCGAGAGGGCTTGGCGAGCAAGGAGATCGCCGAGGTGTTGAATGTGTCAGGCGACACTGTTGCCACCTATAGGCACAATATACGCCGTAAAATTGGTATATTAGGACGCAAGGTCAGCTTGAGCTCCCGCTTATCCGAGCTTTGATAATGATGATTTAATATAGTCATTATTCAAACTGTATCTCATCTGTGCGTTTCCAGAAATCCAAGGGATAATTTAATAGAGACAAAGCGGGCACCGCTTGCTCCCACTTGCCGCCTGTGGTCAAGCTTCGGCCAACCTCGCCAAGGCAAGCCTACCGAGCATTGAGAAGTGATCTTTCACTGGGCAACTAGTTCGACGCCTCGAGAGTTTTGTTTGGTCCCCTTAACACCTTAAGGAAAGGAGGACCCGTGGCCAGGATTCTCTTGGTTGCCGGCTTTGAGTGGGCCCGGGCTTTCCACGCCTACCAACTCAGCGACGGTGAGCATTTGGTAAAGAGCATCGGATTCACGCCGCGGTTGGCAGAAGAGATAACTTCTTTCCGACCCGAGGTTATTGTGGCCGACCTGTCTGGTGAACACGACCCGGCTGATTTGCTTTGGCGAACCGTCACGACATTGCCTGAACCTCGTCTTCCAGTGGTTTTCAGTACGAATGCCAATTACTGGGGAGCGGTGTATGTCTCTCAGGACGGTAACTATGAGATGAAAGTCCCCCTACCCGACGCGCTGCCCGAAGTCGTAGAGAACGTCCTGTACAGGCAGGGCTTGGATAATTCATCGGGAGCGGCCAGCAGCCAAACCCGGATGGAGCACTGAAGTTTCCGCCGGACCAACGCGCCATGGCCAGCCATCCCCAGGAATCAAGATTGAGAGGGGGTCTGTTATGAGTAAGGAGGCTGGTCACGTACCAATGGGTAACAACCCTATCAACCACAGCGGCCGTCGCAATCTTGACTGCCCCCATTATGTGGCCTGTTTGGATCGGGTCGCTTCCGCCCAATGGCCGCACTTCACTTGTGAGTTCTGCGCGCACCGCAAGAATAGGCGCCCCATTCGCCTGGACAACCCGACCAGGGAAAGCCTTGGGTGGGAAGACATCTGGGGCGGGGGGATGAGCCTGGAGATTTAGACAAAAACCCATAGGGGCCTTGTCCATTCAAGTGCGCCGCTAGGAAATTTTATGAAGACATCGAAAAACACCGCCGAATTTGCAGAACTGCGGCAAAGCACTGCGAAACTGTTGCTGTTGCAAAGGGGGACGGAAGGCACCTCGCCAAAAAGAAGCCCTTTGGATCTTATCGAGGATCTGGAGGCCTTCCAGTACGAGATTGAAACCCAAAACGAACAACTTCGTCAGTCCCAGGCCGAATTAGTCGCAGCCAAGGACAAGTATCTAGATTTGTTTGAATTAGCTCCAATGGGCTTCATTTCCCTGGAGCTAAATGGCGCGATTAGCGAGGTCAATTTGACAGGTGCGGCCATGTTGGGCCGGGAGCGCCGCCATTTGATCGGGGTCAGCATTTTTCAATTTACCGCAAACGAGGGCCTGCTTGTTTTGCATGACTGCCTAAAATCCACCGGGAATACCGGCAAAAAGCGCGGGTGTGAATTTGAACTCAGACCATCCCATGGAGTTCCTCGCTTAATGCACGTGGAAATCATGGCCCCGCTTGATCAATGGAAAAGGCCCACAGGATACCGCCTGGCCATGCTGGAGGTCCCCGAATGCAAGAAAAGCTATGCAGAGGTAACGAAAAGAACTGAACAATACCGGGCACTGCTGAAAACCATAACTCCCTGGTTTTGGGAGGTTGACCAGGACGGCAGGTGCCTGCATGTCAGCAATAGCGTCAAATATTTCTTGGGCTATGAGCCGGAGGAGATCGTAGGCAAAACTCTATTTGATCTTATGCCTCCCTCTGAAGCCGATCGGGTCAGTACCCTGTTTCGCACGGCCTTGGACAACCAGGAGCCCATACTGCGCTTGGAAAGCATCTATCTCCGCAAGGGAGGGGAACGGGTTGTTTTGGAAACTAACGGAGCCCCGGTCATTGATGGCCAAGGCAAGTGTGTCGGACTTCGAGGGATGTTTAATCTAAGGCCCTTTAATAGACAGTCCTCGTTTTAGCTATGGAGGAAAACGCTAACAAAAGCATCAAAAGGATTAAGCCAGAACAGAGGTGGCATAAGCCGCACATCTCCAAGTTATAATTTTCTCCAACGGTAAAAGTAAAGTGGAGGTCCGATATGGTGGAAAACACAGAAAGCACACTGGAAGTGATTACCAGAGTAACCAAAAATGCGGTCATTGGAGCCTTTAAGGGCACAGGCGAGTTGGCCCAAGCCATCGTTGAGAGCACTACGGATATAGTCAAAGCGACTATTGTGGGAGCGGGCGATTTGACGGTGGCTATAGAAAAAAGAGTGGGAGAGATTGTCACCGGCACCATCGCGGCTGCAAACGAAATTGGTGGTGATTTATACGTGGCCATCAAGAACACGGTTTTTGGAATAGTAAAGGCGGGTTCCGAGGTAGGGGCGGACGTGGGCAAGACTGCTGTCGCAGCGACGGAGGTGGCCATCAAGGCAGGTGCCAAGGCTGGTACCGATGTTGGTACCGCCACCAAGGAAGCCGTCACCGGAGCTCTTGAAGCAGGTGACGCAATCGGGGCAGATGCTTCCCAGGCCGTTAGGAGCGCCCTAATAACTTCAATCAAAGGCGCGGAGGATGTGATTGGGCCGCCGCCACGCAAATAAGAAGGGTACGTAACGACTGCGGCAACTTGTTTGGTCGCAACTAGTACCCAAGGAGGTGATTATGCTCAAGTTTGCTTTTATTTTTCTGATCATCGCGCTAGTGGCTGGAGTCTTCGCTTTTACTGATATCGCCGCAGCCGCACCAGGCATTGCCCAGATACTGTTCTACGCATTCCTGGTTCTGTTTGTGATAGCCGCAATCGGCTGGGTGCTGGCCCGTCGCAAAGCGCGGAGTTCCCGACCTTAACCCCTACCTGGCCAGTGCCGGGGTTCATCCAGAGAGGAAAAGTCAATTCAATGGACCAAAAGGAAGCATATGTGAAAAAGGCCCAAGCCGAACTCGACCTGCTGCAGGCCCGGTTGGACGGGCTGGAGGCCAAGGCGCGTAAATCTGAAGCTGACGGAGAGATTAAGTATCATCAGCAGATTGCCGCACTCAAGGCCAAACGTGATTCAGCTAAGGATTATCTGTCCGCGCTAAATCAATCCGGAATAGATGCTTGGGGAGAACTCAAGGAAGGATTAAGTCGAGCGGTCGGCGACCTAAAATCGGCCTTGGACCGGGCCGCGTCTCGTTTCCAGTAGATTCGATGCCAGAAGTAGGTGGAGGCAGGGCAATGAAAAGGGCATTAGCGGCGTTAACCGCTCTCGTCGCTCTGGGCGTCTTAGCCTTGGCGGGGTGCGGTAGTGACGACGACCAGAAGGTGACCACCCAACAAGTGAAGAAAGAGGCCAAGGAGGCGGTAAGCACTGCCGTGGCCTACACCAAACAGAAGCAAGAGAAGTTGATGGCTCAAGCCCAGGCCCAGTACCAAGAACTGGAAAAAGAGGCTTCTGAGTTGATGGACAAGGCCAAGGAAAAGGCAGCCGCCGGCCACGACAGGGCCAAGGAGGCCTTGGCCGATCTACAAGAGAAGCAGGAGGTGGTGCAGGAGAAGCTGAAAGTCATGCAATCGTCCAGCGGCAAGGCCTGGGAAAAGGCCAAAGTAGAGTTCGACGAGGCTTTACAGAACCTTAAGCAGGCTTACCAAAAGGCCAAGGCCGAACTGGCTGGTTAAACCGACCGTGACTAACCTGCCCTCTTTTAAACGGTCCAGATTTTAAGTTGGAAATTTGGGCCTAGGGAGGGATGGCGACAATTGCCAGGACGTCCTATTCGGATGAGCAGATAATGGGTAGCCGGCGTTTACTTACGGTGTATCTTGCCCCTGCAACCGCAAAACGAAGAACATTTATTCGAGTGAATGTAATCGGCTATACCTTTCAATAATTCCCACCAAACCAAAATCATAAGAGCATATACAAGGTAATCTGGGCAGCCTTAAAGAGACTTTCCTCCGGGACTCACGGGCCAATTTCTACTTCAGAATCAACGATCCCGACCGGTGAGGGGTTGGGGGATAGATGACGGAAAAATAAACGGCCCCGGGTGCGATAGTTGGCAGGTGTGAATGGCGGAGTAAGTGCGGGACAGTTGGCGGTCTAAAACCGTGACACTTGTTTTAGAGATATAGTCCTGTTGTTCATGCTGTCAATCATGATCTTGCCTTAGTTGGTTTTGGGCTTTGCCTGGGATCGTCTTTTGGCTTGGCGGAGCCGGTAGCTTTCTCCATTGGCCTCGATGATGTGGCACCTATGGGTCAGTCTGTCCAGCAGTGCACCGGTGAGTCTTTCGGAGCCGAAGACCTCCGTCCATTGCTGGAAAGGGAGATTGGTGGTGATCATGAGGCTTTGTTGTTCATATGCCCTACCCACCACCTCGAATAGCATTTGAGCGCCTATCTTGGAGAAGGGCACATAGCCCAGTTCATCGATGACCAGCAGGTGTAGGCGCTGGAGCTGTTTCTGCAGGCGTTGCAGACGTCTTTCCTCGCGGCATTCCATGAGCTCTGTGACCAGGGCGGTGGCGCTGTAGAATTTCACCTTGCTTCCCTGGGCGCAGGCCGCAAAGGCCATGGCGCTGGCCAGCTGGGTCTTGCCGGTGCCGGAGTTTCCGATCAGGAGCACGTTTTCCTTTTTGGCGATGTACTCGCCCCTCATCAGCTCCCTGACCAGCTGCTGATTGATGGAGGGCTGTGCCTTGAAATCAAAGGTGTCCATGGTCTTGATCACCGGAAAGGCGGCTTGCTTGATGCGCCTTTCGGCTGCCCGCTTCTCGCGGTCCAGAAGCTCCCGCTCGGTCAGGCGCAGCAGGTAGGTCATGTAATCGGAGCGGTCTTGGCTGCAGACCTTGGCCATGGCCGCGTATTCCCGGAGAATGGTGGGCAGCTTCAGCTTTTTGAGGTGGTACTCCAAGAGCACGGTGGGTTTGTCCTGGTCCTTCATGACAGCGCCCCTCCCTGCGCGAGGAGGGAGTCATAGACTGTGATATCGGGCCCGGCCACGCTCACTCGGCCCAGGTGCTCACGACCGTCCAGCAGGAAGGTGGCCGCGGGCCCTGATGATGGCGGCTCCAGCAGGTGGACAATGGCCTCCGGGGCATAGGCTCCCGCGTACAATGCCTGCTCCACCGCCCGCTTCAGTCTGGCCATGGAGTGGTCCTCCAGCAAACGTAGGACCTTTATGTATTTACGGGTGCCCTGGCCAGGCATGTCTTCCCCGGCCACCAGCCGCCGCCTCAAGACCTCAAAGCACTCAGACAGATCTAGGTCAGCCAGGGGGCGGGCGTGGTCCAGGGAGCCAGGCTTGCGCTCCAGCAAGGGCAGATAATGCCGGTAGTCGAAAAACACCCCTTCCTTGCCCCAGGATCGGGAGTGGCGGGCCACCACCACGTCATGGTGGCAGAGCACCACCCGATCCACATAGCCCTTGGCCACAATTTCATGGTGGGCACAAGCCACCGGCACCGAGTAGTCATTGTCGTCGAAGCGGACCAGGGACAATGAATTGGCCCGGGTAGGCTGTTTGCGGCAGGCATCGAAGCGGGAGGGAGGCAGGGGGACAAAGGCTGTCTGGTCTTCCTGCAAAACCTCGGCCTTGCTACCGCCCTTGCCACGCAAACGGCGCTTCATGTCGTCGCGGCACTGCCTTAAAAGCATGGCATTGAGCTCGGCCAGGTCCTTCACCTGGGGCACTGGCACCAAAAAATTCTGCCGGGCGTACTTGACCACCCCTTCCACCACGCCCTTCTCGTTTGGACGCCGCACCCGACAAAAATGCTCCCGAAAAAGGTAATGGCTCTGCAGCTTGAGAAAACCATCGGTCAGCTTGCGCTCATGAGGCCCTATGATCTTGGAAACCAGGACCTTGCTATTGTCGTAACTGATCCGGTGGGGCACCCCACCGAAAAACTCGAACGCCCTGGCATGCCCTTCCCAGTAGCTCTCGCTGCACTCCTTGTCGAAGGCCGCCACGAAAAAGGCATCGGAGTACGGCAAGGCCATGATAAAAAGCGCTATCTTGCGAAGCTCCCCGGAAACCTTGGCCAGGGCATAGCCAAAGTCCACCTGCGCCTCGCCGGGACGATGGACCAGGGGCATGTACACCTCCTGGCTCACGCGCTTGATTGCGCGCACCGCCTCCTTTACCTGGGTGTACTTGCCCTGATAACCCGCCTCCTTGATGCGGTGATATATGCGCGTGGCCGTGTGCCTTTGCTTCTTGGGAACCTTTTTGTCCTCTTTTATGATCCGGGCGATCAACTCAAGGTAGGGGCCAAGCTTGGGCTTGGCTCGGGGGGTGCTGAGCCGGTATCCGGGAGGCTCGGGAAAATTCTGAATCTTTTGCAGGGTATCCCAATGGATGCCCTCTCTACGCATTAACTCGCGCTTGCTCGCCTGGCCATCGCGCAACTCAAGTCTGATCCGGGCCCATTGATCCATGTCCGTGTACACCCCTTCCGCTCCTCCAGAGAGTCCTGGCCTGGAAGCCACCATGGCCTCCATCGCACCAAAACACCTGAAGAAAACTGAATCAATGTGTCACGGTTTTCAACCGCCACTAAAATCGTCTCGCTTTTGGACCGCCATTTACAGCAGGACCAGGTACTGGGCACTGTGTAGGCTCTGAAGCTCATCGAGGAGCGCCGGGCCAAGCTGGGGGTCACTGATGTGACCTGCTTCCCGAATTCTGGTCCATATCGGATGAGAAAATCGTCATAATTCTCATTTGACCAGGAGGACTGGATGAAGCGCAGGAGGTACACCGAGCCCCAGATCGTTTTTGCCCTGCAGCAGGCTGACAGCGGCACCCCGGTGGCGGAGATCGTGCGCAAGATGGGGGTGAGCGAGGCCACCTTTTACCGCTGGAAGAAAAAATTCGCGGGCATGGGCGTGGCGGAGATCAGGCGCCTGAAGCAGCTTGAGGAAGAAAACCGTAAGCTCAAGCAGCTGGTGGCTGACTTGAGCCTGGACAAGGCCATGCTGCAGGACGTCATAAAAAGAAAACTATGAAGCCTGTCCGCAAGCGTGCTCTGGCCGGCTATTTGGAGAAGGTATTCAAGGTCAGTGAGCGGCGGGCCTGCCAGGTGCTCAAGTTTGCCCGCTCCAGCCATCGCTACCAGAGTATTGCGGACAGGCAGGACGAATTGCGCATGCGGCTGAGGGACCTGGCCGCGGTCCGGGTCAGCTATGGCTACCGGCGCCTGCATGTGCTCCTGAGGCGGGAGGGCTGGCTGGTCAACGCCAAGCGGGTTTATCGCCTTTATACCGAGGAGGGGCTGACCATGCGCCGCAAGCGCCCCCGGCGCCGGGTGAGCGCGACCCGCCGGGTGGTCAGCCAGCCAAAGCCCAAGAGGAGCAACGAGAGCTGGTCTATGGACTTTGTGTCCGATCAGCTTTATTCTGGGCATCAGCTCCGGGTGCTGACGATAGTGGACAACTTTAGTCGTGAGAGCCTTGCTTTGAAGGCTGGTCAGAGCCTACGGGGCGATGATGTAGTGGCAGTGCTCAACCAGCTGGTCGCTGAACGTGGAGCCCCCAAATCCATCAAAGTGGACAACGGGAGCGAATTCACCTCTAAAGTCCTTGATCAGTGGGCGTACTGGAACAAGGTGGAGCTTGATTTCAGCCGCCCAGGCAAGCCCACGGACAACCCATTTATCGAGTCATTCAACGGACGTCTTCGGGAGGAGTGCTTAAACGAAAACTGGTTTGTGTCGGTGGTGGACGCCCAGGACAAGCTGGACACCTGGCGGCTGGATTACAACCAACATCGGCCACACAGCTCCCTGGGTAACATGACCCCGGAGGCCTATGCCAAGCAGGTGGGACCTGCCCCCTGCGTGGCCTCCCCCATGGCTCCATCTCCAAAGAAGCAAACCTGGGAATCTCTCATCTCACCTGGACCCGAAACGGGTAGCACCTCAGATGATGGGAATCTCTCATCTCACCTGGACCCGAAACGGGTAGCGCCTCATTCTGCCAAATCCTAAACCCAAAAATGGACCTAAATGCAGGGAGGACGTCACGGCCTCAATCATGCGCTAATCTCTCGCGAATGGCTTGCACAACAAATGGGGAATGTTAGCGCCGGGTGAGTACGGAGTCAAACAACGTACATCGAAGTCTGCGACCGCGCATCGCATTGGGCAATCAACTTAAATATGCCGCCCAGAAAAGACGTTATGCCGCCGTCGCTTTGCGGGACGGGCGGTTGACTAGCACCAGGCCAGCACTGATCAGGACCAAGGACAACAATAACCTGAGCCCAACGTCTTCATGCAGAATCCAGAGCCCACTGATGAACACGCCGGCCACTGGTGTGAAGAAGGTGAAGGCCTGCACCAAGCTGGCCGGATGGTGGTGGATCAGGTTGAACCAGGCCAGGTAGCTGATGAAAGCCACTATCACTGACTGGTAGAAAAGCGAGAAGGCCCCGAAGCCAGTTAGGCTGGCCGACAGATGGTCTTCCAGGAAAAAACTGGCCGCCAACAGCAAGGGCCCTGAGAAAAAAAGTTGGTAGAAGAGCGTTTGCAGGGCCTGCGCACGTTCGGCCAGGAAGCGCTTCAGGTAGATGGTGGTGGCTCCCCACAGGGCCCCAGCAGTTAGTGAAAACAGATCGCCCAACATGGCCCTTGGCGTGATTCGGTCTAGCCCTTGGCCCAACAGGACCACCAGTCCACCGAAAGCCAGCACCATTCCTGCCACCTTCAGGCGTGTCAAGCGGTCGGCCGGCAGCCAGAAATGGGCCCCCACGGCGACGAAAAACGGTGCCGTGTAAAGCAGGAGGTAGCTCCGGGCGACATTGGTGAACACCATGCCCGGATAGAGAACGCCAAATTCGGCGCCGAATAAAAGGCCCAGCACCAGGCCGTGCGTAACCACCACCCTGCTCGGAAATACCGGCACCCCCTTGACCGCCATCCACACCCACAGGCAGGCCGCGGCAACCACTGAGCGAATCCCGGCCTGGAAAATGGGGGGCAATTGACCTGCGACCAGCTTGACCACGGCCATGTTGGCGCCCCAGACCAGGGCCAGGACCAGCATGGTCAGGACAATGCCTATGCTCAGGCTCTGCTCGGTTTGTGATCCCGGAGATGCTACTGCCGCCTGTTTCATCACGTTAGTTTACCAAAACTGTTACAGTTACCTGTTACAAGCTTGGATGCCCTCATGTTTGGACTTGGTTCAGTTGTATTAGAAAAGCATGGCGGGCTATTCCAGGACCTTGGCCTTGACCCGGCGGCTCAGCCCCGCACCGCCGGTAAGGATCAGCACCCCGCCCAGCACCAGGTGCCATGTCAGTGGCTCGCCGAAGAACAGCACACCCCACGCCCCCGCGATGATGACTTGGCTCATGAGGACCACCCCGCCCTCGGTAGCCGGCAGGTGATAGAAGCCCTGGTTCATAATCACCTGGCCAACGGTACCCACCGCGCCAATGGCGGCCAGGTACAGCAGGCCAGTGCCAGATGGGAGCAGCGGCTCCACGCCCAGGGCCAGGGGCCAGATGGAGACCACGGCCGCAGCCAGGCAGAAGAAGAAGTAAATGCAGTAGGGAGTGTGCTGCCCGGCCAAGCGCCGCACCAAGGCCATGTTCAGGCCGGCCACCACGCTGGTGATCAGCGCGCAGAAGTGGCCCAGGCGCAAGTGCAGATCCCCGCCGGGGTACAGCACCACCACCGTGCCCGTAAAGGCCAGGGCAATGAGTAGCCAGTCCCGCCTGGCCACCCGCTCGTCGTTTAACCAGGGTGAGAAGATGGCCGCAAAGGCCGGGAAGAGGAAAAACAACACCATTACTTCTGTCAGGGGGATCTGGCGCATGGCCAGTACCAGGCACAGAAAACCGATGGTGCCCAACAGTCCGCGGATGACCAATAGCCTCAGGTTAGGGCCCAGGATGGCCACTCGAAAACAGCCAGAGAGCCCTAGCATAAACAAGATACCGACCAGGGCCCGATAGAAGCTGATCTGCCACACGCCGACCTCTTGGCCGGCCAGTTTGACGAATACCCCCACCAGGGCGAAAAAAAAGGCGGCCAGAACCATGCACCCCGCCCCAATGAGCAGTTTGCGATTTGCGCTGGGGTTGATCAAGTGGTGCTCCTTTACCCTGGGAAGCGTGCCGGTTTTGGAAGAGACCGAGAAGCCCCTGGACCACGTGGGGGGTGCAGTCCAGGGGCCAAACCCCCACCCGATTTCAATTTGGTTGGGGGCCAGGACCAGATTAGCATATACGTTCATTATGAACTAGGTTCAGCGACTCGCCTTGCATAACCGCAACCAGAAATGTAATTTGAGGCCATGCGGTTAAGTCACCCTATAACCCATTGGGCGGAAACCTTGCTCCTAGTTGGCCTGTTGGCTTGCTTGACCTTCTTGGTCCATCCGCACAAAGCCCAGGCAACCCCCTATTTTTCAGCCCAGACCAATGAATCATGCGCATTCTGTCACGAAAACTCAGCGGGCGGTAGCACTCTAACCCCCCAGGGCTACGACTTCCGGGCCCGAGGATATAGCCTTGATCCTCACCTGAGGCCCTCATTCTGGCGCGAGTCTCTAGGCTTGGGAGCGGGCTTCTTGCATATCCTGGCCGCGGTTATTTGGTTCGGGGCCATCTTTTATATTCATTTATTCATCGGCCCCCGATCACTATCCAAGGGGGTGCCCCGGGGTGAGCGCATCTTGGGAATATCTGGGGTGGTCACCCTGGCGGTCACCGGCGGAGTGCTGGCCTGTTTGCGGTTACCCAGCTGGGCTTCCCTGTTCCACACCACCTTTGGCATCGTACTCATAATCAAGGTGTGTTTGTTCCTGGCCATGGTGGCCATTGCCGTCCTGGTGAACACCTATATCCACCGCCATCTGAAGTTGGACGCCGCAGCGGCGCAAATGCGGGCCAAGCAGCAGCAAGCCCATGCCGACTGGCCTGCCTATGTCGTCTATCAGGGCCAAGGCTATGATGTTTCGCAAAGCAAGCTGTGGACCAAGGGTGAACATATGCGCCGCCACCAGGCGGGCCGGGACCTCACAGCCGCCCTGGAGGCTGCACCCCACGGCCCCGAGGTGCTGGAGCGCCTACCCAAGTTAGGGCCGGTGGAGACCGCAAAGGAGGCAAGCGAGGACCTCGGTCCCACAGCCAGGATGCTGGTGGTGCTGGCCTACGTGGTTCTGGGGCTAATGCTGGGAGTGCTCCTCTGCCTAGCTTGGTGGAACTGGGGGCCGCCTCTGGCCAACGCAGCCCAGCCCTTTCGTCCTGAAATAGCTCGGGCCTGCGTCGAGTGCCATAAAAAGGCGACACCTGGAATCTATGCCGACTGGATGCGTAGTCGCCACGCTGCAGCCAAGGTGAGTTGCCTGCATTGCCACCAAGCCGGGAGCGATGACCCGGACTTAGATCGCAGCCACGCCAAGGTGTTCCAAAAAGGCGACAACCCCTGGTCCAAAAGCGAGTACATGACCCCCATCTCGGGCGTGGTCAGCCCCAAGGATTGCTCCCGCTGCCACCCCGATGAGGCCAAGCAGTATTCGGTGAGCAAGCACGCCAACACCTTGCAGATAATCTGGACCATCGACCCCTGGCTCAACTTCGGCCTCAACAGCGGCCTGGAGCGGGTCAACGGCTGTTTCCACTGCCACGGCACGGTGCTCAAGCAGGACAAGAACGGCAGGCTCGATCCCATGACCTGGCCCAACGTGGGCGTGGGGCGGCTCAACCTGGACGGCTCCAAGGGCTCCTGCGCCGCCTGCCACACCCGGCACCGCTTCTCGGTGGCCGAAGCCCGCAAGCCCGACACCTGCGGCCAGTGCCACCTGGGCCCGGACCATCCCCAGATCGAGATATGGAACGAGTCCAAGCACGGGGCCATCTATCACTCCGAAGGGGCCAAGTGGAACTTCGCCGCCGCGCCGGGCACCTGGACGCCGGGCGTGGACTACCGCACCCCCACCTGCGCCGCCTGCCACATGAGCGGCTCGGGCAAGGTGCTCACCACCCACGACGTGACCGAGCGCCTATCCTGGGAGCTGCAAGCCCCCCTGACCATCCGGCCCCAGGACTTCAAGCCTTGGCCCGCCAAAAGCTCCTGGCAAGAGGAACGGGCCAAGATGCAAGCGGTTTGCCAGCAGTGCCACAGCGAGGAGTGGGTCAAGAGCCACTACGCCCAGATGGACGGGGTGATCCAGGACTACAACGAGGTCTATTTAAAGCCCACCAAGGCCAAGCTGGACGAGCTGTATGCCAAGGGCCTGATGCCCAAGGACGCCTTCTTCAAGTCTCCCCTGTGGAACGAGTTCTATGAGCTGTGGCACCACGAGGGCCGCCGGGCCCGCATGGGCGCGGCCATGATGGCCCCGGACTATTCCTGGTGGCACGGCTTCTACGAGTGCAAGAAGCGCTTCGTCAAGTTCCACGAGGAGGCCGACCGCCTCATCAAGGATAACAAGAAGGCCTACGTGGCGCCCAACTTCCCCGGGGCCACGGGCAACACCACCAAGCCGCCCCAGATATTCATACCCAAAAAATAGACCGCCTGGGCCCAACACTCCAAAGCCTGTTCCACACCCAAGCCCCGCTCTGGCCGATCATGCCAAATTCTCTTTAAGTGGATTCGTATTTCTAGGGACGCGGTTGCGCCAACAATCCCAGGGCGCAAAACAGTCCGAAACTGATCCTTTTGCTTCCCCTACGCTTCCCAGTAAACCGCACACCGTTTCAAGTTGCTTTATTTGTTTATTTTTTTATTATTTATTTGGTGGTTGAGCACCACCAGGTTGAGGGCCACCCCAGGGGCGGCCCCCACTATGAGGCGCAACCAGGGCCGCGCGGCCCAACGAGGGGGCAGATGCAAACCCAGACCCATGAGCAGCAGCAGGGCGGTGGAGGAAAGAAAGCCCGCGTTCCACTGCCAGAAGTCGCCCAGCC
This sequence comes from Desulfoferula mesophila, assembly GCF_037076455.1. GTDB lineage: Bacteria > Desulfobacterota > Desulfarculia > Desulfarculales > Desulfarculaceae > Desulfoferula > Desulfoferula mesophila. The sequence goes on along the minus strand of NZ_AP028679.1, from coordinate 1,384,811 downwards.
AGCCATAGCTCCACCAGGCCCCCACCAGCTCACCGGCCATGAAGGCGCCCCATCCGCCGAGCAGGGCCAAACGCCCGCGCAGCGGCGCGCCTTGTCCCCCGCCGCGCCAAGCGGCCAGATGGCAGGCCGCCGCGTAGAGCAGCAGGGCCTGGGCGGCCAGACGCAGCTCGAAGAACATGGGCATCCACACATAGCCGGGGATAAGGGTTATGGGCGACGCCTTGAGCGGCGCGGCGAACAGCCACAACAGAAATGCCGCGCCCAGGCCCCAGCTCCAGGCGGCCACGGCCAGACGCCCGCCCAGCGCGTCCCACATGGCCAAGAGCCCCAGCCACAGCCCCACCACCATGAGGGTCTCGAAGGGGCCGTAAAAGGCGATGCGGCCCGTGGACAAGGACACCACGACCAGGCCCAACAGGCAACCGGCCAGGCCCGCCCCGCCGGCGGCCACGGCCACACGCCGCCATTCCAGGGCCCCGGCCAGCGCGGCCAGGCAGAACCCGGCCAGGGCGCAGACAAAGGCCGCCGCGCACAAAGCACCCGCTACTTCAATTGGCAAGGGTTAGCCCCTTTCCCTCTCCCCCCGGCCGCGGCGGCGGAAAACCAGGTACAAGACCGCGCCGGCCGCCAGGGTGACCCCTCCCGGCAGGGCCCGCCAGGGGTCTCCGGCCAGGGAGAAAACAATGATCCAGGCGTTGGATCCGATGAACAAAAGCGGCACCCAGGGGTAGAGGGGAACCCGGAAGGTGTCCGGCGGACCCAGGCGGCGGCGCAGCACCAAAAGGCCGACCACGCTGAGGGCCGCGAAAAGCGACAGGGTGAAACCGATATAGAAAAGCAACGCCTCAAAGGAGGCCGTGAGCACCAGAAAGGCGGCGATGGCCGCTTGCAGCCAAACCGAGTTGGCCGGCACCCCGGACGAGGGACGCACCCGACCCAGGGCCTGGAAAAACACCCCGTCCCGGGCCATGGCGTAGTAGACGCGCGGGCCGGTGAGGGTCATGGCCCCCAGGCTGGAGAGCAGGCACAGAGCCACCAGCAGGCTGAACACCCGCCCGCCCAAGGGACCCAGCAGGGCCTGGGCGGTGAGGGCTCCCACCTCCTTGACCCCGGCCATCTGTTGCAAGGGCACGGCGGACAAATAAGCCAGGTTGATGAGCAGGTAGAGCACCACCACCAGGCTGGTGCCCAGGAGCAAGGCCCGGGGCAGGCTGCGCTGGGGGTTTTTGATCTCACCGCCCAGATAGGCGGCGGCGTTGAAACCGCTGTAGGCAAAGGACACGAAGACCAGGGCGACGGCCATCCGGGAGGCGGGCGAGCCGGACGCGGCCAGGCTTTGGCCCCAAAGGCCCTGACCGTCCCAGGCGCCCAGGCCCGCGGCGATGAGGCCCGTCAGGACCACCAGCTTGAAGCCAGTGAGCAGGTTTTGCACCCGCACACCCACCCGCAGGCTGGCCGCGTGCAGCAGGGTGAAGCCCAACAAGAGAGCCAGGGCCGCCAGGGTCTCCACCGAAAGGGACAGGCCACCCACGCCCAGGGGCAGGGACCAGCCCGCCGCCTGGGGCCAGGCCCGCAAAAGATAGCCCGCTCCGGCCACCGCCGCCGCGGCGATGGGGGCGGAGAAGCCCACCACCAACGATATCCAGCCCGACAGGAAGCCCCACAGGGGGCCCAGGCTCTGGCGCAGGAAAACGTATTCACCGCCGGCCTGGGGATAGCGCGCCCCCAGCTCGGCGTAGCTCAGGGCTCCGGCCAGGGCGATCATTCCGCCGGCCAGCCAGCAGGACATGAAAAGTACGGGGCTGGCCGTCTGGGCCAGGATGAAACCACTGGCCGTGAAAATGCCCGTGCCCACCATGTTGGCCACGATGATCATGGCCGCGCTGAAGGTACCCAGGCTGCGTCGCAATTCCCGGTGCCCGTCGTTCACCGTGCCGTCCTTTGCTGCGCGAAGTTAAGGGGCTTTTATATTGACATAAATAACAACATATGTCTTTTATGACATGCGTGTCTTCTTTGACATATGCCACCAATGATCTACGCATTCGCCAATCAGTAACTGGGATACCCACCATGCGCAAGCTAACTATTTTGGCTAGTATTTTAGTGATATTTCTCGCCGCCGCGACCGCCGGCGTGGCCGCCAAGGTCGCGGGCCCCGTGCTTACGGTGAGCGGCCTGGTAAAGCAGCCGCTACGCCTGAGCATCGAGGACCTCGCTCGCCTCAACCAGGCGCGGGTCAAATACAACGACATCAATAACGACGGCTCTTTTCACGGATGCTTCTGGCTGCAAGGGGTGCCCCTGCGCGACGTTTTGGAGCTGGCCCAGATTGGCAAAGACGGTCACGGCTTCAACAAGTCAACCGACTTGGCGGTGGTGGTAAAAAACGCCCAGGGCCGCCAAGTAACCCTGAGTTGGGGCGAAATCTTCTACCGCAACCCCGGCGAGGCCGTGCTGGCCCTTGCCTACACCCCGGTGCGGCCCAAGAAGAACTGCAAGTCCTGCCACGAGCCGGACGTTTACCAGGACCTGCTCGAGCAGCTCGACCGCAAGGTGGGCCTGCCCAAGCTGGTGCTGACCAGCGATTTCGCCGCCGACCGTTGTCTGGAGAACGTGGTCTCCCTGCGGGTGGTGGAGCCGGTGGACATTCCCCAGGGCCCCAGGCCCAAGACTCTCTACTCCCCCACGATCAGCCTCGTGGGAGCCGACGGCAAGGAGCAGACACTGGACAAGCTGCCGGCCCTGCCCAGGACCACCGTCCTGGTAAACCAGGTGGGCGAGGGCAAGGGCTATCATGGGCGTCCTCAATATAGCGGGGTGGCCCTGGCCGAGTTGCTGGAGCATTTCAAGATCAGCGGCGACGACCAGAGCGCCCTGGTGGTCAGCGCGCCGGACGGTTACGCCTCCCTGGTTTCCTGGGGCGAGCTTTATCGCGGCCCCCTGGGGCGGCGCATCCTGGTCGCCGACCAGATCGACGGCAAGCCCCTTAAGGACAACGGGCGCTTCGCGCTTATCCTGCCCGACGATCTTTGGGCGGACCGCTGGGTCAAGGCCGCCGCGAAGATCCAAATGGTGCGCCTGGCCCCGCGTCCCCGCCTGAGCGTCATCGGCATGGGCTGCGGCGACACCGACCTGCTCACCCTGGAGGCCCTGGACGCTCTGGCCCAGGCCGACGTGCTGGTGGCGCCCAAGGACATCCAGAAACGCTATGCCCCTTACCTGGTGGGCAAACCCGTTATCTTCGACCCCATGGCCGCGGCCCATGACAAGCCCCTGAAAAAGAAGATGGAGGCCCATAAGGACGCCAAGGCGCGGCATATGGACCGGCAACAGAGCAGCGACTCCGCCCGGCTCATTCGGGAGCAACTGAAGCAAGGCAAGAGCGTGGCCGTCCTGGATTGGGGCGACCCCATGGTCTACGGCTCTTGGCGCTGGCTCAAGGACGTGTTCCCCACCGAACAGATTCGCTTCGTCACCGGACTCAGCGCCTTCAACGCGGGCTCGGCGGCCCTGGGCAAGGACATAACCTGCAACGGCGCGGTGGCCATTACCGATCCCTTCACCATGGTCAAGCAAGGCGCCATGCTCAAGGACCTGGCCGCCAAGGGCGCCACGGTGGTGGTCTTCATGGCCATGCCCCGCTTCTCTCAGGTCATGCAGGCGCTGCAGGCCGCCTATCCTCCGGAAACCCCGGCGGCGGTGGTCTATCGGGCGGGCATGCAAACCCAACAAATTGTCAAATGCCGCCTGGATCAGGTGGTCGATAAAAACAAGGACCGTGAACGTTGGCTAGGAGTCGTTTACGTGGGGCCTTGTTTACGCTAACCCCCAATCAAGCGAGCGGAGAGTAAAGAAAGGTTGAGTCGAGACATGAAGCTGGTCAGATTATTTTCTGCTGCCCTAATGGTACTGGCCATGGTCTGCCCCGCCCTGGCCGAAGAGGACAAGACCCAAGAGACCGCCAAGGATTATCAAGTATATGAACTCGGCGAGGTGGTGGTGTCCGGCAAAAACGACGCGGTAAACCAGACCACCGACGTTTCCAGCATCACCGCCGAGGAGATTTCCGAAGCCCACGCCCTCACCGTGCCCCAGGCGCTTTCCTATGTGCCGGGCGTGACCGTGACCACCGGGCGCAAGAACGAGCCCGAAATCCGCATCCGGGGCATGAACCAACAAGAGGCCCTCATCCTCATCGACGGCGTGCCCTATTATGAGACCAATTACGGCAAGCTGAACCTGGAGCAGCTTTCCACCGAGATGATCGCTCGCATCGACGTGATCAAGGGCGCCTCCTCGGTGCTCTACGGCTCCAACGCCATGGCAGGCGTCATCAACATCATCACCAAAAAGCAGGGCATCAAGGCCTCGGTCAGCGCCACCGCCGAAGTGGGCAACGACGGCGCCTACCACCTGAGCGCCTCCCACGGCAACAGCCTGGGCAAGTTCAAGTACTGGATCAACGTGAACCAGCGCGAGGCCGACGGCTGGGAGCTCTCCGATGACTTCACTCCCAAGGAAGGCACCACCGTTTACAAGCCCGGCAAAACGGTCAAGGAAATTATCCAGGACGAAGGCGAGCGCCTGAATTCAGGCTACAAGCAGACCAGCGTGTGGTTCAAGGCGGGGGTGGACGTGGCCAAGGATTCGGCCTATTACCTGAGCGCCTACTACATCGACTCCAATTGGGGCATGCCCCCCTCCACCATCAGCAACACCGTCTTCCCCTATCCCCCCGCCTTTTCCCAATACGGCACCATGGGAGAATATCAGGACTGGGGCCTGGACTTGAGCGGCGAGCAGGCCATCACCGACACCTTCAGCCTGCGCGGCAAGCTGTTCTATCACAACCACCAAGACGAATATGACTCTTTTTATGACAAGAGCTATGGCCAGCTCATATCCACCAGCACCTACAAGGACTACCTGGCGGGCGGCTCGCTGTTGGGCGACTGGCAGATCGTTCCCGAGGACACCCTGCGTTTCTCCATCCACTACCGGGGCGACAACCACCAGGAGCGCGACGACGACTATCTGCCCTATGCCGAAAGCATGTCCTACACCGGCTCCCTGGGCCTGCAGAACGACTGGACGGTCTGGGACAAGTTCGTGATCGTCGCGGGCATCAGCTACGATTGGTTCGATGTCACCGAGGCCCAGGCGGTCAATACCGATAAAAAGGGCAACTACACCGACACCGAGGACCTGACCACCCCCAGCATCAGCGACAGCTTCAACCCCATGGTCGGCGCCACCTACACCTTCACGGACCAGACCCGGCTGTTCGGCTCCGTGGCCCGCAAGACCCGCTTCCCCACCTTGCAGCAACTCTACAGCTCCAAGGGCGGCAACCCCTATCTCGACCCGCAGAGCAGCATCGACTGGACCCTGGGCGTGGCCCGTCCCTTTGGCAACGTCTTTTGCGGTGAGTTCTCGGTGTTCTACAACGACATCAGCGACCGTATCTCGCGAGACGGGCCCTATGACGACTCGATCTACCGCAACTACAGCAAGGTGCACATCTACGGCTTCGAGGTCATCGCCGAGTGGACCCCGCTGCAGGATCTGCTCTTCCGGGTGGGTTACACCTATTTGCAGGCCGAGGACAAGAGCGACGGCGCCGTTACCGACGACGTGCTCCGGGCGCCGCAGAACAAGGTGGACCTCAAGATCCAGTACATCATTCCCGAGATCCGCACCAAGCTGGACTTCATTGGCCTTTACATGGGCTCCCAGTTCGACCAGTTGCCCACTCCCACCGACCCCAACGCGCAGGTGTTGGAGACCAGCGGCTATTTCCTGGCCAACTTCAAGGCCACCCAGCCCCTGTGGGAGCATTTCGACCTGTTCGGTTACGTGAGCAACATATTTGACAAGGACTACGAGTATGAGAGCGGTTTCCCCGGCCAGGGCCGAGCGTTCTGGGTGGGCATAAAAGCCAGCTTCTAAACGCGGGCCGGGACCGCCAAGGGGGGGCCGCCTTTCGGGGCGGCCCCATTTTTGTTTCGCTTGGGTAACGAACCATGCTTTCTCTTGTACCGTTCACTCCGCTTTGGCAGGATAATAATTAAGTCGCCCCCCGACGCATCGCCACAAACCAATGGAGGCTATTATGGCCGACAAGGAAAAGAACTATTTCGAAGCCCTGTACCAGGTGGCCAAGGTGGTCAACTCATCCCTGGACCCCTCCCAGGTCTTGGATGAGATCGTCACCAGCGTAAGCCAGGCCATCGGGGCCAAGGCCAGCGCCATCCGCCTTTTGGACCCCAGGCGCAAGGAACTGGTCATGGGCGCCGCCCACGGCCTTTCCGAAGGGTATCTGCGCAAGGGCAAGGTCCTGGTGGACAAGAGCGGCCTGGACAAGGAGGCCCTCAAGGGCGGGCCGGTGTGCATTTTGGACGCCCAGAACGATCCCGGCTTCCAATATGGAGACCGGGCCAAGAACGAGGGCATCAAGTCCATCTGCGTGGTGCCCCTGAAGGTAGGCAAACGCGCCATCGGGGTGCTGAGGGTCTATTCGGACGCCGAACGCCAGTGGAGCGAGGGCGAGGAGCGTTTCCTGGAGGCGGCGGCCAACCTGAGCGCCATCGCCCTGGACAACGCCCGCCTGCATCGGGCTCTCAAGACCGATTACAACCTCCTGGTGGCTCACGAATACCGCCTGGACGACAACTAAAAGGGGTGATGCATGGTGCGCATAGGCATTAACGGCTTCGGCCGCATAGGACGCCAGGTTCTCAAAGCGGTTTTGGAGCGCCACCCCGATCAACTCCAGGTGGTGGCGATCAACGACTTGTTCGATTCCGAAACCAACGCCCATCTGTTCAAGTTCGACACCAACTACGGCCGCTGGCCCGGAGAAGTCGAGGCCAAGGAAAAGGCCATAGTAATCGACGGGCAGGAGGTGGCCTGCTTCGCCTTGCGCGATCCGGCCCAGATCCCCTGGGACGAGCTGGGGGTGGATTTGGTGGTGGAGGGCACCGGCCTGTTCCGCACCGGTCCCCAGGCCGAGGCCCACCTGGAGGCCGGGGCCAAGCGGGTCATCATCACCGCTCCGGGCAAGGAAATCGACCTGACCGTGGTGATGGGGGTCAACGACGAGGAGTACGATCCCCAGAAGCACTACATCGTGTCCAACGCCTCCTGCACCACCAACTGCCTGGCCCCGCCGGCCAAGGTGCTGCACCAGGCCTTCGGCATAATCAAGGGCCTGATGACCACGGTGCACTCCTACACCAACGACCAGCGCATTCTGGACCTGCCCCACAAGGACCTTAGGCGGGCCAGGGCGGCGGCGCTGAACATGATCCCCACCTCTACCGGGGCGGCGCGGGCCCTGGGCCTGGTCATCCCCGAGCTGGCCGGGCGCTTCGACGGCTGCTCGGTGCGGGTGCCCACCCCCACGGTGAGCCTGGTGGACTTCACCGCCGTGTTGGCCAAGCCCACCGACACCGACGGCCTGCGCCAGGCCCTTGGCGAGGCGGCCGAGGGGCCCCTCAAGGGCATCATGGCCGTGGACCACGGGCACCTGGTCTCCATGGACCTCAAGGGCGACCCCCACTCCTCGGTGGTGGATATGGAGTTCACCCAGGTGCTGGACGGAGATTTGGCCAAGGTGCTGGCCTGGTACGACAACGAGTGGGGCTATTCCTGCCGGGTATCGGACCTGGCCGCCTACATGGCCTCCAAGGGAGTCTAGTTAACTAAAGGGTCTTCAGATAAGCCAACAGGGCGGCGATCTCCTCCTTGCCCAACCAGGGGAAGGGAGGCATGACCGGTCCGCCCTGTTTTATGTGGCCCCCGATGTTGGCGTCGTTCACCGGATGTTTCATGGCCGGGGTCAGCTTGCGCTGGTAAAGGCCGGCGAGGCTGGGAGCCTCGTCGCGCTTGCCGTCCCGGGGAGCGTGGCAGGTGGCGCAATATTTTTGGAACAGCGCCTGCCCCTGGGCCACCAGCCGAGGCGAAGGCGCCGGTTGCGCCGCGGCGGCCTCCGACTTGCCTCCGGCCCCCTGGTGGGCATAGGCTACGCCCGCGCTGAGGGCCAAAACCAAAAACAGGGCCACTCGTAGCTGAAGCCAACCCGCCTGCATGACTTTTGAGCTCCCTCCCGGGTTACCGGCCGCCGGGTCCCTTGCCCATCCCCACCGCAGGAGGAGGCCTATGCGTCCAGGGCCCGCGCCGCCTGCCCGGCGTTGGGGTATATTTTGAAGACCTTGTCCAAACGGGTGAGCTGGAATAGAGAGGTCAGCTCCTCGCTGACCCCGCTGAGCACCAGGTGCCCCCCTTGCGCCTTAAGGGCCTTGAGCATGGAGATGATCACCGTGAGTCCGCTGGAGTCCATGAACTCCACGTTGACCAGATCCAGCACCAGCTTGGCGCACCCCTTGTCCGCATATTGATGCAGGCGCTTTTTCAACGGCGTGGCCGTGGAGGCATCCAGGCAATTGCCCTCCAAGGTCACCACCAATACGTTACCTAAGGTCTTTTCCACAACGTCCATGGGTTTTTCATTTGCCCCGCGACACCAACGGCTCGTTTTGGCCGAAGGCCTTTTGCGGCCTTTGTGGTAAATTAATGCCTACTGAAAAATTCTAGCACAGAGAGAGAGCCCTGTTGGGAGGACCTGGGAGGCAGCCGGCGGCCATGGCCATGGGAACCGATGCGGGCCAGAACAACCGGCCGAGGTCCACCCTGCTTCGCTTTCTGCTGCTCTTCCTTCCGGTCGCCCTAGTTCTGCTCCTGACCATCTACGTTTTCTACCGTTTGGAAACCGACAACGAAAAGCGCCTGCTGCAGCTGGAGCAGCGCCACCAGGTACAGTTGGAAAAAGAGGCCCTGGCCGGCATCCTGGATGAGGTGGTGGTGGAAGCGCGGGTGCAGGCGCAGCATGAGATTTTGGAAAGCTTGCACGGGCCGCCCGGCCCCCGCCAGCTGAACAGCCTGGCGCGCGAATTGAGCAAGGTCCTCAAGACCACCAACGCTTATCAGCGAATTTTGTATATTGATCGCAATGGCGAAGTCCTCCTGCGGCTTGCCCGCCAGGACGGCGGCTCCCAGGCGGTGCGCGAAAAAGCGCATGGAACTCCGCCCGCCATGTTGTGGGAGCGCCTGTCGCGTGAGTTGCCGCCGGACAAGGTCTACCTGGCCGCCCTGGACCGACAGGACGACAACGCCGCGGTGATCCGGGTGGCCGCTCCGGTGACCAACGATCTGGGCGAGCGCGAGGGCCTACTGGTCATGGATTACCGCGCCTCCCGGGCCCTGCGAAAAATGGCCGGCTTGTATTTCAGCCGCGGCTTGGTGCTTCTCCTGGATCGCCAGGGGCACATCCTGCTGGGGGGACGTTCCCAGGGCTCCCCCCAGATCGAGGCCCGGGGAGCCGACGACACCTTTGCCGCGCTGTGGCCGTTGGTGTGGGATCAAATTAGCAAGAGTGACCAGGGGCGGTTGTTCACCAAGGCCGGTTTGTTCACTTGGGAGACGCTTGCCCCTCCCGCGCGCGTTTTTAACGCCGACGAAACCCGCATGAGGATCGTTTCCCTGGTGCCGGAAGCGCTGGTGGACGCGGCCATCGGCATATACCTGGTCCAGCTGACCCAGCTGTTGATCGTGGTGCTCTTGGTGGCCGGGATGATCTGCTGGCTGCTGGCCCGGGCCCAGGTGCGCCACCGCCTGGCCCAGGAAGCCCTGGCCGCCAGCGAACAAAGGCTCCAGGACATCATGACCTTTTCGCCGGCCTTGATTTACATCAAGGATCACGACGGGCGCTACCAGTTCATCAACCGCCGCTTTGAGCAGCTCCTGGGCATCAAGCAACAGCGGGCCTTGGGCCAAAGCGACCAGGAACTGTTTTCTCCCCAAAACGCCCAGACCCTGCGGCGCCACGATCAACAGGCCCTCACGGGCAAGGGGCCCCTGCGCGTCGAGGAGCAGCTGCTCCTGGAAGACGGGGTGCACAGCTACCTGACCTCCAAGTTCCCCCTGCGCGATCCCCTGGGCCGCGTCTACGGGATATGCGGCATTTATACCGACATCACTGAGCTAAAAAGCGCCCAGGCGGAGCTGAATCAGGCCAAGGAGGCGGCCGAGGGGGTCAACCGGGAGCTGTTGGAAAAGCAGGAGCGCCTGGACGAGGACCTGCAGGCCGCCGCCGGCATCCAGCGCGCCCTTTTGCCCTACAACCTGCCCCACCTGCCCCAAGTGGAGCTGGCCTGGAAGTTCGCGCCCAGCGAGTTCATCGGCGGCGACCTTTTCCACGCCCAGCCCCTGGGGCCGGACCGGCTGTGCCTGTACATGCTCGATATCAGCGGCCACGGGGTTCCCGCTTCCCTGATGACCGTGTCGGTGCACGAGACCCTGGATCCGGCCAGCGGCCATGTGGCCACGCGGGATGGGGGCGGGGTGCTGCGGGCGCTGCCCCCGGGAAAAGTCCTGCGCACCCTGGACCAAGAATATCCCCTGGAGCGCTTTGGCAAGAGTTTCAGCATCGCCTATCTGTTGCTGGGGCTGGCCGACGGAGAGTTGGTGTACTCCAACGCCGGGCACCCCCTGCCCATACTGCTAAGGGCCGGGGGCGAGTTGGAAGAGCTCCGCGCCGGGGGCACCTTGATCGGGTTGGACGGCGCGGTGCCCTTTGAGGAGGGACGCGCCACCATGCGCGTCGGCGACCGGCTGATCCTCTACACCGACGGGGTGGTGGAATACCGCGACCCCAGGGGCCGGATGTTCGGCGTGGAGCGCCTGCACCGCCACCTCATCCAGGGCGCCCAACTGCCGGTGCGCGAGCACATCGAAACGCTCTGGCAAGAGCTCATGGCCTTCGGCCACAACCGCCCCCTGGACGACGACGCCAGCATCATGGAGCTGGAGTTTCGGGGGAACGGGCCGGCCTCATAGCTGACCCTGCACCCATTGGACGATGCCCGCCGCGGGCATGGCCCCGGAGGTGCGGGCCACTTCGCGCCCACCCTTGAACATGACCATGGTGGGTATGGAGGAGATGCCGTATTGCGAAGCCAGGGCCTGCTCCTGCTCGGTGCTCACCTTGATGAAGCGCACCTTGGGGTGCATCTGACTGGCGGCCTGGGCAAAGGCCGGGGCCATCATCTTGCAGGGACCGCACCAGGAGGCCCAAAAATCCACCACCACCGGCAGGTCTTCGGAGGACATCAGCTTGCCGAACAGGGCGGCGTTGGCCTCCACCGGCTGGCCGGTGAGCAAGGCGGACTTGCATCGGCCGCAGGTCGGGGCTTGTCCCAGGCGCTCAGCGGGCACCCGGTTGGTGGCGGCGCATTGGGGGCACACGATGTGAATATTGCTGGACATAAACTGTCTCCCGGTTAATATCTTTGGTCGTCCCCACTGAAAACCGTTTTTGATATGTATTTTAAGTTAAGTCCGTCCCCATCGACTTGCACCCACGGGACATGACAAATTTGCGTGAAAGCCGCCATGCAATCTCCTAGCCCCGACAACCAGAGCCCGGCCGCCGTGGTGCTGGCCGCCGGCTTGTCCTCGCGCATGGGCAAGTTCAAGCCCCTGCTGCTTCTGGGTGGCCAGAGCGTTCTGGCCCGGGTGGTGGGCTTGCTGCGCCAGGGCGGGGCCGCTCCGGTGCTGGTGGTGCTGGGCCACCGGGCCGCCGAGTTGGAGCCTGTGGTGCGTTCCCTGGGGGCAGTGCCGGTCATTAACCCCGACTACGAGCAAGGCATGTTCAGCTCCCTCAGGACCGGGCTGGCCGCCCTGCCGCCGGATTGCCCGGCCTTTTTCCTGCTGCCCGTGGACATTCCCCTGGTGCGCACCCATACTCTGACCCGTTTGCGCGCGGCCTGGGAACAGGGCCTGGGGCCGGTCTTGCATCCCACCTTCCAGGGCCAGTGGGGCCACCCTCCCCTCATCGCCGCCGAACTGGCCCCGGCCATCATGGCCTACGACGGGACGGGCGGCCTACGCGGCTTTTGGGAGTCCCGCCCGGAGCTGGCCCGCGAGGTGCCGGTGGCCGACCGCTTCGTCCTGCGCGACCAGGATCACCCCCAGGATTACGAGGAACTGACGGCCGCGCTGGACGGGTATCAAATCCCTGACCAGGACGAGTGCCTGGCCCTGCTGGAGGAAGTGCTGGAATTGGGCCCTGAGCTGGTGGCCCATTGCCGCCTGGTGGGGCGGATGGCCCAGGCCCTGGCCCGGGCCGCCCAAACCAAGGGCGCGGCGCTGAACCCGCGCCTGGCCCTGGCCGGGGGCCTACTGCACGACGTGGCCAAGGGCCAACCCGACCACCCCGCCGCCGGGGCGGCCCTGCTGCGGGAGATGGGTTTCGCCACGGTAGCTCCCCTGGCCGCCCGGCACGCGGACATCGAGCTCACCCCCGGCGCACCGCTCAGCGAGGCCGAGCTGGTGCACTTGGCCGACAAGCTGGTCAAGGACGAGCGCCGGGTGAGTCTGAGCCGCCGTTTCGGCATTACCCAGGAGCGCAAGGGACGCACCCCCGAGGCGCGGGCGGCCATCCAACGGCGTTGGGACCTGGCCCGCCGCATCGCCGAGCGGGTGGAGGCGGTGCTGGGCGAAAGCCTGGAGGCATGCCTGAGCCGGGAAGGCCTGGGCCGGGAGGACGAAGCGACATGATCTATCTGCTACGCCACGGCGAGATTACCCAGAGCAGCCCCCGCCGCTTTGTGGGCCGCCGAGATTTGCCCCTTACAGAGCGGGGCCGCACCCAGGCCGCCCAGTGGGGCGAACGCCTGCGGGGGACTGTCTTTCAGGCGGTGTACACCAGCCCCTTGTCCCGTTGCCGGGAGAGCGCCCGCCTGGCCGCGCCGGGCCGGGAAATCGCGGTGGAGCCGGGTTGGATCGAAATCTCCCTGGGCGCCTGGGAAGGTCTGAGCGTGGACGAGGTGCGCGAGCGCTTCCCCGGCGAGTATGAGGCGCGGGGGCAAGACCTGGCCGGGCATCGTCCCCAGGACGGCGAGAGCTTTGCCGACGTGGCCGAGCGGGTCACGCCCCTGCTGGAGGCCTTGGCTCAGGGGCCGGAGCCGGTGTTGGTGGTGGCCCACTCCGGGGTGATCCGGGCCGGGCTGTGTGGTCTGTTGGGCCTCCCCTTGGACAACCTGTTGCGCCTGGATTTGGACTACGCCGGGATGTGCCTGGTGGAGCAAGGACGGCAGGGTTGGCGCCTGCACGGCTTCAACCTGCGGCCGGAGGGGTTCTAGGGAATCGTTGGGTTTCGCTTCGCTCTACCCAACCTACGCTACCCTATAGAAACCTACGCCGCGCGGCACAGCCAGGTGGTGCCAGGCAAGGCGGCGGCGAGCACCGCCCGCAACGCAGCCCACGGGCGCCTGGCGCGGCCGCCTATCCCAGAAGGGTGCCGGCCACGATTATCTTCTCCACCTCCTTGGTACCCTCGTACAGCTCCAGGATCTTGGCGTCGCGATAGAGGCGCTGCACCTTGTATTCGTCAAAATAGCCGTAGCCGCCGTGGATCTGCAGGGCCTCGTCGGACGCCTCCACGGCGGTGCGGGCGCTGAACCACTTGGCCATGGCGATGAGGCCGTGGTCCACCTTGCCCCGGTCCACGTTCCAGGCCGCTTCCCAGTAGAGGTTGCGCGAGGCGCGGATGCGGGTGGCCATTTCCGCCACCTTGAACTGGTTGGCCTGGAACTTGGCCAGGGCCTGACCGAACTGCACTCGGCCCTTGAGGTGCTTGACGCTCTCATCCAGGCAGCCCCGGGCCAGGCCCACCGCCTGGGCGCAGATGTGCAGGCGGGTGCGGTTGAAAAAGGCCATGAGGTATTGGAAGCCGTGGCCCAGCTCGCCCACCAGGGCCTCGTCCGGCACCCAGAGGTTGCTCAGGGCCACCTCGGCGGTGTCCGAGGCCCGGATGCCCAGCTTGCCCTTTAGCTTGGTGGCTTGGAAGCCGGGGACGTCGGTGGGAGTGAGGAAAAAGCTGTGCCTGGCGTGACGGTCCGGGTTGTCCGGGTCGGTGGCCGCGAAGATCAGCGAGTACTTGGCGATGGTGCCGTTGGTGATGAACATCTTGGAGCCGTTGATGCGCCAGCCGTCGCCGTCGCGCACCGCGCTGGTGGCCGCCCGGCTGGGGTCGCTGCCCGCCTCGGGCTCGGTGATGCACGAGCACATGATGGCCTTGCCCTCCACCAGCTCGGGCAGCACCATCTGCTTCTGCTCCTCGTTGCCGAAAAGCTGCAACAGCTCGGCCCCGAAGGTGACCGCCAGCACACTTTGGCCGCAGCCGGGGTCCACCGCCCAGAACTCCTCGGTGATCAGGCTGTGCTCTAAAAAGCCCAGGCCCGCCCCGCCGTATTCCTCGGCCAGGAAGGTGCCCACGAAGCCCAGCTCGCAGGCGGTGCGCCATATCTCCAGGTCAAAGGTTTCCCCGCGGTCGAACTCCAGGGCCCGGTTGGTGAACTCGCCCTGGGCGAACTCCCGCGCCGCCCGCACTATGTCCCGCTGTTCCTTGCTCAACGTAAAATCCATGGCTCGTCCCTATCCCCCGAATCGCTCGGCCAGCTTGGGCAACACCTCGAACAGGTCGGCCACGATGCCGTAATGGGCCACCTGGAAGATGGGGGCCCGGGCGTCGGAGTTGACCGCGATGATGGTGCCGCTGTTTTTCATGCCCGCCTGGTGTTGGAAGGCCCCGCTGATGCCCAGGGCCAGGTAGATCTTGGGGCGCACCGTCTTGCCGCTGGTGCCCACCTGGCGGCTCTTGGGCAGCCAGCCCGCGTCGGCCACCGGGCGCGAGCAGGACAAGGTGGCCCCCAGGGCGTCGGCCAGGGCCTGGGCCTGGGGGATGTTGTCCGGTCCGCCGATGCCCCGGCCCACCGAGACCAGGATGTCGGCCGCCGCGATGTCCACGTCCTCCACCGCCCCGGCCAGGTACTCCAGGAAGCGCCGGGCGTGCCGGGGGGCCAGCTCGGTGAGGGTGGTGCTCTCGGCGGCGGTATCCACCGCGCCCGCGGCGGGGGCTTGGTAGGCCCCGGCCTGCAAGGTGGCCACCACCGTGTCCGCCGGCTTGAGGGCCAGCTCCTGCATGGCCTTGCCGCCGTATACCGCGCGCCTCACGGTCAGCGCGCCGTCTTGCCAGGCCAGGCCGGTGCAGTCGGTCACCAGGGGCAGGCCCAGGCGTCCGGCCAGGGCCGGAGCCAGGTCCATGCCCTGGCTGGAGTGGGGCATGAGCACCAGGGAGGGCTGCAGGGCGCTGATGGCGTCCATGATCACCGGCGCGTACAGCTCGGGGTTGAAGGCCGCCAGCTCGGGATGGGCGTAGAGCTTGAGCCCCTGGGTGCGACCGGTGATCTCGCCGGCCAGGGCCGAGGGATCGTCGGCCAAGAGCAAGGTAGTGACCTCGCCGCCAATCATGGGAGCCAGGGCCAGGGCCGCGCCCAGGCATTCCAGGGTGGCCTCGCGCAGGACTCCCTGGCGGTGTTCGGCTATAACCAGCACGCCGCTCATGCCAGGCCTCCCTTCTCCCGCAGAATAGCCGCCGCCTGGTCGCACACGCTGTCCAGAGCGCCCTCCAGCATCTGGGCTCCCTCGCCCACCGGGGGCAGGGCCAGGGACTGCGAGGCCACGATGGAAGCGGCCGCGCCCACTGCGTCCTCGTCCAGGCCCAGGTCTCCGGCCTCGAGCATGTCGATGGTCATCTTGCGCACCTTGCGGATGCCCATGATGGAGACGTAGCGGGGCTGGTTGATGCCCGACTGCACCGTCACCACGGCGGGCAGGGGCAGGGCCACCTTTTCGCTGGTGTTGTTTTCCAGCTCCCGGGTCACCACCACCTCTCCGGCGCCCAGTTCCAGGGCGATGGCCATGGTGGCGTGGGGCAGGCCCAGCTCCTGGGCCAGGAGCACCCCGGTGGAGGCCTGGCCCAGATCGGCGCTCTGCACCCCGCTGAGGATCAGGTCGTAGCCGCCGTCCTTGACCGCCGCCGCGAAGACGCGGGCCAGGGTGGCCGGGTCCGAGCCGTCGAAGGCCTCGTCGCAGAGCTGGCTGGCCCCGTGGGCCCCCATGGCCAGACCGCGCCGCAGCACGTCCTCGTCGTCCTCGCCGCCCAGAGTCATCAGGTGGACCTCGCCGCCGGTGGCCTCGGTGATGCGCACCGCTTCCTCCACCGCGTAGTTGTCCCACTCGTTGATGACCATCTCCAGGTCTTCCAAGTCCAAGGCCCCCTGGTCTATCTCCAGCTCGGCCTCGGCCACTTCGGGCACGTTCTTTACCAGCACCAATATTTTCATGCGCTTGCTTCGGCCTCCCCGTCCGTGGCGGCATCCAGGCCCAGGGCCTTGGCCGCCAGCTCGCTCAGGTCGATTATGGCGAATTTATCCTCGAACCCGCCGGTCTTGCGGGCGTCCTCCAGCATTATCAGGCACAGGGGGCAGGCGGTGACCACCAGCTCGGCCCCAGTGGCCGCGGCCTGCTCCAGGCGGTGCACCGCCAGGTTGGCCTGGCCGGGTATCTCATGCCACATGCGCCCTCCCCCGCCGCCGCAGCACAGGGAGTTATAGCCGTGGTCGGCCATCTCCACCAACTCCAGGCCGGGGATGGCGCGCAAGAGCTCCCGGGGCTCGTCCACCACCCGGTTGTGCCGGGCCAGGTAGCAGGGGTCGTGATAGGTGACCTTCACCGGCAACGGGCGATCGAAGATCAGCTTACCCAGCTTGCTCAATTGGTGCAGCAATTGGCTGTAGTGCAGCACCCGGAGCGGCAGGCCTTCCTCGGTGAACAGGGGATGCACCTTCTTGATGGTGTCCAGGCAGTGGGGCGAGGTGCACACCAGGTTGGTGAGCTCGTGCTTGTTGAGCAAGGCCTGGGTGGCCTCGATCTGCTCTTCCATTAGCCCCTGCTCGCCCAGGCGGCGGGCGATGTCCCCGCAACAGGGCTCCTTCTTGCCCAGGGTGCCGAAGGACACCCCGCAACGGGCCAGCACGTCGCTCAGGGCGCGGGCGATGCCCTGGGCCCTGGTGTCGATGGCCGTGGTGCAGCCCACGAAGTAGAGCCAGTCCACCTCGGGCCCGGACTTGCTCAGGTCCGGGATGTCGCGGTCCTGGGCCCAGCCCGCCTTGGCCCCCTTCTTGGCCACCCAGGGGTTGCCGTAGCGGTAAAGCTTTTCCATGATCTCCATGAGCTGGGGCGGCACGGCCGAGCCCTGCTCCACCAGCCCGGCCCGGAGCTTGCGGATCATCTCGATGGGCGCGGCCTGCACCGGGCAGACCTCCAGACAGGCCCGGCAGGTGGTGCAGTACCAGGCCACCTCCCAGTCAGCGGCGCGGTCGCGCTCCAGCAAAGCCTGGCGGCGCGCGCGCAGCCAAGGCAGGCGGTATATGGGGCTGTATTTCAGGCGGGCCTGGCGGCGGGCCCGGCGCAACAGCTCGCGGGGCGAAAAGGGCTCGCCAGCCTGGGCCGCGGGGCACACCTCAACGCAGCGGCCACAGCGGGTGCAGGCGTCCAAGTGGATCAGGTGCCTGAGCCCCAGGGCGGCCAGCTCCTCCTCCTCGGCGGCCACGGCCAGCACGGCCAGAGGCTGGCCCTGCAAATAGAGGCTGGCCGGGGCGGCGATGGCGTGGACCAGCTTGGACCAGGGCAGCCAGGCGATAAAGCCCAGGCTGATCAGGGCATGGGACCACCACAGCCAGGGGAAGGCCGAACGGGCCGCCTCCGGGCCGGGGAACAGGCCCGAGAGGGCGTAGCCCACAAAGGACCAGGCCTCCCAGGGCGGTCGGGTGGCGGCCAGCCGTGCCGCCTCCACCATAAAGCCGCCGCAGGCCACGGCCAGCAGCCACAGGGGCAAGAGGGCGTCATCGGCGCGGCGCTCCAGGCGGGGCACCGGCAAGAGCCAGCGCCGGGCCAGGGCCAACACCAGGCCCAGCACCACCATGAGGCCGCAGGCCTCCAGCCCGGCGGAAAACCACAGGTAGACCCGGCCGTGCAGAAAGGAGACCAGGTAGTGGTCCACGGCCACCAGGCAGGTGCCCAGGAACAGGCCCAGGAAGCCCCACAGCAGCATGAGGTGCATGGCCCCGGCGGTGATCCCGCCCCGCCAGATGCGCCGGCCCAGGAACACGTCGACCAACACCGCGCCCATGGGGTGCTTGTGGTGGGCCGTCGGCACGGCCCGGCGTCCCTGGGCCCACAGGCTGATCTTTTCCCACAGGCCCAAGGCCAATACGGCCAGGGCCAAAGCGGCCAGGACATAAAATAGCCAGGCCCACTCCACTCCCCAAAAAGGCGCGCGTAGCGGTTCCATGCCTAGGCCTTTCCCCGGGGCCGCAGGATGCCGCTCCCGAAAATTTCCCAGAACATTTCGGACAGCTCCGCCGGGCTGACCCGGCCTTTGGGGCGGTACCAACGGAAGGTGTAGTGCACCATGCCGAAAAAGGCGAAGGCGGCCACGCTGGAGGGGATGTCCTTGAGGCGGCCCTGGTCGCGCAATTGGGCGAAGATTTCTTCCAGCGCGGCCAGGTAGCGGCGCTCCTTTTTCTCCAGGACCTTGCGCAGGCGGGGTTCCAGGTTGTCCACCTCGTTGACCAGCAGGGCCAGGCGGTCCAGGTCCTTGGCGTAAAAGCGGGTGTAGTAGCGCATGAACTCGGCCAGTTTTTCCTCGGGGTCGCCCTCGCCGGCGCACAGGGCCTGAATCTCGGCCAGGGCCTCGGTGATGTAGTCGTCCAAGAGCTGGTAGAGCAGATCCTGTTTGGAGTCGAAGTAGTGGTAGAGCGAGCTCTTGTTGAGCCCCAGGGCCTCGGCCAACTCGCGCAGGCTGGTGGCATGGTAGCCCTGGGCCGCGAAAAGGCGGGCGGCGGCGTCGTAGAGCTGTTTTTGGCGTTCACGGCCTTTGGGCATCGAAGGCATAAAATCTACCGTCCGGTCGGTTTGTTTTGGCAAGGTTAGCCTCATCGGCGGAAGATGTCAAGCACAGGCCGGGTGAGGTCCCGCCGGGGCGTGAAATTTGATTATAACCAATGCCGGGTTCCAGGGGCGCGCCTTGTCGCCCGCCCAACCCGGCGTCTGTGCCCGCCGCCACCCATGAGCCAAACCTCAGGCACAAAGCTCCGTGCGCAGCTTGAACTTCAAGATCTTGCCGCTGGCGCTCATGGGCAGCGAATCCACGAACAGCACGATCTTGGGCACCTTGTAGCCCGCGATTTCTCCGCGCAGGAAGACCTTGACGTCCTCCGCCTCCAAATTCTGTTCGGTCTTTTTGACCACCATGGCCGTAACCACCTCGCCCCATCTTTCATCCGGGGTTCCGATGACCGCCGCCATGGACACGCTGGGGTGCTTGTACAGCACGTTCTCCACCTCGGCCGGGTAGACGTTTTCCCCGCCGGTGATGATCATATCCTTTTTGCGGTCCACCACGTAGATGAAGCCCTGCTCGTCCACCCGGCACAGGTCTTGGGAGTAGTAGGCCCCGTTGCGGAAATCGTTGCGCGTCTCGTCCGGCTTGTTCCAGTAACCCAGGGTGGTGCCCAGGCCGCGCACCTTCATTTCGCCCACTTCGCCGGGCGCCACCGGACGGTCGTCGCCATCCACCACCATGCTCTGCATGTCGGCGAAGGAGCGCCCGCAGGAACCCAGTATTTCCGTGTTTCCCGTGGCCAGGGCATCGGCGATGTCCTCGGTCTTGAGGATGGTGGTCTGGCCCACGGTTTCCGTGGTGCCGAAAAGATGCACCCACACGTTGCCGAAGCGCTCTATGGCCCGCTGGAAAACCACCGGGGTCACCGGAGCCCCCGCGAAAAAGACCTTTTGCAGGCTGCTGTGGTCGTAGTTATCCACCTCCGGACTCTCGAGGAGGAACAGCAGCATGGGCGTGGCCAGCATGCCGGTGGTCACCTTGTGTTTTTCCACCAGGGCCAGGAACTGGGCAGCGTCCCACTGGGGCATGATCACTGAGGTGGTGCCGCTGTACATGCCGTTCATCAGCACCACCTCGCCGGTGGCATGGAAAAGGGGCGAGGCGATGATGCCCACGTCGTCCCGGGTCATGCGCAGCTCCAGGGTGAGGCTGCGGCCCACGTGATAGAAATTGCGGTGGGTGGCCATGCAGCCCTTGGGCGAACCGGTGGTGCCGCTGGTGTACATGAGGGCGGCCAGGTCGGTTTCGCGCAGCTCGGTGGGCGGCACCTCGGAGGAAGCCGCCTCGATCATGGCTTCGTAGTGCAACCATCCGGCGGGGGTCGCATCGCGCGGGCCTATGAAGACGAACCTTTTAACGAAATCCAGCTCCCCCCGAATCTGCTCCACCTGCCCCATGAACTCATGGTTCACCAGCAGAACCGAAGCGCGGGCATCGTCCAGGATGGTGAGAATCTCCCGCGCTGCCAGGCGGAAGTTGAGCATCACCAGGACCAGGCCGGCGTTGGGGATGCTGAAATAGGACTCCGCGTTCTCCATGCTGTTCTTGCTCAGAATCGCCACCCGATCGCCCTTGCTCAGCCCCAAGTCCAGCAGGGCGTTGCCCATGGCGCGGGTGCGCCGGGCGAACTCCAGGAAGGAATATTGCCGGTCGCCTTCGATCAGGGCGGTTTTTCGCGGGTTGTATTCCAGGTTGCGGTCCACGACCGTGCGCAGGGTGCAGATGTCGTCCATTAGCCGATCCTCCGATAATTGATGTCGCCGCCCCGGAGGTGGTAGAGGGGTCTGTGCTTGGTGGAGAAATCGTGCTGAAGCGTGCTGGGTGTCTCCCGGAACTCCCCGCCCCTTGGCGCGAGCCAGCGTTCCGCAGAACTTGGGCCGCGCCTGGTCCGCCCCATGGGGGCAGAGCTTTGTCCGGCATTGGCGGCCAGGGGCGGGGATGGCATAAAATCTACCGTCCGGTCGTTTTATTTTCGGAAGATTAAACTCCCCGGCGGGAGATGTCAAGCTATACTTGCCATCCCCGCCGGGGTGCTATGAAATTATCGGCTTAGCCCGCGCGGCGCGAGGCTTCCTCGCCGCGAATGTCGCGCCTGAGCAGCTTGCCCACCTTGGACTTGGGCAGCATGTCGCGGAATTCGATGTATTGCGGCACCTTGTAGCCGGCCAGGCGCTTGCGGCAAAAGGCGATGAGGTCGTAGCCGGTGATGCCCTTGATGTCCTTTTTGAGCACCACGTAGGCCTTGATGCGCTCGCCCACCTTTTCGTCGGGGATGCCCACCACGCACGAAGCCACCACCGCCTGGTGGTCTTGCAGCACGCACTCGATCTCCGAGGCGCTGACCCGGTAGCCCTTGTGCTTGATGGTGTCCACGGTGCGGTCCACGAAATACAGATAGCCCTGCTCGTCCTGGCGCACCACGTCGGCGGTGCGGTAGAACAGCTTGCCGTCCAGTTCCACAAAGGCCTCGGAGGTCTCCTTGGGCTTGTTCCAGTAGGAACTGACCATGGGGTCCGAGTGCACCAGCATCTCGCCCGGCTCCCCCGGCTCCACCGGGGTAAGGAAGGCCGGGTCCACGATGCGTATCTCCTTGGAGGGCAGCACCAGGCCCATGGAACCCGCGGGATTGGGACGGTCGGCCGGGCTCATGGCCACTCCGCCCACCGTCTCGCTGGCCCCGTAGCCGATGTAGATGGGCCAGCCGAAGCGCTCCAGCCAGCGGTTGGCCACGTCCTGGGGCAGCACGTCGCCGCCGCAGAAGCAGTATTTCAGGGAACTGAGATCGTATTGATCCAGGCGGTCGTGCTCCAGGATCATGCGGTACAGGGCGGGCACCCCCACGAAGGTGGTGGCCTTGTGGGTGGTCACCGCGTGCATCATGGCGTCCAGGTTGACCTTGGGTTGCAGGATGATGGTGCCGCCGTGCACCAACACCGTGCCCAGGGCTGTGGTCTGACCCAGGATGTGGAACAAGGGGGCCGAGCCCAGCACCATGTTGTCTTGCACCTCGAACAGGGCCGCGCTGGTGGATATCTGCTCGTCGGCGCACTCCAACAACAGGCGGTGAGTGATGGGCACCCCCTTGGGGTGACGGGTGGTGCCGCCGGTGTAGATGATCTCGGCGATGGCGTCAGGGTCGGCCTCGGCCGCTGGGGGTTGGCCCCCCTCCTTCATCAGATCGGTCAAGAGCACCGTGCCCTCGGCTCCCCGGCCCACCCGGCCCTTGGGCACCTTGTCAAAGGCCCAACCGAAGAAGCGCTTGTAGCCGGGCAACACGTCGGTCATGCCCGAGACCACCACCGTCTTGAAGGGGTGCTCCTTGCGCACTTTTTTGACGTAGCCGTAGTTGCGGTCGCTGCACACGATGGCGTCCGCCTCGGTGTCCCCGGCGATATAGGCCACGTCGAAGGGGGTGTAGATGGGGGTGATAGGCACGGCCACCGCCCCGGCCTTTTGCACGCCCAGCCATGCGATGAGCCACTGCACGCTGTTGGGCAGATACAGCATCACCCGCGACTGGGGCCCCACCCCCCGCTTGACGAGCCCGGCAGCGAAGCTGTCGGCCATTTGCTTGAGGCGGGCGTAGGTGAAGGCGGTGCCCAGATACCAGGCCGCCGTTTTATTGGGGTTGAGCGCGACTACCCTGTCGAAGGTCTGGGGTATGTTGGTGAATTCCACCAGCTGCATAAGGCTCTCCCTGTTAGACGCCGAAGTAGGCGCTTTTGATCTCGGGGTTGTCCATCAGCTCGGGCCCCGGCCCGGTGAGGGTGAGCATCCCGTTCTCGATGACGTAGGTGAAATCCAGCCAGGGCAACAGGGGACGAGCGAACTGCTCGGCGATCACCAAAGTGACCCCGGTGTGGCGCCGCACGTCCTTGATGGCCCCCACCACCTGGTTCTGCATGGCCGGGCTGAGCCCTAACAGGGGCTCGTCCAACAGCAGCAGCTTGGGCCCCACCATCATGGCCATGCCGATGGCCAGCATCTGCTGCTCGCCGCCGGAGAGGAAGCCGGCCTTGCGCTTGCTATGCCGCTTAAGGTTGGGGAACAGGTCGAAGCTCAGCTCCACGCCCTTTTTCACGTCGGCCCAGGTGCGCAGATAGCCCGCGATCTTCAAGTTCTCCACCACCGTGGAGTCCGGGAAGATGGGATGGCGCTCCCGGCACAGGACGATGCCCGCTTGAGCCCGGCGATAGGCCGGCAGCTTGCTGATGTCCTCGCCCATGAACGAAACCTCGCCCATGACGGTGATGCGCTCGCCGCCCCGGCGCTTCTCCTTAATCAACATGTCCCAGATCAGGCCGCTCAGGGTGTTCATGAGGGTGGTCTTGCCCGCGCTGTTGGAGCCGATGACCCCCACTATCTGGCCTTCGCGCACCTCCATGGACAGGTCGTTGACCGCGATGGCGTTTTCGTAGAAGACGATTAGGTCCTTGACCGTAAGCACGTTTACTCCTCCGCCTCGCTGCCCAGATAGGCGCCCTTGACCTGGGGATCTTCCATCACCTGGGCGGGCTCGCCCTCGGCGATCTTCTGGCCGAAGTTCAATACGATGACCCGGTCGGCGATGCGGAACAGCTCCTTGAGCCGGTGTTCGATCATCACCAGGGTCTTGCCTTGGTGCACCAGCTTTTCGATCACCGGCACCAGGGAGGCCACCTCGGCCAACGACAGGCCCGAGAAAAGCTCGTCCAGGACGATCACCTCGGGCTGCAGGGCCATGCACTTGGCCAGCTCCAGCCGCTTGAGATATCCGTGGGGCAGGCTGGCCGCCTGGTGGGAGATGACCCAGGAGTCCCGCTCGAAGCCCACCTCCTCCAACAGGTCCTTGGCCATGGCGTCGCGGTCGCCGTAGCGGCCGCCGGCCAGGCGGCGCACCCGGGGAGAAAGCAGGGCCACGTTGAGGTTCTTGAAGGCCGGAAGCTGATAAAAGGGTTTAACCATCTGGAAGGAGCGGGCGATACCCAGATCGGCCACCTTGTAGGGCGGCGAACCGGTGATGTCGTTGCCCTCGAAGATGACCTTGCCCTTGCTGGGCTTGACGAAACCGGTGAGCAGGTTGGCCAGGGTGGTCTTGCCCGAGCCGTTGGGGCCGATGACCCCCAGCACCTCGTTGCGCCGAAGGCTGAAGCTCACCCCGTCCACCGCCTTTACCCCGCCGAAGTAGCGCGACAGGTTCTCCGCCTGCAAAATTATTTCTTGGTTGTTATTCATCGTTCCACCCCCACCCAGCGCTCAAACTGGTTGTACTTGCGCGACAGGTAGTGGAAAATCCCCTCCGGCAGCCCCACCGTGAACACCACCAGTATCACCGCGTAGATCACCACCCTGAGGCCTCCCAGCCCGCGCAGAAGCTCGGACAGGGGCACCAGGATAAAGCTGCCCAGCATGGGGCCGGCCAGGGTGCCCATGCCGCCCACCGCCACCGAGGCGATGGGGATCATGGAGTAGTCCAGGGCGAAAACCGGCATGCCCACGAACTGGTAGGCGTGGGTCATGAAGGCCCCGGCAAAGGCCCCCACCGCCGAGGACATGAACAGGGCCTGGGCCTTGTAGTGGTAGATGTTCATGCCCGCGCTCATCACCGCCCGGTCGTTGTCGCTGATGCCCTTGAGCAACAGGCCGTAGTCGGTGCCCATCATGCGCCGGAAGCCGAACAGGGCCACGAACACCGCCACCGCGGCCAGCCAGAACTCCAGGTTGTTGCTGCCCAGGGTGCTCAGCCCGCTGATGCCCTCGGTGCCCCCGAAGATCTTGGTGGCCTCGATCACCCGCTCGATCATCATGGGCAGGATCAGGGTGACCATGGCGAAGTAGATGCCCCGGAGGCGCAGCACCGGCAACAGGGCCACGGTGCACAGCACGCCCCCGCCCAGGGTGGCGATGGGGATGGTGAGCCCCGGCGGCAGGCCCAGGTAGTGATTCAGGGTGCCCGCGATGTAGGCCCCCACCCCGAAGAACAGGGCCTGGCCCAGGGAGACCATGCCCGCGGAATTGAGCAGGTCCCAGCTTATGGCCAGCAGGGCGAACATACAGGTCGATATCAGCACCCGCTCCCAATAGGGCCCGGCCACCAGGCCCAGCACGAACAGGGCCACCACCGGCACCACCCGGGGGGCGGCCAGGTAGAGCATTTCGCGCCAGGAGGTGAGGACGAACACATCGTCGCTGCGGACCTTGATCCCCCGGTCTATGCGCTCTTTGCGTTGTGCCATCAGATGCGCTCCTCAAGCTGCTTTTGGTGGCCAAAGAGCCCCGAGGGCTTGATCACCAAAATGGCCAGGATGGCCACTAGGCTGACGATCATCATCCAGCTCGTCTCCAGGTAGGTGGAGGTAAGTATCTGGGCGAAGCCGATCAGGAAGCTGGCCACGATGATGCCCACCGTGCTGCCCAGGCCGCCCACGATGCACACCGCCAGGGCGTTGACCAGCACGTTGTAGCCCTCGTTGACCGCGATGGTGCCCAGGGGCAGGATGACCAGGGCGGCCAGGGCCCCGTAACCCGCGCCAAAGGCCACGGACAAGGCGGCCACCTTGTCGCCGTTGATGCCCAGGGTCAGGGCGGTGCGCTCGTCCTGGGCGATGCCCCTGAAGGCCAGGCCGGTCTTGGTGTAGTGGGTGAAGAACCACAGGAAGGCGGCCAGCAGGATGCCGGTGGCCACGATGCACAGCCGCTGGGCGTCCACGTAGGTGTCGCCGATCATCACCGAGGCGTCGATGATGGGCGGCAGGGTGTACTCGAAGCCGATGAAGCCCAGGGAGCGGAACAGCTCCAGGATGGCCAGGCCCACGCCGAAGGTGGCGATGACCTCGCTGACCACCAGGCCGCGCACCCTGAGCAGGATGAACCAGTAGATCATGGCCGCCACCGCCCCCGTGACCACCACCGCCAGCGGGGCCGCCACCCAATAGGGCAGGCCCAGGGAGTGCAGCCCCAGCCAGGAAAGGTAGCCGGTCATGATGTAGAGAGCGCCGTAGGCGAAGTTGGCCACTCCGCTGATGCCAAAGGTGACCGAGAAGCCCAGGGCCACCAGCATCAGGATGACGCTGTTGATGAAGCCGTATATCAGGGTGCCTTCAAGCATGGTTCGCCCGTACCCCGCCGGCGGGAGAACCCGCCGCCGCTAGAGTTTTTGGGGAAGGGGCCGGGGGGGGGAGCCACGCCCCCCCCGGCTATGCGATCACTGGGATGGCTACTTGGCCGCCTTCATCCCGGCGGGCAGCTTGATCGTGCCCTCGGCGATGGCCGGGGGATAGACGATGAGCCGCTTGCCGTCGTCGGTCCACTGGAAGAAGCAGCCCAGGGCTTCCTTCTGGGGATCGTTGCCGTAGATGAGCTGGTTGCCCTTGCTGAACTTTATGTGACCCATCACCCCCTGGGCGTCGGTGGCCTTGAGGGCGGCCACGATGGCGTCCGGGTCCAGAGAGCCCGCCTTCTCGATGGCCGCCTTGAGCAGGTACACCGAGGCATAGGACGGGGCCGGGCCGTGACCGGCCTCCAGGGGCACGCCGTACTTGGCCTGGTAGGCGTCATAGTACTTCTTGGAGGGCGGGTACTTGGCGCTGGGGATGTTGCCCAACTCGAAGATGGCGTTGAGCGCGCCGCCGATCTTGCCGTCAAAGGTCTTCCAGGCGCCGGGGCCGGTGAGGGGGCTGATGAAGCCGGCCATCAGGGCCGGGACCTTCATGGCCTTCCACTGCTTGACCAGGATGCCGCTTTGGGGCATGTCGAACACCGGCATGATCACCTGGGCGCCGGCCATTTTGGCCTTCATCAGGGCCGGGGCGAAGTCGCTGGCGCCGGTGGGGAAGGTCTCATGGCCCACCACCTTCCACTTCAGCTTGCCCTCGAAAATCTTGGTCATGATACCCGCGGTGGCCCGGGCCCAGGCCACGTCCTGGTTCATGATGAACACCTTGTTGAAGCCGAACTCCTTGCCCAAAAAGCCCATGACGCCTGCGATGTAGCCCACGAAGTACTTGGCGTCCAGGGAGACGCGGAACACGTACTTATACTTGGGGTCGCTGGCCACCTTGGCCTCGGTCTTGGGGCTCATGGCGATGGTGCCCAACAGAGGCACCTTGTGCTTGGCCAGCATGTCCATGCCCGCCAACAGGGCCTCGGAGCGGAAGGGACCCACTACCAGGGCGTTGGGCTTTTTCTCCAGGATCAGTTTTTCAATGCCCAACAGGGCCTCGGGCACCGGCACGCCGGGCGCGGCGTCGCGGATGTCGATGGATTCCACCACGAAGGGCAGCATCTTGCCGCCCACCTTGACCCCGCCCGCCTTGTTGATCTCATCCACGGCCAATTTGACCGAGTTGTTGGCTTCCTTGCCTTCCAAGAAGTTCAAGGAGGTGGGTACCCCGATAACGATTTTGTCCGCCGCCAAGGCCCCGGTCGGCGCCAGGAACAAGGCGGTCAGGAGCAGGGCGACGGCCGTCAAGCAGGTCAACTTCCTCATCTAAAGTCCTCCCCGTTAGGTTTGGTGGAGCGTCAGGCCCCATACCAAAAAATTGCGCCACCCCATTCCCCTGCTGCCGCTGCTCGCTGCGCGGGGTGTGACTCGACACAATTGCAAGTTGTGGTCCAACCAGTCGCTATCCGGGTAACTTACAGATATTTATATGTTTATTACGAATACAGTAAAACGGACCATGCCGTTGGTGTTACCCGGGGTAACACAAAAGCCGCCCCTAGGAGGGCTTTCACCGGGCGTGAAGCTATTTCGTCGCGATTTCCGAGATGTTAAGGGGGGTAGTTACCATTGGTAACGGAAACCAGGCGATTGTGTCGAATGGTAACAGCTAGGGCATGGGCACAAAGGCGGGCAGTTCAATATCTCCTTCGGCGATGGCCGGAGGGAACACGATGCGCCGGGCGCCTTGGGGGGTCCATTGGATCACCGCGGCCAGGGCCTCGCGCTGGGGGTCTTGGCCGAAATAAGCCTGATGGTCGGGGTGGAAACGCACCCGGCCCATGCAGCCCCGGCGGTCGGTGGCCTCCAGGGCCTTGACCAGGGCGGCGGGTTCCAAGCTGCCGGCCCGCTCCATGGCATTGGCCA
This sequence comes from Desulfoferula mesophila, assembly GCF_037076455.1. Lineage (GTDB taxonomy): Bacteria > Desulfobacterota > Desulfarculia > Desulfarculales > Desulfarculaceae > Desulfoferula > Desulfoferula mesophila. The sequence continues at coordinate 1,356,873 of NZ_AP028679.1, read as the reverse complement.
GGATGTACACCGACTCGTAGGAGGGCGCCGGGCCGTGGCCCGACTGGACCTCCCGCCCCCAGCGGCGCTGAAAGGCCCGGTAAAAGGCCGTGGCCGGGGGATAGCGGCGGCTGGGCAGGTTGCCCAGCTCGAAGATCACGTTGAGGCTGCCCGCCACCTGGCCCCGGTAAGCTTGCCAGGCCTCGGAACCCACCAGGGGGGAGACGAAACCGCAGAGCAGGGCCGGCACCTTGAGCCGCCGCCATTGGCGGGCCAGACGGCCGCTGTGGGGCGAATCGAAGATGCACAGCAGCACCTGGGCTTTTTGGGCCCGCGCCTCTTCCAGGGCCTGGGAGAAATCCCCCGCCCCGCTGGGGAAGCTTTTCTGGCCCAACACCTGCCAGCCCGCCCGGCGGAAGAACAGGCGGATCATCCTGGAGGCGGTGGTGCGAGCCCAAGCCACGTCCTGGTTGAGGATGTACACCCGCTTGAAGCCGAAGCGCTCCTCCAGAAAACGCATGCTGCTGGTGAGGTAATCCACCAGGTAGCTGGTGTTGAGGCTCACCCGGAAGAGGTTGGCGTAGGCCGGGTTCTTGAGCACCATGGCCTCCGAGGCCGGGGTCATGGCGATGGTGCCCAAGAGGGGGATCTTGCGGCGGGCCAGCAGGTCCAGGGAGTTGAGCAGCACCTCGGAGCGGAAAGGCCCCACCACCAGGGCGTTGAGCCGGGGATTTTGCAGGAAGCCGCCCAGGGAGGCCACCGCGTCTTCCACCGCCACGCCCAGGGCGGCCCCCCGCAGGTCGTGGGGAAGCACCTTGAGGGGCAGGCGCCGCGGGCCCAGGCGCACCCCGCCCGCCGCGTTGATCTCCTCCACGGCCAGACGCACCGCCATGAGGCTCTCGCGGCCTTCCAGCAGGGTGAGGCTGGTGGGCACCCCCAGCACGATCTCGCCGGGCTCGGAGGCGGGAGCGGCCCACGCCGCCCCGGCCAGGCACCACAGCCCGGCCAGCAGCAGCAGCGCGGCCCTAGTCCTGACTCTCGGCCAGGCCATAACGCTCCAGTTTTTCATAGAGCCCCTTGCGGGAGATGCCCAGGCGCTTGGCGGCCTGGCTCTTGTTGCCCCCGCACTGGGCCAGGGTCTTTTCGATGAGCTCGCGCTCCATGTCCTTGATGGTGGCCCCCTCCTCGGGCAGGCCGCTGATGATGCCCCCGTCCGGCGATTCGGCGGCCTCCTCCTCCCCCAAAAGGTCCGAGAAGTCCTCCAGGCCCAGGCGCTGGCCCTTGGAGAGGATCACCGCCCGGGCCACCACGTTTTCCAACTGGCGCACGTTGCCCGGCCAGGGGTGCTCCATCAAGGCCTGCATGGCCCGCGAACTGACCCCCAGCACCGGCTTGGAGTAGCGCTGGGACATGCGGTCCACGAAATACTCCACCAACAGGGGGATGTCCTCGCCGCGCTGACGCAAGGGCGGCAGGTCCAGGCCGATCACCTCGATGCGATAAACCAGGTCGCCCAGGAACTTGCCTTTTTCGATCTGCTGCTTCAAGTCCTGATTGGTGGCGGCAAGCAGGCGCACGTCCACCCGCCGGGGGGTGTTGCCTCCCACCGGCTCGAAGGTGCGCTCCTGCAAAAAGCGCAGCAGCTTGGCCTGCAGGGCCAGGCTCATATGGCCGATCTCGTCCAGGAACAGGGTGCCCCCGTCGGCCAGCTCCAGGCGGCCTTTCTTGTCACCGGCGGCCCCGGTGAAGGCCCCCTTCACGTAGCCGAACAGCTCGCCCTCCAAAAGCGACTCGGTGAGGGCGGCGCAGTTGATGCACACCAGGGGCCCGGTCGTCCGGGGGCTCTCGGCGTGCAGGGCCCGGGCCAGCAGCTCCTTGCCGGTACCGGTCTCGCCGTGAATGAGCACCGAGGCGTCGGTGGGGCCCACGGTGCGCACCAGGTCGAACACCTTGGCCATGACCGGGCTGGTGCCGATGATGCCGTGGAAGGAGCCCTCGGCCTCCACCCGGCGTCGCAGGGTGGCCAGCTCCCGGGACATGCGCCGCTGGCGTATGGCCTTGTCCAGGACAATGGACAGCTCCTCGTAGTCCAGGGGCTTGAACAGGTAGTCGGCCACCCCCTGCTTGAGGGCCTCCACCGCCGAGCGGGCCGTGGCGTGGGCGGTCATGATGACAAAAGGCGGGGCGTCGCTCTCATAGCTCATGCGCCGGAACAGGTCCAGGCCGTTCATGGCCGGCATCTTAAGGTCGGCCAGCACCACGTCCAGGTCCGGATGGGAATGGTATTGGTCCAGGGCCTCCTCCCCGCTGGTGGCCGTGAGCACCTCATAGCCCTCGTCGGCCAGGATGGCCATGAGTACCTTGAGGGCGTTGATGCGATCATCCACCACCAATATCTTGCGGGGGCTATCCAACGAGTTCCTCCCGGTCCGGCTGGGCCGCGGGCCTATAGGGTAATTTTATTATAACCGTGGTTCCGTGGCCCGGGCGGCTGCGCACTTCCAACTCGCCGCCGTGGCCCTGCACGATGCCCAGGCTCAGGGTGAGCCCCAGGCCGGTACCCGCGTCCTTGGTGGTAAAGAAGGGATCGAAGATGCTGGCCTGCTGCTCCGGGGTGATGCCCGAGCCGCTGTCCTCCACCGCCAGGCGCACCTGCCCCTCCACCCCGGGCAGGGGACGCTGCCAGGTGGTGGAGAAGGTGATGTATCCCCCCTCGGCGGGCAGGGCGTCCATGGCGTTGATCAGCAGGTTGACCAGGACCTGCTCCATCTGGTGGGGGTCCAAGAGCACCAGGGGCAGGGTTTCGTCCAACAGGTCGTGAAAACGTATTTCGCGCTTTTCCGCCTCGGCCCTAAACAGGGCCTGCACCGACTTGACCAGGCCGTTGAGATCGGTGGGCACCGGCTGAGGCGGGGCCTGGCGGGCGAAGTAGAGAAACTCGGTGACAAAGCGGTTCAGGCGCTCGATCTCCTCGCAGACGATCTTGCCGTACTCGCTTATCAGGGGGTCGTCGGCCCGCCGCCGCTGCAGGTGCACCATGGCCCCCTGCATGGCGCTCAGGGGGTTTCTGATCTCGTGGGCCACCCCGGCGCTGAGCCGCCCCAGGGAGACCAGCTTTTCGCTGCGCACCAGCTCGGCCTGGGTGCGCTCCAGGTTGCGGTTCATGCGGTTGAAGGCCCGGGTCAGCTCGCCCAGCTCGTCGCGGGAGGTGACCGGCAACTCCTCGGCCGATTGGCCGGCGGCCAGGCGCTCGGTGGCCGCGGCCAGGCTGCGCACCGGCTTGAGCAGGTTGTAGGAGAGGATGCTCACGCCGGTGACCGCCAGGATCAGGGCGATGACCATCACCTGGATCACCCGGTCCTGGATGGCGTCGGCCTCCTGGCGAAACTCCTTCACCGGAATGGTGGCGGCCACCGACCAGCGCAGGGTGGGGATAGGGGCGAAGGCGGCTACCTTTTCCTCGCCCTGGAAGCGGTAGGTGCGCCAGCCGGTGTTGCCGGAGACCATGTCGGCCACCAGGTGGCGCAGGCTGTCCGGCCCCGCCTCGGGCCCCAGCTCATAGGGGCGGGCGTGGGGATGGGCGATGCTGCGGCCCTCTTGATTGAGCAAGAAGGCGTAGCCCCGCTGGCCCACCTTGATGGTCCGCACCATCTCGGTAATGCGCGAGAAGTCCAGGTCTATGATCACCAGGCCGGTGAATTGGTGCCAGGGGCTGTCCGTGGGTCTGGCGCAGTGCATGACCAGCCCGCCCAGCTCCGGATTCTGCTGCAAGGCCGAAAAATAGGCCCCGCCGGACAGCGGGCCGCGCGCCGCGGCCAGCAGGGAAGCCTCAGCTTGCCCCAGGGAAGGGTCTTTTTGCCCCCGGCGCACCTTGATGAGCTCCCTGCCCGCGGCGTCCACGTAGCGCAGCTGCCAGTAGAAGGGGGTGCGGGCCAGAAAGTCCTGGAACAGGCGCACGATGTTGTCGCGGTTGAAGCCGGCCTCGGCCTTGAGGCGGAAGGAGCGGGCCAGGTTGTAGTCCTCGATCAGGGGCAGTCCGGTGATGGTGGTCAGGTCGATGCGGCAGGAATGCAGCACGTCGTCGATTTTCTTGGCCGCCGCCTCCACCTGCACCATCTGCTCCTGGCGCACCAGGCGGTTCACCCGCTCCACCGAGGCCTGGATGGAATAGTAGCCCACCACCGCGGTGGGCAGCACCACCAGGGGCAGGATGAAAAGCAGCAGTTTGTAGAAAACCGAGGATTTGAGTTTCATCGCCGCCGGCCCGGGCCCAAGGGGTCCGTCTTCAGTTGCCGGGAGGCCGGACGAGAGCTCAGACCATGAGGTAGCGTTTGCGCACTTCCTCGTCGGCCCGCAAGTCTTCGATGGTGCCGGAGTAGCGTATCACTCCGTTGTCAATGATGTAGCCTCGGTCAGCCAGCCCTAGAGCCACTTCCTGGTTCTGTTCGGCCAAAAGCACGGTCAGCCCGGTCTGCTTAAGACTCTCTATTTGATCCGCCAACATCTTGACCACCAAGGGGGCCAGGCCCTCGGTGGGCTCGTCCAAAAGCAAAAAGTCGGGATTGGTCATCAGGGCCCGGCCGATGGTGAGCATCTGCTGTTCCCCGCCGCTGAGGAACCCGGCCTGGCGTCCGTCTATGGCGGCCAGAGGCGGGAAGAAGCGGTAGACGCGCTCCTTGTCCCAGGTTTCGGAGCTTCCCGAGGGACGGGCCACTATTTCCAGATTTTCCCCCACGGTGAGGTCGGCGAAGACCCGGCGGTCGTCGGGCACGTAGCCCAGCCCCTGGCGGGCCCTGAGATGCGGCTTCATGGTGGTGATGTCCTGGCCCTTGAACACGATGCTGCCGCGCTTGGGCGGAGTGAGGCCCATGATGGAGCGCATGGTGGTGCTCTTGCCCGCCCCGTTGCGCCCCAACAGGCATACCACCTCGCCGCGCTCCACGGTGAGGCTCACGTCGAAAAGGATGTGGCTCAGGCCGTAGTAGGTATGCACGCCCTTTAGCTCAAGCATCGCCCTGGCCTCCCAGGTAGGCCTGCTGCACCTTTTCGTCGCAGCGGACCTCGTCGCAGGTGCCCTGGGCGATGGTTTCGCCCTGGCGCATGACCATGATGCGCTGGGCCAGGTTGAACACCAGTTCCATGTCGTGCTCGCAGAAAAGTATGGTGATGCCCAGCTCGCCGTTGAGCCGCTGGATAAGGGCCTTAGCCGCGCGGGTTTCCTCGGGGCTCATGCCCGCGGTGGGCTCGTCCATGATGAGTAGCTCGGGCCGGTTGCCCAGGGCGATGGCCATCTCCAGCACCTTGCTGTCCCCGTGGGACAGGGTGCCGCTGATCACCTCGGCCTTGTCGGCCAGGCCCACGTTGCTTAGTATCTCCCAGGTTTCCTCGTTGGCCAGGCGCACCGCCGGGGTGAACAGGCGCAGCACCTGGCGCTTGCGGGCCAGCACCGCCACCCGCACGTTTTCAAAAACGCTCATGCGCGGGAAGACGCTCACCACCTGGTAGGAGAGGCTCAGCCCCCGGCGGCATATCCGGTGGGGGCTCAGGCCCGCTATGTCCTCGCCCTTGAACATCACCTGGCCCCGGTCCGGCTTCAGCTGCCCGGTGATGAGCTTGAACAGGGTGGTCTTGCCCGCCCCGTTGGGCCCGATCACCGCCACCACCTCGCCCTTGGCCACCGTCAGGTTGGCGTCGGACACCGCCAAAAAGGGGCCAAAGGATTTGCGCAGTCCTTGCACCGAGAGCATGTCAGTTCTCCTCCCTGGCGGTCCGGCCGCGCCCCAGGCGGGCCAGGAAGAAGCCCAACACCCCCTCGGGCAGGAAGAAGATCAGCAGCATGAGGATGATGCCCAGCACCATGGTCCAATAGTCGGTGTAGGTGCCCACCACCGCGCGCAAGGCCACCACCATGGCCCCGCCCAGCATGGGCCCCAAGAAGGTGAACCAGCCGCCCAACAGGCACATGATGATGATTTCCAGCGACAGGGTCCAAAAGAGCATGTCCGGAAAGACGGTGCCCTCCACGGTGACGAACAGGGTGCCCGCCACCCCCCCGAAGAACCCGGCGATGACCAGGCCGATGAGCTGGTGCAGGCGCACGTTGACCCCGATGGCCTCGGCCCGCTCCGGGTTGTCGCGGATGCTCATGAACACCCGGCCGAAGGGGGAGTTGACGATGAGGTACATGAGCGCCAGGCAGAGAACGCTGACGATGAGCACGAAGTAGTAGGCCCCCTCGCCGGAGCTGATGAGCCGGGGCACCGGCACGCCGTGCAGGCCGTCGTCGCCGCCGGTGAAGGAATACCAGCGGAACACCACGGCCCACACCAGGCTGCCCAGGGAAATTTGCAGCATGCCGAAGTAGAGCTTGCTCAGGCGCACGCAGATGATGCCCATGATCAGGCTGAGCAAGGCGGCGGCCAGGGGGCCCACCAGATAGCCCCACCAGGGGCTCACCCCGCCGCGCACCGTGAGCAGGGCCGCGGCATAGGCCCCCACCCCGTAGAACACGGCGTGGTTGAACTGGTACATGCCCCCGAAGCCCAGCACCATGTTCAGGCTGCTGGCCAGCAGCCCGGTGACCAGCATGAGGGCCGCCAGGTAGATGTAGTAGCGGCTGGCCACGCTGGGAAACAGGGCCAGGGCGGCCAACAGCACCGCCATCAGGATCAGGCTGCGCGAGCTTATCAACTTTTGGTTTTGCACGATCGCCCTCCCCTTACCAGGTGCTCTTGAGCAGGCCCTTGGGCCGGAACACGAGCACGATGGTCACCGCCACGTAGGGAAAGACGATGGCGAACTGGGGCCACACCAGGATGCCGATGGAGTCGGTGATCCCGAAGATGGCCGCGCCCAACAAGGCCCCCCACATGTTGCCCAGGCCGCCGATGATAACGATGAGGAAGGCCTCCATGATAATGGCGTGGTCCATGCCCTGGGTGATGTTCTGGGTGGGGGCCACCAGGGCGCCGCCCAGGCCGGCCATGAGACAGCCCAGGCAGAACACGAAGGCGAAGACCCAGCTCACGTTGATGCCCATGGCCGCCACCATCTCCCGGTCCACCGCCGCGGCCCGGGCTATCTTGCCGATCTTGGTCTTGTTGGTCAGGGCCCACAGGCCCAGGGCCACCAAGGGGCCCATGATCAGCAGAAACAGGTTGTAGCGGGGAAAGGGCATGCCCCCCAGGGAGAAGGAGCCCTGCATCATGGGCGGAGCGGACAGGGAACGGTAGTCCGAGCCCCAGGTCATCTTGACCAGATCGCCCAGCACCAGCATGAGCGAAAAGGTGAACAGCAGGAGCATGAGGTGCTCCCGCTCGTAGAGGTGGCAGAATATGCCGCGCTCCACGGCCAGGGCCAACAGCCCCACCGCCACCGGGGCCACGGCCAAAGCCACCCAGAAGCCGGTCTGGCCGCCGATGAAGGTGGCCACCGAATAGGTGACAAAGGCCCCGATCATGTACAACGAGCCGTGGGACACGTTGGGTATCCTGAGCACTCCCAGGATAAGGCTGAGCCCGGAGCTTACGATGAACAAGATGGTGGTGCGGCTGAGCCCCACCAGCAACTGTTGCCCCAAGGCGGCCAGGGTTATGTGGCTTGCCGTATCCATGGAAACCTCGTGAGGAGCAAGCGAAAAAGAAGATTAGACCCCGGCGGGCGGGGCGTGGTTGCCCAGCCCGCCGGGATATGGCTGCGAAACGGAGTGGATTACTTGCCCCGGGCCTTCATGATCTCGTCCAGGTCGGGCGCGGCCTCGGCGGGGGGAATGGTCACGATGTCGTGGGCCACCAGGAAGTCGTACTGGTTGGACTTCTTGGTAACGCCCATGTACATGGGCAGCAGGGCCTGGTGATCCTCGGCCCTAAGCTGCACCGGCCCCACCGGAGTCTGCACGGTGGCGTTCTCCACCGCGTCGATGAACTTCTCGGTGTCCAGGCTCTTGGTCTTCTGGTAGGCCTGGGTGATGAGCTGGGCGGTGATGTAGCCATAGAGCGCGCCCACGGTGGGCAGGCGGTGATAGACGTCCTGGAACTCCTTGACAAAGGCCTTGTTGGCCGCGCTGTCGGGATAATAGAAGAAGTAGTTGCTGGTGCCCAGCACGCCCTCGGGGGCGTTCTTGCCCACGGGACGCAGGGTGGCCAGCTCGGCCGCGGTGTGCATGAAGAAGGGGACCTTCTTGTTGAAGCCGGTGGCCTGGGCGGCCTTGAGGAAGGGCACGCAGTCGCGGCCGCCGGTGGCGATGATCACCGCGTCGGGCTTGGCGGCCAAGATGGCGGTGATGTAGGGGGTGAAGTCGGGCTCGCCCACCTTCCACCAGCTTTGGCCCAACAGCTGCACCTCGGGCTTGAGCTTCTTGAGCTGCTTCCATACGCCCTCGCCCACGGCGTGGCCGTACTCATAGTCGTCACCCGCGATCCAATACTTGATATAGGGCTTCTTGGCCAGGGCCGCCCCGGCGGCCTTGCCCACCATGGCGGTGTTCTCGGTGATCTGGAAAACGTAGCGGTTACCCTTTTCGCCGCTGATCTTGGCGCTCTTGCTGAAGGTGGCGAAGAAGGGGATCTTCTCCTTCTGGCAGAGGTCGGCCAGGGCCAGGGCCAGGGCGCTGTTGATGGTGCCCACCAGCATGGACACCTCCTCGCGCATGATCAGTTCCTTGGCCTGGCTCAGCCCCAGGTCCACCTTGAACTTGGTGTCGCGGGTGATGACCTCGAACTTGTTGCCCCAGATGCCGCCCTTGGCGTTCACCTTGTCCATGTGCATCTTGAAGGCGTCGCGCACGTCGTTGGTATAGGTGCTGGGCGGACCGCTGTAGCAGTCGAGGAGGCCGATTTTGATGGTTTTGGCCATGGCCGGGCCGGCTCCCAAAACCAGGCCCAAGGCGGCCACCAGGGCCAGCAGCAGCCAAAGTTTGTTCCTCATATGTCACTCCCCTTCCCGTTTATTAAGTATCGGCTACGGCCGGAGGCAGGCGCCCCCAAGCGAGGTTGGCGCTGGGTGTTGATGCCGGGATGAAAAATCTGTAAGGGCAACCGGCCCAAGCATAACTCTTTTAGGCCTCTGGTTCCAGTGTTGTAGTGACCTGGGCACTAATCGCATTCCTGGTTTATAGTAGAGCCAAATACCCAGAGGGAGGGATCATGCCCAGCGTTGCCATACCCTGCGGCCGCCACGAAATCACCCTGGAGTTGCCGGGGGGCGTCCATTTACTCTCCGGGCGGGAGCTGCCCGTCCTGGCCGACCCGGCCGCCGAGGTGGCCGGGGCCTTGGCCAGTCCCCAGAGCGGGCCGCCCCTGACCGAGCTTGCCCGAGGCAAGAAAAGCGCCTGCGTGGTGATCAGCGACATAACCCGCCCGGTGCCCAACCGCCTGCTGCTGCCTCCCCTGCTGGAGACTTTGCTGGCCGCCGGGGTGCCCCGCGAGGGCATCACCCTGCTTATCGCCACGGGCATGCACCGGCCCAATCTGGGAACCGAGCTGGAGGAGCTGCTGGGGCCGGAGATAGCCGCCGCCTGGCCGGTGGTAAACCACGACTGCCGCGACGATGCCTCCCTGGAGGTGGTGGACACCATCGAAGGCCAGCCCATCGCGGTGAACCGGCGTTATTTGGCGGCCGAGCTGAAAATAGTCACCGGGCTCATCGAGCCCCACCCCTTTGCCGGCTACTCCGGGGGAGGCAAGTCGATCCTGCCGGGCATATCGGCCCTCAAGACCATGCACTTCATGCACTCCTACCGCATGATCGCCCACCCCGGCCTGCGGGCTGGGGTGCTGGCCGACAACCCCTTTCAGGAGCAGGTGGGCCGGGTGGCCCGGGCCGCGGGCCTGGACTTCATGCTCAACGTGGTCATAGACCGTAGCCGCCGTCTTTTGGGGGTGTTCGCCGGGAGCTTTCCCCAGGCCCACCATTTGGGCTGCGCCCTGGCCGCCAGCCATACGGTGGTGTCGGTGGACGAGCCCTTTGACCTGGTGATCACCAGCGGAGGGGGCCATCCCCTGGACGAAACCCTGTACCAGGCCTCCAAGGGCCTGTTGGCGGCCAGGGGCATCGTCTGGCCCGGCGGCACGGTGCTGTGGGTGACCAATTGCGCCCAGGGACTGGGTGGCGAGGAATTTTGCCGCATGGTGCGCGCGTGCGGCACGCTCCAGGGATTCAAGGAGCGTCACGCCGATCCGGCCAACTTCGTCATCGACCAATGGGGAGCCCAGGCCTATTTCCAGTGCATGGAACATCCGGGGCGAGTGCTGGTCTACGCCCCCGGCCTAACGGCCGAGGAGGCCCGTTCCTTTGGCCTGGAGTGGGTGGAGGATCTGCCGGCCACGGTAGGCGAGCTGTGCGCTTCCCACCGCCGGGTGGCGGTGATGCCCGAGGGCCCCTATCTGAACCCCTTGCTGGGCGGTGGGACTACAGACCCAGGAGCTTGATGGACAGGCCCGACAGGGCGATGATCACCCCGGCCAGGGCGTGCACGTAGCGCTCCATCCAGCCCAGGTCCAGGTGCAGCAGGCCCTTGGAGATCAAAAACACCACCGCCACCATGGTGCCCACGGTGACCACCCCGAAGGCGCAGGTGACCCACAGCAGGTCCCACCAGGAACCCTGGGCGGCCGGGTACATCAGCAGGGGGATCAGCGGTTCGCAGGGCCCCAGCACGAAGATGATGAACAGGGCCCAGGGAGTCACCGTCTTGGGGTCGCCGTGCAGGTGCACGTGGCGGCCCAGATGGCTGTGGGAGTGCTGGTGCTGGTGGGTGTGCACCTGCGCGGGGTCGTGGCCGTGGCCGTGGTCGCTCTCGTGGGGATGCCCCGGGTCCGGATCGGCCTCGTGGGGGTGCTCGTGGGGATGGGGGTGGGGATGCTGGTGCTCGCTGGAGCGCAGGCCCAGGCGCAAGCCCCAGGCGGCGTAGGCCACCCCGAAGCCGATGAGCAGCCAGGAGGCGATGTCGCCGCGCAGGGTTTCCACGCCTTCCAACAGGCCCACCGCGACGCCCAAAGCCACCCCCAGCACCCCCAGGACCACGGAGCTCAGCACGTGGCCGATGCCGCACCAAAAGGTGAGGTGGATCACCTTGCCGAGGGACCACCCCCGGGCCCGTCCGATGAGGATGAACGGCAAATAATGATCCGGCCCGATGAGCGTGTGTATGAAGCCGATCGACAGGGCGGTTCCCAATAGCACCTGTAATTCCATGGGCGTCCTCCACTTTCGGCGGCAAGGGTACCATCAACCCGCTCCGGCGGCCAGGGAGGCGGCCCAGCGGGCGCGGCGCTTTCAGCGGCCCCAAGGCACAACGGCCTATTCAGCGGCCCTGATAATTGCTATGCTTGGCCCGGTTTGAGCGGAGCAATCCTGGAGTGAACAGGCATGGCTGATCAAGGCGTCGCGACTCATTCACAGCACCCGCCATACCCCCCGGCTCCGTCCGGCCACGTCAAGTGGCTCAAAGCGGCCATTTTTCCCGCCGCGCTGCTGGCCCTTTGCGCCTTTTGGCGGTGGGGGCCGTTGAGCGGCATGCTGGACGAGCAAAGCCTGGAGCGCTGGGCCGCCGCCATGCGCGAGTTGCCCCTGGCTCCCCTGGCCGCCCTGGCGGTTTTTTTCGTGGGCGGCCTGGTGATGCTGCCGGTGGTTTTGCTCATCGGGGCCATGGGTATGATCTTCGGCCCCTGGCTGGGCGCGGTCTACGCCTTGGGCGGGGCCCTGTCCAGCGCCCTGGCGGCCTATGGCCTGGGATTGGTCGCCGGCCATTATACCTTGGACAGGTTTTCCGGCGGCAAGGCCGGCCGGTTGAGCAGCGAATTGGCCGACCACGGGGTGGCCACCATCGTCGTCCTGCGCCTTTTGCCGGTGGCCCCCTTCACCCTGATCAACCTGGTGGCGGGCGCTTCGCGCTTCCGTCTAGGATGCTTCGCCGTGGGAACCCTCTTGGGCATGATCCCGGTGGTTCTGGCCATCACCGTGTTCGCCCATCGCCTAGGCCACATCTGGCGCGAGCCCGACTTGGAGCACTTCGCCGTGGCCGGGGGAGCGCTTCTGGCCCTCGGCCTGGCGGTTTGGTTGTGCAGGCGTCTGCACACGCGCGCACGCCACCCCCTGGCCTAAACCCGCTTATTCTTGATGCCGGGCCCGCGCCGTGCCATAAACAACCAAGGCCCGGACATCCTTGCCAGGCCCGAAAGGAGACCCCGGTGAGCCCCAGACCAAGCTCCGCCCCAGCCCTTACCGCCTGGGAAATCCTGGCCAATTTGGGTGATTCGCTGATGATCGTGGACCGCGATTATCGGGTGATCTGGTGCAAGGAGCCCCTCATGGAGACCCCGGGGTCCGAAAGCGAGGCTGTGGGCCACTTCTGCTATCAGATATTCGCGGGGCGCGACACCCCCTGCACCCGCGCCTGTCCGGTGAAACCCATGTTCGCCCAAGGCCGGCCCCAGGCGGTTGAGCGCCATATGCTCACCAGCGAGGGCCGGGAGATATGGCGCGAGGCCAGGGCCTATCCCATCCTGGACCGCCGGGGAGCGGTGGCCTTTGCCGCCCGCATCAGCTTTGACATCACCCACCGCAAAAAACGCCAGTCCCGCCTGGAAGACGAGGTGTTGACCCTGGAGCGCTCCCTGGAAGAGATGAACCGGTTCCAGTTGGGCGAGCTGCCCTTTCAGCCCCAGGGGGACGCCTCCCTGACCAAACGGGAGCTGGAGGTGCTGCGCCTGGTGGCCCAGGGTTTGTCCAAGCCCAGTATCGCCAAGGTGCTGGGCATCAGCCAGAACACGGTGAAGCGTCACGTGGGTAACATCTTCAACAAGCTGGGGGTCAACGACCGGGCGCAAGCGGCAGTGTGGGCCGCCAGGCAGGGATTGGTCTAAAAAGCGTGTCACCCGTTCGGGTGATTCACTGGTCCCTGGTTGGTAGTAGGCTTAAGCCAGGATCACGGCGCCAAACAGGGAGCGAATTGGCATGTCCCCCCTCAAGAGCTATCTGGACCTCTACAAGCATCTGCCCCAGACCAATTGCAAGAAATGCGGCATGGCCGCCTGCCTGGCCTTTGCCGCCGCGGCCATGCGGGGGCAAAAGCTCCTGAGCGCCTGCCCGGACCTGGCCCCCCAGGTGCGCGAAGAATTGGCCCGAGAGCTGGGCCAGGCTGCCGACCCCCAGGAAGAGCTGACCCGGGCCATGGCCCCGCTCAAGGCCAGGGTGGCCGCGGTGGATCTGGCCGCCAAGGCAGGCCAGCTGGGCTGCACCCACAACGGCAAGCGCCTGGTGCTCAAGTGTCTGGGCAAGGATTTCACCGTGGATCCGGACGGCTCCCTGGCTTCCCAGTGCCACGTCAACGCCTGGCTGGCCGAGCCCATGCTCAATTACGTGAGCCTGGGCCAAGGCAAGGACCCGCTGGGGCGCTGGAAGCTGCTGCGGGAACTACCCGGGGGCGAGGATTGGCATCGGCTGTTCGGCCAGCGTTGCGAAAAGCCGCTGCAAAAGGTGATCGACGAGCACCGCGACCTGATGGAGTGGGTCATCGACATCTTCGGGGCCCAGGCGGTGGAGGAGGAAGGCTCGGCAGAGCTGAGGGTGGTGCTATGGCCCTTGCCCAAGCTGCCCCTGCTGATCCGCTACTGGCCCCCGGAAGACGGTATGGAATCCACCTTGAACCTGTGCTTTGACGCCACGGCCACCGACAACCTGCCCATTGAGAGCATCTACACCCTGGGGGTGGGGCTGGTTACCATGCTGGAGAAGATTGCACTCACCCATGATACCTAGGGGGATTTTCAGGTAGTACCCGCCGGGAAACCGATCAATCAGGAATTATTCTGTCCGCATAGATAAGGCTTCAGCCCCGCCACGTCAGCTGGTTTCTGATTAAGTCCGGCACAGCCAGCCGCCGGGAGACAAGGCGCCTGGCGAGCGAGAGCCGCAGGCGTAGGGAAACCTACGTCGAGGCTTGAGCGAAGCCAGCAACGCAGTATACCGGTGGCTGGCGCAGCCGGACGCGCCGGTCTATTGCGGAGCTGCCGGCAGATAAAGGGTAAAGGTGGAACCCTTACCCGGCTCGCTGGTCAGCTCCAGCCGGCCGTCGTGGCTCTCCACCACCCGCTTGACGATGGCCAGGCCCAGTCCGGTGCCGGGTATCTGGCGGGTGTCGGCGTTTTTCACCCGGTGGAAGCGCTGGAAGATGGCCTCCTGCTCCTCGGGGGGGATGCCCAGGCCGTTGTCCTGCACCGACAGAACCGCTTCGCCGTCGCCGCCCGCGGCCCGCACCCGGATGCGGCCGCCCTGGGGGGTGTACTTGACCGCGTTGCTGACCAAGTTGGTGGCCACCCGCAAGAGCTCCTCGCCCACGCCCATTACCTCGGGCAGGTTGTCGTCTATCTCCAGCTCCAGGCTCTGGCTCTTGGCCTGGGCCCGGCCCATGAGCTGGTCCACCGCCTCCTGGAACAGCGGCGCCAATTGCACCCGGCTCACCTGGCCCATGCCCCCGGCCTCGATCTTGGACAGGTCCAACAGGTCACGGCTGAGCTTGGCTATGGACTCCAGGCGCTCCCGGGCCCGGCCCAGCAGCTCCTTTTGCGGCTCCTCCAAAGGGCCCAAAAGCCCCTTGTTCAGGTTTTGCAACTGCCCCAGCACGGCGGACAGGGGGCTGACGATCTCATGGGCCACGGTGGAGACGAACTCGCTCTTGTATTGGTCCAGCCGGCGCCAGGCGGTGATGTCGTCGAACACCGCCACCGCGCCCATGGGCCTGCGCCGGGCGTCGTAAAAGGGCGCGCAGGTCACCTGGAAATAGGTGGCGTCGTCGCCTTGGCCCAGGCTCACCTGCCCCCGGCAATCGTCGCTGGTCAGCTCCCTGGGGATGGGCTGCAGGGCCTGCTCCAGGCACTGGCACACCGCGGGCCAAGGCAGGGCCTCGCCGCAGGAGCGGCCCTGCAACTCCTCCTGGGACTTGCCCAGGAGCTTGGCCAGCACCGGGTTGACCAGGGCGATCTCGCCCCCGGCGTCCACCACCAGGACCCCGTTGCGCATGGCCGCCACCAA
The DNA here is from genome assembly GCF_037076455.1 of Desulfoferula mesophila. Taxonomy (GTDB): domain Bacteria; phylum Desulfobacterota; class Desulfarculia; order Desulfarculales; family Desulfarculaceae; genus Desulfoferula; species Desulfoferula mesophila. The sequence goes on along the minus strand of NZ_AP028679.1, from coordinate 1,341,864 downwards.
GGCCCTGGTGCGGCTTTTTTCGATGGAAATATTTTGCAGGGTGTCGGCCCGGCGGAAGGCCCGCTCCACCACCATGCGCAAGTCTTGGGGCTTGAAGGGCTTGGCCAAGAAGTCGTCGGCCCCCTGCTTCATAGCCTCCACCGCCTTTTCCAAGGTGGCGAAGCCGGTGATGACCACCGAGGTGAGATCCGGGTAGCGGCGGCGGGCCTGATCCAAGAACTCCATGCCGTCCATGACCGGCATCATCAAATCCACCAACACCAGGTCCGGGCCATGCTTTTCCACCATGGCCAAGCCCTCGGCCCCATCGGCGGCAAGGTACACCTCGTAGCCCGCCTCGGTGAGCACCCGCTGCACGGCCAGGCGCACCCGCTCTTCGTCGTCCACCACCAAAATACGGCGCGTTATTTGAATACTCACCCGATCTCCTCGTCCTCTGGATCGCTGCGCATGGTGCTGGCAAAATCCAGCAGGGTCTTGGGCGCCTGGGCCGGCAGGCGCACCAAAAAGGTGGTACCCTCGGGCCCGGATTGTTTGACCAAAATCTTGCCCTCGTGGCGCGAGATCACCCCGAACACCACGCTGAGCCCCAAGCCGGTCCCCTGCCCCGGCGGCTTGGTGGTGAAAAAGGGATCGAACACCTTGGTCAGGTATTCGGGAGCGATGCCGCTGCCGCTGTCGCCGACCTCGGCGCAGCGCATGCCCTCATCGTCCAGATAGGTGCGCACCGTCAACTTGCCCCGGCCCTCCATGGCGTCATAGGCGTTGGAGATCAGGTTGATGAACACCTGGCGCAAGAGCTGGCGGTCGCCCTGGATGATCAGGGGCTCGGGATACCACTCGGTAACCACCTCCACGTGCCATCCCTGGCTGTCGGCGTGGGTCAGGGCCAGCGCCTCCTCCACCAGCTGGCTCAAGTCCAGCGATTCCAGTTGGATGCTGCCCTGGCGGCTGTAGTCCAACAGGTCGCGCACGATGTCGCGGCAACGTTCGGCGTCCTCGATGATGCGCTGCAGGTCCGGCTGCACCGGATGGTCCGGGGGAAGCTGGTCGCGCACCAGTTCGCCGTAGATGGTGATGCCGGTGAGGGGGTTGTTGAGCTCGTGGGCCACGCCGGCGGCCATGCGCCCCAGCATGGCCAGCTTGTCCGACTGCACCACCTGCATGCGCGCCGAGCTGAGGTGGCGCTCTATCTTGGCCCGCTCCCGCTGGTCCCGGATGATGCCCAGGGTGCCGATGGGCTTGCCCTCGCGGTAGATATAGTTGAGGTTCACCACCACCGGGACGATCTCGCCGTCCTTTTTGGTCAGGTGGGTGCGCACCCCGCGCACCGGGCCGTCGCTGGCGTCCAGGATGCTTCGCAGGCGTTTGAGTTCCTCGTGGGGACTCAGGTCCCACAAGGTCTTGCCCATGAGCTCCTCGGGAGCGTAACCCATCACCGGCAGGGAGTTGCGGTTGACGAACAAGACCCTGCCCTCCAGGTCGGCGGCCACCACCACCCCCAGCATGGAGTTGAGCAGCCCCCCCAAAAGCTCGTTGGTCTCGGTGAGGCTGGCCTCCAGGCGCTTGGCCTCGGAGATGTCGCGCACCGACTCGATGACCCCCAGCACCTTGCCCAGTTCGTCGGTAAAGGGGCTGAGGTGGACTTCCTCCACCACCCAGTGCCCCCGCGAATCCTGATACTCGTGGGCGTTGAACAGGCCTTGCTGGCCCTGCATGGCCGCCGGAAAGCGGCACACGCTGGCCGGACAGGGCTGGTTGCCCCGGCGGTAGACCTCATAGCAAAGGTGGCCCAAGACCTGTTCCTGGCTCATGCCGTAGCGCTGCAACCAGCTCTTGCTCACCGCCAGAACCCGCTTGTCCGGGCCCAAAAGTATGGTGGGAATGGGCAGGTACTGAAAAATGCGCCGGTACTGGCTGTCGCTCAGCGTAAGGCTTGGCGGCTCGGCCATGGGCAATTGCTCAGTCATTGCGGCCTCCCGGGGCGCAGAAGCATTGTCCCAGGCCCTCTAGGGCGGGCTCGCCGTGTTCCGGGGCCAGGGTCACCTGCAAGGTGTGGGTCACCCCCAACAGGGCCAGGGGCTCCACACCGGCCGCCTCCAGGCCGCTCAGGGCCTCGGAGGCCAGGCCCCAGCGGTCGCCGAAATGGGGACCTTGCAAATTGATCAAGGCGGTGGGGCCGCGCTCGGTGATCACCGCGCCGGAGAGGGCCGCGGCTTCTTCCAGGCGCGGGGCCTGATCCCGGGGCAGGCAGATCTGAAGCAGGGCCAGATCGTCCTCCCACACCAGGCTGCAGGAGACCAGCTGCATGGGAGGGTCCAGGGCGGCCAGTGATTCGGTGAGCTCGGCCAGGGCGGCGGCGCTGCACTCCAGAGCCATGGCGACGTCGCCCAGGCGGAGCTTGAGCCCGTAGGTGCGCACCGGCCTTTCAAAATACACCGCCACGGTTTCCATGTATCAGCCCTCCCTGGACAGCGGGCTTTGCACCACGCTCACCTGCTCCTCCGGGGGCGAGCCCCCCGGCGGCAGGTCGAAACGGCTACCCAGGGCCTCCACGGCCGCGGCGAGCTGGTCTTCGGGCAGGATCACGGTCATGGCCGCCAGGGACGTGCCCAGGGCCAGGGGTTTGAGGCCAACGGTGGCCAGGCAGGCCAGGGCCTGGGCGGGCAGGGCCATGCCCGCGGCCAGAGGGTAGAAAGTGAGGGCGATTACCGGCTCGCGCACCCGGGGCGTCGGCCAGCCATGGGCCTGGGCCAGCTCCTGGGCCAGGGCCAGAGCCTGGGGGCTATTGGCCGTCTCCAAGCACAAACCGACCCGCACCCCGCCCTTGCCCCCGTGCATCAGGAGAAAAGGCAGGTTGATCCGAGCCTGGGTAAAGGCCCCGGCCAGAGCGTTAACCCCGGCCCAGGGCCACCCCTTCACAGCCAGCAAGCTGAGGTTCCGGCGTTGTTTCCAGCCGGTTATGCGCAGCCGCTTCATGGCCGGCACCGGCTCACCGGGCGGCCGTCTAGGCCAGCTCCGCCACCAGCTCGGCGAGCTGGTCCAGATCCACCGGTTTGGCGATGTATTCGTCGGCCTCGGTGGTCATCCCGTCACGGTGGGTATAGGAGGTGGAGTTAACCGCCGACCCCACCGCCGTGAGCAGAATCACCGGAATACCGCTGAAAGCGCTGTCGCTCTTCAGCTGGGCGCATACCTCGTAGCCGTCCTTGCGGGGCATCATCACGTCCAGCACCACCACGTCGGGCCGCCGCGCTTTGACGCTCTCCAGGCCTTCCACCCCATCGTAGGCCTTGCCCACCTCGAAGCCCTTGGCCTCCAGGTTCATGGCTACCGATTCAACGAGATCCGGGTCGTCATCTACCACCAACACGTATTTACCGTCGGCCATACGGCCTCCTCCTTGCTGTCCGGCCCGGGAGGGGCGCGGAGCCTTTAGACCTGTGGCCGGGGAAGCAGGCCGGCCCGCTCCACGATCTCCGGTACCCGATGCTCCCATTCGATAGCCATCAGGTGAATACCGGCCACGCCGGGCATTTCGCGTAGTTGCTCTATCTGTTCACAGAGCAGCTTGATGCCTTCCTCTGCCTGTTTGTCCTTGGGCTGGTCGGCAATGCGCTTGACCACTTCGTCGGGCACGTCCATGCCCGGCACCTTCTTGGCCATGTAACGGGCCATGCCCGCGCTCTTGAGCGGGGTCACCCCGGCCAGGAGCTTGGTTTTCTCGGTCAGGCCCATGTCGACCGCCTGACGCATATATTCCGCGAAACGCTCCATATTGTAAATACATTGTGTCTGAATAAAATCAGCCCCGGCCGCGACCTTCTTGCCCAGGCGCAAAACCCGAAGCTCGAAAGGATCGCCAAAGGGGTTGGCCGCCGCCCCCACGAACAGGCGGGGAGGGGTGTCGATCTCGGCCCCGCCCTGGAAACGGCCCTGGTCGCGCATGTTGGCGACCATCTGGATCTGCTGAATGGAGTCGATGTCGTGCACGTTGGCGGCCTGGGGATGGTCGCCGAAGCTGGGGTGGTCGCCGGACAGGCACAGCATGGTGTTGATGCCCAGAGCGGCGGCGCCCAAAATGTCCGACTGCATGGCCAGGCGGTTGCGGTCGCGGCAGACCATCTGGTAGTTGGGCTCCATGCCCATTTCCTTGAGCACCAAGCTCACGGCCCAGGAGGCCATGCGCACCACCGCGGTCTGGTTGTCGGTCACGTTGACCGCGTCCACCATGCCCTTGAGGTGGGAGGCCTTGTCCTTGATGGCCTGCAGGTTGGCCCCGCGGGGCGGACCCAACTCGCCGGTTACCGCGAAGTTGCCCGCTGCAAGGACTTTTTCCAGATTGCTGTCGCTTTTCATATCGCCATGTCCTCTCTGACGATGCGGCGCGGGCCGCCGTCACGGGCAGTGCGCCAATCCTTGGGGGCCATGATCTGGCTGTAGAGCTCGGTCTGGCCCAGTTGTTTCAGGCGGTCCCAAATAAGCTGCCAGGCGCAGTCGATATCCGGGCTGACCTCGCACTTGCCCTTGGTGGAGCCGCCGCAGGGTCCGTTGAAGATGCGCTTGGAGCAACGGGCGATGGGACAGATGCCGCCGGTGAGACCCAGCACGCAGTTGCCGCAGCCGGCGCAACGCTCGGCCCACACGCCGTTGGACTCGCTGGAGCCCATGAACTCGGTGTTGACCATGGGCAGCACCGGCAGGCCCTGGTAGCGCTCGGCCACGGTCTGCACGCCGCAGCCGCAGGCCATGGAGCACACCGCGTCATACTGATCCACCACCATGGCCAGCTCTTCCGCGTACTCGGGATCGCACTGGCGCTCCAAGGTCAACTCGTCCACGGTCAGGGGCGCGCCCAGCTTCATCCGGCCCATCCTGAGGGCCGAGGCCAGCATGGCCACCTCTTTGCGGCCGCCAGCGTGGCAAACCGTGACACACTCGTTGCAGCCCACCAGCAGGATCTTGCCGTACGGCTCGATCAAGCGGAAAATTTCTTCCATAGGCTTGCGTTCTGCGGTGATCATGATCTTTCCCTTCAGGCGGCCGCCTTGGCCCCTTGCTTAATGGGATTGGGCCCCATTTCACCAATCTTCTGGCTGAACTCGGTGGCGATTTCCGCGAATTTGGCCCCCTGGCCCGCGCTCACGTTGACCATGGCCACCCGCTCGCCGCCGATACCGATGTCGTCCAGCAACGACTGCACCCTTTTCACCCGGGCCGCGGCCCTGAGGTTGCCGTTTTTAAAGTGGCAGTCTCCCACCAGGCAACCGGCCACCAACACGCCGTCGGCCCCCTTTTGCAGGGCCTGCATGATGTAAAGCTGCTCCACCTTACCGGTGCAGGGCACCCGAAGAATCCTCACCCCGGAGGGGTAGCTCAGGTTCATGCGGCCGGCCACGTCGGCGGCGGTATAGGCGCAGTAGTCACAGGCGAACACCACCACAACCGGTTCGAAATTACTCATTACATTACCCCTTCCAGCAGAGCCTCGGTGCGGCTGAGCATGCGGTCATCCTCATAGCCCGGCAGTTGAATGGCCTGGGCCGGACACTCGGCGGCGCAGACCCCGCAGCCCAGGCACTGGGCCGGGTCTATCTCCGAGTAGCCATCGGCGTTGATGTAGGGAATACCATAAGGACAAGTACGCACGCATATCAGACACGCCGCGCAGCGGTCGCCGTTGACCTTGGCCACCGGGGTGTCCAAGACCAGGCTCTTCTGGGAAACCAGGGTCAGGGCGCGCCCGGCGGCGGCCAGGCCCTGGGTGCGGGCCTCGGCCAGCGAGGCCGGGCACAACACCGAACCGGCCGCGAACACGCCCGGAGCCGGGGTGTCTATGGGCCGCACCTTGGGGTGATCCTCCAGCAGGAACCCACCGGGGCCCTGTTGCAGGCGGAATATCTCGCAAAGCTCCTCGGTGTCCTCGTCGGCGGCGATCTGCGGCGTGGAGAGCACCAGGGCGCTGGGCTCCACGGACAGCCGGCGGTCCAGGATGTGGTCCTTGAAGATCACCTCCAGGGTCTCGCCGTCCTTGCCCACCTGGGGCGGCTCCTCGGGGCTGTAGCGCACGAAAAGCACTCCCAGTTCGCGGGCCTTGCGGTACTGGTCTTCGGAGTCGAAGGGCATGCGCATGTCGCGGTAGAGCACGAACACCTGGGCCTCGGGATTTTGCTCCTTGATCCACAGGGCGTTCTTCACCGCGCTGCGGCAACAAATGCGCCCGCAGGTGGGGTTGGTTTCGTTGCGGCTGCCCACGCACTGGATCATCACCACGGTGCCCAGGGACTCGCCGGCCTTGCCGGAGGCCAGGAGCTTTTCCATCTCCAGCTGGGTCATGATCCTGGAGTCTTGGCCGTAGAGGTATTCGCTGGGTTCGTAGCGCCGGGCGCCGGTGGCCAGGATGGTCACGCCGTGGTTGATCTGGCGATAGAACATGCCCGGACCGGTTTGCACGCCGGTGACAAAGGCGCCCACCTGGCCCTTGTGGTCCACCACCAGGGTGTCGGTGAGTATCTCGATGTTGGGGTTGTCCTTGACCCGGGCGATCATTTCGGCCAGCTCCGGGGCCAGCGGACGGCCGTCCAGGGTGCGGGCCAGCTCGCTGGCCAGGCCGCCCAACTCGCGGCTACGCTCCACCAGGTAGACCTTGCCGCCTTGTCCGGCCAGGCCCAGGGCGGCGCTCATGCCGGCCACGCCGCCGCCCACCACCAGGGCGTCGGGGTTGAAGGGCAAGCTCAGGCTGGGAGTCGGCTTGGCATGGCGCACTCCGGCCACCGCGGTGCGCACCAAGGTGATGGCCTTGTTGGTGGCCGCGGCCTGGTCGCCGCGGTGCACCAGGGCGTCCTGCTCGCGGATGTTGGCCATCTCCAGATAGGCCCGGTTGAGCCCGGCCTTGCGAATGGCCTCGGCAAAGATGCGGCCGTGGGTGCGGGGGCTGTATCCCGCCACCACCACCCGGTTGATGTCGTGGGTGGCGATGGCCTTTTCCAAGGTGGCCAGGCCGTCCTGACCGTAGGAAAGCTCCAGGTTTTCCACGTGGACCACGCCGTCCATCTTGGAGGCGGCGTCCTGTACCTTCTGGGATTCCACCACCTCTTGGACCACCCGGCCCCAGTCCACGAAAAACACTCCGATGCGCGGCTCTTGCTTGCTGAAGTCCTTTTCCCTGGGCAGATCTTCTTCCCGGCGCATGGCCCGCGGCGCGACCAGATCGGAACTGGCCAGACAGCCGGCGGCCGAAGCCTGGGTCAGCGATCCGGGGATGTCCTGGGGCCCCAGGGCCATGCCGCAGGCGTACACGCCGGGGCGGCTGGTGCTCACCGGGGCGAAGTCCTCGGCCTTGGCGAAGCGGTAGGGGTCCAGCTCGATGCCCAGGGCCGCCGCCTGCTCGGTGGCGTCGCTGGCGGCGCAGAAGCCCACCCCCAGGACCACCATGTCCAAATCCACCTCGCCCAGGGTCCCGTGGTCGTCCACATAGGTCATCCTGAGGTCGCCGGTCTCTTCGTTGTGGTCCACCGTGTGGGGGCGGCAGCGCACGAAGTTGACTCCCAGCTCGCTCTTGGCGCGCTGGTAGTAGAGCTCGTAGTCCTTGCCCATGGGCCGCATGTCCATGAAAAAGACCGTGGCCTCCAGCTCATGCTCGAAGTGCTCCTTGGCCCAGATGGCCTCCTTCATGGAGATCATGCAGCAGATGGAGGAGCAGTAGGGGTTGCCGCCCTCCTTGGTGGTGCGGCTGCCCGCGCACTGGATCCAGCCGATGCGCTTGGGATGGCGGCCGTCGCTGGGTCGCTGGAACTTGCCGCCGGTGGGGCCGGCGGAGCTCATGAGCTGCTCGAACTCCAGGCTGGTGAGCACGTCCGGGAAGCGGCCGTGACCGTACCATTCGTCCATGGGGGCCGGGTCCCAAAGCTCGCCGCCGCTGGCCAGCACCACCGAACCCACTTCCAGGGTCTGCTCGACCTCTTTTTGGTCCAGGTCGATGGCCTCGGGCACGCAAACCTTGATGCACTCGCCGCAGCGGTCGCACTTGCTCATGTCGATGGCAAAGGCTTGGGGCGTGGCCTGGGGATAGCGCAGGCAGGTGGGGGAGTTGGTGTCCAGGCCGGGAGTGAAGCTGATGGCCCCTTGGGGGCAGGCGGCCAAACAGGCTCCGCAGGCGTTGCAGCGGTCCACGTTGATGTATCGGGGGCTGGTGAACACCTGGGCCTTGAAGTCGCCGGCCTGACCCTCAAGGCTCACCAACTTGGTCAGGGGCATGGTCTGCACGGTGCGGGCGCCGCCCGCCTTGTCGGCGTCGGGGGACAGGTAGCAGATGTTGCAATCGTTGGTGGGAAATTGCCGGTCCAACAGCGGTAGGAAGCCGCCCAAGGCGGGCTTTTTCTCCAACAGATAGACTTGCCTCCCTGCCTCGGCAAGGTCATAGGAGGCCTTGATGCCGGCGATGCCGCCGCCTAGAACCAGCACCGAGTTGCTCGTACGCTGGCTGTTTTCTTGGTTCATTTGGCTAGGCCTTTCTTACGCTGGCCCCCCCTGGGGGCTCATACACCTTACTGGGTTGCTAGGTCGAGAATCTGGGGCAGGCGGTCTTCCCAACCCGCAGTGATCAACAGCGCCCCCCCGCAAAGGCTCTTGAGTCCTTGCACGGTCTCGGCGGCTATCTTGACGCATTCGGCCGGCCGGTCGCTGGCCGAACGGATGCGCTTGATGGTCTCTTCGCTGATGTTCACGCCGGGTACGTTTTGATTGAGATAGCGGGCCATGCCCACCGATTTGAGCAGCAGAACGCTGGCGATGAGCGTGGCTCCCGAGCCCTTGAGCTCGGCGGCCAAGGGTGCGAACGCCTCCAGGTCGAAAACCGGCGGAGCGATAATGAAGGAAGCGCCCTTGTCCACCGCGGCCTTGGCCCCCGCGGCGTCCTGGAACGAAGCCACCGAGGCGCCCAGACAGAACTGGGGCTTGCCCAGCAGTTGGCGGCCTCCCAGATCCTGTCCGCCGGACAGGCTGGTGGCCGCTTCCAGGAACTCGGCGGGAGTGAGGTCATTGACCGCCTTGGCCCCAGGTTGGTCGCCGTGCTCGATGGGTTCGCCGGCCGTGGCCATCACGTTGCCCAGGCCCAACACGTGGGCGGCCAAAAGATCGCCCTGCAGGGCCAGGCGGTTGCGGTCGCGACAGGAGAACTGCACGATCACGTCCAGGCCCAGGTCCGCTAGCACCTTGGCCCCGGCCAACGCGGCCAGACGCATCACCGCGTGGCTCAGGTCTGGCACCAGCACGGCGTCCACCCGACCCTTGAGGTGGCGACCGTTATCCGCGAAGGTGGCCAAATCCACGCCCTTGGGCGTTTCCATTTCGGCCAAGTACACGAAACTCTTGGTCTTCAACTTGTCTGCGAAAGCCATTTGCTTTCCTTCCCAAGTTTGGCGTGGGGCCCAGCCCCGAGTTAGCACCCAGTCCGCCTGTCAAAATGAACCAATATTTAATTAAGAATCAAGCAAGCTGTCTTATTAGGACGGACTGAAAATTGAGCGAGGCTTCATGATTTCTTTCTGAGGCAAATTACCTCTGGATGACCTCTTTATAACTAGAAACCTTGCATACTCCTATCTAAATTTGGTTTCAAGAAATAATTGTGAATAATTTAGCATTAAGTAAGCGTTTTAATATATATTTAATTACTTTTATTTAAGGCTTATATGCTTGGTATTATAGGTAAACATATGCCAAGCATTTTTAGGAAGCCTTGCCCGGAGCCATAAAGGGCCCGATTTTTATTTGGAACATGTTTCATTTGTTTTCTTGCCTTCCGCCCGGCCGCAGGGTATAAACGAAATATATTGCAAAAGGAAATCCGCATGCCCCGCCACAAAAAACACCGCATGGTCAGGGCCATCCCGCCGGTGTCCTTTTTCCGGCCCCAGGGGGTTCCGGTGCACGACCTCAAGGGAGTGGTCATCCCCCTGGAGGGTCTGGAGGCCCTGCGCCTGGCTGACGCCGAGGGATTGGACCAAAAATCGGCGGCGGCAAGAATGGGGGTCTCAACCGCTACGTTTTGCCGCATTTTGGGGGGAGCGCGCTTCGCGGTTGCGCGCGCCCTCTGCAACGGCTGGTCCATACGCATAGAGGGGGGAGTGTACCAGATAAGGCCGCCCCATCCGGGCAAGGGAGGTTAATTACCTATTAATAATATTAAATTTATCTGAATCCTAGCAATACGCCCCCTTTCCGCCGCAACCATACCTCTAGCAAGCCAATCGGATTAGTATAGTTAAGCTCATATGAGCATTTTCGAGTTGACAGCCTTCAACTTGGGAGTATCATTGTTTTGCGCATAGGAGCAATTCAATGGAGAACCGCAGTGCCAAGACCCCGTAAATGCCGCTGGGTGCAAAACAAGCCCCCCATCGCCTATTTCAAGCCCCGGGGAGTTCCCATGCGCGAGCTTACCGAGGTGAACCTCACCGTGGAAGGAGCCGAAGCCCTGCGCCTGGCCGACCTGGAAAGCCTTAGCCACCAGGCAGCGGCGGAGCGTATGAAAGTTTCGCGCCACACCTTCGGCCGGGTGTTGGCCGAGGCCCGCCGGGTGGTGGCCGAGGCGGTGGTTCTGGGGCGGGCCTTGCGCATCGACGGAGGTGACTACGCCGTACGCTCGCGCAAAGGCCAGCCATCTTCCAAGCCGGATCGGAATGATTTACCGGCAAAAGAATTGGAGAACGATATGAACAAGATCGCCATTAGCAGCGAAGGACCGACCTTGGACGACCTGCTGGACCCTCGTTTTGGGCGAGCAGGCGGTTTCGTGATCTACGACCCCGAAACCAAGAAGATCGAATACCTGAACAACGGCACAGCCCAGAGCATGGGCCAGGGCGCCGGCATCCAGGCAGCCGAGACGGTGGCCAAGGCAGGGGCCAGGGTGCTACTCACCGGTTACGTGGGCCCCAAGGCCTTCCAAGCCCTGGCGGCGGCGGGAGTAAAGGTGGGCCAGGACCTGGAAGGGCTCACCGTTGGCCAAGCCATCGAGCGATATGAGAGCGGCCAGGTGGAGATCGCCGACGGCCCCAACCGCGAGCAAGGGGGCCGCGCATGATACTGGCCGTGGCCAGCGGCAAGGGAGGCACCGGCAAGACCACCGTCTCCGCCTCCCTGGCCTCGGTGTGGCCCACTCCGGTGATTGCCGTGGACCTGGACGTGGAGGAGCCCAACCTCCATCTGTTCCTGCGCCCTGAGATTCAGGGAAGCGAAAAGGCCTACATGGAGGTTCCCTTGGCCGACGAGGACAAGTGCACCGCCTGCGGGGCCTGCTCGGACATCTGCCAGTTCAAGGCCATCAGCCTCCTGGGCGATGTGCTGATCACTTTCCCGGAGATGTGCCACGGTTGCGGGGCCTGTCTGGAGGTATGCCCCGCCGGGGCCCTGACCCCGGATCGCCGGGAGTTGGGCGAGGTTAGCTGGGGCCAGGCCGGAAAGATGGGCTTTTTCATGGGTCGCCTCAGGGTGGGCGAGGCCATGAGCCCGCCCCTGATGCGCTTTGTGCGGGCCAAGGCGGCAAAGCTTGCCACGGCCAGCGCAGCCGACATGATCGTGGACTGCCCGCCGGGGGTAAGCTGCCCGGCGGTGAACGCGGTGATGGACGCCGACGTGATCCTCCTGGTCACCGAGCCCACCCCCTTCGGGCTCTATGACTTCCGCCTGGCCCACGAGGCCTTCGCCCCCATGAACAAGCCCATGGCCGCGGTGATCAACCGGGCCGGGCTGGGCGACGATGAGGTGCAGCGCTACTGCCGCAGGCACGATCTGCCCATCCTGGCCGAGATACCCTATGACCGCGAGGTGGCCCAGGCCTATTCTCAAGGACAGATAGTGGCCCAGGCCACCCCGGCCCTCAAAGTGGCCTTCGAGGACCTGGCCGCCCAGGTCCGGTGCGTGGGCCCCAATTCACCCTGCGAGGCGGCTCATGCCTGAAATACTCATCATCAGCGGCAAGGGCGGCACTGGCAAGACCTCCATAACCGGGGCCCTGGCCCATCTGGCCAAAAACAAAATCATCTGCGACCTGGACGTGGACGCCCCGGACCTGCATCTTCTGCTCGCGCCCCAGGCGATTCAGGTCCACGATTTTTACTCGGGCAACGAGGCGATCATCGATCCGGAGTTGTGCACCTACTGCGGCCTTTGCCAGGAGAAATGCCGTTTCGAGGCCATAATCGAAGACGGCGAGGCCTATCGGGTGGACCCCCTGAAGTGCGAGGGCTGCAAGCTCTGCGTCAGCCTGTGCCCGGCCGAGGCCATCGCCTTTCCCCAGCGTCACTGTGGCACCTGGCAGGTGTCAGACACCCGCATGGGGCCCATGGTGCACGCCCAACTCTTTCCAGGCCAGGAGAACTCGGGCCGCCTGGTGGCCCTGCTGAGGCAGCACGCCCGCGAGCTGGCCCAGGAAAAGGGCTACGAGCTGATCCTCAGCGACGGCCCTCCGGGCATCGGCTGCCCGGTGATCAGCTCCATGTCGGGTACCGACCTGGCGGTGCTGGTCACCGAGCCCACCCCCTCGGGCCGCCACGACCTGGAGAGGGTGTTGGAGCTTTGCCGCCACTTCAAGGTTCCGGCGGGGGTGATCATCAACAAGTGCGACATCAACGCCGAGCAGAGCCGGTCCCTGGCCGACTATTGCGCCCGCGAGGGCCTGGAGCTGTTCGCCGAGCTGCCCTTTGATCCGGCCATGGTGCAGGCCATGGTGCGGGGTCAGGTCATCACCGAATACCAGAAAGACGGCCTGGCCGGGGAACTGGCCCGGGCCTGGGAAAAAATAATGCAAACGGCCGAGCGTAAAAAGGCGGCCTGAGACCAACCGGCGACGGCCGCCACGGCCGCCACGACAAAACTTGAGGAGATAACGAAATGACTGGATTAGTAGCTCTACCTTCCAACGCTCCCGGCGGCATGGACGCCGGACTGGGCGCCCACTTCGGCCACTGCGACCTTTACACCTTGGTGGAAGTTGAAGACGGCCAGATCAAAAGCAGCAAGGTGGTGCCCAACGTGCCCCACCAGCAGGGCGGCTGCATGGCTCCGGTGCAATACCTGGCCGGGCAAGGCGTCAAAATGCTCATCGCCGGGGGCATGGGCATGCGTCCCTTGATGGGCTTCAACCAGGTGGGCATCGACGTCTACTTCGGCGGCAACGCCACCACGGTCAACGAAGCTGTGCAGGCCCTGTTGCAGGGTTCCCTGCCGCGCTTCACCCAGCAGTTCACCTGCGGCGGCGGCGGGCAGTAGCCCCGGCGCGGCCCGAGCTAGGCAACATAGGGAGACCAAGGTGTCCACACATGACAACCCCTTGCCCGGTCAGGTTGATCAAAAATTCCTGGCCCACGCCCAGTTGCCCCGCAACCTGGGGGTGTTGAGCGACGCCACCGGGCAGGCCACCGAAGTGGGTCAGTGCGGGGATTCGGTGGACGTGTTCATCAAGGTGGAGGGGGACACCATCACCAAAATGAAGGCCAACCCCCATGGCTGCCTCTATACGGTGGTGTGCGCCAGCGCTTTGGGCGATCTGGTCCAGGGCCGCAGCTTGGAACAAGCCCTGCAACTGGAGCCCGAGGACGTGGAAAAGGAGCTGGGCGGCCTGCCCGAGGACCACAAGCATTGCGCCCGCTTGGCGGTGAATACCCTGGGCGAGGCCATCGCCGACCACTACCGCCGCAAGGGCGTCAGGACATAAAGGAGGAAAGGCCCATGCCCATCTTCGAGATCAGTTGCGCCGCCTGCGGCTACAGCGGGGAGCTGTTGCTCATGAACAGCGCGGACCCCCTCAGCTGTCCCCAGTGCGGGGGGAGCGAGGTGCAAAAGATGATGTCCGCGCCCAGTTCCCTAACCGGCAGCCAAAAGCAGGCCTTCCCCGGCCAAGGCGACCACGGCTGTTGCGGCTCCACCCCCGGCCACGCCGGGTGCGCCGGACCGGGCTCTTGCTGCGGCAAGGCCTGAGCGAGGAGCTAGGATGTACAAAGTATTGTTGAGCACTCTGCGCCCCCAAGACCTGGCCGGGCTGGCCGCGGGATTGGAAAAGGACGGCCGGGCCTTGCTGGCCTGGGCCCAGGACGAGCCGGAGACCCTGACCCTGGCCCAGGAGTTGAGCCCCCAGTTGGTGGTGATAGACGGCCGGGGCCGTGAGAAACAGGCCCTGGGCCTGGTGTCCAAGCTGCTGATGGTCAACGCCATGATCAACACCGCGGTGGTCACGGCCGTGGACGAAGAAGAGTTCCACGAGACCGGCGAGGGCCTGGGCATCCTGATGCCCCTGTCCCCCGCCGCGGGAGACGAGGCGGCCAAGGCGCTGATGGACAAGCTGGCCTCGGTGGCCGGGCCGCCCCCGGCCTAAGCCAAACCCAAGCACGCGAAACGGGGCCTGGAGAATTCTCCAGGCCCCGCATTTTTTTAAGGCGCGCGGTCTATTACTTGCCGCTTACCAGGGCCAGGCCCTTTTCGATGATGCCCAGACCCTCGTCCAGCTGGTCGTCGCTGATGACCAGGGGCATGAGGGTGCGGATGATGTTGCCGTAGCGGCCGCAGTTAAGGGCCAGCAGGCCGTTCTGGTGGCAGTAGTCCACCAGCTTCTTGGCCTCGTCGCCGGCGGGCTCCTTGGTCTTGGGATCGCGCACCAGCTCCAGGGCCAGCATGGCCCCCAGGCCGCGCACCTCGCCGATCAGGGGGTACTTCTCGGCCATGGCCTCAAAGCGTCCCCGGGCCAGCTCGCCCACCCGCTGGGCCTTGGCGCACAGGTTTTCTTCCTCCACCACTTCCAAGACGGCCAGGGCCGCGGCGCAGGAAACCGGGTTGCCGCCGTAGGTGCCGCCCAAGCCGCCCACATGGGGCGCGTCCATTATTTCGGCCTTGCCCACCAGGGCGCCCAGGGGCAGGCCGCCGCCCAGGGACTTGGCGGTGGTCATGAGGTCGGCGGCCACCCCGAAGTGCTCCATGGCGTAGAGCTTGCCGGTGCGGCACAGGCCGGTCTGCACCTCGTCGGCCACCATGACGATGCCGTGCTTGTCGCAGATCTGGCGGATGACGCCGAAGTACTCCTTGGGCGGCACGATGAAGCCGCCCTCGCCCTGCACCGGCTCGGCCACGATGCAGGCGGTGTTCTCGGCGGCCACCTCCTTGAGGAAGAAGTCCTCCAGGGCGTGGGCGCAGCGCAGCCCGCAGGAGGGGTAGCTCAGGCCGTAGGAGCAGCGGTAGCAATAGGCAAAGGGAAGGCGGTAGACCTCGGGCGCGAAGGGCCCGAAGCCGAACTTGTAGGGCTTGACCTTGCTGGTCATGGTCATGGTGAGCAAGGTGCGGCCGTGGAAGGCGTCGTCAAAGACGATCACGCCCTGGCGCTTGGTGTAGGAACGGGCCATCTTGACCGCGTTCTCCACCGTCTCGGCCCCGGTGTTGACGAAGATGGTCTTCTTGGGGAAGTCGCCGGGGGTGAGCTGGTTGAGCTTTTCGGCCAGCTTGATGTAGCCCTCGTACATGAGCACGTTGAAACACACGTGGGTGAAGCGGGCGGCCTGCTCCTGGATGGCGGCCACCACCTTGGGGTTGGAGTGACCCACGTTCATCACCCCGATGCCGCCGGCGAAATCCAGATAGCGCTTGCCGTCCAGGCTCCAGACTTCGGCGCCCTGGGCCTTGTCGGCGAAATACGAGTTGGCATTGGAGACGCCCTGGGCGACCGCCTGGGCCCTCCGCTCGGCTAGCTGCTGCATGTCTTGTTGTGTCATGGCTTCATTTCCCTGCCTTGATCCCGCACAGATCGGCGATCAGCGCGGTGTAAACCCGACAAGCGGTTATCACTTGGTCAACGGGCACCACATCCCCGGGGGTGTGGGCCAAAAACTCATTGCCCGGCCCGAAGCCCACGCAGGGGATTCCGGCCTGATTCAAAAAAGTGCCGTCCACGCCAAAATACCAGTTACCCGGCTCCCCCGCTTGCCCCATGACCGCTTCCCGGGCCCGGAACATGGCCGCCACCACCGGCTCGTCGGGCTCGGTGAACATGGCCGGGAACCACTTGAGGGGCTCCAGGGTGGCCTGGAACTCCGGGTCCTCGGCCGCCAGGGCGTCCACCAGGACCTGGAAGCCGGCCAGCAAGCCCTCCTGGGTTTCCTCGGGCAAGAAGCGGCGGTCCACGATGAGGTTGCAGCGGTCGGGCACGATGGGGGTCAGGGCTCCGGGGCTGGCGTTGATGTCCAGCACGGTCACCGTGGCCGGGCCCAGCACCGGGTGCTCGGGCGGCTGGTATTCGCGGCGCAGCGCGTTGATAAAGTCGTTCATCTTGTAGATGGCGTTGATGCCGCCCTGGGGAAAGCCCCCATGGCTGGTGCGGCCCTGGGTGGTGACCTGCATCTCGAACTTGCCCCGGTGGCCCAGGTAGACCTGGAGCCCCGTGGCCTCGCCGCTCACCGCGAAGTCGGCGGTGAGCCCGTTCTTGAGCAGGTGGCCGATGCCCTCGCCCCGGGCCATCTCCTCGCGGGCCACGCAGGTGACGATCAGCTCGCCCTTTTGAGGAAAGCCCAGACCGCGGGCCGCGGCCCCGGCGTAGACCATGGCCGCCACCCCGGCCTTCATGTCGCTGGCCCCCCGGCCCTGGATCATCTGGCCGTCGTAACCGTGGGGCCGGCCGTCCACGATGGCCCCGGAAAAGGGATCGGGCATCTCACCCACTCCGGCGTGGTCGATGTGGCCATTGAACAACAGGCGGGGCCCCGGCTCGGCGCCCTTCATGATCCCCACCACGTTGAACAGCTCGTCGGTGTAGACCTCGTCGTAGCCCAGGGCCTCCATCTCGGCCTGGATCACCTTGCTGATGGCCTCCTCCTCCCGGCTCAGGCTGGGGGTCTGGATGAGGCGGCGGGTGAAGCCGGTCAGCCGCTCGGAATCCACGGCTTGGCTGAAATCAAGCATCTCGCAAGTCCTAATGGCCCAAATAGGCCCTTTGCACGTCCGGGTTGGCCGCCAGGGCCGCGCCGGTGTCTTCCATGGTTACGTGACCGTTCTCCAGGATGTAGGCGCGGGTGGCCACCTTCAGGGCCCAGCGGGCGTTCTGCTCCACCAGGAGAATGGTGATGCCCTTTTCCTTATAGATTTGCTGGATCACGTGATAGATGGCCTCGCGCACCACCGGGGCCAGGCCCAGGCTGGGCTCGTCGAGCATCAGGAGCTTGGGCTCGGACAGCAGGCCACGGGCGATGGCCAGCATCTGGGCCTCGCCGCCGGACAGGGTGCCGGCCAGTTGGGTGCGGCGCTCCTTGAGGCGGGCGAACAGGTCGAAGACCTCCTTCAGGTCCTTGGCCACCCCCCTCTCGTCGCGGCGGGTGAAGGCGCCCATGCGCAGGTTCTCCGCCACCGTCAGGTCGGGAAACACGGCGCGGCCCTCGGGCACCTGGATGATGCCGTGGTTCACGATCAGGTGGCTGGGCTGGTTCTGGATCTCCTGGCCCTGCCACATGATCTTGCCGGCCATGGCCCGGTTGATGCCCGAGATGGTCTTGAGCAGGGTGGACTTGCCCGCCCCGTTGGAGCCCAACAGGGTGACCAGCTCGCCCTCCTCCACCCTGAGGCTCACGTCGTGCAGGGCCACGGCCTTGCCGTAGGCCACCTTCAGGTTCTCAATGTTGAGCATCGCTGTCTCCTCCCAGATAGGCCTCTACCACCATGGGGTCGTTGTAGACCGTCTCCGGCTCGCCCTCGGCGATCTTCTCGCCGTAGTGCAGCACGATCAGGCGGTGGGAGATGCCCATGATCACCTTCATGACGTGCTCGATGATCAGGATGCTGGTGCCCTGGGCGTTGATCTTTTGGATCAGGTCTATCTGCCCGGTCAGCTCGGCCGGGTTAAGGCCGCTGCTGGGCTCGTCCAAGAGCAGCAGCTTGGGGTTGGTGGCCAGGGCCCGGGCGATCTCCAGGCGCTTGGTCAGGGCGTAGGGCATGTTGCCCGCCTGCTCGTCGCGGTATTTGGTGATGCCCACGAACTCCAAGAGCGAGTCGGCGGTGGCGCAGGCCTGTGCGTCTTCGGTGAGCGCGCAGGCCCGGCGGAAAAAGCTGTCCCACACCAGGTGCCAGGGGCCCTTGCGACGCCGGTCCACCATGGCCGCCAGGACGTTCTCCAGGGCGGTGAGGCGGCTGAAAATGCGCACCACCTGGAAGGTGCGGGCGATGCCCAGGGTGTTCACCGTGTGGGCCTTGTCGTGGGTGATGTCCTTGCCGTTGAAGGTGATGCTGCCCGAGCTGGGCGGGAAGGCCCCGGAGATGAGGTTGATCAGCGTGGTCTTGCCCGCTCCGTTGGGGCCGATCAGGCCCAGTATCTCGCCCTGCTCCAGGTTGAAGCTCACGTCGTTGACCGCGGTGAGCCCCCCGAAGTGCTTGGTGAGCCTTTCGGTGGTGAGTATGGCGCCCATCAGCGGCCCCCTTTCATTCTGTCCCAAGCGCTCTTGATGACCCCCACCAGGCCTTCGCGCATGAACAAGATGGTCAGGATCAACAGCAGGCCGTAGATGATCAGCCGGATGTCCAGCTTGAGCACGTCCTCCAGGGAGCGCAGGGCCTCGGAGAGGAAGGTGAGGCTCACCGCCCCTAGGATGGGCCCGGCGATGGTGCCCAGGCCGCCGATCATGGCCATGGTCAGGATGTCGAAGGTGTTGTGCAAGGCCAGCAGCTCCGGGCTGACCAGGCGGGCGAAGTGGGCGAAGAGCCCGCCCGCGAAGCCGGCGAAAAAGGCGCTGATGGTGAACACCGCCAGCTTGTAGGAGCTGGGGTTGATGCCGACGCTCTGGGCCCCGGCCTCGTCGTCGCGCATGGCCTGCAGGGTCACCCCGAACTCCGAGCCGATCAGGCGGCGGATGCAGAACAGGGTGAACAGCACCCCGGCCAACACCACGAAGTAGTAGTCGCGCTCAAAGTAGAACTGCATGCGCCATGAGCCGATGTGGATGGGGGTGAGCATGGGCACCCCGCTCAGCCCCAGGGAGCCCCGGGTCAGGTCCACCCAGTTCATGGCCACCAGGCGCAGGATCTCGGCGAAGCCGATGGTGGTGATGGCCAGGTAGGGGCCGCTGAGCCTGAGCGCCGGGAAGCCCAGCAAGAAGCCGAAGGCCGCGGCCATCAGCCCCCCGGCGAACAGTCCCAGCCAGGGGCTCAGGCCGGTCTGCATGGCCAGGATGGCGCTGGTGTAGGCGCCGATGCCGTAGAAGGCGGCGTGGCCCAGGTTGAGCTGGCCGGTGTAGCCGGCCAACAGGTTCCAGCTCAGGGTGAGGATGGTGAAGATGCCCGCCATCACCAGGATGTGCATGTAGTAGCGGTCTTCCACCACGAAGGGGACGGCGATGAGCACCGCCAGGGACACCGCCCACAGGAGCAATTTCCTAAGCCGCACGCTCATCAGGCACCTTCCTTACGGCCGAAGAGCCCGCTGGGCTTGACCAGAAGCACCACGATGATGATGAAAAAGCCGATGGCCTGCTTGTATTCCATGGCGATGTAGTTGCCGCCCAGGGCCTCGGCCACCCCCAGGATCAGGCCGCCCCAGATGGCGCCGCGGATGTTGCCCATGCCGCCCAGGATGGTGACCGCGAAGGCCTTCAAGGTGGGCAGCGCCCCCATGGTGGGGTAGATGGCGAACAGGGTGCCGTAGAGCACGCCGCCCACGCCGGCCAACAGGGCCCCGATGCCGAAGGTGAGGCGGTAGACCTGGTTGATGTTGATGCCCATCAGCTGCGCCGCGAAGCGGTTCTGGCTGGTGGCCCGGATGGCCACGCCCATGCGGCTGCGGTTTAGGAACAGCTCCAGGCAAACGATGGTGATCCCGGCGAAGAAGAAACAGAACAGCCTGAGCAGGCTGGTGGAGGCCAGGCCCAGATGGACGGTGGTGCCGCCGAAGGGGTCGCCGATCATGCGCGGGGTGGCCCCGAAGAAAAGCTGGGCCAGGTTGTCCAGCAAGATGTACAGGCCGATGGAGACCATGATCATGTCGATGTCGGTCCAGCGGGTCATCAGGGGCCTGAACACCAGGCGTTCGGTGACCACGCCCAAAAGACCCACCACGGCGGCCGCGGCCACCACCGAGCCGATCCAGCCCAGCCAGCCGCCCACCCAGGCCATGACGAACACGGCGGTGTAGGCGCCCACCATGGAGTAGTCGCCCTGTGCGAAGTTGGAAATTTTCATTACCCCGAAAATCATGGTCAGCCCGATGGCGATCAGGCTGTACACGCTTCCGGTTATCAGGCCGTTCAGGACCTGTTGCACAAATAGGGAGTCCATAGCGGGCACCACTTCCGGGGGCCGCCCGGGGCGCGGCCGGGTTTTTTATAAGGAGTCCGGGCCGCCCCGCCGAAGCGGGGCGGCCGGCCTCACCGAGGGCTTACTTGCACTTACGCTCGGCCCAAGGCTTGGGGTTCTCGTACTTGGCCGCGGCCCGGTCCATCGGGAAGATGATCTGGGTGTCGGGCTTGCACTTGTCGTCCAGCTGCACCTGCACCACCGAAGGCAGCACGGTATAGACCTGGCCGTCCTTGCCGAACTTGATGGTGCCCTGGGACAGCTTCATGTCCGTGGTCTTGAGGGCGTCCTTGATCTTGGCGCGATCCTTGACCAGGTCGCCGCCGGGCTTGCCGGCGCGCTGGATGGCGTCCAGGATCACCTTGAGGTTGTCGTAGCCCTGGCTGGAGAAGATGCCGGGGCGGGAACCGGGGTACTTGGCCTCGTAGGCCTTCACGAAGGCGGCGGTGACCGGGTCCTTCATGGCCTTGGTGGGCTCCAGCGAGCTGCCCATGGCGTACTGGCTGATGGGGCCGGTCATCTTGAAGTAGGCCTGGGTGAACTGGCCGCCCACGCCGATCCACTGGGTCACGAAGTCCAGCTCCTTGGCCTGCTTCTGGATCAGGGCCGCCTCGGTGGTGGAGGCGATGTTGAACACCACGTCGGGCTTGAGCTCCTTGAGCTTGCTGATCTGGGTGGTGAAGTCGGTGTCGCCGATCTCGAAGTACAGGTTGGCCACCATCTTGGCGCCGATCTTCTTGGAGGCCGCTTCCCAGATCTTCTGGCCGTCGCGGCCGTAGTCGGAGTTCTCCATGAAGAAGGCCACCACCTTGGGCTTTTTGACCTCGGCCAGCCACTTGTTGACGCCCATCAGGAACATGGGGCTGTTGGGGCTGGTGCGGAACACGTACTCGTAACCGCGGTCGGTGATGGTGGGGCTGATGGCGATGGCCACCACGTCCGGGGTCTGCTCGAAGTGACAGAACTCGCTGGCGGCGATGTTCACGCTGGAGCAGTAGCCGCCGCCCACCACCAGGACCTTGTCCCGGGTGACCAGCTTCTTGACCGCGGCCAGGCCCTTGTCGGGCTTGCACTCGCTGTCGCCGTAGACGATTTCCACCTTCTGGCCAAACAGGCCGCCCTTGGCGTTGACCTCGTCCAGGGCCAGCTCCATGCCCTTTTTCATTTCGCCGGCGTTAAAAGCCAGCGAGCCGGTAAAGGGTCCCAGGATGCCGACCTTGATGGGATCGGCGGCCGAGGCCGGCCCGGCCACGGCCAGACCTACCAGCAGAAACAGGGCGGTCAGCAAAACGACTGACTTCTTCATAAACTTTTCCTCCTTGTTTGGCCGGCTGCTCCCCTCCCAGGGGCCTCCCGCCCGGCCGGTCAGCTTTTTCCGGCCATGTTGCTAAGAAAAACCTCGATTTTTCCTCACGGGGCTCGCGCCCCTTCACTGACTCCCTCGTTACTGCACCAGGCCGCACCAGCGGGCCAGGAACAATGCGTAAACCTTGGCGGTGTAGACCATGCTCTCGATGTTGACCCGCTCGTTGGGCGAGTGGATGTTCTCGGCCACCGGACCGAAGCAGGTGGCCTGGGCCCCGCCGTAGACGATGAAGCTGCGCAGATCGGTGGTGCAGGTGCAGGCGTAACTGGGCGCCTCCCGGCCGCTCAGCTCCCGGTGACAGTCGCTCACCAGGCTCAGAGCGGGCAGCTCGCGGCTCACCCGGTGGCCCTCGGAACGGAAGCCGTAGAACTCCACCCGGGGCGGGTTGGAGCTGAGCCAGGGATCGGCCTCCGCCGCCTGGGCCAGGCAATCCCGCACCGCCTGGGCGGCCTGTTCAAAGCTCATCTCCGGGAAAAAACCCAGGCGGCAGTGGAACTCGGCCATGGCGGGCACGGTGGAGGGCCAGTCGCCGCCCTGGATCACCCCGATGTTGAGGTGGGCCGGATTGGCCACGTCGGCAAAGTCGACCGGCTTGTCGGCGTTGATCCGCTTTTCCAGATCGCGCAGCGCCTTCATCAGATAACAGCAGGTCTCGATGGCGTTGACCCCGCCGCTGGCGTCCAGGGTGTGCTTGGCCACCCCGGTGATCGAGACCTTGAACCACATCACCCCCACCTGGCTGGTGAGGATGGTGGATCCGAAGGGCTCGGGGATGAGCGCCGCGTCGGCGTCAAAGCCCGCCACCAGACAGGCCAGGGCCCCGTTGCCGGTGCACTCCTCCTCGATGACCCCCTCCAGGGTCACCGGCGCGGCCAGGCCCAGCCCGGCCTTGGCCACCGCCTTGATGGCGCAGGTCATGGCGGCCACGCCGCCCTTCATGTCGCCGGCCCCCCGGCCGTGGAGCCAACCGTCAACTACCACCGGCTGGTAGGGGTCGCGCTCCCAGCGGTCCAGGGGCTCCTGGCTGACCACGTCCAGGTGGCCGTTGAAGATGGCGCTCTTGCCGCCGCTCGCGTCGGCGGGCCGGGTGGCGGCCAGGCTGTAGCGGCCCTCCTGGCTCCATGGAGTGGGGGCGAAGCCGGGGTGGGCGGCCACCTCCGGGGCATCCATGGCCGCGCGCACCGGGCTGAGGCCCATGGCGCTCATCTCGTTTTCCATCACGTCCAGGGCGCCCTGCTCGTGCTCCACCACCGAGGGTTGTGCCACCAAGCGGCAGGCGAAATCCAGCATGTCTTCCTGGAGGCTTTCCACCGCCTCCGTCAGGGCCAGCTCTTTGTTGTCCATCAGCGTCTACCTAATTCCTGGCTTTCCGCCGGCTCGGCGGCCTTGCCGCCGGAGCGGGAGGGATAAATGCTCTTGAGCCGGGTGAAGCCGTTTTCCGTTAGGGCGATCACCAACCTGCGCGCCCGCTCCGGGCTGGTGCGCACCAAGAACACCGCCGGTTCTTCCTGGTTGATGCGCTCGATGTCGATGCCTTGTTCTCCATCCAGCAACAGGATGGCCCGCGCTTGGTCCAGCCTATCCCGGCCAGGCCCCACCTCCAGCAAAACCTGGGCTCGCCTGGCGTCACTGAGCAGGGAAGAAGCCAATGCGTCAAAAGAAACCACTTGTTTGCTCACCCACGGGTCACACCATTGTTGAGCTGCCAATAAAGCAACATGTGTGCCACAGATGCAACTAGTTGATTTAACGCGTTTAATACAAGACTGAAAGGGCGTAGTTGATGCAGAGTTGAAACGTCTATGCGGATTCGAATCTTAATGCTGAGGCTTAAAAGCCCGAAATCTATAACTAAAGCACTTTGGTGCTATTTTGCAACGTGTTGCGTTTTTGCACCAAAAAGCCCGTATCGCTTGGCCTTACGCGACAAAGTGGAATGATTTACCCCCAGGGCCTCGGCCGCTGAACGCTGGCTGCCGTATTCGGCCAGCGCCCTGGCGATCACCTCGCGCTCGGTGCGGGCCACCGCGGCGGCCAGGTCCCAGGCCTCGCCTTCACCTTCGGGCGATAGCTCGAAGGGGGTTTGGCGTATCTCGGCGGGCAGGTCGTCCGGGGTGATGGTGTCGCCCGGGGAGAGCACCACCAATTGCTCGATGAGGTTGGCCAGCTCGCGCACGTTGCCCGGAAAGGCGTAGCGCCGCAGGCGATCCACCGCCGCCGAAGACAGCTTCATCTGCTTGCCGCACTTTTGGTTGAAGATGTCCAGGAAGTGGGCGATGAGGTGGGGGATGTCCTCGACCCTCTCGCGCAGGGGCGGTAGGTGGATGGGCACCACGTTGAGCCGGAAGTAGAGGTCCTTGCGGAAGGCGCCCGCGCGCACCATTTTTTCCAGATCGCGGTTGCTGGCGGCCAGCACCCGCACGTCGATCTTGCGCGGGGCGGTGGCCCCCACCGGCACCACCTCGTTGTCTTCCAAAAAGCGCAGCAGCTTGGCCTGCATGAGCAGGGGCAGCTCGCCCACTTCGTCCAGGAAAAGCGTCCCCCCGTCGGCCAGCTCGAAATAGCCGGTCTTGCCCTCGGAGAGCGCTCCGGTGAAGGCGCCGCCCACGTAGCCGAACAGCTCGGCCTCTATAAGGGAAGACGGGATGCCCCCGCAGTCCACCCGCACCAGAGGGCCTTCGCTGCGCGAGGAGGCCCTGTGTATCAGCTTGGCCAGCACGCTCTTGCCCGCCCCGGATTCACCCTGCAGCAGCACGCAGGAGTCCACCCGGGCCACCTTCATGGCCATGTCGAAGATGCGCCGCATCACCTTGGAGCGCATGACCAAGCGGGAGCTCAACTCGTCCTGGCGGTGGATATGGGTCAGCTCGGAGCGGTATTGGTCGGTGAGGGCCCGGCTCTGCTCCAGCTCCTCTTGCAGGCGTTTCATGGCCGTGAGGTCACGGGCGTTTATGACCACCAGGCTGATCTCGCCGTTTTCATCCAACACCGGGTTGCCGGTGACCAGCACCTGGCGGCCGTCCTTGGACTGCTGGATCAGCGAAACCGCCGCCTGCTGTTTGAGCACCTCCAGGGTAACCGAGCGGTCGAAGTAGCCCGCCTCCACCAACTCGGAGACGTTGCAGCCGATGACCTCCTTGGCGTTGACCCCGGCGAAGCGCTCCGAGGCCGGGTTCACCCGGACCACCTTGCCCTCGGCGTCGCTGATCCACAGGCCGTCGTAGGAGGAATCGATTATCACGTCCAACTGCTCGCTGAGTTGGCGGTAGGCGTGCAGCTCGCTCAGGACTCTTTCGTACTCGGTGGCGTCCTGGAACACGCTGATCACCCCCACGATCTCGCCGTCCAGATAAACAGGAGTGCGGTTGCCGAAGATCATGGTCCCGCTCCGCGAGGTGGTGCGCCGCCCCACCTGGGGCTCGCCGGTGACCAGAACCTGGCGCATGTCCTCCCAGACCTCGGGCTCGAACTCGCCGTAGTTGCGGCCCAGCACCTCCCTGGGGTCGTGCTCGGTCACCCGGCCGGCGGCGCGGTTGAACACCACCACCTCGCCGGTTTCATCCACCAAGAGGATGCCGTTGTGGGCGGAATCCAGAATTTCGCGCAGCAGGCTGTAGTCCTTGCGGGACACGATCCATAGGCCTCCCGCCCCTCGCGGGGGCTAGGGCAAGTAACTGCGGGGTTGCCGTTGGTGTGATTATTCTACCATCGCGTGGGGGGCCCGGCGCCAGATGCTTGACCGGGCGCGCTCCGCCCGGCCCGAGATGGCGGGGTTCAAGGGTCGATCGCAGAGGGGCGGACCCTTTTGGCAGCACCTTCTTACTTCAGTAGTTAATTAGGTTTTATTTTACTATGTAAATATCATTGTTTTTTATTTGATTTTTCTTGCTTATCCCGTTTATCACCGCGCCGCGACCCGAAGATTTTCGCGCACGTATATTTTATGTTTATTATCAGGAGTTTCTACTGGGCCATGCGTTGCCATACATTATTAGCTGTTTCATGGTGTTGTCAGTTGGCGCGCGCTTGGCTACCCTTAGCTAATATCCTTCACGACCAAGCGCCGTTCCGCTTTATTGACGGCCGTATTGCGCCCAGCTAAATATTCATATTGCGAATATACTGGTTCATAAATATCTTGACTCGTTTGGCCCCCAAAGCTATGCTTTTCCCATAACCCGGCTTGCGCGCTACCCGCTTTAGTCATTTAAAGACTCGTTTTTGGCTGGGTGCGACTCCAATGACTAGCGGATCACGGTTTCCAGAGAATGCCCCCGGCCGCCGCCGGAAAGAAGGCGATACCAGACATGGACAGGATGAAGTTGGCCCCGGTAAGAGGGGTGCTGCCCCCGGTGGTGACCCCGTTTGTGAACGAAGAGCTGGACCTCCCGGCCTTTGAGAACAACCTGCGGGCCCTGAACCGGACCGGGCTCAGCGGCTACGTGGTGCTGGGCTCCACCGGCGAGAGCGTCTACCTGGACGAGCACGAAAAGGAGCTGGTGTTGGCCGCGGCCCGCGAGGCCGCCGCGCCGGGCAAGCAACTGGTCATGGGCACCGGGCAGGAATCCACCCGGGCGGCCATCCACCTGACCCGTCTGGCGGCCAAGCACGGGGCCGACTTCGTCCTGGTGGTCACCCCGGCCTATTTCAAGGGCCAGATGACCCCCGAGGCCCTGATGACCCACTTCACCCGAGTGGCCGACGATTCGCCCATACCGGTTCTGCTCTACAACGTGCCCCAGTTCACCGCCCTCAATCTGGCGCCCGAGGTGGTGGCCCAACTGGCCCAGCACCCCAACATCCAGGGCATCAAGGACAGCACCGGCGACATCGCCCAGCTGACCGAGATCATCCGCCTGGTGCCCCGGGATTTCGCGGTGCTGGTGGGCAGCGACACCGTTTTCTACCCCGCGCTGTGCGTGGGGGCCACTGGCGGGGTGCTGGCCACCCCCAACGTGATTCCCGACATGTTGGTGGAGTTGTTCAGGCTTTTCCTAGAGGGCGATCACCGCGCGGCCCTGGGCCTGCAACGGCGCATCAACCCCCTAGCCAACCTGGTCATCAGGGAGTACGGTATTGGAGGCCTTAAACTGGCCATGGACATGACGGGTTTCCAAGGCGGGGGGGTGCGCTCGCCCCTGATCATCCCCCACGGGGCGCGGGGCCGCCTCAGCGCCGAGCTGGCCAAACTCAGGCCCGACATACACCCCCAGCCGGAACAACCCACTTTGCCGATGGATCCCGGGGACGAGTAGGCACCTCCCGCCGAGCTTGTCCCGCCACCCACCAGGGCCCAGCCGCCAGGCTGGGCCCTAACTATTGCCGGGCCGGAGGCCGGCCTCGCTCGGCCGGGGCTTGTACCCCCGTGACGATGCGGGCTAGAATATCCCTCACAACCCGGAGGAATTCCCGTGTCCCATGCCCTGATCATCGTAGACATGCTGCATGATTTCATCGATCCCCAAGGGGCCCTGTGCGTGCCGGGCGCGGTGGGGATTGTGCCGGCGGTGAGGCGGGAGTTGGAGCGGGCCCGCGCCGCGGGGGAGACGATCATCCACGTCTGCGACGCCCACGACTCCGACGACCGCGAGTTCGAGCGTTTTCCGCCCCACGCCGTGGCCGGCAGCGCCGGGGCGGAGATCATCGGTCAGCTAGCTCCCCGTCAGGGAGAGTTGGTGGTCACCAAACGGCGCTACAGCCCCTTTTACGACACCGAGCTGCACGATCTTCTCAAAGAGCTGGGGGTGAGCCGGGCCACGGTGGTGGGGGTTTGCACCCATATCTGCGTGATGGAGACGGTGGCCGGCCTGGCCAACCGGGACCTGGCGGTACGGGTCGTACGGGATGCGGTGGCCGATTTCGACCCCGAGCTGGCCCAGGCGGCGCTGAGGCGCATGGAGAGCCTGTTCGGGGCCGAGATCGTCTGAGGAAGGCCTGGCCGTCCGGCCTTGGGTGGCGCCAAGGACGATGGTATGCTTATATAAAAAATACGCCCCAGCAACCCTTGGAAAGGAAGCTCACATGACCCCCCCGGTTAAACTATTCGCCCTGAGCACCTGCAGCCATTGCCGCAACACCCGTAAGTTCCTGGACGACAACCAGGTTCCCTACGACGTGGTGGAAGTGGATCTCTGCCCGCTTGAGGAGCGCGAGGACGTCATCAACGAGGTGCGCAAATACAACCCCGCCACCTCCTTCCCCACCCTGATCATCGGCGACAAGGTGATCGTGGGCTACCGCGAGGGCGAGATCAAGGAGGCCCTGGGGCTATGACCGCCCAAGAACTCTACGAGATGCTCAAAAAGGTGCAGGAGCCCAAGGGCTACTACTTCAGCGACGACATGGAGCGCACCATGGGCCTCATGGAGGGGCTTTTGGCCAACAAGGAGCGCTACGGCTACATGTGCTGCCCTTGCCGCCTGGCCTCGGGAGACCGGGACAAGGACGCGGACATCATCTGCCCCTGCGCCTACCGGGAGGCCGACGTGCTCGAGTACGGCTCCTGCTATTGCAACCTGTACGTGAGCCGGGCCTGGAACCAGAACGAGGTGCCCCACGACTACGTGCCCGAAAGGCGGCCCCCGGAAAAGATGCCTTACTGAGCCGCCCCCCCGAAAAACGATGGGCCGGACCCCAAGCGGGGCCCGGCCTTTTTTATGGCTCTGGGATAGTGTTTAGCCGTTATCCAGGGTGCATTGGGTAAAGTCGATCTTCTCCGAGCAACCGGTGCAGTAATGCTCCTTGTCGAACTCGTCCGAGAAGATTTCCTTTTCCTTGCCGCAATTGGGGCACTTGCAAATGAAGGATTTCAACTGTTTGTTGGCCTCGAAACCAGGGCAATGACGGGGAGTGGTCACAGCATGCTCCTTTGTCCGGGTGAAGGCCCGCCGCGACCGGGCGCCGAGCCTACAAATTGCACGGAAACGATTGGGTTATTCATTAATATTGCAGCGCTGGGTTGTTGCGGTCAAGGGTTCATTACAGGGGCCAGCCAAGGCTTGCATCTGGGTGAAGATAGGTGTAGTTAATACGCTTTAGCCGATCTACCCACGCTTTGGTGGTTGCACCCATAAACATTTTGGAGGACGTTCCAAATGCCTGTGGTGGCTCCCTTTCGGGCCGTACGCTATAACCCGGCAAAAGTCTCCGACCTTGCCGACGTGGTGACCCCGCCCTACGACGTGATCAGTCACGAACAACAAGAGTCGTTCTACGCGACCGACCCTTACAACATTATCCGCTTGGAGCTCAACAAGAAGCGCGACAGCGACACCGCCCAGGACAACCGCTACACCCGCTCGGCCGAGCATTTCAAGGCCTGGCGCGAGCAAGAGGTGCTGGTGCGCGATGCCTCGCCCGCTTTTTATCTGTCGGAGACCACCTACACCGACGCGGAAGGCAACCAGCAGGTGCGCCGGGGCTTTTTCACCATGCTGCGCGTGGCCGACCTGAACGAGCGCAAGGTGCTGCCCCACGAGAAAACCTTTACCGCGCACAAGGAAGACCGTTTCCAGCTCACCAAGGCGGTTGAGGCCAACATCTCGCCCATCTTCGCGCTCTACCCCGACGACCTCAACGAAGTGATGGCCGCCCTGGACCAGGGCAAGGAGCCCGAGCCCCTCAACGACTTCGTGGACCCCATGGGCCTGCCCCAGAAGCTCTACCGCATCAGCGATCCGGAGGCCTGCCGCCGGGTGCAGGAGCTCATGGAAGACAAGGTGCTGTTCATAGCCGATGGGCACCACCGCTACGAGACCGCCCTCAACTACCGCAACTACATGCGCGAGTTGCACCCCGAGGCCGGTCCCGACGCCCTATTCAACTACACCCTCACCTACCTGTGCTCCATGAGCGACCCAGGGCTGACCGTATTCGCCTGCCACCGCCTGGTGCCCCGCCTGGACGGTTTCGGGGCCGAGGATTTCCTGGCCCTGGCCAAGCCCTACTTCGACGTGCGCGAGGTGAATCTGGACGGCGACCCGGAGGCGGCCAAGGCCAAGCTCACCGAGGCTCTGGCCCAGGCCGACGCCAAGAGCAACAGCATGGGCCTGGTGTCCCACGACACCGTCAAGGCCTATTTGCTCACCCTCAAGCCGGGGGTGATGAGCCAGGAGGCCGGCCCCGACGTGGAGGGCCCCCTGGCCGACCTGGACGTGGTGGTGCTCACCCATCTGGTGTTGGACAAGATTCTGGGCTTTGACAACAACGCCCGGGACCAGGACCACACCATCCGCTACCTGGCCGACATGACCCACGTGTTGCAAGAGGTGAAAAGCGGGCGCTCCCGTTTGGCCTTTTTACTCAACCCCACCAAGGTGGAGCAGGTGCAGCGCGTGGCCGAGGCCGGGCTGATCATGCCCCGCAAGGCCACCTACTTCTACCCCAAGGTGCTCACCGGCCTGGTCATCAACCTGCTCTGCCACGACGAGCAGGCGCAAGACTGCCGAAAGTAGCGGCACGGTCCCAGGCGGCGTGGAGCCCGACCCCACCACCCACGACCGCCTGGGGCGTCACTATTTGGAGCAGCCCGCCAAGGGCTTCCGTTTCGCCATAGACAGCGTTCTGCTGGCCGCCTTCGCCACCCCGGCCCCGGGCCCGGTGGCCGATCTGGGGGCGGGCTGCGGGGTGCTGTGCGTCCTGCTGGCCGCGCGGGGTCTGGCCGGGCCCTTCACCGCCCTGGAGCTGGACCCCACGGCCGCCGCCTGTTGCGAGCGCAACTTCGCCCGCGCGGGCCTCACCGGCCAGGTGCTGGTCCACGACCTGGCCCAGCCCCACCCCGAGCTGCGGCCCGCCTCCTGCGGCCTGGTGATCAGCAACCCGCCCTTTGGCCAACCCGGCCGGGGCCGCCTCTCGCCCGACCCGGCCCGGGCCCGGGCCCGGCACGAGCTACGGCTCACCGCCGACGACCTGTGGCAGCGGGCCCGGGAGCTGCTCAGGCCCGGCGCGCGCCTGGCCCTGTGCTGGCCGCCCGGCCGCCTGCCCCAGGCCCTGGCTGGGCTCATGGACAACGGCCTGGCCCCCCGGCGGCTGCGCCTGGTGCACGGCCGGGCCGAGTTGCCCGCCAAGATAGCGCTCATCGAAGCGGTGAAAGACGGCGGCGAGGAATTGAACGTGGAGCCGCCCCTGATCGTCTATGCCCAGGGGCAGGACTACACCCCCGAGGTGGCGGCTATTTACCGGACGCTTTGCTAGCCCGGCGGCAGGCCCGGCCCAGAGATGCCAGGGCCTCGCGCAGCTCGGGGTTCCGGACCCGGGCCACGGCAGTCTCTACCTGATCCCGCTCCCCGGCATCGAGCTCGGGCAGGGGCGCGGGCGGAGGAGGAGGCGGGGTCAGGCTGGGGGCGCTCACCAGCTTGAGGCGCTGAACCGGATGACCGGCCTGGGCCAGCTTTTGGCAGAGCTCGGGCCCCATGAGGCTCAGCTCCTGCTTCCAGGCCGCCCCGGACACCGCCACCACCAGCACTCCCCCCTTTTCCAGCGATACCGGCAGAGCCCGGCGGGCCAGGCCTTCCCCCGCGGCCACGCGCCAGGCGGCCAAAAGCTGGGCCGAAGGCAGCCGCTGGGCCAGGGAGCCCGGCAGGGTCGCGCCCAATATCTGTTTCAGGCTTTGGGGTTCACGCGGCATGGGACCAGTATATCCCCGGCCGGCCCCGCTTGTCTTGCCCCAGACAAACACTATAGAATGATCTCGGCTTTCCTATGCCGCCTTATCCCTGTTTGCCTGGGGGGAGTTCATGAGCGCCGCCGACGTTTCCCGCCCATCTTCCTACCGTTGGCTGATCTTCGTGGTCCTGTCCTGCGCCTACCTGCTGGTCTACTTCCACCGCACCTGCCCGGCGGTGGTGGCCGCGGACCTCATGCGCGACCTCAACGCCGGGGCCACCTCCCTGGGCCTGCTGGGTTCGGCCTACTTCTACCCCTACGCCCTGATGCAGCTGCCCGCCGGACTTTTGAGCGACACCTGGGGACCGCGCAAGACCATCACCCTGTTTTTCTCCCTGGCCGGGGTGGGGGCCATCTGGCTGGGCCTGGCCGGGTCCATCGCTCCGGCCATCGCCGCCCGCACCCTGGTGGGGCTGGGGGTGGCCATGGTCTTCGTGCCCACCATCAAGGTGATGACCAATTGGTTCACCAGGGGCGAGTTCGCCCGCATGATGGGCATCCTCATGGCCCTGGGCGGCGTGGGGGCCTACACCGCGGCCCAGCCCCTGGCCTGGCTCAGCCTCATCCTGGGCTGGCGGGGCAGCTTCATCCTCATCGGCGCGGCCACCCTGATCCTGGCCGGGCTCATCTGGGTGGTGGTGCGCAACCGGCCCCAGGACAAAGGCCTGCCCCCGGTGCCCGACACCATAGGCGACCCGCCGGGAAGCGACGGTTTGTCCCTGGGCCAGGGCATCAAAATGGTGCTGGCCAACCCCCGCTTCTGGGCGGTGGCGGTGTGGTTTTTCATCACCCCGGGCGTCTTCTTCGCCTTTGGCGGCCTGTGGGGCGGCCCCTACCTCATGCAGGTGTACGGCCTGAGCAAGACCCAGGCGGGCGGCGTGTTGAGCATGCTGGCCGTGGGCATGATCGTGGGCAGCCCCCTGCTCACCTGGATTTCGGACAAGATTCTGGTCTCGCGCAAGCACACCATGATTATCACCGGCGCGGGCATGTCCCTCCTGCTGGCCGTCCTCTACCTGGCCCCGGCCTCCTTCAGCCTCCCCTCGCTCTACTTGTGGTTTTTCCTATTCTCGGTATGCTCAAGTGCCATAGTCGTCATCGGATTCACCACCACCAAGGAGCTGTTCCCCGTGGCCATCGCCGGCACCTCGACAGGTCTCGTCAACTTGTTCCCCTTCCTGGGCGGCGCGCTGCTCCAGCCGATCACCGGCTGGCTGCTGCAGATTCAGGGCGGGCCCCGGGGCCCCTACAGCCCGGCCATGTATCAACAGGTGTTCTTGTTCTACCTGGGCCTGGCCCTGGTGGCCCTGGTCTGCGCCTGCCTGGCCAAGGACACCCTGCCCGGCCGCAAGGCCGCCCGGAGCGCGGCGTGAGCGCCCTGAGCGAGCGCCTGGCCTATGCCCGGCGGATCGTGGGCGAGGACCCGGTGGCCACCCTGTTGGGCATCCAGGTGGTGGCGGTGGACGAGGGCGCGGCCACGGTGAGCCTGCTGCCCCAGCCGCACCACCTCAACTCCCTGGGCCGGGTGCACGGCTCCACCCTCTACGCCCTGGCTGACCAGGCCATGGCCGTGGCCGCCAACACCCTGGAAAATCCGGCCCTGGTGGTGGAGAGCCATATCAGTTTCTTGGGCAAGGCCGAGCCCGAGCGGCGCCTGCTGGCCGCCGCCCGCCTGCGCAACGCCAGCCGCAAGCTGAGCCTGTGGGAGGTGGAGATCAGCGACGATCAAGGCCGCCTGGTGGCCCTGGCCAGCGGACGCGGCTATCACAGCGCCGGGGCGCCCCTGGCCGCGAAGCCGGACTAGCCCGTGCCCACTCCCGTGCGCCTGGTCATCGAGGGCCTGGAGTTACTCGGCCACCTGGACGAGAGCCCGGCGGGCCGCGCCCTGGCCGTGCGCCTGCCCCTGGCCTGGAGCGCCCAGCGCTGGGGCCGCGAGTATTACGGCCCCCTGGACCAGCCGGTGGGAGAGCCCGCGGGAGAGGGCAGGCAGGAGATGGCGGTGGGCGAGCTGGCCTATCACCCCGAGAGCGGCCTGCTGTGCCTGTTTTTCGGCCCCACCCCCATGAGTCGCGGCGACGAGCCCCGGGCCGCCTTTCCGGTGCTCCCGGTGGGCAAGCTCGAAGGCGACTGGGAGGCCCTGGCCGCCCTGGGTCCCCAGGCAGAGGGTAGGCTGGAGGCGCGCTGAGCCCTTGCCGCGCCGCCGCCCTGTGTTAAATTTTTAGTAGGCCACTGGTCTTTGCATCACCCCTTGGCAGGCCGCCGCCCGGCCCGGAGCGGCGGCCGAGGTTTGGTAACATGCGATCTCGCGACCTGGCGCTCATCATCGTGGCCTTCCTGGGAATAGCCGGGGGGGTGTTTCTGCCGGACATGGCGGGCCTTTTCAGCCCGCTCACCGTGTACATGATGATGACCATCCTGTACCTGGCTTTCTTGCGCATCGACTTCCGGGCCCTGGTGCGCCTTAACCGGGCCGACCTGGGCGAGATGCTCTGGTGGAGCTCCATCAAGCTGTTTGTCCTGCCCGTGGGCCTGTGGTACCTCTTCCGCTGGCTGGCCCCCGGCTGGGCCCTGCCGGTGCTGTTGCTCTCGGCCGTATCCGTCGGGGTAACCGCACCATTTTTCACCCAGATGCTGGGGGGCAACGCCCACCGCACCCTGCAGCTCACCGTGCTCACCTCGGTGGTGGTGCCGCTCACCCTGCCCGCCCTGGTCAAGCTGTTGGCCGGAGCGGAGATAGACATCCCCTTCACCCACATGGCCCGCATGCTGGCCCAGGTGATCTTCGTGCCCCTGGTGCTGGCCTGGCTCACCCTGCGCCTGCTGCCCGCCCTGGCCGAGGGCCTGGGGCGCATCCAGTTCCCCCTGATC
The DNA here is from genome assembly GCF_037076455.1 of Desulfoferula mesophila. GTDB lineage: Bacteria > Desulfobacterota > Desulfarculia > Desulfarculales > Desulfarculaceae > Desulfoferula > Desulfoferula mesophila. Next base: position 1,307,654 of record NZ_AP028679.1, on the reverse strand, counting down.
CTGGCCCTGTTCTTTTTCATCAACATGGGGGTGTTCGCGCCTTTTGCCACCTTCTTCTTTTCCCAGGCTAGCCAGGTGCTGGCCGCGGTGGGAATCGCCTTCGGCCTGGCCGCTCTGTACCTGGGGGTGGTGTGGGTCATGGGCCCCCTGTCCGGTTGGCGCATGGATCTGGTCTCCTGCGGCTCGGGCCTGATCTTCATCAACAACGTGCTGGTGGTGGTGTTCGCGGCCAAGTTTTTCGGCCCGCGCAATCCCCTGTTGTCGGCGCTGTATTTGCTGCCGGTGTACTTGATGCTCCTGCCCCTGCGGGCCCTGGCCGGCCAGCAGGAGCGCCGCGCCCCGGCCGGAGATAAGCCGTGAGCTGGTTCCTCACCGTATTCCTGAGCCTCTACACCCTGCTGCACCTGCTTTTTTACCGCGCGGTGCGCTGCCTGCTGCCCGGAGGCTTCGGCGCCCGGGCGCTCCTGGGCCTGTTCCTGCTGCTCATGATCCTGGCCCCCATCATCACCGTGATGACCGGCAGCCAGGGACACTTCGGCCTGGCCCGTTTGGTGGGCACGGTGGGCTACTGGTGGATGGGATTTCTGATCATCGCCCTGCTGTGCCTGCTGGCCCTTTCCCTATTGCGCCTGCTGGCCCTGCCTTTTTCACCCCAGGCCTGGAACTGGCGGGCGCCCGTGGCCCTGGCCCTGGGCGTGGCCTTCATCATCACCACCTACGGCGTCTTCGCGGCCACCGACATCCGCCTGAAGCGCCTGAACCTCACCACCGACAAGCTGCCCGCCGGAGTGGAGCGCCTGACCATAGTGCAGACCTCGGACCTGCACCTGGGCCAGCCCGAGGGCAAGACGCGCCTGCGCAAGGTCATCAAGATGGTGAAGCAGGCCAAGCCCGATTTGTGGATCGACACCGGCGACATGTGGGACCGCCCTTTGCTGGACGTGCGGCAGGAGATGGACCTGCTGCGCCAGGTGAAGCCGCCCCTGGGCAAGTTCATGATCGCGGGCAACCATGAGTTTTACGTGGGTTTGGCTACCGCCTTCGAGCTCAGCCGGGAAGCGGGTTTTTCGGTGCTGGAGAACCTGGGTCAGGCGGTGGGGCCGTTGTACCTGGCCGGGGTATACGACGCTCGCGCCATCCACCCCGAGTGGGACGCGGCGGCCCTGGCCGGCGCCCAGCCGGGGCGCTTCACCATCTTCTTGCGCCACCGCCCCCTGTTCAACCAGACGACGGCCGGCCAGGTGGACTTGCAGCTTTCCGGCCACACTCACGGCGGCCAGGTGTGGCCGGCCCATCTCATCACCAGCCGCATCTTCCCATTTTTCGCCGGGCTCTATCACCCGGCCCCCAAAACAGCGCTCTACACCAGCCGGGGCACCGGCACCTGGGGACCGCCCATGCGCCTGTTCTCCCCGCCCGAAGTCACCATAATCCAACTGACCCGGCGCTCCGGGGCCAAGTAATCCCCTCGCCGCCGCAAACGGCTTGACAGGAATTCCTGGGCCGAGTTACTTTACGTTAACGTCAACGTTAGGTATTGTGACAATGAGAAAAGAAGCCGCACCGCCCACCCGGACCTGGACCATCGCCGAACTGGCCCGGGAATTGGAAATCAGCACCCGCACCATTCGCTTTTACGAGGAAAAGGGGCTCATCACCCCGGAGCGCACTTCGGGTAACCGGCGCGTCTATTCCAAGCGGGACCGGGCGCGGCTGAAGCTTATCCTCAGGGGCAAGCGCTTCGGATACTCCCTGGAGGAGATCGGGGAAATGATCGGCATGGGCGCGGTGGATCTGGCCGAAGCGGAGCAGATTCGCCGCAGCCTGGCTTATGGGGACAAAAAACTGGGGGAAATCCGCCAGCGCATCGAAGAATTGCGAATGCTGGCCGGGGATATCGAAACCATGCGGGCCAAACTGCTGGCCAAACTGAGGGAACTGGAACGGCAAGGAGGGAGCTTGAGCCATGAACCTGGTGGAGATTCTTGAACTTAACGCCCGCAAGTTCGGGCAAAAGGATTGCCTGCGCTACAACGGCGCGGGCCTGACCTTCGGCGAGTTGAACGACAAGGCCTCCCAGGCCGCCGGGCTGCTGCAATCCTGGGGCATCGCCAAGGGCGACCGGGTGGGCCTGATGAGCTTCAACACCCCGGCCTATGTCATCGCCTATTACGGCATCCTTCGGGCTGGCGGAGTGGTGGTGCCCATCAACCACAAGCTGCAGGCCCCGGAGGTGGACTACATATTGGCCCACAGCCGGGCCAAGCTGCTGTTGGCCGATGGCGCCCTGGCCCCGGTGTTGGCCAAGCTGGGCTCCCCGGTGCGCCGGGCCGCCCTGGACAGCGACGTGGAGGGTCTGGACCGCTTCGAGGCCCTCTTGGAAGGCGCGCCCCCGGCCCAACCGGTGGCCGTCGCCGACGATGACCCGGCCCAGATCCTCTACACCTCCGGCACCACCGGCAAGCCCAAGGGCTGCCAGCACACCCACCAGACGGTGCTGTTCGCGGGCATCACCGGGGCCCTGGTGGTCAAGATGGACTTCCGCGACCGGCTGCTCATGGCCATGCCCATCTGGCACTCCTCGCCGCTCAACAACTGGTTCATGGGCATCCAGTTCGTGGGCGGCTGCACTGTGCTCTTGCGCGAATACCACCCCCTGCACTTCCTGGAGGCGGTGCAGCAGGAAAAGTGCACTGTCTACTTCGGCGCGCCCATCAGCTACATTCTGCCCCTGCAGATGGTGCCCCACTTCGACACCTTTGACCTGAGCTCCATGCGCTGCTGGATCTACGGCGGCGGGCCCATCTCCGGCGACGTGGCCCTGGACCTCATGAAGCGCTACCAGAGCGAGAACTTCTACCAGGTCTACGGCATGACCGAGGCCGGCCCCACCGGCACCACCCTGTTCCCCTGGGAGCAGGTGGACAAGGCCGGCTCCATCGGCGGCCAGGGCCTGCCCGGCGCCGACGTCAAGGTGATGAAGTTCGACGGCACCCCGGCGGGCGCGGGCGAGACCGGCGAGATTTGGCTCAAGGCCCCCTCCATGATGAAGGGCTATCTGGACGATCCCCAGGCCACGGCCGAGGCCTTTGAGGACGGCTGGTACAAGACCGGCGACGTGGCCCGGGTGGACGAGGACGGCTACATGTTCATCGTGGACCGCTCCAAGGACATGATCGTCACCGGCGGGGAAAACGTCTACTCCAAGGAGGTGGAGGACGCCATCGCCGCCAACCCGGCGGTAATGGAGGTGGCGGTGCTGGGGCGGCCGCATAACGAGTGGGGCGAAACGGTGGTGGCCTACGTGGTGCTCAAGCAGGGCGAGTCGGCCGACGCCAAGGATCTGGAGGGCTTTTTGGCCGACAAGCTGGCCCGCTACAAAATACCTCGCGACTTTTTGTTCGTGGACGAGCTGCCCCACACCCCCACCGGCAAGATCATGAAATACAGGCTGCGCGAGGAAAGCGCCTAGCGCCGGGAGAACGACATGTTTGAGTTTTTGCTTAACGAAGAACAGCGCAAGCTGCGTGACGAGGTGCGCGAGTTGGTGGCCTGGGTGCCCCGGCAGCTCATCCTGGACATGGACCAGGACAAGGTCACCTTTCCCAAGGAGTTTTTGGCCGAGGCCGGACGGCGCAACCTCATGGGTTGCCGTTACCCCCGTAAGTGGGGCGGCCGAGGCCTGGACTGGGTGAGCACCTGCATGGTCATGGAAGAGGTGGGCGTGCTGGGCTACATCTTCGCCTGCGTCTTCGGGGTGGGGGCCGAGCTGGTGTGCGACGCCATCATCCAGCACGGCAACGATGAACAAAAGGAACGCTACGTCAAGCCGCTGCTGGCCGGGGAGATCTTCGCGGCCGAGTGCCTCACCGAGCCCCGAGGCGGCTCCGACTTCTTCGGCACCACCAGCGTGGCCGAGGACCAGGGCGACCACTTTTTGCTCAACGGCCAGAAACGCTTCATCGTGGGGGCCGAGGGGGCCGATTACTTCCTGGTCTACGCCCGCACCGACCCCGACCCCAAGGCCGATCCGCGCCAGGCCCTGACCTGCTTCATCGTGAACCGGGGCCCCGGAGTGGAGGTGGCCTACCTCTACGGCCTCATGGGCTGCCGGGGCGGCGGCGCGGGCCGTCTGGTGTTCAAGGACGTGAAGGTGCCCAAGGCCAACGTGGTGGGCAGCGTGGGCGGGGCCTACAAGGTGTTCAACACCATGATGATCCCCGAGCGCCTGGGCACCGCGGCCATGACCATCGGTGCGGCCCAGCCCGCGGTGGACGTGGCCACCGGCTACAGCACCCGGCGCAAGGCCTTCGGCCAGCCCATCAACCAGTTCCAGGGCGTGAGCTTCCAGGTGGCCCAGGCCGTGACCCTGCTGGACGCCAGCCGGGCCATGATCTACGCCACCGCCCGGGCGGTGGATGCGGGCGAGGATCAGAACCACACCCGCCGGCTCATCAGCCAGACCAAGAAGTTCGTCACCGAATCCTGCCAGCAGGCGGCCCATCACGCCATGCAGGTGATGGGGGGCATCGGGTATACTAACGTGTTCCCGGTGGAGCGCATCGTGCGCGACTTGCGCTTGGCCTCCATCTGGACCGGCACCAACGAGGTGATGAGCATGATCGTGGCCCACGAGTGGTACCGCGCCTATCACCAGGCCAAGACCTCGGCTCCCCGGGATTTCGAGGCCGACGCCCTTGAGGCCGAGTCCGGAGAAAAGATCTACGAGTAGTGAACCTGGTTGAAACCCTGGCTTTGGCCGTGGCCCTGGGTTGCGATGCTTTCGCGGTGGGCCTGGCCGTGGGGGGGCGCTTCGGCGCCCCCCGTCAAATATTCCGCCTGTCTTTTCATTTTGGCCTGTTCCAGTTCCTCATGCCCCTGATCGGCTGGGGCCTGGGCGCGGGCCTGGCCACCGTGGCCACCCGCTGGGCCCCCTGGATCGCCGCGGCGGTGCTTTTGTTCATCGGCGGCAAGATGGCCTGGGAGGCCTTGCAGCCTCCGGAGGACCGCAGCCAGGGCCTGGACCCCACCAAGGGCTGGAGCCTGGTGGCCCTTTCCTTGGCCACCAGCATCGACGCCCTGGGGGTGGGCCTGTCCCTGGGCATGGTGGGGCAAAACGTCTTCGGCTCGGCGGTGGTCATCGGCATCGTGGCCGCGGGCATGACCCTCATTGCCATGAAGCTGGCCGGGCTGATGAGCGCCAAGTTGGGGCATCGCATGGGCATAGTGGGGGGCGCGATTCTGATCGCCATAGCGATCAAACTGGTAGCATTTTAGACGGCTGCGCCAGACGGCCGGGGGCTGCGTTGGCGGCATCGCTTCAGCCTCGACGTAGCATCGGTTACGCCTGCGGCTGTCGCTCGGCGGACGCCTGGCCCGTGACCGCCTGGCTGTGCTGCTGACGGGGGCGGGAGTCGGGGGGCCTTCGAGTTTACAAAGACCGTTGTCGTTGCGAGCCGCCCAGCGGCGTAGCAATCTCGGTGCGCCAGCAAGCCCCCACGCAAAGTCGACAGCGCTCGTGCCTTCGCTTCCAGCCCATAGCCGTCATGGCGAGGAGCGGCGGCCTCGGCGGGTGGTGGAATGACCGCCCTGCTCCCGCCGCGACGCGGCCATCTTCCGTTTCCCTTGTCTCCCCTCTGAACCCGACGGGGAGGTATCTCTTTCCCCAGCCAAGCCTCGAGGAAATCGAAGATTGCCGCGCCCCGTCGGGAGAAGGCCTTCCTAGCGAAGCAGCGGTTTTACCGGCGGGGCTCGCAATGACCGCTATTACTGATTCTTTTTTCAGACTCCCTTTTTTGCCCCCCCAAAAAAAGAAGCCCCGCAGGGCTTCTCCAGAATGCACGCATTTAATGAACGTGTCGTGAACGGGCCGGCACAGCCAGCCGCAGGCAGACAAGGCGTCTGGCCAGCGCGGACCGGAGGCGTAGCTCAAGCTACGTCGAGGTCAGCGCGCAGCCAGCAACGCAGTATGCCGGCGGCTGGCGCAGCCGGGCCCCGGTCAGAGTTAATCGACCACCGGCCGGGGCAGCAGCCCCGCGCCCTCAATAATCTCCTTGGCCCGATGCTCCCACTCGATGGCCATGACGTGCACCCCGGCCACGCCCTCCATCTCCTTGAACTCCTCGATCTGCTCGATGGCCATCTTGATGCCCTCGGCGGCCTGCTGCTTCTTGTCCACCCCTTGCAGGCGCTTGACCACCGACTCGGGCACGTCCATGCCCGGCACGAACTTGGCCATGTACTTGGCCATACCCACCGACTTCATGGGGGTGACCCCGGCCAGGATGTAGCACTTCTCGTGCAGGCCCCGGTCCACCGCCTGCTTCATGAACAGGCGGAACTTGTCCATGTTGTAGATGCACTGGGTCTGCACGAAGTCGGCCCCGGCGGCGATCTTCTTGGCCAGGCGGGAAACCCGGAACTCGAAGGGATCGGCAAAGGGGTTGGAGGCCGCGCCCAAGAAGAGGTCGGGCGAGCCGTCCAGATCCTTGTCGTTCAAAAACTTCTTTTCGTCGCGCATCTTCTTGAAGGCGGCCAGGAGCTGCACCGAGTCCAGGTCGTAGACGTTCTTGGACTCGGGATGGCTGCCGAAGCGCTGGTGGTCGCCGGAGAGGCACAGCACGTTCTTGATGCCCAGGGCGGTGGCCCCCAGGATGTCGGCCATCAGGGCCAGGCGGTTGCGGTCGCGGCAGACCATCTGATAGTTGGGCTCCAGGCCCTCGTCGATGAGGATCTTGCAGGCGGCCCAAGAGGCCATGCGCACCACCGCGGTCTGGTTGTCGGTGATGTTAACCGACTCCACGATGCCCTTGAGGAAGCCGGCCTTGTGGCGCACCTCCTCCGCGTTGTTGCCCTGGGGCGGACCAAGCTCGCCGGTAACCGCAAAGTGGCCAGCGGAGAGCACCTTTTCCAGATTGCTGCCGGCTTTCATTGCTTGAGGTCCTCCCTAACCCGCTTGCGGGGGCCGCCGTCGCGGGCGGTCAACCAGTTCTTGTTGGGCCACACCTGCTCCAACTCCTCCAGCCTGCCCATGGCGCTCATTTTCTGGACAATCTGGTCCCACACGCAGGGCACCTCCGGGCTGATCTCGCAGTTGCCCGAGGCCGAGCCGCCACAAGGGCCGTTCATCAGGCTTTTGGAGCAGCGGGCGATGGGGCAGAGGCCGCCGAAGTTGTGCACCAGGCAGTTGCCGCAGCTCTGGCAGCGCTCGGCCCAGACCCCGTGCTCCAAGGCCCCGCCGATGAAGGTGGTGTTGATGCCCGGAAACACCGGCACCTTCTGGAAGCGCTCGGCCACGAACTGGGGCCCCACCCCGCAGGCGATGGAGACGATGGCGTCGTATTTATCGGCCACGTCGGCCAGTTCTTCGACGTACTCGGGATCGCACTGGCGCTCCAGGGTCATCTCTTCCACGGTGGGGGGCAGGCCCGCCTTTTTGCGGGCTATGCGCAGGGCGCTGGCCAGGATGCCCACTTCCTTTTCGCCGCCCACGTTGCAGACGGTCACGCACCCCCGGCAGCCCAACACCAGGACCTTTTCCCGCCCCTCGATCATGGACAGGATCTCCTCCAAGGGCTTGCTGTCACCTACGATCATGGCAACTGTCCTTCCTCGTCAACCGATAGCTGGATCCGTCTCGCTCCCGCCGGTCTCTAGGCCGCCTTGGCCGATCGCACCGGGCTGGGTCCCAGCTCCTTGATGCGCTGGGTGAACTCGTTGGCCACTTCCGCGAAGCGGGGTCCCTGGGCCGAGCTCATGTTGTACATCTCGATGCGTTCGGGCTCGATGCCCAGCGACTCCAAAACCTTTTTGACGTATTCCACCTTGCGCCGCGCCTTGAGGTTGCCGGTGAGGAAGTGGCAATCGCCTTCCATGCAACCGGCCACGTACACGCCGTCCACGCCGTCTTCAAAGGAGCGCAGCAGGTGCAAGATGTCCACCCGCCCGGAGCAGGGCAACTGGATGACTCGCACGTTGGTGGGGTACTGCAATCTCATCGAACCTGCCAGGTCCGCGGCGGAGTACGCTCAGTACTGGCAGCAGAAGGCCACTATCTTCGGTTCAAACTCAGCGTTCAAGTTCGTCCTCCTGGTCCCCTTCCGCCCCTGGGGGCGGGTCAGCGGCAGGTGATGGCGGCGGCCCGGGGGCCGCCGCCGCCAAATTATCTCAGTTCATCGCAGCCCGTTCCTTGGCCAGGATCTGGGCGTCGGTGAAGTGTTGCAGGGTAATGGCCTTGCCCGGACACTCGGCGGCGCAGGCTCCGCAGCCGTAGCACTGGGCCACCTCGATGTGGGCCGCGCCGTCCACGATCTTGGGCACCCCGTAGGGGCAGGTGCGCACGCAGGTGAGGCACACCGAGCACTTCTTGGGGTCCACCGTGGCTACCACGCCGCCCACGCGGATGACGCTCTTGGCCAGCACGGTCATGGCCCGTCCTGCCGCGGCGTTGGCCTGGGCGATGGCCTCATCGATGGGCTTGGGATAGTGGGCCAGGCCCGCCTGGTACAGGCCCTCGGTGGCGAAGTCCACCGGCCGGAGCTTGGCGTGGGCCTCCAGGTAGAAGCCCTCGGCGTTGAGCGGGGTCTTCATGGCCTCGGCCAGCTTGTGCACCTCGTTGGGCACGATGGCCGCGGCCAGCACCAGCCGGTCCACGTCGAAGCTGACCGGGCGGCCCAGCACGTGGTCGGTGGCGGTAACCGTCAGCTTGCCGCCCTCCTCGCTCACCTGGGGCTTGTCGTCCAGGTTGTAGCGGATGAACAGCACCCCGGCCTCGCGGGCCTTCTTGTACAGATCCTCGCGCACCCCGTAGGTGCGGATGTCGCGGTAGAGGATGTACACGTTGGCCTCGGGGTTGGCCTCCTTGACCTTGATGGCGCTCTCCACCGAGTGGGTGCAGCACAAACGGCTGCAATAGGGCCGCTCGGGCTCGCGGGAGCCCACGCACTGGATGAAGGCCACCGAGTCCCAGGCCTTGGGCGCGTCGGGGTTGCCCTTGAGCTCCATGTCCATCTCGAGAGAGGTGATCACCGCGTCGCTCTGGCCGTAGAGGTACTCGCTGGGCCTCAGCTCGTGGCCGCCGGTGGCCAGCACGATGACCCCGTGCTCCACGGTGGTCTCCTTGCCGCCCTCGGCGGTTATGCTGCTCACGTAGTTGCCCACGAAGCCCTTGAAGGCGGTGAGTTCGCTGTTCAGGTGCACGGTGATGTTGGGCTGGGCGTTGACCTTGCCCACCAACTCCTCCAGGTAGGGGGCCACGGCCTCGCCCTTCCAGGAGTTGAGCAGGTAGCGGGCGTTGCCGCCCAGCTCGCCGCTCTTTTCCACCAGGTGCACCGGATAGCCCGCGCCGGCCAGGTTGAGCGCCGCGCTCATGCCGGCCACGCCGCCGCCCACCACGATGGCGCTCTTTTCCAGGGGCAGCTCCACCTGGTGCAGCGGCTCGATGAGGGTGGCCTTGGCCACGGCCATGCGCACTAGGTCCTTGGCCTTGGCGGTGGCCTTTTCCGGCTCGCCCTGGTGCACCCAGGAGTCCTGGTCGCGGATGTTGGCCATCTCGAACAGGTACTTGTTCAGGCCCGCCTCGCGGATCGTCTCCTGGAACATGGGCTCGTGGGTGCGGGGGCTGCAAGAGGCCACCACCACCCGGTTGAGGTTGTTCTCCTCGATCTTTTCCTTGATCTTGTTCTGGGTGTCCTGGGAGCAGGTGAACAGGTTGTCGTCCACAAAGGCCACGTAGGGCAAGGTGGCGGCGTACTCGCGCACCGCGGGCACGTCCACGATGCCCCCGATGTTGATGCCGCAGTTGCACACGAACACCCCCACCCGGGGCTGCTCGTCGCTCACGTCCTTTTCCATGGGGTAGGAGACTTCCTTGCTCAGGCTGCCCCGGGCCTCGGCCAGATCCAGGCTGGCCACGCAGGCGGCGGCGGAGGCCTCCATCACCGCCTGGGGGATGTCCTTGGGACCGGCAAAGGCGCCGCAGGCGAAGATGCCTTCCCGGCTGGTGCCCACCGGGGCGAAGGAACTGGTCTCGCTGAAGTTGTAGCCGGTGAGGTCGATGCCCAGGCGGTGCGCCGTCTCGATGGCCTCGGGGCCGGTCTGCAGGCCCACCGACAGCACCACCATGTCGAACTCTTCTTCCTTGGGTTCGCCGTCCTCGGTGACGTATTCGATGCGCAGGCGGTCGTCCTCGGCCGGGTCCACCGAGTGCACGCGGGAGCGCACGAAGCGCACCCCCTTCTCGTTCTCGGCCCGGTTGTAGTACTTCTCGAAGTCCTTGCCGTAGGTGCGCATGTCCATGAAGAAGATGGTGGCGTCCAGCTCCTCGGAGGCGTGCTCCTTGGCGATCACCGCCTCCTTGATGGCGTACATGCAGCACACCGCCGAGCAGTAGCCGTTGTCGCAGTGGTTGATGTCGCGGCTGCCCACGCACTGCAGCCAGGCGATCTTCTTGGGCTCGGCCCCGTCGCTGGGCCGCTGGAGGTGGCCCTGGTAGGGGCCGGAGGCGCTTAGCACCCGCTCGAACTCCATGGCCGAGAGCACGTTGGGGTGCTTGGCGTAGGAGTAGGTGTCGAAGATGGCCGGGTCAAAGGGCTCGAAGCCCGGCGCCAGGATCACGCTGCCCACGTTGAGGGTCAGCTCGCGGGCCGTCTGCTCGTGGGCCGGGGCGTGGGCCTTGCAGGCCTCCACGCACTGGAAGCACTCGCAGCACACGGCGCAGTTGAGGCAGCGCTCGCCCTCCTGCTGTCCCTGCTCGGCGGTGAGCCCCAGCTCGAACTGCTCGAAGTCGCCCTTGCGGCTGTCGGCCTCGCGGATCTCCATATGGGCCCGGGGCGCGATGGTGATATCCAGTGGGATGGGGTTGAAGCACTGCTCGTCCTCGGGCTTGAGCTCGGGCTTGGCCCGGCCTTCGGCCAGGTCCAGGCCGTCGAACTTGCGCAGCATGCTGATGGCCGCGTCGCGTCCGGCGGCCACCGCCCCGATGGCGATCCAGGGCCCGGTGACCGCGTCGCCGCCGGCGAAGACCTTGTCCAGGTTGGTGGCCCGGGTCAAGGGGTCGGCGGCGATGGTGCCTCGGGGGGTCAGTTCCAGCCCCGAGTCCTCGCCCAGGAAGGAGAGGTCGGTGCGCTGGCCGATGGCGGTGATGATCAGGTCGGCCTCGAGCTCGATGGTGTCGCTCTCGTCGAACTCGGGCGCGAAGCGCTTGTTCTCGTCAAAGACCCGGGTGCACTTCTTGAGCACCAGGGCGGTGGCCTGGTTGCCGCTGGTGTTGATGGCCAACACGCCCCGGCGGTGGAACATGGTGATGCCCTCTTCCAGGGCCTCTTCCACCTCCCAGGGGCTGGCCGGGCACTCTTGTTCCGACTCCAGCATGACCATGGTAACGTTGGCCGCGCCCTCGCGCAGGGCGCTGCGCGCGGCGTCGATGGCCACGTTGCCGCCGCCCACCACCACCACGTTGTCGCCCTTGGGCACCGCGTTGCCCAGGCTGAGATCCTGCAGGTAACCCAGGGCGGTGGCCACGTTGGCGCTGTCCTCGCCGGCCACGTTCAGCTTGAAGCTGGCCGGGGCGCCCACGCCCAAAAACACCGCGTCGTAGTCGTTTTGCAGGTCCGCGAAGCTGATGTCCCCCCCAATGGGGGTGTTGAGCTTGATCTCCACCCCCATGCCCTCGATCATGGCCACTTCCTGGGCCAGGGCCTGGCGGGGCAGGCGGTAGGCGGGCACGCCGGTGGCCAGGGCGCCGCCGGCCACGGGCAGGGCCTCGTAGATCACCGACTTGATGCCGCCCCTGGCCAGGTGGTAGGCGCAGGACAGGCCGGCCGGGCCGGCGCCCACGATGGCCACCTTTTCGCTCCGGGGCTCAACCTCGGGCTGGGGCACGTTGGCCACCCCCACCTCGTCGGCCACCAGGCGCTTGATGTCGCGGATGGCGATGGCCTCGTCCACGCTCAGGCGGCGGCAGGCGTCCTCGCAAGGATGGGGGCAGATGCGCCCGATGGTGCCGGGCAGGGGCAGGTCCTTCATGATGATGCCCAGGCTCTCGGCGAACTTGCCCACCTTGGCCATCTGCACGTAGCCCTGCACGTTGAGGTTGGCCGGGCAGGTGACCGAGCAGGGGGCTTGGTCCAGCTTGGTGATGCCGTAGGCATTGGGGAAGGCCTGGGCGTAGCGCTTGAAGGTGGCCTTGCGCTGGCTCAGGCCCTGGTCGAACTCGTTGGGCAAGGACACCGGACAGGACTCGATGCAGTCGCCGCAGGCGGTGCAGGCCTCCATGTCCACGAAGCGGGGCTCCTGGTGCACCTCCACTTGGAAGTCGCCGGGCTCGCCGGAGATGGCGGCCACCTCGGCCTGGGTGAGGATCTCGATGTTCAGGTGGCGTCCGCACTCCACCAGTTTGGGCGAGATAATGCACATGGCGCAGTCGTTGGTGGGGAAGGTCTTGTCCAGTTGGGCCATGCGGCCGCCGATGGCCGTGGTTTTCTCCACCAGGTAGACGTAGTAGCCCGCGTTGGCCAGGTCCAACGAGGCCTGCACGCCGGCGATACCGGCGCCCACTACCATCACCGCCCCGACTTTCTTGCTTTGTGCCATTCCAATTCGTCCTTGCAAGCGGTTTTCCACCGGGCCAGACGCCCGGCGGATCAGGGACTGCTCACTGGGTACAGGTCGCCTGCCCCCTTGTGAAAATTGTCATTAAATACCTCGGAATAGTAACATTAATCAACGATCGGCACTATAGACAAAAAGCCACACCTTGGCAAGTTTTGATTCCCCGATCACGGGAACCCTAGTTAATCCATCAGTTTTATTGATTATTACCATGCACCCCATTAAAGGTCATGTTAGCCTATTCGCCCATGTAAAACCAAGCCCTTCGCTTGCCTTAAGGCCCGGCTGTGAACAAAAAAAGCCCGGGCCGCAAGGGCCCGGGCTTGAGATAGCAGGTATTTGACGTAGTTACTAGAACACGCCCTTGACCTTGCCGGACTCGACGTCCACGTCCACCCGACGGTAGGCGGGGTTGGAGCCGGTGCCGGGCATCAGGGAGATGTTGCCGGCCACGGGCACCACGAATCCGGCGCCGCCGTAGGTGAGGATGTCGCGCACGAACAGGCGCCAGCCCTTGGGCACGCCCTTGAGGGCCGGGTTGTCGCTAAGCGACAGGTGGGTCTTGACCATGCAGGTGCCCAGCTTGGACAGCTCGGGATCGGCCTCGATCTTCTTGGCCTTGCCCAGGGCCACGTCGGAGTAGTCCACGCCGTCGGCGCCGTAGACTTCCTTGGCGATCAGGTTGATGCGCTCGCGCAGCGGGGTCTCCAGCTCGTAGAGCAGCTTGAAGTCGTTGGGCTCGTTGCAGGCGTCGATGACCGCGTCGGCGAACTCCAGGGCGCCTTCGCCGCCGTGCTCCCAGTGGCGCGACAGGGCCACGCGGGCGCCGGCCGCCTCACCCAGCTCGCGCACCTTGGCGATCTCGGCGTCGGTGTCGGTGTAGAAGGCGTTGATGCACACCACCGGGTTGATGCCGGCCTTGCGCACGGTGTTGATGTGGTGCACCAGGTTCTCGCAGCCCTTCTCGACCCAGCCCACGTTCTCGCCCTTGTACTCTTCGGGCATGGGCTTGCCGGGCACCGGGATGGGGGCGCCGCCGTGGCACTTCAGGGCCCGGATGGTGGCCACCACCACCGCGCAGTTGGGCTTCAGGCCGCTGAAGCGGCACTTGAGGTTCCAGAACTTCTCAAAGCCGATGTCCGCGCCGAAGCCGGACTCGGTCACGTGGTAGTCGCCCAGCTTCAGGGCCACGCGGTCGGCGATAATGGAGCTCTGGCCGATGGCGATGTTGGCGAAGGGACCGGCGTGCACGAACACCGGCTGGCCTTCCAGGGACTGCAGCAGGTTGGGGTTGAGCGCCTCGACCATCCAGGCGGTCATGGCGCCGTCCACCTGCAGGTCCTTGGTGGTGATGGGCACGCCCTTCTTGTTGTAGGCCACCACGATCTTGCCCATGCGCTCACGCATGTCGGCCAGGTCCTTGGCCACGGCCAGGATGGCCATGACTTCGGAGCTCACCGCGATGCCGAACTTGGACTGCATGGTGAAACCGTCGGTGCGGCCGCCCAGGCCCATCACGATGTTCCTGAGGCCCTGGCAGCAGAAGTCGATGATCCAGCCCATCTCGATGTTGGTGGGATCGATGTCCAGGCGCTCCATGTTGCTCAGGCGCATGAGCTGCTCGTCGGTGTAGTTGCGCTCGTGCTGCATGCGGGAGTTCAGAGCCACCATGGCCAGGTTGTGGGAGTTCATGATGGCGTTGATGTCGCCGGTCAGACCCAGGCTGAAGGGGGTCAAGGGGATGCACTGGGCCAAGCCGCCGCCGGCCGCCGAACCCTTGATGTTCATGGTGGGGCCGCCGGAGGGCTGGCGAATGGCCGCGGTCACGTTGACCTTGCGCTGGCCCAGACCCTCGACCAGGCCCATGGAGGAAGTGGATTTGCCCTCGCCCAGAGGGGTGGGGGTAATGGCGGTCACGTCGATGTACTTGCCGTCCGGCTTGTCCTTGAGCCGCTCGAGCAGCTTTTTGAAGTCCACCTTGGCCACGTAGTGACCGTGCAGCAGAAGCTCTTCATCGGTTATCCCCAGCTCGCTGGCGATATCCTTGATGGGCTTCATGTACTCTTCGGCTGCCTCCGCGATTATGTAATCAGCGTTTTCTCTGGGATCTGGCAGCTTGGGCATAGTTACTTCCTCCTTAAACTATAAATAAGCGCGGCAGTGCTTAATAAGGTCCGTGCGACCTCCGGGGTTTCCGGCAGCCCGCGCGGGCCAAACGGCAAGACCTTTTGCCTAAAGGTGCTTGTTGGTGATCTAGGGCCGTCCCCCCTCCCCTGCAACTGGGCGGATTGAAACGGCTATGTCGGCGAATAGCATGTTCTATATCCCAGGTCAAGAGAATAAACTCACAAGTCCCCCAACGAACTGAGTTTCGTCCTCCGGCGATGTATGCGCAAGGGGCGATTTTGTTTTGACTAAAGTTAACCCCGGTGGTAATGAAGGCTATATTATAGCTGCCGGGGTTCCCGCTTTAGCACCTGCCTCCTTGGGGCGCCGCCCCGGAGTTCAGCGGGTCTCATATTACGAAACGTCGAGGAGAGTCCATGTACAAGATCCTAGCCAAGAGGGTGTTGGCCCAGGGCACGGTGGTGGAGAACGAGATCGAGGCTCCACGCATCGCCGCCAAGGCCAAACCGGGCCAGTTCGTCATTCTGCGCGTCAACGAGACCGGAGAACGCATCCCGCTGACCATGGCCGACACCGACCCCAACCGGGGCACCATCACCATCATCTACCAGGTGGTGGGCAAGACCACCGCCCTGCTCAAGAGCCTGGAGGTGATGGACGCCATCATGGACATCGCCGGTCCCCTGGGCACCCCCACCCCCATCGAGAAAAAAGGCACCGTCATTTGCGTGGGCGGCGGCACCGGCGTGGCCGTGCTGCACCCCATCACCCGGGGCTTCCACCAGGCGGGCAACAAGGTCATCAGCATCATCGGGGCGCGCACCAAGGATCTGCTCATCATGGAGGACAAGATGAAAAAGGCCTCCGATGAGTTCTACGTGTGCACCGACGACGGCTCCTACGGCCATCACGGCTTTGTCACCGACGTGCTGCGCGAGCAGCTCACCAAGCTGGGCTCCGAAGTCAAGGAAGCGGTGTGCATCGGGCCGGTGCCCATGATGAAGTTCTGCTCCAAGGTCACCGAGGAGTACGGCGTGCCCACCATGGTCAGCCTCAACGCCATCATGGTCGACGGCACGGGCATGTGCGGCTGCTGCCGGGTGCAGGTGGGCGGCGAGACCAAGTTCGCCTGCGTGGACGGCCCGGAGTTCGACGCCCACAAGGTGGACTTCGAAGGCCTGTCCAAGCGCCTGACCGCCTATGTGCCCCAGGAGCGGCAAGCCATGGACCGTTACGAGCAAAAATGCGCCTGCGAGACCAAGGGCAAATAAGGAGAGGGTGAGCATGGCCGAAAAAGCGAAAAAGGAAAAAGCTCCGCGCACCCCGATGCCCGAACAGAAGCCCGAGGTGCGGCGACGCAATTTTGAAGAAGTTCCCATGGGCTACACCGCCGAGATGGCCCAGGCCGAGGCTCAGCGCTGTTTGCAGTGCAAAAAGCCCTCCTGCAAGGAGGGTTGCCCGGTTAACGTGGACATCCCCCAGTTCATCGCCGAGATCGCCCAGGGCAACTACGCCGGGGCCATCATGCAGCTGTGGCAGAAGAACTCCCTGCCCGCCGTCTGCGGCCGGGTGTGCCCCCAGGAGAACCAGTGCGAGGGCATGTGCATCGTGGGCAAGAAGGACAAGCCCGTGGCCATCGGCAACCTGGAGCGCTTCGCCGCCGACTGGGCCCGGGCCGAAAAGGACCTGCCCATGCCCCCCAAGGACGCCCCCACCGGCAAGAAGGTGGCGGTGGTGGGTTCGGGCCCCGGCAGCCTGACCGTGGCCGGCGACCTGATCCGCAAGGGTCACGAGGTCACCGTGTTCGAGGCCTTCCACAAGGCCGGCGGCGTGTTGGTCTACGGCATTCCCGAGTTCCGCCTGCCCAAGGAGATCGTGGCCGCGGAGGTCAACTTCCTGGAGCGCCTGGGGGTCAAGGTGGAGTGCAACATGGTGGTGGGCTCCACCATCACCGTGGACGAGCTCTTGACCGAGGAAGGCTTTGACGCCGTGTACCTGGGCGTGGGCGCCGGCCTGCCGCGCTTCGTGGGCGTACCCGGCGAGAACCTCATCGGGGTCTACAGCGCCAACGAATACCTGACCCGGGCCAACCTGATGAAGGGCTATCTCTTCCCCGAGTACGACACCCCCCTGGTGGGCGGCGAGCACGTGTGTGTCTTTGGCGGCGGCAACGTGGCCATGGACAGCCTGCGCACCGCCATGCGCATGGGCTGCGACGACGTGAAATGCGTGTACCGCCGCTCCGAGCAGGAGCTGCCCGCCCGCGGCGAGGAGATCCACCACGCCAAGGACGAGGGCATCCAGTTCTTCGTGTTGCACAACCCCATCCGCTTCATCGGCGACGAGGACAACCGCCTCAAGGCGGTGGAGTTGCAAGAGATGAAGCTGGGCGAGCCCGATGAAAGCGGCCGCCGCCGCCCCGAGCCCATCCCCGGCTCCACCAAGACCCTGGAATGCGACCTGGCCATCATCGCCATCGGCTCCGGGGCCAACCCCCTGATCACCCGGACCACCCCCGGCCTGGCCGTGAACAAGTGGGGCTACATCGAGGCCGACGAGGCGGGCAAGACCAAGAAGCCCGGCGTGTGGGCCGGCGGCGACATCGTCACCGGCGCGGCCACGGTCATCAAGGCCGCCGGGGCGGGCCGCCTGGCCGCCAACAGCATGCACGAGTACCTGACCTGGGGCTGGTAGGCCCCGGGCGAGCCGAACCGAAGTAATTGGGGGCGCATCGCCGACTGGGCGGTGCGCCCCCAATTATTGTTGAACGGTATGTCGAAATTGTTAGCGCCGTGGTAAATAATCCGGCATATAAAGAGTAGCAACCACAACCAAACTCACGCCGCTCCGCGGCAGGGGACGACCCAAGCAACGCCCCCGGCCCGCCCCGGGCGCGGCCATGGTAAAAGCAGCCAAGTTATCATGCTCGACGTACAAAACCAGCCCGACCACCGCAACATCGCCATCGACAAGGTGGGGGTGAAGAATATCCGTTACCCCATCACCGTGTTGGACCGGGCCAACGGCAGCCAGCAGACCGTGGCCTCCATCAACATGTACGTGAACCTGCCCCACCAGTACAAGGGCACCCACATGAGCCGCTTCATCGAGCTACTCAGCGAGTACAGCGGCAGCATCAACATCAAGAACATCCCCGACATCCTGGAGGAGATGAAGCACCGCCTGGACGCCGAGAGCGCCCACATCGAGGTGGAGTTCCCCTATTTCCTGGAAAAGGCCGCCCCGGTGAGCCAGGCCCAGGGGCTCATGGAATACGGCGTGGCCTTTCGGGGTAGCCTCAACGGCGCGGGCATGGATCTGGTGGTGGAGATCGCGGTGCCGGTGACCACCCTGTGCCCCTGCTCCAAGGAGATAAGCGTCACCGGGGCCCACAACCAGCGGGGCATCGTGCGCCTGGCCGTGAGGTTCAAGCGCTTCATCTGGATCGAGGACCTCATCCACATGGTGGAAAGCAGCGCCTCCAGCGAGGTGTTTTCCCTGCTCAAGCGCGACGACGAAAAATTCGTCACCGAGCACGCCTACGACAACCCCATGTTCGTGGAGGACGTGGTGCGCGAGGTGGCCAGCAAGCTCAGCGACGACCGCAACATCGTCTGGTTCACCGTGGACAGCGAGAACTTCGAGTCCATCCACAACCACTCGGCCTACGCCTATATCGAGTGCGACAAGCGGGCCCCCAGGGCCTAGCCCGTGGACCTGCCGCCGGAAATAGAAGAAAAAGACCTGCTCTGGGAGTTTTTTCGGGCCTCCGGGCCGGGCGGCCAACACCGCAACAAGACCGAAACCGGGGTGCGCCTGACCCACCTGCCCAGCGGCATCACCGTGAGCGCCACCGAGCGCCGCTCCCAGCACCAGAACCGGGAGGTGGCTCTGGAGCGCTTGGCCCATGCCTTGGCCGAAAAGGCCAAGCCCCCGCCCAAGCCCCGGCGGCCCACCAAGCCCTCCCGGGCCGCCAAACGCCGCCGCCTGGAAGCCAAAAAGCAGCGGGGTCAGATCAAATCCCTGCGCCGCAAGCCGGTGGGGGATTAGACGGGGGGCGGCAAGAGCCTGCGCGAATACCCCGGCGGGCCGGCGCGGTCAGCGCGCCCCTACCACTTGAACATCACCTCAAACACGTCTTGTCTGCGTAAAACGTCCAGGTATTGTTCCCAGTTCTTTTGGTCTTGGGTGCCGGGCATGAAGTTGGCCAGCACCTTTTCCCGGATGCTTTTTTTGTCGGGCCAGTAGGCCAGTATCCCCACCCTGACATAGTTGGGGTTGGTGACGTAAAAATCGCCTCGCTCCAGGGCCGCCAGGTATTGACGGTAACAGGCCTGGTACTCTTCCGGCGGGCGGCCGGTTTTTTCCCGCAACAGGCACCCCAGCAGTTGCAAATGATCGCCCGCCGACTCCGTGGCCGGTTCGGCCTCGATAATCTCCAGCGCCGCGCCATAGTCCTTTTGCGCCAGGTAGGACTGGGCCTGGCTCACCGCCTGCTGCCTTCTGACCTTGGTGTGGTATTCGGCCTCTTTTCGTTGCGCCGCGGCTCGCTCAGAGGGGCTCGCGGCATGGCCCCGCGTCGCCCCCGGCATAACCCCCACGCAGTCGGCCAGGGTAATTTCTTGGTTAAGAGGCGACGCCCGGTAACCCTCTTCCACCAACTTCGTCTTTTTCAGGTAATCATCCCGGTCAAAATCTTTGAACACGCTCTGCCATAAATATTCTTCCGGCGTCCCGGGCTTGGCTCGTTCATGGAACTCTCGCTTGACCTCCGCGCCCTCGGGGCTATCCGCCAGCAGGGCGGCCAGCACATAATCCGCGTCAAAGCGCTCGTTTTCCCGGTAGCGCCTGGCCACGTCCGCGAAGCAGCGCTTGGCCTCCTCCAGGGGCAAGCCCATTCCCTCCAAGAGTTGGCAGCGAAAAAGGCGCATTTCCAAGAACCACGGCTGCCGGAAAATAGTGCAATTCAAGACCCTTAAGGCGCCGGGGTAGTCCTTTAGGCGCAAATAGGCGGTAACCAGACCGCTCGCGGCGGAAACGTTCCATGAGTCCTGGGCAAGGGCCTTTTTATAAAGGATGACCGCCTGTTGGATTTTTTCTTGGTCAGCGGGAGGCGTGAAAACCAACGATTGCGCCCGATGCACCAGGCATCCGACCGTTTCCCTGATCTGCGGCTCGGCGCATTTTTGGTCCCAAAACTCAAAACTGCTCATGCCGGCGCTGGCACGCGGGAGCGCCACCAAGCACAGCATGGCCAAAAGCAACCAAGCATTTTTGGTTTTTCGCCTCATCGATCCCCCCAGATCATGACAGCCTCTAAATTTTAGCCATATTGGGCCGCCCCCGGCAAGGGGCCGGCCGCTGGCGCGAGCTAACCGCCCGGCGGGGCTTTTCCACGGCTTGACTAGGCTTAAAGCTTTTGCCTTAACTTTTCCAGATTATCCCGGGCAAACCCCAGGCCGGGGTCCAGCTCCAAGGCGTGCTCGTACATCTGGCAGGCCTCCTTGAACTGACCCAGCTCCCTCAAGTTGCTGCCGATGTTGGCGTAGTTGATGGCCAGGCCCGGCTCCAGCTCTATAGCCCGGCCAAAGGCCTCGATGGCCATCTCGTGCTCCTTGAGCATGTAGTGGCAAAAGCCAAGCAGATTGAACACTTCCGAGTGGGGGTCGCGGAAGGAGGCCGCCCGGCCCAGGGCCGTTTTGGCCTCGTCGTAGCGCCCCAGATCCTTGAGGGCCGCGCCCCGGTGGGTGTGGATGGAGGCCTCGTCGCTGGATGGCGGGTTCAGGCCCAGGGCCGCGTCCAAGGAGGCCAGGGCCTCGCCGGGCCGCTCCAGGGCCATCAAGGCCAGGCCCCGGAAAAACTCCAGGTAATAGGTCTGCCCGGCCTCTTCGAGCATTTGGTTTAACACCGCCAGGGCCTGCAGGGGGTCTGGAAGCTGGCTGGCCGCCTTGGCCGCGTGGAACACCACGTCGGTGCCGGTGGTGCGGTAGGCGAAGTGGGCTCCGGGCACAATGGTATAAACCGCGGGCACTTGCAGCTCCGGGTGGGTCGCGTTGAGGCAATACACCGAATAGCCGCGATCCTCCAGGGCGCCCACGCAGTTCATCACCTCGTCGCGGAAGTCCGGGGCGCTCAGGTTGGGCAGAGAGTCCAGGGCCACCGTGCCCGCCGCCTCGGTAACGTAGCTGGCGTCCTCCAGCTGGGCGAACTTGGGCAGGGCGCTGACCTTGTAGGAGGTGTGGGTGTTGAACTCGCCCGCCAGTTGGGCCACCTCGGTGAGGGCGCGCACCAAGGCCATGGCCGGGCTGGTGGCGGTGCCCGCCGCGTAGACGATCTCGCTGGAGGCGGGGAAGGTGCTGGGGTCGTAGCACAGGGCCGCCACCGAGGGGATGCCCATGTCGCAGGTGAAGTCCTTGAGATAGACCTTGATGCCCGCCCCCATGAACTTGGCGATGAGCCCGGCGGCCACGGGATCGGTCACACTGTCCGGGTCGATGGCCGGGGTGGGCCGCTTTTCCAGGGTGACCACCGCCGAAACGTGGCGCTCCACCACTTCGCACAGGCTCTGCAACACCGCCTCTTCCAGGCAGTTGCCCGCCGCCGGGCCGTTGTACTCGTTGATGGCGTAGAACCAGCTCAGGGGCAGGCGCTCGTCGCGCCCCGCGCCCAGGTTGCGGGCCCAGGCCCACCTCTGGGGCAGCAGGTCAAAGACCGCCTTGGCCCGCGCCAGGTCCTCGGGGGGATGGTGCACCGCCTTGGCCGCTTGGGCGAAATCCATGGCCTGGGGGCCGGCCTCGGGGGCGGTGAGCCAGGGGAAGCCATCGCTTTTGATGAAGCTGAAAAAGGAGAAGCGCTCGGCCAACTCCATGAGGGCGCTGGCCTCGGCCTGGGCCGGAGCGGCGCCCTTGCCCATCTGCTTTTGGGTGCCGATCACCCCCTTGGCCTCGTCGCCGCAGATGCTGATGTACACGGGGATGCCCAGACGTCCCGTGTCGATGCGCATCACCTGGCGCAAAACGTCGTGGCCCATGGACGCGAAACGCTCGCGCACCCAGGCCACGGTCTCTTCCGGGGCCCTGGCCTTGTCCTGTTCGCCCTCGTATGCCTTGGGGGCCGCCTCAAGCTTCAGGCGCGATGCGTTCTCGCCCATGTCCCATTTGCTCCGAATGCCTATACCTTGAAACGTATAGCCGAAATATTGTACAGGTGTAGCCCTAAAAGACGGTGCCCGCCGAAAGCTCGGCGGGACACCGTATGAATCGGGCCGCTGAGTACTAGACGCAGCCGGTGGGCTTGGCCAAACCGGCCATCTTGCAGGCGCCCTTGCCGGGGCCGCTGGGGAACAGCTCGTAGATCTGCTTCAGCTTGTAGCCGGTGACCTTGGTCATGATCCGGACCATGGGGGCGATGCCGTTCTTCTTGTAGTAGTCCTGGAGGTAGTGGATAACCTTCCAGTGTTCGTCGGTCAACTCGGAGATGCCCTCTTGCTCCTTCACGTAGTGAGCGAAGTCAACGTCCCAAGTCTCGGGATCTTGCAGGAAGCCGTCCTCGTCCACTTCAAAATCTTTGCCCTTAAAGCTCACGGTCGGCATCGTGGGTTTCCTCCTTTACGACATTTATAAATCGGCCTGACAGGCCATTTTTTCCTCAAAGGGGGCCTCGAAAGCACAATGAACTGTCTATCAACTTGCCATAGTACTGTCAAGCACAAACTGCCTTTTTCCCACAGCTTGTACCGGGTGGCCCGGCCCAACGAAAAGGCCGGAGCCTTGCCCCCGTCCTAACGGAAACTCTTCACCCGGACCAGACTTTGCTTGATCCTGGCGATTTTGTCCTCAGCCTCCGCCACCTTGGCCTTTTCCTTGGCCACCACCTCTTCGGGTGCCTTGGCCAAGAAACCCTGGTTGGTGAGCTTCTTGCGGCTGGGGGTGATTTCCTTCTCCAGCTTGGCCAACTCCTTGTCCAGGCGGGCCTCCTCGGCGCTGAAATCCACCAGCCCCTCCAGGGGCACGAACACCGTCACCTCGGCCAGGGCCGCCCCGGCCGACTTGGCCGGCTGCTCACCCTCGCTGGCCCAGCCCGGCTCTGTGGTCTTGGCCAGGCTCTGGATGCGGGCGGATTGGGCCTGGAGGACCGAAAAGACCTGATCGGAGTAGGGCAATAGTACCACAGGAACTTCCCGGCCGGGACTAATTCCCATCTCTCCGCGAATATTGCGCACCGCGCCGATCACTTCCATGACCAGGCCCATGTCGTGCTCGGCCTGGGGGTCGATCTGGTCGTCGTGCTCGCCGGGCCAGGGGGCCTGCATGATGCTGCCCTGGGCCCCGGGCAGGCGCTGCCACAGCTCCTCGGTGACAAAGGGCATGAAGGGATGCAGTATCCTGAGCAGGCGCGAGTACACCTCGGCCAGCACCGCCCGGGTGGCCACCTGGCGCTCGGGGTCGCTCTCGTCGTAGAGCGGGCCCTTGGCCAGCTCTAGATACCAGTCGCAGAACTCGTGCCACACGAACTGGTAGGCCGCGCTGGCCGCCTCGTTGAAGCGGTACTCCTCTATGGCCCGGCCCACCTCCTGGGCCACCCGGCTCACCCGCGAGAGGATCCAGCGGTCCTCCAGGGTCGGCTCGGTGGGCAGCTCGCCCGGTTCGCCCTCGCCCAGGTTCATAAGCGTGAAGCGGGCCGCGTTCCATATCTTGTTGACGAAGTTGCGGTAACCGGCGATGCGCTCCTCGCTCATCTTGATGTCGCGGCCCTGGGCCGCGAAGGCGGCCAGGGTGAAGCGGAAGGCGTCGGTGCCGAACTCGTCCATGACGATCAGGGGATCGATGACGTTGCCCTTGGACTTGGACATCTTCTGGCCCGAGGCATCGCGCACCAGGGCGTGAATGTACACGTCGGTGAAGGGCACCTCGCCCATGAACTTGATACCCATCATCATCATGCGGGCCACCCAGAAGAACAGGATGTCGAAACCGGTGACCAGGCAGGAGGTGGGGTAGAACTTGCTGAGCTCCGGGGTCTGGTCGGGCCAGCCCATGGTGGAGAAGGGCCACAGGGCGCTAGAGAACCAGGTGTCCAGGACGTCGGTCTCCTGGCGCAGCTCGCCGGAGCCGCAGGCCGGGCACTTTTCCGGCGCGGTGCGGCTGACGATGACCTCGCCGCATTCGCAGTACCAGGCCGGGATGCGGTGGCCCCACCAGATCTGGCGGCTCACGCACCAGTCGCGGATGTTGGTCATCCACTCGTAATAGGTCTTTTCCCACTGGGTGGGCACGATCTTGGTGCGCCCGGTCTGCACCGCCTTCAGGGCCTCCTCGGCCAGGGGGCCCACCTTGACGAACCACTGCTTGGAGAGAATGGGCTCCACCATGGTCTTGCAGCGGTAGCAGTGGCCCACCGAGTGCATGTAGTCTTCCTGCTTTTCCAAAAGGCCCTGGGCGTCCAGGTCGGCCAGCATGGCCTTGCGGGCCTCGAAGCGCTCCATCCCGGCGTAGGGGCCGCCCTCGGCGTTGATTACCCCGTCGTCGTCCATGACCCGGATGGCGGCCAGGCCGTGCTGCTGGCCCAGGAGGAAGTCGTTGGGGTCGTGGGCCGGGGTCACCTTCAGGGCCCCGGTGCCGAAGTCGGTGGACACGTAGGAATCCCGGATGATGGGCAGCTCCCGGCCGATGAGCGGCAGGAGCACCGTGTCGTCGCCCAGGTTCTGATAGCGGGGGTCGTCGGGGTTCACCGCCACCGCGGTGTCGCCCAACAGGGTCTCCGGCCTGGTGGTGGCCACCACCAGGTAGCCCTTGCCGTTCTTGAAGGGATAGCGGATGTGGTACAGCCCGCCCTTGACCTCCTCGTGCTCGCTCTCCAGGTCGCTCAAGGCGGTGTGGCAGCGGGGGCACCAGTTGATGATGTAGTCGCCCCGGTAGATGAGCCCTTCCTCGTACAGGCGCACGAAAACCTCGCGCACCGCCCGGGACAGGCCCTCGTCCATGGTGAAGCGCTCCCGGCTCCAGTCGCAGGAGGCGCCCAGGCGCTTGAGCTGGTTGATGATCTTGCCGCCGTACTCGGCCCGCCATTCCCACACCCGCTCGATGAAGGCCTCCCGCCCCAGGTCGTGGCGGGTCTTGCCCTCGGCGGCCAGCTGGCGCTCCACCACGTTCTGGGTGGCGATGCCCGCGTGGTCGGTGCCCGGCATCCACAGCACCTCGTAGCCCAGCATGCGCTTGTAGCGGCACATGATGTCCTGCATGGTGTTGTTGAGCGCGTGGCCCATGTGCAGCTGCCCGGTTACGTTGGGCGGCGGGATCACGATGGAATAGGCCGGGCCCTTGCCGGCCGGATCGGCGGTGAACAACCCCTCGCGTTCCCAATAGGCGTACCAACGCTCTTCCACCTGGGACGGCTCGTAAGATTTGGGTAGGGTTTCCTGGGCCATTGCGGGCTCCTCGCTAAGACAAAAAGAAAAGGCAGGGAGTTCTCTCCCAGCCTCGCCACCGGCCCCCGGCCGGTGGTCTAGTCTACTACTACCCCGTCGTCGCGCCGGCCGGAGGTTTCTCCGGCCTCGTGCATGACCCGGCGCAGAAGCTCTTGCACCTCTCGGGCCACCTTGGCCTCAATCTGCCGGTCGATTTCTTGGCTCACCAGGCTCTCCAGCCGTTCCCGAAGCGCCTGGTCCACCAGGCGGCTGACCAGGTCCGGGGCTTCCTCTTGCAAAATACCCTGCACCGCCTGGCGCACCAGATCGGCCAACTCTTCGGGCTCGGCCGGCAAAGGGGCCTCGCCCCTCGGTGGCGCCGCCGCCTTGGTCCGGGCCTCGAAGGCCTCCAAGGCCTGCCCCTGGCTGCCCAACTCGCGCAACAGCCCTTGCAGCTCGGTCTCCACCGGGTCGGCCGGCTGCTCCCGGGGCTGGGGCGGCAGGCCCATCTCGGCCATGAGCCGGGCCATGTCGCCCTCCTGGGCGGGGGGCGGCTCCTGGCTGCTCAACTCGGCCAAAATGCGGTCCAACTCGCCCAAATCCTGCCGGCTGGCGGGCCGGGGAGCGGGCCGGGTGGCCTGCTCATCGGAGTCCACCACTTCGGTGAGCTCGATGACCGGGGTGCCGGGCGGCGGTGTTTGCGGCTTGTCCAAACAATAGCTCCGGGTTACGGGGCCAGCGACCTGTCCGAAAACTAACACATTATCAGGGGCCAGGCAAGCTGGGCCCGCCCGAGGCCCGGCCTAGGGCCTGGTCCCCGCGCGGCGGCGCAGGCGGCGCAAAAAGGCCAGGTTGCGCCGGTCGGCCCAGCGGGTGTCCTTGGGGGTTTCCATCACCCCGCCCATGCCAACCAGGCGCTTGTCTTCCACCAGGGCGGCGAAGCAGCCCTCCCCCAACAGGCCCCGGCCCAGATGGGTGTGGCGGTCCCGCAAGCCGCCCTGGGGGAAATCGGAATCGTTGAGGTGCCACATCCGGACCCGCTCTAGGCCCAGCTCTGCGTCCAGGAGGTCCACAAAGGCCCGCGCCCTCTCATAGCCGTCCAGGGCGTAGCCGGCGGCAAAGGCGTGGGCCGTGTCGATCACCGCCCCCACGGCCAGGCCCTCCAGGCGCTCCAGCAGCCCGGCCAACTGACCCAGGTCGCCGCCCAGGTGCCCTCCCCCGCCGGCGGTATTTTCCAGCCACAGGGCCGCACCGGGCCCGGCCGCCTCCAGGGCCCGGCGGGCTCCCTCGGCCGCCCGGTCCAGGCCCCAGGCCAGCTCGCGCCGGCCCCGGCTGCCCGGATGCACCACCACCGCTGTGGCCCCCAGGGCGGCGGCCCGCTTGAGCTGGGCGGCCAGGGCCTGGTAGGAGCGCCGCCACAGGGCGTGGTCCCCGGCGGCCAGGTTGATCAGATAGGGGGCGTGCACCGCCACCGGGTCCAGGCCCGCCTGGTCCGTCGCCCGGGCAAAGGCCTGGGCGTCGGCCTTTTTGAGCGGCTTCTGTTTCCAGGTGCGCGGAGTGCCCGAGAAGATCTGCAAACACTCCAGGCCCAGGGCCTTGGCCTCCACCGCGGCCCGCATGGGCCCCCCGGCCACGGACAGATGGATACCGAAACGCACCGAATCAGCTCCCAAGAATGATGATGAAGGTTGGCATGGCGGGCCTTTCCGGGTGGCGGCAGGGGATTGTTGGGTTTCGGGCTACGCCCTCTACCCAACCTACGCTATTGCTCAGATTTTCACCTAAACGGCACCTTCTTTGCGGCCCAGCCGCCCTACTCGCGGCACAGTCAGGTGGTGCTAGGCAAGGCGGCGGCAAGCGCAGACCGCAGGCGTATTGCAAATACGCCGAGGTCTAAGCGACGCCGCCAACGCCGCATAGCGCCGCCTGGCGAAGCCGCTTAGCCTTTGCGGGCCCTGATGGCCTCCAACATGGCCTCCACGGCCGCCTTGTGCTCGGGCGAGGCCATGGCCGTGCGGAAGCAGCGCATCTCGTAGTCCAACACCTGCTCCAGGCCCGACTCGGCCCCATGACGCAGCAGGGCCTTGGCCATGTCCACGGCCGGGCGGGGCATGGCGGCGATGTGCCCGGCCAGCTCCAGGGCCTGGGGCAAAAGCTCTTCGGCCGGAGCGACGCGGTTCAGCAAGCCCATGTCCAGGGCCTCGGCGGCGGGCACCCGGCGGGCGGTGAGCACCATGTCCATGGCCCGGCCCAGGCCCACGATGGCCGGCAGCAGGAAGGAGGAGCCGAACTCCGGGGTGACCCCCACCTTGACGAAACCGGCCGAAAAATAGGCCTCTTGGCTGGCCAGACGCAGGTCGCACATCAGGCTCACGGTGAGGCCCCAGCCCACCGCCGGGCCGTTGACCGCCGCGATCAGGGGCTTGGGGAAGTTGGCCAGGGCCCGGGGGCCCTCCAGCCCGGTGAAGCGGGCGCGGCTGGCCTGGTCGCCCTCGGCCGCCATTTTGGCGAAAAAAGCCAGGTCGGCCCCGGCGCTGAAGGCCCGCCCCGCTCCGGTGAGCACCACCGCGCCCACTTGGTCGTCGGCCCTGGCCTCCCCCAAGGCCTGGCTCATGGCGGCCATCATTTCCTGGTCCAAGGCGTTGAGGCTTTCAGGGCGGTTCAGGGTAAACAGACGCACCGGGCCATGGTCTTCCACTAACAACACGGGCTGGCTCATTAGTACCTCCAAAGTGCGCGGGCGGCCTACAGGCTAGCCCAGCCCCGCCGGGGTGTCAAAGCGTCGTTTTGCCGCTCAGTGCATCCTTTTTTCTTGACACTCCGCCCCGCTTTTGCCAATAGTTACAACATAGCTATATTGAAGTTACATCCTAACACTATCCGCCCGGGCATCGGGGTGTTCAAGGGTGCGGCAGGAGTTCTGCGCCCAGCCCGGAACGCAACAACTGGAGGGTGTATGCGTCTAGCCGGAAAAAAAGCCATAGTCACCGGGTCTTCCCGCGGCGTGGGGGCCGCAGTGGCCCAGGCCTTTGCCCGCGAGGGAGCCGACGTAGTGGTCAACTACAGCTCCTCCGAGGGGCCCGCCAAGGATTTGGTCAAACAATTTAAGGACATGGGCCGACAAGCCGTGGCGATCAAGGGCGACGTGGCCCGAGAGGAAGACTGCCAGGCCCTGGTGGACGCGGCCATGAACGACCTGGGCGGGTTGGACATCATCGTCAACAACGCCGGGTTCACCCGGCCGGCCATGCTGCACAAGATGAGCGGCGAGCAGTGGGACCAGGTGCTGAACATCCACCTCAAGGCGGTGTGGATGATGAGCAAGGCGGCCCAACCCATCTTCAAGGCCCAAAAAGGCGGCCGGGTCATCAACGTGACCAGCGTGGCCGGGGTGGTGGGCACCGTGGGCCAGGTCAACTACTCGGCGGCCAAGGGCGGGGTCATCAGCCTGACCAAGTCCATCGCCCGGGAGATGGCCGGCTTCAACGTCTGCGCCAACGTGATCTCCCTGGGCATCGTGGCCACGGACATGACCGAAAAGATCCGCTCGGACGAAAAGCTGCGGGACATCTACATGAACCGCATTTTGCTCAAACGCTTTGCCGAGGCCGATGATATCACCCCCGCCTTCGTGTTCTTGGCCAGCGACGAGGCCAACTACATCACCGGCCAGCTCATCTGCGTGGACGGCGGCTACGGAATGATCTAACTCCCCTGGGGACGGGCCGCCTTGGGCGGGCCCGCTAAAGCAAAAAAATCGAGGAGGCGAAAATGGCGGCCATACCCGACAAGATTCAAACCTGGCAGATGGTGGAGCCGGGCAAGGAAGGCAAACCCGGCGTGTTGCAGAAAACCACCCTGCCCATGCCCGAGCTGGCCGAAGGCGACGCCCTGGTGGAGGTGGCCGGTTGCGGCGTGTGCCACACCGACCTGGGCTATTTCTACGACGGCGTGCCCACCGTGAGCAAGCCGCCCCTGACCCTGGGCCACGAGATCGCGGGCACGGTGCTGGCCGGCCCCGACGCCCTGGTGGGCAAGCAGGTGATCGTGCCGGCGGTGATGCCCTGCGGCAACTGCCCCATCTGCGACGAGGGCCGGGGCAACCGCTGCCTGGCCCAGAAGATGCCCGGCAACTCCCTGGGCGTCTACGGCGGCTTCTCCAGCCACATCCCGGTGCCCGCCGGCGACCTGTGCGTCGTCGACGACCCCAAGTTCCCCTTGAGCCACTACGCGGTGGTGGCCGACGCGGGCACCACCCCCTACCAGGCGGCCATGCGCGCCGACCTCAAGGAGGGCGACCTGGTCATCGTCACCGGCATCACCGGCGGGGTGGGGGTTTACATGGGCCAGATCGCCAAGGCCTTGGGGGCCAAGGTGGTGCTGGGCATCGCCCGCAACCAGGCCAAGCTGGACCGCGCCCTGGACTTCGGCGTGGACTACGTGATCAACTCCAAGGACAAGGACATCAAGCAGATCAAGGGCGAGTTCGGCGACATCTGCAAGCAGGCCGGGGTGCCCAAGAACGTGGGCTGGAAGATATTCGAGTGCACCGGCACCGGCGGCGGCCAGGAGATCGCCCTGGCCCTGTTGTCCTTCCTGGGCAAGTTGGTGGTGGTGGGCTTCGGCCTGCAGGCCAACAAGTACATGCTCAGCAAACTGATGGCCTTCGACGCCGAGATCATCGGCACCTGGGGCTGCCTCCCCGAGTACTACCCCAAGGTGCTGGCCATGGTCCAGGACGGCCGGGTTCAGATAGAGCCCTTCCTGGAGACCAAGCCCATGAGCCAAATCGAGCAGGTCTTCGAGCAGCAGCACGCCGGCTTGTTCGACAAGCGCCAGGTTCTGGAGCCCGACTTCTAGGATTCGGCGCCGCGTATACGGTTTGTCTATTAACACCTTTTGAGGACTTTTGGAGGGAAACATGCCACTGGAGTGGATGCCCAGAGAGCACGAACTAAAAAACCATCTCCTTTTCGAGGAGGACATGGTACGCGGCCGCTATTGGGGCAACGATGAAGACGCCCCCTGCGTGGTCTACACCAAAAAACCCCTGGTCAACCCCAAGACCGGCGAGGAAGTGCCCGGCCTGTACGTGGCCGAGGTGCGCCTGAACAACCCGCGCCAGTACAACTCCTACACCACCACCATGGTCAAGGGCGTGATCGCGGGCTTCCGCGCCTCCTCCGGCGACCGCTCGGTGGTGGCCACGGTGTTCACCGGTACCGGCTTTGACGCCTTCTGCACCGGCGGCAACACCAAGGAGTACAGCGAGTACTACTCCAAGCGGCCCAACGAGTACGGCGAGTACATGGACCTTTTCAACGAGATGGTGGACAGCATCCTGATGTGCAAAAAGCCCACCGTCTGCCGGGTCAACGGCATGCGCGTGGCCGGCGGCCAGGAGATCGGCATGGCCTGCGACCTGGCGGTGACCAGCGACCTGGCCATCTTCGGCCAGGCGGGCGCCCGCCACGGCTCGGCCCCGGACGGCGGCTCCACCGACTTCCTGCCCTGGATGCTCAACATGGAAGACGCCATGTGGAACTGCGTGTCCTGCGAGATGTGGAGCGCCTACAAGATGCGGGCCAAGAACCTCGTCTCCAAGGTGGTTCCGGTGCTCAAGGACGGCGACAAGTTCATCCGCAACCCCATGATCATCACCGACCGCTACGTGGACGGCGGCGAGATCGTCTACGGCGAGTACATACGCGACAAGGCCGCCCTGGGCGAGGCCAAGGCCAAGCTCAAGGAGCTGCCCCGCGACGCCGCCATGCTCGACGCCGAAGTCAACAAGATCATCTGGACCTTCGCCAACCTGTTCCCCGGCTGCGTGATGAAGTCCATCGACGGCATCAGGGCCAAGAAGAAGTTCTTCTGGGACCAGGCCAAGCTTCCCAACCGCCACTGGCTGATGGCCAACATGAACTACGAGGCCTTCCTGGGCTTCGGTGCCTTCAACACCAAGAAGATCACCGGCACCGACGTCATCGACTTCATTAAGTTCCGCCAGCTCATCGCAAGCGGAGCCGAGGCCGACGACAAGACCTTCGCCGAGGTCATGGGCAAGCCCCAAGGCTAAGCGGCCCCCGCGAGCAAACGACGCCACAGGGCCGGGCCGCTGCGCCCGGCCCTTTTTCTTGGAACCAAACACGGGAGATACGACCATGGCCTACGAACACATCAAGCTGGCGGTGGCGGACGGGGTGGCCACCCTGACCCTTTGCCGCGAGCCCCTGAACGTGTTGAACATCGCCATGATGAAAGAGATGAACCAGGCCCTGGACACCCTGTCCCCGGCCGGGCTCAAGGTGCTTTTGATCCAGGCCGAGGGCAAGGCCTTCAGCGCCGGGGTGGACGTGGGCGAGCACCTGGGCGACCAGGTGCACGATATGATCGAGGTGTTCCACGGCATCTTTAGGCGCATGGAAAAGCTGGGGGTGGTAACCGTGGCCTCGGTGCAGGGCGCGGCCCTGGGCGGCGGCTGCGAGCTGGCCGCCTATTGCGACCTGGTGGTGGCCAGCGCCAAGGCCAAGTTCGGCCAGCCCGAGATCCTGGTGGGGGTGTTCCCGCCGGTGGCCGCCCTGGTCTTCCCCCGGCAGATGGGCTACAAAAAGGCCCTGGAGCTGATCGTCACCGGCGACGTCATCGGGGCCGAGGAGGCCAAGGCCATCGGCCTAGTCAACCAGGTGGTGGCGCCCGAGGAGCTGGCCGAGGCCACCCAGACCCTGGTGGGCAAGCTGGTGGGCCTGTCGGGCCTGGTGCTGAGCCTCACCAAGAAGGCGGTGGTCAGGGGCCTCATGGACGAGAAGGAACAGGGTCTGCAACTCATTGAAAAGATTTACCTGGACGAGTTGATGCCCACGGCCGACGCCGAGGAGGGGCTCAGGGCCTTTTTGGACAAGCGCAAGCCCCAGTGGACAGAAAAGTAGCGCCTCGGCTAAACCGCTGAACCAAGCGCGAATTGAACACCCTCCGGGGCCCGGCCCCGGGGGGTGTTTTATGTGCCCGGCGGGCGGCCCCTTGCGAAAGCGCCCCAGGGGATTAACTTATTAAACAAGTAGTAAAAGGGTCCGGCCCAACGTGGCGGAACCCGTTGTAGGCCGCGGCTTTGTAGGCGTGGCTAATTTAGTTAACCATGATATATTTACTAGAGGCGTAACTCTTATCGCTAAATAGGCCGGCGGCCCGCCCAAGGCCCGGCCGAGGCCATCACCACCCAGGAGAGAAAAATGGAAACCAAGACCGTCAACATCCCCGATATTTCCTGCGGACATTGTCTGGCCACGGTAAAGCGCGAGGCCGGTGAGGTCAAGGGCGTGACTTCCGTGGAAGGCGATGTGGCCGGCAAAGACGTGACCATCGCTTGGGATGCCCCGGCCACCTGGGAGCAGATCGAAGCCGCCCTCAAGGACGCCGGCTACCCGCCCAAGTAGTACTGGGCAACTGGAGAGAGCCAGTGGCACAGCAGCACGTGGAGCTGCCGGTGGTGGGCATGACCTGCACCCGCTGTTCGGCCAACGTAGAGCGCACCCTGAACAAAAAGGTGCCCGGCGTGATCCAGGCCTCGGTGAACTTTGGCACCGAGACCGCCAGCGTGGACTATGACCCCGAGCAAACCAGCCTCGAGGACATGGCCCAGGCGGTGAAGGACGCCGGGTACCAACTGATCCTGCCCGAGACCAAGCGGCACGTGGAGCTGCCGGTGGTGGGCATGACCTGCGCCCGCTGCGCGGCCAACGTGGAACGCACCCTGAACAAGAAAGTGCCCGGCGTGGCCCAGGCCTCGGTGAACTTCGGCACCGAGACCCTGAGCCTGGACTACGACCCCACCCAGACCAGCCTCGAGGACATGGCCCTGGCGGTGAAAAACGCGGGCTACGAGTTGATCCTGCCCGCCGAGGGCGAGACGGTGGCCGAGGACGCCGAGGCCCAGGCCCGCGCCGCCGAGCTGGCCGCCCAGCGCCGCTTCTTCTGGGTGGGCGTGGCCTTCACCCTGCCTCTGTTCGTCATCTCCATGTCGCGGGACTTCGGCCTGCTGGGCGACTGGGCCATGGCCGCCTGGGTCAACTGGTTCTTTTTCGCCCTGGCCACCCCGGTGCAGTTCTACACCGGCGGCGGCTTCTACGTGGGCGGCTACAAGAGCATCAAGGGCGGCGCGGCCAACATGGACGTGCTGGTGGCCCTGGGCTCCTCGGCCGCCTATTTCTATTCCGTGGCCGTGCTCCTGGTCCCCGGCCTGGGCCATCACGTGTATTTCGAGACCTCGGCGGTGATCATTACCCTGATCAAGCTGGGCAAGCTCTTGGAGGCCAAGGCCAAAGGCCAGGCCTCGGCGGCCATCCGCAAGCTCATGGACCTGGCCCCCAAGATGGCCCGCGTCCTCGACGCCGAGGGCAACGAAAAGGAAGTCCCGGCCGGATCGGTGCAAAAGGGCCAGACCGTGCTGGTCAAGCCCGGCGAGGCCATTCCGGTGGATGGAGTGGTCTTGAGCGGCGACTCGGCGGTGAACGAGTCGGCCATGACCGGCGAATCCATCCCCGTGGACAAGCACCCCGGCGATCAGGTTTTCGGGGCCACGGTCAACCAACACGGCCTGCTCAAAATCAGCGCCACGGGCGTGGGCAGCGAGACCGCTCTGGCCCAGATCATCCGCCTGGTGCGCCAGGCCCAGGGCTCCAAGCCCGCCATCCAGCGCCTGGCCGACCAGGTGTCGGCGGTGTTCGTGCCCACCATCATCGGGCTGGCCCTCATCACCCTGGCCGTGTGGTGGATCATGAGCGGCGATTTCGTCACCGCCATGATCCGCATGGTGGCGGTGCTGGTCATCGCCTGCCCCTGCGCCCTGGGACTGGCCACGCCCACCGCCATCATGGTGGGAACCGGCAAGGGCGCGGGCCTGGGCATCCTGTTCAAGAACTCCGAGTCCCTGGAGACGGCCCACAAGCTGACCATGGTGATGCTGGACAAGACCGGCACCATCACTAAGGGCGAGCCCCAGCTCACCGACTGGCTGCCCCTGGGGCCCCAAGGCGAGGACGCCCTGGCCCTGGCCGCCTCGGTGGAAAGCGGCAGCGAGCACCCCATTGCCCAGGCGGTGGTGGCCGGGGCCCGCGAGCGGGGCGCAGCCCTGAGCGAGCCCCAAGCCTTCCAGGCGGTGAGCGGCCACGGGGTTCAGGCCACGGTGGAGGGACGCTCGGTCAAGGTGGGCAAGCCCTCCTGGTTCCCCGCCTGCGGCGAGGAGGCCTCCCAACAGGTGCAGCGCCTGGCCGGCGAGGGCAAGACGGTGATGCTGGTGGCCCTGGAGGATCAGGTGGCCGGCATCCTGGCCGTGGCCGACCAGGAGAAGCCCCACGCCCGCGAGGCGGTGGAGGAGCTAAAAGAGCTGGGCATCACCCCGGTGATGATCACCGGCGACAACCGCTTGGCCGCGGAGGCGGTGGCCGCCCGGGTGGGCATCGACCAGGTGGTGGCCGAGGTGCTGCCCGAAAACAAGGAGGCCGAGGTGCGCGCCGCCCAGGAAGGCGGGGCGGTGGTGGCCATGGTGGGCGACGGCATCAACGACGCCCCGGCCCTGGCCCGAGCCGACGTGGGCATCGCCATCGGCACCGGCACCGACGTGGCCATGGAGGCCAGCGACGTGACCCTGGTGGGCGGCGAGCTGACCGGCGTGAGCCGGGCCATCAAGCTAAGCAAGGCCACCATGGCCACCATCAAGCAGAACCTGTTCTGGGCCTTTTTCTACAACGCCGCCCTGGTGCCCGTGGCCGCCGGAGTGCTGCACCAGGTGTTGTGGCTGCCCGTGTTCATCCGCGACCTGCACCCGGTGCTGGCCGCCGGAGCCATGGCCTTCTCCTCGGTGACCGTGGTCACCAACAGCCTGCGCCTGGGCCGCAAGAAGCTTTAGGCCCGCTTTTGGCAAAACCCGGCCGCCCGCCTTTGCGGGCGGCTTTTTTTGGCAAATGCGCAATTTACGCCGGGTCGGCGCTTGACTACTATAGTTTAGGCGAAATACAATATTGTATGACCAAACTCCGCTACACCCTGCTTAGCAATCTTTTGGAACAGTTGGTAAACAAGATCGTTTACCTGCGCTCCTTTCCCCATGATTACGGCACCGGCGAGATGCTCAGCGCGGCGGAGATCCAGCCCATCGATGCCATCGGGCGCAACCGGGGCATCAACATCACCGGTCTGGCCCGTCTGTTGGTGGTCACCAAAGGCGCGGCCTCCCAGAGCGTGAAGCGGCTGGAAGAGCGGGGCTATGTGACCAAATACAAGGCCCCGGACAACGACAAGGAAGTCCTGCTCAAACTCACCCCCAAAGGCAAAACCGCCAAAGCCGGCTATAATAGCCTCCGCGAGGGCTTTGACTCCAACATGGCGATGATGCTGGAGCGCATGAGCGAAGATGAGTTCGCTTTCCTGGCCCAGCATTTTCAAGTCTTGGTACAACAAGCCGACAAATACATCGAGGGCCTGGGCGAGGAACCGACCTAGCCGGCCCGCGCTTCCCTGACCCCCGGCCCATCCACCACCAAATTTATCGCTTGCCTCCCCACCCCGAAACGGCTATGCTCTGCCCACAAGATGAACGCGTTCAATTATAGAACATGTTCATAATCAACCCGAGGCAAGGAATCAGATGAGCAAAGAGCAACCAGGCGGCGGCACCTGGCGGGAGCGGCAAAAGCAACAGACCCGCCAGGTAATCCTGGAAGCGGCCAAGGAGTTGTTCGAGGCCCTGGGATACGACAAGACCACCATCCGGGCGGTGGCCAAGTATGCCGGGGTGGGGGTGGGCACGGTGATGAGCCACTTCAAGGACAAGGCCTCGCTGCTTTCGGCCGCCTTGGTCGGCGACTGGCGGCAGACCGTGGAGTTGGTCATGACCACCATGCCCCAGGAGGCCAACTACCGCGATCAGCTTCTGTACTCGGCCAAAATCTTTTTCGAGTACTACACCCGCCGGCCTTCCCTATCGCGCAACCTGCTCAAGGAGGCCCTGTTCAGCCCCGAGGTGCGGAGCCCGGAAATCAAGGCCATGGACGATACGGCCCGGGAAATCGGCGTGGGGACCCTGCGCGCGGCCCAAGAGAAAGGCGAGATCAGGGCGGACGTGGATTGCGAGGTGCTGCATCAAGCCCTGTTCGGCGAGTACTGCTTTGTCTGCATAGCCGGGCTCGCCCAGCCGGAGCCGGACCCCGAGCAGATGTTGGCCATGCTGAAGAGCCTGACCGACCCGATCGTGCGGGGAGCGCTTCCCTGCCCCGATTGCCACGGACCCGAAAGACCTTAAAGCGACTCAAGCGGCGGATTACACAGAGAGGGATTCCATGCTGGAGCTAGCCCTGCGGGGGAATCGACTTTATTGGGGGTGGCTGGGCCTGCTCGGCGCCCTGTTGCTGACCGGTTTCATCACCTATCTCTACCAATACAACCAGGGCCTGATGGTCACCGGCATGAGCCGGGACGTGTCCTGGGGCCTGTACATCGCCCAGCTCACCTTCCTGGTGGGGGTGGCCGCCTCGGCGGTCATGCTGGTGCTGCCCTACTATCTGCACCACTTCAAGGACTTCGGCCGCATCACCATCCTGGGCGAGTTTCTGGCCATAGCCGCGGTGATCATGTGCATGCTCTTTGTCACCGTGGACCTTGGCAAGCCCAGCCGTTTGCTCAACATCTTTCTGCATCCCACCCCCGGCTCGGTGATGTTCTGGGACGTGAACGTGCTCCAGGGATATTTGCTGCTCAACCTGGTCATCGGCTGGGTCAGCCTGGAGGCCGAACGCAAGCAGGTGGCCCCGCCGGGCTGGGTCAAGCCACTGATCTATCTCTCCATCCCCTGGGCGGTCTCCATCCACACCGTCACCGCCTTTCTCTATGCCGGCCTGCCCGGCCGAGGCTACTGGCTCACCGCCATCCTGGCCCCGCGCTTTTTGGCCTCGGCCTTTGCCGCCGGGCCGGCGGTGCTCATCATCCTGGCCCTGGTCATCCGCCGGGTCGCCGGTTTCGACGCCGGCCGCCGGGCCATCGATACCCTGGCCAAGATCGTGACCTACGCCATCATCCTGCACCTGTTCTTTTTCCTGCTGGAGGTGTTCACGGTCCTGTACAGCGACATCCCCAGCCACAAGGCCCATCTCACCTACCTTTACCTGGGCCTGCACGGCCACGGCGCCCTGGTGGGCTGGATGTGGGCCGCCCTGGTCATGGGCGTGGGCGCGGTGGTACTGCTGCTCAACCCGCGCTGGCGGGGCCGCTATCCCCTGCTGGCCTTTGCCTGCGTCATGGTCTTCGGCTGCACCTGGATCGACAAGGGGTTGGGCATGATGGCCGGCGGCTTCACCCCCAACCCGCTGCACGAGGTCACCGAGTACATCCCCACCTGGGTGGAGATCCTGATCAGCTTGGGCATATACTCCCTGGGCGCGCTGATCGTCACCGTGCTGTACAAGGTGGCCTTGGGGGTAAAGAGGGAAACCGAGGGCTAGGGGGGCCTGTTCCGCCCCAACACGGGCCAAACGCCTTGCCACATCGCTTGGGCCCTGGCACTATGGCGCTGTTGTTTTAATCCACGCGCCACCAGCCAAGGACCCGACCATGAGCTACATCCAGTCCCTTTATCCGCCCGAGCACACCCACTGTTACGGCTGCGGCCCGGCCAACCCGGCGGGCCTGCACGTGCAGACCCATTGGGACGGCGAAACCGGAACCTGCCGCTACACCCCCAGCGCGGCCCACATGGCCTATCCCGGCGTGGTCTACGGCGGACTCATCGCCTGCCTAATGGACTGCCACGGCATCGGCACGGCCATCGCCGCCGCCTACCAGGCCGAGGGGCGGCCCGTGGGTAGCGACCCGGCCATCAACATGGTCACCGGCAACCTGAGCGTGACCTACAAGCTGCCCACCCCCCTGGGCCCGGAGTTGCTGCTGGAGGCCCG
Organism: Desulfoferula mesophila; assembly: GCF_037076455.1. GTDB lineage: Bacteria > Desulfobacterota > Desulfarculia > Desulfarculales > Desulfarculaceae > Desulfoferula > Desulfoferula mesophila. The sequence continues at coordinate 1,269,569 of NZ_AP028679.1, read as the reverse complement.
GGTCAAGCGGGAGTTCCCCCGCAAGATGCTGATATCCTGCGAGCTCAGCGCCGAGGGCAAAGTGACGGCGGTGGGGGAGATATTGGGAGTGCGGCTGCCTTCCTAGCGCCCCATCGGCCCCTGGTCCAGCTTTCCCCGCGCTATAGAGCCTTACCGGTGCGGCCCGCGCCAAGGCATGCGGGCCGTCCCGCCTCCTGATATCTTTGGGCGTGGCCTGAGATCGCTTTTTTCCGCGAGGAGCCCGCGTGAGCCAAGCTTCGGACATATCCCCCCTGCCCCAGCCCGAGTTCCTGCCCCTGAGCCGGGCCGAGATGGATGCCCTGGGCTGGGACGAGCTGGACGTGCTGCTGGTCACCGGCGACGCCTACGTGGACCACCCCACCTTTGGCGCGGCCCTGTTGGGGCGCTGGCTGGTGGCCCACGGCTTTAAGGTGGGCATCGCTGCCCAGCCCGACTGGCACGACCCGGCCAGCCTGACGGCCATGGGCCGCCCCCGCCTGTTGGCCGGAGTCACCGCCGGGGCCCTGGACTCCATGCTGGCCCACTACACCGCCTTTCGCCGCCGCCGCTCCGACGACGCCTACACCCCCGGCGGCCAGGCCGGGGCCCGGCCGGACCGGGCCTCAATCGTCTACACCAACCTGGTCAAGCAGGCCTTTCCCGGCCTGCCGGTGCTGCTGGGGGGCATCGAAGCCTCTCTGCGGCGCGTCACCCACTACGATTTTTGGAGCGACAAGCTCAGGCGCTCCATCCTCTTGGACGCCAAGGCCGACGCCCTGATCTACGGCATGGGCGAGAGGCCGCTGTTAGAGGCGGCGCGCCGCCTGGCCTCCCGGCCCGGGGAGCCCGCGGCCCAGGTTTTGCGGGGCATCCCCGGCACGGCGGTGATGGGCAAGCGCGAGGATCTGCCCCTTGAGGCCGAGGTGGTGGAGCTGCCCTCCCACCAGGCCATCGCGGACGACCCGGCCCAGCTCATGCGCGCCACCCTGGCCCTGGAGCCCCAGGTGCACCAGGGCAAGGCCTGGGCGGCCCAGGAGGTGAACGGCCGCCTGCTCATGCTGGCCCCGCCCGCCCCGCCCCTGAGCACCCAAGAGATGGACCTGCTCTACAGCCTGCCTTACACCCGCCGGGCCCATCCAGCTTATAAACAGCCGGTGCCCGGCCTGGCCACGGTGGCCACCTCCATCACCAGCCACCGGGGCTGCGGCGGCGGTTGCAGCTTCTGCTCGCTGGCCCTGCACCAGAGCCGCACCATCGCCTCGCGCTCGCGGCGCTCCATATTGGACGAAGCGGCCCGCCTCACCCAGTCGAGCGATTGGCGCGGCTCCATCAGCGACATCGGCGGGCCCAGCGCCAACATGTGGGGCGGCCGCTGCATTGGCGAGCGGGACAAGTGCGCCCGCGCCAGTTGCCTCACCCCCCAGCCCTGCCGCTATTTCGAGGTGGACCAGGAGGCCATCGTCGACCTATTGGACGAGGTCGCAGACCTGCCGGGGGTCAAGCACCTGCGGGTGGCCAGCGGAGTGCGCTTCGATCTGGCCCTGGCCTCGCCCGCCTACACCCAGGCCCTGGTGCGCCGCTACGTGGGCGGCCAGCTCAAGATCGCCCCGGAGCACGTCAGCCCCCCGGTGCTCAAACTAATGCGCAAGCCGCCGCCCGAGGTGTTCGAGCGCTTTTTGGGCGAGTTCCAAAATATCTCCCAGGCCGAGGGCAAAAAGCAGTACGTGGTGCCCTATTTGTTGAGTGCCTTTCCCGGATGCACCGATGAGGACATGGCCGGGTTGTCCGCCTGGCTGCGGGCCAAGGGCTGGCGGCCCCAACAGGTGCAGTGTTTCGTGCCCACGCCGGGCAGCGTGGCCACGGCCATGTACTACGCCGGGGTGGACCCCCAGGGCCGGCCCATCCAGGTGGCCAAGGGCGACGGCGCCCGCCGCCGCCAGCACCAGATGCTCCTGCCCTAACCCTTGCCTGGGCCCGGCGGGCCTGGGACAATGAACCAATCCCCAACCCCAGCCAAGGGAGTCGAGCGTGGGCGAGTTTTTCACCCTGGAAGCCCTGGCGGCCCTGGCCGCCTTGACCAGCCTGGAAGTGGTTCTGGGCATTGACAACGTGGTGTTCATCGCGGTGCTGGCCGGGCGCCTGCCCGCCGCCCGTCAGGCCGCGGCCCGCCGCCTGGGCCTTAGCCTGGCCATGTTCACCCGCATCGCCCTGTTGTTCGCCATCTCCTGGACCCTGTCGCTCACCACGCCGCTTTTTGAGATGTTCAGCCGTGCCGTGTCCTGGCGCGACCTCATCCTCCTGGGCGGGGGGCTGTTCCTCATCGTCAAGGCCACCCACGAGATCTTCGCCCAGATGGAGACCCAGGACCCGCACCAGCCCAAGGCCAAGGCGGTATCCTTTTGGGGGGTCATCACCCAGATCACCCTGCTGGACATGATCTTTTCCCTGGACTCGGTGATAACCGCCGTGGGCATGACCCGTCATATCTGGGTGATGGTGGTGGCCATCGTGCTGGCCGTGGTCATCATGCTTATCTTCGCCGGGGTGGTCAGCCGCTTCATCGAGCGCCACCCCTCTTTCCGGGTGCTGGCCCTGGCCTTTTTGCTGCTGGTGGGGGTGATGCTCACCGCCGAGGGCATGGGGCAGCACATCGACCGCGGCTACATCTACTTCGCCATGGCCTTTTCGCTGGCCGTGGAGCTCTTGAACCTCAAGATTCAGGCCAAGCGGGCCCGCGCGGCCAAGGTGGCGGTCAAGGCCGGCTGAAAGCCGCCCTTAGCGCAGGCCCGGCTTGATGCCGTTCATGAAGTCGCGCTTAAGCTCGGGCAGCGGCTTGCCGTCCCTGGCGAACTCCAGGGCCATCCAGATGGTGGTGCGGCTGAAGGTGTGGGTGAAGCGGTATTCGCTAAGGCAGCCCTCCCCGCCCCGCACCGGCTTGAGCTGGGCCGCCACCGGCTGGCTGCTGTTGATCGTGGTGCGGTAGGTCACCTCGATCCCCTGGCCGCCGGCCACGAACAAGCTGTAGGTTTTGTAATCGGTGCGCACCAGGAACAGCCTGGTCTTGCCGTCCTGGCTGGTCCAATAGGCGGACTCCAGGGTCTGGTCCGGCTTCACCGGGCCGGAGGGCTTGGTCACCGGGGTGGGCGTGTCCGCCGGAGCGGGCCGCAGGGGGTTGTCGGGGCGGGCCAGGGCAATGGCGGCGGTAAGCGCAAAGATAAGCAGGGCGGTGCAGAAGACGAAGAGCCTGGTCACGATGCTTCTCCTTACTGATGAGTTGTTCAGGATGACTTTTTGTACCTAAGCGGGGCGGGGATTTCCAGGCTATTGTGACCGGACTTGGCCGGATGCGCGGTAATTTGCGGCGCCGCGGGGTCGCTAAGGCAAGTCAACCTGGTCCGCGGGGCGCCCGCCCCTGAGGCCCCAATCGCTTTTGGGGCTCTCCACCAGCTGCACGAACACGTTCAACGGACTCAGGCCGGTGTGGCGCCGGACCACCGCTTCCAGGGACGCCATGAGGCGGGCCTTGGTGGCCGCGTCCCGCCCAGTGAACAGGCGCACCTCGGCCAATACGAAGCGGGGGTCGCGGCTGGGGTGCACGCTGCGCCAAGCGGTGGAGCTGGGGTAGAGAATCACTTTACCGAACTCAGGGGGTATGCCCAGGCTCTGAACCAGGGCGTGGCGGGCATCCTCGGCCAGAGCCGCGCAGCCGTCGGGCTCCAGGTCGTCGCTCAGATGCAGTATCACCACCGGCATATGCTCTCTCTCAAACGCCTCGAGGCCTCGGGCTACGCGCCGCGAGGCCTCGAGGGGTGATAAGGCCGTTTAATTTTCGATGAACGAGCGCAGCTTGCGGGCCCGGCTGGGATGGCGCAGCTTGCGCAGGGCCTTGGCCTCGATCTGGCGGATGCGCTCGCGGGTAACGTCGAAGTCGCGGCCCACCTCTTCCAAGGTGTGATCGGCCTTTTGGCCGATGCCGAAGCGCATCCTGAGCACCTTCTCCTCGCGGGGGGTCAGGGTGGCCAGCACCTTGCGGGTCTGTTCGCACAGGTTCAGGCTGATCACCGCGTCGGCCGGGTTGACCACCTTCTTGTCCTCGATGAAGTCGCCCAGATGGCTGTCTTCCTCCTCGCCGATGGGGGTCTCCAGGCTGATGGGCTCCTTGGCGATCTTGAGGACCTTGCGCACCTTTTCCAGGGGGAAGTCCATCTTCTCGGCGATTTCCTCGGGGGTGGGCTCGCGGCCCAGCTCCTGCACCAGATAGCGGCTGGTGCGGATGAGCTTGTTGATGGTCTCGATCATGTGCACGGGGATGCGGATGGTGCGGGCCTGGTCGGCGATGGCTCGGGTGATGGCCTGGCGGATCCACCAGGTGGCGTAGGTGGAGAACTTGTAGCCCCGCTGGTATTCGAACTTGTCCACCGCCTTCATCAGGCCGATGTTGCCCTCCTGGATCAGGTCCAAGAACTGCAGGCCCCGGTTGGTGTATTTCTTGGCGATGGACACCACCAGGCGCAGGTTGGCCTCCACCAGCTCCTGCTTGGCCGCCTTGGCCCGCACCCGGCCGTCCTTGATCCGGATAACCAGTTTCCTGAGGCTGGCCCCGCTCATCTTGCAGTCGTTTTCTACCTCGCGGATGGCGGCGCGCGACTCGCGCATGGCCGACTCCAGCTCCAGCAGGCGCTCGGCGTCGCAGCGACAGGGGCCCAGCTTCACCTTCTTGCCCTTGGCCTTGCGGATGACCCGGCAGGTCTTGGTCACCTCGGCCTTGGGCAGGCCGCTTTCCATGAGGACCATGGTGATGATGGCCTGGCAGCGGTCGATGACCTCCTGGCGCTCTTCCAGAATCACGCACAGCTGGTCCACCTGCTTCTTGTCCAGCTTGAGGTCGCAGAGCATTTCGGAGACCTTGCGCCGGTTCTTCTTGAGGGCCTCGCGCATTTTTTTGCGCTGCTCGGCTTTGAGGCCGGAGTTGCGGCTGTTGAGCTTTTCGTAGTCCCGGGTGTTTTTCTTGTCCAGGCGGCGCACCTTGCCGATGAGGTCCAAGAACTCCTGGCGCCGTTTTTCCTCGGCGTCGGCCCCGTCTTCCTCGTCCAGATCGCTCACCACCTCGCGGATGCGCACCCGGCCCTCTTCCACCGCCTCGCCCAGGGCCAGAATCTCGCGCACGCTCAGGGTGCACTCCAGCAGGGCGTTGATGATGTTGCGTTCCCCGGCCTCGATGCGCTTGGCTATCTCCACCTCGCCCTCGCGGGTGAGCAGGGAAACCATGCCCATCTCCCTGAGATACATCTTCACCGGGTCGTTGACCCGGCCCTCGTCGACGACGCTGGGGCCGTCCTTGTCGTCGTCGTCACCCTCATCGTCGTCGTCGTCCTCCAGCGCGGCCTGATCGGCTTTGAGCTTCAGCTTGGTTTCATTGTCGATCAGCTGGATGTCCATCTCGTCGAGCACCATGATCATGTCGTCCATGTGCTCTGAGGTGATCTCGGGACTCAAGGTGTCGTTGATCTCGTCGTAGGTCAAATAGCCCTGAGACTTGCCCTTGGAGATTAGCCTTTGAAGTTCGGCCAGGTTTTTTTCCTCGAGCATGCTTAGTCCTTTCGGCTGGTTTCAAGGGAGGAGACGGTATCTATTTCCCGCTGACGCTGGTCTTGCAGCTTGCCCACCAGCTCGTGGTCGCCCCGGCTCTGGGCCTCGGCGATCTGGCTGGTGAGTTCGCGGCGGCGTTGACGAAGCTGCCAGCTACGGATCTTGACGCACAAGGCCTCGGCCTGGGCCGCGGCCTGGTCCGGACTTAGGCTAAGGCCGTCTTGGGTCAGGCGGCTGACCAGGCGGGGCAGATCGGGATCGTCCAGGCGGCTGATCACCGATGCGGGATCGGGTTCGCCCCCCGCGTCCACGATATGCTCCACCGCCTGGGCCACGGCCCGGAGGTCCGGGTCTTCCAGGGCGGCCAGGGCGCCCTCCCGGGCCAGCACGCAGGCGGCCCGGCCTTCGCACAGGGCCAGCTGCAACACCGCCTCCTGCCACTGGCGGCCCGCGCCGTTGGCTTGGCGGGGGGCCCGCACCGGGGCGGGCGGGGCGCTGGGGCGGCGGCCGCCGGGCATGGGCATCCCCAGGCGGGCGGCGGCCACTTCGGCGGGAAGGTTCAGGCGGGCGGCCAGGCGGCTCAGATGGCCCCAGGAGCTGACCGGGTCGCCGATTGCCTTGATCACCCCCCCGGCCTCGGCCACGATGGCGCTCTTGCCCTCGGGGGTGGACAGGTCGCCCTCGGCGATTATCTGGTCCAGCACCGCCTCGATGAGCGAACCCGCGGCGGCGATGGCCGCTTCCATACCCTCGGGGCCCTGGGCCCGGGCAAAGCTGTCGGGGTCTTCGCCGGTGGGCAGCAAGAGCACCTGGGGCTGCACCCCCTCGGCCAGGCACAGGGGCAGGGAGCGGCGGGCGGCGCGCACCCCGGCCTGGTCGCCGTCGAACACCAAGACCAGGCGCGAGGCCTGGCCCTTGAGGCGGCGCACCTGTTGCGGGGTCAGCGCGGTGCCCATGGGAGCCACCGTTTCGCCAAAACCCATAGCCGCCAGGGTGATCACGTCGAAGTAGCCCTCCACCACCAGGGCCCGGTCCTTCTTACGCATGAAGGGACGGGCCCGTTCCAGGTTGTAAAGCGTGGCCGACTTTTTGAAAAGCAAGGTTTCGGGGCCGTTAAGGTATTTGGGCTCGCCCCCGCCCATTACCCGGCCCCCGAAGCTGACCACCCGGCCGGAGAGGTCGGCGATGGGAAACATCACCCTTCCCCGAAAGCGGTCGTAGCAGCCGTCGCCCTTGTCCCGGGCCACCAGCACCCCGGCCTCTATTCCCAGGGCTTCGGGAACCCCTTGGGAGCCCAGGAAGCGTCTCAGGCCTTCCCAAGCGTCAGGGGCCCAACCCAATCCGAAGTCCCGGATCACCTGGGGCCTGAGGCCCCGTTGGTCGGTCAGGTAGCGCCGGGCCGGTTCTCCGCCCGGGGCCGCCAACTGCTGAATAAAAAAGTTACCGGCTAACTCCATAACGCGCAATAGGCGCTGCCTATGTTGGTCCTGGCGCTTCTGCTCGGGGGTGCGCTCCGGGGTGGGCAGGCTAACCCCGTATTGGGCGGCCAACTGCTTCACCGCCTCCGGAAAGCTGAGGCCCTCGTCTTTCATGAGGAAGGTGAATACGTTGCCCCCCTCGCCGCAGCCGAAGCAGTGCCAGGTGCCCCGCTCGCGGTTGACGATGAAGCTGGGATCGGTGTCGCCGTGAAAGGGGCACAGGCCCTTGAGGGTGCGTCCGGCGGCGGTGAGCTTCACCCGGCGGCCGATCACCTCGGCGATGTTGACCGCGTTGCGCACCTCGTCTATCTTGTGCTCGGGTATGCGTCCGCCGCCGTCCAACTATTGCCTCACCTGGGCCACGGTCACCCCTGCCCCGCCCTCGCCGCGCTCCCCGGCCCGGAAAGAGGCCACCGCGGGATGTTCGGCCAAATATTCGCGTATCGCCGCCCTCAGGCGGCCGGTGCCCATGCCGTGCACCACCCGGAGCTCGCCCCGCCCGGCCAAAAGCGCCTGGTCCAAGGCCTTGTCCACCAGGGGCAGGGCCTCGTCCACCCGTTTGCCGATGAGGTTCAGATCCAGGCCCTCGCCCGACCCGGCCTGCACCGAGATGCCCTTGCCCCGGCCCGCGGCCTTGCCCTTGGGTTGGGTGTGGGCCCCGGCGGGCAGGGGGTTGAGCTCGGCCAGGGGCACCATGACCCGCACCCCGGCCACCCCCACCGACACCGGCACGGTGTCGCGCCCCGGACTGGGGGCCTCCAAAAGCGTGCCGGTCTGGCCCAACTTTACCAGCTCCACCGCGTCGCCTTCCTTGAGCCCGGCCGCGCCGGCGCCCGCCTCGGGGGCCGCCTCGGCCTGGGGTTCGGCGGCGGTGGCCTCCACCTGGGCCAGGGCCTGGCGCCGGGCCTCGTAGAGCTCCTGGCGCACCGCGCCTTCCCTCACCCGCCCCGGCTCCTTCTGCCTCTCGGCGGTCTGGCCCAGCAGCCGGGACAGCTCGCCCTCGAAACGCTTGGCCACCTCGCGCACCCGGCGCTTGCCCTCGGCCAGAGCCCCGGCCCGCTCCTGGGCCGCCTGGCGCTTCAGTTGGCGGGCCTTTTCCCGCTCCCCCTTGGCCGCCAGGCGGTCGGCGGCGGCGGCGGAGCGCTCCTGGCGGGCCTGTTGCCGGGCATCTTCGGCCTCGCGCAACAAAGCCACGGTCTGGCGCTCGGCCTGGTCCAGTTCCGTCTCGGCCGCCTGAAGTATCCGGGACGGGAAGCCCAGGCGGGCGGCCACGGCCAGAGCGTCGCTGAAGCCCGGCGCGCCGTAGTGGAGCTGATAGGTGGCCTGGCCGGTGGCCCGGTCAAAGGAAACCGACACGTTCTCGGCGCCCTCGTGCAGGGTGGCGTAGGCCTTGAGGCGGTGGAAGTGGGTGGTGGCCAGGACCATGGCCCCTTTGCTGCCCAGCCAGTCCAAGACCGCCGTGGCCAGGGCCGAGCCCTCGCTGGGGTCGGTGCCCCCGCCGATCTCGTCGATGAGGAACAGGGCCGAGGGCCCGGCCTGGCTCACCATCTGGGCCAGGCGCCCGGCGTGGGCGGTGAAGGTGCTCAGGTCGCCTTCCAGGTCCTGCTCGTCGCCGATCTCGGCGGCCACGGTGTCAAACACCGCCACCCGGCTGCCCCGCTCCAGGGGGGCGGGCAGGCCGCACATGACCATGAGGGTGATGAGGCCCAGGGTCTTCAAGGTGGCGGTCTTGCCCCCGGCGTTGGCCCCGCTGATCACCAGCAGGCGCTGCTCCGGGGAAATCCGCAGATTGATGGGCACGCACTGGCCCTTTTGCCCCGCCGCCCGCCAGGCCAGCAGGGGGTGGCGGGCCTTGATCAGGTCCACTTCCCCGGCGGAGGTGAGCACCGGCTCGGCGCACTGCAGGCGCTCGGCCAGGCGGGCCTGGGCCAACAGGCAGTCCAGCTTGGCCAGGGCGGCGATGTTTTCCCGGAGGGCCTGGGACTGCTCGGCCAGGCGCTGGGCCACCTCGACCAGCACCTTGATCTCTTCCTCGCGCTCCCGGCGGCTGAGCAGGGCCAACTGGTTGTTGCCCTCCACCGCGCTCAAGGGCTCCACGAAGCAGGTGGCCCCGGAGCCCGAGGTGTCGTGGATGATGCCGGTAACCCGGCCCTTGGCGTCGGCCTTGACCGGCACCACGAAGCGGCCGCCCCGCTGGGTGACCACCTGGTCGGAAAAGGCCGGGGCCAGGGACTCGTCGTGCACCAGGCCCATCAACTCGCCGCGCAGGCGCTCGCGGGCCCGGTTGGACTCCCGGCGCACCCGGGCCAGTTCGGGCGAGGCCTGGGAGCTGACTGAATGGCCCGGACCGATCACCCGCCGCAGCTCCTTGGCCAGCTCGGGCAGGGCGGTGATCTGGTTGGCCAGGCGGAACAGCTCGTCCATGCGCCCCTCGGAGGGGGCCAGGAAGGAGTAGGCCCGCGCCGCGGCGGAGAGGAAGTCGGCCATGACCTCCAGCTCCTCGGGCACCAAAAAGGCCCCCACCGGACCCAAACGGTCCAACAGGGGCCGCATGTCGTCCATGCCGTCCAGGGTGGGGCGGCCCTGCTCCTGCATCAGTTGGCGCAGCTGGCTCAGCCGGCGCTGGCGGCGGCCCACCACGGCCAGGTCGGAACAGGGCCGCAGCGCCCGGGCCCGCTCGGCCCCCAGGGGGCTGATGGCCAGGGAGGCCACCCGCTCCAAAAGGGGACCCAGTTCCAACGCCGCCAGGGTCTGGGCGTCGGCGCAGAGGTGGGTCCGCTCCGGGGCGGGCTCCGCGGAACTTGGGCGAATCTCAGGCATAGCAGATTGGAAATGACGACCCGTAATCAGGTCCCCCACCTAGGAGTTTTGCAGCTTCTGGCGCACCAGCTGGTTCACCAGCTTGCCGTCGGCCTGCCCGGCCATGCGGGCCATGGCCTCTTTCATCACCGCCCCCATGTCCTTCATGCCCTGGGGGTTGAGCTCCGCGAACACCTCGTCCACCACCTGGGCCACCGCCTGGGGGTCCAACTGGGTGGGCAGATAGGCCTCGATGATGTTGAGCTCGGCCTGCTCCTTGTCGGCCAGGTCCTGGCGCCCGCCCTTGGTGAACTGTTCTATGGAATCGCGGCGCTGTTTGGCCAACGTGGAGAGAATTTTGATCTCCTCTTCGCCATTCAGGGGGCGCCTCTGCTCTTTTTCCTGGTTTTTGAAGGCGGCGCGCACCAATCGCAGGCAACTGGTGGTCAACTCATCCCTGGACTTAAGGGCGTTCTTAAGGTCCGCCTCGACCGTCTGGGCCAAGCTCACGGCGAATTCCTCCCAGCCCAAGGGCTCCAACAGGCTGATAAAACGGTAAAATGCGAGTTTACCAGCCGCACGGGAGGGTGTCAACCAAGGGGCCTCCGCAATGCTTGCCCCCCGCCGCCGGTGGTGCTATCCTGTCTCGACTATATTGTAACTATCCTTAGGCGGTAAGCAACATGGCTCCCAACAAAGCGTTGTCCGAGCCGGCCTATCTCTACACCGATGAATTTCAGCGCTTTGATTATGGGCCGCAACATCCCATGCGCATGCGGCGCTTGGCCCTGACCAACGAGCTGATCGGCCTGTGCCGTCTGGAGGCGCCCCCCACTTCCTTCGAGCCCGCCAGCTTCGAAGAGCTGATGATCTACCACGACCGCCGCTATCTGGAGACCCTGCGGGAGCTCTCGGCCAGCTCCCTGGCCAGCGGTTACGTGGCCTTCGGCCTGGGGCCGGCGGACAACCCCATCTTTGAGGGCATGTACGAGCTGTCCGCCCTCATCGCCGGAGGCAGCCTGGCCGCCGCGCGCCTGGTGAGCCGCGAGGGCTTTCCGGCGGCCTTCAACATCTCGGGAGGCATGCACCACGCCATCACCGCCCGGGCCGCCGGGTTCTGCTATGTCAACGACCCGGTGCTGGCCATCCGCCGCCTGGCCCGGGAGGGCAAGCGGGTGGCCTACGTGGACATCGACGCCCACCACGGCGACGGGGTGCAGTGGGCCTTTTTCGAGACCGACCAGGTGCTCACCATCAGCCTGCACCAGCATCCGGCCACCTTGTTCCCCGGCACCGGCTATCAGGAGGAGATGGGCCGGGGCGCGGGCAAGGGCTTTTCGGTGAACCTGCCCCTGTGGATCGACACCGACGACGACGTGTTCATCGAGAGCTTCGAGGAGGTGGTGCCTCCCCTGCTCACCGCCTTCGCCCCGGATTACGTGGTGACCCAGCTGGGGGTGGACACCTTCATGACCGACCCCCTGGCCAACCTGAACCTTACCACCAAGGGCTTCGGCTACGCGGTGCGCCGCTTCAAGGACCTGGCCTGGGGCCGCTGGATCGTGCTGGGCGGGGGGGGATACAACCTGGTCAACGTGGCCCGGGCCTGGACCCTGGCCTGGGCCATCATCAGCGGCCAAGAGGGCCTGGTGCCCGACGAGCTGCCCGGAGAATTCGTGGAGCGCCACCGGGTGCACCCCGACGATCGCCGCCTGCTCGACGGCGACGTGCAGCTCAGGGGGCGCCACTGGTACCGGGCCCAGCGCGACGCCGCCGAGGCGGTGGAGTTCATCAAAAAGAACCACTTCCCCATCATAGGCGCCTGAGCTTGCCTTGGCGGGCCCGCCGTTGTAATCTCACGGAACCATGACCCAAATGAAACCCAAAAAACACCGGGCTCCCTTCGAGTGCCAGCGCTGCAACGATTGTTGCCAGGGGCGGGGAGGCATCTTCCTGGAGGCCGGGGAAATCGCCGCCGCCGCCGCGCTCGTCGACCTGAGCCCCGATCAGTTCATAGCCCGCCACTGCCGGGAGCGCGATGGGCGCTACGAGGTTTTGGTGGGAGCCGACGGGGCCTGCGGCCTCATGGGCCCCCAAGGTTGCCGCATCCACCAGGCCAAGCCGGCCATCTGCCGCCGCTGGCCCTTTTTTCCGGGCATCCTGGCCAATCCCAGCGCCTTTGAGGACGCCCGCCAAGCCTGCCCCGGCATAGACCCCGATATCTCCCACGAAGAGTTCGTGGCCTATGCCCGCACGCAGGGCTACAGCGAGGAAAAATCCTAGATGACCAGCGATCTGCAAAGCAAGCTTCCCGAGGGGGCCGAGTTCATCAAACAGCGCTCCGACGGCTCCCTGGAGGTGCCCAGCCAACCGGCGGTGGGCTTCATCGAGGGCGACGGCACCGGCCCGGACATCTGGCACGCCTCGCGCCTGGTTTTGGACGCGGCGGTGCAAGGGTCCTACGGCGGGGCGCGGCGCATCCACTGGGTGGAGCTCATGGCCGGGGAAAAGGCCTATGAGCAAACCGGCGAGCATCTGCCCGCCGCCACGGTGGATAATATCCGCGAGCTCAAGGTGGCCATCAAGGGCCCCCTCACCACCCCGGTGGGCGGCGGCTTCCGCTCCATCAACGTGACCCTGCGCCAGGTGCTGGACCTCTACGCCTGCATCCGCCCGGTGCGCTACATCCCCGGCGTGCCCAGCCCGGTCCAGCGCCCCGAGGCGGTGGACATGGTGATCTTCCGCGAGAACACCGAGGACGTCTACGCGGGCATCGAGTGGGCGGCGGGCTCCGCCGAGGCGGCCAAACTGATCACGTTCATGAACGATCAAATGGGCACCAAGCTGGACCGGGAAGCGGCCATCGGCATCAAGCCCATGAGCAAGTTCAAGAGCCAGCGCCTGATCCGTCGGGCCCTGGACTATGCCCTGGGCCGGGGCCGCGAATCGCTGACCCTGGTGCACAAGGGCAACATCATGAAGTTCACCGAGGGGGCCTTCAAGGACTGGGGCTACGAGCTGGCCGCCCAGGAATACGCGGGCCGCTACGTGACCGAGGGCCAGGAAATCGCCCTGGGTCAGGTGGTGGTCAAGGACCGCATCGCCGACAACATGTTCCAGCAGGCCCTCTTGCGGCCCGAGGAATACGCTGTATTGGCCACCCCCAACCTCAACGGCGACTACATCAGCGACGCCCTGGCCGCCCAGGTGGGCGGGCTGGGCATGGCCCCGGGCGCCAACATCGGCGACGAGGCGGCGGTGTTCGAGGCCACCCACGGCTCGGCTCCCAAGTACGCGGGCCTGGACAAGGTAAACCCCGGCTCGGTGATCCTCTCCGGGGCCATGCTGCTGGAGCATCTGGGCTGGCTGGAGGCGGCCGAGAAGATCGCCCCGGCCCTGTCGCGGGCCATCCTGGCCGGCGAGGTCACCTACGACCTGGCCCGCCAGATTCCCGGCGCCCGCGAGGTGGCCTGCTCGGCCTTTGCCCAGCGGGTGGCGGAGCAGCTCTAGGCTTTAGGAGAGACTATGGCCGAAGCGGGGGCGTGGTCGCTGGCCAACCTGGCCCAAGGCCTGCGCGACCTGATCTTCCCGCCCGCCTGCCCCGCCTGCGGCGGCCCGGTGGAGCCCGAGGCCTTTCTCTGCCCCGCCTGCGCCGAGCAGGTGCAGGCCCCCCCCGCCCCCGCCTGCCGCATCTGCGGGCGGCCCGGCCACGCCTGGCACTGCCCGGCCTGCGCCGCCGCGCCCCCGGCCTTTGACGCCGCCCGCGCCCTGGCCCTGCACCAGGGGCCCCTGGCCGAGGCGGTGCGCGGTTTCAAGTATCAGCGCCGCTTTTGGCTGGGCCAGGGCCTGGCCCGCCTGCTGGGGGCCGCCCCCCGTTCCTGGTGGGCCACCGCCGACCTCATCGCCCCGGTGCCCCTGCATCCCCGCCGCCTGATTAGCCGCGGCTTCAACCAGGCCCTGGTCTTGGCCCAAGGCCTGCCCGGCGGCCAGGGGCTGGAGTTGGCCCCCCGCCTGTTGCGGCGAAAGCGTTATACTAGACCCCAGGTGGGCCTGGACCCCAAGGCCCGGCAGCGCAACGTGGAGGGAGCTTTCGCTCTGTCCCCGGCCTGGCGGGAAAAGGTGCCGGGAGCCTGGGTGCTGCTGGTGGACGACGTGTACACCACCGGGGCCACGGTGAACGAATGCGCCAAGGTGCTCAAACAGGCGGGCGCCGCGCGGGTGGAGGTGCTCACCCTGGTGCGGGCCACGGGCTGCGGCGGTTGATGCGCGGCCCCGACAACTGGAGGAAGGCATGAAAGAAGAACAGCCACCAAGCCAGGGAGCGCTCAAGCGTTTCCTGCGCGGCTGGGGCGGAGCCCTGCTGTGGGCCCTGGTCATCAGCGCGGTGCTCAGGGCCGGGGCGGTGCAGGCCTCCTGGGTGCCCTCGGGCTCCATGGAGCCCACCCTGCTGCCCGGCGACCACATGCTGGTCAACAGGCTGTGCTACGACCTAAAGCTTCCCTTCACCGACCTGGTGCTGGCCCCGCTGGTCGATCCCCGGCGCGGCGACGTGGTGGTTTTCAAGAACCCCCAGGGGCACGGCTCCGACTTCGTGAAGCGCATCGTGGGCCTGCCGGGCGAGACGGTGGAGATCCGCGGCGAGGTGGTCTACATCAACGGACGGCCCCTGGCCCATGACTGGGGCCGCTACGCGCCCCGCTCCCACGCGGGCGAGCGTTTCGGGCCCTTCACCGTGCCCCAAGGCAGCTACTTCATGATGGGCGACAACCGCGACAACTCCTATGATTCGCGCTTCTGGAACCAGGGCCGCGGCGGCTTCGTGCCCCGGCAAGAGATCGTGGGCCGAGCCGAGGTGGTGCTGTGGTCTTGGAAACAGTTCCCCATCAGCCTGCGCCTGGGCCGCCTGGTCCACGTTATAGATTGAGGCCGGAGCCGACCATGCCGGACACCAGCCAAAAAATCATGATCCAAGAGCGGGCCGTGGAGCTGGCCCGCGCCGCCCAGGCGGCGGGCAAGAAGGTGGTGTTCACCAACGGCTGCTTCGACCTGTTGCACGCCGGGCACGTGGACCTCATCGAGCGCGCCCGCGCCCTGGGCGATCTCTTGATCCTGGGGCTCAACAGCGACGAGGGGGTGCGGGCCCAGAACAAGGGCCCCGAACGGCCCATAGTGCCCGAGGCCCAGCGGGCCCGCGTGGTGGCCGGCCTGCAGGCGGTGGACGCGGTGGTGTTTTTCAGCCAGCCCACCCCCTTGGAATTGATCGAGGCCATCGCCCCGGACGTCTTGGTCAAGGGCGGCGACTGGCCCGAGGAAAAGATCGTGGGAGCCTCCTTGGTGCGCGCCCGGGGGGGCCAGGTTTACTCCCTGCCCCTGGTGCCGGGTCTGTCCACCACCGCCCTGGTGAACAAGCTCAAGTCTTCCCGCCCTTGACATACCCCTTTTTGCCGGGACAATAGAAAGGAGCGTACCGCAGCTTTCCCGGGGGAGGTGGCAAGATGAAAGCAGAGCAGACCGGCGATTCCCAATCGGGAGGAACCTCCTGGTTCAATCCCCTGGCCCAAGGCTTGAGCCCGTTGGGCCGCGCCTGGCGCGTGTTCCTCTGGGCCTTCTTGCTCTACGTGATCTCGGCGCCCTTTATCATGTGGTACGAATACGACCGCGCCTTCCCGCCCTTTTTCAATCCGGTCCCCGCCCAGGGGCAAGGCCAGGAGAATCAAAAGGCCGCCGTACCCGGCGAGGTGTTCACCGCCACCCTGGTCACCCTCAGCCAGAACATGCTGGAATCCTGGCTGCCCAACGACGCGATCTATCCCTCCGTGCTCCTGGACAACCCCCAGAACTTCCAGTTGGGCCAGTTGGAGATCATCCGCTACTCCACCCGGGTGCTCCGGGACAAGCTCTCGCGCCAGCGCACCACCGACAAGATCGATCCCCAGGCCGACCGGGCCTTCACCGATTTTTCCAACAACCCCCATCTTTGGATCTTCCCGGCGGCCGAAGCCAAGTTCGCCGACGGGGTCAAGGCGCTCAGGGCCTATGCCCAGGGTCTGCCCAAGAACGAAAGCCACTTCTATCCCCGAGCCGACAATCTCATCGAGCTGTTGGAGCAGTACACCAGCCTTTTGGGCGGGGTGGACACCCGGCTGGCCAACGCCCCCCGCGACGTGAGCCGCCGCCTGAGCGAGGAGACCGCCGGCGACAGCACCCAGCAGGGCGAACAGGTGGTCAAGGTCAAGGTGCCCTGGACCCAGATCGACGACAACTTCTATTTCGCCCGGGGCGTGGCCTACGCCATGTACGAAATGATGCTGGCCGTCCGCTGGGAGTTCCGCGAGGTTTTGCAGATCAAGCGCTCCGGCGAGTTGATGGACAGCATCGTGAGCGATCTTCGCCTGGCCGACTTCGAGCCGCTGATGGTGCTCAACGGCTCGCGGGATTCCGTCTTCGCCAATCACAGCCTCAAGCTCATGGCCACCCTGGAGAACGTGCGCCAAAAGATGATCAACCTGCAACAGATGCTGGAGCGTTGAGCCGGAACCATGGATAATCTGCCCTGTAGAGATTGCCTGTTTTGCGAGGAAGTAGAGCTGGAGCGGGAGCTGATTCGCTGCACCAACGCCGACGTGGCGGCCGAGTCCGGCTGGGAAGAGCTCTATTTCAGCCAAGGCTATTTGGAGCTGCCCCTGCCAGCGCCCGGCGAAAAGCCCTGCTTTTGGTTCGTGCGGCGCTCCTGAAGCCCACGGCCCCTGGCGAGCGCCATGCGCTCTTGCCCCTCGCCTTTTTTCCCTGAAGCATCGCCCCGCCCCCGCGCCGGCGGCCCCGCCGAAACCCTAGTAACGTAGGTATTTTTACCCGGACGCGCATGTATGTATAATCCCTTAAGGCCCCAGCCGGCTAACCTTAACGGAATACGATCATGCCCATCCTGCGAATCGCCCAGGCCCAGATCAACCCCACCGTGGGAGACATCAGCGCCAACCTGGCCCTGATCTGCGAGCAGGCACACGCCGCCCGGGCCGCCGGGGCCCATCTGGTCACCTTTCCCGAGCTGGCCCTCACCGGCTACCCTCCCGAAGACCTGCTGTTGAAGCCCCGCTTTTTGGCCGACAGCCGGGCGGCGATGCGCGAGTTGGCTAGGAACTGCTCCCAGACCAACATGGTGGTGGGCTTTGCCGACGCCGACCCGGAGCTGGGCCGCTGCTACAACGCGGCGGCGGTGCTCAGCCAGGGAGAGGTGATGGCGGTGTATCGCAAAAAAGAGCTGCCCAACTACGGGGTCTTCGACGAAATGCGCTATTTCGCGCCGGGAAACCAGTGCCTGCTGTTGGATCTGGGCCAGGTGCGCCTGATGGTGACCATCTGTGAAGACGTCTGGGTGGAGGGCGATGATTGCGAAATCTGCGCCCTGCGGCAAAAGGCCCAGGTGGTGCTCAACCTGTCCGCCTCGCCCTTCCACGCGGGCAAGCTGGACATCCGCAAACAGATCATAGCCCGCTTCGCCCAGAACACCGGTTCCTACGTCTGCTACAACAACATGGTGGGCGGCCAGGACGAGCTGGTGTTCGACGGCGGTAGCCTGGTCATCTCTCCCCAGGGGGAGACCGTGGCCTGCTCCCCGCGCTTCAAGCCGGACTTGCAGGTGGTGGACCTGGAGCTGCCGCCGGCGGTGGAGTTGCCCGACCTGGAGGACGCGCCCGGGGTGACCTCCCTGCGCCTGCCCCTGCCCTTTCCCGAACCCCCGCGCCCCAAGGCGCCTTACTGCGCCACGGAGATGGGCTATTTGGCCGAGACCTACGCGGCCCTGGTCTTGGGCACCCGCGACTACATGGGCAAAAACGGCTTCAAGCGGGTGGTGCTGGGGCTTTCGGGCGGCATCGATTCGGCCCTGACCGCCTGCGTGGCGGTGGAGGCCCTGGGCCGGGAAAACGTGACCGGGGTGACCATGCCCAGCCAGTTCACCTCCGGCGAAACCCGCGGGGACGCTGAACTCTTGGCCGCCAACCTGGGCATCAGGCTGCTCACCGTGCCCGTGGCCCACATCTACCACATCTACCTGGACGAGCTCAGGGAGGCCTTTGGCCCCGGCCCGGCGGGGGTGGAGCACGAGAACCTGCAGGCCCGCATCCGGGGCAACATCCTCATGGCCCTGTCCAACCGCTTCGGCTGGCTGGTGCTAACCACAGGCAACAAAAGCGAGACCGCGGTGGGCTATTGCACCCTCTACGGCGACATGGCCGGCGGCTTCGCGGTGATCAAGGACGTGCCCAAGACCCTGGTCTACAAGCTTTCGGATTATGTCAACCAGAAGGCCCGGCGGGAATTGATCCCCGTGACCACCATCGCGCGGCCGCCCTCGGCCGAGCTAAGGCCCGACCAAAAGGACAGCGACTCGCTGCCGCCCTACGAGGTGCTCGACCCCATCCTGGAAGCCTACGTGGAAAACGACCTGGTGCTGGACGAGATCGTGGCCCAGGGCTATGATCCGACCACGGTGCGCGACGTGATCCGCTTGGTGGACATCAACGAGTACAAGCGCCGCCAGGCCCCGCCGGGGGTGAAAATCACCCCCAAGGCCTTTGGCCGGGACCGGCGCCTGCCCATCACCAACCATTACCGGCCGGGCTTTGGCGCCAAGCTTTAAAATCTAAATTCAGCTACCAATATGTTATGCATTGCGCCCAAACATACCCCGTGGTATGTTTGGCCCCGGCAAGTTACTCTCCGGTTATACAAAAAGGTGACATAAAGATCATGAGCCCCAATACCGCACCTTATCAGCGCGAGGTCAAGGAGCTGTCGCTGCTCTTCGAGATCAGCCGGACCCTGGAGCGCAGCATGGACCTCAGGGACGTCGTGGCCCCGGTATTGGAGCTGATCTCCAATCATATGGGCATGATGCGCGGCACCATCACCCTGCTGAACCGGGAGACCGGGGAGATATTGATCGAGGCGGCCCACGGGCTTAGCGCCAAACAGCGTGAACGGGGCCGCTACAAGCTGGGCGAGGGCGTTACCGGCCAGGTGGTGCAGTCCGGCCGCGCCATGGTGGTGGAGCACATCGGTGACGAACCCCACTTCCTGGACCGCACCGGGGCGCGCAGCAAGCTGGACAAAAGCGACATCTCCTTTATCTGTGTGCCCATCAAGCTGGGCAACGAGGTGATCGGGGCGCTGAGCGCCGACCGCCTGTTCCAGAACACGGTGTCCCTGGAAGAAGACGTGCGGCTGATGAGCGTCATCGGCTCCATGATCGCCCAGGGGGTGCGCCTGCGCCAGGAGGTGATGGAGGAGCAGCAGCGCCTGCGCGAGGAAAACGACCGACTGCAGGAATCCCTGCGCGACCGCTTTCATCCTACTAATATAATTGGCAAATCCAAGGCCATGCAGATGGTGTACGACCTCATCGCCCAGGTTTGCCAAAGCAACACCACCGTATTGATCCGGGGAGAAAGCGGCACCGGCAAGGAGTTGGTGGCCCACGCCATCCACTACAACAGCTTGCGCTCCGCCAAACCCTTCATCAAGGTCAACTGCGCGGCCCTGCCCGAGAGCGTCATCGAAAGCGAGCTGTTCGGCCACGAGAAAGGCTCCTTCACGGGGGCGCACAACCAACGCAAGGGTCGCTTCGAGCTGGCCGACGGGGGCACCATTTTCCTGGACGAGGTGGGCGACTTGTCCCCGGCCACCCAGGTGAAGCTGCTGCGGGTTTTGCAGGAACGCGAGTTCGAGCGGGTGGGCGGCACCGAAACCATCAAAAGCGACGTGCGGGTCATCGCCGCCACCAACCGAGAGCTGGAAAAGCTCTTGGAAACCGGCACGTTTCGCCAAGACCTCTACTACCGGCTCAACGTGTTCCCCATCCACGTGCCGCCTCTAAGGGAGCGGGGCACCGACGTGTTGCTCCTGGCCAACCACTTCGCCGAAAGATTCAGCGAAGCCAACGGCAAGACCATCCGGCGCATCTCCACCCCGGCCATCGACATGCTCATGACCTACCACTGGCCGGGCAACGTGCGCGAATTGGAGAACTATATAGAGCGTGCGGTGATCCTGTCTTCCGACGAGGTCATCCACGGCCACAACCTGCCGCCCACCCTGCAGACCGCCGAAGCCTCGGGCACCCAGCACCAAGGCACCTTGAAATCCACCCTGGAAAACGTGGAAAAGGAGCTGATCGCGGACGCGCTCAAAAATTCCCGGGGCAACAAGGCCCTGGCCGCGCGCAACCTGGGAATCAGCGAGCGGCTCATGGGGCTGAGGGTCAAGCGGTATAGGATCGACCCGCGCAGGTTCCGTACGAAAAAGTAACTTACCCCTCATATTCATACAAATCGGTACCTTTTAATAGGTATCCAGCAGAGGCCCTTTTGAAGCCTCTGCTTTTTTTTATTTTATAAATCAACCTATTACATTAATTATCTCCACCGGTCCACTATATGGCACACACTTTGCCAATGCACAGGACCATAGGAAATCGGTATGGCTCCAGAGACTAGGCTGGTCGCTGGAGGATGAATCGAGAGATATCTGAAACGCATCAGGAAGGAGAAATCATGAGGAAACTGGCAATCACTTTAATCCTGGCCATCTGCATGGTCCTGCCCCTGGGTTTGGCCGGCGCAACCCCCGCCCAGGCCAAGCTGACCCCCACCGCGGACTTCGAGGTCGCCTTTAACAGCAAGTACGTATGGCGCGGTATCGTGGTGGTGGACGACTGGGTAGCCCAGCCTTCGGTCACCGCGGGCGTGGGCGGCTTTTCTTTCAACGTGTGGGGCGACTACATGCTCACCGATCAGAACGGCCGGCAGACCGAGTTCGACGAGATCGACCTGACCGCCGACTACACCTTTGAGCTGGGCAAGTTCAGCATCCCGGTGGGTGTCATCGTCTACACCTTCCCCGGTAGCGACGCTTCCGACACCACCGAGCTCTACGCCGGGGTCAGCTACGACTGGATCGTCACCCCCAGCATCACTATCTACCGGGACATAAAAGAGACCAACAGCTTCTACATCCAGGGCGCTCTGGACTGGTCCCACGACCTGCCCAAGCTTAGCGACATGGTCGGCTGGGCCGTGGGCCTGGGCGGCACGATCGCCTACGGCGGCACCGACAACAACCTCTTTTACTACGGCGCCGACCAGGACGGCCTGACCGACTACTCGGTCTACCTGACTGTGCCCTTCAAGATCGGCGAGTACGTGACCTTGACTCCTCAGGTGGTCCTTACCGGCTTGATTGACAGCACCATCCAGGACGCCATGGAAGGTGTCCAGGACGACAACAACATGTACTGGGGCTTGGTATTTTCCGCGTCCTTCTAGATCTTTTCAAAACTAAGGCCCGGCCAGAGGTAGTGGCTCCGGCCGGGCCGATTCCAAAAGGAGCAGTTAGAGATGATTAAGCGCGTGACGGCCTCTCTAACCACCCTAGTGGGCTTGGGAATGCTATGCGCCTTGCCCGCCTGGGCGGAAGAGGCGGCCAAGGAAGCCCCTAAAATCAGCGACATTGATACGATGTGGGTGCTCTTGGCTGCCTATTTGGTGTTCTTCATGCAGCCGGGCTTCGCCATGGTGGAGGCGGGCCTGACTCGCGCCAAGAACGCCGCCAACATCCTGGCCAAAAACTTCATGGACTTCGCCCTGGCCAGCATTCTCTACTTTATCGTAGGATATGCCTTCATGTTCGGCGAGGGCAACTCCTTTATCGGGATGACCGGATTCGGGCTTTCGGGCCTGAGCAACGGCACCCTGCCGATATGGGCCTCCTGGATGTTCCAGGCGGTCTTCTGCGGTACCGCGGCCACCATCGTTTCCGGTGTCATGGCCGAGCGGACCAAGTTCCCCAGCTACCTGGTGGCCACGGTGTTCGTCACGGGCATCATCTACCCCATCATCGGTCACTGGACCTGGGGCGGCGGCTGGCTGTCCTCCATGGGCTTTTTCGACTTCGCCGGCTCCACCATCGTGCACAGCACCGGTGGCTGGATCGGCCTGGTCGGCGCCCTCATCCTGGGCCCCCGCATCGGCCGCTACGGCCCCGACGGCAAGAGCCGGGTGCTGGCCGGCCACAACATCCCCTTGGCCGCCCTGGGCGTGTTCATCCTGTGGTTCGGTTGGTTCGGGTTCAACCCCGGCAGCCAGCTGGCCGCCTCGGGTACCGACAACGCCATCGCCATCGCCCTGATCACGGTCAACACCAACCTGGCCGCCGCGGCCGGTGCCATCGGCGCCATGGCCCTGACCTGGGTCACCTTCGGCAAGCCCGACCTTACCATGATGATGAACGGCGCCCTGGCCGGTCTGGTGGCCATCACCGCCCCCTGCGCCGTGGTCAGCCCCTGGGCCTCCATGGTCATCGGCCTCATCGGTGGAGGCATCGTGGTCCTGGGCGTCAGCCTGCTGGACAAGCTGCACATCGACGACCCGGTCGGCGCGGTTCCCGTGCACGCCTTCAACGGCATGTGGGGCACCATCGCCGTGGGTATCTGGGGCCAGAAGGCCCTGGGCCTGGGCAACGACGGCCTGCTGCACGGCGGCGGCTTCACCCAGCTGGGCATCCAGATCATGGGCACCGTGGTGTGCGCGGCCTTTGCCATGGCCTGCATGTTCGTGGTATTCCTGGCGGTGAAGGCAGTCATGGGCTTGCGGGTGAGCAAGGAAGAGGAAATCCGCGGCCTGGATATCGAAGAACACGGTATGGAAGCCTACTCTGACTTCCAGATCTTCACCACCAAGTAGAAAGCGGGGAAGATCACATGAAAATGATAGTGGCATATATCAAGCCCGAAAGACTAAACGACGTAAAGCAGGCCCTGTACGAGGCCGAGATCTTCAACATGTCGGTCACCAACGTCGTGGGATCCGGCCGCCAGCGGGGATTTTCCGAAACCTACCGCGGGGTGGCGCAGGAAGTGAACCTGCTCAAGAAGGTCCGCGTGGAGATCGGACTCAACGACGACTTCGTGGAGACCGCCAAGCAGGCCATCGTCAAGGGCGCCCGCACCGGCGAGATCGGCGACGGGGTAATCTTCGTGTTGCCCATGGAAGAGGCCATGCGCATCCGCACCGGCGAGGACGGCCCCCCGGCCATGGGCTAGCAGCCCGGTAAACCTCGGCTAACCCCGGCCCGGAAGGCTTGCTACCAAGCCTTCCGGGCCTTTATGATGTACATTAGTGAGTCCGGATCAAGCCAAGAGAGCCGGCGGGCCCACCAAATGGTAGGTTTATTTAAGGCCGTTCCTACCAAATGGTAGCCACCAACAACAGCTCGGCAAAAGGCTAAACGTCTAAACCTAGCTAAATCAGCCGGTTGAATTTTTTGACAAATTTGGCGCAGAAATTGCTTCGCCAGATACAAGCTACCAATTTGTAAAGTGCCGCGCCCGAGAACGTGGGACCGGACGGCTTCCACGATGTTTATTGCGGCCAAGGTCAAGCCAATTTAGTTCGCAAGGAGGAAAACGAGCATGGCAAAAATGACCAAGGAAGGCGTCCTGAAGGCGATCAAGGACAACAACGTCAAGTTCATTCGCCTGTGGTTCACCGACATCCTGGGCTTTCTGAAAAGCTTCGCGGTCACCCCTGGTGAAATAGAGCTGGCCCTGTCGGAAGGTATGGGCTTCGACGGCTCTTCCATTCAGGGCTTCGCCCGCATCGACGAGTCGGACATGGTGGCCATGCCCGACCCCGAGACCTTCGCCATTCTGCCCTGGCGCAGCAAAGAGGACGGCGCGGTGGCCCGCATGTTCACCGACGTGCTCAACCCCGACCTGACCCCCTACGTGGGCGACCCCCGCTACATCCTCAAGCGTCAGCTCAAAAGGGCCGCCGACATGGGCCTGACCATGAACGTGGGACCGGAGCTGGAGTTCTTCTACTTCAAGGACAGCAACGGCACCGAGGTTCTGGACCGTGGCGGCTACTTCGACCTGACCCCCCTGGACGTGGCCAGCGACCTTCGGCGCGACACCATTCTGTCTCTGGAAAAACTGGGTATCACCGTGGAGTACAGCCACCACGAGGTGGCCCCCAGCCAGCATGAGATCGACCTGCGCTACACCGACGCCCTGACCATGGCCGACAACGCCATGACCTACCGCCTGACCGTCAAAGAGATCGCCATGAAGCACGGCGTGTACGCCACCTTCATGCCCAAGCCCATCTTCGGCGAGAACGGCAGCGGCATGCACGTGCACCAGTCGCTGTTCAAGGGCAAAAAGAACCTGTTCTTCGACAAGAAGGACGAGTTCGGCCTGAGCCCCGAGGGCAAGAGCTACATCGCCGGCCTGCTCAAGCACGCCCCCGAGTTCTGCTCCATCATCGCCCAGTGGGTCAACAGCTACAAGCGCCTGGTGCCCGGCTATGAGGCCCCGGTGTACGTGGCCTGGGCCCGCCGCAACCGCTCCGCCCTGGTGCGCGTGCCCATGTACAAGCCCGGCAAGGAAGCCGCCACCCGCTGCGAGCTGCGCTGCCCCGACCCCTCCTGCAACCCCTACCTGGCCTTCGCGGTGATGCTGGCTGCCGGCCTCAAGGGCATCGAAGAGAAGTACGAGCTGGCCGCTCCGGTGGAAGAGGACATCTTCGAGATGACCCCCAAGGAGCTCAAGAAGCACAAGATCAACTCCCTGCCCGGCACCCTGGGCGACGCCATCCAGCTGACCGCCAAGAGCCAGCTGGTCAAGGAGACCCTGGGCGACCACATGTTCGGCAAGTTCATCGAAAACAAGACCGCCGAGTGGGACGCCTTCCGCACCCACGTGACCGACTTCGAGCTGAACCGCTACCTGTCCATCCTGTAGGACCGCTTAGCATCGCACCCGCCGGGGGGCCTTCGGGCCCCCCGCTTTTTTTGCCCCGGGCCTTCCCAAGCACGCGCGCATGGGCTATAAAGCTTGCCAGTCATTCGCACTATAGGAGGCACCTTGCCGCGGCAAAAATCAACCCCTCCCCATCCGCCGGGCACCCATCTGGTCCTGGTGGACGAAAAGGACCGGCAATACCTGATCCAGGTGCCCGAGCCGGGGCGCGTGCTGCGCCTCAAGGGCGAGAACCTGGACCAGGAGACCGTGGCCGGCCTGCACGACGGCCAGTTGCTGGTCACTCCCCACCACCGCCGCTACCTGGTGTTTTTGCCCACCATGGAGCAGTTGGTGATGAACATGCCCCGGGAGGCCCAGGTTATCTACCCCAAGGACCAGGCCCTCTTGCTGTTCTACGGCGACGTGGCTCCGGGCATGGAGGTCATCGAGGTGGGGGTGGGCCACGGCGCCTTCAGCATGGCCCTGTTGCGGGCCCTGGGCCCGGACGGCCGTCTGTTAAGCTACGATTTGCGCCTGGACCACCTGAACCGCACCCGCAAAAACATCGGCCTGTACCTGGGGCCGGAATACCTGGAGCGCTGGGAGCCGGTCCTGGCCGACCCCATCGCCGAGGGCTTTGGCGGGCACACCTGCGACCGCCTGTTCACCGACATTCCCGAACCCTGGCAGCTCATCACCCCGGCGGCCGAGGCCATCGCCCCCGGCGGCATCTGGGCGGCCTACATCCCCACGGTGCTGCAGCTCATGCAGCAGATGGAGGCCCTGAGCGCCGAGCGCTGCTTTTGCCTGCCCACCTCCTTTGAGACCTTGCAGCGCTACTGGCACGCGCGCCATCCCTCGGTGCGCCCCAAGCACACCATGCGCGGCCACACCGGCTTCATCGTCACCGGACGCCGCCGCTGGCTGCCTCCGGCCCAGCCCGACTAGCATGGCCACCTGGCCTGTGATACAAAGGACTTATGATAGTCTTCGACCTGCAATGCGACCAGGGGCACTCCTTTGAGGGATGGTTCGACGACCTCAAGGATCTCCAGCAGCAGATAAAAAAAGGCCTGGTATCCTGCCCGGTCTGCGGTGGCAGCCAGGTTCGGCGGGTGCCCTCTTCCTTTGGCATTGCCAAGTCGCGCGGCGTCACTGACCAGGAAAAGGCGGCCCAATTGCTGGGCCGCTCCCTAAAGCGCTATATCCAGGAAAACTTCGAGGACGTGGGCCCCCAGTTTGCCAAGGAGGCCCTCAAAATCCACTACGGGGCCAGCGAAGCGCGCAACATCCGAGGAGTGTCCACCGACGAGGAAGAAAAGATGCTCCAGGAAGAAGGGGTGGATTTTTTCAAGTTGGGCGCCCCCCAGCCCGCCCCGTCCGAAAGGGACGAAGACGAAGACTAGGCCTGCCCTCCCCGGCGCGGCGCCAAAACGCCCAAGCAAAATACTCAGTTGACGGCCTCTGCCCAATAAGATAACATTCCCAACGCCAATGTCCTGCCTGTTTTGTAGCGTCAAACGCCGCAACGCATTTTCACCAATGGTTCCCCGAGCTCCCCATCAACCTGTCTGGGCTAGGGGTATTTATCATATTGTTTTGAGCGCCGCCCAATCAGATAAAACGCTGTCAGGGCTGCAACTTGGCCTACAAAAACAGGCTAGCGCCTTGGAGTGGCATCATGGCCCCGTCCTACAGTTTAAAAATCTCAACCAAGTACACCATCCTGACCTTTTTTTTGAAATCGGGACACGCAATCAGCGGCGAGTTCCACGTGCCGGAGGACACCAGTTCCTCCATTCGCCCTTCCGATGCCCTCAAGGGGGTCAACGACGGGCTAAGGGGGACAGGCAACTTCATCAGTTTGTGCAATGTCACCGTGCGCGATCAGGAGGGCCAAGAGCGCCAGGTGGAATTTGTGCAGATCGCGCGCGACGCCATCGCCTGGGTAGAGTTTCCACCGAATTTTCATTGGCAAAACAACAAATAATATTGCCTGCCTTAGCCGGGCCAACGGCGGGTCGGGGTTTGGTGGCCCAAGCGGCGGGCCGCTTGGGCCTTTCGCCCGCTGGCCTCCCCAACGAAAACGGCGTGAAGGGCTTGTTGAGCAGCCACGAGTAGGCCGCGTTTTTCAGGCGGTCCGGCCCTTGTCGCCGCTATCTTTTCCTTTGGCGCCCCGGGCCATGGCCTCCACCGCGCAAGGCGCGTTCTTGGCCACCAGGCGCCCCAGCTTGGCGCAATACAGGGCCGCGAAGGTGCGGCAACTTCCCGCTCCGTCCACCGCGTTTTCCTTGGGGAAGCCCGCCTCGGGGCAACTAAGATCACACCAGCGCATGCATCCTCCTCGCTAGGTGGGGCAGCTTGAATTTAGCCACCCGCGCGGCGGCGGTCAACCCCTCGCGGCGGTTGACAAAAAACATCGCCCTTGATAGCTTGAAAAACTGGATTTTCAACAATCTACGGGCGGGTGGCCAAGCCCGGCCGGGAGGCATGAGACCCATGCGCGGGGCTATAATCTGCATCGGCGACGAGTTGATCAGCGGCCGGGTGGCGGAGCGCAATTCGCGTTTCGCCATGTCCCGCCTGAGCCCTCTGGGCTTTGAGATAGCCTCGTCCATCTGGGTGGGCGACGACATGAAGGCCATCGCCGGGGCCCTGGACCAGGCCCTGGCCCAGGCCAGCTTCGTGGTGGTAAGCGGGGGCCTGGGTTCCACCGAGGACGACATCACCGCCCAGGCCGCGGCCCGCCACTTCGGTCTGGAGATCGCCGAGAGCCGCCGCATGATCCAAAACCTCAAGGCGTGCTTCCTGGCGGTGGGCCGGGAGGTGCCCCCCGGAGTGGAGCGCATGGCCCAGCTTCCCCAAGGGGCCGAGGTGCTGGACAAGAGCTGCGCCGGCTTCATGCTCACCACCCCGGCCCAGCAGCCGGTGTATTTCCTGCCGGGCATCCCCCAGGAAAACCACCGCCTGTTGGAAACCCACGTGCTGCCCGACCTGATGCGCCGTTTCGCGCCCCAGAAAGTCATGGTCAGCCAAAAATTCACCGTCTTCGGCCTGGGGGAGAGCGAGATCGCCCAGCGCCTGGACGGCCTGGTCGCCGGCTATCCCGAGGTGTCGGTGGGCTACTACCCGGTGTTCCCGGCCGAGGAGGTGCTGCTCGCCACCCGCACCTCGGAGCCCCACCGGGCCGAGGTGCTGTTGAACGAGCTGTTCGCCGAGGCGTCCCATCGCCTGGGCGGCAAGGTGGTGGCCCAGGGCGAACAGAGCCTGGCCGACAGCGTGGCCCAGCGCCTGAGCGCCGAGGGCCTCACCCTGGCCCTGGCCGAGTCCTGCACCGGCGGGCTCGTCGGCCATCTCATCACCGGGGTGTCCGGGGCCAGCGATTTTCTGGACCGGGGCCTGATCACCTATTCCAACCGGGCCAAGATGGAGCTGTTGGGGGTGGAGGCCAGGGTTCTCAACGAGCACGGCGCGGTGAGCGCCGAGACCGCCGCCCAGATGGCCGCCGGGGCCCGCCTGGAATCCGGGGTGGACCTGGGGCTGGCGGTGACGGGCATCGCCGGGCCCACGGGCGGCAGCGAGGAAAAGCCGGTGGGCACGGTGTACTTCGGGCTGGCCGCCGAGGACGGGGTCAAGACCCTGCACCGGCGCTTCATGGGCGACCGGGCCCAGATCAAGCTGATGAGCGCCTGGACCGCCCTGGATATGCTGCGTCGCTACCTGGAGGACCATGCGTTCCTTCATCGCCCTTGAGATGCCCAACCAGGTGAAAGACTTCGCCGCCGGTCTCATACGGGAGCTGAAGCCCACCGGGGCTGATGTAAAATGGGTGGAGCCGGTGAATCTTCACCTGACCCTCAAATTCCTGGGCGAGGTGGACCCCGGCGCCACGGCGGATATAATCACCGCAGTGGAAAGAGCCTGCGCCGGGCGGCCTCCCCTGGAGCTTGCCGCCCAAGGCTGCGGCGCGTTTCCGGGGCCGCGCGCCCCCAAGGTGGTGTGGCTGGGCCTGGCGGGCGACATCGAACCCCTGGCCGGGCTGGCCCGGGCCATCGAGGCGGCCCTAATGCCCCTGGGCTTCGAGCCGGAACAACGCGCCTTCAAGCCCCACCTGACCCTGGGGCGGGTGCGCCGCCCCCGGCGGGGAAGCAAAGCCCCCTCCACCGCGCCGCTCAGCCGGGCCCTGGCCGGCATGGCGACCGTCGCGGGCCCGGTTTTTCAGGCGGCGGGGGTGGCGCTGATGAAAAGCACCCTGACCGGCTCCGGACCGATCTATGAATCCTTGCACCACGTAACCCTGGCCTGAGTTGGGGCCGGGGCCACGGGAGGTATCAATGGCCGACAACAACACCCGCAGCGAGCGGGATAAGGCGGTGGAGAGCGCGCTCAAGCAGATCGAGCGCAACTTCGGCAAAGGCGCCATCATGCGCCTGGGCAGCGGCGAGGTGGCCCAGAACGTTCCCGCCATCTCCACCGGCTCCCTGGGGCTGGACATCGCCACCGGCGTGGGCGGGGTGCCCCGGGGCCGCATCACCGAGATCTACGGCCCGGAGTCCTCGGGCAAGACCACCCTGACCCTGCACATCATCGCCGAGGCCCAGAAGGCCGGCGGCGTGGCCGCCTTCATCGACGCGGAGCACGCCCTGGACGTGGCCTACGCTAAAAAGCTGGGGGTCAACGTGGACGACCTGCTGGTCAGCCAGCCCGACACCGGCGAGCAGGCCCTGGACATCGCCGAGATCCTGGTGCGCTCCGGCGGGGTGGACGTGTTGGTGGTGGACTCGGTGGCCGCCCTGGTGCCCAAGGCCGAGTTGGAAGGCGAGATGGGCGACAGCCACGTGGGCCTGCAGGCCCGCCTGATGAGCCAGGCCATGCGCAAGCTCACCAGCGTGGTGGCCAAGAGCCACACCGCGCTGATCTTCATCAACCAGATCCGCATGAAGATCGGGGTGATGTTCGGAAGCCCGGAAACCACCACCGGCGGCAACGCGCTCAAGTTCTACGCCAGCCTGCGCCTGGACATCCGGCGCATCGGCAAGATCAAGTCCGGCGACGCCGACGTGGGCAACCGCACCCGGGTCAAGGTGGTCAAGAACAAGGTGGCCCCTCCCTTCAAGCAGGCCGAGTTCGACATCCTCTTCGGCCAGGGCATCAACCGCATGGGCGAGATCCTGGACATGGGTGTGGAAGCGGACATCGTGACCAAGAGCGGGGCCTGGTATTCCTACGGCGACGAGCGCATGGGCCAGGGACGCGACAACGCCACCAACTTCATGGCCGAGACTCCCGAGATTTTTGAAGAAATATCCACCCGGCTCAAGACCAAGCTGGGGCTTTTGCCCCCCACCGAAGACGAGCCGGAAAACCCGGCCCAGTAGCCCCCCCGCGAATAGGGAGCGCGTAAGCTCATGGCCAAGACCGGCAACGAGATTCGTCAGCAATTTCTGGACTACTTCGTCAAGCAGCAGCACCAGCTGGTGAAAAGCTCCAGCGTGGTGCCCGCCGACGACCCCAGCCTGTTGTTCACCAACGCGGGCATGGTCCAGTTCAAGAACGTCTTCACCGGCCAGGAGAAGCGGCCCTACAACCGGGCCACCACCTGCCAAAAGTGCTTCCGGGTCAGCGGCAAGCATAACGACCTGGAAAACGTGGGCCGCACCCCGCGCCACCACACCTTTTTCGAGATGCTGGGCAACTTCAGCTTCGGCGACTATTTCAAGGAAAAGGCGGTGGTGTTCGCCTGGGAATTCCTGACCCGGGAAATGGGCCTGGACCCTGAAAAGCTGTGGGTCAGCGTGTACACCGAGGACGACGAGGCGGCCCGCCTGTGGGAGAGCGAGGTGGGGGTGCGCCCCGAGCGCATCGTGCGCCTGGGCGAGGAGGAGAACTTCTGGGCCATGGGCGACACCGGCCCCTGCGGTCCCTGCTCGGAGATCCACATCGACCAGGGCGCCCACATGGGCTGCGGCCGCGAGGACTGCGCCGTGGGCTGCGACTGCGACCGCTTCCTGGAGCTGTGGAACCTGGTGTTCATGCAGTACGAGCGCGACGCCACGGGCAAGATGACCCCCCTGCCCCGCCCCTCCATCGACACGGGCATGGGCCTGGAGCGCATCGCGGCCACGGTGCAGGGCTTCACCTCCAACTACGACAGCGACCTGTTCACCCCCATCATGGATTTCACCAGCCAGCTGGCCGGGGTAGCGCGGGGCGCCGACGAGGAAAGCGACGTGAGCCTTCGGGTCATCGCCGACCACGCCCGGGCCTGCGCGGTGCTGGTGGGCGACGGGGTGCTGCCTTCCAACGAGGGCCGGGGCTACGTGCTCCGGCGCATCCTCAGGCGCGCCGCCCGCCACGGCCGCAAGCTGGGCCTGTCCGGGCCCTTCCTGCACAAGGTGGCCGGGGTGGTCATGGACGAGATGCGCGGGGCCTATCCGGGCCTGTACGACTCGCGGGCCTTTGTGGACAAGGTCATCATCAGCGAGGAAGAGCGCTTCGGCGAGACCCTGGACACCGGGCTCAAGCTTTTGAGCGAGGCCCTGGCGGAGGCAAAGGCCAAGGGCCAGGACGTGTTGGACGGCCAGACCGCCTTCAAGCTCTACGACACCTTCGGCTTCCCCCTGGACCTGACCATGACCATCGTGGCCGAGGAAGGCCTGGGAGTGGACGAGGAGGGCTTCGACGAGGCCATGGGCCAACAGCGCAGCCGCTCCCGGGCCGCCTGGTCGGGCAGCGGCGAGCATCAGCTTCCCCCCGCCCTGGCGGGGCTGCGCTCCGAGGGCTTCGGCACCACCTTCACCGGCTACGAGGGCCTCACCGGCCGCGACACCGCCGCCCTGATCCTGGTGGACGGCGAGCCGGTGGAGCGGGTGGGCCAGGGTCAGAAGGCCGAGCTGATCACCGCGCGCACGCCGTTTTACGGCGCGGCCGGCGGCCAGACCGGCGACGTGGGCGCCCTGAGCGGGCCCGAGGGCCAGGCCAAGGTGATCGACACCCAAAAGCCCGGCGGCGAGCTGATCGTGCACCACATCGAGGTGACCGGTGGCAGCATCGCCCAGGGCGACGAGCTCACGCTGACGGTGGACCCGGCCGCCCGGGCGGCCACCGCGGCCAACCACACCGCCACCCACCTGTTGCACGCCGCCCTGCGTAAGCACCTGGGCGATCACGTCAAGCAGGCGGGCTCCATGGTCAGCGCCGAGCGCCTGCGCTTCGACTTCAGCCACTTCCAGGCCATGACTCCCCAGGAGATCAAGGCGGTGGAGGTGACGGTCAACGAAGGCATCCGGGCCAACGTGGCCCTGGACACCAAGGTCATGGACCTGGAAGAGGCCATGACCAGCGGGGCCATGGCCCTGTTTGAGGAGCGCTACGGCGACAAGGTGCGCCTGGTGCAGGTGCCGGGCATCTCCAAGGAGCTGTGCGGCGGCACCCACGCCAAGGCCACCGGCGACATCGGCTACTTCAAGATCATCGGCGAATCCTCGGTGGCCGCCGGGGTGCGCCGCCTGGAGGCACTCACCGGCGGCGCGGCGGTGGAGGCGGTGCAGGCCCTGGAAGACGAGGTGGGCCGGGCCGCGGCCGCCCTCAAGGTGGGCCGCCTGGAGCTGGCGGAGCGCGTCAAGAAACTGCTCACCTCCCTCAAGGAGAGCGAGCGCGAGGTGGAGGCCCTCAAGGTGCGCCTGGCCGGAGCCTCCAGCCGCGACCTGCTCTCCGAGGCGGTGGAGGTGGCCGGAGTCAAGGTGCTGTCCGCCAAGGTGGAGATCGACAACCCCAAGGCCCTGCGCGAAATGGCCGACAACCTGCGCGACCGCCTGGGCAGCGGAGTGGCCGTGCTGGGCGCGGCCAGCGGCGGCAAGGCCCTGCTTTTGGCCCTGGTCACCAAGGATCTGGCCGGGCGCTTCCACGCGGGCAACCTGGTCAAGGCCCTGGCCCCCATGGTGGGCGGCGGCGGAGGCGGCCGTCCGGACATGGCCCAGGCGGGCGGGCAAAACCCCGACGCCCTGGACGAGGCCCTGGCCCAGGTGCCCCGGCTGGTGGAGGAGCAGGCGGCCGGTTAGACCGGCGCCCTCCTAGGCAACAAAAAAGGGACGCCCCCTCGGGGCGTCCCTCGTTTTTTCATGGGGCCGCTGGCTACAGCGGGCTTTCGTGGCCACCCAGGAGCACGTCCGGGGTTTCCACGCCCGGCAGGGGAGCAGTCAGGTCGCGGCGGTCTATGGCCTCGCCCTCGCGCTCGCGCTTGGGTAACGCGTTCCATTTATCCTGGGCCAAACGCAGCTTGTGCATGGCCTCGTCGTAAAGGCCCACGTCGGGGTAATGGGTGAGCACTCTTTTGAAACGGCTCATGGCCGCGCGATATTTGGCGGTGTTGTAGTAGTACTGGCCCACCACCATGTCGTGGGACGCGGCGCGGCGGGTGGCCTCCTGCAGACGGGGTTGGGCCTTCACCGCCCACTCGCTGCTGGGATACTGCTTCATCAGGCGTTGGAAGGTCTCCATGGCCTTGTCGGCGTTGGCCGGGTCCCGGTCCGGGGTCAACATCTGATCGAAGTAGACCATGCCCATCTGATAGATGGCGTAGGGAACCGCGTCGTTCTTGGGGTGCAGCCGGATGAAGTCCTCGTAGGCCAGGATCGCCTCTTCGTAGCGCTCGGCCTTGGCATAGGCGTCGCCCACCCTCAGGTCGGCCAGCAAGGCGTAGCGGCTGTAGGGGAAGCGGTCCTTGAGCGCCTGGAACAGTTCGGCGGATTGCTCGTATTCACCTTCGCGGTACATGGTCTCGGCCTCGTTGGCCAAAACCTGGGCCGGGGTGTCGAAGGCCTCGTCCTGCACCCCCGAACCGCTGCTAAACCAATCGCACCCCGCCGCCAAGGCCAGGGCCAAGAGCAGCGCGACGATAAGCGCCGATTTAAAAACTCTACTCATGCACCTCTTCCAGGTAACGTTGGGCGGCATAGGTGGCCAGTGCCCCTTCGCCCGCCGCCACCACGATCTGGCGCAGCAGCTTGCTGCAACAATC
Organism: Desulfoferula mesophila; assembly: GCF_037076455.1. Taxonomy (GTDB): domain Bacteria; phylum Desulfobacterota; class Desulfarculia; order Desulfarculales; family Desulfarculaceae; genus Desulfoferula; species Desulfoferula mesophila. The sequence continues at coordinate 1,235,884 of NZ_AP028679.1, read as the reverse complement.
GCCGGCGGCGAACACTCCGTTCATGCTGGTGTGTTGATCCCGATCGCAAATGATAAAGCCTTGACGGTCCATGTCCACCACGCCCCGCAGGAACTCGGTGTTGGGCGAGGTGCCCACGAACACGAAGGCGCCGTCGCAGGGCAGATCGTATTCCTCATCGGTCTTGAGTTTCTTGAGCCGCACCGCCTCCACCTTGGCCTCGCCCTTGATCTCCAAGGGAGCCTGGGACCAAAGCACCTCGATCTTGGGGTTGTTCATCACCCTTTCGGCCAGGATGCCGGCCGCGCGGAGCTCGTCGCGCCGGTGGGCCAGGTACACCTTCTTGGCGAAGCGGGTGAGGAACACGCACTCCTCGGCGGCGGTATCGCCCCCGCCGAAGCAGATGACCGTCTGGTCGCGGTAAAAGGGCCCGTCGCAGGTGCCGCAATAGGACACCCCCTTGCCGATGAGCAACTCCTCGCCTGGGACATCCAGCTTTTTGGGCTGGGCGCCCACCGCCAAGACCACCGCCTTGGCTCTCAGCTCCCCGTCGGGGCCGCTCAGAACCTTGAACTTGCCGTCGGCCGACAGCTTGGTGATCTCCGCGCTCTGGATCTTCAGTCCGAACTTCAAGGCGTGGTCGCGCATGCGATCGGCCAGTTCGAATCCGGACACTCCGTCCACGTCGCCGGGCCAGTTTTCCACCATATCGGTGGTCAACACCTGGCCACCGGGACTCAGGCGCTCCAGCAGAACCACGTCCAAGCGGGCTCGGGCGGCGTACAGGCCGGCGGTGAGGCCCGCCGGCCCTCCGCCGATTATGACCATATCGTGTAAAGGCACCGGTAGTTCGGCCTCAGTCCAGCTGCTTGTTGATAGCCGCTTCTAGATGCGACTTGCTCACCGCGCCGGTGATCTGATCGGCCACTTTGCCGTCCTTGAACAGGATCAGGGTTGGGATGGCGCGGATGCCGTACTGGCCGGGAGTCTTGGGGCTCTCGTCCACGTTCATCTTGGCCACCTTCACCTTGCCGGCGTACTGCTCGGCCAGTTCCTCTACCACGGGAGCGATGGCGCGACAGGGTCCGCACCAGGATGCCCAGAAATCCACCAAGGCGGGTCCTTCGTTCTTCAGGATTTCCGCCTCGAAATTGTCGTCGCTGACTTGTAAGACGTTGTCTGACATGCTCAATCCGCTCCTTTGCCTGCTCAAAAAAAAGGCGTATCCACCCTACGCCCCCTCAACCAAAAAACCCACTAGGGTCTTTTAACTGTATATGCTGCCAAGCGGATTTTGTCAATGAAAGCCCACGGCTCTTTGCAGATTGAACCATGATTCAAGCGGCGGGGGCTTACCCTGGAGCCCGCTACGCGCTACACTAGCCGGGTAGCAAGGAGAGCCCATGGCCAAAAACAGCACCGTGTTCGTCTGTCAAAGCTGCGGCGCGGCCCAGCCCAAGTGGTTGGGGCGCTGCCCCGCCTGCCAGAGCTGGGACTCCCTGGTGGAAGAGCCCCTGGCCCCCACGACCCAGCGGCGCGCCGCCGCCGGAGCGCCCAAGACCCCCTTGGCCCAGGCCCTGGACCGGCCCGAAACCAGGCGGCCCACCGGAGTGGCCGAGTTGGACCGCATCCTGGGTGGGGGTCTGGTGGCGGGCATGGTGGTCCTGGTGGGGGGCGAGCCGGGCATCGGCAAATCCACGCTCATGCTGCAGACGGCCCAGACCCTGGGGGCAGAGGGCGGCCGGGTGCTCTACGTGGCCGCCGAGGAGTCGGTGCGCCAGGTGGGGCTTCGGGCCCACCGCCTAGGCCTGCGGGGCGAGGGGGTGGAGCTTTTGGCCGATACCGGCCTGGAGTCCATTCTCCAGGCCATGGCCGAGGGCTCCCACACCGCGGTGGTGGTGGACAGCATCCAGGCCCTTAGAAGCGAGGAGTTGGCCAGCGCGCCGGGCTCGGTGGGCCAGGTGCGCCAATGCGCCGCCGAGCTGGCCGGCGCGGCCAAGGCGGCGGGCTGCGCCCTGTTTTTGGTGGGCCACGTCACCAAGGAGGGGGCCCTGGCCGGGCCGCGCGTCCTGGAGCACCTGGTGGACACGGTGCTCTACTTCGAATCCGAGCCCAGCCTGCGCCTGCGCCTGCTGCGGGCGGTAAAGAACCGTTTCGGGGCCACCGACGAGGTGGGGGTGTTCGAGATGGGCGAGGCCGGGCTCATGGGGGTGGCCAACCCCTCGGCCCTGTTTCTGGCCCAGCGCCCGGCCTCGGCCCCGGGCAGCGCGGTGTGCGCGGCCATGAGCGGCACCCGGCCCCTGCTGGTGGAGGTGCAGGCCCTGGTGAGCCCGTCCGGCCTAGCCATGCCCCGTCGCCAGGCCCTGGGGGTGGATCAGGGCCGCCTGCAGATGCTGACCGCGGTGCTGGCCATTCACGCCGGGTTGGACCTGGGGGGCCACGACGTGTTCGTCAACGTGGCCGGAGGGGTGCGCCTTAGCGAACCGGCGGCCGACCTGGCGGTCACCGCGGCCATCGCCAGTTCATTGGCCAACCGCCCCCTGCCCCCCAAGACGGTGTGCTTCGGCGAGGTGGGGCTTACCGGCGAGCTCAGGGCGGTGGGCCGTTCGGCGGCGCGCATGGCCGAGGCCCTGCGCCAGGGATTCAACCAGGTGCTTACCGCCCCGGGCAAGGCCTCCGCTCCGCCGGGCATGGAGCTGCTCCAGGCCGGGCGCCTGGATCAGGCCCTGGGCCTGCTTTGGTAGTCCTGGCCTCGTAGAGCCGCACGGGTTATCATGGCCACGTGCGCTGCCAGAGCAGGCCCCGGCAATAGGCGCGACCGCAACAACACAAGGAGCCGATCTTTTATGCCACCCATGATACCGCGCCGCGTGACGCTGCCCCTGCTGGTGATTCTACTGTCGCTGCTGGTCTCCTGTGGCGGAGGCGGCGGAGGCGGTGACGGCGGGGGCTTCACCAAGGCCGACTATCAGTTCCTCTACACCTACAACGCCGTCAACCTGGACGGCCACACCATCCGCTGGCCCTCGCTGCCCATCGGGGTGTCCAGCGGCGGCGTGCCCGGAGTGCCCGTGGCTTTCGACCGCTGGAACAGCGCCACGGGCGGCGCGGTGGGTTTCAACTACGCCGGCAACAGCATCACCGTGGCCTACTCCGACACCACCTCCTATTGCGGCGTGACCACCATCAGATGGAGCAGCGCGGGACGCATCCTTTCGGCCAAGGTCTCGGTGGCCCGCGACCAAAGCGGCTGCCTAGGCGGCTTGTCGGACACCCTGACCCACGAGGCGGGGCACGCCCTCGGGTTTTTGGGGCACGACGCCAGCGGCCTGATGAATCCCCAGGGCGGCCAGCCCATCAGCGACCAGGAGTCCCGCTTCATGCGGCTGTTGTACTCCCTGGCCCCGGGCACCGACATCAGCGATAAACTGGCCAAGTCCCGCACCTCGGGGGCCTCCTATGACAAGAGCGGCACCCGGGTGCATTCCATGACCATCAACCGGAGCAAGTAATGCGTTTTTTGATCCCGGCCCTGGCCCTGTTTTTAGCCTTGAGCCTGAGTGCCTGCCGCGATCCCGGCGGCGTGGCCTTCAGCGTGGGCGCCCCCCCGCCCAGCCTGTTCGAGGGGGTGTACGACATTCCCTGCTCCGAGGTGCGCCAACAGGTGCGCGAAAAAATGAAGCAAGACCCCGGGCTGGGCCTGAACCAGGAGACCATCGAAAGTGATCTGGCCTCCTATGCCACGCCCGAGCACTGGAACGGCAACCTGAGCTGGAAGGCCACGGTAAGGGTGCGTTGCACCGGCGAGAAGAGCAGCCAGATTTCGGTCAAGGTGTGGGCCCAGAAACGGGCGCAGGGCGGCTGGAACCAGGTGACCGACACCACCAAGATGCAGCGCGAAATCCTGGACAAGGTAACCCCCAAGCCCTAAGCCGCATTTCATGATGGCGGCGCAAAGTTGTGCGCCAACCGTCTGTTGATTCAATAAACCTGCACGCCTTTTTCGTGGATCTCGAAATGCACCTCGGCCAGGGTCTCGCCGGCCCGGGGCCGGTTGTCCTCAAAGCCCGCGAAGCGGCTGATGATCAGGCTGCGCGGCCCGTAGATGCGCGAGACCTCCCACTCGGCCTTGCTCTGCACCGAGTTGAGCCCCCCCAGGGACAATATCTGGCTGGAGCCGTGGGGAGCGGACCAAATTTGGCTGACGGCCAGGGGGCGTTCGAAGCCCTGGCGCTGGATCAGCACCTTGACCAGGGGGCGGGTAAGCACCCGGCTGGGGTGGCCGTAGTACCAGGTGAAGACCACCTGCTCGCCGGTCTTGGCCCCCGCGGGGCTGTAGAAGACATAGAACTCGGTGCGGTCGTCGATCTCCACCTTGGGAGCCAGGGGCTGGGGCAGGCAGGGACGCCCGAGCAGGTCCATGGGGCGAAGGCCGTCCCCCAGGCGTTTCTTGGTCCAGGCGCTCAGGGGCACCAGCACCAATCCGTCTTTTTTCAGTTGATCGGCGATGGTGCAGTCGCCTTTGGCCGAACCCCCGCCCGGCCCGGAGTCGCAGGCGCTCAGGGCCAGACCCAGCAGCAGGGCGGCCAACAGCATGGCCAGGGTTTTGGGGTGCGATACGCTCACGAGACTATAGTAGGCGCCATGGCCCCCGGGGGCAAGCCGCCAGGCCCGCCTCCGTCCGGGGCCGCAGCCCCTTCTCTCCCAATCGTCGGATGTCACCCGTGGTGGCCCGGGACAGGGCCGCCTAGACCTTTTGGCCCGCCAGGTCTTCCAACTCGCGGCGCACCCACCAGGGCGGCAGGCCGCTTTGGCGGCAGATGCGGGCCACCTCCTCGGCCTCGGCGTGCAGGCGCGCTCCCTGGGCGGTGCGGGCGAGTTTTACCTTGGCCTCCCCCCAGGGGCTCTGCACGGTGATCACCTCGCGCTCCAGCAGCCGCCGCTGTACCGGACGCAGGCGCACCCCCAGGCTGGGGGTCTGCTCCAGCACCAAGGCGGCCAGGGCTTCGCTGTTTTCCGGGGCGCTGAGCACCGTCAGGCTCTGACCCAGGCGGCCCTTTTTCATCACCAAGGGCGCGGCGGCGGCATCCAGGGCTCCGGCGGCCATGAGCCGCTCGATGATCAAGGGCATCTCCTCGGGGTTCAGGTCGTCCAGGTGGCACACGATCTCCACCACCTGGTCGGTGCCCGGCCGCGTCTCTTCCTGGCCCAGCCACAGGCGCAGCAGGTTGGGTATGGCCTGGCTGGCCCGGCTGCCGCCGCCCAGGCCGGATTTCTCCAGGCGCATGGCCGGAGGCGGCCCGAAGCTCTCGGCCAGGGCGGTGAGGATGGCCGCCCCGGTGGGGGTCACCGTCTCGCCCTTGACCCCGCAGGCGTACACCGGCACCCCCTCCAGCAGGTTGAGCACCGCCGGGGCGGGCAGGGGCAGCTTGCCGTGGGCGCAGTTCACAAAGCCCTCGCCCATGGGCAGGGGCGAGGCCACCAGGCGGGGCGAGCCCAGCCAGGCCAGCCCGGCGCAGAAGGCCACCACGTCGGCGATGGCGTCGGCCGCGCCCACCTCGTGAAAGTGCACCTCCTCGGGCGTGCTGCCGTGCACCTTGGCCTCGGCCTGGGCCAGGCGCTTGAACACCCGGGAGGCGGGCTCGGCCACCTGGGTCGGCAGGCGATCCAGCAGCTCCAGAATGTGGCTGAGATGACGATGAACGTGCTCGTGATGAGCGTGCACCTCCAGGCGGCGGGTCAGGATGCCCTGGTGCTCCTGGGCGGCCACGCTCACGCCCACGTGCTCCAGTCCCATGGCCTGTAAATACCCCTGTAGCTCCTCCAAAGGCCAGCCTAGATCCAACAGCCCCCCGGCCAGCATGTCCCCCGAAGCCCCCCCACAGGCTTCCACGTACAAAATCTTGCTCACTTGGTTTTTCCGCCTTTCTTGGGGGCAGCCTTCTTGGGGGCCGCCTTTTTGCTCTTGGAGGGGGCGGGCTTGGCTTTCTTGCGGCTCGGCTTGGCCAGGGGCCAGGTGGCCAGCACCAGGGGCAACACCTGGTCCATGTGGCCAACCGGCACGATTTTGATCTTGCGTTTGACTTTTTGGGGCAGTTCCTTGATGTCCTTGTGGTTTTTCTGGGGCACCAGCATCAGGGCCATCTCGGAGCGCAGGGCGGCCAGGGACTTTTCCTTTAGCCCCCCGATGGGCAGCACCTTGCCGGTTAGGGTCACCTCGCCGGTCATGGCCACGTCCTCTTTGACCGGCACCCCGGTAAGGGCGCTGATGATGGCCGTGGCCAGGGTGATGCCCGCGCTGGGGCCGTCCTTGGGGATGGCTCCCGAGGGCACGTGCACGTGCAGGTCCAAGTCCTCGTAAAAGCCCTTTTTGAGCCCCAGCTCCCCCGCCCGGCTGCGGGCGTAGCTCAGGGCGGCCTGGGCCGACTCGCGCATCACCTCGCCCAACGAGCCGGTGATGGTCAGGTTGCCCTTGCCCTCCAGGGCGCTCACCTCCACCCGGAGCACCTCGCCGCCCACCGCGGTCCAGGCCAGACCGGTGGCCACCCCCACCTCGCCCTCGCCGCGCTCGTCCTCGGGCAGATACTTGGGCACCCCCAGGTAGCGCTCCAGGTTGGAGGCGCTGATCTTGACCTCGCCGTTTTTGCCCTCGGCCACCTTGCGGGCCACCTTGCGGCACACCGCGCCGATCTCCCGCTCCAGGTTCCTGAGCCCCGCCTCGCGGGTGTGGGAGCGGATGATCTCCAGGAGACCGCCCTGGGTGAAGCTCAACCGGCCCTCGCCCAGGCCGGACTCCTTGAGCTGGCGGGGCACCAAAAAGCCCTTGGCGATGGACAGCTTGTCCTCCTCGGTGTAGCCGCTGAGCTCGATGACCTCCATGCGGTCCCACAGGGGCTCGGGAATGGTGTCCTCCACGTTGGCCGTGGTGATGAACATCACCTTGGACAGGTCGTAGGGCAGATTCAGGTAATGGTCGCTGAAGGCGTGGTTCTGCTCCGGGTCCAACACCTCCAAAAGGGCGCTGGTGGGATCGCCGCGGTAGTCGGACCCCACCTTGTCCACCTCGTCGAGCATGAACACCGGGTTGTTGGTGCCCGCCGTCTTGAGGCCCTGGATGATGCGGCCGGGCATGGCCCCGATGTAGGTGCGCCGATGGCCGCGAATCTCGGCCTCGTCGCGCACCCCGCCCAGGCTCAGGCGCACGAACTTACGCCCCAGGGCCCGGGAGATGGAGCGGCCCAGGGAGGTCTTGCCCACCCCCGGAGGACCGATGAAGCACAGGATGGGGCCCTTCATCTTGGGGTTGAGCTTGCGCACCGCCAGGTGCTCTAGGATGCGCTCCTTGACCTTCTTGAGATCGAAGTGGTCCTCGTCCAGGATGCGCTGGGCCTCGACCAAATCCAGGCGGTCGCGGCTGCCCTTTTGCCAAGGCAGGTCGATGATCCAATCCAGGTAGGAGCGGATGATGGAGGCCTCGGCGCTCTCGGGCTGCATCTGCTCCAGGCGGCCCAGCTGCTTCAGGGACTCGTCGCGGGCCTCGGCGGGCAGGCGCTTTTTCTCCAACGCCTCCCGGAGCTGGGCCATTTCCCGCTGGCGCTCGTCGGCGTCGCCCAGTTCCCGGCGGATGGCCCTGAGCTGCTCGCGCAGGTAATACTCCCGCTGGCCCCGGCTCATCTCCTCCTGGGCCTCGGACTGAATCTTGGCCTGGAGGGTGCTCACCTCCAGCTCGGTGCCCAGATGCTCGTGCACCATTTCCAGCCGCTTGAGCGGGTCGGCCTCCTCCAGGATGGCCTGGGCGGTGGTTATGTCCAGGCGCATGTTGCTGGCCACCAGATCGGCCAGGCGCCCCACCTCTTCCACCGAGCTGAGGATGGCCTGCACGTCGGAGGTCAGCAGGCCCCGGAGGGCCAAAATCTTCTCGGCCGCCTCGCGCACCGAGCGCATCAGGGCCTCGGAGGCGGGCTCGGCCTTGCCCTCGGCCTGCTCGTCGCTCAACAGCTCCACCGACACCGCGAAGTAGGGGGTCTCCCGGCTCCATTCGCTTATTCTGGCCCGGGCCAGGCCCTGCACCAGAACCTTGAGGCGGCCGTCGGACATCTTGAGCTGACGCATGATGACCCCGACGGTGCCCACCTCGTGCAGATCATCCACGTCGGGATGCTCCACGTTCTGGTCCTTCTGGGTGGCCAGGAAAACGTGCTGGTCCTCGGCCATGGCCGCCTCCACCGCGGCCACCGAGTTTTCCCGGGCCACGAACAGAGGCAGGATCATGTAGGGGAACACCACCACGTCGCGCACCGGCAACAGCGGCAGGTCGGTGGGCAGTTCCTCCTCGGGCTCCAAGACCAGGGGCTGGTCCTGTTCGTCGTTCTTTTGGCTCACGATAAGCTTTCCCAGGGCCCAGGGCCCTCAATTAGTTGGTCGGTCCTCAACCGCGCAGCGTCCGGAAATGTATCATCCTAACATCACCCCTTGACCTGTCAACCGGCTCCGGACCCGAACGCGGCGCCGGGGGCCTTCGTCGCAACATGTTTACATTATGAGCGCTTTCTGCCAAGTTAGGGGTTGTGCGATCCTGGCCGCAACCGCCGCGGGGAAAACCGGCCCATGCGCCTCAGAACCATAATTCTAATTCTGTCCCTGCTGGCCCTGGTCTCCACCGCCGGGGGCGGCATGCACTATTATTATTCCCTCAGGGACTCGGCCATATCCATGGCCCACCGCCGGGCCGCCGGCAAGGCCGAGGTGCTGGCCAACCAGGTGTCCTCCTTCTTAGCGGAAAACCAAAAACCGGTACGGGCCCTGGCCAGCCTGAGTGAGCTGCGGGCGGCGCTGGCCCAGCCGGATGAGGCCACCCTGGAGCCGGCCAACCAGGTGCTGGACAAGTTTCAGCACGCCCTGGAGGTGGACGTCTGCTATCTGCTCGATAGCCGGGGCCTGACCCTGGCCTCCTCCAACCGGCGCTCCGCCGACAGCTTCGTGGGGCACAATTTCTCCTTCCGCCCTTATTTCAAGGAAGCCCTGGCCGGCAAGGCTGCCAAATACCTGGCCCTGGGCTCCACCAGCCAAAAGCGCGGCGCCTACTACGCCCACGCGGTCTATGCCCCGGAAGGCGGGGCCGTGCTGGGGGTGGTGGTCATCAAGTCCCCCATCCTGCTGTTGGAAAGCAGCCTCTACCTGGGGGATGACGACCAGGCGGCGCTGTTGGTGGGGCCTCACGAGGTGATCTTTTCCACCAACCGGGCGGAGTGGCTCAACAAGACCCTGTGGCCCAGCAGCCTGGAGGACTGGGAGGCCATCGCCCGCACCCGCCAGTTCGGCGACGGTCCCTGGCCCTGGAGCGGGCTCACCAGGGAGGGCGAGCACCTGGTCAGAGATCAGCGGGAGCGGGAATACCTCTTCTACACCCGGCCGGTGGCCAACTTTCCCGGCTGGCGCCTGGTCTACCTCACCAGCATGGCCGGGGTAGCCCAATGGGCGGTCAAGCCTTTTTTGCAAACCACCGGCGTGGTGGTGCTGGGGCTGTATCTCTTCGCCGGGCTGGGGGTCTATTTCCTCTACCGCAAGGCCTCCCAGGAGATTGGCCGCCGCCGGACGGCCGAAAAGGATCTGCGGCGCAGCGAGGAACGCTACCGCCACCTGTATCACAAGACCCCGGCCCTATTGCATTCGGTGGACACCAGCGGGCGCCTGGTGGACGTGAGCGACTACTGGTCCGACGCCCTGGGCTACATGGAACAGGAGGTCATCGGACGCAAGATGACCGATTTCCTCACCCCCGAATCCCGCCGCCAGGCCGAGTCCGAGACCTTGCCCCAGTTCTTCCGCTCCGGCCAGACCAAGGAAGTCTCCTATCAGTTCGTGAAAAAAAACGGCGATGTGGCCGACGTGCTGCTCTCGGCCATCGCCGAGCGCGACGACCAGGGGCGCATCCTCAAGTCCCTGGCGGTGCTGGTGGACGTGACCACCCTCAAGCGCACCGAGGAGGAGCTGAGAAGGGCCCAGGAAAAGCTCAGCGAATATTCCCGCGACCTGGAGCGCCAGGTGCGCCAGCGCACCCGGGAGATCACCAGCTTCCTCAAATACGCGCCGGCGGTGGTGTACATGAAGGACGCCGAGGGGCGCTACATCATGGTCAACTCGCGTTTCGAGGAGCTGTTTGCCCTGAGCACCGAAGAGGTGTGGGGGCGCACGGCCCAAGACCTGTTCCCCGCCGATCTGGCCGAGCAGTTCGTCTACAGCGACCAGGTGGTGCTGGGGGCCAAGCGCCCCATGCAGGTGGAGGAGCGCATACCCCAGGAGGAGGGCTTCAACACCTACCTCTCGGTGCGTTTCCCGGTCATCAACGAAAACGGCCAGGTCAGCCGGGTCTGCGGCATCATGGTCGATATCACCGATCTCAAAAACGCCCAGGAGCAGCTTCGGCGCCTTTCGGCCGGCATCATGGAAAGCCAGGAGGCCGAGCGCCGGGCCATAGCCCGGGAGCTGCACGACGAATTGGGCCAGGTGCTCACCGCCCTGCGCATCGACGCGGTGTGGCTGCGCGAGCGTCTGGGCGACGGCGACCCCAAGGCCAGGGCGCGGGCGCAAAACATGTGCGCCATCATCGACCACACCATAAGCGAGGTGCGCAACATCGCCACCCGCCTGCGCCCCCCGGCCCTGGAAGACCTGGGCCTGGTGGACGCCCTGGAGTGGTACACCTCGGATTTTGAAAAACACACCGGCATCGCCTGCGTGTTCAACTGGGACCAGGTGCCCGAGGTGGACGACCAGACCGCCATCGCCGCCTACCGGGTGGCCCAGGAGGCCCTGACCAACGTGGCCCGCCACTCCGGGGCCACCAGCGTGGACGTCACCCTGCGGGGCGACGACGGCCGCCTCACCCTGCTGGTCAGCGACAACGGCCGGGGCTTTGACGACCACCGGACCGCCGGGCGCGAGGGCCTGGGCATCGCGGGCATGCGCGAGCGGGCCGCCCTGGCCTCCGGCAGCCTGAAAATCCACTCCCAGGCCGACAGCGGCACCGAGGTTCGCTTGACCCTGCCCATCACCAATCCCAGCGGAGGTCGCCATTGATCAAGGTTTTACTGGCCGATGACCACGGCATGGTGCGGGCGGGGCTCAGGAGCCTCATCGAGGAGACCGGGGACATGGAGGTGGTGGCCGAGGCCGCCGACGGCCGCCAGGCCATAAACCTGGCCCTCACCCATCCGGTGGACGTGGCGGTGATCGACATCTCCATGCCCGGCACCGACGGCCTGGAGGTTATCAACCAACTGCAGGCCCAGCGCCCCGAGCTGCCCATCCTGATGCTCACCATGCACGAGGAAGAGCAGTACGTGGTGCGCTCCATCAGTTCCGGGGCCAAGGGCTACATCACCAAACGCTCCGCCCCGGAGCAGCTGGTCACGGCCATCCGCCAGGTGCACCAGGGAGGCATGTACCTTAGCCAGGAGGCCTCGGAGCTCCTGGCCCTGCGGGTGGCCCGGGGCGAGCGGGGAGATTCGCCCCTGGACAGCCTGTCCAACCGGGAGGTGCAGGTGCTCCGGGCCCTGGCCCTGGGCCAGACCAACCGGGAAATAGCCGAGTCGTTTCATATCAGCGTCAAGACGGTGGACACCTACCGCTTCCGCTTGCTAAAAAAGCTGAACCTGCGCAACAACGCCGATCTGTCGCGCTTCGCCATCCAACACGGGCTGGTGGAGCCATGACCATGGGAAGGAAACATTAATGAGCCGTGAGATCAAAAAGCTGGCCGTGGTGGGCACCGGGAATCTGGGAGCCCGCATAGCCTTGCAAGCCGCCTACTACGGTTACCAGGTGAGCGCCTGGGACCCCAATCCCGCCTCTTTCGACCACAGCATGGGCATGAGCGAGCAGCGCGTGAAGATGACCGAGCGCACCCCCTGCCTCACCTGGGCCCAGTTGGGCGAAGCGGCGCAGAAGGTGGCCCGCTGCGCCACCCTGGAGCAGGCTCTCGAGGGGGCGGACATGGTGATCGAGGCCATCCCCGAGAACCTGGAGCTCAAGCGGGAGATGTACGCCCGTTTGGACCAGCTGGCCCCGGCTGGAGCGATCCTGGCCACCAACAGCTCCTCCATCCCGGTGTCCTTGATCGCCGACGCCACCGGGCGTCCCGAATTGTGCGTGAACATCCACTTCTACACCCTGGACATCGGGCGCAACCTGGTGGACGTGATGGGCAGCAGCCAGGCCTCGCCGGAGCTTATCGAGCAATGCGCCGATTGGGTGCGCTCCATCGGCTGCGTGCCGCTCACCGTGCGCAAGCAAATCCACGGCTTTTGCTTCAACCGCATCTGGCGGGCCATCAAGAAGGAGAGCCTGCACATGTGGGCCGGGGATTACGTGGACTTCAAGGATATCGACCGCGGCTGGATGATCTGGAGCGGCATGGACGAAGGGCCCTTTGCCCTGATGGACAGCGTGGGCCTGGACGTGGTGTACGACATCGAGATGTCGTATTTTATCGAGTCCGGCGACCCCAAGGACCGCCCCCCGGAGGCACTCAGGGAAAAGGTGGCCCGGGGCGAGTTGGGCACCAAGACCGGCCAGGGTTTCTACACCTACCCCGATCCGGAATATAAAAAAGCGGATTTTCTGAAGAAATAGTCTGAAACCGGGGCTGTGGGCGGCCCGCGCGGGCCGCTTACCGCCTTGTAAGAAAAAGTAGTACAATACAATCAGAGGAGTTCGAATTTACTCCCTTCCCCTGTTTTCACTATTCTCGTAGATGGCAATGAGGCCTTAAGCGGCATCCCAGCTCAGCTACGACACCTCGCGAATCTGTTCTCTCCGCCTCGATGCAAATGCGGGCCCTAATTGGGGTTTCGGTCCACAGGAGTAAGCCGGACGGCCGATCGGCCGTCGGCCCACTATAGGAGAAGAGTCGTTTGGTTCCATTCAATTCTGGAGGGATAGCATGAAAAAATTTCTGATTCTGACCCTGGCGGCCGCCCTGGTGGTTGGCCTGGGCATGATGCCGGCTCCGGCCCTTGCCAAAGGCTACACGCTGAAAATCGGCGGCGGCCCCACGGGGGGAACCTTCAACACCTTCGCCAACGGCGCGGCGGTGTACATCCCCAAGGTGAACGCGGACATCAAGGCCAGCGCGGTGGGCTCCGGCGGCTCGGTGGAGAACGTCAAGCGGGTCAACAGCGGCGAGAGCACCATAGGCCTGTGCTACGCCGTGGACAGCGCCCTGGGCTATGCCGGCAAGCTGCCCAAGGACAACATGAAGTACAACAAGATTCGCTCCATGGGCTATCTCTACGGCGCCCCGGCCCAGCTGGTGGTGCGCGCCGACAGCGGCTTCAAGAGCGCCATGGACCTCAAGGGCAAGCGCGTGGCCGTGGGTAACGCCGGCTCCGGCGCGGCGGCCAGCGCCGAGCGCTTCTTCCGCCACATCGGCGTGTGGGACAACTTCAAGCCCACCTTCCTGGGCTATTCCGCCGCGGCCAGCGCCTTCAAGGACAACAAGCTGGACGCCTTCTGGGTGCTGGTGGGCTATCCCAACCGCTCCATCATCGAGGCTTCGGTGCAGGTCAAGATCAACCTGATCAACGTGGACGCCGACGCGGTTAAGACCGGCTTCTACAAGGCCTTCGCCTACAGCCCCACCACCATCCCCGAGAACACCTATTACAAGGGCATGCCCCCCTGCAACACCTTCCAGGACAGCACCATCCTGACCACCAACAAGGACGTGCCCGAGGAGCTGGTCTACAAGATCATGAAGACCCTGTGGTCGGCCAAGGGCATGGAAGCCATGGTCACCGCCAAGAAGACCTTCAAGGCCATGACCTTGCAGAACAACTTCAAGGGCGCCTCGGTGCCGCTGCACAAGGGCGCCGCCAAGTTCTGGGCCGAGCAGGGCGTGAAGATTCCCGACAACCTCAAACCCATCGACTAACCGCCCCGCGGGGAGCTAAGCGGGGGGGAGGGCCGATCCGGCTCTCCCCCCTCTATCCACAAGGCTAGAGCGTCAAGAGGTTGGCCATGAGCGACGACACCCAAAACAAATCCGTTGATCCCTACGACGAGGATGCCGCCCTGCAAGACTCGGCGGTGGACAAGGCCAAGCTGGACGAAATCGTCCGCAAGGATGCCAAGACCGGGCGTGCCATGAGCGGCTTCTGGGCCTGGTTCACCTCGGGCCTGGGCGTGTTCATGGTCCTGTTCTATTTTTACAACGCCGGCATCCTCCCGGTGGACACCCAGTACTTCCTGGGCATCTACGTGCTCATCACCTACGTGCTGGTGTTCATCAACTACCCCATGAGCCGCAAATCGCCCCCCGACCGGCCCACCTGGCTGGACGTAGTGTTGGCCGCGGTGGCCACCTTTGTGGTGGGCTATTACATCATGGAGTACGAGGCCCTCAACTACCGCATGGGCAGTGAGACCGCCATGGACACCGCGGTGAGCGTGGTGGGCGTGCTCATTTCCCTGGAGGTGGCCCGCCGGGTGCTGGGCTGGTCCATGACCCTGGTGGGGGTGCTGTTTTTATGCTACGCCTTCTGGGGCAACCTCCTGGAATACATCCCGGTGCTGGACTCCTTCGCCCACACCGGCTTCGCCATGGACCGGGCCATCAACCACATCTACCTCAAGCAGGAAGGCGTGTTCGGCATCATGGCCTCGGTCCTGGTGACCTACGTCATCCTGTTTATTTTCTTCGGCAGTTTTCTCAAGGCCTCGGGCTGCTCCCGCTTCTTCCTGGATCTGCCCATGGCCCTGGCCGGGCGCACCGTGGGCGGCCCGGCCAAGGTGGCGGTGATGGCCTCGGGCTTTTTCGGTTCGGTCTCGGGCAGCGCCATCGCCAACACCGTGTCCACCGGCGCCTTCACCATCCCCTTGATGAAGAAGGCGGGCTTCAGGCCCCATGTGGCCGGGGCCATCGAGCCCAGCGCCTCCATCGGCGGCATGTTCATGCCGCCCATCATGGGTGCGGGCGGCTTTTTGATGGCCGAGTTCACCGAGATTCCCTACGTGACGATCATGAAGATGGCCGTTTTCCCGGCAGCCATCTACTTCCTCAGCGTGTTCGTGATGGTGCACTTCGAGGCCAAGCGCTACGGCCTGGTGGGCAAAAAGGACCCCAACGCCCCCACGGCCTGGGACATCCTCAAGACCCAGTGGCTGCTTTCGGCCCCCCTGGTGATCATCGTGGTGCTCATGCTGCTGGGCTATTCTCCGGGCATGGCCGCCTTCTGGGCCACCATCGCCTGCGTGGCCGTGTCCTGGACCACCCCCAACAACAAGATGGGCGTCAAGGAAATCCTGGGGGCCATGATCGAGGGGGCCCGCAACACGCTTATCATCGGGGCCACGGTGGGCGTCATCGGTATCATCGTGGGCACCATCGCCCTCACCGGCATCGGGCTCAAGTTCAGCCAGATCATCATCGAGCTCTCCAACGGCTATCTGCCCATAGCCATCGTGCTTATAGGCCTGGCCTCCCTGGTCCTGGGCATGGGCGTGCCGGTAACGGCGGCCTATCTCATCACCGCGGTGCTGGCCGTGGGCGCGCTCAGCGAGATGATCGCCCAGACCCAGTTCGGCATGAGCTTCCAGGACATGCAGGTCAACGCCGAGCTGGTGCAAATGGGCTACGTCTCTTGGGCACTGTTGGCCTCGCACATGATCGTGTATTGGTTCAGCCAGGACTCCAACATCACGCCACCGGTGTGCGTGGCGGCCTACGCCGGAGCGGCCATCGCCGGCTCCGATCCCTGGAAGACCGGCTGGACCTCCTTCAAGTTCGCCAAGATGCTCTACATGGGGCCCTTCCTGTTCGCCTTCGCGCCGGGGTTTTTGCTCACCGGCACGTGGTATGACATTTTGCTGGCTTATGTCACCATCATCTTGGGCACCATAGCCTTCGGCAGCTTGACCATGGGCTACTGGCTGTGCCCCACCACCTGGTACGAGTGGGTTATCTTCGCCTTTGCCACCGCCCTACTCTTCTTCCCCGGCCTGCTGCACTCCTGGACCCCGGTGCCCAAGCTGGGGGCCGATTTCCTGGGCATCGCCCTGGCCGGCCTGGTATACGTGTCCCAGAAGATACGCATTAAAAAGGACCCCTCTCTCACCTTGCCCATACACGAGCGGCATAAGCTGCAGGAGGCGGCGGCATGAGTCCTCAACCCATCCACAAGGTGCTTTGCTCCATCGACTTCTCCGAGTTCTCCCCCGAGGTCCTGGCCCAGGCCGTGGTTCTGGCCCAGAAGTATGGGGCCGAGTTGCTGGTCGTGAACGTGGTCAACGAGAAGGCCTATGAGGAACTGGAGCGCGTCAGCGGCCGCCTGGCCATGCTCGACGGCGTGGCCGCCAAGGCCATCGAGGCCGAAGAGGAGCACCGGGCGGGCATGATGCGCGACCTGCTGGCGGGTCTCAAAAAAGAAGGCGAACCCCTGGCCGGGGTGGAGCACAGCTCGCGCATCGCGGTGGGCCTGCCCTACGAGCGCATCTTGGAAGTGGCCGAGGAATTCGGCGCGGACCTGATCGTCATGGGCGCCAGAGGGCGTACCTCCTTCAGCAAGGCCCTACGCTTCGGCTCCACGGCGGAAAAAATTTTCCGCCGCGCCACCTGCAAGGTGATGTTCGTGCGCTAGATTCGATCCATTCAAGGCAAGCAAGGGGCTCTCCCGCGGGAGGGCCCCTTTGCTATTGCTTAGGCGGCGTTGCGGCGGCCGGTTGGCCCGACCCGCTGTCCAGGTCCAGGATCTTTTGCCCCTCGCAGTAATCCTTTGTCCGGTAATCGGTGATATGGGTCAACTTTATGATCAGCTCGGAGATTCGTACGGCGCTGTTGAGAATATCGCTCAGGTATTTGTGCATTGGGCTGTTTTCGGAGGCATCCTCCAGCGCCAACTCGCTGGCGCTCACGATGACCTGCAAGGGCTGATTGAATTCATGGCTCACGGCCCCGGCGGTCTCCAAAATTACCTTTATCCGTTCCATCTCCAAGCGTCTGGCTTGCTCCCGAGAGACCTCTATCCAGCGCCGCCCGGCAAAGGCGGCGAAGGCGATGGACAAAATGGCGAAAAGCACCACCACCTCATCCAGATCGTAACGCTCATAGTGGTGCACCACGCTCACCAACCACTCGAAGGCATCCAAGTGCGATAGCAGCAGGAAGGTAATGGCCGCTATCAATACGACCACCACCAGGTCCAACATGGCGCTGGAACCCACGGTAGAATCTTTGCGATGAGGGGCAGTCATCAATTCACCTGTCGGTATGGGATTGTGGGATGGAAATCCCGCGGGAGCGGTATCTCACCAATTATACAGCTATAGTATTTTATACCTCAAAAACCTCGCTATACCGCTCCTGCGCCGCCACCCACAGTCCGGCGCGGGAGCCGCGACCATCCAGGCAATCCTGGGCGGCGCGGCGGGCCAGCTCGGGGCGGTTGTTCTGCTCGGAAAGATGGGCCAGCACCACCTGCTTGAGCCCCGGGTGGATCAGCTCGGCCAACAGCTCGGCCCCCTGGTCGTTGGACAGGTGGCCCTGGGCCGAACGCACCCTCTGCTTGAGCCAGGGCGGGTAGGAGCCTTCGGCCAGCAGGCGCGCGTCGTGGTTGTGCTCCAAGACCAAACCGGCGCAACCGGCCAGGCGCCGGCGCACCAGGCCGGTGGGCGCGCCCAGGTCGGTGGCCACCCCCAGGCTCACCCCGCCCGCCGTGAGCACCAGGCCCACCGGATCGGCGGCGTCGTGGGGCACGGAAAAGGGATGCACCTGAATGCCCGCCATCTCCAGGCCCCGGCCGGCGCACATGGGCTGGTAACGCACCGCGTCGGTGTCTTTGGCCGCGGCCCAGGTGGCCTCGGTGGCCAGGGCGGGGATGCGCAGGCGCTTAGCGAGCACCCGCACCCCGCGCGTGTGGTCGGTGTGTTCGTGGGTGATGAGGATGGCCTTGACGGCGTGGGGGGAAAGGCCCCGGGCCTCGATGCGGCGGATGGTTTCGCGGGCCGAGAGGCCGCAATCGATGAGCACCGCCTGTTCTCCGGCGGCAACGTAGATGCAGTTGCCCTTGGAGCCGCTGGCCAGGGTGCAGAAGCTCAGGGACACCGGTTTATTTGCCGGTGGAGCCGAAGCCGCCTTGGCCCCTGTCGCTGGCGGGCAGCTCGGCGGCCTCCATCAGCTCGGCCTGGACGACCGGCGCGATGATGAGCTGAGCCACCCGGTCTCCCCGGCAGATCTCCACCGGTTCGGGTCCCAGGTTGACCAGCCCCACCTTGACCTCGCCCCGGTAGTCGGCGTCGATGGTGCCCGGCGCGTTGACCACGGTGAGGCCTTTTTTGATGGCCAGGCCGGAGCGGGGGCGCACCTGGCCCTCGTAGCCGGCGGGGATGGCGATCGACAGGCCGGTGGGCACCAAGACGATGCCCCCCGGCTGAACGGTAATGCTTTCGCTGAGGGCGGCGGGCAGGTCCATCCCGGCGGCTTGGGCGCTCTCGTAGGACGGAAGCTTGAGCCCCTGGCCGTGGGCCAGGCGCTGGACCAAGACCCGGGGGCGGCTCATGCCCCCACCTCCCGGGACAGGCCGGCGGCGTCGGCCGGGCCCAACACGGTCACGCCCAGCTTGGCCGGGTCCAGGCACTCGGCGGCCACCCGCAGGATGTCGGCCACCTGGACCGCCTCGATCTTGGCCACCACCTCTTCCAGGGGAACGTCGCGGCCGAAGTTGAACTCGTTGCGGGCCAGGCGGAACATGCGGCTGTCGGGGTTTTCGGCCCCCAGCAGGATGGAGCCCTTGGTGTGCTCCTTGGCGTGCTCCAACTCCTCTTCGCTCACCGGCTCCACGGCCAGGCGCTCCAACTCGCCGCGCGCCACCTTGAGGGCCTCGGGGGAGCGGCCGGGGGCCACGCCCATGTAGACCCCCAGGACGCCGGAGTCGCTGTAGGAGCTTAGGTAGCTGTACACCGCGTAGGCCAGGCCGCGCTTTTCGCGCACCTCCTGGAACAGGCGCGAGCTCATGTTGCCGCCCAGGATCACGTTGAGCAGGGCGGCGGTGAAACGGTCGGGATCGGTGGCCGCGGGCGCGGGAGCCCCCATGGCCACGTGCACCTGCTCGCACTGGCGCGGCACCACCACCAGGCCCGGCTTGGCGGCCGGGACTTGGCGGGTGTGGCGGGCGGGCAACATGGGCAGCTCTGCCAGGGCCGCGCCCAACAGGTCCACGATGCGCTGGTGCTCCAGGCGCCCCACCGCGGCCACCACCAGGCGGTCCGGGGCGTAGCTCCCGGCCAGGTAGTCCACCAGATCCTGGCGGCCCACCGCGCCCACGCTTTCGCTGCTACCCAGCACCGGGCGGCCCATGGGATGTCCGGGCCAGAAGTTCTGGCCGAACAGCACATGCACCAGCTCGTCGGGGGTGTCTTCCACCGCGCAGATTTCCTGCAGGATGACCTGGCGCTCGCGCTCCACCTCTATGGCGTCATAGGCGGGGTGCAGGAAGATGTCGGTGAGCAGATCGGAGATGGTCTCCAGGTGCTCGGCCAGGGTGCGGGCGTGGAAGCAGGTGGATTCCTTGGAGGTGAAGGCATTGGCCAGACCGCCCAGGCGGTCGAGTTCACGGGCAATGGCCAGGGCATCGCGCCGGGCGGTGCCCTTGAAGGCCATGTGCTCGATGAAGTGGCTGATGCCGCTTTGGGCCGGCTCCTCGTCGCGGGAGCCGACCTCCATCCATAAGCCCGCGGTCACCGAGTATGCGTGAGGCAAATCCTCGGTGACCAGACGGACTCCGTTATCAAGGGTGGTTTTGTTAATCACGTCGTATTAGTCGCGCCGGGGACGGTCTCCGCCGCGCCGGGGGGGACGGTCGTCGCGGGGCGGACGATCGTCGTCCTGAGGGGCTCCCTCGGGCACGGGCAGCAGGGCCTTGCGGCTCAGGCGCACCTTGCCGCGGTCGTCCACGCCCAGCACCTTGACCTTGACCTTGTCGCCTTCCTTGAGCACGTCGGTGACCGCGCGCACCCGGTGGTGATCCAGCTCGCTGATGTGCACCAGGCCGTCGCGGCCGGGCAGGATCTCCACGAAAGCGCCGAAGTCCATGATCTTGACCACGGTGCCTTCGTAGACCGCGCCTTCCTCCACGTCCTGGGTCAGCTCCTTGATCATGGCCAGGGCCTTGTCGCCGGCCTCGCCGTCAACGGCGGCCACGTGCACCGTGCCGTCGTCTTCCACGTCGATCTTGGCGCCGGTCTCCATCTGCATGCCGCGGATGATCTTGCCGCCGGGGCCGATGATGTCCTTGATGCGCTCCACCGGGATCTTGATGGTGGTGATGCGCGGAGCCCAGTTGCTGATGGCGCCGCGGGGCTGGGTGATGGCCTCGGCCATCTTGGACAGGATGTGCAGGCGGCCGTCCTTGGCCTGGGCCAGGGCCTGGGCCATGACTTCCTTGTTGATGCCCGATATCTTGATGTCCATCTGCACGGCGGCAATGCCCTCGGCGGAGCCGGTGACCTTGAAGTCCATGTCGCCCAGGTGGTCCTCGTCGCCCACGATGTCGGTGAGCACCGCGGTCTTGTCGCCTTCCTTGATCAGGCCCATGGCCACGCCGGCCACCGCCCTGGACAAGGGCACCCCGGCGTCCATCATGGACAGGGAGCCGCCGCACACGCTGGCCATGGACGACGAGCCGTTGGACTCGGTGATGTCGCTGACCACGCGGATGGTGTAGGGGAAGGACTCCTTGGCGGGCAGCACCTTTTGCAAGCTGCGCCGCGCCAGGGCGCCGTGGCCGATCTCGCGGCGGCCGGGGCCGCGCAACATCTTGGCCTCGCCCACGCAGAAGGGCGGGAAGTTGTAGTGCAACAGGAAGTCGCGGAAGCTGTCTTCCTTGGTAACCGACTCGATGCGCTGCTCGTCGCCGCTGGTGCCCAGGGTGGTGGTCACGATGGCCTGGGTCTCGCCCCTGGTGAACAGGGCCGAGCCGTGGGTGCGCGGCAGGATGCCCACCTCGCAGGAGATGGGGCGCACGGTGACGAAGTCGCGGCCGTCCACCCGGCGGCCCTGCTCCAGGATCATGGAGCGCATGCCCTCGGAGACGAGGTCCTCGACGATGTCCTTGACCTTGCCTTCGCGGCCGGCGGCCTCTTCGCCCATGGCGGCGACCACCTCTTTTTTCACGGCGCGCTTGATGCCGTAGCGCTCCAGCTTGGGCGCGGTGGCCAGCACCTTCTTGACGCCCTCGGCGGCCAGCTTGCTGACCTTGGCCTTGAGCTCGGTGTCTTCCACCGGCTTGTTGTACTCGCGCTTGGGCTTGCCCACCGCGGCGGCCAGCTCCTCCTGGATGTCCAACAGGGGCTGCAGGGAGGCGTGGCCGAACCAGATGCCTTCCAGCACCACGTCCTCGGGCACCAGCTCGGCGCCGCCTTCCACCATGACCACCGCGTCGCGGCTACCCGCCACGATGAGGTCCAGGTCGGATTCGGCCCGCTGGGCGGCGGTGGGGTTGACCACGAACTCGCCGTTCACGCGGCCCACCCGCACCCCGGCGATGGGCCCGTCAAAGGGCACGTCGCTGATGCACAGGGCGGCGCTGGCACCGGTGAGGGCCAACACGTCCGGCTCGTTCACCCGGTCGGCCGAGTAGACGTTGGCGATTATCTGGGTCTCGTAGCTCCAGCCCTTATGCATGCGGGGACGCACCGGCCGGTCGATAAGACGGCTGGTGAGGGTCTCCTTCTCGCTGGGGCGGCCCATTTCGCGCCGGAAAAAGTTGCCCGGGATGCGGCCCGCGGCATAGGACAGCTCCTGGTAGTCCACGGTGAGGGGTAAAAAGTCGATGCCCTCGCGCATGTTGCTGTCTCCGGTGGCGGTCACCAGGACCACGGTCTCGCCGTAGGTCACCATGACCGCGCCGCCGGCCTGCTTGGCGATCTTGCCGGTCTCAATGGACAGGTCCAGACCGTTGATCGTCGTCGATACCTTTTTTATCATCTCTCTCTTCCCACTTCCTACACGGAGCCCGGCTTACTTACGGATGCCCAGCTCCTTGATAACCGCGCGGTAACGCTCGATGTCCTTACGCTTAAGGTAATTGAGCATGCGGCGGCGTTGGCCTACCAGCTTCAGCAGGCCGCGTCTGCTATGATGGTCCTTCTTGTGGACCTTGAAATGCTCGGTCAGGTACTTGATGCGCTCGCTCAGAAGGGCGATCTGCACTTCCGGCGAGCCGGTGTCGCCCGGTTTACGCTGAAACTTTTCTACAATCGCGCCTTTGTCATCCGGGGTTAAAACCACTTTACCTATCCTCCTTGTGATATGGGCCTGTCTGCGGCCCCTCGTCTGCGGCCCAGTTGGGCGGGACCGTCCCGCTCCCCCGAGCTATTCGGCACCCAAGGCCGACGCAGATGTTTGATCCTCGAGCCCTCCCTGGTCTTGGGCGGGAAAGACTCGCACACTTTCATAGTCGCGTCCGGGGCGGCGCTCGTCCGGCTCCAGCCAGCGCAACACCGCCACCAACTCGCCCTCCGGGGTAAGCACCCGGAAGGCTCCCGTGGCCGGGCCGGAGCCGGGCTCCAGCAAGGCCTCGCGGGGCAAGATCATTCCCTGGCGCACCTGCCAGGCGGTGTCTTCGTCCACCTCCACCGCCGGCAACCCGGCCCGCTCCAGGGCCTGGCTGAGGTCGATGAGCCGCTCGGCCATTTGCTTGCCGCTCAGCTCCAGGGCCTCCTCCAGCTCCAGGGCCTCGTCCAGGCCGAAGGGCGCTGAGGCCAGGCGGGTCAGCTCCTTGAGGTGGCCCACCGTGCCCAGTTCCCTGGCCAAGTCCTCGGCCAGCGAGCGCACGTAGGTGCCCTTGGAGCAGGTCAGCTCAAAGGCTATCTCGCCCGGCTCCACGGCCCGCAGCCTGGCCTGCTCCACCCGTATGGGGCGAGCCTCTTTTTCCACGGCCACCCCCTGGCGCGCATAGGCGTACAGGGGTTTGCCCTGGTGCTTGGCCGCCGAATAGGCGGGAGGCGCCTGCATGCGCTCCCCTTCCAGGGAGGCCAGGGCCGCCGCCGCTTGCTCGGGGCCGATCTCGGGCACCGGCGCGGTTTCGATCACCTCGCCGGTGGGGTCTCCGGTGTCGGTGGCCGTGCCCAGGCTCACCGTCCCGGCGTAAACTTTGTCACCCGCGCTCAAAAGGTTGGACATGCGGGTGGCCCGGTTGAAAGCCAGGACCAACACCCCGGTGGCAAACGGGTCCAGGGTGCCGGTATGGCCCAGCTTGGCCGGGCGGAAGCGGCGGCGCAGGCGCTCCACCACGTCGTGGCTGGTGGGGCCGGCCGGTTTGTTCACCACCAGCACGCCGTCCTCCAGGAAGCTCGGCTTGGGCCGGCGGCGGCTCATGACAGCTCCTCCAGCCCCAGGCGCAGGCGGGTGGCGATGTCCCGGCGCACCCCGGCCAAATTGCCCTCCAGGGTCACTCCGGCGGCGTTCTTGTGCCCTCCGCCGCCCAGCTCGATGGCCACCCGGCTCACGTCCACCTTGCCCCGCGAGCGCATGGAAACCTTGACCGCGCCCTTGGGGGTCTGGCGGAACAGGGCCGAGACCTCCACGCCGGGGATCAGCCGAAGCGTCTCCACCGCCTGTTCCAAATCGGCCGGTCCCGCGCCCACCTTTTCCAGGTCGTCCAGGGTGATCTGGCTCAAGGCCAGACGCCCCTCCTGGCTGAGCTCCAGGTTGTCCATGATGCGCCCCAGCAAGCTCAGGCGCTTGGGACGCGTGGCATAAACCTCCTGGCTGATGGGCCACACCTGGGCTCCGGCCTGGGCCAGATCCGCCGCCACCCGAAACACCCGGGGGGTGGTGTTGGCGTAGCGGAAGGAGCCGGTGTCGGTCTGCACCCCCGTGAACAGGCAGGTTGCCGCCTCGGGGGTGATGTCCCAGCCCTCGGCCTGGGCCAAGAGGGTAACCATCTCGCTGGTGGCGGCAAAGCCCGGGTCCACCCAGGCCGCCTGCCCGAAATCCACCGCCCCCTGATGGTGGTCGATGATGGCCACCTGGGGCAGCTTGGCCAAAAAGGCCTCGCTCACCGGCCCGGTGCGCTGGGGCTGGTGGCAGTCGAGCATCACCGCCAAGTCCTGGTCCCCTATCTGGGGCAACACGTCGCTCACCTGGTCCATGCCCGGCAGAAACAGGTATTCCTCGGGTATGGGCCCGGCGCTGAACACCCGCGCCTGCTTGCCTTGGGCCTTGAGCAGGTGCATGAGCCCCAGCGAGGAGCCCAGGGCGTCGCCGTCGGGCAAAACGTGGGAAACCAGCCACACCCGCTCGGCCTGGGCGATGATGGTCGCCACCTGTTTCACTAGGTCGCCTCCTCGGGCTCGTCCTCGTCCCGGGCCTGGGCGTTGGCTTCGTCCTGGGCCCGGGCTTGGCGTATCACCTGGTCCAGATGGGCCCCCTTGATGAGCGAGTCGTCGTACACCGGCACCAGGCGGGGCATGGTCTTGAGCCGCAGGGTGGCGGCCAGCTCCCGGCGCAAAAACCCGGCGGCCGCGTTGAGCCCGGCCAGGGCCTCGCCGCTCTTGGCGGGGTCCAACACGCTGAAAAAGACCTTGGCCTGGCTCAGGTCCGGGGCCACGTCCACCGCGGTCAGGTTCACCGCCGCCACCCGGGGGTCCTTCACCCGGCGGGCCATCAGGGCGCCCAGCTCGGCCAGGATCAGATTGCCCAGTCGTTTTGTGCGGCGGGTGCCCACGTCATCTCCTTGAGGTTGATAAGCTCCCGGCGCACGTCGGTGACTTCGGCCAAGGCCATGCGTTCCACGAAGCGGCGTATGGAGTCGAGCTGGTTGTCCACGTGGGCGCTCTCGTTGCCGCACACCGTGAAACCCAGTTCGATGCGCTGCCACAGATCCTGGGCCCCGACCTCGGCGGCGGCCGCGTTGAAGCGGGCGCGCACCCTATCGGTTAGGCTGCGCACCACCTTGCGCTTGGCCTTGAGGCTGCCGCCCTGGCCCAGGTGCAGGGTTATGGTCATGGCGCCCACGACCACCTACAGCTCCGCGGCCACCTCGTGGATCACGTAGAACTCGATCTCGTCGCCCACCTTGATGTCGTTGTAGTTCTCCAGGCCCACGCCGCACTCGAAGCCCTGGGCCACTTCCTTGACGTCGTCCTTGAAGCGTCTCAGCGAGGACACCTTGGTGTTGGCGATGACCACGCCTTCGCGCAGCAGGCGCACATGCGCCCCGCGCTCCACGTGGCCCTCGGTGACGTAGCTGCCGGCCACGGTGCCCACCTTGGGCACGCCGAAGGTGTCGCGCACCTCCACCCGGCCGATAACCTCCTCCTTGAACTCGGGGGCCAGCATGCCGGTGAGGGCGGCGGTCACCTCGTCCAGGACCTGGTAGATCACCTCGTAGGTGCGGATGTCCACCCGCTCGGCCTCGGCGGTCTCGCTCACCTTGCCCATGGGGCGCACGTTGAAGCCGATGACGATGGCGTCGCTGGTGCTGGCCAGCATCACGTCCGACTCGTTGATGGCACCGGTGGCCGCGTGAATCACGTTGACCTTGACCTGGTCGTTGCCCAGCTTGCCCAGGGCCTCCACCAGGGCCTCCACCGAACCTTGCACGTCGGCCTTGACCACCAGCTTGAGCTCCTGCACCTCGCCCTCGGCCATCTTCTCGAAGAAGCCCTCGAGGGAGGTCTTGGTCTTGGCCGACAGCTCGGCTTCGCGCTTCTTCATGGCCCGGTGATCGGCGATTTGCCGCGCCACCTTCTCGCTATCGACCACGGAGAACTCGTCTCCCGCCTCGGGCACGCCGCCGAAGCCCTGCACCTCCACCGGGATGGAGGGGCCGGCCAAATCCACCGGCTTGCCGCGGTCGTCGAGCATGGAGCGAACCTTGCCCGCGAAGGTGCCGCAGACGAAGCTGTCGCCCGCCTTGAGAGTGCCCTCCTGCACCAGCACGGTGCCCACCGGGCCGCGCCCCTTGTCCAGGCGCGCCTCCAGCACGTGGCCGCGAGCCGGCTTGTTGGGGTTGGCGGTCAGCTCCAACACCTCGGACTGCAACTGGAGCATCTCCAGCAGCTCTTCGACGCCCTGGCCGGTCTTGGCCGAGACCTCCACGGTGATGGTGTCGCCACCCCAGCTCTCGGAAACCAGGCCGCGCTCGGAAAGCTCCCGGCGCACCCGCTCGGGGTCGGCTCCGGGCTTGTCGATCTTGTTGATGGCCACCACGATGGGCACCCCGGCCGCCTTGCTGTGGCTGATGGCCTCCTTGGTCTGCTCCATGATGCCGTCGTCGGCCGCCACCACCAGAACCACCACGTCGGTGACCTGGGAGCCGCGGGCCCGCATCTGGGTGAAGGCCTCGTGGCCCGGGGTGTCCAGGAACACCACCTGGCCGCCATTGGGCAGGTGCACGTCGTAGGCGCCGATGTGCTGGGTGATGCCGCCGGCCTCGCCGCTTACCACGTCGGCGTGACGGATGCTGTCGAGTAGCGAGGTCTTGCCGTGGTCCACGTGGCCCATGATAGTCACCACCGGGGGACGGGTCTCCATCTCTTCGGGGCTGTCCTCATGAGCGGCCAGCAGCCCTTCTTCCTCGAAGCCCACCCGTTCGATCTCGAAACCGAACTCGGAGGCCACGATACCGGCGTCGTCGGTGTCCAGGGACTGGTTGAGGGTCACCATCATGCCCATCTTCATCATGCGTCCCACCACCTCGGCGGCCTTGACGCCCATGCGCTTGGCCAGATCGCCCACGGTGATGGCTTCGGTGACCTTGACGCGGCGCTTGATGGCCTTGGGCGTGGTCAGCTCGGTCTTGAGCGATTTCTTGACCGTGCCGCCACCCCGGCGGCGTCCCCGGGAGGGGCGCCCGCCGTAGAGGGCGTCGCGGTCCAGAATCTCCTTGCGCTTGCTGCCCGCCTTGCGCATCAGCACGTCGTCGCTGGGAACCTGGGTGCCCTTCTTGCCCTTCTTGCGGCGGCGGCTGGGGCGCCCGTCGGACTTGTCCGGCGGGGGCACTTCGCCCACGGGCGGCGCGCTGGGGGGTACGGGGCGTGGCCCCCTGCGGGCCGCCGGAGGGGCGGGCCGGCTGTCTTCGCGCCAACGATCCCCCATGGGGGGCACCGGCGTGGTGGGCTTGCTGATGATACGGGCCGGGGCGTCCTCCACGGCGCGCTTGGGGCGGACCGGTTTGGCCTTTTGAGGCTTGGGACGCTCCGGCGTCTCCTTGGGCTCCGCCGCCGCCTTCTGGGGCTTGGGCTCGGGCTCGGGTTCCGGCTCGGGCACGGGTTTGGCTTCCGCCACTGACGTGGGCTCCTTTTGGGGCGCGGGGGCAGGCTCCGGCTCCGGCGTGGGTTTAGGTTCCGGCTTGGGCGCGGGCGCGGGCTCCGGTTCTGGTTCCGGCTCGGGCTCCGGTTTTGGCTCAGGCTCAGGCTCCGGCTCGGGCTCCGGTTCGGGTTCTATCCGAGCCTCGGCCTTGGGCCCGGGAGCGGGCTCCGGCTCCGCGGGAGCGGCGGCCTCGGCCGTGGGCGCGGGTTCGGACTCGGCGGACACCTGGACTTCGGCGGCGGGCTCCGGCTGGGCCGGGGCTTCGTCGGTGGGGAGAGTCTCGGGCTCTTCGAGCTCGGCCGTCTCCTCCGGGGAAAGCTCCTCCGCCTCCGGGGCGGCGGCTTCCTCGGCGGTATCCACCTTTTTGCGGCGGCGGCGGATAACCTGGGTGGTGACCCGTTTTTCCTCCACCACTTCGTTGCGCTCGGCCTTCAACTTGTCGCGCACCATCTGGGCGTCCTCCGGCGAGAGGGCGCTCATGTGGTTGCGCACGTCCAGGCCCATTTCGATAAGCTGTCGAATCAAATC
Source organism: Desulfoferula mesophila (assembly GCF_037076455.1). Taxonomy (GTDB): domain Bacteria; phylum Desulfobacterota; class Desulfarculia; order Desulfarculales; family Desulfarculaceae; genus Desulfoferula; species Desulfoferula mesophila. The sequence continues at coordinate 1,208,067 of NZ_AP028679.1, read as the reverse complement.
GCGGTTATCGATCTTGAGCTCTTTGGCCAGCTCGTATACCCGCATTTTGGCCATCAATTATCTCCTCGGTCTCTCCTGGGCGGAGCCGCTCATTTCCGGCTTCCGGGGCCGCCCCTTGGCGGCCTATGCAGCCCCCCATTGGGGGCGAGTCGGCCTGTCCTCTCGGGCGGCCTATTCTTTGCGTTCCAACTCTGGGGCCTGGTCGGGCTCGGGCTCCTCTTCGGGAGCCGCTACGGGCTCCTCTTCGGGGGCCGCCTCGGCCTCCTCTTCGAGAGCCGTCTCGGCCTCCTCTTCGAGAGCCGTCTCGGCCTCCTCTTCGAGAGCCGTCTCGGCCTCCACCAGGGGCTGGTCTTCGCCGCTGGCCTGCCCGGCCAGCTCGTTCCAGGCCTCGCGCACCGCGGCCAAGGCGCCGGTCTCCTCCGTGGGAGCCGCGGCGGAGGCGGCGGCCCGCAGAGGGGCTTCCTGCAGATAACGCTGGGCGTCGGCGATGAGTTCGGCGGCCCGCTCGGGGGTGATGTCCGGCAGGGCGGCCAGTTCCTCGGGGTCGGCCTCGGCCAGGGCCTCGGCCGAGCCGTAGCCCGCCTGGTAGAGGGTGTCGGCCCCCACGTCGGAGACGCCCACCACGTCCAGCAGCGAACGATAGCCGTCGCGCAGGGACTCGCCGTAGCGGGTCTCGCTCTTCACGTCGATCTTCCAGCCGGTGAGCTTGGAGGCCAGGCGCACGTTTTGCCCGCGGCGGCCGATGGCCAGGCTGAGCATCTCGTCGGCCACGATGACCTCCATGGTCTGGTTGGCCTCGTCCACCACCACCCGGCTGATCTCGGCCGGGGCCAGGGCGTTGACCACGTAGCGGGCCGGGTCCTGGTCCCAGGCGATGATGTCGATCTTCTCGCCCCTAAGCTCTTGCACCACCGCTTGCACCCGGCTGCCCTTCATGCCCACGCAGGCTCCCACCGGGTCCACGTCGCGGTCGTTGCTGGCCACGCCCAGCTTGGTGCGGCTGCCCGCCTCGCGGGCCACGCCCTCGATGGTCACGATGCCCTCGGCGATCTCGGGCACCTCCAACTCGAACAGGGCCTCGATGAAGCCCGGATGGGTGCGGCTCAAGACGATCTGGGGACCGCGGGAGATGCGCTTGACGTCCAGCACGTAGGCCCGTACCCGGTCGCCGGGGCGGTAGCCCTCGCGGGGCACCTGCTCCCGGGGAGGCACCACCGCCTCGGTGCGGCCCAGGTTCACGATGATCGATCCCTTGTCGAAGCGCTGCACGATGCCGTTGATGATCTCGCTCTTGCGGTCCTTGAAGTCCTCGAAGATGATATCGCGCTCGGCGTCCTTCATGCGCTGGATGATGACCTGCTTGGCGCTCTGGGCGGCGATGCGCCCGAAGTCGGCGGTGTCCACCTTCACACCCAGCTCGTCGCCCACCTCGCAGTCGGGGTCCAGGCGATGGCCGTGCTCCAAGGAAATCTGGGTCTCGGGGTCGTCCACCTCGTTAACCACTTCCTTGAACTCGAACACCTCCACCTCGCCGGTGTCGTCGTTGTAGGCGACGTCCACCTCCACCTTGGAGCCCAGCTTGCGGCGCGCGGCCGAACGCATGGCTTCTTCCAAGGTGTTGATGAGAATTTCGCGGTCCAGGCCTTTTTCCCGCGAAACCTGGTCGATCATCCGTTTAAGTTCACTCATTGGGTTCTCCCCAACCTAAGAGCATGGGCGGCGCCGCTCGGCGCCCCCCTAAAAATCAAGGTCCAACTTGGCCTTGGCCACCTGGGCCACGGGCAGGGCCTTTACCTTGCCCTTCACCTCGATCAACACGTCCTGGCCCATGGTGCCCTTGAGCACCCCCTGGACGACCTGAGTACCGCCCTCCGGGGGGCTGACCACCAGGCGGGCGGGCCTTCCCGCGAACAGGTCGAACTCGCGGGGGTCCTTGAGCTTGCGGTTGAGCCCCGGCGAACTGACCTCCAGGCTGTAGGGAACCTCGATGGGTTCCTCCACGTCCAACAGGTCGCTCACCTGGCGGCTAAGCTCGGTGCACTCGATCAGGCTCACCCCTCCCTGGGGCCGATCCACGCAAAGGCGCAGCACCTGGCCGCCGCGCTCGCGCCGCCAGGAAAGCTCCACCAGCACCAGGCCCTCGGAACGCACCACCGGCTCCAACAATTCGCCGAGGCGCTTTTCCATGTCGCTGGCCGGTGCCGTGGGCTCCAAGCGTTTTCCTCCCCCAGGGTGACGAACCGCAATAGCCGCCACCCCGGACCCCGGGGTGCGCCCGAGGCCGTGGACCACGTCAAATCTGTCCGCGCATCGCGGTGGCCCGGAAAAGCCGGCCAGATTGGATCAGGTCCACTAATCGAAGCAAGCTCCCCCGCGCCGGAGGACGGCGCCGGGAAACCCCCTCAAAAAGGGACAACCCAGCCCTGGGTCGCGCGGCCCAGCCGCGGCCCTTAAGCCGGGAATGGTTCGGCTAGGTCAAAGTGGAGCGGGCAACGGGGCTCGAACCCGCGACTTCAAGCTTGGGAAGCTCGTACTCTACCAACTGAGTTATGCCCGCTCATCCCAGAAGAAGGCACCCCGCCGCCACGTCCTCTCTAAAGGACCCGGCGCCCCAGGCCGCCTTCCTCTGAAAGCCGCCGACTCCTAAGAGCCGGTTGTGACATATTATATGGTAAAAAATTCGCTACGCAATAGCTAATAACCGTCAAATGCGGGGCGTTGCTTTTTGGTCACGGCCCTGCTATTGGTGAGAGCGGATTCTATCACCTCCAGGGGAGGCTGACCATGGTCCGACCCGTCGCTTCACCCGCCCCCCAGCCCGCCGCGCTCGGGCGCCTGCTGGCCGAGGTCATCGAGCCCGGCCTGTGCGTGGCCTGCGGGGCCTGCCTGGGCCTTTGCCCCCACCTCATTTTCATGGACGGCCAGGTGGCCGCTCCGGATGCCTGCGGGCTAACCAGCGGCCGGTGCTACAGTTTTTGCCCCGTGGCCCAACGGGACGCCCTGGGCGAAAGCCAGGGGACCCTGGGGCCGGTGCTGGGGGCCTGGCAGGGCCGGGCCACCGCCCCCGACCTGGAGGGCCGGGCGCAATACGGCGGGGTGGTCAGCGAACTGCTGGCCCTGGCCCTGGAGCAGTCCATGGTAGGCGAGGCGGTGGTCACCGCCGCCGGCCTCCGGGGCGCCCCCCAGGGCATCCGGGCCAGCGAACGGGTCGGGGTTTTGGGCGCGGCGGGCTCGGTCTACGCGGGTGGCGGGGCCTTGGGCCGCCTCAACCAGGCCTTGGAAGAGGACGCCTCCCACCCCCTGGCCGTGGTGGGCCTGCCCTGCCAGGTGCAGGCGATCTCGGCCATGCGGGCCGCGCCCCGGCCCAACCCGGCCGCTGAACGCCTCCATCTGGTGATCGGCCTTTTCTGCACCATGAACCTGCCCTGGCGGGGCCTGCGCGACCTGCTGGCCCGCCACGGGGTGCGCCCTCCCCTGGACCGGGCCGACTTCCCGCCCCCTCCGGCGGGCGTCTTCCAGGTCTGGGGCAACGGGGGGTATCACGAAATCCCCCTGGAAGAGGTGCGGGCCCTGAGCTACCCCGGCTGCGCCGGGTGCGGCGACTTGACCAGCGAGGGGGCGGACCTGAGCGTGGGGGCCTGCGAGGGCAAGCCGGGCTGGAACACCATCCTGTCCCGCACCCACGCCGGGACCGGGCTCCTGGAGTTGGCCGCCGGCAAGGGCCTATTGGAGCTGGAACCGGCCGACCCCGCCTCGTTGGAGCATCTGAACCAGGCGGCCGCGGCCAAGCGCAAGCGCGCCGCCGCCTGGAGCGAGGAGCGCCGCCATGGCTGACATCAGCAAGCTGACCCCCGGCCAAAAGGTGCTCATGCAGGGCAACGAGGCCATCGCCCGGGGGGCCTTGGAGGCCGGAGTGTCGCTGGCCGCCGCCTATCCGGGTAACCCCAGCAGCGAAATTTTGCAGACCCTGGCCGACTCGGCGGCCTCGGCGGGCATCTACGTGGAGTGGTCCACCAACGAAAAGGTGGCCTTGGAGAGCGCCGCGGCGGCCAGCTACGCCGGGCTCCGGGGCATGGCCTCCATGAAGCAGAACGGGGTCAACGTGGCCCAGGACTTCATCTGCAACCTGACCATCAGCGGCTCCCGGGGCGGTCTGGTCCTGGTCACCTGCGACGACCCCTCGGGGGTCAGCTCCACCAACGAGCAGGACGCCCGCTTCATCGCCCGCCTGGCCTGCCTGCCCCTTTTGGAGCCGGCCACCCCGGCCGAGTGCCTGCGCCTGACCAAGCTGGCCTTCGAGCTCAGCGAGCAGATCGGCAACCTGGTGGTGCTCAGGGGCCTGGCCCGCCTGAGTCACACCAGGGCCGGAGTGACTCCCGGCCCCCTGCCCGAGGCCCGGCCCAAGCCCTACTGGGACCCCAGCCAACGCTGGTTCACCATCCCGGTGGTGCCCCGCCACCAGGTGATGCTGGATAAGCTGGCCCGGGCCGGAGAGATATTGAGCGCCGCGGGGGTCAATTATTACGACGGCCCCTCGCGCCCCCAGCTCTTGGTGATCGCCAGCGGCTCCAGCCGCCTGTACGCCGACGAGGCCCGCCGCCTGGTGGGCGCGGCCGAGCGGGTGGGCATCCTGCACCTGGGAGCCACCTGGCCCCTGGACCAAGAGCTGATCCTCACCCACCTGGAGCGGGCCGACAAGATCCTCTTCGCCGAGGAGGTGGACCCCCACCTGGAGGGCAACGTCAAGGCCCTCTACGCCCAGCAGGCGCGCCGCCTGGGGTTCAAGGATTTCTACGGCCAGGACACCGGGCACAAGCCGCCCCTGGGCGAGCTGAACCCCAGCCGGGTGGCCGCTTCCCTGGCCGACATCCTGGGCCTGCCCTGGCAAGAGGTGGACCCACACTACCTGGCCCGGGCCCGGGAGGCCCAGGCCCTGGTGGCCCCGCGCCAGGTGGGCTTCTGCCCCGGCTGCCCCCACCGGGCCAGCTTCTGGTCCATGAAGCAGGTCCTGGCCGCCGACGGCCGCCAGGGCATCGTGTCCGGGGACATCGGCTGCTACACCATGGGGGTGTTGCCCACCGGCTTCGAGCGGGTCAACGCGGTGCACTGCATGGGCTCGGGGCCGGGCATCGCCTCGGGCCTGGGCAAGCTCAGGGGCCAAGGCTTTGACCAGCCGGTGATCTCGGTGGTGGGCGACAGCACCTTTTTCCACGCCGCCCTGCCCGCCCTGGTCAACGCCCGCTGGAACAACAGCGACTACGTGCTGGTGGTGTTGGACAACTCGGCCACGGCCATGACCGGCTTCCAGCCTCACCCCGGCACCGGAGCCACGGCCATGGGCCAGGCGGGCACCGCGGTGGACGTGGAGCAGGTCTGCGCCGGGCTGGACCTGCCTTACTCCGTGGTGGACCCCTATGACCTGGAGGCCGCCCAGGAGGCGCTCTACGACGCCCTGCGCAGCGGCGGCGGCCTGAGGGTGCTCATCTTCCGCCGTGCCTGCGCCCTGGTGCAAAACAAGCGGGGCGGCCATCCCTGGCAAGTCAGCGTGGACCCGGAGCTGTGCCGGGGCGAGGAGTGCGGCTGCAACCGCTTCTGCACCCGGGTGTTCCGCTGCCCCGGCCTGGTGTTCGACCGGGCCACGGGCAAGACGGTGGTGGACGAGGTGGTGTGCGTGGGCTGCGGAGTCTGCGCCCAGATCTGCCCGGCCGGAGCCATCCAGGCCCGGCCCAAGGAGGCCGCGGCATGAAAGCGCTAACCCATGATCCCCTGGACATCGTGGTCACCGGGGTGGGCGGCCAGGGCAACGTCTTGGCCAGCCAGGTGCTGGGCCGGGCCCTACTCACGGCCGGCTACGAGGTCACCGTGGGCGAGACCTACGGCCTGAGCCAGCGGGGCGGCTCGGTGATGAGCCAGGTGCGCCTAAGTTCCGGGCCGGTGCTGGGGCCCATGATGCCCGACCACCGGGCCACGGCCATCGTGAGCCTGGAGCCCTTGGAGGTCCTGCGCCTGGTGGGCGTCTACGGCCACCCCGGCGTGGTGGTGCTCACCAACGACCGGCCCCTGCGCCCCCTGGGGGTGCTGGCCGGAGAGCAGAGCTACCCCGAGCCCGAGGAACTGCGGGCCACCCTGGAGGGCCTGTGCGCCAGCCTCTACTGGCTGCCCGCCACGGCGGCCGCCCTGGAGCTGGGCAACCACATCCTGGCCAACGTGGTGCTCTTGGGCGCCCTGTGCGGCCTGGAGCTTTTGCCCATCGGCGCGCGCGAGGTGGAACAGGCCCTGGGCGAGATGTTCCCCGCCTCCAAGATGCCTCCCAACCGCCAGGCCCTGGCCAAGGGTCTGGCCCTGGTAAAAGAGGTTTAGCATGTCCCAGCCCATGACCGCCGGAGTGCTGCTGTTCCACGAGGTGGAGGTCTTGGACTTTGCCGGGCCTTTTGAGGTGTTGACGCGGTCCACCGACGAGGCCGGGCGGCCCTGTTTCCAGGCTTTCATGTTGGGCCCCACCCCGGAGGTGGAGTGCATGGACCGCCTGGTGGTGCGGCCCCATTTCACCCTGGAAGAGGCCCCGGACATGGACATCCTGGTGGTGCCCGGCGGCCCCGGCGCGCGGGTGCCCGAGAACTTGGAACCAATGCTCAGCTTCCTTAAAATGCAGGCCGAGCGGGTGAAGGTTTTGGCCTCGGTGTGCACCGGGTCGTACTGGCTGGCTCGGGCCGGGCTGCTGGATGGCCTAAGCGCCACCACCCACCCTATGCGCTTGAGGAACTTTGCCGCCGCTTTTCCTTCTATAAAGGTAGTGCACGAGAAAATCGTGGATTTGGGAAACATCATCACCGCCGGGGGCGTGGCCTCGGGGGTGGATTTGGGCCTGCACCTGCTGGAGCGTTTTTATGGCGAGGAGGTCAGGAAGCGGGAGGCGGTGCGGCTGGATGGGCCGTGGAAGTAGGCCGCTAGTCTGAAACAAAACGCCCGGGCCCCTCGCGGAGCCCGGGCGCTGCTTTTGCTGGCCGAGCCCGCTAGTCGCGGGACTTCACGTTGGCCTTGATGAACTCCACGATCTTGTGGGTGTTGGTGCCCGGCCCAAACACCTCGGCGATGCCCGCCGCCTTGAGGGCCGGTATGTCCTCCTCGGGGATGACCCCGCCGCCCAGCACCAGCACGTTGTCCATGCCCTTTTGCTTGATCAGCTTCATCACCTCGGGGAAGAGGTAGTCGTGGGCCCCGGAGAGGATGGACAGGGCGATGACGTCCACGTCCTCCTGCAGGGCGGTGGCCACTATCTGCTCGGGGGTTTGCCTGAGACCGGTGTAGATCACCTCCATGCCCGCGTCGCGCAGCGCCGCGGCGATGACCTTGACTCCCCGGTCGTGACCGTCCAGGCCGGGCTTGGCCGCCAGTACTCTTATCTTGCGCATGGCTCGCTCCTCCTAGATGGTCGTGGGGGCCTGGTATTCGCCGAACACCCCGCGCAGGGTGTCGCAGATCTCGCCCAGGGTGGTGTAGCCCCGCACGCAGCTCAGGAAATGGGGCATCAGGTTCTGGTCCTCCTGGGCCGCCGCCTTGAGCCCGGCCAGGGCGGCGTCCACCGCCTTCTGGTCGCGCTGGCCGCGCAGCTGGGCCAGGGCCGCCGCCTGCTCCTCGCGCACCTTGGGGTCCACCCGCAGGAGGCCGCTGGGCGGGGGCTCTTTGACCACGAACTTGTTCACTCCCACCACCACGCGCTCGTTGTCCTCCACCGCCTTCTGGTAGTCGTAGGCCGCTTCCTGGATCTCGCGCTGTACGTAGCCCTGCTCGATGGCCGGCACGGCGCCGCCCATCTCGTCGATCTTGGCGATGTAGGCTTCGGCCCGCTTCTGAATCTCGTCGGTGAGGTGCTCGATGTAATAGGCTCCGGCCAGGGGGTCCACCGTCTCGGTGACCCCGGTCTCGTAGCCGATGATCTGCTGGGTGCGTAGCGCGATGGTCACCGCCTCTTGGGTGGGCAGGCTCAGCGCCTCGTCCATGGAGTTGGTGTGCAGGCTCTGGGTGCCGCCCAACACCGCGCTCATGGCCTGGAAGGCCACCCGCACGATGTTGTTCTTGGGCTGCTGGGCGGTGAGGCTGCAACCGGCGGTCTGGGTGTGGAAGCGCACCATCATGCTCTTGGGGTTTTTGGCCCCGAAGCGCTCCTTCATGATCTTGGCCCACAGGCGGCGGGCGGCGCGGTATTTGGCCACCTCCTCCAAGAACTCGCTGTGGGCGTTGAAGAAGAAGCTCAGGCGGGGGCCGAACTCATCCACGTCCAGGCCCGCGTCCATGGCCGCCTTGACGTAGGCCATGCCGTTGGCCAGGGTGAAGGCCACCTCCTGCACCGCCGTGCTGCCCGCCTCGCGGATGTGGTAGCCGCTGATGCTGATGGTGTTCCACAGCGGCACCTCGGCCGCGCAGTAGGCGAAGATGTTGGTGATGATGCGCATGGAGGGCCGGGGCGGGAAGATGTAGGTGCCCCGGCTGGAGTATTCCTTGAGGATGTCGTTTTGGATGGTACCCCGGAGCTTGTCCGGGCTCACCCCCTGCTTTTCGGCCACCGCGATGTACATGGCCAACAGGATGCCCGCCGGGGCGTTGATGGTCATGGAGGTGGAGACCTTGTCCAGGGGGATCTGGTCGAAAAGCACCTCCATGTCCTTCAAAGAGCTGATGGACACGCCCACCTTGCCCACCTCGCCCCGGGCCAGGTCGTGGTCCGCGTCGTAGCCGATCTGGGTGGGCAGGTCGAAGGCCACGCTCAGGCCGGTGGTGCCCTGGTCCAGCAGATAGCGGTAGCGCTGGTTGCTCTCTGCGGCGGTGGCGAAGCCCGCGTATTGGCGCATGGTCCACAGGCGGCCCCGGTACATGGTGGGCTGCACCCCGCGCGCATAGGGGTATTCGCCCGGCAGGCCCAGCTTTTGGGCGTACTCGTCGCCGGGGTCTTCCGGCAGATACACCCGCTCTATGGGCAGGCCGCTGAGGGTGGTGAATTGCTTTTTGCGTTCCGGGCGCTTGGCCAGCATCTTGTCCACGCCGGCCTGCCACGCCTGAAGTTGTTCCACGAAACTGCTCATTATACTTCCCCCTTACAGAGGCACGTTGCCGTGACGGCGCTCGGGGCGGAAGGTGCGCTTGGTCTTTAGCACCTCCAGGGCCCGGATCAGCTTGCTGCGGGTCTGGCTGGGTAGGATGATCTCGTCGACGTAGCCCAGCTCGGCCGCGCGGTAGGGGCTGGCAAACTTGGCCCGGTACTCGCTCACCAACTCCTGGTAGGTGGCGTCCTTGTCTTCGGCCTTTTCCAGCTCGTGGCGGAAGACGATGTTCACCGCGCCCTCGGGGCCCATCACCGCGATCTCGGCGGTGGGATAGGCGAAGTTCACGTCCGCGCCGTGGTGTTTTGAGCCCATCACGTCGTAGGCTCCGCCATAGGCCTTGCGGGTGATGACCGTGAGCAAGGGCACCGTGGCCTCGCAATAGGCGTAGATCAGCTTGGAGCCGTGGCAGATGATGCCCCCGTACTCCTGCTGCACCCCGGGCAAGAACCCCGGCACGTCCACGAAGGTGACCACCGGGATGTTGAAAGCGTCGCAAAAGCGCACGAAGCGCGCCCCCTTGCGGCTGGCGTCGATGTCCAAACAGCCGGCCAGTTGCATGGGATTGTTGGCCACGATGCCCACCACCATGCCCGCCAAACGGGCAAAAGCGGTGATCATATTCTTGGCCCAGCCCTTGCTCACCTCGAAGAAACTGTCCGCGTCCACCACGGTCTTGATGAGCTTTTTCATGTTGTAGGGCATCTTGGGATTGTCGGGAATGAACTCGTCCAGCTCGGGCGCGGTGCGGCTGGCGGGGTCGCCGGAGTGCTTTTCCGGGGGCTTTTGCTCGTAGTTGGAGGGCAGATAGGACAAGAGCTTGCGCACCATTTTCAAGCATTCGGCGTCGTCGGCGGCCATGAATTGGGCCACGCCGCTTTTGGTATTGTGCACCTTGGCCCCGCCCACCGTCTCGCTGGTGACCGTCTCGCCGGTCACCGATTTGATGACCGCCGGACCGGTGATGTGCATGTAGGAGGTCTGATCCACCATGAAAATGAAGTCGGTGATGGCCGGCGAATACACCGCGCCCCCGGCGCAGGGGCCCATTATCGCGCTGATTTGAGGGACCACTCCGCTGGAGAGCACGTTGCGCCTAAATATCTCGCCGTAGGAGCCCAGGGAGACCACGCCTTCTTGAATGCGGGCCCCGCCCGAGTCGTTGAGCCCGATCACCGGGGCTCCGGCCTTTACCGCCAGGTCCATGACCTTGCAGACCTTCTCGCCAAAGGGGCCCGAGAGGGAGCCGCCGAACACGGTGAAGTCCTGGCTGAAAACGAAAACGGGGCGGCCGTTGACCCGGCCGTAGCCGGTGACCACCCCGTCGCCGGGAATTTTGCTTTTGTCCATGCCAAAGTCGGTGCAGCGATGCACCACGAAACGGTCGAACTCCTCGAAAGTGTTGGCATCCAAGAGAGCCTCTATGCGCTCACGGGCAGTCATCTTACCCTTGGCGTGCTGGGCCTCGATGCGCTTGAGGCCACCACCCAGGCGAGCCGCCTCGTCGCGCTTTTTAAGATCTTCGATCTTTTGCTTGGTGGTGACCGGCACGTTGTCCATTGCGAAATTCTCCTACGTTTTATTCCAAAAAATGTTGTGGTGTAAGATTCCAGGAAGCGAAAAAGCGTTACTCAAAAAGTTCGCGGGCTGTCCAGTCGGGTTTTAATCCGTCCGGACAGCCCGCGGTGGCTGACATTGGCTGAGTCGCCGATTAACTGAGAACCACCAGAACCTGCTCAGCTTCCACGGTCTGACCGGCCTCTACTTTGACTTCGGCCACGGTTCCATCGTCCTCGGAGAGGATGGGCATTTCCATCTTCATGGCCTCGAGCACGGCCACCTCATCGTCCTCGCCGATCTGGTCGCCGACTTTCACCGAAACCTTGATGACTTTGCCACCCATGGGTGCTTTAATTTCTGCCAAGGTATTCCTCCCTATGAAAACCTCGAGGCTAGCGGCCTCAATGTAAAAACAAATCGTCTAGGCTAAAGACCACCGAAGAATAGACCGAGATACTCATACTTGTCAAGAAATATGCCCCGCGGACCCTACTCTTCGGCCTTTTCCTCGGCCTCTAGTTTGGCTAGATCCTCGAAGCGGATATCCGCGCCCAAGACCCCCACTATGGTGTCGTTGTCGTCGCGCACCGGGCCGCTCATGGTGATGCACAAGGCCCCGGTGATCTTGCTGCTGTAGAACTCGCTCACGTGCAGCTTGCCGTCCTTCATGGGACCTATGAACCAGTTGCGGTCGCTGAAGTCGGTTTCCAACTGGGTGCCCGAGTATTTGGCCCTATCCACGATGTTGGTGATGTTCCTGGTGATTTTGTAGCCTTGCGGGTTTACCACGTACAGGAACTGGATAAAGGGGTTTTTGTCCAAAAATTCCTGCAGCACCGGCTCCATGACCGCCGGGGCCAGGGTCTTGAGCTCGGGACGATCGATGAGCTGGGCGCCCAGATCCAGGGCCAGCTGCTTAGCCCGGTCCTTCAAGCGATCGAATTCGCTGAGGAACAGCTCGGGCAGGTGCTTGCGGGCCACCACCTCCAGCTCGGAGTTGCCGATGGAGGTGAGGCGGCCTTCCTCATATTGTTCCTGCACCCAGTTGTTGATCTTGATGATGCCCGGATGGCGCTTGTCCACCGCCCGCTCCGGGGCCAGCTTCAGGCGCTGGTTCACCCAGTGGGCGATGGCCGCGGCCCCGCTCTTGTCGGTGATGGCGATGGTGTAGGGCCGGCCCAGTATCTTTTCGGTGTCGAAAATGTTGTAGATTTCCGGGTTCTTCACCATTCCGTCGGCGTGAATGCCCGCCTTGGTGGAGTTGAAGTCGCGGCCCACGAAGGGGGTGGTGGGAGCGATGCGGAAACCGATCTCTTTCTCGAAATACTCGGCCAACTCGGTGATGAGCCGGGTGTCCATGCCGTCGGCCTTGCCCCGGAGGGAGATGTACTCGATGACCAGGGCCTCCAGGGGCGTGTTGCCGGTGCGCTCTCCAAAGCCCAGCACCGTGGCGTTGGCCCCGGCGCAGCCGTTGAGCCAGGCGGTGGAGGCGTTGATCAGCACCTTGTAGAAATCGTTGTGGCCGTGCCACTCCATGAGCTTGCCGGGGCAGTCGGCGTCGTCGATCATGGTGCGCACCAGCTTGTCCACGCTGCGCGGCAGGGCCGCGCCGGGATAGGTGACCCCGTAACCCATGGTGTCGCACAGGCGGATCTTGATGCCTATGCCCGACTCCTGACGCAGCTTGGCCAACTCCAGGGCAAAAGGCACCACGAAACCGTAGATGTCGGCCCGGGTTATGTCCTCGAAGTGGCAGCGGGGGATCAGGCCCAGGGAAAGGGCGTCCTTGACCACCCCCAGGTATTTGTCCAGGATCTTGGCCCGGGTGGTGTTCATCTTGTGATAGATGTGATAGTCGCTCACCGAGGTGAGGATGCCGGTCTCCTTGAGACCGAGCTTCTTGACCTCGGCCAATTCTTCCTTTTTGGCCCGCACCCAGCCGGTAATTTCCGGGAAGCGGTGCCCCAGGGCCAGGCATTTTTCCACCGCCTCCTTGTCCCGTTGGCTGTAAAGGAAGAACTCGCTTTGGCGAATTATTCCCTTGGGCCCGGACAATTTGTGCAGCATATCGTAGATGGCCACGATCTGTTTGGCCTTGTAAGGCGGGCGAGCCTGTTGGCCGTCACGGAAGGTGGTATCGGTTATAAACCACTCGTCGGCCGGGGTCAGAGGCAGCAGCTTATGGTCGAAATCAGTGCGGCACACTTCGTCGTAGGGGAAAATATCTCGAAATAATTGCGGTTGGGCAACGTCCACTAATTTTAAATAATCGGGCTGATGTTTGTGATCCAACACTCTGCGGCTATTGTTCCAGTTCGCCATCTCGCACCTCTTTTGCGTGCTATAAAGTTTCCCCACCGCAAAAAAATACCGGAAGGGAGCGCCCTCGTCAAAGAGCGCTCCCTTCGGTATGGGTCGTACTTTGCAGTAACGGGCCGCCCGAAGGCGGCCCGCTGAATCCGGTTCGGAGCTTACTTAGGCGGGCAGTAGCGCTTGGCTCCCTTGGGAGGCATATACTTGGGGAACTTCATGGAGCACTTGCGCGCGTCGGCCTTGTCGGCGTCGCTGATCGAACGAGGCACGGTCAACACGGTCCCAACCTTAAGCTTGTTGGGGTCTTTGATCTTGTCTTTGTTGGCGTTGTAGATCAAGCACCACAGCCAAGGATCGTTGTAAATCTGCGGCTTGGCGGAGATGCTCCACAGGTCGTCGCACTTTTCCACCGTGTAAGTGGTAGGCAACGCAGGCGCGGGGGCGGGCTTTTCCGTCACAGGCGCGGGCTTGGGAGGACTCCACTTCTTAACGGCGGGAGGCGGAGGGGGCGCCTGGGGCGGAGCCTTTTCCACTCCACACAAGTTGGCGCAACCACCCAGCAGGCCCAAAGCGGCCAAGACGGCCATCCAGGGCAACACTTTTTTTAACCTGGTCATTCCCATATCCTCCTTATTGTTCCTCCCAAGTAGCGAGGTTCAGAGTCCGGCTGCCTATCCGCTTCCATTAGCGGTGTGTAGAGTTACTCAGCCGTAAGTTGCCACGTTTTAAGCTCTAAAAGCAATTTTAGGCCTGATAGCAACCTCAAGTCAATAGATGGTGCAAATTTAAAGGTTACTATAAGCCTACAATTTTTTATCAATCCGCCTTTTCCACGCGCAGCCCCAACTCCAAAAGTTGACTCGCGGCGACCCGTGAGGGCGCCTCGGTGAGGGGGCAAGAAGCCTTTTGGGTTTTAGGAAAGGCTATTACCTCGCGGATGGAGGGCTCTCCGGCCAAAATAGCCACCAACCGGTCGAAACCCAGGGCCAAACCGCCATGGGGCGGCGCTCCGTAGGTGAGCGCCTCCAACAGGAAACCGAACTTCTCCTGGGCCTCCTCGTCGGAAATGCCCAGGGCCGCGAAAACCTGCGCCTGCACGTCCGGCCGGTGGATACGGATGGAGCCGCCGCCCACCTCGCTGCCGTTGAGCACCAGGTCATAGGCCCGGGCCTTAACCTTGCCCGGATCGCTGGTCAAAAGCTCCAGGTCTTCCTGGCGCGGGCTGGTAAAGGGATGGTGCATGGCCTCCCAGCGTTTCTCGTCCTGGTTGTATTCCACCATGGGGAACTCGGTGACCCAGCAGAAGGTCAGGCCCTTGTCCTTGTTCAGCTCGAACCGCCGGGCCAGTTCCAGGCGCAGGCGGCCCAGGGACTCGTGCACCACGGCGGGCACGTCGGCCCCGAAGAACAGGATGTCACCCTCCACCGCGTCCAGGCGCTGGTTGATGGCCTGTTGCAGTTCGGGGGTGAAGAACTTGGCGATGGGGGATTGCCATTCGCCCTGGGGCTTGATCTTCACCCAGGCCAGGCCCTTGGCCCCGAAATCGGCCACGTAGCTGGTCAGGTCGTCCAGGTCCTTGCGGCTCAAGGCGGCCATTTGCTTGCCGTTGATGGCCTTGACCAAAAGCCCCTTGGCCGCCGCGGTGGCGAACAGCTTGAACTCGGCGCCGGCCACCAGGTCGGTAACCTCGGTGAGCTCCAGGCCGAAGCGCACGTCCGGGGCGTCCAGGCCGTAGCGGCTGATGGCCTCGTCGTAGGTCATGCGGGGCACCGGCAGGCTCACCTGCTGGCCGGTGGCCTCCATGACGATGTTCGCCACCAGGCCCTCGGTGAGGTCCATGACGTCGTCCTCGGCCACGAAGCTCATCTCCAGGTCCACCTGGGTGAACTCGGGCTGGCGGTCGGCCCTGAGATCCTCGTCGCGGAAGCAACGAGCGATCTGGTAATAGCGCTCCACCCCGCCCATCATCAGAAGCTGCTTGAAAAGCTGGGGCGACTGCGGCAGGGCGTAAAAGCTGCCGGGGCTCACCCGGCTGGGCACCAGATAGTCGCGGGCCCCCTCGGGGGTGGATTTGGTGAGGAAGGGGGTCTCCACCTCCAGGAAGCCGTTTTCATTGAGATAACGCCGGGCCGCCGCCGCCGCCTTGTGGCGAAGCATCAGGTTGGCGTACATCTCCGGCCGCCGCAGGTCCAGATAGCGGTACTTCAGGCGGATGTTCTCGTTGACCTCGATCCACTCCTCCAGCATGAACGGCGGGGTCTTGCTGGGGTTGAGGATCTCGAACTGGTCCACGTAGACCTCGATGCCTCCGGTGACCAGGTTGGGGTTGGTCATGCCCTCGGGCCGTTCACGCACCGTGCCCTTGAGGGCGATGCAGAACTCGCTGCGGATGGTGTGGGCCCCGCTGTGGGCCCCTTCGTCCACCTCCGGGTTGAACACCACCTGGGTGATGCCCTCGCGGTCCCTGAGGTCCACGAAGATGAGCCCGCCATGGTCGCGGCGGCGCATGGCCCAACCCATGAGAACCACTTGGCTGCCCACGTCCTCGAGGCCCAACTCGCCGCAGGAGTGGGTGCGTTTCAGGTCGTATACGAATTGTTCAGACAAGTTATGCTCCCGCCGCCATCAGGCGATTCACTATCTCCTCCAGGGGCAGATCCTGCTGCTCCCCGGTGGCCATGTCCTTCAGAGGGGCCCTGCCCGCCGTCAGTTCCTCGCCGCCCACGATGAGCACCCGGGCGGCGCCCGATTTGTTGGCCCGGCGCATCTGGGCCTTTAGGCTGGCCGACGCCGCGCTCATCTCCACCCAGACCCCGGCCCGGCGCAGCTTTTGGGCCGCGCCAAAGGCCCAATCCCGGGGCTCGTCGCCCAGGGCGGCGATGAACAAAGCGGGGCCCTTTTGCCACTCCGGGTTGTCTTCCAATAGTAGGGCCAGGCGCTCCACCCCCAGGGCGAAGCCGATGGCCGGGGTGGCCGGGCCGCCCAGGACCTCTATCAGCCCATCATAGCGCCCGCCGCCGCCCACCGCATCCTGGGCCCCCAATTGGCTGGTCTTGAACTCAAAGGCGGTGCGGGTGTAATAGTCCAGGCCCCGCACCAGCTTGGGATCGGTCTCATAGCTCACGCCGGCCATGGTCAGCAGGCGCTTCACCTCCTCGAAATGCTCGGCGCAGGCCTCGCACCAGGAGCCGCTGATCAGGGGCGCGCCCTGGGAAATCTCCCTGCAGCCCTCCTGCTTGCAGTCCAATACCCTGAGCGGGTTGCTGGCCAGGCGGCGGCGGCAGTCCTCGCACAGGGCGCCCTGGCGGCTCTCGAAATAATCCATGAGGCCCTGCTTGAAGCCGGGGCGGCACTCGGGGCAGCCCAGGGAGTTGAGCACCAGGGTCACCTGGCGCACGCCCAGGCGCTCCAGCAGATGGTGGGCCAGGACCAGAAGCTCGGCATCGCCCTGGGGCCCGGCGTCGTCCAAGACCTCGCAGTCCAGTTGGTGAAACTGGCGCAGGCGGCCTTTTTGGGGCCGCTCGTGGCGGAACATGGGGCCGATGGTGAAAAGCTTGTGCGGTCCGGGCACCGCGTAGAGCTTGCTCTCCAAAAAGGCCCGCACCACCCCGGCCGTGGCCTCGGGCCGCATGGTCAGCGAGTCGCCGCTGCGATCGCTGAAGGTGTACATCTCCTTGGAAACGATGTCGGTTTCCTCGCCGATGGAGCGAGAGAACAACTCGGTGCGTTCCAAGATGGGAGTGCGTATCTCGCTGAAACCGAAGGAACTGAACACCTCCCGGGCCGTGGCCTCGATGAAGCGCCACTTGGGGGACTCGGGGGGCAGCAGGTCTTTCATGCCCCTGACCGCCTGAATGGCCAAAACGCCGCCGCCTTTCTAAGTCTCGCTTTTTGGTCCCTCGGGGGGACGAGCTAGGAATTTTGCATATATACCCGGAATTTGTATGGTGGTCAAGAAAAGGGACCGGAGGCCGCCTTACCAAATTGCAACCTTGCGACCGAGCTTAGCGCTACAAATATGTTGCGCCTTGGTCGGCGCCTTCCAGCAAAAGTACCATTCAGTATGTTTTATACTTACAGCCTACCATGAGGTACGCCTGATTAATATTTTTCGTGTATCACACCGATTTATTTTACTTTTTAGTGATTACCCAATTTTAGGCCAAAACGAAAAAAACGCGGTGGGGCGCTTTCCGGTCTTTCCATCGCCTCAAAACAGGCCATCTTGCGCGGGCCAAGGCTACCAAACGGTACTATTAATCCTGCCATCCTCGCGTGACACTCAGCGCGTAACCTACATTTTTTCCTGCTTTTTAAGGAAATTTCCTTTTTTGGCATCAAGGTTGCGTTCAACAACCGCGAAATCACCTCGCCGCGGAGGCCCGACCGGCTTCGCGGCGGGTTTGAATAATGACTCGAGGTTTGCAAGTTCAATTTTTTGCTACTGAGGAGGGAGCAAGTCATGGCCAACCCCATCAGCGCGGGCGACACTGCCTGGATCTTGACCAGCTCGGCTATGGTCCTTTTGATGACCCCCGGCCTGGCCTTTTTCTATGGAGGCATGGTCCGCAAAAAGAACATCCTCTCCACCCTGAACCTGTCGTTCATCATGATGGGGGTCATCGGGGTGCAATGGGTGCTCTACGGCTACACCCTGGCCTTTGGTAAAAACGTGGCCGGTCTCTTCGGCGACCTTAGCTACCTGGGCTTCAGCGGGGTCACCGGCGTGCCGGGGCCCTACGCCGACAACATCCCCCATTTGGCCTTTGCCGCCTTTCAGATGATGTTCGCGGTAATCACCCCGGCGCTGATCACCGGCGCCTTTGTGGAGCGCATCCGCTTCAAGACCTTCCTGGTCTTCGCGGTGCTCTGGGCCACCATAGTCTACGATCCCCTGTGCCACTGGGTGTGGGGCGACGGCGGCTGGATGGGCGCCATGGGCGCCCTGGACTTCGCGGGCGGCACCGTGGTGCACATCGCCGCCGGCTTCAGCGCCCTGGCCTTCGCCATCGCCATCGGGCCGCGCAAGGGCTTCCCCAAGGCCCCCATGGAGCCCCATAACATCCCCTACACCGTCCTGGGCGCGGGTCTGTTGTGGTTCGGCTGGTTCGGCTTCAACGCGGGCAGCTCCCTGGCCGCCGACGGCCTGGCCTCCTATGCCTTCGTGAACACCAACACCGCCACCGCCGCCGCGGCGGTGAGCTGGATGCTGGTCTCCTGGGCCGACGCGGGCAAGCCCAGCGTCTTGGGCATCGCCACCGGCGCGGTGGTGGGCCTGGTGGCCATCACCCCGGCGGCGGGCTTCGTGACTCCCCTGAGCGCCATCGCCATCGGAGCCGTCGCCGCGCCCATCAGCTACTACGCCATCCGCTTCCGCCAAAAGCGCAACCTGGACGAGTCGTTGGACGTGTGGGCCTGTCACGGCATGGCCGGCACCTGGGGCGCCCTGGCCACCGGCCTGTTCGCCGCCCCTGAGGTGAACGAGGCGGTGGGCCTGTTCTACGGCAACCCCGGCCAGTTCGGCATCCAGGCCGTCAGCGTGGCGGTGACCATCTGCTTCGTGTTCCTGGTCACCTTTATTCTGACCAAGGTTCTGGGCGGTATCATGGGCCTCAGGGTGGAGACTCTGGAAGAAGAAGTGGGCCTGGACCTTTCCGAGCACGGCGAACGGGCCTACTCCTAGGCTAGAGCCGGGACTTAAGGAGACAAAAAGCGATGCTTAAGAAGATAGAAGCCATAATTCGCGAGGACAAGCTCAACGACGTCAAGGACTCCTTGCACGAAGTGGGCATCCGGGGCATGAACGTCTTCGAGATCAGGGGCCAGGGCCGCCAGGGCGGCATCACCCTGGCCGGACGCTCGGGCACCTACCAGGTGGACATGCTGCCCAAGATGCAGATCAACATCATCCTCAGTGAAGACAACGTGGACGAGACCATCGCCGCCATTCTCAAGGGCGGACGCACCGGCGACGCGGGCGACGGGCTGATCTTCGTCTACCCCGTGGACGAGGCGGTGCGCATCCGCACCGGCGAGCGGGGCCACGAGGCGGTGGTGTACCCCGGCGACATCGACGACAAGAAGAAAAAGGGCGCCGCCTAGCAATCACACCAGCGAGTCATCAACGCGCGGCGCTTAACGGGCCGGGAGGGCGATTCCCTCCCGGCCCGCATTTTTTGTTGGGGGGGCGGCGCTCTAGGCGCCTAAAAAGCGCTGCCGGGCCAGCTTGCGGCCGGTGGCGGTCTTGAAGACCTTGTCGATGAGCTTGGTCATCTTCTCGGCGCTGAGACCGGGAAACTCCTCGGGGATGTTCACCAGCCAGTCGCTGTCCCAGATGATGCGAAACTCCAGGGTGTCGATGTCCTTGGCCGAGTGGTGGTTGGCGATGATGCGCCCCACGTGGTCGCGGGTCTCCATATCCAGGTCCAGGTCCTTCATGATGGCCTCGGCGATGGGCGGGCCTTCCAGCTCCTGCCAGCGCCCGGCCGCGGAGCCGTGCTTGGCCTCGGCCGCCTGGATGCCGATGTCGTGCAACACCGCCGCGGCCAGGATCACCTTGGGGTCGCCGCCCTCGGCCTTCATCAACTCCTGGGCGTTGGCCAACACCGCCTGGGCGTGTTCGATGCGCTTGGCGTCGCGGCCGAAGGTGGCCTGCATGGCCTGGAGCAGGCGGTCCAAAAGCGACTCGCCCCCTCCCCCGGCGGCGGCGTGCTCGGCCAGGGCCTCCTTGGGGTCGTAGCCCAGGCACTCCTTGGCGTGCTCGCACCACTGGGCGCAGCCCAGGTTGAGCTTGGGGTTGGCCACCTTCTGGCCGCAGCCGGGGCAGCGGCGCGAGGCATCGTCCTTAAAGAACTCGATCTCCGCTCCGCAGTGGGCGCAGGTGGTTTCGAAGATGTCGCCGGGCCCCCAGAACTTGGTGTCTTGACCGGGGCACATGGTCTGGGCCATCACTCCCCCTCCTTATGCTTGGCGGCCCACCAGGCGGCGAAGCGCTCGCCCTGGGGCGCGTTGTCGATGTAGTCGTCCACGCTGGCGGCCACGAGGGCCACCGCCTGCTCCGGGCCGTCCACCCGAGCCGTTTCCACAGCCAGGTGGGGATGGCGGCCCAGCTTGCCGCCCATCATCAGGCGCATCTGCGGCTGGGCCAGGCGAACCGCCTCGCTGGGGCAGGACGCCGCGCAGCCCAGGCAGCCCAGGCAGAGGTCGCGGTCCCAAGAGACCGCCTCGTCCACCGCGATTGCGCCGTCGGGGCAGGCCGCGGCGCATTGGCCGCAAACGGTGCAAGCGTCGGGGTCAAAGCTCGGCCGCACGCTACCCACCAGGGCCAGATCGGCTATCTGAGGCCGCGAGCAGCCGTTGGGGCAGCCGGACAGGGACAGGCGCAGCTTGTGGTGGAACAACACCTGGTCGCCGGCCACCTTGGCTCTGAGGCGCTCGCTCACCTGTTCGTCCGCCAACCATTGCTCCAGAGCCGCGCGCCAGGGCTCGGTGTCGACCAGGGCGTTGGGGCAGCCGGAGAGTTGGGCCCGGCAGGACTCCAGCACCACCATCTGGGCGCCGGGGCGGTTTTCGCTGGGCAGAAGTTGGGCCAGCTCCTTTTCGCTCTTGCCGCCCATGGCCGCCCGAAAGCGGGCCTCGGCGGCGGCGAAGTCGGCCAGGCTCACCAGCTCCCGGCCCTCGCCGCGCACCCGCTGTTCCACCTTGCGGCGGGCCAGGGCGCGCACCACCAAGGGGACCCCCTTGAGGGCCCGGGCCGCTTCCGGGGCCCAGTCCATGCCGCCTCGCTCGGCCATTTTAGGCCGCCAGGCTCCAGGGCAGGTTGCGCTGGCCCAACACCGTGCCGTTGCGGGAGATGACCATCTCGCCCACCGGCAGCTTGGCCCCGGCGCGTTGCATGGCCTGCTCCACGATCCAGTTGAGACCCGAGCAGCAGGGAACCTCCATGTGCACGATGGTCAGCGAGCGCATGCCGCCGCCGGCCAAGAGCTCGGCCAGCTTGTCCACGTGGGCCTGGGCGTCGTCCAGCTTGGGACAGGCCAAGGCCACGGCCCGGCCGAGCAGAAAACGCCGGTGCAAATCCGGCAGGGCGGCCGCCGCGCAATCGGCCAGGAGGATCAGGTCCGCGCCCTTTAGGAACGGAGCCTGGGGCGAGAGCAGCTGCAGCTTGATGGGCCAGTGTCCCAGCTGGCTGGGGGTGGGCCAGTCGTCGTCCGAGGCCACGGGGGCCGTGGGCTCCAGGCTCATGGCCGCGTGGCCCTGGCAGCCGCCGCCGCCCATAATGGGCTGGGCCACCGTGGGAGCCACCGGCTCGGGGTGGGCGGGCTGGTCCTGGGAGGCCAAAAGCTCCTCCACCGCCTCTTCGTCAAAGGCCTCGGCCTCGCGCTTTTCTATGGTCAGAGCCCCGGTGGGACAGCCCGACAAACAGGCCCCCAGGCCGTCGCAGTAGATCTCGCCCACCAGGCGGGCCTTGCCGTCCACCAGTTGCAGGGCCCCCTCGGTGCAGTCCAAAATGCACTGGCCGCAGCCGTTGCACAATTCCTCGTCAATGTGGATTATGCCCCTCATCCTAGGCATTGACCGCCTCCTGAGTAAAAGAGTCGCTGAGGTCCGACAGCCGGGTGGTGGAGAAATACTCCCTCACCTCGGCTCCCACGTTCTCCAGCAAGCCGCCTAAAATGCAGTTGCCGTTGCAGATGGGATTGCCCAGCAGGCAACGCTGCTCCCTGAGAGTCCCCTCGGTGGCCTCGTACACCTCCAGCAAGGTGATATCATCGGGGTTGCGCTGCAGGCTGAAGCCGCCCTTGGGGCCCCGTTGCGAGCGCACCAAACCGGCTCGGCCCAAACGCTGCATCACTTTGGCCAAATGGGCCTCGGAAACCTTGAGCCGGGCGGCCAACTCGCGGGTGGAGACGCGGTCTCCCGGCCGCGAGGCCAATAGCCCCATGGTGTGCAGGGCCAAGGAGGCCGCTTCGGATATCTTTAGTAGATGTTGCATCATCACCATCCAATTAAGTTATTCTGGTATTAAAATACTTATTTAGTCCCGCCTTGTCAACCTGCAGGCGAATTTTTGATGATTATATAGTTAAATCTGATTGTTATAAATATAGACCGGGCGGGTTAATTCTGGAAAGCGCCCCGGGAGTTGGGCCACGCTGAACCTGCGGCACGATTAATCGCGACGGCTTTTCAGAGAACCGGATCCGGCCCGAGCGGACGCCAAGACTCCGACGGGCCAGCCGGGGCTATAGCCGGGTGCGCGGGGTCTGGGGCAGGGGCTGTTTGCCCGGCGGGGGGCTCTCACTGGGCTGCAGGAGCTTGAAGGCCGTGGGGCCGATGAAGCAGGTGAGCAGGGCCAACATGACGATGGCGTCTTTCTGCGCCGCGGTGAGCAGTCCGGCCTCCAGGCCGATGGCGGCGGCGGCCACGATAAGGCTGAGCCGGGCCGAAAGCAAAAACCCGGTCTGCACCGCCTGGCGCAGCCCCACCCCCTGCAAGGTGTAAAGCAAGCTGGGCAAGAGCTTCACCCCCAGGGCCACCAGCAGCAGGAGCAGGCTGGAGACCAGGCGATCCGCCCCGGCGATGCTGCCCAGGTCGAACTGCATGCCCACGTGGATGAAAAAGATGGGGATCAAAAAGCCGAAGCCCAAGCCTGAAAGCTTGCTCTCCAGGGCCTCTTTCTGGCGCATCACAAAGGAGATGACGCAGCCGCCCATGAAAGCCCCCAGCACCGGCTCCAGTCCGGCCAGCTCGCTGATGGCCACGAACAGAAACAGCAGGGCCAGGGAAAAGCGCACCCCCTGCTCCTGGGGATCGTCGGCCAAAAGTAGGCGCTGCGCCGCTTCCGGATGCCACCAGGACCACAGGCGGCCCAGCCACAGCAACAGGCCGAAGCCCACGAAAAGGGGAACCGGCAGGGCCAGCCGCCAGCTCACCCCGTTGACCAGCCAGGAGTTGTACAGGGTCAACAGCAGCAGGGTGAGGAAATCGGCCAGGGTGGCGGCCACCAGGATGCTTTGGGCCAGGGGGGTCTTGACCAGGCCCGTTTCCTTGAGAATGGGCAGCACCAGACCCAGGGAGGTGGTGGAGAGCACCAGGGCCATGAAGGCGCCCAGACCCAGGGCCAGGCAGGCGGCCAGGGCCAAACCGGCGGTGCAGACGAACACCAGAAGCTGGAAGGCCAGCTGGGCGGGGCGCTGGCGCCCCAGGGCCTTGAAGTCGATCTCCATGCCCGCGTGCAGCATCAGCACCAAAAAGCCCAACTGGGCCAAAAAGGGCATCCACTGCCCGGTGAGCTCCAGGTTGAACAGGCTCTTGCCCAGGATGATGCCGAAGATGATCTCCAGCACCGGCGCGGGAAGACGCAACAGGCGGGCCACCCCGGGCAACAGGGCGGCGGCCACGGTGATCAAAAGCAGGGAATAGGCTTGGGACAACTCCACCCGGCTCAGTCCTCCTTGGCCACCACCAGCACCGTGCAGCCCGCCTTTTCGGCCAGGTGCTCGCCCACGTTGGGCGACAAGAGCCCCCGCCCCCGGCTGGAGCCGCCCACCACCATGAGGTCGTATTCCCCCGAAAGCTCGCTGATGCGGCGCACCGGGTTGCCCTGGAGCAGCACCTCCTGGAAGGTCAGCTTGAGGGCGTGGGCCTGCTCGCGGGCAGTGGCCCGCACCTGTTCCAGCCAGGGGGCGCTGTCCTCGCCGCGGACGAACTCGGGCTCTTCCACCATGGCCAGACTGACCTCGCCGCCGGTCTGGCCGGCCACCTCGGCGGCCACCTCCAGGGCAGCCAGGGAGCAAGCCCGGCCGTTGAAGGGCACCAGGATTTTCTGGTAGGGAGCGGTCCCCCCGGCCAGCACCAGGGGAGCCCCCAGGGACTCGGCCAGGTTCATGAGGGCCGACTTGGCCAGCGACTCCAGCAGGGAGGGCTCGAACTTGCCCAGCACCACCAAGCCCACCTCGCCCTGGCGGCACAACTCCCGGGCCTTTTCCAACAGGCCCGAGGCGACCGGCTCCACGCGCACCGAACAGGCGGCCGGCCACTCGTTGATCTGGGCCTGCAAATCGCACTGGCCCTCGCGGCACAGGATGATGGTGTCGTTCACCCGGCTGTCCATGGCCCAGGCCATGGCCTCGTTCATCAGGCCCTCGTGCTCGTCGGGGTCCTTGGGGTTCAAGACCACCAGCAAGGTCTGGCCCCAGGACAGGGGGAAGCCGGGCAGGCCGCAATCCAGGCGGGAGCACACCTCCTCGCAGGTGTCCGGCGGGCCTAGCAAGAGCAGGTGGTCGCCGCTCTGGATGCGGGTGTGGGGCTCGGGCAGCACCAGCTCCTGGCTGCGAAACAGGCCCACCAGCCGCCACTTTTCGCCGCGCACCGAATCCACCCGCCGCCCCATCAGGTGGGGCAGATCCTGGGCCTGGAGTTCCATCACCACGCCCCGGCCCAGGCCCAGGCGGGTCACCGTGAGCGTCGGGTCCTCCAGAAAGTGGTTCACCTCGCGGGCCAGGGCGGCGCTGGCCAACAGGGCCTCCACCCCCAGCTCCTGGAAGCTCTCCCGGCCGGCGGCCTCGTAATAAACCACCAGCACCTGGGCCACCCCGGCTTGGCGGGCCGCCTGGGCCACGGCCAGGTTCACCGCGTCGTCCTCGGACAGGGCGGCCACGTATTGCTGATCGGCCAGGCCCGCCTGCTCCAGCACCACCGGGCTGGAAGGGTCGCCCTCCACGGTGATCAGTTCACTGCCGCACAGGGCATGGGCCCGCTCCAGGGCGGAGGCATCCCCGCCCACCAGGGTCACCTCCCAGCGGCCGCCGAGGCGCTTGAGCAATTCGTGGGTCACCGGACCCACCCCGCATATCATCACTTTACGCTTCTTGTTCATTAGTCCGTCCAGGCTTGTCAGACCATGCCTGGTATTGTACAACACTGGCCATCAAAGCTTGTCGCACCTCGCCTGCTCCCTCATAGTTGGACATTTTAATGCGCGAGTTGCCCTGTTATCCGGGCAGCCCGCCGCAGGGCTTCACAGGGGAACGCACCATGGATAGAAAATATCAGTTTTCTTGGGATTTGCTGGGGGACATCTCGCAAGGCAGGCCCAACCTGGGCCCGGTCACCCGCTTGGAGGTCTACCGCCTCATGCAATTTTGCCTGCGCGACGTGCTGGAGCAAAACCTGGGCAAACAAAAAGCGGACGAGGTCTTTTACCAAGCCGGCTACCTGGCTGGCAGCGAATTTTTCAACAACGTTCTGGGTCCGCAGGACGATTTCAACGAATTCGTGCGCTCGCTGCAAAACGCCCTCAAGGAAATGGGTGTGGGCATCCTGCGGGTCGAGGAAGCCGACCTCGAAACGGGCTCTTTCGTGGTCACCGTGTCCGAAGACCTGGACTGCTCCGGTTTGCCGGAGTTGGACTACGAGATATGCATCTATGACGAAGGTTTCATCGCCGGGCTCATGGAAAGCTTCACCGGCCGCAAGTTCAAGGTCAAGGAAGTGGACTGCTGGTGCACCGGCGACCGCACCTGCCGCTTCACCGCCCAGGTGATCGACTAGGCCATGTACCGCGCCAAGCTCCTGGACAAACTCGGCGTCCTGCGCCAAGAGCTGGAAAAGGCCTGGCCCGACCCCAGCCCCGACCAGCAGGAGCACCTGGCCTATCTGGCCGCCTGCGTGGCGGTTGAAGCCGGTTTTGGGCGCAGGGTTACCGGCTCCGAGACCCCGCCGGGATTGGAAGAGACCCTGGAGCTTCTGAGCGCGTTGGTTTTCGACAACCATCCTGCGCAAGAGCTACCCGACGATCTGCGCGACAACCAAACCCTGGGCAATCTCTTCGACACTCTTCAGGTGGTCAGGACCGCCTCCCTGGCCCTGGCCTCCGGCGATCTCTCGGTAAAAATAGAGGCCAAGGGCTTTTTGATCGGCTCCCTCAAGACCCTGCAGGCCCATTTCAAGCACCTCACCTGGCAGACCAAGCGGGTGGCGGAAGGCGACTTCACCCAGCAGGTGGATTTCATGGGCGAGTTCGCCACCGCCTTCAACGCCATGACTCGCCGCCTGGCCGCCAGCCTGGAAGATCTGCGGCAAAAGGAAACCGAGTTGCGGGCCAAAAACCGGGAGCTTGAACTGGAGGTCCAGGGCCGCCGCCGGGTGGAGCAGGCTCTCAGGGACAGCGAAAGACGCTACCGGGAGATGGCCATCACCGACCACCTCACCGGCTTATACAACCGGCGTCATTTTTACCAGCTTGCCGCCAACGAGATCAGGCGCGCCCTGCGCCATGGGCACGATCTTTCCCTGATAATGATCGATCTGGACGACTTCAAAAGGATCAACGACCGCTTTGGCCATGACGCGGGGGACAAGGTGTTGGCCCAAGTTGGCCTGGAGTTGCGCAGCCTGACCAGGTCCATCGACATTTGCGCCCGCCTGGGAGGCGAGGAGTTCGTGGTCATGCTCCCGGAGACCCAATCCTCCAGGGCGGCGGAGGTGGCCGAGCGTCTGCGGGAAACTCTGACCTTGTCCTGCGTGCACATCGGTGAAGATCTGGTGGGGGTCACCATGAGCGCCGGGGTGGCCTGCCTCAGCTACCTGCCGGAAACCAAAGAATCCGCCCAGGCGCTGCTGGAAGCGCTTATCAAACGGGCCGATGAAGCCTTATATGCCTCCAAAAAGGCGGGGCGCAACTGCGTCACCGCCGCCTTCTAGATCCGCACAAGCCGAATTAATTTTGAATATCGCCACTTCCCGTCTGGCCTTGCAAGCTGTCGCTAATCACCTAAATCATGTATAACATTTAGAGCTTTAAAAACCGGCGCTCACCCCGAATGCGGGCGCCGTCATTGGTATCGAGAGGTAACACATGGAAAAGATTTTGATTGTCGGCTGTAAAAAGGCCATGGACGATGTTTGCATCGGATGTTCACGCTGTCTGGTGGCCTTCAACCGCCGCGTCGGCGAGTTCGCCCGCTATCCCGAAGGCGAGGCCCAGATCATGGGGCTGCTCAGTTGCGGCGACTGCCCCGGCGCGGCCATCGTCACCCGCCTGGCCCAGGTCAAGCTGTGGAACGCGCCCATGGAGGAAAAGCCCACCAAGATCCACATCGGCCCCTGTCTGAGCGATCATTGCCCCCACGCCGATGACATCATCACCAAGATCAAGGCCAAGAGCGGCATCGAGGTGATCGAAGGCACCCATCCCTATGCCCCGGCGGACATCTTTGTCTGAGTCCGGCCACCTGCTCCGGGGCCTGGTGGAGCATTTGGCTCCCCGGGCCCAGGGCCGGGTGGCCCAGGTGGTGGTGGGCCTGGGCTACACCGCCGCCCGGTTGGAAGACGGCCGGGCCGGGGTTGCCTACACCTTTCGCGACCAGGCCAAGGGCGGCTGCGCGGCCTTTGGGGGCAAGCGCCCCCTGGCCGGGCAGGAGACCGCCGCCCTGCTGGCCCTGGCCGCCTCCCGCGACCCCATCGAGGCGGCGGTGGGCCTGGCCGTGGCCAACGCCCTCCTGGCCCCCAGCCCCAGCCGGGCCGTGGCGGGCGACGTCTTGGAGCAGGTGGGCCTGGAGCCCACGGACTCGGTGGGCATGGTGGGGTTCTTCGGCCCCCTGGCGCCCGAGGTGCGCCGCCGGGCCCGGCGCCTGGTCATCTTCGAGCGGGTGGAGCTTCCCCAGGGAGAGCTGTTGCCCCAGGAGCGGGCGGCGGAGCTGTTGCCCGACTGCCAGGTTGCCCTCATCAGCGCCACCACCCTGCTCAACCACACCCTGGAGCCCCTGCTGCAGGCCTGCGCCGGCTGCCGCGAGGTGGTCCTGCTGGGGCCCAGCACGCCGCTGTGCCCCGAGCTGTTCGCCGGCACCCCGGTCACCATGCTCAGCGGGATGGTGGTGCGCGACGCCGCGGAGCTTTTGCAGGTGGTGGCCGAGGCGGGCGGCACCCGCCAGTTCAGCCCCATGGTGGACAAGAAGAATCTGCGCCTGGCCTAGGCCGGGCCGGTGTTGGGCGTTTGCTTGCAAGTTGGCCTATAATAGAGGCCGACGCGGTCTTGTGCGCCGCCAACCCAGGCAATCTCTCCATGAAGGAGCGCCCATGTCCAGAGTGATGATCCAACCGGCCGATTTCACCACCTGCCAGGAAGCCGTGAACCGGGCCTTTGACCTGTTTCCCCTCGAGATCGAGGGCAAGAAGGTCTTGGTCAAGCCCAACGTGCTCAGGACCGCCAAGGCCGAGGAGGCCATAACCACCCACCCGGCGGTGCTGGAGGCGGTGGTGGCCCGGCTGGAGAGCATGAACCCGGCCGAATTGGTGGTGGGCGACAACCCCGGCGTGTTCACCTATGGGGCCAACGAAAAGGCCTTCCGCGACACCGGCCTCATGGAGGCCTCCCGGGGCCATTATCTGAACATCGGGGCGGAATCGCGCGAAGTGCCCTTCAACCCCGCCTTCCGCGAAACCCTGAGCGTGTCCAAGGCGGTGCTGGACGCGGACGTCATCGTCTCGCTGCCCAAGTTCAAGACCCACGGACTCACCGTGTTGAGCGGGGCCGTCAAAAACAGCTTCGGCATCCTGCCCGGCGCCCAAAAGGCCGGGCTGCACAAGCTGGCCGGCGAGCCGGGTCGCTTCAACGATCTGTTGGTGGAGGTGTTCAAGCTGAGGGTGCCGGACCTATATATAGTGGACGGCATCGTGGGCATGGAGGGCAACGGCCCGGCCTCCACCGACCTGCGCGACGTGGGCCTGATCCTGGCCTCGGACAACGCCGTGGCCCTGGACGGGATCATCGCCCGGCTCATGGGGGTGGATGACCCAGGCCTGGTGCGCTTTTTGGCCACCGCCCAAAAGGCCGGTCTGGGCGAGTACGGCGAGGCGGCCACCGAGATCATCGGCGAGCTGAAGCCCATACCCGACTTCAAACTGCCGCCCATGGGCGGCGAGAGCATCACCCGCTCGACCCAGATCCAGGAGTTCATCGAAAGCCGCACCCAATTGCGCCCCCAAGCCGACCCGGACAAGTGCACCGGTTGCGGGGCTTGCATCGAGCAATGCCCCGCCTCGGCCCTGGCCTTTGACGAGGAGCTGCCCAAGGTGGACCCGGACAAGTGCATCGTGTGTTTCTGCTGCCAGGAGATGTGCCCCGAACA
This sequence comes from Desulfoferula mesophila, assembly GCF_037076455.1. Lineage (GTDB taxonomy): Bacteria > Desulfobacterota > Desulfarculia > Desulfarculales > Desulfarculaceae > Desulfoferula > Desulfoferula mesophila. The sequence continues at coordinate 1,178,963 of NZ_AP028679.1, read as the reverse complement.
GGCCATGCAGTTGCAATAGACGCCCACGCGGCCCAGATCTCGTAAGCCGACGGGATCTGGGCCGCTTTACGCTTGATGCATGCCCTGTTCAGCCCCGGGCTATTGGTGATCCCAGCCTCATATCCCTTGAATTATCCACGACGCCAACCTCAAAGCTTGACTACCCTTACCCATTCATAGTATGTCCAGTCCGACATATGCCACATTTGACATCCGTCACGTAGGATTTGGGTCTCCTGGTGGCGGTCGGGCTATAAGCGACAATTTTGAATCGGGCCACCAGCCCATCATCAAGGTAGGAGGCGTGCAGCCATGCGTTCCCGCGTTTACACAGGTCTATTGACCGCCATTACCTGCAGCATCCTGGCCCTGGCCGCCCCGGCCTGGGCCGAGGACAAGCCCGCCGCCACCGGCCAGTACTCCCTGGGCGAGGTGGTGGTGGAAGCCCCCGCCTTCAAGGGCAAATCGGTGGGAACGGTGCGCGAGATCACCGCCGCCGAGATCGAGGCCATGAACGCCACCACCCTGGACCAGGCCCTCAAGATGGTGCCCGGCATCGTGGTGCGCTCCGGGGCCGAGGGCGTGCCCCGGGTGGACATGCGCGGCTTCCGTTCGCGCCACGTGCTGCTGTTGCTCAACGGCGTGCCCTTCAACTCCACCTTTGACGGGCAGTTCGATCCCTCGATGATCCCCACCGAGAACATCGCCCGCATCAAGATAAGCTACAGCACCCACTCGGTGCTCTATGGCCAAGGCGGCCTGGCCGGCGTGATCAACATCATCACCAAGGCCGGCGGCGAAGGCGTGGGCGGCTCGCTCAAGGGCCAGGCGGCCCAGGGCGACAACTACCTGGGCAGCTTCAACGTCTACGGCGGCAGCGAAAAGGCCAACGTTTTCGCCAGCGGCAGCTACAACGACCGCAACAACTGGCCGGTGTCCGACAACTTCCAGGCCACCAGCGAGCAGGGCGACGGGGCCCGGGTGGGCAGCGAAAAGCAGCGCGGCAACCTCTTCGCCGACCTGCAGTACAACCTGGCCCCCGACTGGAACCTGGGCGTGGCCGCCGGCGGCCTGGGCGGCAACTTCCAGCAGCCCCCCAGCACCATCAACAACAACAAGGACGCCTTTGCCAACAGCCCCAAATACGACGCGGTGGAAAATATCGTGGGCGCCTACGGCCAGGCGGCCTTGTCCTACCAGGGTGAAAGCCCCTTCAGCATGCGCACCTGGGTCTACGCCAACTACCTAAAGGAAGACCCCAAGCGCTACGACAACGCCAACTACAACTCCATGAGCGACCCCACCGTAAAAACCTATAACCTGGAACAAAAGACCGACATCTACGGCATCAACTTCCAGAGCGCCTACGACTTCAAGCGCTGGGGCGCCCTGACCCTGGGGCTGGCCGCCGAGCAGGACAAATGGGACCTGTCGGGCCAGACCCGCGACAAACGCATCAACGGCACCAAGAAATACGCCTGGCGCGATGTGAGCAACAACCAGGACCTCAACATCTACACCGCCGCTCTGGAGTATCAGGTCTCCCCCCTGAGCGCCCTGGACATGACCTTCGGAATCAGCCAGAACTGGCTGGACAAGAACTCCGGCGGCAGCGACAACGGCACCGGCTACATGGCCGGGGCCCGCTACGGCTTCAGCACCGGCACCGCCCTCAAGGCCTCCTACGCCCACATGATCCGCTTCCCTTCCCTGCGCCAGTTCTACGAGGAGGACGGCGGCAACGACAGCCTGGAGCCCGAACGCTCGGACAACTTCGAGGTGGCGGTGGAGCAGCAGTTCGCCTACAACACCATGGCCAGCCTCACCGGCTTTTACAACGAGGTGCAGGACTACATCGAAAAAGACACCGACGACGTCTTCCAGAACCACGACAAGTACCGCTTCCAGGGCATCGAGTTCGCGGTGCAGAGCCGCCCCATCGACGGCCTGTGGCTGGCCTTCAGCTACACCTACATGGACAGCCAGGACCTTTCCAGCGGCAGCGAGAAGGACGAGCTGCAATACCGGCCCCGCAACAAGCTGGCCTTCCAGGGGCAATATCTCTGGGACTTCGGCTTCAGCGTCTACGCCGGGGTGCTCTACTACGCGGATCAGGTGTACTATTCCCGGACCGAACCGCTGCAGCAGGAGTCCCTGGGCAACTACGCGGTGGTGGATCTGAAGCTGGCCCAGAGCTTCTACAAGAACATGTTCAGCGTGTATCTGGGAGCGGACAACGTCTTTGACCAGGACTACGAAGAATCCTACGGCTATCCCGCGCCCGGCAGGATCATCTACGCCGGCCTGGAGGCCCGCTTCTAGCCGTCGCGGCGCCGAGGGCCGAAACACCAGCCGATGAGCGCCCTTCTGACCATAGACAACCTGAGCTACACCTACCCCGGCGGGGCCCGAGAGGCCCTGTCCGGGGTGGGTTTTTCCCTGGGGGCCGGAGAGTGCCTGTGCCTGTGCGGGCCCTCGGGCTGCGGCAAGACCACCCTGCTCCGGGCGGTGCAGGGCCTGTTGGAAAACGGCCAATTGAACGGACGCCTGGAGTTGGCCGGCCCCCGGCCGGGCATGGTCATGCAAAACGTGGACACCCAGCTTCTGTGCACCACGGTGGCCGACGAGGTGGCCTTTGCCCCGCAAAACCTGGGGCTAAGCCGGGCGGAGGTGCGCCTGCGCCGCGACCGGGCCCTGGCCGCGGTGGGGCTCACGGCCCTGACCCGGCGCAACGTGGAGGAGCTCAGCGCCGGGCAAAAGCAGCGGGTGTGCCTGGCCGCCGTGCTGGCCATGGAGCCCCGCCTGCTGCTGTTGGACGAGCCCATGGCCCAGCTGGACCAAAGCGGGCGTCAGGCCCTGGTGGATACCCTGGGGCAGCTCAAGCGGGCCGGTCACGCCCTGCTGATCAGCGAGCACAACACCGAGCCCCTGGCTCCCCTGGCCGACGGCTACGGCCAACTGGACGACAAGGGCCGCTGGCAGGGGGTGAGCCCTCAGCCGCCCATCCATCCCCAGCCCTTGCCTCTGCCCCCCGAGCCTCCGGCCGTGGGCGGACCCCCCGTGGCCCTGGCCCAAGGCCTGGCCCTCCAGGGGCGCGACGGACCGGTGCTAAACGGCGCGGACCTGAGCCTGGCCCCCGGACGCCGGGTGCATCTTTTCGGACCCAACGGCGCGGGCAAAAGCTCCCTGCTGCGCTGCCTCACCGGCATGCTGCGGCCCCAGCAAGGCCGTCTGGAGGTGGTGGGGCAAAGCCCGCCCCGGCCCGAGACCATCTTCGGCCAAGTGGCTTATCTGATGCAAAACCCCCAGCGCCAGCTCTTCGAGGAAACGGTGTGGGCCGAGGTGGCCTTCACCCCCCGGCGCATGGGCCTGCCCCCGGCCGAGGTAGACGAACGGGTAGCGGTGGCCCTGGAGCTGTGCCAGGCCTCCCATTTGGCCCAGCGTCCGCCCCTGACCCTTAGCTGGGGCGAGCAGCACCGGGTGGCCCTGGCCGCGGTTTTGGCCCCCCGGCCCCGCCTGCTGCTCTGCGACGAGCCCATGGCCGGGCTGGACTGGGACCAGCGCCGCCACCTGCTGGGGGTGCTGGCCCGCCTGAGCGCCGAGCACGGCTCCACGGTGCTCCTGGCCTCCCACGATCCCCTGATGCAGCCCGAGTGGGCCCATGAGCGCCTGCTGCTCCAGGAGGGCCGCCTTGTCCAGGGATAGACGCGGAGGCGGTTTCGCGGAGCCGGCCTGGGCCTATCAGGCGGGCGACTCCCCCCTGCACCGCCTGCACGGAGGGCTCAAGCTGCTGCTCACCCTGCTGTTGATCCTGGCGGCGGTGTACCTGGAGGCCTGGGGGTGGCTCCTGGGCCTGCTGGCTCTGGACGCGGGGCTATATTTCCTGGCCGGGCTGGGCTGGCGGGCCCTGTGGCGCGACGGCCGCTGGCTGCTGGTGCAGATAGCCCTGGTGCTGGGGCTGTTTTTGCTGCGCTACGGCTACGCGGAGGGCTTCGCGCCGGGGCTCAAGGTGGGGCTCAAGATCATGCTGTTCTTCTTGCCCGGGGCCCTGGTTTTGCGCACCAGCCAGATGAGCCGCATGAGCCGGGAGATGGGCTGGCTGCTGCCCCGCCAAATTTCCTTCGTGGTGTTCACCAGCCTGCGCTTCGTGCCCTTTTTCGCCAGGGAGATTCGCGAGATCGCCCTGACCCAGCGCATGCGGGGCGCGGCCCTGAGCCCCCGCCAACTGGCCAAGCCGCGCAACTGGCCCGATCTGGTAAACTGCCTCCTGTTGCCCCTGATGGTGCGGGCCCTGCAAACCGCCGGCGAGGCCGCCGACTCGGCCCAAGCCCGGGGACTGAACCTGGGCGGCGCGGACAAACCCGCCGCCCGCGCCGCGCGAAAGTGAGACCTGAGTTGAAACTGTTCATCGCCATAGACGACACCGACAACCCTCACACCATCGGCACCGGCCGCCTGTCGCGCAACCTGGCGGCCGAGCTGACCGCCCGGGGGCTCATCGCCGGGGCCGACGTGACCCGCCACCAGTTCCTGGTGCACCCGGACATCCCCTACACCTCCCACAACAGCAGCGCCTGCCTTCAGGCCGAGAGCCTGGCCGAGCCTGCGGAGGTGTTCGCCGCGGCCAAGGAGTTCATGCTGGCCAACCTGCACGAGGAGGCCAACCCCGGTCTGTGCCTGGCCCCGAAGGGGGCGGTGCCCGCCGCCCTGGCCGAGTTGGGCCGCCGGGCCCAGACCCAGGTGCTCCAGGTGGAGGAGGGCTACGTCCTGGCCGAGACGCCGGGCCTGTTCACCTGGCGGCACGGCCCCACCGGCCAGGGCATCATCGGGGCCCTGTCCGGGGTGGGACTGCGCAACACCGCCGACGACGGGCGCTTCATCGACCTGCCAGGCATCCGCGAGGTAGGCGGGGTGCTCCGCGTGGGGGAGATCATCTCCCGGACCGCGGTCGCGGCGGTGGTGAGCGAGCAGGGACAGGAGCTGGGCCCCGAGGAGCGGGTGGACACCCTGGACTGGATCAGGCCCATGCTCAGGCGCGGCAAGCCGGTGCTGGTGGTGGTCGAGCGCGACGGGGTGTGGCAACCCGAGGGCAAAAAGAAGAAAAAGGCCGCCAAAAAATGATGATCTGGCAGCGTTTCAGCCTGCGCGACGGGCTCTACCTGGGCTTTTGCGGCACCTTCATCGTCATCGCCCGGGCGGCCCTGCGTATGCATTTGCACCTCACCGGCCACTCCATGTTCTTCAACCTGTTCTTCCTGCTGCTGGCCCGCGGGGTGGTGCGGCGTTTCGGGGCGGCCACCCTGGCCGGGGTGGTGGCCGGGCTGTTGTGCATGTTCCTGGGCCTGGGCAAGGACGGCCCGCTGCTCATCGTGCGCTACGGCCTGTTGGGACTGATCGTGGATCTGGGCTTTGCCCTGTACCCGCGCCTGGCCTACAGCTACGTGGCCTGCTTCGTCTGCGGCGCGGCGGCGGCGCTGACCAGGGGACTGTTCCTGGCGGTGGCCGACCTCATGGCGGGCATGGAGACGGCGGTGATGATTCAGCACGTGCTGCTCAACTCGGCCATGAACATGGCCTTCGGCGCGGCGGGCGGGCTGTTGGTGCCGCCGGTGATCAAGCGCCTGCAAAGCTCCGGCCTCATCGCCTGAGCGTTTGCTATCTCTGATAAAAATGATAGATTAGCTGCTGGCCTCCCTTGGCGGGAGGCCCTGGTATCGCTTTGATAACGATGGCAAATCGTACCATCTCCATCCCCTGAGGAATTTCTCGCACCATGCGCGCGTTTTTTTCCCGTCTCCCGCTGGCCCTGCTGGGCGCCTTCATCGGCGCGATTACCCAATTACTTTGGTTGAGTCATCACGGCTGGGGCGAGGCCGCGGTGCGCCTGCCGGCGGGGGCGGTGGGCGGCGGGGTGGTCTTTTGGCTCCTCGGCGAGTTGCTGGCCTGGCCGGCGCGCCGCAAGGGGCGCGATTTCTGGGGATGGGTGGCCCGCTTCTGGCCCTTTGTTTTCCGCGCCGCCTTCTGGCGGGTGGTAACCGCCGGGTGGCTGGTGCTGTTGGTCGGTTTCGGCGCGGGCCTGTACGTCTACTCCACCCGCGCCTGGCCCTATCCCATAGTGCAGCAATTGGAGGCCTGGTTCCAGGGCGAGGGCAACACCACCTGGGAAGAAAAGCTGGCCAACGATTTGGACATCGTGCCTTCCCGGCATCTGGTGACCATGGACTTCAAGGCCCCCGGCAACCGCGAATACCAGAACCTGGAAGGCCTGCCCATTCGCTCGCGCAGGCTGCCCCCCAGGATGTACCTGTCCCCGGACGCCCCCAAGATGTACCGGGTCATCTTCGGGGCCTTCGATTTTGACGACAAGCGCTACGGGGTGGTTTTGCTGGGACCGGACGGCAAGGTGAAGCACCTGTGGAAGCCCAGCCAGGAAGACGTCCCCTGGGAGCACCGCGACGACGCCAACGTGTTCCCCCACGGCTTTGACATCGGCCCCGACGGCTCCATCTACGTGGCTTACGACAACGGCAACTCCCTGACCAAATACGACTGGTGCGGCAACCTCGTCTGGCGCCTAAGGGGAGGCTACCACCACTCCATCACCCTGGGCGACGACGGCACCCTGTGGGTGTGGGGCCCCACCGCCGACAACCCCATGCGCAAGGACTGCCTGGTGCAGATCGAGGCGTCCAGCGGCAAAATCCTGAAAATCATCCCTTTGCAGGCGGTGGTCGACGCCAATCCGGGCCTGGATATTATGGGCATCCGCCAGTTGGACGAGCACTCGCGTTCCACCTGGGTATTGGACGGCGGCGGCAAGTGGCACCCCAACGACATCGATCCCCTGCCCAAGGACCTGGCCCCCCATTACCCCGGCTTCAAGGCGGGCGACCTGTTGCTCTCCCTGCGCTCGGTGGACCTGGTGATGGTGATGGATCCGGTCACCCTCAAGGTTAAATGGTGGCGCCAAGGCCAGACCCGGCGCCAACACGACCCCGACTGGAACCAGCGGGGAACCATCACGGTGTTTGACAACAACATGCACCGCGGCGTTTCGCGCATCATCGAAATCGACCCCAAGACCTATAAAAGCAAGGTGCTGCTGCCGGGGGCCAAGTACAATTTTTACAGCCACATTCAGGGTAAGCACCAAATGCTGCCCGATGGCGGGATGTTGATAACCTCCCCGCAACAGGGGCGGGTCTTCGAGGTGGATAAAAACGGCAAGGTGGTCTTTGAATTCCTCAACACCTATGACGACAAGAACCGCTTCCTGAGCGTTTCCGAAGCCAAAGCCTTGCCCTTGGACTATTTCAAGGAGTTGCCCAAATGCGAATAGCCCTGCCGCTCATCGCCGCCCTGCTCTTCCTGGCACCCGGCATTGCCCAGGCCTATGTGGGTCCCGGGTTGGGGCTGGGGGCCATCGGCGCCATTTTGGGGGTCATATTCTCCGTGATCCTGGCCATCCTGGCCTTTTTTTGGTATCCCATCAAACGGCTCTTTGGCATAGGCAAGAAAAAGCAGGAAGACCGGGAAGATGACCCCCTGGACTGATTGGGGGCTCCAGGCCCTGGCCTGTTTGCCGGGGGCGGTGGTGTTCGTGGAGTTGTTCCGCGCCCTGCCGCTGATGGCCAACCTCAAGTACCTGCAAGCGACCACCCAAAAGGTCATGCGGGTGGTGCGCTCTCCCCACACCTCCGACCACTGGAAAGAAAAGATCCTCCCCCACTACGCGGGCGCCATCTTGGCGGCCAGCCTGCTCAACTTGCTCTACCTGGCCATCATGGCCGCTGGTTTCGCCCTGGCCTTCATTCTGGTGGGCATGTGGTTCCTGGGCGGCTTCGCCGCCACGGCGGCCCTGCTGCTGGAGCCCTCGGTGCAGATCATCGCCGCCGCCCTGGGCGCCCTCTACGCCGTCCTGCGGGTAAAGCTGACCCCCGAGGGGGAAGGCGACTACCACCTGGGCTCGCGGCTGCTGCACCATCTGGCCCTGGACAGCCGCCTGGTGCGCAAGGCGGCCTTTGACCTGGACTGTTCCCTGGCCGCCAGGCGCAAGCTGCCCACGCCTCCCGGCCCGCCGGTGTATGTCGCCGGACTGGCCCGGGCGGGCACCACCATACTCCTGGAAGCGATCTACGCCAGCGGGCGCTTCGCCACCCTCACCTACAGGGACATGCCTTTCATCACCGCGCCCAACTTGTGGAACTCCATCTCCGCCGGGCGGCGGCAATACGCCGAGGCCAAGGAAAGGGCCCACAAGGACCGCCTGCTGGTCAACTACGACAGCCCCGAGGCCTTTGAGGAAATCTTCTGGATGACCTTTGACCGGGATGCCTACGTGCGCGAGCATCACCTGTCTCCCCACAAGCCGCCGCGCGAGGTGCTCGTCAACTACCGCCGCTACGTGCACAACATCATCGCCAAGGACTCGGGCAAGACGCCCCTGCGCTATCTGGCCAAGAACAACAACAACCTGCTGCGCATCGCCTCCCTGAAAAGGGCCTTTCCCGAGGCGATCATCCTGGTGCCTTTCCGTAACCCGCTGGACCACGCCAAGTCCCTGATGGCGCAACACCAGCGGTTTTTGAAAACGCACCAGGAAGACCCCTTTTCCCTGAAATACATGAACTGGCTGGGGCACCACGAATTCGGGGCCAACCTCAAGCCCTTCCGATTCAACAACGACGCCATGCCCCGCTGCCCCGAGGAGATAGCCGAGTTCTCCTACTGGGTGCGCTACTGGAGCTGCGTTTATGAAAACGTGCTGAACGACCACGCCCAGGACATCGTGTTGTTCGACTACGACCGTTTCTGCCGCCAGCCGGCGGCCTGCCTGGAAGAGCTGGCCCCCATCCTGCAATTGGACAAGGAGCAACTGGAGCCCTTTTTCAGCAAGGTGCAAAGCTCCACCCGCCACGACCACCCCGAGGTGGGCCCCACGGCGCTGGCCTGGGCCCAGCGGGTGCACCAGGCGTTGCGCCACCGGGCCATGGCGGACGCGCCGGCCCAGGGCCCAGCGCGGCAATAAACTCCAACCACCCCCTGGATACGGCAAACAGGTGAATTAATGAGTACCCAAGAATTACCAACCAGCGCTTGCCCGGATATTCTTGCGCGGAACATTGCCACCAAAAGCGGCGTGATCTGGTTTTTCGGCATGCCGGGCAGCGGCAAATCCACCCTGGCCGGCGCCCTCAGAGACCTGCTCAAAAAGCATGACAACTGGGTCAGTTTTTTGGACGGCGACCAGGTGCGCAAGCGCCTGAACCGCGACCTGGGCTTCAGCGAGGCCGACCGCACCGAAAACCTGCGCCGGGCGGCGGAGATCGCCCGCCTCATGGCCAAATCCGGCTCCCTGGTCATCGTCTCCTTCATCACCCCCCTGGAGTCCAACCGGGCCATGGTGCGCGAGATATTGGAAGGGCACAACTACTGCGAGTGCTTTGTGAAGTGCTCCCTGGACACCTGCGAGCTGCGCGACCCCAAGGGCCTGTACGCCAGGGCGCGCAAGGGGGAGATCCCGGACATGACCGGCATAGGCTCGCCCTTCGAGGCCTCCGAGTGCTCGGAAATCGTGGTGGACACCGAAAACCAGCCCTATGACCAGTGCATGGCCCATCTACTGCGCACCCTGCAAGACAAAGGCCTTCTGGAGGTAAATTAGGTTGCCGGGAAGGTTGGCCAGGGAGAGCGGCAATCGTTGCCAACCCGATGAAATCACGCTACCATGTCGCCAATGAACGACCATGGCAGCCTAACCATTTGAGTTTGGTCGCAACCCAACGCAAGACCGGCGCACTATTTGGAGGACTAAGTAATGAAGACCCTTTACACCATGATTTTCGTGGCCATGTTTGGCCTTTCCATCGCTCTGGCCGGTTGCGGCGGAGCCGACGTCCAGACCCAGAACACCACCACCACCGTTTCCGAGGGCCAGCAGCTCATCGACCTGCAAAAGGCCTATGAGGCCGGAGCCATCACCAAAGAGCAGTACGAGCAGCAAAAGGCCAAGGTGCTCAACCGCAAGTAAGCCTGCGCTTCCCCGTCCCCAGGGACGTGGATTTTTTTTTAGGGCTGGGCTTGGCCCCCTCTTCCCCGGGGCCGAGGCCAGCCTTTTTGCTTCCCTCCCGATCCCCCGTTAAAGACAGGGCCTTCCCGCCCTGCAAGTCACCGCGCGTCGCCGCTAGGGTTTCCACCCTATGGCCAATAGTGCCGCCTCCTAGCCAAAACGGTGCCTGCGGCCCATATCGGCGGCCGCACCGGGCGGTTTATGGTGGACTAAGGTTATACCTTGGCGCGCCATCCACACGGTTACGAGAAGGGAGGTGGAGCGCATCAGGGTGGATCGCAATGCTCAAGGCTCATTTAGCGAGGAGATGAAAATGGGCGACAAGGCAAAGGACCACAGCAAGAACGCAACATCAAGACGGAGTTTCCTTAAGCAAGCGGGAGGGGCGGCCGCGGCCGTAGGCTTGGCCACTTCGGGCCTTTTGAGCAAGGCCACCTCCGCCGACGCAGCCGAACTGCCCAAGAAATGGGACCAAACAGCCGATGTCATCGTGATCGGCAGCGGGTTCGCCGGTCTGGCCGCCGCCTTGGAGGCCAAGAAGGCCGGAGCCAACGTCGTGATCTTGGAGAAGATGCCGGTTCCCGGCGGCAATAGCATCATCAACGGCGGCCTCATAGCCGCCACCGGTTCTCCCCTCCAGGCCAAGGAGGGGATCAAGGACTCCCCCGAGCTGATGTACAAAGACATGCTCAAGGCGGGCCTGCACATGAACCATCCGGAGCTGGCCATGATGGTGGCCGATCAGTCTCTGGACGCCTTGATGTGGACCCTGGACTATCTGAACGTGGACTACAAGGGCCGGGTTACCCACTTGGGGGGCCATTCGGTGCCCCGCAGCTACCTGACCGACGTGCGCTCCGGCGCGGGCATCGTTCGCCAGGAGTTGAAGAAGGTCAAGGAGGAAGGCATCCCGCTCCAGAAGAGGACCTACCTGGAGCACTTGATCGTGGATGGGTCCAACGGCGTGGTGGGGGTGGAGGTCCTGAGCGGCTACGCCTTCCCCAAGGCGGGCAGCGGCAAGAAGACCTTCATCAAGGCCAACAAGGCCGTGATCATGGCCAACGGCGGCTTCTCCTACGACATACCCTTCCGCATGATCCAGGACCCCCGTTTGGACAAGACGCTGGATTGCACCAATCACCCCGGCGCCACCGCCGAGGGCCTCGTCGAGCTTCTGCGCATCGGGGCCACTCCCGTGCAGCCCTCCTGGATCCAGCTCGGTCCCTGGGGATGCCCCCAGGAAAAGGGCATGGGCATCGGTTACATTTTCGCCATCAGCGGATGCTTCCCCTTTGGGGTCATGGTCGATCCCAAGACCGGCAAGCGTTTCGTCAACGAGTTGGCCGACCGCAAGGTGCGCGCCGACGCCATCATCAAGACCGGCCACTGGGCGGTGGGCGTCGCCGACCAGAACGGGGCCAAGTACGTGGACGGTCTGGACAAGATGCTGGCCAGGGGCACCGTCAAGCAGTTCAACACCCTGGATGAGTTGGCCCAGGCCTTCAAGGTGGACTCGGCCGGGTTGCAGGAGCAGGTGAAGCGCTACAACGCCTTCTTGGCCAAGGGCAAGGACGAGGAGTTCGGCAAGCCTTTCCGCGCCAGCTCCCAACCCATTGCCAAGCCCCCCTTCTACGGCATGTACCTGTGGCCCAAGGTGCACCACACCATGGGCGGCGTGCAGATCAACTCCAAGGCCCAGCTCCTGGACCTGAACGGCATGGTGGTGCCGGGCATCTACGCGGCCGGCGAGGTAACCGGCGGCGTGCACGGCGCGGTGCGCCTGGGCAGCAACGCCACCACCGACTGCCTGGTCTTCGGCCGTATCGCCGGGGCCAACGCGGCCAAGGAGAAGTCCCGCGGCTGATCGGACGCCATATTAGGCCGACTCCAGCCGACCCAACCGGAAGTCCGGGCCACCGCGGCCCGGGCTTCCGCCAATCCGCCCACGGGAAACGGATATGGAATCATGAGAAGCTCACACCAACGCCGCTTGGGCTGTAGATGGCTCTTGCCGGGCTTGAGCATCCTGGCGGCCCTGCTCGTCGTTGCCTGGGGCGCCCCCGAAACCGGCGCCGCGCCGGGCAGCCCTCCCAAACAATTGGAAAACGCCCCGGCCGGCGACTGCGCGGCCTGCCACGGGCCGGCGCCGGTATTGCCCAAGGACCACGCGGCCACCAAGGGCCAGGATATGGGGCAATGCCGCGAGTGCCACGACGGCAAGAAAGCCCCCCTGCTGCGAAGCAAATTGCCCTTGGGGCATATGCACGCCCTGGAGGGGGTGTCCTGCGCGGATTGCCACGACACCGGTGAGCGCTCCACGGTGGGCACGGCCAAGTGCCTGGAGTGCCACACCTCCGGCGAGGCCGTGGCCAAGCTGACCGTGCCCCAGGACAAGAAGCACCGCAACCCGCACGACTCTCCCCATTACGGCACGGAGTTGGACTGCGAAATGTGCCACCACGTTCATGCCAAGAGCGAGAACTACTGCGCCCAATGTCATGATCAGACCAAGCTGGTGCCCTGAGGCCCCGGCCCCGCCTGAAAAACCCTTCCTTACGCAAAATGGGGGCCGGGCGTGAGCCCGGCCCCCTGGATCACCAACCGTGCGGGCCGCTACTTGGCGGGGTAATACACCATGACCTTGGGGTAGCCCAGGGTCCTCAGCGCATAATAGGCCGCCGCAGCTTCTTCGGGCTTGTCGGAGTAGCAAACCACTTCGGCTTGCTTGTAGACCCCGGCATCCTCGTACAGTTTAATCAAATTGGAGGCGAAATCTAATATTCCGTATTCATTGAAGTTCTTTCCGGCGGGAATATTCACTACCTTGGCGCCCGCCGGATCAAAAGGAAGCTGGGCACTGTTGGCCGAAGCGTTGATGTACACCCTGGGGTAGCCCAGGAAATCGGGCTTTTGCCCGGCATCGGCCAGACGCACCGCCGCTTGGGGGCGCGCCTTTATCTTGGCTGGTTGGATGGCCACATCATACTTGGTCTTGGCTGGCGCGATTACGGTGGGCTTGTCGGTCACCTTCAACTTGTGGTCCTGCCAGGCCTTCATGCCGCCGTTGAGCACCGAGACCTTGGGGCGTCCCATGTACTCGGCCAGCCAGAACATCAGGCAGGCGTTGGGGGTGGAGGTGTCGTCCACGATCACCAGTTGCTTGAAATCCGCCGCTCCCTTGTCGCCCAGGAGCTGGGCCCACTTGGCCGGGTCGGCTCCCAGCTTGCCGGTGAGATCGCTCACCGGCACGTTCACCGCGTAGGGGATGTGCCCGGCCTGATAGGCCTGGGGAGAACGCACATCCACGGTCAGCACCTGGGAGTCGCCCACCAGGTATTGAATGCGCTTGCCGCCCCACCACCGCACGAAATAGGGATCGCGCAGCAGGTGCTGGTTCCAATAGGTGTGCAGGGGCAGGTCGCGGGGATCGTCGAGCCAGCCCATGGTGGAGCCTTGATAGTAGTAACGCACCTTGGGATAGCCCAACACGTGCTTCAGGGTGAAGTACAGGCAGGAGGCGGCCGGGTTGCCGCCGCAATAGCAAATGGTCTCCTTGTCCGGGGTGGCCCCCACCGAGGCGAAAAGCCGCTGCAACTCCTCCTTGGACTTCCAGGTCTTGTCCTTTTGGAAGTAGTCGGGATAGGAGACCATCACCGAGCCCGGGATGTGGCCCAGCTTGGAATAGGCTTGGTAAGGCCCGTAAAACCAAACCGGAGTCACCGCGTAGACCAGGACCGTATCGGGCTTGAACTGCTTGGACAGGATGTAATCGGTGGTAGCTATGGCGGCGTCGCCCACCGGCTTGGCCACGAAATCGCCGGGCTTGGCCTTGGCCACCTCGGTCACCGTGGGCAGGCCCATGGCCTTCCACTTGGCCAACCCGCCGTCCAGGATATAGGCGTCCTTGGCGCCGTTGTGGGTGAGGGTCCAATAAAAACGGGCGGCCCGGAAATGGCCGCCGTTGTCGTAGACCACCACCTTGGAATTGTTGTTGATGCCCAGGGAGCGCATCACCTGCTGGATGTAGGGGGTGGGGCCGTCCTGCCAAGGCAGGGGATCGGTGGGGCTGTTGATCAGATCGTTGCCGCCGTAAGAGGTGTTGATGCCGTAGGACATGTAATGGTCCTTGTCAAAGGAGCAGCTCACCGCTCCCTTGATGTGACCTTTGAGATAATCCTGGGTGGGGGACGCGTCGATGAGCACCAGGTTGGCCTCGTTCTGGTGCTGTTGCAGCCACTTGGCGCTGACCAGCCGTCCCTGGTCCGTCGCTGGGGGAGCAGCCCAGGCGGTGCCGGCCAACAACAAGCCGCAAACCATGATTACCAGCGTCAGGCCCAACCGAGCTCTCGGGCGTTTGCCGCTACGATCAAAATTCCTCACGGGATGTCCTCCTCACTAGGTGCTTTGCAGCGAAACCTTTTTCTTGGCGCCGCTGGGGCGCCTCCCACAGCTGGCTCTACTACCGTCGCGCTTGCCTTGCAGAAATCGGATGCGGGGTTATCAAGCTTTCCCCTGGGTGATGGTGGAGGGGGGCACCGTTGCGTCGTCCGGGCCGGGCCCGGGCGAGCACCAAACTACTCTAGCTTGTCAGCGATTATAAATCGGCGCGTAGGTAAGCCGTAAATGAGGGCCACACCCTATTAGGCCCCGGTAAAGAGCCCGTTCGGCGTGATGCCAACCCCCCACCCGCCCCAACGTCTCCATGGCGTTTGGGCAAGGGGAAAAGGGGCTCCCCTGGATAAGAGGCCTACAGGTAGAACAGGTAAGTCATGGCCACCAGCACCACGATGTAGATAACGCTCAGGATGCCGCCGATGCTGATGTAGTCCCGGGTCTTGTACTCGCCGGGGCCCATGTACAAGGCGTTGACCTGGTGGGTGGGCAGCAAAAAGGAGTTGGACACCCCCAGGCCCACCACGATGGCGGCCACCCGGGGGTCGATACCTATATGGTGGGCGATGGAGATGCCCAAGGGCACCAGCAGGGTGGCCGCGCCCACGTTGGAGATCACCAGGGTGAAGGCGGCGCTGAGCAGGGCCAAGACCAACAGCAGCAGCAGCGGGGACATGAGGCTGCCCAGGCCCAAGACGATGCCCTTGGCGATCCAGTTGGCCGTGCCGGTCTGGTCCACGGCCATGCCCAGGGGAATAAGGCCGCCCAGCAAAAACACGGTGCGCCAGTCCACCGCATGGTAGGCCTCGCTGATGGTGATGACCTTGCTGAGCACCATGCCCACCGCCCCCACCATCAGGCAGACCGACAGGGGGATGGGGTTGTAGGGCAGATTCTGAAAATAGAAGCTGGAGACGATCATCATGGCCAGGGCCACCAAAAAGCAGATGAGGGCCCACTTGGCCTTTTCCGGCTTGTGGAATTCCTGGTCAAAGGGGGTGATGATGATGAAGTTTTGGTGGAACGCCTGCAAGGCCTCGAATTTTTCCCAGGTGCCGTGCAACAGCAGGGTGTCGCCCGACTGCAGGGGCAGGTCGGCCAGCTCCTGGTAATAGGTGCGCCCGCCCTGGTGCACCGCCAGGGGGCTCACCCCAAAGGTCTCGCGGAAACGGATGTCCTTGATGGTCTGGCCGATAAGGCTGGAACGGGGCGAAACCACCCCCTCCACGATGCCCGCCAGGTTGGGGTTGAACATGTTGTCCTTGAACACCTGAGGGCCGTCCCGGAGCACCAGGCCGTACTGCGACACAAAGGCCGCCACCTCATCCTTGGGGCCATAGGCGCACAGGACCATGCCGGCCCGCAGGGCGGTACCGGGCAGGGGCGAGGAATCGCACGCGCCGCCGTTCTTGGACACGGCCACGATGTTCACCAGGAAACGCCGCCTGATGTGCACCAGCTCCTGGGGGCCCTCCCCCGGGCGGTAGCCCTCGGGGACCAGGATCTCATAGGGGCCCTGGATCAGGGGATAGGAGCTGAGAAAGCTTGGCTCGCCTCCGTTGGCCGAGCCGTTGGACAGATCCGATTGCCGGGCGGAAATCTTGGCCAGCATCTTCATGCCGCCGGTGGAGAGATAGGCGATGCCCGCCAGGGCCAGGGCCAGGCCGATGGGGGTGAGTTCCAGGAAGCCGAACTTGGCCATGCCCGGCGGAAGGATGTCGTTGAGCAGGATCAGGGGGCTGGTGCCGATCATGGTCAGGGTGCCGCCCAGGATGGCGGCCATGCCTATGGGCATGAGCACCCGGGAGATGGGCACCTTGAGCTTCTGGAAAGTAACCGAGCGCACGGCGGGCAAAAACAGCACCGCGGCCCCGGTGTTTTGCATTACCCCGGAGATGGCCGCGATGAGCGAGGAGAAGGTCACCACCAGGCGCGAGGGGCTTTTGCTGACAAAGCCCAGGATGGGCTGGATGATGCGATGCACCAAACCGGCCCGGTTGAGGCCGTAGCTGATTATCATCACCCCGATGATGGCCACCACCGCGTTGCTGCTCAGCCCCCGGAAGGTGTCGGCGGAATTTAATAGGCCCAGCTCGGGCAGGAGCACCATCATCACGATGGCCACCACGTCCACCCGCACCCACTCCACGATGAACAAAAACACCGCCGCCGCCACCACGGCCAGCATGAGCAGCTTGGTGCGCAGGTGGGTGTCCACCTCGAAGGGCAGGCGCATGGCCCCGGCATCGTGCACCAGGGTGCCGTCCGGGGTTTTCAACTCGGCGAAGATGTCCAGCCAAAAACTGTGCTTGCCGGCCTTGGTGCGGCTGGTCACCGTGTACTCCACTCGGGTCCGCAGGGGCTGGGCCAGGTTGCCCTCCGGCCTTTTGAATTGCACCAGGATGTGTTGATGGGGCCGCTCGGGATGGGCCTTGTCCAAAAAGGCGATGCCGCTGCCGCTGGAAGAGGCGATATACAGGGTGACCGGCCCTTTTTCCCCCGTGTCCCAGGTAAGGGCGGGGCCCGCGGCGCCTTGGGGCGTGATCAAGCGCGCTTCCAGGTCGAGGTAGCCGGTCTCGCCGGCCACCAGCACCCGCTCGGGATGCTCCAGGCGGATGCTGACGTGGCGGGGAGCGCGGGAGGACTTGGCCACGGGACGCTCCGCGCTATTGCCGGGCGGGGAAGCGCCGGAAGCGGGAGCGGCCGCCACCGGGTCGGCCAATGCGGAACCACCCAGGAGAATCATCAGGGCCGCCAGGCCCAACCCCAACCAACAGCGTTTGAATTGTTTCATGCGAGCGGACGCCCCCTGATCAACCTTGCTATCGTCTGTCCTCACCCTGTTGCCTGTTCAGGCGGCCGGAGCCGCGTTTACCTCCAAGGGGCGATGCCGGTGCGGGCGCAGCGGGTTGGTGCGGTTGGGCGGCGTCAAATAGAAGATTGGCCCCGTGCCGTTGGGAGGTGCAAGCGCATTGCAGGCGGGAACAACCGTTTCCCGCCTGTAGGCAATGGTAGTCCTTTTGACCCCATGGGGCAAATCGGCCTTGCAGGGTTCTCGGCTTGGAGAGTTGGGGCAAGCCTATATTCCAAAATGTTGCAGGGCGTTAGCTTGATCCGCTCTTGGATGGGCCGGCCGCCCTGGTGGGGGCCGTCACGGCGTGTGGCTTAAGCGGGCGGCTACCCGGCCGCGCCGGGCTAATCCTGAAAGGCGATCACCCCGCCGCCTGGGGCGGGCTCGCGCAGGACTTTTTGGCAGATCTTCAAACCGGCGGCGGCATCGCTGGCCCACAGGGCCGAGCCCACGTAGCGGGCCATCTGCTCGTCCAGGCAGGTGCCCCCGATCACGATGGCCGGCTGGGGCTGGGGCAACTCGCGCTTCAAAAGGGCCACCGCCTCTTTGAGGTTCTCCACGCTGGTGGTCAAAACGCAGCTTATGCCCACCACCTCGGGCCCCGTCTCCAAGGCCTTGCGCAGAAACTCCTCACCGGGCACGTCCACCCCCAGGTCGACGACCTTGAACCCGTGGCACTGGAGCAGCAGGGCGAAGAGGTTCTTGCCCAGGTCGTGGATATCGCCCTGGATGGTGCCCAGGACGATGGTCCCCCCTTGGGCTTCCGTTTGATCGGAGGCCAGATAGGGGCTCAATAACTCCATGGCCGAGCGCATGATCTCCCCGGCCATGATCAGCGCGGCGATGAAATAGTTGCCCGCCTCGAATTCCGCGCCGATGCGGCGCATGCCCTCCATGAAGCATTCCAGAAGGATCTTGGGATCCACCCCCTGGTCCAGCATTTTCTGCAACTCGGCAAGGCAGTCTTCCTCGCGCAACTGCGTAACCATGGTTACCAGCCGCTCAAGCCGCGGTTCAAGCTCCCGGCGCTCGGGCACGTCATTCATCCCAGACTCCTACCTTGCTTAAAAGGGGCATTTTTTCGTGGCTTACCAGGAACCAGCCAAAAGCGGTGGGCCGGTTGTCAAAGTCGTAGAAAAGATGCTCCAACTTGAAAACCGGCGCGCCCTCCGGCAACTTCAACAGCCCGGCCTCCCGGGCGTCCAACAGGGCGGGCATCAGGCGCAGGGCTCCCCGTTTGAATTTGGAATAGCCCTCTTGGAAGATGAGCCCGGTAAGCACCACGGTGTCCAGCATGGACTCCACGGTGGGCGAGGTGGGATCGAAGCTGGTGTAGGAAATATGCAGCGTGAAGGGCTCGTTGCGGTGGGAAATCACCCTTTCCACCACGATTACCGGCTCGTTGGGCTTCAGGCCCAAGACTTCCTTTTCCACCCCCGGCGTCTTCTTCACCGCGGCCTTGACGATGCGCACCTGGAGGTTGTCCCGGTCCGCCAGAATGCCGCCCAGGGCCTCCAGGCCGAAGTTGCTGGCCGCCACGCCCACCTTGCGCACGTAGGTGCCGCTGCCCTGGACCCGGCGCACCAGCCCTTCCTCTTCCAGCACGCTCACCGCCTGACGGGCGGTCATGGCGCTCACTCCGTAGGCCTTGGCCAGGGCCGACTCGGCGGGGAGCCTGGCGCCGGGGGGATATTCGCCTTGGGAGATGCTGGAGCGCAGGATGTCGGCCATCTGGGCGTAGGCGGGCATGCGCGAGCTTTTGTCGATGGCCTTGGCGACCACCAGGGGGGCGCTCACGCCGTTGGGGCCCTTTTTAGAATCCGCTTTCAACACCAGCGCTCCATAGGTAGCCCGGCAAGGCGGCCACGATAGCCTGCCCGGCCGGCCTTGCAACAGCGAAACCACGGCCTAGCCGCGCTTCCCCTCCCCCCCTTGGAAAATACATACAAAATCGCCTATCCTTTAAAGACCATATTTTACAATACCTTATCACACAAATACCTTCCAGGCCATGAATGGAGCCTCACTTTTTTCATTTTTGGGGTGGACTCTTCTATAAGACTATAATAATATAAGAGTCAAGGATACACCAGAGAGAAACGCGCGATGCCTTTTGAGCACCAAATAATTACTTGTCGGGCCTTGGCCCCGGTGGTGGCCGGGCTCTTGGGCGGCGACGAAGCCATCACCCAGTTGGACATCGCCCTGCACCTGCAACCCGAACGGCTGCGCCAGGTGTTGATGCAAACCGTGGCCGATCTGGAGCACGAGGGCGGGACCATCCTCATGGGCTATGGCTTGTGCGGCCGCGCCTTGGAAGGAGTGCAATCGCAAAAGAGCACCCTGGTTCTGCCCAAGGTGGACGACTGCGTGGGCATGCTCCTGGGTTCGCGCGACCGGCACCGGCAGGTCCTGAACCAACACCCCGGCAGCTACTTCCTGGACCCGCGCTGGCTCGACACCGAGCTGAACATCTTTGATCAGATCAAAAAGGGCCTGGACCATATTCCCCAAGAGCGGCGCGCGCAACTGCTCAAGGTGGCCCTGAAGCACTACGATCGTCTGGTGCTCTTGGACGGCGAAGAATCCGACCCCGAGGCCGAAGAGCGCTGTCGCCATCTGGCCCAGGCCCACGACATGGGCTTCGCCCGCCTGACCAAGGAGTTGGGGCTATTGGATAAATTGCTGCATGGGCCATGGGACGGGCCGGAGTTCATCGTGGCCCCGCCCGGCACTCCCATCCCCATGTTCTAGCGAGAGCGAGGAATATAGATGATAATCATCGGCGAAAAGATAAACGGCACCCGCAAAAAGGTAAGCGCGGCCATAAGAGAGCGTGACGCCCAGTTCATCAAGGACTTGGCCCAGAGCCAGGTGGAGGCGGGCAGCAACTACCTGGACGTGAACGCCGGCACCTCCCCCGAGCGCGAGCCCGAGGACATGGCCTGGCTGGTGAACACCATCCAAGAGGCCACCGAGGCGCCCCTTTGTTTGGACAGCGCCAACCCCGCGGCCCTCAAGGCCGGGCTGGAACTGGTCAACAAAACCCCCATCATCAACTCGGTCAGCGGGGAGAAGCCCCGCATCGAAAACGTCCTGCCCCTGGCCCTGGAACACAAGACCGGCCTGATCCTCCTGGCCCTGGACGACCAGGTGGGCATCGCCGACACCGCGGCCGAGCGCATGGAGATCGTGCACCGGCTGGTGGGCCTGGCCAAGGACGGCGGATTGGCCGAAGAGCAGCTTTTCGTGGACCCGTTGGTAACGGCCATCAGCACGGGCACCGACAACGCCCTGGTGACCTACGACAGCATCGCGCAGACCCGCGCGGCATATCCCAAGGCGCACATCACCTGCGGACTGAGCAACATATCCTTTGGCATGCCTCTGCGCTCCTTGATCAACCAGACTTTCATGGCCATGTGCATCCAGGTGGGCCTCGACAGCGCCATCATCGACCCCAACGACCGCAACCTGATGAGCGTGTTGTTGGCCTCGGAGATGCTCATGGGCAAGGACAAGTACTGCCAAAATTTCAGCCGGGCCTATCGCTCCGGCCGTATCGGACCGAAAAACGACTAGACCATTTGGAGGGTTGTAATGGCTGATTTGAAGGATCTATTCACCGCGGTGGTGGAAATGCAAGAAGACACCGCCATGGAATTGACCAACAAATACCTGGACGAGGGCGTCCCGGCGTTGGACATATTCAACTGCTACCAGGAAGCATTGGAGGAGATCGGCAAGCGCTTTGAAAAGCAGCTTTACTTCATCCCCGAGCTGATCATGTCCGGCGAGATGATGAAGGCCGCCTCGGAGATTCTCAAGCCCCATTTGTCCGAGGAGACCTCGGCCAGTGGCGGTCAGAAGAAGCTGGGCAAGGTGCTCATGGCCACCGTGCAGGGCGACATCCACGACATCGGCAAGAACATCGCCTCCATGATGCTCGACTTGAACGGCCTGGAGGTCAAGGACATCGGGGTGGACGTGCCGGCCGAAACCATCATTGCCGAGGCCCAGGCTTTCGGCGCCGACGTAATCGGCCTCAGCGGCCTGTTGACCCTGGCCTTCGACCCCATGAAGGCGGTGGTGGACAAGCTCGAGGAGCAGGGCCTCAGGGACAAGATCAAGGTGCTCATCGGCGGCGGCCAGATGGACGAGCAGGTGTGCAACTACGTGGGCGCCGACGCCTACGTCACCGACGCCGTGGTGGGCGTCAACTACATCAAGGGCTGGCTGAGCTAACCGGACGTTCGCGCAAACCACACTTTCCCGGAGGGAATCATGTTTGAAGGATTCGACAAACTCACGTCCATCGAGCGTCAGGACGCCTTTTTGGACATGTGGGTCTCGGCGGACGGCATCGAGTTCGCCGGCGAGGAGGCCAAGGCCGCCTATAAGGAGCGCGCCGGACTGGTGGCTTCGGCCCTTAAAATCGATCAGGGCATCAAGCGGGTGCCCATCATGCCCCTGACCACCTTCGCCCCCACCATGCTGGCCGGGGTCAGCGGCCGCGACGCCATGTACGACCCGGACAAGGCGGGCCAGGCCTACGTGGATTTCTGCAACAAGTACCAGCCCGACACCGCCGGCGCCGCCCCCATGCTGGGTTGCGGTCAGGCCCTGGACACCCTGGACTACCACCTGTACAAGTGGCCGGGCCACGGAGTGGCCGAAAACCTCTCCTACCAGTTCAACGAAAAAGAGTACATGAAGGCCGAGGAGTACGATCACCTGATCAACGACCCCACGGACTTCTGGCTGCGCTCCTGGATTCCCAAGACCATGGGCGCCCTGGCCCCCCTGGCCGACCTGCAGCCGGTATACGGCAGCATGGAGCTGCCCATGCTCAGCCCATGGCTCATCTCCCTGGGCACCCCGCCGGTGCAGGAGGCCATGCAGGCCCTGCTCAAGGCCGGTAAGCAGTACTTCGAGTGGATCAACGCCATGGGCGCCTACATGGCCCAAATCATGGCCGCGGGCTTCCCCTTCGGGGCGGGCGGCGCCACCAAGGCCCCCTTCGACACCCTCAGCGACTCCTTCCGCGGCACCACCTCCCTGATGATGGACATGTACCGGCGCCCCGAAAAGGTGCTGGAAGCGGTGGAGCGCCTGGTGCCGCCCATGATCAAAAACGGCGTGGACGGCGCGGTGGCCAACGGCAACCCCCTGGTGTTCATCCCCCTGCACAAGGGTGCCGACGGCTTCATGTCCGACGAGCAGTTCCAGAAGTTCTACTGGCCCACCTTGAAGGAGGTCATGTACGGGCTGGCCGACGCCGGCTGCGTGCCTTGTTGCTTCGTGGAGGGCGCCTACAACCAGCGCCTGGAATACCTGGCCGACACCAGCGACATCCGCAGCATGTACCTGTTCGACCGCACCGACATGGCCAAGGCCCGCGAAGTTTTGGGCGGCAAGGTGTGCATCGCCGGCGGCTTCCCCATTTCCCTGATCCTCACCGGCACCCCGGAGCAGGTCAAGGAAGCGACCAAGAAGCTCATCGACGACGCGGCCGGCGACAAGGGCTACATGCTCAGCATCGGCTGCGCCATGGACGAGGCCAAGGACGCCACCATGCAGGCCTTCATAGAGGCCGGCAAACATTACGGCAAGTACTAGGAACCAAACACCCGGCCCGGGGCGGGACGCGCGCCCGCCGCACCAGCAGCCTTGTATAGTTCATCAGGGCGGCGCGCCTCCCCGGACCGGTTATCAACCAAGCAGCGACGACCCAAAACGGCTCGCCTCCCCGAGCCGATCAAATGGCCCGCCAGACCCTCTCTACCCTCCTCTCTAGTTTGGCGGGCCATTTCCTTTTCTTGCCCCATTCCCCCAAGAGGGATATGACTATAGCCGCAGGGAGGAATACCTTGAGCGCTCCAGCCAAGTTAAACGTCGTATTCAAGCCTTCGGGGCAGAGCGCCTCGGTGCCCCGGGGCACCCTCATCACCGAGGCCATGCTCCAAGCGGGCATCTTTTTGCCCCTGGATTGCGGAGGCAAGGGCACCTGCGGCCGTTGTCTGGTGTCGGTGCGGGGCGAGGTGTCGCCGCCCAACCAGGCGGAGGAGCGCCTGCTGGATTCGGAGCAGTTGGCCGGGGGCTGGCGTCTGGCCTGCCAGACCCAGGTTTTGGGCTCGCTGGAAGTCGCGGTGCCCGACACCCACGAGAGCGCCGACAGCAGTTGGCGCATCGACCAGGGCGATCTGGAGCCCGTACCCATGGGCAGCCCGGTGATCACCGCCGTGGAGTGCCAAGCGCCCGAGCCCACCCTGCAAGACCCTCGGGGCGACCTGCGCCGGGTGCTGGAGACGTTGGGCGAGCACGAGGAGTCGCCCGCTTCCCGGGCCGATCTGGCCACCGCCGCCGGGATCACCCGCGCGGCCCGCGAGCATGCCTGGAGCCTGAGCCTGTATCAACGCGGCGAGGAATTGGTGGGCGTGGCCGGGCCGGGCCAAGGCCCCTTGGGCCTGGCCGTGGACCTGGGCTCCACCAAGCTGGCCGCCTATTTGGTGGACCTGGCCACCGGCGAAATCATCGCCTCCCGGGGACGCCTCAACCCCCAGGTCGCCTTCGGGGCCGACGTGGTCACCCGCTTGCAGCTGGCCATTAGCCAGCCCAAGGAGGGGAGACGGCTCACCGACCTGGTGCGCCGCGCCCTGAACGGCCTGGCCCAGGACCTGGCCGCCGCGGTGGGGGCCGATACCGGCCGCATAGCCGAGATGAGCCTGGTGGGCAACAGCGCCATGACCCACCTGCTGCTGGGCCTGCCCCTGGAGCAGCTGGGCGCGCCGCCCTTTGTGGCCTGCCTGGATCAAGCGGTGGACGTCAAGGCGAGGGAGCTGGGCCTGAGCCTGGCCCCCGGGGCCTACGTGCACCTGCCTCCCCTGGTGGGCGGTTTCGTGGGCGCGGACAACGTGGCCATGATCATGGGCGCGGACCTGGACCGGCCCGGCCCCTGCCGCCTGGGCCTGGACATCGGCACCAACACCGAGGTGGTGGTGACCGCGCCGGGCCACCGCCATCCCCTGTTCATCGCCTCGGCCCCCTCGGGCCCCACCTTCGAGGGCGCCCACCTCAGCTCGGGCATGCGGGCCATGACCGGGGCCATCTCCCAGGTGCGCCTTACGGCGGAGCAGGAGCCGGTGTGCACCACCATCGACGGATCCGATCCCGCCGGGGTGTGCGGTTCGGGCATCATCGACGCGGTGGCCGAGATGCTCCGGGCCGGGGTCATCAACTCCCGGGGCCACCTGGACCGCTCACTGCCCCAGGTACGCCGCGACGGCCGCAACATCAGCTACGTGCTGGTGCCGGCCGAGCGCTCGGCCACGGGCCAGGACATCGTGGTCACCCAGGCGGACATCAGCCAGGTGCAGCTGGCCAAGGCGGCCATCTGCGCGGCCGCCGCCACCCTGCTCTCCCTGGCCGGGCTGGAGCCTTCCGATCTTTCCGAGGTGGTGCTGGCCGGTTCCTTTGGCAGCCACATCGACGTGGACACCGCCAAGCGCATCGGCCTGATCCCCGCCGTGGCCGGGGCCAAGTACGCCCAGGTGGGCAATGCGGCGGGCCGGGGGGCCCAACAGGTGCTCAACAACCTGGAGGCCCGGCAACGGGCCGCCGAGATCCCGGCCAAGGCCCGTTACGTGGAGCTATCCGGCGAACCGCTGTTCAACACGCTGTTCGCCCGTAGCCTGGCTTTTCCGGAGGACGGGGACTGATTCGCGCCCGGCTTACAGGGTGGCCAAAAACTCGGCCAATACCTTGGCCCCGGCCGAGGGCTGCTCCTCGTGGATCAGGTGGCCCGCGCCGGGTATCACCGCCAGGCGGGCGCCCTTGATGTGCTCGGTCAGGTACTGGCTGTACTTGAGGGGGGTGAGCCTGTCGCCGTCGCCGCACACCACCAGACAGGGCAAGTCGATCTCGCCCAGGCGCTCCATAACGTCGAAACGGTCGCAAGCGGTGTAGTCGCCCAGAAGCACGGCCGGCGCGGTCCGGGCCATGGCCCAGCGGCCCGTCTCCTTGCGCTGGGGGTCGGTGACCTCGGCGTAGGCCATCTGGGCCAGGAAGGCCACCGTGGGCTGGAAATCCTTGGCCAGGCCTTCCAGGATCTTGGGCAGCACCCGCAGGCGGGCCCCGGTGCCCCAGAGCACGATGCCGCCGATCAGCTCCGGCCGCTCCAGGGCCAGGCCCAGGGCGATGGCCCCGCCCAGGGAGTTTCCCAGCACCACCGGCCGCCGTCGGCCCTGCTCCAGGCGCTCAGCCAGCCAGGCCACGTAGTCCTCCACCCGCTCCCGTCCCGGACCGGGGGTGTCGCCGTGGCCGGGCAGGTCTATGCCCGCGCCGTTGGCCGCGCCCACCAGGCTCTCCAGCAGGGGCAGAAACTCCGCCCCCCGCCCCCCGGAGCCGTGCACGCACAGCAGATCGGGCAGGTTGGGGTCAAAGGCCGCGTCCGGCGTAGCCAGGCCCACGGATTCAGCTTGCCAGGTGGAAGGCCACATATTCCCCCCTATACTTGCCGGGCCTAGCGGCCCTGCCATTCGCGGGCCAGGGCCAGGTACAGCCCGGCGGCCTCGACGATCTTGGCCGTCTCGCAGAACTCGTTGGTCTGGTGGGCCTGGCCGGGCAGGCCCGGGCCCAGGATCACCGTGGGCGGGTTGCCCAGGGCGGGCCGCAACACCGAGGCGTCGGTGAAGTAGTTGACATATCCCGGCTGGGGAGGCCTGCCCTGCTCGCGCTCCAGCAGGGCCAGCACCCGGGCGGCCCAGGGCTCCTCGGCCGGGGTGAGGAAGCCGGGCAGGTCGATGAGGCGCTCGAGGGCGATGTCCGGGCCCAATTGGCCGGCCACCCGCGCGAACAGTTCGTCGTGCTCCACGCCGGGCACGGTGCGCAGGTCCACCTGGAACACCGCCTGGTCGGGCACCATGTTGATCTTGCTGCCCCCGTGGAAGGTGCCCACGTTCACCGTGGGCTTGCCCAACTGGGTATGGGCCGGGGCCTCGGCGAATAGCTGCTCCAACCCGGCGGCGGCCCGGGCCGCCTTGTAGATGGCGTTGTCGCCCATGTCGGGCATGGAGCCGTGGGCCGATTTGCCCCTGGCCGTGGCCTCCAGCCACAGGGCGCCCTTGTGCCCCAGGAAGGGCACGTTGTTGGTGGGCTCGGCCACCAAAAGAGCCCCGGCCTGGGCGGGCAGCTTGCCGCCGGCGGCCATCTGCTCGGCCCCCTGACAGCCGGTCTCCTCGGCGGCGGTGAACACGAACACCAGGTCGGCCTCGCCCGCCCACTCCTCGGCCAGGGCGGCGGCCGCGGCGGCCATGGCCGCCACCCCGCTCTTCATGTCCGAGGCGCCGCGGCCCAACAGGCGGCCGTCCTTCACCTCGCCGCAATGGGGCCCGAAGCTCCAGGCCGCGTTGCCCAGGGGCACCGTGTCCAGGTGGCCGGTGAACACCAGGGCCGGGCGGCCTCCCGTGCCGGCCAGCGTGGCCACCAAACCGGACCTATGGGGCTCCAGCTGGTAATACTCGGTGGCCAGCCCGCGCTGGGCCAGCAGGTCGCCCAGATAACGGGCCGCGGCCTCCTCCCCGCCGGGGGGATTGATGGTGTCCAGGCAAATCAGGTCGGTGGCGATCTTTACCGGGTCGGGCATGGGACACATTTTCTGGCTCCCGGGCGCGGCTCAGCCGAAGTAGGCCTCCTGCACCTCGCTATTGTCTCGAAGGGATTGAGCGCTGCCCTGGGCCACCACCCGCCCCTTGGAAAGGACGTAGCCGTAATGGGCTATGGCCAGGGTCTGGCGCACGTTTTGCTCAACCAGGAACACGGTGATGCCCTGGTCGTTGATCTGGCGGATGATGCGGAAGTTCTCCTTGACCAATAGGGGCGACAGCCCCAGGGAGGGCTCGTCCACGATCATCAGCTTGGGCGCTCCCATGAGGCCCCGGCCGATGGAGACCATGGCCTGCTCGCCGCCGGACATGGTGCCCGCCAGCTGGCCCGCCCGCTCGGAAAGGCGCGGAAACACCTCGTAGACCTTTTCCAGGCGCTGGGCGACCACCGCCTTGTCGTCCTCCTGATAGCCCCCCAGCCTCAGGTTCTCCTCCACGGTCATGGCTGGAAACACCTTGCGCCCCTCGGGAATGCTGGCCACGCCCAGGCGCACGATCTTGTGGGTGGCCAGGCGGGTGATGTCTTGGCCGTAGAGGGTGATCTTGCCCGCCCGGCAGGGAGTGAGGCCCAGGATGGAGCGGATCAGGCTGGTCTTGCCCGAGCCGTTGGAACCCAAGAGGCAGGTGATGGAACCGGGGGCCACCTCCAGGGAGAGATCCTCCAGCACGTCGGCCCGGTCGTAGGCCGTGTAGATGTTGGCGATGCTCAGGGCGGCTTGCGTCCGGTCCATCAGTCCACCCCCAGGTAGGCTTCTTGCACCTGCGGGTCGCCGGCCACTTCCTGGTAGCTGCCCTCGCAGATCTTCTCGCCGAAGTTGAGCACGGCGCAATGATCGGTTATGCGCTCCATCACCGTCATCTCGTGCTCGATGATGATTATGGTCAAGTCCTCGATCTTTTCCTTGATCTCCAGGATGTCGTCGATGAGCCGGAAAGTCTCGTCGTGGGTCATGCCCGCCGAGGGTTCGTCCAGCAGCAAGAGCTTGGGGTGGCCGATCAGCGCCCGGCAGATCTCGATGCGCCGCCGGGAGATCATGGGCAGGGTCTCCACCGGATCGAAAATGTTGGAGGCCAACTCCGGGTCGAAGATGCCGATAAGCTCCCGGGCCTTTTCCAGGCTGCGCTCAAACTCGCGGGTCAGGGCTTTTCGCCGGAACAGGTTGAACATGAGCCCGTTGTTCACCCGGGAATGATCGCCCAGGGTGATGTTGTCCAGGATGGACAGGGGCAGCAGCAGGCGCGAGCGCTGGAAGGTGCGGGCCACCCCCCGGCGGTACACCCGTTGGGGCGAGAAGCTGGTTATGTCCTCGCCTTCCAAGACCACGCTGCCCGCGCTGGCCGGATAGATGCCGGTGACCACGTTGAAGAAGGTGGTCTTGCCCGAACCGTTGGGCCCGATGAGGCCCATGATGCGGTTGCGCCTCACCTCCAGGTCCAGGCCGTCCAGGGCGCGCACCCCGCCGAAGTTCTTGCTCAGGCCCTTTATGCTGAGAAGGCTTTGGGTTGCTTCCATGGGAACTACCTAGACCGCAGGGTGAGGAAGGCGCGCAAGGGGCGCGGCAGAAGCCCCTGGGGCCGGAACAACAGGATGGCGATGACCAGGGCCGCGAAGAGCAGGAAGCGGTATTCCTGGAGCATCTGGAACTTCTCGGGCATGATGATGATGATGGTGGTGGCGGCCACCGACCCCCACAGCGAGCCCAGGCCGCCCAGGATGACTATGGACAGCAGGATCAACGAGTCGCCGAAGGTGAAGTTGGTGGGCGCGATGTAACCCAGCATCATGGCGAACAGCGCCCCGGCCACCCCGCAGTAGAAGTTGCCCAGGGTGAAGGCGGTGATCTTGGCCTTGGGTATGGACTGGCCGAAGCAGGCGCTCACCGTCTCGTCTAGGCGCACCGCGTCCATGTTCAGGCCCACCCAGGAGTCTTCCAGGCGCCGGGCCAGGATGAAACCCAGCACGCACAAGGCCAGGGCCACCGCGATGTAGCCCAGGTAAAAAGAGCCCTCGAAGGAGCCGATGACGATGTCCTGGTTAACGTTCCAGCCGAAGAGATTGAGGCCGTCGCACTTGAGCCCCTGGGGGCCGCCCAGGGTGTCGTTGACCTCCAAAAAGGTCTTGAACAGCAGGGCGAAGGCGATGGTCACCAGGGCGGAATAGTGTCCCCTGGTCTTGAGCACCGGCACCAGCACGATGAAGCCCAGGGCCGCCGCGGCCAGCCCGCCCAACAGCAGCACCAAAAGGTGGGGAGTGGCGGTGTGCTTGGTCAGGATGGCCGCGGTGTAGCAGCCCACCCCGAAGAAGGAGGCCCCCGCGAAGTTGACCACCCCCACGAAGCCGAACTGGATGTTGAGCCCCAGGCAGGTCAGGGTGTAGACCAAAACCGTAGCCACCAAAAACAGCACGAAGTTGTCGTCGTAGAAGTACAGGCTGATGGCTACCGTGGCGGCCACCGCCGCCGCGCCGAAGGCCATGCTGTGGTCCTTGGCGCTTCGGCCCACCCGCTCCAAAATCTTGAAGCGGCGCAGCAGGAGCAGGACCAGGCAGGCGCCCAGCAACAGCCCGAAAATCTCCAACTGGGACTCGCCGGCCAGGAAGAAAACCATGTACACCGCGCCCAGGAGGATGCTCACCAGGGCGGGCAGGAAGGATACGGGGGTGCGGGTGCTACCGGTCATGCCTACACCCTCTCCGTTTCCTTTTCGCCCAACAGCCCGGTGGGCTTGATGGCCATGATGATGATGACCACCCCGAAGGCGAAAACGTCTTTGTAGGCGCTGGCAAAAGGCAGGGCCGCCGCGCCTATGGTCTGGAGCAGGGCGAAGAGGAAGCCGCCCACGATGGCTCCGTAGATGTTGCCGAAACCGCCCACCGCCGCGGCGCTGAAGCCGATTGCCCCCAGCAACAGGCCTATGTTGAAGTTTATCTCGTTGTAGTACAGGCCGTAGGCCACCCCGGCAAAGGCGGCCAGGGCCGAGCCCAGGGCAAAGGTGATGTAGACCACCAGGTTGAAGTTGATGCCCATGAGCCGGGCCGTTTCCTCGTCCTGAGACACCGCGCGGATGGCCATGCCCAGCTTGGTGCGCTTGATGAGCAGCTGCACCAGCACGATCATGAGCAAGCCGGAGATGAGCATCACCGTGTTGTCGAAGCGCAAGGTGAAGTTACCCCAGCTATAGCTCCAGTCGGGCAAGAGGGCCGGGAAGTGCTTGGGGTTGGCCCCGTCGGGATAGAACAGGCGGATGGACTCGCGCAGCACCGTGCCCAGCATGAGGGTGATCAAGAGCACGTTGAGCGGCGGAGCGCCCTTCAAGGGGATGATCAGCACCTTGGCGATGCCCGCGCCCAATAGGGCGATGGCCGCCATGGCCACCACGGCCACGATGACCAGAATCACCACCGGGTGCCCCAGGCCCATCCAGGTGAGCAACAGGTACATGGAAAAGGCCGTGAATACGCCCCAGGTAAGCACGTCGCCGTGGGAGAATTTTATGATGTCCAGCACCCCGAAGAACAGGGTGAAGCCCACGGCCACCAGAGCGTAGATCAGCCCCATCATCAGTCCGTTGGCTATATGCTGGGCGATCAGTCCAAAATCCATCGGAAGCCAATCTCGCGGTTGATAGGTTACAGGCGGTACGCATCGGAGGGGCGGCGCCGAACCGGCGCCGCCCCCAGGTGGTCAATTATAACAGTTAGCGGTTCTTGAGCTTGCGCTTTCCGCTGGCGTACTCGGAGCTCTTCCAGGGAACCCACTTGCCGTCCTGTACCACGTACTTGGTGATAGCCGGCGAAATGTTCTGGCCGTGATCGTCAAAGGTGACCTGGCCCACGATGGTCTTGTAGTCCTTGATGTTGGACAGCCACTTGACCACCGCCTTGCGGTTGGGGCCGGCCGCCTCGATGCCGTCCAGGATCATGTTCATGGCCGCGAAAGCGAAGGGACCAAAAGCGTCCGGAGCCTCCTTATAGCCGGCTTTCTCGTATTCCTTCAGGAACCACTTGCCGCCGGGCAGGTCTTCCACCGGCTCGCCCTCGCGGAAGGCGATGGTGCCCTCGGCCAGCTCACCCGCGCCGGTAATGAAGGCGTCGGAGATGATGCCCGAGCAGCTCTGGAACTGGGATTTGATGCCCAGCTTGTCCATCTGCAAACGGATGCGCACGCCCAGGGGAGTCAGGCCGCCGAACCAGATCACGTCGGGATTGAGCTTCTTGGCCTGGGTCAGCTCGGCGGTGAAGTCCTGCTGGTCGGCGTTGACCCCGAAGCTGCCCAGCACCTTGCCGCCGTTTTGCTTCAAGTACTTGGAGAAGTACTCGTACATGCCCTTGCCGTAATCGGTGGTGTCATAAAGCAGCACCCAGGTCTTGTAGCCCAGGCCGGTCACGAACTTGGCGGCCACCTCGTTTTGGTTGATCATGGTGCCGTTGATGCGGTGGACTTCCTTGTAGGTGTTGCCGTAGGTGATGCCCGGATGCACCGCGCCCCACACGATCACCGGCAGGCCGAAGCGGTGGTACACGTCCACGGCGGCCAGGGCCACCACGGAGCAGTACTGGGTGGCCGCGGCGATGATCTTCTTGTCGGCCGCGGCCTTGGTGGCCACCTGCACGCCGGCGTTGGGCTTGCACTCGTCGTCCAGCACCACCAGCTCATATTTGTACTTGGCCTTGGGGTCCGCGTTGCGCAGCCTCACCGCCAGGTCGGCCGAGTTGCGCCCGCCCACGCCGATGGCCGACACGCCGCCGGTAAGGGGGCCGATAAAGGCCACCTGGACGGTGTCCTTGGCCAGGGCGGGGGTGGCCGCCAGGGCCATCATGAGCCCCAGGACCAGGCATAGAATCTTGCTCGACTTCATGGTCAAATCCTCCTTAAGGCGAAATCTGAAATTAAGGGTCTCGGGGGTTGCTAACAAAAAACAAACCGTATTCGAGTGCGGAACGCGCACCCAAAGTTACGTTTTTGTAGATAGTTACACCGGCAAATATCGGCCAAGATTAAGCCGGGTCCGTCGGAATGTCAAGCCGCCGGGCCGGGTTGCACCGTGAGGCCGGCGCAGGCCTCACCCACCCAGCCCCAGGGCCCGCGCCACCTGCTCCGCCCGGGAGCTCCAGGTCTGCCGCCGGCCGTAGGCCGTGATTTCCTGGCCGCGCGATTCCCCTGTCAGACCCTCCTGTACCTGGCGGACGAAGCTCTCGGCGTCTTGGGCCACCCGGATGGCAAAGCGGTACTGCTCCGGTATGTCCTCCAAGGGAAAGGTGGAGACGCTCTGCTTGCCGAACATGAAATACTCAAACACCTTGGCTGGGAAGGCGCGGGTCCAGGCCTCGTCCTGGCAAGAGGGGATCATGAACAGGTCGGCCTGCTGCAAATAGGCAAAAAGTTCCTCCACCGGGCGGTGACCCAGGAAATGGACGTTGGGATAACACTCCATCAATTGGCGGATGGTGGGCACAAAATGGGAATAAATGCCTCCCAGAAAGACAAAATTAACCTGCCGCAGGGCCGAAAACACCTTTTCCAACAGCTCGAAGTCGAGGCGCTCGTTCACCATGCCCGAATACAACACGCTGGGCCCGGGGGGATAGTCCGCCGGCCGGGGCACGCTGGGGTCCGGATGGAATTTGTCCGGGTCCACCCCGTTGAGCAAAATCTGCGGCTCTTGTTCCAGAAAGGTCCCTTGGGCGCCTTCGGCTATCTTGCGGCCGTTGGCGAAAACCAACTGGGCTTCGCGGCAGAATCCCCGCAGGGCGGGGACCAGATCCTCACGCGAGGTGCTCCACACCTCCTGGAAATGGGACCAGGGATCCTCCAGGTCCAAGGCGTACATGCGGGGCCGCGTCCGGCGTACAAAGGGCTGGGAGATCATGCGGCTGGAGAGCACCACCAGCTCGCGCCCCCGAAACGGCTCCTCTTGAATAAGGCGCAGCAGAAAATCCACGTAGGCCTTTTGCCGTGACGAAAGCCCTTGCGGGGAAACGTAGATCATGTCCGGCCAATGATAGGTGCGCCAGAACGGCCCCCCCACGCTCAGATGCAGGCCCGGTTGCTCCAACTGGTGGGTGCGCCGGACCAGCAATCGCTTGAAACGGCTGCCCAGGCGCCTCCCCAGGGGATAGTTGAGATAGAGCACCTGGTGGCCCAATTCGGCCAGGGCCCGGGCCAGGGGCTGGCTGCGGTTTTCCCGCTCCCAATAGCTCCAGGGGGCGAAGTAGACGACAAGCGGCCCTTTGGTTCCGGGCGCGGCCATGCTCAGGCCCTCCGCTCACGGCCCGCGCCATAGACGCCGGCCGCGAACTTGCCCTGGAAGACCCGCAGGGCCCGCTCCACCGCCTGGTCCATGTTGAGGTAGGTATAGGTGGCCAAACGCCCCAGGAAGGTGACCCCCCTCTCCTTGGCGGCCAGCCCGAGGTATTTTTGGTACAGAGCCAGGTTGGGCGGGGTGAGCACGGGATAATAGGGCTCGCGTCCCGGGGCGCACTCCTGGGGATACTCACGCATCAGGTTGGTGTGCGGGGTGTCCTGGCCCGTGGCGTGCTTGATCTCCACGATACGGGTGTAGGGCTGGGAATTGGGGTAGTTGACCTGCAGATAGGGTTGCCGAAAGCCTTGCCTGCCCAGCCGCGCCAGATCCCGCGAGGAGTAGGATTCCAGCTCGAAACGCAGCGAGCGGTATTCCAGCCGCCCCAGGCCGGTGCCGAAGTATTCGTCTATGGGCCCGGTGTAGATCAGGTGCCCGTAGGCGAAGCGGTTCCGGGCCTCCGAGAAATCCAGGCCCAGCCGCAGATCGAGGTTGTTGCCGCAGGCCTGAAGCATGCGTTGGAACAGTGCCGTGTATCCCTCTTGGGGCATGGCCTGGAAGCTGTCGTCAAAGTAGGCCTCGTCGCGGGTGGTGCGGATGGGTATGCGGCGGCAAACCGAGGGATGCAAATCCCGCGGATGCTTGTTCCACTGCTTCTGGGTGTAGCCTTTGAAGAACTTTTCGTACAGCTCCGGCCCCACCGAGGCCAGCATCGCCTCTTCGGAATTTTGGGGCTCGCCAAAGGACATCCTGCGGCGGTCCAGCCAGCCGCGGAACTCCTCCGGGCTCGATTCCCTACCGATGAGTTGCTCGAAGGTGCGCAGGTTTATGGGAAAGCTCCAGTGCCTGCCGTCGGTAAAGGAGCTGACCCGGTAGCGGATTTCGCGCCAGGTGGTGAAAGCGCTCAGATAGGCGATCGCCTCCGGATAATTGCTGCGGAAATAGTGCGGCCCGTAGAGGTGGGTCAAGACACCGTTGGCGTCGGGCGCGTCGTAACAGTTGCCCCCGATGTGTTCCCGCCGGTCTATGAGCAGGCATTTCCAACCCAGTTGGGTGCACAGCCTCTCGGCCATCACCAAACCGGAAAGGCCCGCTCCGACCACCAGGGCGTCGTACATCGGTTCTCCTTGGAAACACTACAGGGGTTGGGCCGGGCGCACACCCGCCCGTGGTAAGCCGCCCGCCGTTGCGGCGAGCGGCCGCGCCAAAGCGCGCCGCCTAAGGAGCGCGGGGTTAGTCCACTCGCTCGAAGTATTGCTTCTCCGAGCCGCACAGAGGGCAGACCCAATCCGCCGGCAGGTCGCCGAAGGCGGTGGCGGGCATCACCCCGCGCTCGTAGTCTCCCTCCGCCGGATCGTAGACGTAGCCGCAGGGGCATTCGTACTTGGCGTCGTCGTAATCGCTCATCTCCGATGTCTTCCCGCTTTAGGGTTGAGGCGGCGCCGACCAAGGCGCGCCGGATTGTCTAACTATGCCCTAAAAACGGACTCTTGCCTATAGGTTTGGTCCAAATGCGGGTGCTTTCGGGGAGAAAGCACAAAGGTGCACAAGCGCACAAGTGGCTGGCCCGCGCGTCCGGCCCATCATATAATTAGGCCAGCAAACAACCACCCCCATAGCCATTGCGGTCTTAAAACATGGACATCTACTTTCCCATCGCCGGCCTGCCTCTCAACCTGTTCATGGTCTTGGGCATCGGAGGGGTGGTGGGTTTCCTTTCGGGCCTGTTCGGCGTGGGGGGCGGCTTTCTGCTCACCCCCCTGATGATGATGGTGGGCATCCCCCCGGCGGTGGCCGCCGCCACCGGCTCCAACCAGATGGTGGGCACGGCCGCCTCGGCCGCCTTCGCCCATTGGCGCATGGGCAACGTCGACTTCAAGATGGGGGGCGTCATCCTGGCCGGCGGCCTGGTCGGCGGAACGGCGGGCGTGCAGTTGGTGGGAGAACTGCGGGCCCTGGGCAACTTCGAGTTCGTCATGAAGATCATCTACGTGATCATGCTGGGCGGCGTGGGCGGGGCCATGCTGCTGGAGAGCGTGCACTCGCTGCGCAAGGGCCGCGGGGAAGCGGCCGCCGAGCTGGCCGAGATCAGCGAGGGGCTGTGGAGCAAGCTGTGCTACAAGCTGCCCTGGCACGTCAACTTTGAGAAAAGCGGCCTGTCCACCTCGGTGCTGTTTCCGTTTTTCATCGGGGGGCTGGTGGGCCTGCTCTCCGCCCTTCTGGGCGTGGGCGGCGGCTTCATCATGGTGCCCGCCATGATCTACATCATCCGCATGCCCACCCTGGTGGCCATCGGCACCGATTTGTTTCAGATGGTCCTCTCCTCGGCCAACGTGGCCATCCAGCAGGCCTATTACAACCAGACCGTGGACGTGCTCCTGGCCCTGTTGCTGTTGGCCGCCTCCGCGGTGGGCGCCCAGCTGGGAGCCATGGTCAGCCTGCGCCTCAAGGGCGAGCACCTGCGGGTCCTCTTGGCCGCCTGCGTGTTGGCGGTGACGGTGAAGCTGTTCCTGGACTTGGCTCTCACCCCCAGCCAACCGATCTTTTTGACTCCCGTGGAATTGGGGCACTGAAATGACGCGGCGAATGAGATACGCGGGCATTTTGACGGCCGTCCTGGCCCTGCTCCTGGCCCTGCCCTTGCGCGGCGACGGCCACTCCGCGGGTAACCGGGTGGTGATGTCCAGCCACAAGAGCACCATAGACATCTCCCTGTCCTACGACGGAGACCGCATCGTCTTTTTCGGGCTAAACCCGGACCCGGAGGCCCAGTTGGTCGTGAAGCTGGTTTCCCAGGTGAAGCCGGAAGTGCTCCTTAGCGTAAAGGACCGCTTCGGGCCGGTGTGGATGGCCAAGCGTCAGTACAAGGTCGTCGGGGCGCCGCTGATGTACAAGGTCATATCCGCCGTGCCCCTGGACAAGCTGATGAGCCCCCAACAGGCCGAAAAACTGGGCTTGGGATACGCCGCGCTCATGGACAAGGTACAGATTCAACTGGTGCGCGGGGAAAAGGTGCCGGGCGAGGAACAAAAGGTGCGCCAGGCGCTTATCAGCCTCAAGGAGGCCCAGGGGCTATATCATATCTACATCCGGCCGGACCGGCTGCGCACCATAGAGCGCCAGCTCTATATGCACCATTTTTCATTTCCCCCCACCGCCACGGAGGGGGTATATGTGGCGGAGACCTACGCGCTGCACAACGGCCGGGTAGTGGGCTATGGGCGCCACCAAGTGACGATCCAAAAAGTCGGCCTGCAGGCCTGGCTGACCCAGGAGGCCCGCCAAGAGCCCCTTTTCTACGGCATCGGCGCGGTGTTGGCCTCTTGCCTGGCCGGTCTGGGCGTGGGGCTGATCTTCAAGCGGGGAGGGTCCCACTAATGCAACCCACGATAGAGAGCCGCGGAGGCCCGATAATCGCGGCCATGGACGGTTCCGAAGCCAGTTGGGACGCTTTCAACTACGCGGTGCATTTGGCGGCCCATCTGGGCCTCACGGTGGAGGTCATCACTGTGCTGGGGGGGCGCAGCGTGGGATATTTCTACGCCTTCGTGGACGAACAGCTGCTGGTGGAGCAGGCCTCCAATATCGAGGTGGTGTTCGAAAAAGCCCGCGACCTGGGACGCCAGCGGGGGGTCAAGGTGCGCACGGTGATGCGCGAGGCCGGCAAGCACCGCTCCCACCAGGCGATTTTGGAGTACCTGAAGGGCAAGGAGGAGGTGGCCATGCTGGTGGTGGGCAGCTACGGCAGGGGATACCACGACCGGCACATACTGGGCTCCACCACGGAAAAACTCATCCGCAACATCTCCCGCGACGGGCTGCCCATACCGGTGGTGGTGGTGCCCCCTTCCTTCTGTTCCTGGCCCCAGGCCTGCTCCCTTTAGAGGGTCCGCTCAGACCTGTTTTTGGTGCCCCAACTCGGCGGGTATGGTGGTCACCGGCAGCACCACGGTGAAGGTGGTGCCTTCTTTTTCCTGGCTGCTGACCATGATGCGGCCGCCGTGCTTGGCCACGATTCCCTGGGACACGCTGAGCCCCAGGCCGGTTCCCTTGCCCTTGCCCTTGGTGGTGAAGAAGGGGTCGAAGATGGAGGGCAGGATGTGGGCCGGAATGCCGGCGCCCTCGTCCATCACCTTCACGGCCAAATAGTTGGGCTCGTCGGCGGGCAGCACCAAAACCTGGATATGGCCCCCCTTGGAGGAGGCGTCGATGGCGTTGAGGATGAGGTTCAAGAAGACCTGGCGCAGCTGCTGGCTGTCGCCGTGCACCCGGGGCAGGTTGCCCGAGGCCTGAAAATCTATCTTGATGCCCGATAGCTTGATCTGGTTGCCGGCCAGGGCGATGGTCTCCTTGAGCAGCTCCGGCAGGTCCAGAGGCTCCAGCTGGCTGCCGCTTTCGCGGGCGAAGTCCAGCAGGTTGCTGATGATCTTCTTGGCCCGCTCCGCCTCGCCCACCACGTCGCCGATCATCTCCATGCGCTCGTCGTCGTCCAGATTCGCGTAGTCTTCCTGGAGCATGTGGGCGGTGAGGGTGATGTTGTTCATGGGGTTGTTGAGCTCGTGGGCCACCCCGGCGGTGAGGGTGCCCACCGCGCGCATCTTGTGCGACTGCACCAGGACCGCCTCGCGGTTTTCCAGCTCCTGGATCATGCTGTTGATGGCCAGGGCCAGCTGGGTGAACTCGTCGCTGTAGCGCCTGGTGGGGGTTATGGGGGTGAAGTCGCCAGAGGCGATACGATGGGCGTACTGGCCGAAGCGGTTGATGGAGCCCAACATGCGGCTGCCCAGCAGGTAGGCGCTCAGGGCCATGCACAAGAGCAACAGGCCCACCGAATACAACATCAACTGGCGGGAGCGGTCCAACACCTCGGCAAGGGCCGCCTTTTCCTTGCTGAGCAGCGCCAGGGCGGCGGACACCATCTGCTGTCCCTGGATGCGCACCTGGTTCTGCAACAGGCCCCGCTCGTTCTTGCCCAGGGCCCGGCCGGTCTGCTCCTGGGGGGTGAGCTTTTCCAGAAGCTGTTGGTAGCGGTGCAGGTTGGGCAGCATCTGGGCGCGCCAGCCGGGCCCCAGGATGGCGGCCAGTTCCTCTCCGTTGCGGTTGAGGATGGTTTCGGCGCTGAAGACGTTGTCCTGGGCGTCGCTCAGGTTGGTGCCGTAGAGGAAAAAGTTCTTCTCAAAGCGCCGCGCCTGCTCCACCTCCATCACATAATCGTTGACTATCTCCAGAAAGCGGACCTTGCCTTCCACGCGGTGGAAGCTGGCCACCAGGGCGATGGCAATGGCGATGGCGATGGCAAAGGCCAGCGCGTTGCCCAGAAATATCTGCAAGCGCAGGCTGAAGCGGGGACGGCTGAGCAGGGCCTTGCGGGCCTGCTCGGAATCGCGGGCCAGGCCCAGGCGCCCCTGCGCCTCCACTTCCTCGTAGCTGTTCTGCTCCATCTCGGAAGAGTTGGCGCCGTTGCCCTTGCCGGGGCTGTCAACCATTGGCCTTTTCCATCTCCACCGCTTCGAAGTCCAGGGACGACCCCAGGGCCTTGGCCGCCTTGGCGATTACCCGGCGCAGGTCGTCGGGCTTGAAGGGCTTGGCGATGAAGTCGAAGGCGCCCTTTTCCATGGCTTCGCGGGCCAGGGACATCATGGCGTAGCCGGTTATCATGATCACCTTGCTGCGGGGCCAGCGATCCCGCACGAACTCCAGCACCTGCATGCCGTCGATCTGATCCATGCGGATATCGGTGACCACCACGTCGAATTCCTTTTGGGCCATCCTGGCCAAGGCCGCCTCGGGGTCTTCGAAGACCTCCACCTCGCAGCCTATCTTGGCCAGGGCGGGCTTGAGACGCCGCCCCACGATTGGCTCGTCGTCCAGAAGCAGCACCTGCAAGTTATCTGACATTGATCCACCTCCTAAGTGACGTTGCCCCAGACGGGGCGCGCCGGTCAAGGACTTGGTCGGGCTCAGCGCGTGCTCTGGGCCGCCTGGCCCACCAGATCCCGGATTACGTGCACCTCCACGTGGCGCACGCCCGGCATCTCACCGGCGATTTGACGCACCAGCTCCTGCTTTTTGCGCTGGTCCTTTTTCAGGCTTTGGATGTAAGCGGCCACCGTCCCGTCGTTGGCCTCCACCCGCACATCCGGGAAATGCTCCATGAGCGCCAGGCGCACCTGGGCGGCCAGGGCCTTGTCCTGCATCAGCTTGCGCGAGTAGGTCATGGGCTGGAATTTGCGGTAAGCCACCGTGTCGCAGATTATATCCACCGCCTTGGCGAGCTCCAGGGTGCCCAGGCTGATGACCAGGTCGTAGAGCGAGGCGTCGGTCTGGTCCAGTTGGTAGGCGTCCTCGGACCAACGGCGCTCGTCCTTGGTTTGGCGCAACACCTGCTTGCGGGCCTTGTCCAGGGTCATGCCCTCGGCCTGGGCCAGGTCCGCGGCCCGTTGCTCGGGCTCGTTGATGATGCGCACCTTCAGGGCGTGGGACACCGCGCGCACGTACATGTGGGCGGCCAGGCCGAAGCACACCGCGTCGTCGTCCAAGAGCGCCTCCAGGCAGGCCGCCTCGATGTAGCCCAGCAGCCGCTGGCGGCGGGCCCGCCGGCTCAGCAGCCCCGGCGGGTCGTCCAGGGCCTGGATCAGCTCTTGTTCGTTAAGCTGGTGCTCCTGGGCCACCGTGTGCAGCAAATCGCGCCCCAGATAGCGGTAGCCCATGACGCCGGCCACCTTCTGGCCTATCTCGTCGCCTTGCTTGAATTCATCGGCTGATATTATGATCAACGGCATAGCTTATCCCTCTCTGGCGGCCGTGTGGGGCCGTTGTTAACACGCCTCATCCGGGAAGGGCTGGCCGGTGCGCACCTCCAGGTGGTTTATTTCGGTCACCTTCTGGGCCAGAACTTTGAGCTTTTCTTCCTTGCGGTGGGCCCGGCGGTCGTCCTGCTTTAGATAGACCAGGACATTGCCGAACTCGCTGGTCACCGCCAGGTCCAGGCAATCCTCCTCGGCCAACGCCGCCTTCACCTTACAGGCCAGGGCTATGTCCTCCATCTTTTGCTGGGCCTCGGGCGTGGTCTTGAAGCACTCGCGCCCAGCGGCCTGCACGATGAAGTCCACCGCGTCGTCCACGGTGAGCCGGTCGATGTGAATCACCAGGTCGTAGAGCGAGGCGTCCCAGGGGTCCACGCCGTAGAGGCTCTGGGTCCACTTGCGGCGCTCGGCGTCGTCCTTGAGCAAAAGGCTGCGGGCCTGGCTCTGGCTCAGGTTTTCGCGTTTCATCTCCGCGGCCACCCTGGCCTCCAGGTCGGCGATGATGCGCACCTTGACCACGTGGGGAACCCCCTTTAGCAGCAGGTGCCCGGCCAGGCCGTGGTAGACCAGGTTGTCGCTCACCGCCCGCTCGGTCAGGGCCGCCTTGATATAGGCCATGTAGCAGTACCTGCCCTGGGAGAAACGCTCCAGGATGGAGGGGGCGTCGTGAATGGCCCTTACCAGCTTGACCTCGGGGGTGTGGAATCTCTCCGACGCCTCCAGGAGCACGTCGCGGCTCACCACCTCATAGCCCATGCGCTGGGCCACCTCTTCGGCCACTTCGCGCCCCTTGCTGTAGGAGCCGCGGGATATGGTAATAATCGCCATGGTCAAGCCTCCTTCTAGTAGAACAGGTAAAGCATGGCTATCATCACCACCAGGAAGATGATGCTTACCACGGTGCCTGCTTTCATGAAATCCACGCTTTTATAACGGCCCGGACCCATGTAGAGGGCGTTGACTTGGTGGGTGGGCAGGATAAAGGAGTTGCTGGTGGCCAGGCCCACCACCAGAGCGGCCATGCGCGGGTCGGCGTTGGCCGCGATGGCCATGTTCACCACCAGAGGCACCAGAAGCACCGTGGCCCCCACGTTGGAGATGACCAGAGTGAACACGGTGGCCAGCAGCCCGATCACCGCCAGGAGCACGATGGGCTCCACGGTGCCGATGGCCCCCAGCACGGTGTGGGCGATCCAGGCGGCGGCGCCCGTCTTCTCGGTGGCGATGCCCAAGGGGATGAGCCCGGCCAGCAGGAACACGGTGCGCCAGTCCACCGCCTGGTAGGCCTCATCCACCGACAGCACTCGGGTTATGATCATGCCCAGGGCTCCCGTCATCAGACACACCGACAGCTGAATCTTGAACACTATGACCATTATAAGGGCCACGGCCAGCCAGATGCCCGCGAATACGGCCTTTTCCGGTCTTAGCTGGTCCGCGTCCAGGGGGGTGGTGAACAGCAGGTTACCCTCGGCGTGCAACAGCTCCAGGCGCTTCCAGGTGCCGTGGAGCAGCAAGGCGTCGCCCACCCTCAGCGGCAGGTCGCCCAGCTCGGCCCGGTAGACCACGCCCTGGCGGTACACCGCCAGGGGGGCCACCTGGAAGCGGTCGGCCAGGTCCACCTGGTTGAGGGTCTTGCCCGCCAGATTGGAGCGGGGCGCCACCACCGCCTCCACCGTGCCGCTGGCGTGGTCGGCCAGCTCGCCCTTGAACACCGTCAGCTCATCCTTGAGCTCCATGCCCTCTTCCGAGGCCATGCGGCGCACGTCCTTTTCCTGGCCGTAGACCACCAGATCCACCCCGGAACGGATTTCCTGCTCGGGCGCGGGCCCCATCACCTTGAAGTCCGGCGGCTCCACCACTCCCACCACGTTGACCAGGTAGCGCCGGCGCAGGGAGTCCACGGTCACCGGCTCGCGGTAATGGGTGAAGTCCTCGGGGGTGGTTAGCTCCCAGGGGCGGCCCAACTCGTCCATGACGTGGTTTTCTTCCGCCCGCTCCTCGGCGGCCGGGCCGGCCTCCTCGGTCTTGCCCCCCCCGGGCAGGATGAAACGGCCGAAGAAGACGAAACAGGCGATGCCCGCGGCCACCAGGGCCAGGCCCACCGGGGTTACGTCGAACAGGCCGAAGGGTTTGAGCTTGAAGGGAATCATCAGGTCGTTCAACAGGATCAGGGGGCTGGAGCCCACCAGGGTTACCGTGCCGCCCAGGATGGCCGAGAAGCCGATGGGCATGAGTAGCTTGCCGATAGGTATATGTAAGTTTTTGCTGATGCGCTGCACCGCCGGCAAAAACAGGGCCGCGGCCCCGATGTTTTGCATGAAGCTGGAGATGCCGGCCACGGTCAGGGATATGAAGATGATTATGCGCGACTGGCTGTTGCCCGCCACCTTGAGTATGGGCCCCACCAGCCGGTTGACCACGCCGGTCTTGTCCAGGCCCGCCCCGATGATAATCACCGCGATGATCGACACCACCGCGTTGCTGGACAGGCCGGAAAAGGCCTGGGCCGGGGTTACCAGATGCAACAGGGGCAGGGTCACCATCATCAAGATGGCCACCACGTCCACCCGCACCCATTCGACTATGAACAGGAACACCGCGACCCCGATCATCATCATGACCAGAATCATGTCAGTAGTCAGTGTAGGCATGAAAAGTCACCTTGCGCGGTTTGAATAATCGGTTTGCGCTTCCCGGCCAAAGCGTCCCTCATCCGGGCGGACGCCGGCTGCTGACGGTCCACAGGGGGCACTCCAGCGAGGCCGCGGCCGTGTTCAACCAATGGCCTCGCGACGCGCCGCCGGGCAGTTCTTCGTGGCTTCCCCAGATCAAGACCTGGAAGGGAGGGCGCTCGGCCAGGAACTTGAACAGCTCCTGCTTGGGGTCCCCCACCCGAAGCGCCGCGCTGGTGGCGATGCCCGCGCGCAAAAACTGCTCGCTCAGCTCGGCCATCTGCCGCCCCGCCCGATCGTCCAGATTGGATATAGCGCTGCGGCTGCTGCCCAGCCAGGTGCGATCCAGGGCGGACATTTCCACCAGCATCAGGAAAGAGACCTCGGCGTCCATGCGCTGGGCCAGCTCCCGGGCGTAGTAGATCGCCTGGGAGTTGACCTCTTCGTTTTCCATTACTACGAGAACGCGTTTGAACATGGACCTCGCCTTTCCCATCCCAGAGGAAAAGCAAAGGCCATACCAAACAAGGCCTTTGGGTAACCAGCTTATTTAACTAGGTTATTCAAATATAGGCGCGGCCGGAATGCGGGATCGATTTGTTGCGAATCGCAATGATATGGTGCCGAAAAGCTCATGCGAAGGCCAAAAACAGGGCCAAAGAACGCTTTGTTGCGCAAACGCAACGCGGCGTAACGCTAACGCAACGGCCTATTCCATTCCGTACTTTTTGATTTTGCGCCACAGGCTGACCCGGTCGATGCCCAGGATATCCGCCGCCCTGGTGCGCACCCCGCCGGTGAGCTCCAAAATGTGCTCGATGTAGCGGCGCTCCATCTCTTCCAGGGTGAAGGCCTCGCTGTCGGGCCGGGAAAAGCTGGCCAGTTCCACGGCGGCCAGATCGGCGGGCAGGTCGCGCTCGGTGATCATCTCCTGGCGGCACAGGGCCACCGCCCGCTCCACGATGTTGGCCAGCTCGCGCACGTTGCCCGGATAGGCGTAGCTGGTCAGCAGGTCCAGGGCCTGGGGGGAGATGCCACTCACCTGCTTGCCCATGCGCCGGTTGAACAACCCCAGGAAATAGTAGGCCAAAAGTTGCACGTCCGCGCCGCGCTCGGCCAGGCGGGGCAATACCAAGCTCACCACGTTGAGGCGAAAGTAGAGGTCCTGGCGAAAAGTGCCCTGGCTCACTTCGGCCTTCAGGTCCCGGGCGGTGGCCGCCACCACCCGCACCCGGAGGCTCACCGGCTTGGTGCCTCCCACCCGCAGAACCTCCCGCTCCTGCAGGGCGCGCAAAAGCTTAACCTGCATGGACGGGGGCATCTCGCCGATCTCGTCCAGGAAGATGGTGCCGCCCTGAGCCGCCTCCAAGAGCCCCATCTTCTCCTGCTCCGCCCCGGTAAATGCCCCCTTCTCGTGGCCGAAAAGCTCGTTCTCCATGAGCTCGGCGTTGAGCGCCGCGCAATTGAAGGCCACGAAGGGCCCGGCGGAGCAGGCGCTCTGAGCGTGGATGGCCCGGGCGGCCAGTTCCTTGCCGGTGCCGGACTCTCCCAGGATCAAAACGTTGCAATCCGTGGGGGCGATCTGGGCGATAACCTCGGCCACCCGGCGCATCTGGGGGCTGCGTCCGATGACCAGGGATCCCTCTTCGGCATGGCCCAGCGGCGCCTCCAGCCTGTGGGCGTCGTCCCTGGTCTGCTTCAGGCTCAGGGCCTCGCTGACCACCCGGCGCACCTGCTCGGGAGTGAAGGGCTTGGCCAGGAAATGATAAGCCCCCTTTTTGGTGGCCTCCACCGCTCCGTCCAGACTGGCGTAGCCGGTGATGATGATCACCTCCAGGCCCGGCGCGATGAGCTTGGCCTGGTCCAGCAGCTCCAGGCCGTCCAGGTGGGGCATGCGAAGATCGCTTAGCAGGACGTCGAAGGACTCTTGCTTCAAAAGCTCCAGGG
This sequence comes from Desulfoferula mesophila, assembly GCF_037076455.1. Taxonomy (GTDB): domain Bacteria; phylum Desulfobacterota; class Desulfarculia; order Desulfarculales; family Desulfarculaceae; genus Desulfoferula; species Desulfoferula mesophila. The sequence continues at coordinate 1,134,261 of NZ_AP028679.1, read as the reverse complement.
CCCGCACCGGATTGCTGTAGGTGGAAACCTGGTAGCCCTCTTTTTCCAAAATACGGCGGAGGTTCTTGAGGGTGGTCAGCTCATCGTCCACCACCAGAACCCGGCCCTTGGATTGGGTGTCTTTGGTAGGAGGGGTCGTGGCCATGCAAATCTCCGCCGTGCGCCGAAGGATACGGGCTTGCCCCGCGGGCGCCCACCTCAATGTACCATTTCTCGGCGGCGGACTGAATCACGGTAATTACGAGTGGCGGTAGATGTCGGGCCGGGGGCGAGGCGCGGCGACAGGCCGGGGCCCGTGGGAGCGTCCCACGGGCCCCGAGCCGAAGCTATTTGGTGACGGTGAAGCCGCCGTTGCCGATGGGCGAAGAGTAATTACCGGTGATCTTGTTGTCGGTGTAGTGGCCGTCGAAGTGCACGTTTTTACCGCCGGCCTTCAGGTCGCCGATGAACATGCCGCCCTTGGCGGTGCCGGTCAGGGGGCCGCTGATGTTGCCCTTGATCGTGCCGACCAGAGTCCAGGTGCCGCTGACCTTGTCGCCGTTTTGAGTGAGATTGCCGTGCAGCTTGCCGTTTTTGATCTCGCCGTCGGGGCAGGTCCAGTTGCCGTTCCAGTTGCCGGTGAGGTTACCGGCCAGGGCCACGGAAGCGCCGGCCAAAAGAAGGGCCCCCAGGGCCGCCACGGTGAAAATCTTCAGGGATCGTTTCATGGTTTCAATCCTTTCAACGCGATAGGAACTCCAGAATTAGAGGGCAGGAGGAGAACGTTGTGATCCTCAGCTCCCCTTGCGGGGATGGTTTTTTTCCTGGGCCCGCGCCGTGCGGCCCGGCTACCCATATACCTGTTTTTATCAGGGTCTGGCAAGGATTGTTTCAAAAAAACCACAAAACCGAAGTGCGCTTTGACCTCATTGGTCCCGTAGAGCCAGGATGGGGTCCAGGCGGCTGGCCTGGCGGGCCGGGAAATAGCCGAAGGACACCCCGATGGCGCTGGAAACCCCCACCCCCAGGGTCAGACCCAAGCCGGACACGAAGAATATCCAACCGTTGACCTTGGCCAGGACATAGGCCGCGCCCACCCCCAGGGCGATGCCGATCAAACCGCCGGCCAGGCACAGGATAACCGACTCCACCAGGAACTGGGCCTTGACGTCGGCCTGCATGGCCCCCAGGGCCCGGCGCACCCCGATCTCCTTGCGGCGTTCGCTCACCGCCACCAGCATCACGTTCATAACCCCGATGCCCCCCACCAGCAGGGAGATACTCCCGATGGCCCCCAACAGCAGGGTGAACAGGCGGCTTTGCTTGGCCATCTCGGCGATCAACTGCTCGGCGCTGCGCACCTGGACGCCGGCGCCCGGCAGATCGCCCTTGAAGTAGCGCTCTATCGCGGCTTTTACCCGGTGGCGATCGGCTTTGGGTTTGAGGCGGGCCATGATCGCGTTGATGTTGCGCTCCGGCTTGAACAAAAAGGAGGTTTGCAGGGGAATCATCATTCCGGGGTTGATCTCAAAGGGCCGCATGCCGCCTTCGTCCACCCTTTTGAGCACCCCGATTATCTTGAAGCCACGGTTTTTGAAATATACCGTCTTGCCCAAGGGCTCCTTGATCCCCATGCGGGCCAGCTTGGCCGCGGCACCCGCGCCCAGCACCCCGAAAAAGGCGTAGCCGTCCAGGTCGCTGACAAAACGCCCCTTGGCCAGGGTAAGCTTGTTGATATCCGCGAAGCTGCCGGTCACCCCCAGCAAGGGCATGTCCAAGGGCTTGTCGTCCATCAAGGGACGGCCCCAGGCATTGGTGTAGGGCGCCACCGCCTCCAGCCCCGCCACCTTGCGCGACAGGCCCTGGGCCTCGGCCCAGGTGATTTGCCTGGGCTGGCTGTCGGCCTGGTTGTTGCCGCCCTGGGGGCTGCCGTAGCCGGGCTGGATGGTGATGATGTTGGTGCCCATCTGGCGGAACTGCTGTTCGGAGGTAAGCTGCACCATCTCGCCCACCGTGACCAGGGCGATCACCGAGCCTATGCCGATGACGATGCCGACAAGGGCCAAGATGGTGCGCTGCTTGGCCGCGGCCTGGCTCTTGAGGGCCTCGCGCACTATTTCACCCAGGGGCATCACGGCGTCAAACCTCCACCACCATGCCGTCGGCCATGCGCACCGTGCGGCGGCACTGCTTGCCCACCCTGGGGTCATGGGTGACCATCACCGTGGTGATCTTGTTGTCGCGGTTCAGCTCCAGGAATATGTCCATTATCTCCTGACTCACCTGGGAATCCAGGGCCCCGGTGGGCTCGTCGGCCAGAATCAGGGCGGGGTTGCCGGACAGGGCCCGGGCGATGGCCACCCTTTGCTGCTGGCCGCCGGACAGCTCGGGAGGACGGTGGGTCATGCGCTGGGCCATGCCCACCCGCTCCAGCATCTTGCGGGCCACCCGCTCTCGCTCGCGCGGGGGCACTCCCCGGTACACCAAGGGCAGCATCACGTTTTCCAGGGCCGTGAGGCGGGGCAGCAGGTTGAACTGCTGAAATATGAAGCCGATCTTCTGGTTGCGGATGCGGGCCAACTGGTTGTCGTCGAGATGCCCGGCGTCCTGGCCCTCGAAGCGGTAGCCGCCCCCGCTGGGACTGTCCAGAAAACCGATAATGTTCATCAGGGTGGATTTGCCGCCGCCGCTCTCGCCCATGATGGCCAAAAGCTCGCCGGGCTCCACGGAAAGATCCACCCCCCGGAGCACCTCCACGGCCAGGTCGCCGATTCGATAGGTCTTGTTGATGCCTTTCAGCTCGATGAGGGCCATGGTGCGGCTCACCCCTCCGGGGCGGCGGCGGGCACCACCACCTTGTCGCCGGGCTTGAGCCCATCGGTTATCTGCACCTTGTCCTCGGTGGTCAGGCCGGTCTTAACGCTCACCTCCTTGCAGGCGCCGCCCTTGCCCACCAGGGTCACCTTGTTGCCGCCGCCTTGGGGGCAGGGATGCACCGCCGCGATGGGCACGGCCAAGGCCTGGGGGTCGTCGAACACGTTCACCTCCAGGTTGGCGCTCATGCCCAGGCGCAAACCGGCCTGCTGGTCGGTGGTTAGCTGGTCGGTGATGATGCGCACCTCGAACGACGGCGGATCGCCGGAGCCCCCGGGCAGCGCCTGGGAGCTCACCGAGTCGATGCGGCCGTTGAGCAGCAGGTCGGGGAAGGCGTAGCTGGTGATGGCCACCTTTTGCCCCTGGCGCAGCTTGGCCACGTTGAGCTCTCCCACCTTGGTGGTGACCGAAAGCCTCTCTAAATTGCCCAGGGCCAACAGCACCTGCCCCTTGGCCACTTCGTAGCCCACCTCGACGACCCGGCTCTTTTTGTCGTCGTCCCCGGTGGGTTTTATGGCCACTCCCACCACCGGGGCCGTGATGCTGCCCTTTTTTATCTCCTGGCTGATCTTGGCCAGCTTGGACTCGGCGTTCTCCTTTTGCAGCTTGGCCATCAGGATATTTTTGCTCTGGCCCTTTTCAATGGCCGTGCGCAATTGGTCCTTGAGGGTGTCCAGGCTGATCTGCTGGTTTTTGGCCTGCTCCTTGAGCGAGCGCAACTCGTCCAGGGGAATGATGCCCCGCTTGTAGAGCATCTCGGCCTCGTGCAGCTTTTGCTGGGTGACCTCCAGGTCGTTTTTGGCCTTTTCCAGCTCGCGCTGGGCCTGCAACACGGTGGGGCTGTTTTTCCAGTCGACCAGTTTGTTGAACTCCTCCTGGGCCTTGATCGCCTCCACCTGGGCGTCCCGGAGCTTCAGCTCCAGGTCCGAGGTGTCCAGCTTGAGCAACAGCTCACCCTTTTTTACCCTTTGCCCGTACTGAAACCGCCGCTCCAGGACGCGCCCGGCAAAGGGGCTGAGCAGGTTGATGGTCTCATAGGGCTGGATGCTGCCCGTGAGGTTGATGCTGGAGCTGAGCGGGCCGGGCTGGAGGGTGTAGGTGGCGCCGCTGGCGGCCAGGGCGCCCGAGCCGTTCAGTCCGCCGGCCTCGTAGCCGGCCAGGTGGATGCGGGTCCAGGCGTAATAGCCCAGGCCCGCGAAGATCAGGATGATAGCCACCGAGGCCCAGAGGCGCAGGCGCTGGTTCCTTCTGAGCAACTGCTCCAGCCGGTTCTTTTCCTGCTCCAGACGCAGGGCCCAGCTGGTGGCCTGGTCCTGCTTCTTCATGTGATGGCGGCGCACCTGCTCCTGGCGGGTCACGTCGGCCAACACCACCGCCGACTCCCCCCCGGCCAGGGGGGTGACGCTCAGGGCGATGTGGCTCTCCTCACCCCCCGCTCCCGCCAGGGGCAGCACCAGGCCGTTGACGGAGGTGCCCTTGGCCTGGGCCGAGGCGATGGTCTTGAAAAGCTCTTCGCCCTCATCCAGACGATCGGCGAACAGCTCGCTGAAGACGCGGCCGGAGGCCCGGTCGGGGTCCAGGCCCAAAATGCGCCCGGCGGCGGGGTTCATCCGGAGCACCTCGCCCCGGGGACCCAGGCCCAATATCCCCTGGGGCAAACCGCTTACCAGTTTTTGGTAATCCAGCGTCGCCTCAGTCATCACTCATCAACTCCTCGTCTCCCGCCGGGTCATTGGCCCCATACCTTTTTCTGGGCGGCCTTGCGCTGGGTCTTGAAGGCGATGCGCCAGGTGTCCAGGGTGGTGCCCAGGGTCTGGTCCAAGCTGACCAGACTGTTCAGATAATCCACCTCGGCGGTGAGCAGGGTGTTCTCCGCGTTGGCCAAGTCCAGCTGGTAGCTGACCACCTGGAAATTGGAGGAGCGCCCGTATTTCAGCTTTTCCTGCTCGTTTTCCAGTTGCAGGCGGGAAAGCCGCAGGGCCTCGCGCGAGAGAGTCACCTGTTCCTTTTTTATGTGCAAATCCCTCAGGCGGTTGTCCACGTCGATTTGCAGGTTCTCGTTGGTCTGCCTAAGGCTGTTTTGCGCCTTGAACAAATTGGAGCGGGCCGAAAGCAACTGCGATTGGCGGCTCATGCGGGTCTGTCCGTACACCGGAATGCTCAGATACAACCCAGCGTCCCAGTAGTTGTTGTCCGAGTCGCCGTAGGAGTCCGATTTGGTATTGTCGCGGCTGTAATTGACCAGCAGGTTCAAGTCCCAGAGCATGTTATTCTTGGCCAGGATGAGATCCTGCTTGCTGTAGTCCAACACCAACTTGGCCTGCAGATAGGCGGGCTGGTTGGCATAGGCCAGGGCCAGGCACTGCTGGCTGCTGGGCAGGTTCTCGGGCAGGGAAAGCACCTCGGTGGGGTTGACCTTGGTGTTTTTGTTCATGTTCAGGGTGCGCAACAGCTCCAGGCGGCTTTGCTGCACGTCGTTTAGGGTCTGCTGGTAGGCGATGCGCTGGTTGGCCAGGTTGGACTGGGATTGCACCAGGTCGCTTTGGGCCATGCGCCCGGCGGCGATGAGGGCCCGGTTCTCTTCCAGCAGCTCGTAGGCCCGCTTGAGCGAGCGCAGCACGATGGCCACCTGGCGGGCCGACTCCAGAAAGGAGCGGTAGTCGTAGATGGTGGTGGTGATGGTGTCTATCAGGGTGGCCTTCAGGCTCAGGATGTTCTGTTGCTCGGTTATGCGGGCTTGGCGCACCGAGGCCATGTTGGCGTCTATGCCCCCGCCCCGCAGCAGGGGTTGTTGGAACTGGATGTTCCAGGAGTTGCGCACGCTTTCATCATCGCTGTAATAGCTGCCGGCCGTGTCGCCGGTGGTCTTGTTGACCTGCCAGACAAAAGAGAACTGCGCGCCGGTGGGGATCTTTTCGGTCAGGGTCACCGAGGCCTGCAACTGGGTGTCGTTGGTGTCGGTGATATCGTCGGAGCCGGCGTAGTTGTAATCGTCGTCGCTGCCCGAGCGCACCAGACTGGAGTCAAAGGAGATGTCGGGCTTGAACTTGTGCTCCTCCACCTCCAGGCCGTATTTCTGGGCCACCCGATCCAGGTAGGCGTTTTCTATGCTGGTATTGCCCCGAACCACCAAAAAGACGGCCTCGGGCAGACTCATGTCCCTGGTCTTGCCTATGCCGCCGCCGGGCAGCAGGGGCAGTTCGCCCTGCGCCTCGCCCTCGCCAAAGGCCGGGCCCGAAAATAAGAGCAGGAAGACAAGAGGGAGCAGGGCCCAACCGGCCCGCTTTTTCAACCTATGCGCGCGTAAAAAAAGCATGTTGGCAGATAATAACCTCCCCCCTGTTGCAAGCCAATCATAATATTAGTCAAAAAAATTAGTCAAATGCATAGCTATCGCCCCGGGGGGAGCCGATGGGGGCGTCCAGGTATCTTAAACCATCGGCAATCAGATGCAAGGTCCGCGCATTCCGGGAAATAAGATACCGCTCTCGCGGGGCTTCGCCGGGCGGCGCAGCAGGGTATGGACTTGCGGCGCCTCCCGGGTGTAGCGTAGGTTTCAGTACTTTAAGGTGGATATTGCCCGCTGTCGTGAGAGTTAACCCGGTCGCGGGCGATCCCAATGGGTTCAGACCGCCGCCGCATCACTGCCGGGGGAGTTAGCCATGGAAAGCTTGAACAGTTATGTGAGCCAAATAAGCGAGGTTGGAAACCAGTTCGGCCCTATCGTGGTCAAGGCGGTGATACTTCTGGTCATCGTCCTGTTTTTGACCCTATACCTGGGCAAGATTCTGGCCAATTTCCTGGTGAAAATGGGCCTGCCGGAACGCCGCTCCGCCATGTCGGTAACCGCGCTGCACATACTGGTGTTGTTCATAGCCGCCTTGGTGGTGCTGAACATCCTGGGGTTCCCGGGCATGCTCCTGTTCCGCACCATCGTAATCATCCTCATGGTGCTGGTCGCCTCCTACATCATCGCCAGGCCCTATCTTCCCAAGCTCCCCCTGAAAAAAGGCGACGTGGTGGGCATCGGCGGCAAGGTGGGCAACGTGGAGGCGATTTCCATCATGTACACCCAGCTCAAGACCTTCGACGGCAAGGTGGTGTTCATACCCAACCACAAGGTGATGAACGACCAGGTGGTCAATTTCAGCGCCAAGCCCAAGCGCCGGGTGGACATCGATTTCTTCATCCCATACGACCAGAGCGTGGCCAGGGTGAAGCAGGTGGTCATGGACATTTTGACCAACGACGAGCGGGTGCTGGACAAGCCCGCCCCCAAGGTGGTCCTGTCCAAGTTCTCGCCCAATTACCGCGAAATGCAGGCCCGCTTCTGGGTGGCACGCAAACATGCCATCACCGGCAAATGGTCCCTGAACGAGGTTATCGACGAGAAGTTCGCCCGAGAGGGCATCAGCATGGCCGCGCCACGGCTGGCCCTGATCCGGGAGGATGGCTCTTCCGGCGACACCCTCGCCTAGGTTAAATTATTTGCTCTAACAATTCTTAACGACCTTTACGGCGCCCCCGGGAACCCATCCCGGGGGCGCCGCTTTTTTGGCCCGACGTTGTCCCATTTTGTCGACCACCTTACCCCATGGAAACCCGTGCACGCCCGCCAGAACCTTGCCCCCTCCTGATACGCACAAGGCAACAACTCAATTTAACATGTTTTTTACGTTTACCTACCATTTGGGACCTTTCTGGTGCGCGGTTTGCATTGTTCAGGAGTCAAGGCTCGGAGCAACCAGCGCCGTCCGGGCCGGAAGCCACCGCCACACCGGGAGCCGGGCCATGCCAGCCAAGCCAAGCGACCTTCAAGCGACACGCCGCCAGCCCATGGAACTAGAAGATCAAACCCTGCGGGAGGCCTTTCAGATACAAACCCGCCCGGTGGCTCCCTCGGAGCGCTTGCGGGTGTTGGAGGCCCTGCTCGAGGCCGGGGTGCGCCGCTTCCAACTCGGCTCCCTGGTGCGGGCCGACCGCATGCCCCAGATGGCGCATATCGAGCAATTGTTCACCGATGTCAGGCACATGCCGGGCCTGGAAATCTGGGCCATGGTGTTCAACTTCCGGGGCCTCCAGCGGGCCATGGACTGCGGCATCACCCACGTGGCCTTGTCCGCCTCCCTGTCGCCCATTCACAGCCAGCGTAACCTGCGCTGCTCGGTGGAGCACGGCATGGCCCGCTGCCGGGACATGGCCGCCGAGGCCCTGGCCCAGGGGCTTACGGTGCGCATGGGCCTGCAGTGCGCCTTTGGCGGCCCCATGCTGACCCCTCCGGAAGCGGGCCATATCTTCCAATGGTTACTGCCCTTTTATCAAATGGGGGTCCAGCGCCTGGCCCTGGCCGACACCGCCGGGCGGGCCACCCCGGCAGGCATCGAAGCAAAGCTGGAGTATTTGCGCGAAGCCTTGCCTGGCGCACAAATTGGTTTGCATCTGCACGGCGACCAGGAACGGCTTGCCGGCAACCTGGAGGCCGCTTGGAGCGGCGGGGCGGCCTGGTTGGACGCCACTCTCATGGGCCGGGGCGGGTGCCCCTTCCTGGCGGGACGCCCCCCGGCCAATCTGCCGCTGAGCCAGGCGGTGGAGTTTCTCGCCGGCAAGGGAGTGGACGTCGATCTGGAGCTGGCGGGCCTGGCCAAGGCCGAAGCCCTGCTAAGCACCATTTTGTCTAACGAGAAGGTAATAGTAGGCTACTGACCATACCGAAATGTATGTTTTTGTGTTTTATATATCTAATTTGTATCTTTTTGTGTCATCAAGAGAGCGCCTCACAAGTCATACATAACAATTACCTTTAAATTAAAGCAAGTTACCCCTCCTTTCCCTGATAGGCACCGAACTTGCAGCTTTCGGCGGCATGAGACAGCAAGTCACAGAGCTGGAACTGCGGGTTCTGTTCGAGATAAGCCGGGTCATCGGCGAGGCGCTCAATCTGCCCCAGACCCTGGACCGGGTGCTGGCCATCATGTCCGACACCCTGTCCATGAAGCGAGCCACGGTGACCCTGCGCGACAGCCGCAGCGGCAGCCTGGCCATCTACGCCTCCTACGGCCTGACCCAGCGGGAGATGAGCCGCGGGGTCTACAACCAGGGCGAGGGGGTCACCGGGCGCATCTTCCAGACCGCCCAACCCTTTTACGTGCCCGACGTCAGCCGCGAGCCCCTGTTCCTCAACAAAACCCAGTCCCGCGACCTGGACAAGGGCCAGGTGGCCTTCGTGGGGGTGCCCATTCTCTTGCAGGGCGAGCCCATCGGGGTGCTCAACGTGGACCGCCTCTTCGGCGAGGAGGTATCGGCCTCCGAGGACATCCGCTTTCTGACCATCGTGGCCCAGCTCATCGGCCAGTTCGTGGAACTGAACCAGCAGGTGGAACGGCGCGAGGAGCTGTTGCGCCGCCAGAACAAGCAGCTCAAGGACGAGGTCTCCTCGCGCTACAACAACTTCTTCATCGTGGGCAAAAGCCCGGCCATGCGCCAGCTGCAGGGCCTGTTGGGCAAGGTGGCCCCGGCCAAGGCTTCGGTGCTACTGCTGGGCGAATCGGGCACCGGCAAGACCCTGGTGGCCCGCATCATCCACGAGATGAGCAACCGGGCCGATGGGCCCTTCGTGAAGATCAACTGCGCGGCCCTGCCGGAGAACCTGCTGGAGTCGGAGCTGTTCGGCCACGCCAAGGGGGCCTTTACCGGGGCCACCGAGGAAAAGCCGGGCCGCTTCGAAGAGGCCGACGGCGGCACCATCTTCCTGGACGAGATCGCCGAGATGCCCATCAGCCTGCAGGCCAAGCTGCTGAGGTTTTTGCAGGACAAGGAGTTCGAGCGCCTGGGCTCGCCCAAGACCCACAAGGTGGATGTGCGCATCATCGCCGCCACCAACCAGGACCTTCCAGTCCTGGTGGAGAACAAGGAGTTCCGCCAGGACCTTTACTACCGGCTCAACGTGTTCCCCCTGCACCTGCCGCCCCTTCGGGAGCGGGTGGAGGACATCCCCCTGTTGATCAGCCACTTCCTGGCCAAGAACTCCGAGGAGTACAACCGCCAGTTGGGCATCGAGCCCCGGGCCCGCGACATTTTGTTGAACTACTCCTGGCCCGGCAACGTGCGCGAGCTGGAGAACATCATCGAGCGCCTGAGCATCATGGTGGATCAGGACACCATCGCCGCCGCCGACCTGCCCGGCTTTTTGCTGGCCAAGGACTCCGCCCCGCCCGAGAGCGATCCCGGCGAATTTTCCGGCTCCAAGCTGGAGGACATGGAAAAGGCCGAACTGCTGGAGGCGCTCAAGCGCAACCGTTGGGTGCAGTCGCGGGCCGCCCAGGACCTGGGCATCACCCTGCGCAAACTGGGCTATCGTTTAAAGAAGTACGGCCTGGATGAGATGGTGAAACAGAAGCGGCACGATCTGGTGGGTGGCTGAGTCCCTCCCGGTTCCGCGCCTAGAGGTAAAGGCAGCCAAAGCGCCCCTCCAGGCCAGGGCGCCATGGGCCGGGCGCCGCTACTGCCCACCGAACTGCACCTGATACTTCACGCCTTTGTTATCGGTGCCTTCGCCGAACCCCGAGGGATTGACTCGATAGTCCCAGCTGGGCTTGATGTTAAGGGATATGCTGATCACTGTCCCCTGGTCTCCCCTCAGAATGCCCTTGCCCACGGCCTTGGTGGCCGCCTTGCTGGTGGTCACCGTGCCGGCGTTAAAGCCCCACGCGTTTTGATAGGCCCCGGTTGAAACGCTGCCGTCCACCAGCATGGCGGTGTATTTTCCGGTAAAGGTCTCCCCCGTCTTCAGGTTGCGGGCGGTCATAATTCCCGTGCCGGAGCTGCGCTGAATGGCAAATGCGAATTCAGTGCCGTCGTCCAGTTTAAACATGCTGCCTGGAATCATTATGGGGCCTTGTTGGGCCGGGGGTACGGTAACACAACCGCAAAGCGTCACGGCCAGAAGTATTACAAGCGCGGGCAGGGCTTTCATCTAGGGCTCCTTTTGAATTGGGCGGACGACATTATGCGCCTAAAGGCACTATTTGTAATCAGACAAAAGAGGCCCTGGGGGGGTTCAAACTATAAAGAAGTACGGCCTGGATGAGATGGTGAAACAAAAGCGCCACGATTTGGTGGGCAGCTGACGCTCCCGCCTCCCCTGACCGGCGCATGGCTTCCATCCAGGCGCCGCGAGGCCGATGTTCATGGGCCTGGCGGCGACTTCGTCATTTGAGCCCATGACAAGCGCCCCCCGCGCCACACGCCGCGCTTTGCCCGCTGGACAAGGGGGCTCCCCGGCCAACCTTCCTTATGTTTTTTAAACAAACGTAATTGATCTCCCCGTTTTTTTGACAAACGCGTAAACCGATTTTACCTCCACGTAAAACCATCCGGCGTCCGTCCCCGGGCTCCGCGCCTTCCGCCGAGGCCACAAAATTTTTTATCGTCACGCTTATCGCGTAGTTGGCCCGCCCCGCCTGTCTTGGCCCGGCGACTTGGCAAGGCCCTTGCCTATATACATGCCAAAACAAACCCCCGAATGGGAGACCAAAGGGCAATGAGAAAGATAGCGATCTACGGCAAAGGCGGCATCGGCAAGTCCACCACCACCCAGAACACGGTGGCCGGGCTGGCGGAAATGGGCAAAAAAATTATGGTGGTGGGTTGCGACCCCAAGGCCGACTCCACCCGCCTGCTCCTGGGTGGCCTGGCCCAGAAATCGGTTTTGGACACCCTGCGTGAAGAGGGCGAGGACATCGACCTGGAAGACATCCGCAGGGGCGGCTACGGCGGCACCTGGTGCGTGGAGTCCGGCGGTCCCGAGCCCGGCGTGGGCTGCGCCGGCCGCGGCATCATCACCTCCATCAACATGCTCGAATCCCTGGGCGCCTACGAGGAGTCCGAGGAGTTGGACTACGCCTTCTACGACGTGTTGGGCGACGTGGTCTGCGGCGGCTTCGCCATGCCCATCCGCGACGGCAAGGCCGAGGAGATCTACATCGTGTGCTCCGGCGAGATGATGGCCATGTACGCGGCCAACAACATCTGCAAGGGCATCCGCAAGTACGCCGAGTCCGGCAAGGTGCGCCTGGGCGGGCTGATCTGCAACTCCAGGAACGTGGACAACGAGGCCGAAATGATCAAGGCCCTGGCCGAGAAGCTGGGCACCCAGATGATCTACTTCGTGCCCCGGGACAACGACGTGCAGCGGGCGGAGATCAACCGCAAGACGGTCATCGAGTGGAACTCCGACGCGCCCCAGGCCGAGCACTACCGCAACCTGGCCAAGGCCATCGACGGAAACCAGATGTTCGTCATTCCCGAGCCCCTGCAGATCGAAGAGCTGGAGCAGCTTCTGCTGGACTTCGGGCTGCTGGCGGCCTAACCACCCTAACCCGCGAAAGATGGATAACCACATGATGATGATGGTGAGAGCAATCGTCAGGCCCGAGAAGGCGGACGAGGTACTTAAGGCCTTGATGGACGCTGGCTTCCCCGCGGTCACCAAGTACTCGGTGGCCGGTCGCGGCAAACAGCGCGGCATCAAGATCGGCCAGGTCACCTACGACGAAATCCCCAAGACCCTGCTCATGAGCGTGATCAGGGACGAGGACGTGGAGTTCGCGATCAAGACCATCATGGAGGCGGCCCGTACCAAGGGCAAGGGAGCCTTCGGCGACGGCAAGATCTTCGTCAGCCCGGTGGAGGAGATCTACACCATCAGCTCCGGTGTCTGCGACACCGCGCCGGTGGAGGAAGCCGAGGCCACGGCATGAAAGAGATAATCGCCGTGGTGCGCATGAACACCATGAACCAGACCAAGCAGGCCCTGACCAAGATCGGCATCGACTCCATGTTCGCCCATGAGTGTCAGGGGCGCGGCAAGGGATTGGTGGACGTGAAGATCCTGTCCGGGGCCAAGGAAGGCCACGAAGAGGCCATCGCCCTGTTGGGCGAGAAGGGCAAGCTCTACGCCAAGCGCATGCTGACCATGGTGGTTTCGGACCACAACGTGGAGCCGGTGATCCAGACCCTGATCGAGACCAACCAGACCGGCAAGCCCGGCGACGGCAAAATTTTCATCCTGCCGATCAGCAACGCCGCTCGGGTGCGCACCGGGGAAATCGGCCCCAAGGCAATCGTCTAGGACGGCGGGGAGACAGCAGACATGATTTCAGCCCATGACAACAAGGCGCCGGCGGACCCGGCGGTCATCAAGGAAAAGATACTCCAGAAGTATCCCCCCAAGGTGGCCCGCAAGCGCGCCAAGCAGATCCTCATCAACGAGGCCCTGGAAAACGAAACCCCCGAGATCACGGCCAACGTGCGCACCATCCCCGGCATCATCACCATGCGCGGGTGCACCTACGCGGGCTGCAAGGGCGTGATCATGGGCCCCACCCGGGACATCGTGAACATCACCCACGGCCCCATCGGCTGCGGCTTCTACTCCTGGCTAACCCGGCGCAACCAGACCGACGCCAGCGCCGACGGCGCCGAGAACTACATGACCTACTGCTTCAGCACCGACATGCAGGACAAGGACATCATCTTCGGCGGCGAGAAGAAGCTGGAGGCGGCCATCCAGGAGGCCTACGACCTTTTCCACCCCAAGGGCATCTGCATCTTCGCCACCTGCCCGGTGGGGCTCATCGGCGACGACATCCACGCCGTGGCCGCCAAGATGAAGGAGCGCCTGGGCGACTGCAACGTCTTCGCCTTTTCCTGCGAGGGCTACAAGGGCGTGTCCCAGTCGGCCGGCCACCACATCGCCAACAACCAGGTGTTCCGCCACCTGGTGGGGCTCAACGACGAGCAAAAGCCCGGCGAGTACAAGATCAACCTGCTGGGCGAGTACAACATCGGCGGCGACGGATTCGAGATCGACCGCATCTTCAAGAAGTGCGGCATCACCAACATCGCCACCTTCAGCGGCAACTCCAGCTACGACCAATTCGCCAGCGCCCACACCGCCGACCTCAACGCGGTCATGTGCCACCGCTCCATCAACTACGTGGCCGACATGCTCGAGGTCAAGTACGGCGTGCCCTGGGTCAAGGTCAACTTCATCGGAGCCCAGTCCACGGCCAAGTCGCTGCGCAAGATCGCCCGGTACTTCGACGACCCCGTGCTCACCGAGCGGGTGGAGGCGGTGATCGCCGAGGAACTGCCCCCGGTGATGGAAGAGGCCGCCAAGGTGCGGCCCCGCACCGAGGGCAAGACGGCCATGCTCTTCGTGGGCGGCTCTCGGGCCCACCACTATCAGGAGCTGTTCAAGGAACTGGGCATGAAGACCGTCAGCGCCGGCTACGAGTTCGCCCACCGCGACGACTACGAGGGACGCCACGTGCTGCCGGGCCTCAAGGTGGACGCCGACTCGCGCAACATCGAGGAGATCGAGGTCAACCCCGACGAAACCCGCTTCAACCCGCGCAAGAGCGAGGAAGAGTTGGCCGCCCTGGAAGAGTCCGGCCTGGCCTTCAAGGAATACGACGGCATGATCCCGGACATGGAAAAGGGCACCATGGTCATCGACGACCTCAACCAGTACGAGGCCGAAAAAATGGTGGAGCTCTTGAAACCCGACATCTTCTGCGCGGGCATCAAGGAGAAGTTCTCCATCCAGAAGCTGGGCATCCCCATGAAGCAGCTGCACAGCTACGACTCCGGCGGGCCCTACGCCGGCTTCAAGGGGGCGGTGAACTTCTACCACGAGATCGACCGCCTGGTGAACAGCAAGGTCTGGGGCTACCTCAAGGCCCCCTGGCAGGAGAACCCCGAACTCTCGGCCACCTACGTTTGGGAATGATCGCCGCTAGACAAGGACGCAAACCATGCTACTGAGACACACGCCTGCAGAAGTAACCGAGCGCCACGCCTTGACCATCAACCCGGCCAAGACTTGCCAGCCCATCGGGGCCATGTACGCGGCGCTGGGCATGCACGGCTGCATGCCCCACAGCCACGGCTCCCAGGGCTGCTGCGCTTATCACCGGAGCACCCTTACCCGGCACTACAAGGAGCCCATCAGCGCGGGCACCAGCTCCTTCACCGAGGGCGCCTCGGTGTTCGGAGGCCAGGCCAACCTGCTCCAGGCCATCGACAACATCTTCACCGTCTACGAGCCCGAGGTGGTGGCGGTGCACACCACCTGCCTGTCGGAGACCATCGGCGACGACCTGCCCCAGATCATCGACAAGGCCACCAAGGAAGGCAAGATCCCCAAGGGCAAGCAGGTGGTCTACGCCAACACACCCAGCTACGTGGGCAGCCACGTCACCGGCTTCTCCAACATGGTCAAGGGCATGGCCCGGCTGGCCCAGAGTACGGGACGCAAGAACGGCAAGGTGAACATCATCCCCGGCTGGGTGGAGCCCGCCGATATGGAAGAGATCAAGCGCCTGGCCGCGCTCATCGGGGTGGAGATCATCCTGTTCCCCGACACCTCGGGCATCCTCAATGGACCCATGTCCGGCGAGTACAAGATGTTCCCCGAGGGCGGCGTGACCATCGAGCAGCTGCGCTCGGCCGGCGACTCCGTGGGCACCCTGGCCCTGGGAGAGTGGTGCAGCGCCGACGCGGCCCGCTTCCTGGACACCAACAACAAGGTGCCCTGCCGGGTGCTGGACATTCCCATCGGGCTCAAGGCCACCGACCGTTTCGTGGACGCCCTGCGCACCATCGCCGGGGTCAGCGTGCCCGAGGAAGTGACCCACGAGCGCGGCCAGCTGGTGGACATGATCAGCGACATGCACCAGTACTACTTCCACAAGAAGGTGGCCCTGGCCGGCGACCCGGACCAGATCATCTCCATGGTGGAGTTTTTGGTCTCCATCGACATGCTGCCCACCCACGTGATCACCGGCACCCCGGGCAAGGCTTTCGCGGCCCGCATCCGCGAGCTTACCGCCGAGCTTCCCGTGGAGGTGAACATCAAGGTGGACCAGCAGGCGGACATGTTCCTGCTGCACCAGTGGATCAAGAACGACCCGGTGGACCTGCTCATCGGCAACACCTACATGAAGTACATCGCCCGCGACGAGGACATCCCCTTGGTGCGCTGGGGCTTCCCCATCGTGGACCGGGTGGGGCACCAGTATTTCCCCACCGTGGGCTACAAGGGCGCCCTCAGGCTTCTGGAGAAAATCCTCTCCGCCCTGCTCGATCGCAAGGATCGCGACGATTCGGAACAGAGCTTCGAGCTGGTGATGTAGCCGAGCCAAACAAGCAAGGGAAGGGCAAGCACCATGAAGCCAGTGGATCACCAATCAGCCGAAAACTACTGCGCCGACAACCTGAAGGCCTCGGGCAGGGTGCATCTGCCGACGGCTCCCAAGGCCCTGGCCCGGGGGCGCTTCAGCCCCGAGGCGGCTTTGCCTCGGGCCCTTACCCCGGACCAGGCCCTGAACTGGCTGGAGTACTTGGCCGGGCAGGGCCATAGAGTGAAGGTGATAAACCTGAACGGCCCGGGCGACCCCATGGCCACCCCGGAGCTGACCCTGCTCACCCTCAACCTGCTCCGGGACCACTACCCCGGCGTCAGCCTGTGCCTGACCACCCTGGGCATCGGCGCCGCCGCCTACGCCAAGGAGCTGGCTCGCCAAAACCTGGCCCACGTGTCCATCCTCATGGACGCGGTGGAGCCCGAGGTGGCCCAGGGCATCTATGCCTGGATCCGCCCCGGCACCAAGACCCTGCCCTTGGCCGAGGCCGCGGCCCTGCTGGTGGCCGAGCAGGCGGCCGCCATTCAGGCCCTGGCCGAGGCCGGGGTTCGGGTGCTGGTAAAAACCACGGTGTATCCCGGCATCAACTCCCAGCACATCGCGGCCATCGCGGCCAAGGCGGCCGAACTGGGCGCCTCGGAGATGAAGCTGTTCCCCTTCGTGGCCAAGGGCGAGGACTCCCCCCGGCCGCGCGACGAAGCCACCCCCGAGGAGCTCTCGGAGCTGGCCGCCCAGGCCAACAAGCACCTGCCCACCATCCTGATGGACCTGGCCACCTGCCAGGAAATGATCGAGAACGAGTTCAGCGCCGAGGTGGCCGAGCAGGCGGTGCTGCCCAAGCCCAGCCCCAAGAGGCCCCACCTGGCGGTGTGCAGCTCCGACGGCTTTGTGGTGGACACCCACCTGGGCCAGGCCTACCAATTTCTAATCTACGGCCCCAAGAACGGCCCGGTGAGCCTGTTGGAAGCCCGCCCCGCCCCGGAGCCCGGCGCCGGCGACGGCCGCTGGCAGCAGGTGGCCCTGCTTTTGAGCGACTGCTTCGCCGTGCTGGCCTCGGCCGCCGGGGAAAATCCCAAGCGGATTCTGGCCGAAAAGGGACTGGCCGTGCTCACCCAAGAGGGCAACGTGGAGGGCCTGGTGGATGTCCTCTACGGCGGCGGCAAGAAAAAAGGCGGCAAGAAGTAACCGGCGATCACTAGCCAGGCAAGCAACTCAGCTTCAAGGAGACGATAGAGATGGGCATCCCCTCCAGTCAGATATTGGTTTGTCAGAGTTTCCGGCTCAGCGGCGAGCCCAAGGGCATCTGCCACAAAAAGACCGACGGCTTCTTGCAGTACCTGGAGGAAGAAATCCTGGACCGGGGCCTGGACTGCCAGGTAACGGCCACCGGCTGCCTCAAGCAGTGCGAGAACGGCCCGGCCATGGTCATCCAGCCCCAAAACTGGTGGTTCAAGGGGGTGGACAGCGAGGCGGTCATCGACGCCATCCTGGACGGCCTGGAAGACGGGGAGCCACCGGCGGAATACCTGATTTCCTAGGGGAGCGACGACATGCCGGGAAACGAGGTGAAAATACGCGCCGCCCGACCGGGGGACCTGGCCGAAATGGTGGACATGCTCAAGCTGCTGTTCACCATCGAGGAGGAGTTTCGCATCGACTACGCCCGTCAGGAGCGCGGCCTTTCCCTGCTCCTGGGCAGCCCCCGCTCGGTGGTGCTGGCCGCCGAGGCGGACGGCAAGGTGGTGGGCATGGTCACCGGGCAGCTGGTGATCTCCACCTCCGAGGGCGCGCCCTCCCTGTGGGCCGAGGACCTGGTGGTGGATCCCGCCTGGCGCAACCAAGGCATCGGGCGGCGGCTCATGGCGGCCGTGGCCGAGTGGGCCGTCAAGCACGGGGCCACCCGTTTGCAGCTTTTGGTGGACCAAAGCAACGATACCGGCAAGGCCTTTCACCAGCGCATCGGCTACGAGCTCACCAGGATGACCTGCATGCGCAAGTATCCGGATTAGAGGAAGCATCATGTCCCAGATGGTTTTCGAAGAGCGCAAGGATCAGTTTTTTGAAACGGGCACGGACAAGCCCTTTCGCATAAGCTGCGACAAGCAAAGCCTGGCCGGGGCGGTGAGCCAGCGGGCTTGCGTGTTCTGCGGCTCCCGGGTGGTGCTCTACCCCATCGCCGACGCCCTGCACCTGATCCACGGCCCCATCGGCTGCGCCACCTACACCTGGGACATCCGCGGGGCCCTCTCCTCCGGGCCGGAGCTGCACCGCTACTCCTTCAGCACCGACCTGGGCGAAACCGACGTGATCTTCGGCGGCGAGGCCAAGCTCACCCGGGCCCTGGACGAGCTGATCCCCCTGCACCAGCCCAAGGCGGCCTTTGTCTACTCCACCTGCATGGTGGGGCTCATCGGCGACGACATGGAGGCGGTGTGCAAAAAGGCCACGGAGCGCCACGGCATCCCGGTGATCCCGGTGATGAGCGAGGGCTTCAAGGGCAACAAGCGCGCCGGTTACTACGCGGCCTGCGAGGCCATGTTCCGCCTGGTGGGCACCGGCGACACCGAGGGCATCCCCCCCATGTCAGTGAACCTGCTGGGCGACTTCAACCTGGCCGGCGAGATCTGGATCATTCGGGAATACCTGGAGCGCATGGGGGTGAGCGTGGTGGCCAACATCACCGGCGACGGCCGGGTGGCCGACGTGCGCCGGGCCCACGGTGCGGCGCTCAACCTGGTGCAGTGCTCGGGCTCCACCATGGAGCTGGCCAAGATGATGAAGGAGACCTACGGCACGCCCTTCATGCGGGTGAGCTACCTGGGGGCCGACGACATGGCCCAAGCCCTGTACGACGTGGCCGAGTTCTTTGGGGACGCCCAGGCCATGGAGCGGGCCAAAGAGATCGTCAGCGAGGAGCTGGGGCGCATCTACCCCCGCCTCAAGCGCCTGCGCAAGGATTTGGAAGGCAAGCGGGCCGCCCTGTACGTGGGCGGAGCCTTCAAGGCCTTCAGCCTCATCAAGTCATTCCGCCTGCTGGGCATGAAGGTGGTGCTGGCCGGCTCCCAGACCGGGACCCAGGAGGACTACGAGGAGCTGGCCTCCATCTGCGAGCCCGGCACCATCATCGTGGACGACGCCAACCCCCTGGAGCTGATGCACTGCCTCATCGAAAAGGACGTGGACGTTTTCGTGGGCGGGGTCAAGGAACGGCCCATCGCCCACAAGCTGGGCATCGGTTTTTGCGACCACAACCACGAACGCAAGCTGGCCCTGGAGGGCTTTGTGGGCATGCTCAACTTCGCCGAGGAGATTCACGCCACGGTGATGAGCCCGGTGTGGCGCTTCACGCCGCGCCGCACCCTGCCCCGGCTGGAGGAGGTGGCGGCATGAAAAGCAACTTGGCCGAAAAGCGCGACTACGTTTCCAGCACCAACGCCTGCAAGGCCTGCATGCCCCTGGGGGCCAGCATAGCCTTCAAGGGAGTTGAGGGCTGCGTGCCCTTTTTGCACGGCTCCCAGGGCTGCGCCACCTACATGCGCCGCTATCTGATCAGCCACTTTCGCGAGCCGGTGGACATCGCCTCCAGCGCCCTGGGCGAGGGCGAGGCCGTGTTCGGCGGCGGCCCCAACCTGAAGCAGGGCCTGGTCAACGTCATCAACAAGTACCAGGCCAAGGCGGTGGGCATCGCCACCACCTGCCTCACCGAGACCATCGGCGACAACGTGCCCGCCATCGTCAAGGAGTTCCTGGACGCGGCCAAGGTGGAAGGCCCGGGCGGCAAGATGCCCGCCCTGATCCACGCCTCCACCCCCTCCTACGCGGCCACCCACGCCGAGGGCTTCCACGCGGCGGTGGACGCCATCGTGCGCCAGCTGGCCCATCCGGTGGCCCGCCACAGCGGAATCAACCTGCTGCCCGGCTTCGTGAGCCCGGCCGACATCCGCCATCTGCAGGAAGTGGCCAAGGGCTTCGGCCTCAAGGCCACCCTGCTGCCCGACTACTCGCGGCCCCTGGATGCCCCGGCCGGCACCAGCTACGAGATTCTGCCCGGCGGGGGCACCCCCCTGGCCGACATCGCCAAGATGGGCGGCGCGGCGGCCACCCTGTCCTTCGGCTGGACCCCTTATTCCCAGGCGGCGGGCCGCGACCTGCAGGAGCGCTGCGGCGTGGCACTCCACGACCTGGGCCTGCCCATCGGCCTGCGCCAGAGCGACGCCATGTTCGAGGCCCTGGCCGCGCTCGCCAAGCGCGAGATTCCCTCGCGGCACGCCGATCAACGCGGCCGCCTGCTGGACGCCATGGTGGACGGCCACAAGTACCTCTCGGGCAAGCGGGCGGTGGTCTATGGCGAGCAGGACCTGGTCATCGGCCTGGCCTCCTTCCTGGCCGAAATCGGGGTGCAGCCGGTGCTGTGCGCCAGCGGCGGGCGCGGCGCCGGTTTCCGGGAGAACCTGGAGCGGGTCACCGAGGGCCTGGTGCGCGAGACGGTCCACGCCGAGCCAGGCGTGGACTTCTACCGCATCGCCGAGCTGAGCCGCGAGCTCAAACCGGACTTCCTGCTGGGCCACTCCAAGGGCTACCTCATCGCCCGGGAGTTGGGCGTTCCCCTGGTGCGGGTGGGCTTCCCCATCCACGACCGCTTCGGCGGGCCGCGCCTGCACCACCTGGGCTACCGCGGCGCCCAGGAGATGTACGACCGCATCGTCAACGCCCTGCTGGAGCAGAAGCAGAGCGAGAGCAACGTGGGCTACGGATACCTATAGGGGCAAGATCATGAGCATACCCAACAACAGCGAAAATCATCCCTGTTTCAACCGGGGAGCCAAGGGCAGCCACGGACGGGTGCACCTGCCGGTGGCCCCGGCCTGCAACATCAAGTGCAACTACTGCGACCGCAAGTATTCATGCGTCAACGAGTCGCGCCCCGGCGTGACCAGCGCGGTGCTGGCTCCCCGCCAGGCCCAGGAATATTTCGCCCGGGTGGTGGCCGCCGAGCCGCGCATCAGCGTGGCGGGCATCGCCGGACCAGGCGATCCCATGGCCAACGCGGCCAAGACCCTACAGACCATGCGCCTGATCGGCGAGCGCTTTCCCGGCACCCTGTTGTGCCTGTCCTCCAACGGCCTGGCCGTGCCCGAGCATCTGGACGCCCTGGCCGACTCCGGGGTGACCCACATGACCATCACCGTGAACGCGGTGGACCCGGCCATCGGGGCCAAGATCTACTCCTGGGTCAAGGAGGGCAAGGTGGCCTACCGGGGCGAGGAAGCGGCCCGCCTGCTCTTGGAGCGCCAAACCCAGGCGGTGGCCGGGCTCAAGGAGCGCGGCATCACCGTGAAGATCAACAGCATTGTCATCCCCACCATCAACGATGGGCACATGACCGAGGTGGCCCGCTGGGCCTCCGAGCTGGGCGCGGACCTCATGAACCTGATGCCCATGTTCCCCACCCCCAACACCGTCTTCGAGGCCCTGGGCGAGCCCAGCCGCGAGCTGATGCAGCAGCTCAGGAGCGACTGCGCCCCCTATCTCAACCAGATGTCCCACTGCACCCGCTGCCGGGCCGACGCCGTGGGTCTGCTGGGCCAGGACCGCTCCCGGGAAATGGGCGGCTGCCTGTCTTCCTGCACCAAGCTGCCCGAGCCCAAGGAGGTGTCGCACCCCTACGTGGCCGTGGCCACCCGGGAAGGCACCTTGGTCAATCTGCACCTGGGCCAGGCCCCCGAGTTCCAGATCTGGGGGCCCATCCCCGGCGGCTTCAGCCTCTTGGAGGTGCGGCCCGCGCCGGAGGCGGGCGGCGGCGAGCTGCGCTGGAAAAAACTGGCCGAGACGCTGAGCGATTGCCGCCACGTGCTCGTCAGCGGCATCGGCGAAACCCCGCGGGCGGTGCTCAGCGGCTACGGGGTGGAGCCCCTGGAGGTCAGCGGTTTCATCGAGGAGACCTTGAAGGCTATCTATGCGGGCGACGACCTTTCGGCCTTCCGCATCCGCAAGGGCAAGGCCTGCTGCGCCGAGAAGATGGGCTCGGGCGGAGGCATGGGCTGCATGTAATTCTTAGGGCATAAAGGGGGCGCATCTTGATTTGACATCATTGCCGGACCCACCCCCCTCTGCGTAACGGCCAGGCGCTTTAGCGGCGCCTGGCCGTTTTTTTGTCCCCCGGGCCTAATCAATAAGGGGCCAGCAGGGAAGCGTGCACGTAGCCTCGCACCCGCTCGAAGCGGGGGTCCACCGCCCCCGGCCCCACCGGTTTCACCTCAACCCAGGAGCCGCTCTGGCCCAGGGGGAGCGCCTGCATGCCGTTTTTGAGCGCGGTAAGCACCCTCCCCTCGGGGCTGGGGCTTTGGCGCAGGTTGGCGCCTCGCTCGGCGATAACCACCATCCATTTTGCGTAGCGCGTCAAATCCACCTTCACCCCGCGTTGGGCCAGAGAGGCCCGCAGCGCGGCGTAGGCCGCACTGTTACGGGCGCCATACAGTTGATTGTAATAGAGGAACACCTGGACGCCCAACTCGGCCACCTTGGCCTCGCGGCCCAGAGCGTCCTGAATCATGGGCAGCATAAGCAAATCATCGCCCGGAGCCTGGTAGTTGTCGGCACAGTCCATCAGATGGAACAAGGCCTTGTGGCGTTCGCCGCGCTCATAGGCGGCCACCCACCAGTCGATGGTCCCGGCCCCCAGGCTGGTTCCCGCCGCCAACGAACCCAGAAGCAGCAACCCGCACAACAACAAGGCGACCTTTTTCAAACGCGGCAAGGCAAGCCTCCCGTAATGCCCCGACCGGCCAGCCGGGGCCTAAGCAACCTCAGCGACCCGCCGGGTCCGGCCCCGTGGGGTTGCGCTTGAGGATCACGGTCTTGGTCCATTTCACCACCTCGTTATCGGCGAAGATGGTGCGCAGGTTCTTTTTGCCTTCTAGGAGCGCCTTCACCGGCACCCAGCGGCCCGAGGGGGCCAGAAACTTCCCCCGATAGCCTCCATCGGCGCTCTTATTCATCTTGGCCATCACCGCCCATAGCTTGGGATAGCGCTCGGTCAGGCTTGGGGGAACCCAGTAAAGGTAGCCCCAAAGACCCTGGCTGTTTTCCTGCAGCAACATGGACAAGCCGCTGGGAGAGCGCCAGAGACCCACCATTGCCGAATCCAGGGGCGCCGGGGCTGCCTTCTTGCCGCAAGCTACGATGGCTTGCCAATGCCGGTTCAGGCACTGGGAGCATTTGCCGTCCGCCATGACCGCGTCCCAAGGCTGGGGGCAGCGGGGACAATAATCGGCCAGGCAACGGGGCGCCAGGTTGAGCTCGTCCGCCCAGCAGAAACCGCCGGCGAGCAGGATCAGCAGGGCCACGAGCCCCACTACGGCCTTGCTTGCCGGCGACCAGCGCGCTGGGCCGGAGTCCGCGCTCCGGCGCTTATGCAGGCTTGGAAATCGCATTCGCCAACCTCGCGGTATCCGGCTATTGCACCACGATGGTGTACTTGCGGTTGCTGCCTTCCTTGATATTACCCGTGGCATAGTTTCTGCCGTTGGTGAATTTGATGCCCTTGCCCAGCTTCACGGAATAGGTGACTTGCTTATTATTGCTGCAGCGGTATTGCTGGCCGCCCGACCTGACGGCCAGCACGATTATGGTATGCCTGCCCGGGCGCAGATACGAAACATCGAAGTGCCTTTTGTTTCCCGGCGGAGTATTGCCCAGCTTGCGGCCGTCGACAACCAGGCCCACGGTGTCATCCGGGCACTCGTCGTCATCGAGGATGATCTCGCGCTTGTAGTTGCAGCCCTCGTCGATCAGGTTGTTGCCGTTGTTGTCTATGCCGTCGCCGCATATCTCCCGGCCTCCGCTCCCCCCGCTGCCGCCGCCGCCGGGTCCGCTGCCCGGGCCGCCCGGCCGGTTCACGGCTCCCCGGCGCGGGATGCAGTCATTGAGCAGGGTATTGCCGATTTGGTCGCTCATTTGGTTGGCGGCTTGGATCTTGCCCGGCAGATTGTTCAGGCTGCGGCAGGCGGCGAACAGGTTTTGGATCCGGTTTCCCAGATTCAGTCGATTGAGGTTGGAGCAGCGAATGATAAACGAGCCCCTGGGCATTTGTATCTCGCGGTAGACCCGCAGCACGCTGAGCATGCGCTGGAGATGGTCGCGAGCCAGCTGCAACTGCCGCCCCGCTTCCTGCCGGTTGCGGTTGCGGTTTAGGGCTTCGTTGGCCTGGCGCAGGGCCTGGGACACATAAGCCGAGGCATAGCCCAGCCGGAAATAGCAGGTGGAGCAGGTGGTGGCCCGGATGATCCGGTTGTTGACCCGCATTATGGAAAGTTGGTTGGCCCATGAGTTGTAGCTCTGGGCCACGTTTTGGTAGACCCGATTTCGCCAGGAACGATGGTTGTTGACCCGCTGAAGGTCGTTGATCTGCTGCGCCAGCCATTGCTGCTTCTGGCGCCAGTCGCTCCAGGCGGGAATATAGGCCCGGCAGGAATTATAGGCCGCGGCCGCCGTGTTGGAAGCGCCCTGCAGCTGTTGATAGATAACCGTGTCCCATTGCGAGGGCCTCTGACGCGGCCGGGTGTATTCCAGCAGAGCCGCCCCCCATCCCATAAACCTGCCGGTGCTGTATATCTGGAAACAACAATCAGGCAGATCCTGTGCCTGCGCGGCGGACGGGGCAACCAGGGTGATCCCTGCCAGAATCAACACCAAAAAGGTCTTCACGGGCCAAAACTTCATCATGGGTCCTTTCGTCGCCGAGGTTGAGAAGTTCCGTTAACTGCTATTGATGGTCGCGGGCCTCATATATGGCCTCACGCAATGTTGGCCTCCGGGTAGACAATCCACTAAAATCCTGTATTTCGCCCTGTGAGCAAAACAAAAGTATCGGCATTGGTACGAACCAATACATTCCTATAGACGCTACAGGTTAATCCGATACCCGCGCCGCAGTCAAACCCCGTAGAACTTGTAGGTATTTATATGCGTCCGCACGAGCCCGTCTTGCCCTGGACGGGACAATGCCGCTCGGTTTTGCTACGCGCCGCCGATTTGTTAGGTCTGGAATGCGTCCTGAAGACGGGCCGACTCAGTGCGCCATACGGCGCGGGACCGCGACCCGCAGGTTTAGGCAGGGCGATAAGATACTAGGAGAAAGGATAGTTCAGGCGGTTGGCATATGGATTGGGAAGCTATTAAGTGTCCTGGGAGGAAAGGTCGCCACTGGTCACCTGCCGCAGGTTGGGGTGAGCCACCACTTCGGGTTTTTCATAGGCTTTCTTGGGGGCCATTTGCCGTCTCCTCGCTCTATTAAACGGTTTGCCAATGGGGTCAAGCCGCTATGGTCACGGCCGGGCTCCATCCATAATCCGGGCAGCCCTCCTGCGTCCCGCTCAATCTTCCCGCGAGGACAACAGACCGCCGGTAACCTGGCGCAGGTTTTGACCGGCCGTGAGTTCGGGCTTTTTATAGGCTTTTTTTTCGCTCATCCGTCTTCCGCGCTTGCTTTGCATGAGGTGTGTTGCCGACATTTGGGGCCCTGAGCCAGCAGGGAGCCAACTCAACGGTTCCGCCGTCCTTATCGAGCCTTTGGTGGTAAAGCCGCTCAAGTCTGGTCAGAGGCGGGAGCGCCGCCGGTGACCTGCCGCAGGTTTTGATGGGCCTTCAATTCGGGCTTTTCGTAAGTCTTCTTATCAGCCATTTGATCACCACCAACTGCTTGTGTAACGTTTACGTCGAGCTTGCGGCCGTCACGCGGGCCACCCCGCATCCACCTTTGTTGCCGCCCCTAGTGCCCGGATGACGTTTTCAAAACTCTTCCGAGGCTCTGAGACCACCCGTGAGCTTTTGCAGACTCTGGCACTGGGTCAGCTTCGGCTTTTGGTATGCCTTTTTACTCATCGCCCTGTCATCCTCTGCAAGCGGATTTATTCGCGAACCATGAACCCGCAGGCGCAGCCCCTGACCGCGCCCGGGCATTGCACATTCTTGGAGCTAGCCTACTGCGGAAGGCGGCTCTAACGCGGTTATGTCCCCCAAGCTTTTGTGAGCCACAACCTTCGGTTTCACATATTCCTTTTTGACATTCATCCGTTTTCATCCCTAAGTTCATGCACCAGTCGATCCAGACGTGTCCAAATTTGACCGCCTTCCCGACACCTCGCTTTTACCATATTTTATCAACTTACTATAATTTAATTGTTTGGTAAAATATATTATAATTTTTTTAACGATTGAAAATAATTGGTGCCGGCTTTGTTGGTATCAGCGGAAGTATGCAATGCCCAAAGTTTTAATCGTAAGCCCCAACGACAGCCGGATAGGCCCCAACAAAAACACCTGGACGCCTTTATTCATCGCCTCCGCGGCCGCTGTTTTGGAAAACACAGGCTGCACGGTTAGGGTTTTCGACCGCCTGGCGCACAGCCATCGCGGCGGGCAATCTTTGGCCGGCACCCACCAGGCAATGCTCTCCCTGGTGAGTTCGTTCAAGCCCGATTTGGTGCTGATCGAGGCCAACCCGGAATCCATATATGACACCTGCCACTGCGCCCGCGACATCAAGGCGCTCCACGACGCCCCCCTGGGGATTTTTGGCGCCCACGCCACGGCCCTGCCCGCCCTGGCCTTTCAAAAAATTCCTCAGATAGACTTGTTGATCGAGGGTGAGGCGGAGATCCCCCTGGCGCAATTGGTCTCAGGCGATTGGTCCTCGGCCAGCGGAGTTTGGCTGCGCGATGGCGATGAGGCGCGTCCCCCTTCGCGCAGGTCGTCTCCCATTGATATGGATTTGTTGCCATTCCCCGCATTTCACCTGATGGACACGGGCTATTACGCCATGCGTGGCACCGACACCATCTGGTGCCACTACCTGTCCTCTCTTACTCTCATGACTTCGAGGGGATGCACGGGCAGATGCGCCTATTGCCTTGAATCCAGGGACTACGGACCGGGGTTGCGCTTTCGCAGCCTTGAATTAGTGCTGGAAGATGTCGAGCGTTGTTTGCGAGACTACAACTTAGATGCGATCTATTTGCGGGACTGCAACTTCCTGGTGGACCGGCGGCGATGCGCGCGCTTTTGTGAAATGCTGCTGGAAAGGAACTTGCACCGTCGATTGCTTTGGTCCGCTCAGGTCCGGGCCGATTGCGTGGAGGGCGGTCTGCTTGGACTGATGAAAAAGGCGGGCTGCACCTCGTTGGAGTTTGGGGTGGAGACTCCCAACCAGGATCATTTAAGGGCAATGGACAAGACCATACCGGTGGAAGCGGCCCAAAAAGCCTTGGGGCTATGCCGCGAGGTGGGTATATACTCCCATGCCTACTTGATGAGGGGATTGCCGGGAGAGACCTTGGCCGACCTCCATGCCAGTGAAGCATGGGTTCGCAAGTATCGGCCTTCCAACTTTTTTTGGGTTAAACTGCATGTATTCCCGGGCACTCCCCTGTACGAGCAATACGGGGACTCGTTTTTCGAGGACAACCCCTGGGATGACCGCCAAGCGGTGCATGACTATTACCGGCGAAATTTGAGTTCCGTAAGTCTCGCTGATTTGGAAGAATGGTTGCAAAAAAGGGCCAGGCCCCTGATGGCCCGACAGAGAAGGATTTGTCAAATAAAAGCCAACCCTCCCCTTGCCTTGGCCGGACTGACCGTCCAGAGGGTGCGAAATCGAGCGCTGTCCCTGGCGCGGAAAATCGGTGGAGGTAGTGATGAGCGAGAGTGACCCCATCTATCGCAAGAATGAGGAATTCATCTGGTCCGAGCTCGACGGCGAGGCCGTGTTGCTCAACATTAAGAACGGGGACTATTTCAGCCTCAACGACACCGGTCTGTCGTTTTGGGAAAAAGTGGACGGAGCTCGGCCGCTGAGCAAGATCCTGGAGATGATGTTCGAGGAGTACGACGTGCAGCTGACGGTGCTCAAGCAGGACATAGGGGATCTGGCCCAGGAGATGTCCCGTAAGGGACTGTTGGAAACCAGGGAATAAATGCCCGAGGAGCCTGCCCCGCCCATAGAGTCCAGACTGGTGCTGCTGCGCGGGGCGTGGCGAGTGCCGGTTATCGCCTTGCGCCTGGGCCTGGACTCCCTCTCCCTGTTTCTTTTGCGCACCCCAGTGCCTGCCATGCTACGGCGGCGGCTGGAACGTCCCGCCGGGGCGGCGTTTCATCCACCCACTGTGGAGGAGCGGCGGCAACTGGGGCGTCTCTGGCGCCTGTGCACCCTGTGCCTGAATTACCTGTTTTTTTCTTCCCGCCCCTGCCTGAGACGTTGCCTGTATTTGTTCGCCTGGTGCCGTCAAAAAGGCATTCAAGCCAACTTGGTGATCGGCGTGGCCAAACAAGGCCAGGACTTACAAGGCCATAGTTGGATCGAGTTGGCGGGGGAGCCCCTTTTCGAGGATATCCAAGGCCTGAAGCGCTACCGGCCCATGATCACCGCCGATACCCGGGGCGGCCTCGACTTTCATTCACAGCCCGAAATGGATCACCCGATTGCCCTCACCGATTGTTGACACCTACACCTTCCAGGGACAAAGCCTGGTCATCCACAGCTCCACCCCAGAGGTGCGCGAGGGGATTGTCGGGCTCTTGGCCCCCCGGTCCGCGGATACTGCGCCAACCGGCGAAAAGCCCCTGCATTGCTCCTTCGAGTTGGCCGAGGAAAAGGACTTTGACCGGGTGCTGCCCATCGACCCGAGCGCCTCGGCTGAAAATGGCATCAACCTGCTTCTGGGGGAGGAATCCTACCCGGAGACCCGCTTCCTGGGCCGGGGCCAGGCCTGGTGGCGCCAGTTCCACGGCCTGGGCAGGCAGTATTGGAATCTGGAAGACAGTCGCTACCAGGCGGTGCTCACTCCCCGGGCCTTTGGTGACCACCTTCCCTTGCGCTACCTATTCGCGGTTATCGCCCTCTCCGGTTTCCTCCGGGCCAAGGGACTGATCCCGGTGCACGCCGGCTGCGCGGTGGTGGGCGGCAAGGGCCTGTTGCTCTCGGCTAAATCCGGCGGCGGCAAATCCACCGCCAGCCTGATCCTGGGCCAGGGCGGCCATCCCCTGCTCACCGACGAGCGCATTTTCCTGCAAGCCGTTGGCGGGCAACGCTACCAGGCCGCCACCCTCAGCGACGTGGTAAAGGTGAGCCGCCCCACCCTGGAGCGCTTCGTGCCTGGGCTGAAGGCCCGGGAGGCCCTCTGCGAGCACGCCGGGGATCTGTACTTCAAGCTGAGCCTCTCCTCCCTGCCCTTTCAGGACCGCGCTCCGGTATCGGCCCTCTGCTGCCTGCACCAAACCGGCCAGGTCCCGACCACCTGGGCGCCCCTGCCCAAGGCCGCGGCGGTCTCCGGCCTCTTTCCGGTGACCATGCCCCTGCAACAGCCGGAAGAGACCAGGCTGGTGTTCGAGTTTCTCATGGATCTGCTCAAGGCCGTTCCCTGCTACGCGGTAGGCGTGGGCACCGACCCCGCTCGCGCGGTGGCCGCCTTCCAGGAGTTGGCCGGCCAACTCTAGGGCCCGGCCCCCTTGGTCAGCCCAGCAAGCCCCGCCGATAGGGAAGGTAGGAGCGCAGCAGCATGAGGGAGGATGGCCGGGTGGGCGTGAACAAGAGCGGGCCCAGCAGGATTGAGCACACCAGGGAAAGCAGGGTGGCCCATGCCGCCCCCACCCCGCCCCATAGGGGAATCAAAAACAGGTTGGCCCCCACGTTGGTCAGAGCCCCGATGGCGGCGTAATAGATGGAGTAGCGTTGCAGCCCCTCGGCGATCAGCCACTGGCCCCGGGCCAGGCCCTGAAAGCTGAACACGTTGCCCCAGACCAGGATGGCCAACATCGTACCGCTGCCGGCGTATTGCGGGCCGAAAATCAGGGTTATCAAGCCATCCGCCGGGAGGCTGACCAAAATCGAGATGAGAATGGCCGACCAGGTGAAGAACCAGTAAATCTGCGCGAAACGCTGTTCATAGAGCGCCTGGTTCTCCTCTCTTAGCTTCACCAGGTAAGGGAACAGGGAAGGCAGAATCAAGGGCGGGAGCATCAACCAGACCCTTGCCAGGCGCACGGCGGCCAGATATTGCCCGGTGGAGGAGGGCCCCACCAGGTAGCCTAGCATCAATTGGTCGATGCTGGTATACACGGCCACCATGCTCGACCAGAAAATAATGGGCCAGGTCTCGCTCCACAGGTGCCGCGTCACCTCCGATTCCACCCGCCATTCCCGCGTCTGGCGCCAACCGCCGGGCAAAAGGCGCAGGGCCAGCACTGCCCGCACCAGGCTGGCCAGGCTATGGACCGCAGCCACGACCCACAGGCCAGCCCCGGCGAGAGCGGCCAGGCACTTGCCCAAGGCCTCCCCCACGGTGGCCAGGAAGCCCGCCTGGAAGTTGAGCCGGTCCTGCAGGCGGCTCTGGAAGAGGGCGCCGGTGACCCCGCTAAACGACTGGGGCAGCCAGGCCAGGGCCAATAGCGTGACGACCAGGCCCAGCCCCGCCTGGTTCAGGCCGGGCAAGTGGGGGGCCACCAGGGCCGCGGCCAGGGCCGGCAGGAAAAGCGCCAGGCGGATCAGCAAGGCGCTGCCCAGGATTTGCGGCTCCCTCTCGGGACGGCGAACCAACTCCTTGACCACCACCTGGGCTATGCCCCCCCCGGCCAGGCCCGACAGCAGGGCCACCACGGCCAGGGCCATGCCCCAGACCCCGTATTCTTCGGGGCCCAGCACCCGGGCCAAGACCACGGCCACCGCCAGGCCGGATAGACGGGCCACCACCGTGGCCGCCAGCAGCCAACCGGAATTGGCCGCCGCCCGGCGGGCCTTGGGACTGCGCCACACTTCCCCGACTAGGCGAGGCCCCGGCACCGCCGTCCTCCCGTCCGCTTAACCGGTTTGTCTTTAGCAAAGCGCACGGCCGGCGTTTCCCGCACTGCCCGAGGCGTCTGGCGGACCGGCCAGACCAAGGCGCTCTAACGCCCGTTCTTCAAAAGATTGGCGGTGAACTCGCGCAGCTTGGACGCGGCTCCCGAGGCGCCGCGGGCCTCGTTGTCCAGCAATATCTCCCCTATGGCCGCGGCGTAGTCCCGGCTGGCCTCGTCGGCGGCCGCCAGCTCTATCTCCCGGGCGCTTTTCACCCCCAGCCCCAACTCGATCGCCCGTCTTATCTGGTCCTGATCGAAGATGGCCGGCTTGCTGATGGCCTTGTTGGCGCCCAGCTGCTTTAGGCAGGCCAGGCCCACCGCGTCGATGGCCACCCGGTCGCCGGAGGCCAGCATGACGTCGCCCGCGGCCAGTTCGCCGGTCATGGGCCCCCCGTCCACAAAGGCGTCCACGCCGTCCAACACCACCAGGGCGGGGGTGAAGGCCGTGTTGATCTCGGCGATCATCTCCCGCTGATGCGGGGAGGAATGCAGGGAGTTCATGTAGATCGGGTTCTGCTCCCGGCCCGGCACAAAGCCCACCGCCAGCTTCAGGGACATGGTGAAAACGCCGCCATAGGCATGGGTCTTGAGGCAGCAGGTCTCCACCACGCACTCGGACTCCAGCAGGGCTCGGGGCACCAGAAATCCCCCGGGCCAATGGTGGCCAGGGGCTTTTATCTGCGCCCAACCGCTTTCCGGCAGATCATCGAA
The DNA here is from genome assembly GCF_037076455.1 of Desulfoferula mesophila. Taxonomy (GTDB): domain Bacteria; phylum Desulfobacterota; class Desulfarculia; order Desulfarculales; family Desulfarculaceae; genus Desulfoferula; species Desulfoferula mesophila. Next base: position 1,102,603 of record NZ_AP028679.1, on the reverse strand, counting down.
AATCACCAGCTCCACTTGCTTGGCCTTTAGCAGCGGCTCCAGGTTCTTCTCGGCCACCACCTGGCGGGTCGTCTTCCAGCTGCGCTCGCCCAGGGTTATGGACTTGGCCCCCAGGCGCCACAACTCGTCGATGAGCGCCTCCAAGGTGGCGTTGTCCGTGGAGCCGGGCGCCGGGTCCGCGGTGTTGAGATTGGGTTTCAACAGAACCTGTTGGCCCCGGATGGGGTTGGCGGCCTCGTCCCAACCCATGGCCCCGATCACGGCCTGGACGCCGTAAGCCCGCTCATGATTTTTGCACAATGTAACCAAACTCAAAGCAATATCCCCTATTTTCGCGTTCCTACGCAGACGGCGCGCTCCGGCCTTGCCCCTGGCTCTGCCGCTACTGGCCGCCCAGGCCACCTGCATGATGGCCGATTGGTAATTAATGTACCACTTCTTGGAGTGGGCCCGGACCAAATCGGGCCAACGGGCGCGAAACGCTACTTTCCCAGTAGGGTTATATTCAGGAAAAAGCCAATCAATTTATATGGTTGTGGTAGGGGAAACTCAAGGTTTGGGGGTACCATCAGCTCTCCCGATCCTTCATACTGAATTTGCAAACAGGCCACCGACGCCAAGGCGAATTCCTTCGTGCTTGCGCCGAACGATCCGTGTTTGTTGCAGGAGTTCTCGCAGACATTGGAAGGAGCGCGCCCTTGCGTACCCACCGGTTATCTCTCTCTCTGGCGCTAACCCTGGTCCTGGTGCTGGTGGCCACGGGTTTCTACTGGCTGTTCAGTTCCATGGGCAACTTCCCCGCGCCCAGGGTCATGGAAAACAACCAAGCTCCCGGCGAGGCGGTGCGGGCCTCCCAGGTGGTGTTCGATCCGCCCCGCCCCGAAGACGCGCCGGAGAGCATCCGCGACGGGGTCATGCTGGGCTACCACATCCTCATGGACACCCAGACCTACGCCAAGGAATACGTGGGCAACACCCTGAACTGCCGCAACTGCCATTTCAACGCCGGACGCGAACGCAACACCTTGTCCCTGGTGGGGGTAGCGGTGACTTATCCCAAATACCGCGAGCGGCGCAAATGTATGTCGTCAAAGCGTTTGGGACAAGAATTGGTTTTTGCTAATGGAGACATTCCCGGTAGACCTCGGGTTTAATAATCTCTTCGTTTAAGGGCTTCAGTCCCAGGTTTTGGCGCCTCCTGCGCCGCATAGTCTGTTCCTTGACCAGGTTTCTGGCTGTGATGATATCCCTGACCCTGCCGTGATACACGTCAGCGGGTGTCAGGTTGTCCAGGGACTCGTGCACCCGACGGTGGTTGTAATAATCCACGAAGCGGCCTATCTGGTGCTCTAGTTCCCAGGGCAGGTAGTAGTTCTCAAGGTTGATCCGATTTTTCAATGTCCGGTGGTATCGCTCGATCTTGCCCTGAGTCATGGGGTGGTAGGGCTTGCCCCTGGTGTGTCTGATGCCATGCTGGTCCAGGTACTGCTTCAGGTCCCCGGCCAGGTAGCAGGGCCCGTTGTCCGATAGCAGCCGCGGCCGGTGCCGGACCTTGACCCCGGTAATCCCGGTCTTGGTGATGGCCAAGTCCAGAGTGTTCTTCACGTCCTCCGCCGACATGGTGCTGGTCAGAAGCCAGGCGATGATATAGCGGCTGTAGTCATCCAGGATCGTGGACAGGTAGTACCAGCCCCAGCCGATGATCTTGAAATAGGTGAAGTCGGTCTGCCAAAGCTGGTGCACCCGTTTGGTCTTGTGCCTATACTCATCGGCGGCCGTGAGCACGATATAGGCCGGACTGGCCACCAGGTCATAGTCCCTCAAGATGCGATAGACGCTGGACTCGCTGATGAAGGCCCCCTGGCTGTCGGTGATGTGCCAGGCCAGCTCTCGGGGGGTGAGCTCAGGCATCTGCTTGGCCTCTGAAACAATATGCTTCTTCTCGCTCTCAGGGATCTTGTTCCAGAATCTCCTGGCATGGGGAGGCTGGCTGGCCAGGCCATCGTAGCCATAATCCAGATATCGTCGATACCAGCGGTAGAAGGAGCTGCGCGGCACGTCCATCTCGCGCAGCGTCTGCTTCACCGGCAGGGACGACCCCTCCACCAGCCGGATGATCTCCATCTTCTCAGCTTGGCTGAAGCGCATCACTGATCCAGATCTTCGCCCGTGCCAGCCAAGCTTTTTTTAAGCACCACGTTCTTCAGGGACAGATCAGCCACCAGTTCCTTGAGCTGGCTGTTTTCCAGACGCAAGGACCGCACCTCGCCGCTGGTGGCCTGACGCTTGGTGTCGCCCATCAGGCGCCGCTTGCCAGCCTCCAGAAACTCCTTGCTCCAGCTGTAGTAGAGATTGGGGGCTATGCCCTCTCGGCGACAGAGTTCGGCGATGCTCTCCTCGCCCCTAAGACCCTCCAAGACGATCCGGATCTTCTCCTCCGCCGAGTACTTCCTTCGGGTTTTACGCCTGATCTCCCGGACCTTGTCTTCCACTGCTTCACTCTGGCTCATGGCTCACTCCTTTGGGTGCCGATTCTACCCAGGAGTATCCATTAGCTAAAACAACAAATCTGTCTCAGGGGCTCTGACACCAAACACCCTTCCACCTCTTTCAGAATTTTGACGATCTGAGTTTCGCTGAATCTGGTCCTGCGCATCGTGAAGAGTCCTCCTTGCAGACCTCAGTCTGCCAGAAGTCTCTACCTCAAACTGGCCCTATTTTAAGGGAGGGTTACAGGGCCACTGCCCGCCGGGGGAGAGGGCGCGTCATGGTAAGCGAAGGCTATGGGGGGCTGAGGAGGGGTGAACGCTGTCCACGCCTTGGGCGGATCAGGACACCGGACCCTGGCGGGCGTGCCGGATGCCGTTGCGGCGGAATCGGCCGCGGCCCGTCAAAGGCTTCACAGCCATCATGACCGAGGCGGGAGTCTATCGGCTCAAGGAAGAGTAGGTTTTAGCCATGTTTTTGCCCTCCGCCTTGCATGCGTACATGGCCATGTCTGCCATTTTGATAAGTTGAGCCAGGTCAGTGGAGTCGTCGGGATAAATGGCCGATCCTATGCACGCCCCAACCTGAGCCTGCTGGCCATCCAGCACCACTGGCTTGGTCAAAGAGTCGAGGAGCTTTTGAGCCACCGCTTCGACGGCTTGCGGCCCAGGCAACTCGGCCAAGATGATCATGAACTCGTCACCGCCCATTCGCGCCACGGTGTCTGACTTGCGCACGATTCCCAGCATTCTCCCAGACACCTCTTTCAATAGCATGTCGCCTGCGCCGTGCCCCAGGGAATCATTGACATTCTTGAAATCGTCCAGGTCTATATTGAGGAGCGCGAAGGAGCGGTCATAACGTTTGCAGGTTTCGTATGTTTGATTCAGGCGGTCATAAAATAATGCACGGTTGGGCAGCTTCGTGAGTTCATCAAAGTGCGCCATTTTGTACAATTCAGCGCGATAAAGGCGTTTACGAACGATCGCACCGGCAATCAGCCAACTCGCCAATGCGGTGAGTAAAAATAACGCCGATCCTAAAATCGCTAAGTTGGTCAAAAGTCCGAAAGAGTACGCTTTTACATTATCGGGGCTCATATAAGAGATGAGTATCCAGTGGTATTGTTCAGCCGTCAGGCCTTCCGTACTTCGTTCAAAGGCAGCGGCCGCTCCGCAACTTGACTGTTGGCCCACCTTTAAAGGGTATATATTGGCAAATGAAAACATACCCTCTTTGTTATAAAGCTGACCACTGTGTTGGCTCAAAATGGTAGCCGCAGAAACGGGGAAGCGGTTGTATATGGTTTTATTTTCCCGACCGGCCAGCATGAACCCCCAATCGTCGGATTTTTGGGGCCCCATAATCCAATAGCCTTTGCGGTTGAGCAACAGTGGTTGTCCAAACATGGCCTTGCCAGCCTGTTCAAGCAATTTCAACAATCTATCGCCCAGGTAATTCAACAAAACCACCCCACGCTTATTCCCCTCCGGGTCAAACACCACCATTCCGAAACGAATCATTGGTTTAAGAGGCTTTTCTACAACTCCGTTTTCTATATTCAAATCAAAAGGAGAAACAAACACCTCACCTTTTCCCATGGCAAAGGTATCCGCGAAGTAATAGCGCTTCGCCTTATTTTGCAATTGATCTCGCGAAACTATGGCGGGATGGCCTCGGTCATAATTTACCCGTACTATCTCCATGCCTTGTGCGTTTAACAAGCGGACCTGATCATACTTGTTTTTAACTTTGGAGAATGTGAAAAAGTCTTGTGCTATGATTTCCAAATCTTGCTTTTGGTTATGCTTAAAAAAATCGAGTACTGCTTGCTGTTGCGATAAGTATTTTAAATCGGCTGTAACGTCCTCAAATATTTTGTCGGTAAGTTGGCTACTGACCTTGACGGCAAAGCTTTCATGTTCCTTGAGCCGCTCAAAATAGCCTTCAGTTTCAAGCTGATAAATAAAAGTTATTATCCCTGCCAATATGGTCCCGACAGATACAAATATTATAAAAAATAAGAGCCTTACACCTTTAGTCGAGACGGTGTGTTTTTTTTGATTGCCCGCTTTCAACCTTTCCTCCTATCTTGCGCTGGCATAAGCAGGATATCCCAATCAATCAAGGACGCTTCTTTTTGAAGTTGCCCCTTGCCAACCACACAGGGGGGTCAAGATCGTTGGCTCCCAGTTTTGGCGTTTTTCTCAAGCAACATATATGAGGGCTGGAATCCGGATGAGGTTTATGTTCACAGCGCGATTGCTGGCTTTTATTGAAGGCGGCCGCAATGGATAAGAACTGATGGGCCTTTAGTTATCCGCTTCCGCCCGGCCTTCATCGGTGGCACAAGCGAATTGTCAGGCATTAGCGAGCTGCTTTTCACTCCGGCGCAAACCTTCGACGCCAAATCCGCTATCAGGGCTGAAATGATTCCAGTTGGCACAAACCACTAGAGAAATATCGAAAAGCAATTTCTTTATTGGTTTAGCTGCCTCGGCCCGGGGAATCAGTTTGAAGGTTAAGTATCAGCACCCTCACTTAGGCAACATATGCGAAAACGGGGTAGGACCGGACGCTAAAAGTTTGCCGATTTTTTGCGGATTCATGGGGCGCGCAAAATAATAGCCCTGCGCAACGTCGCCGCCCAACGAATGTACACACTCTAACTGTTGCTGGGTTTCGATACCCTCAACCACGGTCTTCTTTCCCAAACCGTGCGCGAAAGCGATAATGCTGGAAATAAGGCTAACGCTACCAGCATCTTGTGGTAAATCATCCACAAAGGACTTGTCGACCTTGATAATATGAAACGGCAAATTTCGCAGATAATAAAGTGATGAATAGCCAGTACCAAAATCATCCATGGACACTTCGATGCCTAATTCAGCCAAATGGCTCAAAATCTTGACAGTTTTTTCCACCGAGCTCATCAAGACGGTTTCCGTCAGTTCTAGTTCTATTTGATCACATCTACACCCTGTTTTGCTGATTATATCGGCAACCGAATCCACAATGTTTTCTTCCCACATTTGGCGGGCTGAAAGATTGACTGCGACCCTTTCGACACTCATGCCTTGCTTTTCCCATAACTTGATCTGCCTGCATGATTCTTCTAATACCCAAAAACCTAACGGTATAATCAGGCCAGATTTTTCGGCAACCGGTAAGAAAGAATCCGGCATCATCAGACCACGCTTGGGATTTTGCCACCGCACCAAGGCCTCTACACCTCTCACCCTGCCGGTGCTTAGCTCTACTAATGGCTGATAATCCAGAACAAACTCATTGTTTTCCAGGGAGAATCGCATTTCGGTCTCAAGGGCCAGCCGTTCAACGACTCGCTGGTTCATTGGATCAGAAAACAGTCGGAATTGATTTCGGCCATTTTTCTTGGCCTCGTTCATAGCAATATTTGCATGCTGGATCAATGTATTAGGACTGCTGTCATCTCTAGGGTATAAACTAAGGCCAACGCAGGCGGATACGAATACCGCATCACCGGCGATTTCAAATGACTCTTTTAATGAGTCCAACAACTCATCGCCAAACTGCAAAGCCTCCTTTTCACCATCATTCACGGTGGCGATAATGACAAATTGATCAGCCCCCCAGCGTATGACTGTACCGCGGTCCTTAACACAACCCATTAGGCGATTGCTAACCTGCACCAATAGTTTATCGCCTGTTTCATGGCCCTTTGACTCATTTATTAGTTTAAAATCATCTAAGTCTAAATAGCCCGCCAAAACATGGCCGCCTTGGCGTCCAATATTGCCCAAGGCCTGTTCCAAAATAATCCGCATGTTTTCTTGATTAGGTAGCCCCGTAAGCGCGTCATAATAGGAAAGATACTCTATGCGCTCCTGCGCCTCGTGCAGTGAGCTGATGTCGGTGATTATCGCCACGAATACCGGCTCAGTATTGTCGGAATATCCACTGCCATCCACTTGTGACATGGTAATCCACGCTGGATAAATTTCCCCGTTTTTTCGTCGATTCCAAAGCTCGCCCCGCCACGATCCGTCCTTATTCATGGAATGCCATATGGTTTTATAAAAATTTTTATCGTGACGGCCGGATTTAAATATTTTGGGGGTTTCCCCGATAAGCTCTTCCGGCGAAAAACCACTGGTCTCGCACATGGCCGGGTTAACGTCTATGATCACTCCATCAGAATTAGTTATTAATATTCCATTGGGTACATTTTCAAACACTTGCCGGGCCCTGGAGAGGTCATCCTCCATGGCTCGGCGCTGAGTAACGTCGGATGCTATCGATATCGCAACTTTCTTACCATCGGACATTTCCCCGAATGGGGCGGAATTGAAGTCCCACATCAACGTTTTTCCATCTTTGGTATATACTTTGGTATCATTGTAGATTTCACTATTTTGTCTAAAAAAGATTTTTTCAATGCTTCCGCTAAATTCTTGCCAATTTCTTCGATAGGCTTTTTCATACCAATCCTTAATACTTGATATATCGGATGATTTCCAGCCGCTGAGATCTTCCCATGTTTTATTCATCAATATTACTTGACCATCTTCAGCGTGAATCATGGCCGGGAAGGGCAAACTCAGCAATGCCATCCTAAGCTGGTGCTCTCGTTCAATAAGCTGCGCCTCATCGGCAACCAACAATCGGTGCTGTTTGAGGCCTTCGTTGATAGTTTCAATTATTTCTATATTCCGGGCCGGCTTAGTAAGAAGACGAAATATATGTGCCGTATTGATTGCCGTGGTAGCCGCTTGCAGATCGGCGAAGCCGGTGAACAATATTCGTACAGCCTGCGGCCATCGTTGTTTTACTAGGGTTAAAAAGGTTATGCCGTCCATTTCCGGCATGCGTAAATCGCTTATGACCACAGCAAAGGGGCCGCGCTCTTTTAGAATATCCAGCGCTTCTTTGGCACTGTTGGCAACGATGAGATCGTATTTATTTTTTATGGCCTTTGAAAGAAAATCCAAAACTAAAGGATCATCATCAACGACCAATATCCTTTCGCTGAAATTTATTTCACGATCTAAAAACATAATATCTCGCCCCTCCCTTCAACCCCTTACATAGCACATGAATGTAAGCACATTTTTAAGTCCCAAGCTAACAAAAACTTTCGTCTGCCATATAATCATATGGGGCCTTTACGAAAGGCGGCTTTTACATATGATTTTTCTATACTCACGAATAGCTGTTGGTCGCGAAGGCCCTTTGCCCTACCCCCAACTTTCGTATGCGGCAACGTTCTATGCAGCATAGGCCGGTAATTTTTTATAATTTAACCGCTCGGTTAGCACGCTGTTGGAGAACGGCGCGCATCGGCCTCTGAGTCTCCATGTGGCCGCCTCGATGGCCAGCGTTTAACAAGTTTCCCCTTAAAAGCATTAAAAAACTACTAGTATCATATGTCACTGCCAATAATGTATAATTTTTGCGGCAATAACTCTGGCCACTTCAGTGCTTTCGCTGACTAAGATTTAGGAAGGTGTTGCCCCCATGCCTAAGAAAAAGTCCGTTGCAAAGCCGACAATCAAAGAACGCCCCCCAAAAAAACTGCCCACCGGCATCCAAGGTTTGGATGTTGTCTTGACGGGCGGGCTTCCTCTGGGGCGCACAACCGCCCTGGTGGGGGGCCCTGGCACCGGCAAAAGCTCCTTGTGCATGAACATCGTCGGTAATTGCGCCGCTCGCGGAGAGCCTTGCCTTTTCCTCTCCTTTGAAATGAGTCAAAAAGCCACCATACGCGACGCGGCCTCCCTTGGTTTCAACTTTGATGAGTTGGAGAAAAAGGGCACCTTGGTTTACGTCGACGGGCGGCCCGTTATCGGGCACAAGACCAGCGGAGAGTTTGATCTGGGCAGCTTGCTGGCCATAGTCGGCGGCCTGAGCAAAAAGATGAAATGCCGGCTGGTTGTCCTCGATTCGGTCGAGGTGCTGCTCCAACATTTCAATACCACAGAGCAAAAAACCGGTGCCCTGATACAGCTGTATGTGTGGCTGGATAGCCACAACTTCACATCGCTTATGACCGCGCGGGGCGCGGGGCAGTCGCAGAGTCAAACCGGGCTCGGCCAAATCGAGTTCATGACCGATTGTTTGATTTTCCTCGATCAGCGGGTTGAACATGAGCTGACCACTCGCCGCCTGCGGGTTATCAAGTACCGAGGCTCCGACGCGGGGCGCAACGAATACCCCTTCATCGTCACTCATGGTGGCATAAAGCTCATTGCCTTGAGCAACACCGATCTGGGCCGGGGGCCTCTCACCGAAACGGTCTCCAGCGGCCATCCAGTGCTGGATACGATATTGGGAGGGGGCTACCGCGTCGGCTCGGCGATTCTTCTGGCGGGCGAGACCGGCACCGGCAAGACCACCTTAGCCAGCATATTTGCCAACTCGGCCTGTAAGAATGGCCAAAAGGTATTGTATGTGGGCTTCGAGGAAGCCGTTGCCAGCATCGTGGCCGAAATGCGCGGCACCGGCTTGAATTTGGAACCTGTCATAAAAAAGGGCGGCCTGAAGTTTCACACGGCGATGCCCGAATCTATGGACGCTGAATCACATCTCATCAATATCGTGGAGCAGGTGAAGGCATTCCGGCCAGATCACGTAGTGGTGGACGCCATCAGCGCTTTCTTCCGCCTGGGCGGCCCCACAATCAGTTTCAACTTGGCGGCCCGCCTGATCGCCTTTTTAAAAAGCCAGGGGATCACCACCGTTCTGCTCAATCAGATCGAGGGGTTGGCCAAGGCCCAGGAGATTTCGGGCATGGGCATCTCAACCCTGCTGGACACCCTGGTTTTCATGCGTTATTCCGAATCCGCCGGCGAGATGAACCGGGTGTTGCTGGTGCTCAAGTCGCGGGGCATGGCCCACTCCAACCAATACCGCGAATATCACATAACCGGCCAGGGCATTAAATTCGCCGACATCTACACGGGTACCGGCGGGGTCAAGACCGGCGCCGCCCGGCAAGAACAAGAGATACGCGATGATACCGAGCTCCACTTGCGCCGATCCCGGATTGAGAAGCTGACAAGAGAGGTGAACCTGAAGCGGGTCGCCATCCAACACCAGGACAATCTGGAAAAGAGCGCACTGGCCCTGGCCGAAGCGGAACTGGAGGAAGCCCGTCAAGAGCTTGCTATCTGGCGTAACGCCCGCGAGCAGAGGGGAAACATGAGGGGTGAGGAGCAGGAGCGCGAACTTCATGCTCCGCCGGCCGCTCAAGGGGCAAGGAGGTCATAACGCAATGACCGACAAACGCCAAACCGACCATCCCGATTTGGAGTTTCTGCGTCTGTTCATAGCAGGCAACGAGGCCAATTCCCAATTGGCCCGCAAAAACTTGGACCACATCGTCGAACGGAGCAAATTCGACAAATCCCTGGTAAAAATTATCGACGTATATGATGATCATCAAACCGCCATTGACAACAAAATTTTTCTCACGCCGACCCTGTTGATAGGGGTGGGTGGGAGTTTGATCAGGGTGGTGGGCAACCTGGATGACGTGGATGGCGTGTTGCACAAAATGAAGGCTTGCTGAAATGAAAAAAATCCGTAAACCCGCATATGAAGAATTGGAGCAGTTACTAGCCGAATACGAACAAATACTTGATGTCATACGCCGAGGTGAAGTCGATGCGATTGTGACCCAGGGGCAGCCCATCCTCCTGCGGCCCCATGAATTGCAGAAAAAGCTAAGTGAGAGCCAAGCCGCCTTAATGGAGGCCCAGACCATCGCCAAGGTAGGCAATTGGCATTACGACTTGGCTGCGGACCAATCCGTCTGGTCCGAGGAAATGTTTCACATCCATGGTCTTGATCCGGAGCAGGGCGTACCCACCTGGGAGGAGTATCGGGAATTCATACACCCGGAAGACCTGCCACGCCTGTCGCAAACTTTTTCCACGATGCTGGGCGGCATGCCATCTCGCCGGGGGGAGTACCGCATCGTGCGCCGCGATGGCTCCACCGCCTGGGTGGAGGGCATCGTACGCAGCGTCAAGTCTCAAAAAGGTGATGTATTACATCTCGTCGGCACGCTACAGGACTTGACCGAACGCAAGTTGGCCGAACAGGCCTTGGCCCAAAGTGAAGAGAAATACCGATCCCTTTTCCGAAGCATTCGAGACGCCATAATAATATCAGACAACAACCGCAAGATTGTCGATTGCAACCCCGCCTTTACCGCAATATTCGGCTACACCTTGGAAGAGATCATAGGCAAGGAAGTTTCGCTAGTTTATCGCGACCGTGATGAATTCCGCCGAATGAACCACGAAATAAAGCGGCATTACGGTGAAAGCTACTTCTTGCAGCAGTTTAATATGTTACGCAAGAACGGCGACGCCTTCCCGGCTGAAATCAGCATGCATTTCCTACGCTCCGACGATAACGCGATAGCCGGCACCATCGGCATCCTCCGCGACGTGTCTGAACGACAAAAAGCCGAACGGGCCCTGGCCGAAAGCGAAAAGAATTTCCGCACCGTTTTTGAGAATGCACCGGAAGGCATGTCCCTTTTGAATCGCGAACAACAGTTTATTGAAGTCAACCAAAGACTCTGCGACATTTTGGGTTATTCGGAGCAGGAGCTGCTGGGCAAAACGTTCAATGAGTTCACTCACCCCGATGACAGGCAGCCCAGCCATGAACGCTGGGACAAACTCATATCGAACAAAGCGACCAGAACCGGAGCCGAAAAAAGATATATCAAAAAGAACGGCGAGACGCTTTGGGTTCAAATCAGCAACACGGTGCTTTATGACGAGCAGGGTAACATCAAATTTATCATTGGCCATCTTCATGACATTAACGAGCGCATCATCTATCAAAGGGAACTTATCAGGGAGCGCGACCTTTCGCAGAAATACCTGGACACCGCCGGAGTGATACTCTTGGCCTTGGGTAAAGACGGCCGCATTGAAATGATCAACCGCCAAGGATGTTTGCTTCTCGGTTGCGAAATGAATGAAATTATAGGATGGGACTGGTTTGCAAACTTTATTCCAGAAGATGACCGCCCGCGCGTGAGGGCTGCATTTGACGACATCATGGCCGGCATGCTGAATTTGCACGCTTACGAGGAGGGCCGTGTCACCTCCTTATACGGTGAGCAAAGGCATATACGCTGGTTCAACACCACCATCAAGGACGCCGAGGGGAACATCACCGGCACCCTGAGTTCCGGCGAGGACATTACCGAAAAAATACAAGACCGGGAAACCATCAACCGCCTGGCGGCGATCGTCGAGTCCTCTCAGGATGCCATATTCGGCAAAGACCTGAACGGCGTTATCACCTCTTGGAACGCGGCGGCGGAACGCATATATGGCTACACCGCTGCCGAAGTGATCGGTCAAAGCACCTCCTTGCTGATACCCGAAGACCGTATGGGAGAGGTCGAGTATATACTCGCGACAATAAAGCAGGGAAAAGCGGCACGTATTCAAGAAACCGTCCGAAAATGTAAAGACGGAAGCTTGATCGACATGTCGTTGTCGGTGTCACCGGTGGAGGATGGCCAGGGCAATATTGTGGGCTCGGCGACCATCGCGCATCCGATCACGGAGATCAAAAAGGCCCAGCAAGAGAGACAGAGGCTTGAAACCCAGCTCAGGCAGGCCCAGAAAATGGAGGCGATAGGCACCCTGGCCGGCGGCATAGCCCACGACTTCAACAACATCCTTGCCGTAATCATGGGCTATAGCGGACTGGTCCTGGATGATTTGCCGCCCGATTCACCGGCGGCCGAAAGCATCAATACGGTAATCGATGCCGCCACCCGGGCCAAAGAGCTGACCTACCAGATACTCTCATTCAGCCGGCAGACGGAGCACCAAAAGGTCGCCATGGATCTGGTGCCGCTCATCAAGGAGAGCCTGAAGATGCTGCGGGCCACCTTGCCCGCCACCATAAAATTAGAACAAAGGTTAATACCCGGCGACTCGGGCCAGGTTCTGGCCGATCCTGTGCAGATCCAGCAGATCCTCATGAACCTTTGCACCAACGCGGCCCAGGCCATGGAGGATTCCAATGGGATATTGGGCGTGGGCCTCGAGATGCTTGATCTTGATGATGTGGCCGTCAGTGGGTACGTAGGCCTGAAACCAGGTAATTATCTGCGCCTCAGCATTACCGATACCGGCATGGGGATCGATGAAAAGGATTTAGAACGCATTTTCGACCCGTTCTTCACCACCAAGGACGTGGGCAAGGGAACAGGCATGGGGCTGCCCGTGGTGCATGGGATTGTGAGGGATCATGGGGGATTTATTGCCGTGGAAAGCGAGCCGGGCCGAGGGACCACCTTTAATGTGTACCTCCCGGTGGTCGCCCAGGGAGCACCCAGCGAAGAGCCTGCCGTTACCCAAGAGACGCCAGGGGGTAGCGAAAGCATCGCCTTTGTGGATGACGAGCCCGACCTGGTGGATATCGGCAAGAGGGCGCTGTCCCGTCTCGGGTATGAGGTAACATGTTTCACTTCATCCCGGGAAGCCTTGCAAGCCATCTGCGCCAACCCGGACAAATATGACCTGCTAGTTACCGACTACACCATGCCCGAGATGACCGGCGTTCAGTTGGCCAGGGAGGTCTTGGAGGCGAGGCCGGACATCCCCATAATAATTTGCACTGGCTACCCGGAGCGTCTCGACACAGCCGCAGACCGAGGTTTTAAGATTTCCGAGCTGATCATGAAGCCCCTCGTTCCCAGTGAAATCTCACGGGTTGTAAGAGCGGTTTTGGACGAAAGCAAACGTGAGGTGGCGGATAGGAAGTGACCTCAAGGGTTGCGCCTTCCCCCCGACCCGGCCCGGAAGTCAAACAAGATTTACGCCTGCCGGGCTGCTGCAAGAGCAGTCCTTGGCCGCGCACCTTTTTCCAGTGGGGGCAGGCCCCAGCCAAGAGGCTGATCGCGATGGCAAGCTGTTATAGAGTTCGACCTGAGATCAGGGCGTTCCCTTTAAAATAAGAGGGTATCGGCTACTAATTTGGCCTCGGTCTCCTCGGAAATATGGGACCCGGTATTTGCCGCCTTAATTTTTGCTTCCCATCAAAGCAGTGCGCCTCGCTTGGCGCAGCTTAAGCTGTAAATAGTGACCCCCATCCCGCCTTTTTTGAGTCGCCCAGCCGTTTCTTGCTAAGATCTAGGCAGAACAATTTTTACGGGGGTACTACTTGCGGGCTCTTGCGGCGGCACAACAACCAATCAACGGCTTAGTGGACTCGGTGCGCGGCAGCGTGGTGGACGGCTTTTTCCCCCACGGACTGCCCCATCTCCTGGAGGTGCTGGAGGCGGGGCCTGAGCGCGAGGTCATCATAGAGGTGGTGCGCCACCTGGACGAACACCGGGTGCGCGGAGTGGCCCTTACCTCCACCCAGGGCCTGGCCGAGGGCTCGTCCCTTTATGCCACCGGCCATCCTCTCCGGGTGCCGGTGGGGCGCAGGGTGCTGGGTCGCATGTTCAATGTCTTCGGCCAAGCCATAGACCTGGGGCCCCAGGAGACCGGCGGACAGTGGCGCTCCATCCACCAGGAGCCGGTGCCCCTGGATCGCCAGGCCACGGGCAACCAGATTTTCGAGACCGGCATCAAGGCCATCGATATTCTCAGCCCCCTGGAGCAGGGAGGCAAGGCCGGGCTGTTCGGCGGGGCGGGGGTGGGCAAGACCGTGCTGATCATGGAGCTGATCCAGAACATGGTCTCCGGCTACCAGGGGGTGAGCCTGTTCTGCGGCATCGGCGAGCGCTGCCGAGAGGGCGAGGAGCTCTACCGGGAGATGAAGGAGTCCGGGGTGCTGGAAAACACGGTTATGGTCTTCGGGCAGATGAATGAGCCGCCCGGCGCCCGCTTTAGGGTGGGTCACGCCGCCCTGACCATGGCCGAGTATTTCCGCGACCAGGAGCACACCGACGTGCTGCTGCTCATCGACAACATCTTCCGCTTCATCCAGGCGGGCATGGAGGTGAGCGGGCTCATGGGCCAGCTGCCCTCGCGCCTGGGCTACCAGCCCACCCTGGCCAGCGAGTTGGCCGCCCTGGAGGAGCGCATCACCAACACCGCCAGCGGGGCCATCACCAGCGTGCAGGCGGTGTATGTGCCGGCCGACGACTTCACCGACCCCGCGGCGGTGCACACCTTTGGGCATCTTTCAGCCTCCATCGTGCTCAGCCGCAAGCGGGCCAGCGAGGGGCTGTACCCGGCCATCGACCCGCTGCAATCGGCCAGCAGCATGCTGGTGCCCCACGTGGTGGGGCGGGAGCATTTCCAGGTGGCCCAGGATATCCGGGCCACCCTGGCCAACTACGAGGAGCTCAAGGACATCATCGCCATGCTGGGCCTGGAGGAGCTCTCCCAGGAAGACCGCCGGGTGGTGCGCCGGGCCCGGCGTCTTGAGCGTTTTCTCACCCAGCCCTTCGCGGTCACCGGCCAGTTCACCGGCAAGGAAGGCAAGCGGGTGAGCCTGGAACAGGCCCTGGAAGGCTGCCGCCGCATTCTGGAGGGCGAGTTCGACGACTATCCCGAGCGCGCCCTGTACATGATCGGCTCCATCGACGAGGCCCGCAAATGAAGCTCAAGGTCCTACTACCGGATCAGGTGCTGGTGGACGAGGAGGCGGCCAAGGTGGTGGCCGAGGCGGAGAACGGCTCCTTCTGCCTGCTGCCCCGTCACGTGGATTTCGTGGCCGCCCTGTCCCCTGGCATCCTGAACTTCGTGGACCAGCGGGGACGCGAGGTGTTTCTGGCCCTGGACGAAGGGGTACTGGTCAAGCAGGGGGCCGAGGTGCTGGTCTCCACCCGCCGGGGGGTGCGCGGCGACAAGCTGGGCGATCTGCGCCAATTGGTGGACCAGCGGTTCAGCGAACTGGACGAGCAGGAGGTCAAGGCCCGCTCGGCCATGGCCAAGATCGAGGCCGGATTCGTGCGCCGCTTTTTGGAGCTGCAGGAGATCAATTGATGAGGCCCCCCACGCCGGACAAACAGGACCAGCGCTTCGGCCGCGAAGTGGACGTCAAGGAGCAGCGCAAGATCAAGGCGCGCGAGCAGCAGCGCTCGGTGTGGTTCGGCCTGGGCATGTTCGGCATGGTGGGCTGGGCAGTGGCCATCCCCACCGTGGCCGCCGTGGCCCTGGGGGTGTGGCTGGACAAAAGCTATCCCGGGCCGCCCTCCTGGACCCTGACCCTGTTGGTGGTCGGGGTGGCGGTGGGCTGCCTGAACGCCTGGTTTTGGATCAAACGCGAGAGCAAAGAGGACGGATGATGTTGCTGGAAGGCTTGCAACCCGCTTACCTGGCCCTGGCCTTTGCCGCCGGGCTGGCCGCGGGCTGGTTCTTTTTCTACGGGCTGTGGTGGACGGTGCAACGCCTGCCCTCCTCCAAGCACCCCGCCTTGCTCACCCTGGGCAGCCTGGGGCTGCGCATGGGGGTGAGCCTGGGGGTGCTGTTCCTGGTCATGGCCGGGGACTGGCGCCGCCTGGCCGTGGCGGTGGCGGGCGTGGTGGTGATGCGCCTCATCTTGGTGCGGCGGCTGCGCCCGGCCGCGGAGGGCGCCTGATGGAATCGCTGGACCTGATGGGCATCAAGGACATCAGCCCCGACGTGCTGGTGTTTTGGTCTTGGCACTGGGCCAAGCTGAACGCCACCATCGTCTACACCTGGATCGCCATGCTGCTATTGACCCTGGGCTCCTGGCTGGCCACCCGCAATCTGCAGGCCGGGCGAAAGCTCTCGCGCTGGCAGAACTTCCTGGAAGTGATCGTCACTGCCATGCGCAACCAGATCCGGGAGATAGCCCAGCGGGACGCGGCGCCCTTTTTGCCCTTTGTGGGCACCCTGTTTCTGTTCATCGCCCTGAGCAACCTGTTGGCCATTATCCCGGGCTGGGTGCCGCCCACCGCCTCGCTGTCCACCACCGCGGCCCTGGCCCTGGTGGTGTTGATCGGGGTGCCCATCTACGGCATCCAGAGCCGGGGCTTCAAGCAGTATTTGAAGCTCTACGTACAGCCCTCGCCGATTATGCTGCCCATGAATCTTTTGGGCGAGCTGAGCCGCACCCTGGCCCTGGCGGTGCGCCTGTTCGGCAACATCATGAGCGGCACCAAGATCGCGGCCATCCTGCTGGCCATCACTCCCATCCTCTTTCCGGTGGTCATGCAGGCTCTGGGCCTGCTGACCGGCATGATCCAGGCATACATTTTCGCGGTGCTGGCCATGGTCTATATAGCCTCGGCCGCCCGCATCCAGCAAGAGCGCGAACAAAAGACCCGCGAGGGGGCTTTGGCGAAAGGAGACGATAATGGATAACTTGGGCCTCATAGGCATGATCTCGGTGGCCACCGCCGGCATCACCATCGGCTTGGGGGCCATCGGCCCGGCCCTGGGCGAGGGGCGTGCCGTGGCGCAGGCCCTGGCGGCCATGGCCCAGCAGCCCGACGAGTCCAACACCATCACCCGCACCCTGTTCGTGGGTTTGGCCATGATCGAGTCCACGGCGATCTATTGCTTCGTGGTCTCCATGATCCTCCTGTTCGCCAACCCCTTCTGGGACTACGTGGTGAAAAAGGCGGGAGGCTAGGCCGTGCTCATCGACTGGTTCACCGTGGCGGCCCAGGTAGTCAACTTCCTGATACTGGTGTGGCTGCTCAAGCGCTTCCTCTATGACCGCATCATCAAGGCCATCGACCAGCGGGAGGCGGACATCGCCGCCCGCTTCGAACAGGCCGAAGCCGAGCAAGACGCCGCCGCCCGGCAACAGAGCGAGCTCGAGCAGAGCCGCCGGGAGTTGGAGGAAAAGAGCGGGGCGCTGATGACCGAGGCCAAGGAGCAGGCCGAGCAGCGCCGCCGGGAGCTGGTGAACCAGGCCAAGCAGGAGGTGGAGGGCCAGCGGGACGACTGGCGCGAGGCCCTGGAGCGCGACCGGCAGGCCCTGGCCGGGGACCTGGCCCGTTTGGCCGGGCAAGGCGCGGCCGGCATGGCCCGGCGGGCCATGGAGGACTTGGCCGGCGAGGAGGTGGACCAGCGCTCGCTGGAGGTGTTCCTGGACAAGCTGGCCGGCGTGGAAGGCGATGAGCGCCGGGAGCTCAAGAGCGCCCTGGGCCAGGCCGAGGCCCTGGAGGTCCGATCGGCCTTTGAGCTGGACGAGCGGCAGCGACGCCGTCTTGGACAGGCCCTGGGAGAGCTGCTGGGCGGGGAGCCTGCGTTGGAGTTCAACCGGGAGGCCAAGCTGATCCTGGGCCTGGAGGTCCGGGTGCCGGGGCGCAAGCTGGCCTGGAGCATGGACGAGTACCTGGGCGAGATGGAGCAGCAGTTGGTGGAGCGCCTGGCCCGAGCCCTGAACAGCGCCAAGACCCGCCAGGGAGGGGCCGACGAGGCGCGGGAGGAGCCGGGCGATGCCTGAGCGGCCGCCGGAGCTGCGCCGGGCTTTGGAGGCCCTGGAGGATGCGCTGGATGAGACCACGCGTCCCCAAGCGCCGTCGCTCCGCTTGCAGGAGGTGGGGGAGGTGCTCAGCGTGGGGCCGGGAGTGGTGCGCGTGGGCGGCCTGCGCGGGGTGCAAAGCGAGGAACTTCTCGTTTTCGAGGGCGGCGTCGAGGGCATGGCCTTCAACCTGGACAGCCGCGAGGTGGGGGTGATCCTGCTGGACAAGGGCGAGGGCCTGAGCGCGGGCGGCGAGGTGCGGCGCAGCGGCCGGGTGCTGGACACCCCGGTGGGCGAGGGACTGCTGGGCCGGGTGATGGACGCCAGGGCGCGGCCCCTGGACAACCTGGGGCCCATCGACGCCTCCGATAACCTGCCGGTGGAGCGGCCCGCCCCGGAGATCATGCAGCGCGCCCCGGTGACCGTGCCCTTGCAGACCGGTCTCAAGGTGGTCGACGCCATGATTCCCATCGGCCGAGGCCAGCGGGAGCTGATCCTGGGCGACCGCCAGACCGGCAAGACCGCCCTGGCCGTGGACACCATCCTCAACCAGAAGGGCAAGGGGGTGGTGTGCATCTACTGCGCGGTGGGCAAGCGCAGCTCGGCGGTGGCCCGGGTGGTTCAAAGCCTGCGCGAGGCCGGGGCCCTGGAATACAGCCTGGTCATGGTGGCCACCGAGGAAGACCCGCCGGGCTTGCAGTTCTTCGCTCCCTACGCCGCCACCACCATCGGCGAGCACTTCATGGCCTCGGGCCGCGACGTGCTGGTGATCTACGACGACCTCACCCGCCACGCCCGGGCCTACCGCGAGCTGTCGCTATTGCTCAGGCGGCCGCCGGGGCGCGAGGCCTTTCCGGGCGATATCTTCTACGTGCATTCGCGGCTGCTGGAGCGCTCCACCCATTTGCGCGAGGAGCACGGCGGCGGCTCGCTGACCGCCCTGCCCATCATCGAGACCGAGGCCCAGAACCTCTCGGCCTACATCCCCACCAACCTCATCTCCATCACCGACGGGCAGGTGTATCTGAACCCCGAGCTGTTCCGCAAGGGCATCCTGCCGGCGGTGGACGTGGGCAAGAGCGTCAGCCGGGTGGGGGGCAAGACCCAGCTGCCGGCCTACCACCGCGTGGCCGGCGACCTGCGCCTGTCCTACACACAGTTCGAGGAGCTGGAGTCCTTTGCCCGCTTCGGCAGCCGCCTGGACGAGGACACTCGCCAAAACCTGGAGCGCGGCCGCCGGGTGCGCGAGGTGCTCAAGCAGCCCCAGTACCAGCCCATGCCGGTGGCCGAGCAGATCGCGGTGCTGGTGGCGGTGAACCAGGGCTTGTTCGACGGTTTGGAATTGGACCGGATCGCCGAGGCCGAACAGGAGGTACGCCGGGTCATGCGCGGGCCGCTGGCCGAGCTGGCCGAATCCATCGCCAAGGGCGACAAGCTGGGCGACGAGGATCTGGAGCGCATCCGCGAGGCCTCGCGCCAGGCCTTGGGTCTGGACTCCGGGGGTCAGCCGTTGGCCGGGGGCGAGGGCCCCGCAGAGCAAGAAGCCGAGGCACAGGGCCAGATCGGGGAAGAAGGTTAGCCGTGGAAACGGTCGAGGGGCTCAAACGCAAGCTGGGCAGCACCGAAGACCTGCAATCGGTGGTCAAGACCATGAAGGCCATGGCCGCGGTGAACATCCGGCAATACGAGAAGGCGGTGCGCTCCCTGGCCGACTACGCCCGCACCGTGGAGCTGGGCCTGGCGGTGGTGTTGGGGGCCGGAGGCCGCCCGCCCAGGGCCCGCCGCAAGGCCCACGGCAACCTGGGGGTGGTGGTTTTCGGCTCGGACCAGGGCATGGCCGGCTCCCTCAACGAGCAGGTGGCTTCCCTGGCCATAGACGACCTCAAGGAAAATGCCGTGGACCTGGCCGGGCTGCCCATGGTGGCGGTGGGCCAGCGGCTGTTGGGCCCCTGGGAAGACGCGGGCGGCCAGGCGGAAAGCTATCTACAGGTGGCGGGCTCCATCGCGGGCATAACCCCCCTGGTCCACGAGCTGTTGTTCCACATTCAGGCCTGGGGCGAAGAGCGGGGCATAGACCGGGTGTGGCTGTACTACAACCGCCAGCAAGGCGGGGCTTCCTACAAGCCCATCAAGCGGGAGCTGCTGCCCCTGGACCGGAGCTGGTTGGAGCGGCTGGTGAGCGAGCCTTGGCAAGGCCCCAGCCTGCCCGCCTTTACCATGGACCCCCAGGCCCTGTTCTCCGCCCTGTTGCGGCAATACCTTTTCATAGGGCTGTTCCAGGCCTTGGCCGAGAGCGCGGCCAGCGAAAACGCCTCGCGCCTGGCGGCCATGCAGGGGGCGGAAAAAAGCATTGCCGAGCGCATGGACGAACTGACCCGCCGCTACTTCCAGCGCCGCCAATCGGCCATCACCGAAGAACTCCTGGACATAGTTTCAGGCTATGAGGCCTTTAGCCAGCAATCCTAGTTGAGCGGAGACGCTATGGATACGGGATCGGGCGTTGGGTTGTGCACTAACGCTTTGAACAAATTATTGCGCGCTCACCAGTAAACCCAATGGTGGTTTTCTCAGTCTGCCCCACCGAACTGCTTCTCGAAAATAGACCCAGGTCAGTGGCGCCGAACGTTCAGCAGCAGAGTCCAACGCCACCAACGTTCACTTAATTTCACCATAAAGCGTGGCGCAAATCGGTGGCACGAAAACATGACCGCCCCGTCCGAGGCGGAGTTTCCATATTAACTTATTGATTTAATTTGGTGCCCGGGGCGGGACTCGAACCCGCACGGCCTTTAGGCCCGTGGATTTTAAGTCCTAAAGTCGTACCTGAAATGATTAAATTTCCCCGCCAACTGTGCTGGTTTTGTGCTACTTGAGCCCCTTGCTCATCAATTCATAAAGGTCGGCGACCCGCGCCATGCCCTTGGTATAGATCTGGGTGGTTGTGTAATGCTGGCAGGCCCCATGATCTCTTGAATAGCGTGCTCTGAGATGCCCCTGGCCGCTTCATTGCGGCCCGACCTGGCCCTGGATGCCCTGGAGCAGGCATTGTGGGCGCGGGGAGACATCGAGGGCTTGGTCCATCACAGCGACCGCGGCTCCCAATATCTTTCAATTGGTTACACCGAGCGCCTGGCCGAGGCTGGCGTGGAGCCTTCGGTGGGCAGCGTGGGCAATTCTTACGACAATGCTTTGGCCGAGACGGTGATCGGTCTTTACAAGACCGAGGTGATCCGAAGGCGGGGTCCCTTGCGTAACCTTGACGCGGTGGAATTTGCCACCCTCGAATGGGTGGACTGGTTTAACAACCGGCGCCTGCTCGAGCCCATGGGACACATTCCTCCCGTGGAAATCGAGATGGCATACTATCAGTCACTACCGGCACAGGCCATGGCGGCCTGACTCTAACAAAAGAGCCTCCGGAAAAACCGGGGCGGTTCAGGTTCCGGAAAAACGAGGGCTGCCTGATTGGAGGCGGGACTATAATGTTAGCCGACCTCACACCTCCCTAGGGGACCGGACGCCTCGGGAATTCGCCCGATGCCACCTGTTGTAAATGGCGGTCCAAAAGCGAGACGATTTTAGTGGCGGTTGAAAACCGTGACACACCGATTCAGTTTTCTTCAGGTGTTTTGGTGCGATGGAGGCCATGGTGGCTTCCAGGCCAGGACTCTCTGGAGGAGCGGAAGGGGTGTACACGGACATGGATCAATGGGCCCGGATCAGACTTGAGTTGCGCGATGGCCAGGCGAGCAAGCGCGAGTTAATGCGTAGAGAGGGCATCCATTGGGATACCCTGCAAAAGATTCAGGATTATTCTGAGCCTCCCGGTTACCGACTGAGTGTCCCCCGAGCCAAGCCCAAGCTTGGCCCCTACCTTGAGCTGATCGCCCGGATCATAAAAGAGGACAAAAAGGTTCCCAAGAAGCAAAGGCACACGGCCACGCGCATATATCACCGCATCAAGGAGGCGGGTTATCAGGGCAAGTACACCCAGGTAAAGGAGGCGGTGCGCGCAATCAAGCGCGTGAGCCAGGAGGTGTACATGCCCCTGGTCCATCGTCCCGGCGAGGCGCAGGTGGACTTTGGCTATGCCCTGGCCAAGGTTTCCGGGGAGCTTCGCAAGATAGCGCTTTTTATCATGGCCTTGCCGTACTCCGATGCCTTTTTCGTGGCGGCCTTCGACAAGGAGTGCAGCGAGAGCTACTGGGAAGGGCATGCCAGGGCGTTCGAGTTTTTCGGTGGGGTGCCCCACCGGATCAGTTACGACAATAGCAAGGTCCTGGTTTCCAAGATCATAGGGCCTCATGAGCGCAAGCTGACCGATGGTTTTCTCAAGCTGCAGAGCCATTACCTTTTTCGGGAGCATTTTTGTCGGGTGCGGCGTCCAAACGAGAAGGGCGTGGTGGAAGGGGTGGTCAAGTACGCCCGGCAGAATTTTTTGGTGCCAGTGCCCCAGGTGAAGGACCTGGCCGAGCTCAATGCCATGCTTTTAAGGCAGTGCCGCGACGACATGAAGCGCCGTTTGCGTGGCAAGGGCGGTAGCAAGGCCGAGGTTTTGCAGGAAGACCAGACAGCCTTTGTCCCCCTGCCTCCCTCCCGCTTCGATGCCTGCCGCAAACAGCCTACCCGGGCCAATTCATTGTCCCTGGTCCGCTTCGACGACAATGACTACTCGGTGCCGGTGGCTTGTGCCCACCATGAAATTGTGGCCAAGGGCTATGTGGATCGGGTGGTGCTCTGCCACCATGACGTGGTGGTGGCCCGCCACTCCCGATCCTGGGGCAAGGAAGGGGTGTTTTTCGACTACCGGCATTATCTGCCCTTGCTGGAGCGCAAGCCTGGCTCCCTGGACCACGCCCGCCCCCTGGCTGACCTAGATCTGTCTGAGTGCTTTGAGGTCTTGAGGCGGCGGCTGGTGGCCGGGGAAGACATGCCTGGCCAGGGCACCCGTAAATACATAAAGGTCCTACGTTTGCTGGAGGACCACTCCATGGCCAGACTGAAGCGGGCGGTGGAGCAGGCATTGTACGCGGGAGCCTATGCCCCGGAGGCCATTGTCCACCTGCTGGAGCCGCCATCATCAGGGCCCGCGGCCACCTTCCTGCTGGACGGTCGTGAGCACCTGGGCCGAGTGAGCGTGGCCGGGCCCGATATCACAGTCTATGACTCCCTCCTCGCGCAGGGAGGGGCGCTGTCATGAAGGACCAGGACAAACCCACCGTGCTCTTGGAGTACCACCTCAAAAAGCTGAAGCTGCCCACCATTCTCCGGGAATACGCGGCCATGGCCAAGGTCTGCAGCCAAGACCGCTCCGATTACATGACCTACCTGCTGCGCCTGACCGAGCGGGAGCTTCTGGACCGCGAGAAGCGGGCAGCCGAAAGGCGCATCAAGCAAGCCGCCTTTCCGGTGATCAAGACCATGGACACCTTTGATTTCAAGGCACAGCCCTCCATCAATCAGCAGCTGGTCAGGGAGCTGATGAGGGGCGAGTACATCGCCAAAAAGGAAAACGTGCTCCTGATCGGAAACTCCGGCACCGGCAAGACCCAGCTGGCCAGCGCCATGGCCTTTGCGGCCTGCGCCCAGGGAAGCAAGGTGAAATTCTACAGCGCCACCGCCCTGGTCACAGAGCTCATGGAATGCCGCGAGGAAAGACGTCTGCAACGCCTGCAGAAACAGCTCCAGCGCCTACACCTGCTGGTCATCGATGAACTGGGCTATGTGCCCTTCTCCAAGATAGGCGCTCAAATGCTATTCGAGGTGGTGGGTAGGGCATATGAACAACAAAGCCTCATGATCACCACCAATCTCCCTTTCCAGCAATGGACGGAGGTCTTCGGCTCCGAAAGACTCACCGGTGCACTGCTGGACAGACTGACCCATAGGTGCCACATCATCGAGGCCAATGGAGAAAGCTACCGGCTCCGCCAAGCCAAAAGACGATCCCAGGCAAAGCCCAAAACCAACTAAGGCAAGATCATGATTGACAGCATGAACAACAGGACTATATCTCTAAAACAAGTGTCACGGTTTTAGACCGCCAACTGTCCCGCACTTACTCCGCCATTCACACCTGTCCAAAACCCCAACCGGAGGATCTCCAAAAGAGCCAAGCCCTCACCTATTGGCTGGATCTAATTCGGGGTGACCTCCAGTGCTGACCTGCCCCCCTTAACCCGGTCCACATTTTAAGTTAGGATTTTGGGCCGAGAGAGGGAGGGTTAGTATGGGCAGGAAGCGCTATTCGGCCGAGCAGATGATCGGCAAGCTTCGCGAGGCAGAGATCCTTTTGGCCAAGGGTCAGTTAGTTGGCAATTTCCAAAGCGCAAGATGGGTAAGATTGCGCCTAATGCTTACGCTACGCTTACGTGAAATTAACAGGGGCAAACTTAAAGCTTGCCCCTATTAGTATAACTACCTGATTTAATTTGGTGCCCGGGGCGGGACTCGAACCCGCACGGCCTTTAGGCCTGGGGATTTTAAGTCTCTTAAAATATGTTTCACGCAACATCACGTATCATAATTATTGTACCGATATAATTAAGATATTGTCCATTTGATGCTTCACATAACATAGCTTAAATCACTTTACTTCACGAAATAAAATGGCACAATAGTGGCACAACTTTTCCGGGGGATTTAAATGGGCCAAGATACGTGGATCAAACTGGCTCCCGGCATCAGATGCAGGGAGCACCCTACCCGCAAGCACGGCGTGAAACCTGATCGTTATTTCGTACTCAGGTATACCGTCAACGGCAAATCCAAGCAGGAAGCTCTGGGCTGGGCAAGCCAAGGTTGGACCCTGGAGAAGGCGCGGGCGAAATTAGCGCCTTTGAAGGAAGCGGCTCGGACTGGAGAAGGGCCCGCCACGTTGGCTGAGACACGGGAGTTGGCTGAAGCCCATCGGGAACAGGAGGAGGTGGCCAGGCAGGAAGAAGCAACGCGACGTGTCCTCTTTGATGATTTCTGGCGCGACAACTTCCTGCCGCATGCCAAAAGAACCAAAAAAGAAACCTCATGGGGGAAAGAGGTTCAGCACTTCAACAAGTGGCTGAGTCCCATATTTGGAAAAATTCCAGTGGTCGACATCAAAATGCAGCACTGGGAGCTTCTGATGAAAGAGTTGGACAAAGCTGGACGTAGTCAACGAAGTAAGGAATACATCACCGGTACTGGCCGCAGGGTCCTCCGTCACGCCAAGACCATGGGGCTTGATGTCAACATCCCCACGGGCAAGCAACTGGGGGCCACAGCCCCAAGAGATAACCGTAGGCTTAGGATAATTACTAGCAAAGAGGCACGGGCAATCCAGGAGAAGCTCAAGGTCAGCGATGTGAACGCCTGGAGATTCGTGAAGTTCTCCTTCTTGACGGGATGCCGCTTGGCAGAGGCGCGACGTCTAAAGTGGAAGGACGTAGACCTTGAAGCGGGTAAACTCACCTTCCGGGACACCAAGAACAAAAGCACCAGGATTCTGCCGATTACACCTGCCTTAAAAGACCTGTTTACGGAAATTGGGCCAAAGGCAGCGGGAGAGCCTGTGTTTCTGAGTCAAGTTGGCCGGGCCTATAGCGAGGTGCCCACTGCTTTCAAGAAGGTGGTGGCAGATTTAGGCTTCAACAAGGACAGGGGACCCAGGGAGCGGGTGACCTTTCACACCATCAGACACTCAGTAGCTACCCAACTGGCCAAACGACTTAATCTCAGAGAGCTCATGGATACGATGGGATGGAAGTCGGTGGAGATGGCAGCACGCTATGTCCACTCCGATCCTGAAAACCAGAAAAGGGCCATGGCTAGCCTCGATCAAGCATTTTTCGAGGAGGCGGGTGAGGTGGTCCCTTTCAAGCGAACTCGACGGAAAAAGGACCCACGCTGAGCCCCTGTACAACAGAACCCCGAATGAACGCGTGTAATGGTGTAAGATCGTACTAGCTAATTATTTTATACTATTAATATCCTTACACCCTTACACCAAATCGGCAAAACATATTTGTCATTTTATTTCGTCTTTGGTATCCCGCCACCCAAAGCGACCCTTCAGACGACTACCAACCCACTGCGATGCAACATTTATCCCTAGTTTACTCAATCTACTGTATTATGGGGCTCGCTTGCGACATTAACCATAAAATCGATTGGACCTGATTGCTTCCCAATATGATCTGTTTTCCTCACCAACTTCTACGGCACGTCTCATCAATTTTTTAAAATAATCTGCCTCACTATTGACCTCAGTATTTTGCGAGTTATCTACCTGTTTATCAAATTTTTCCAAATTATCTTGGATTTCCCTTTCGCTAAGATCAAGCCAGGCACCATCCGCTACACGAAGAATTTTTCTGACAAACCATTCCCGACTATCTTCTCTTTCTCGTTTTTCTCCGCCTTGTCTTTGCCCCTTACCTTTTGTCAAAAGGTCTCTGAGAGCACGCCTCTGCTTAATTCCAGCATGCTCCATTGTTTTTCGAAATGCTTCTTCTGCTGGGTATTGGCTAAGAGCCTTCTTGTAGTAACGACAAAGGCCCGCTTGCCTTAGATCTTCAAACGTCACCATTGCTAAGGAGTTAATAGCGGTTATTTTTTCTTGGATGCTTTCTAAATTTCTATTAAACGTCCTTTCTACATATTTTTTCCCGTTTTTACCGGGGAACAAAGGCATATCGTCTCCGTGATCTGCGAATTTAGATCTTATATATTTTAAATGTTCGTTTAAGAAATCTTGATATTCGTCGATTAGTGTCCCGTCGTCTTTTAGAACATCTCTAACTTTTGTATTGATTAGTTTCTTCCTACTCCATCCGTGGTAATAGGCCATTTCCATCGCGGTGGATAAAACATTTGTATCTATATCTTCATATTTGGTGTTACGCACTTGATCTGCAAGATTTCTAAACTCCATTTCGGAAATCCGTGGATTTACCCGAATGGGGGACTCCTCAGTTCTTGGGTTCCCGAATTTGTATCTCATAATTACCTCGATAAATGAGTGATGTTCGCCCCATGAGCCGCTTGCCTTTAGAAATAAAAGCTTTGAGGCCACACCGCAAGCGTCCTTTCTCTGCATTATGACAACAAACAATTACAGAGACAATAAAAACGATCAGCCATTCGATGTCCTTTCTCTGCAGGGCAACAACAAACTATATGGAGACCATTATTTTTAACTCGAAAAAATTAAGGAGAATGGAATGGAAAAATCCGAATTGATCAACATTTGTGAACGATGCGGGAGCTATAGCGATTTCTTAGAAGCTCCTGACGGAGAGGCTTGGTTCATATGCCGGAGATGCGGTAATACCCAACCTAACATTGAAGAATTGAGCATTGAAACATTTACCCAAAAAGAAGGATAAAATTAAAATGATAAGGCAAATAACTGTAACCAAATGTCGTAATTGTGGTGGTCATTTTCCTATATATCCCGTGCCGTATCCAGGGGTTGATGGTCTATGTATTTGTTGTGGTTATTCATTCCCAAAACAAATCGAGGATCCTGAACCAGTAATTGATGCAATGTTAGAATTAATCGAATTGGATGAGGATAACATTGATGAGGACATTACCAAGCAAAAAAATATAGAGGTTTATCTAGCCAATTTTAAAGCGATGGCTGCCCATGTCGAATTTGTGGAAGCATTTATTAAGCATGGCCGTATGCACAGATCTTATCGCTTAAAAGACATGGAGGTGCGCCTTAAATCTGCGCTGCAGTGTATAGAAGTTCTGGTTCAACTTGCCGAAGAAAATAATTTTAAAATCGATGTAGAGACCGGTAAAGACATGAATGAATAAATTTTAACATTTAATGCGTGGGCCTGCCCTAGGTATGGCCCACACCTAATTAAAAAAAGGAGAAAATTAATGTCCATTAAAAATACAGAAAAAAACTTGGAAGCAGCACTCGCTTATGCCAGTCGAAGCTGGAAAGTTTTACCGTTGCATTCAGTTATCAATGGTGAGTGCTCATGCGGCGATCCCAACTGCAACAAGCCGGGTAAGCACCCCCGCGTAAAGAATTGGCCAAAGGTGGCCACCGATGATCCTCGCCAGATCGAGGAGTGGTGGGGCCAATGGCCGGATGCCAACGTAGGGATTCTAACCGGAAGAGCTAGCGGGATATTCGTCCTGGACGTGGACCCGAAGAACGGCGGTGATGAATCCCTTGACCAACTTTTACAACAGTACGGTCCACTGCCCTCAACGGTCATCTCTAATACCGGTGGCGGTGGTAAGCACATCGTGTTCGCGTATCCCCCGAACAGCGATATTGGAAACTCAGCAGGTCGAATTGGCCCAGGGCTGGATATTCGAGGGGACCGTGGCCAAATAGTGGCACCTCCCTCTATCCACGCTTTAGGTGGAGTCTACGCTTGGGATAAGGATCATCATACCGATGATGTTGCAATTGCTGATGCGCCCCCCTGGTTGCTGAAATTGCTCCAAAAGGGCACCAAACCTAAACATCCAAGAAAGGAAACTCTCCCAGTTCAGGCACCAAGAGCTACTGCTCTACCCGAGGCCCTCAAAAAATTGAGACTCGAAGCCCAGATAATTGCAAGCGCCTCCCCTGGAAGCCGAAATGACCAGTTGAACAAAGGGGCCTTTTTAACGGGTCAAATCCTCGAATCGGGTGGTCTGGATGAAAAAATGGTCGCATCGAGTTTGCTTCAGGCTGCCCTAGCGGCAGGTCTCCCTAAGGCCGAATCATTAGATACGATCAACAGCGGTCTGACTGCTGGCAAGAAAAACCCTTTAATTCTCCTGCCCCATCCCATCGAGCACTATCTGGCTCACGGTCAGAAGGGTGACGCTGAGCTTTTCATTCAGGTCCAGCGCGGCCAGCTCTGCTTGGATAAGGGAACGAGCAAATGGTTTATTTGGACCGGTACCCGATGGGAAGAAGATGGGCTGGACGAGCATATCAAGCGGCTTGTGTCTGTGGTGGGGATCTATGAGGAGAAATTGGCGGAGAAGGTGACGGAAGCAACGCAACTGCTTGCTGAAGGCAAAAAATCGGCCGCAAATGATGTTGATAAAGAAACAAGCCGGATCAGGGAGCGCATAGCAAAATTGGGTAACTCCCCCTGGCAAAAAAACGTAGTCGAGCAGGCTGCAACCGGCGAAGACTCCCTGGCCATCAAAGGCGATGAGTGGGATGCCAACCCTAACCTCTTGGG
Source organism: Desulfoferula mesophila (assembly GCF_037076455.1). Taxonomy (GTDB): domain Bacteria; phylum Desulfobacterota; class Desulfarculia; order Desulfarculales; family Desulfarculaceae; genus Desulfoferula; species Desulfoferula mesophila. The sequence continues at coordinate 1,073,513 of NZ_AP028679.1, read as the reverse complement.
AGTAGACAACGGGGTTCTTGAATTCAATTGGCAAGCTGCAACCGTGACCCTTAGGCCCATGCAACCCGATGACTTTATCAGGACCACCATTCCGACACCCTGGCCTGGGGCACCTGGCACCTACAGCATAACTGATCTCGATGCTCTTGCTACCGGCCCATGCTTCCAAAAATTCCTTCTTGATATCTGCGGTGGTGACCAGGACAAAGCCAACTACCTCCAAGCCATCCTCGGATACGCCCTGACCGGCAAAGTCACTGAACACGCAATATTTATTCTTCATGGACCTGAAGGCTTCAATGGCAAGACCACCCTCACCAACGTCCTAGCTCATGTCCTGGGAGATTTGGTGGGCCCGATTAGTGTGGAGATGTTGCTGCAACAGGCCCATACAAGATCCGCAGAAGCAGCCAGCCCCGCTCTGGTGGCTTTAAAAAGTAAACGAATGGTTTGGTGTGCCGAATCTGATGAAAACCGTAAATTGAGTTCCAGCGAGATCAAGCGCCTTACCGGTGGTGATATTTTGGTTGCCAGAAACATCTATAGACCTCAGGCCTCCTTCCGACCAACTCACACCATCTTCATGCTCACCAACCCGCTTCCTGACCTGGATACTAATGATGCGGCGCTAAAGGAACGCATTAAAGTGGTGCACTTTGATCAGCGGTATGTAGTAAATCCAAAGGGACCCAATGAGCACCAGGTAGACACCGATCTACCGGACAAACTCAAGGAAGACTCCTCACAAATCCTCGTCTGGTTAGTCCAGGGAGCTCTGATATACGGCAAGAACAAAAAGTTACCTGAATGTCCTGCAGTAGTAAAAGCCACCCAGAAGTATTTCGCCAGTAAGGATGTGATAGGTAAGTTTGCTGAGGAATGTTGTTTTGATTCACCTGGGTCTAAGCTTAAAGCAAGTGACGCATACAATGCTTATCAGCAATGGTGCGAAGAGGAAGGTTTACAAGAAGAGTCCTCAAGAGTATTTGGGGAGAAGTTCTCTAAGCTGTTCAAGAAAAAAAGGGAAACTGATGGAATTTTTTATCATGATATTGGCTTGAAGTAGCTCCCGACTCTTTTTCGCCAGGAGTTAGTATGTAGGGTATGTAGGGTTATACTATTGTTTTCCAAAAAATCCATAAGATAGTTATTAAGAAGAAAAGAATACACCAAACCATACATACCCTACATTTACCTGGTGGAAGCTGAAAGTATTCTTGAGGACATTCCTCATGATGTTAGAGATGATCAATTTTGACCAACATTACCCCCCCACCTGGCGAGAAGGGGCGAAGCTGGTCTTTGGTTACTTGTAGATATTTAAGTGGAATTACATGCCTGTCTAGAAAGGAGGTAAACGGCAGAGCAAGAGCATTTTGCCAATATTGATACTTGGAGATGCATTGATTGGCATCATTTCATTGGACCGCAATTAAAACACTTAGGTGAAAAGGAAAAAACAGATGATACCAGAAAACATGAAACAGATAATTGAAACAACAGATGACACAAGGTTCTTGATTGACTTAGCCAAAATGGCTTTGTCTAGTTGCCTTAACGAATACGTTGACTGGGGCGAAGAGATTTTAAAAGTGGCTTTGGATAAAATTAAAGATGCAAGAAAGCTGGTTCGTACTGGTACTGAGTTCGCAATGTCCAGGAATTATGAGATCCGTCCCTACGCCAGGAATGCTTATTTATTGGCAAGCGGCGTTGCCCAAGATGCTTCAGACCTAGTGTTTTTAGCCGATAGCCTTGCCCATCCTCAGATATTTGGTGACGTAAAATGGGGAGGAAAAGTATACCATATGGCAGTAAATAGGGCCGAATGCGCAGAGGAATATCTGGAAATAGCCGATAGCATTGCCCAATATCAAAATTGTTTTAATTTTCCAAGGCCAAGTGAAGTATTCCGTCTAGCTATAGAGAGTGCTATGGCTACAGATAAAATGCCAGTGATAATTCATTGGATTTTTGAGAAAAACGGAACCAATAGAGAAGAATGGGCGTTGCCAGTTTTTGAAGAAGCAGTAGGCATGACAATAGATGAGGCATTCATGAAGTATCGGATAATGATCGCGAGGTATTAATCTAACTGTCCCGAGAGGCCGTTGCCGCTGGATCGACCTTGCCCGTGAGGAGGTAACAACGGCAGCGGCTTTTTCCATTACAGTTGGTTTCTCAAAATCTAACCTAGCAGTACACATTCACTGAATATCGCTTGCTTATTGTGCTTGCGCTGACTTAATAATATCTGGTAATAAGAACAATCCAAAAAATTAAAGCATCCCTAAAGCAAAAAAAGTCAGGAACATGGCTAGGACCTCGAAATGGAATGAAGAAGACCGCAAGAAACTTATTAAGATGGTCAACGATGGTGTATCAGAGCAGGAGATTAGGGAAAAGCTCGCCTACAAGAAAAAGGCCATGACCTCGGTCGAATTCGCACAGCAGTTAAAAATGGGCATGGTGGAATCGGGCAAGATCAAGCAAGAGGCAACCGGTGGCAAGGTGAAAGCAAAGCCTACTACCTATACCGTTACCGCCAAGGGTCGACTGACCGTGAGCGATTTTGCCGAAATGTCGGGTGCCAAACCTGGAGCCGCGTTCACCTTGGAGAAGCCCAGAGGCAAGTCCAGCGCCTGGAGGTTGGTGCCTGTCGGTTAAGATCGAGGAGATCATTAAATAGCCTCATTTCTATGTTAGCGCAGGATGGGGCTTTTTCTTGGCATAACATTTCTAAACTTTAAAGCTGAACTTTGTTAAGGGTGGCAGGGAGTTCCGGCATATCTCCCCCGGAATGTCTTGGACCTTCTTTTCTGCCCATTCATTCTCGCTTATGGCTCACTCCTTTGGGTCTCGATGTTACCCGGGAGTCTCCATTAGCTAAAAAATCAAATCTGTCTCAGAGGCTCTGACTCTAAACAGCCACGGTCAAGCGGGCCCTGGCCTGGGTCGGCATCGAGATTCCCTTCCCATAACGAACCTTCACTTTCAAGAAGCCATTGCGTTGGTCGGTGATGACTGGTCAACCACCAAGAATTTAAACAAAACCCAAGAACAGACTAAAACCAGGTTTGCACGGTTGCGTCCGGTAGCCAATCTAGCGTGGAGAACAGGGAGAAGAAAAAAGAAACCGCACACCTCCCGAAAGAAGTGTGCGGCGATTTCAGTTGCTTGTGTTCTGGATGGCCTAGCGGCAGACTCGCAAGTCGTTGTACACTCTATGCACACCACCAACAGAAGCGGTAACCTCGTTGGCCAAGTCGATCTGTCGACGAGTGTTCAAACAGCCACTTAAAGTAATATCGCCATCACGAGCAATAATTCTTATATTTCGATCATCCACCTCGGGTGCCCGCTGAAGGTGGTCCCTAACCACCGATTCCAACTCCCTGTCCGCATAAATCTTGACCCTGAATTCGTAGCTCCGGGAGTAGGGACTCCATCCGCTGCTGTTCCAAGCCCTCACGTTCCAACGGTAGTGCCCGCCGTCACGCAGCAGGTTGGGAGGTAAACGGAAGCTGGTGGCATGCAGTTGGGGTTGGCCTCTATCTTTAGTGCTGTAGATCAGGCGGTAATCACGAGGAGTTTGCTCGTTGACGTAGATGGCGTACCCCTCGGCCCCAGGAACTGTCTGCCACTGCAAAACTGGCTGCAAGGTGTACACCGTCTCACCGCCCGATACATTTGATTTTGGTTCTAAAGGCAACGGAGCTTGCGGAGGGGGAGTAGGCACCATACCGGCGCATCCGGCAAAAAATACCGCCACCATCAAGACGGTTATCGCCATGAGTTTTGACATTATGAAATCGTTAATCATCTCGAGTCTCCTAACCATGGCAAACACCTGCCAGCTCTAATTGGTCGCATCATGGACCTTGCCCTCGGCCTTCTCCATGGTGTCGCCCATCTTGTCTGTGGCCTCCTCTACTTTTTCTCCGGCCTTTTCCACGGCCTTACCGATCCTTTTTGCGGCTTTCTCGGCCGGACCCTCCTGCTCACAACCCAGCATGATTAACGAGCCACCCAGGATAAGGGATAGGGTCAAGATTAATGTCAGCCCTTTGTATGCCTTGTTCATTATCGATCCTTCGACATATTAGGGTCTTTCTACTTGATGTTGACCGTGTTCATGATCTGGGTAAAGTCGTTGTTCATGGTATAGAAATCCGCACTCTTGGAGTTGGCGGTGAACAACAAAACCTTGGTATCGGTTTTTTGCACCAAATACTGGATAAACTTCTTCTAACTGCGCTGCTTCTCAGTGGTCGGTAGGCTTGCCTTGGCGAGGTCGGCCGAAGCTTGGCCGCGAGCGGCAATTGGGAGCAAGCGGTGCCCTCTGTATCTTTATTAAATTATCCCCTGAAATCCCGGAAACTTACAGATGAGATATAGTTTGAATAATGACTAGGTTAAATCACCGTTATCAAAGTTCGGATAAGCGGGCACTCAAACTGACCTTATGTCCTAATATGCCAATTTTACGACGTATATTGTTTCTATAGGTGGCAACCGTGTCACCTGATACATTCAACACCTCGGCGATTTCCTGGGTCGCCAAACCCTCTCGAATCATCATGGCCACCTGGATCTCTCTAGGTGTGAGGCTGAATTTGGGGGAGTTCAGTCGCTGGGTAAAAGAGGAGGTGATGTGTTTCAGTTGAGATATCAGCAGCCGCACCACTTTTTGCTGGTTCTGATCGAGCCCCGATTCCAGCAGCCCCTGCAGGCGAGGAACAAGGAGGCGGTGAGTTTGCCATTCCCTGACCTCTTCCATGACCGCGCCGGTGGCCTCGGAGATCAGGTCGGGGGAAACATCGACCGCGTAGACATCCTTGAGATGCCCCTGGATCTCACGGACCGTCATACCCCGGGCGTACATGGAGATGACCTTCTCATCAAAGCCCTTGATGCGCTTCTGGCCCTTTTTGATCAGCTGGGGCTCGAAGGTGCCCTGGCGGTCACGGGGAACGGATATCTCGATCTGGCCGTCCTTGTCCCGGACCGTCTTCTTGCTCTTGTCGTTGCGGGAATTGCCGGAGCCACGCCCGGCGGGATCGTTTCGCTCATAGCCGAGATGGTGAGTGAGCTCGGCCCAAGCGCCCTCTCGATAAGGTCTTTCTTCAATTCCTGCAGCAGGCCCTTGTCACCCAACAGGTCCTCGGGCCTATCCAGACCCTCCATCAACTGATCCAGCAACTCGTCATTGATAGCCATCGCGTGTTCCTCCTAGGAGACAGAGTCTCCCACGGATGGCTACTTACACAAAATCGCTGACACTCCTCGACTGGGCGAGGACCTTCGAGGTCAACGCGATGGGGGCCATGCGGGTCTCCGAGTACTTTGTGGGTAACGTGGCCAGAAGCGAAAAACGGCTGATCGTGGTGGTGAGTAGCCACATGGGAAGCATCACGGACATTGATAGCCCCGGTGCACATGGCCTCGGCTTTTTCATTGGCCCATCAATACCAAGAAGTGCTGGGTACTGGCTGAAAAAAGATGCATGTTTGACCGGGAAAACGAAAATGGGCTACTATGCTAAAAATAAAGGTAATTCCGATTGTCACTGGGTTTTCAGTGAGAAATCGCTTTGCCAGACAGATCATTAAGCCTTTAGATGCTGCCCAATCGAGTGGCAGTGTGCGCCGGGCGCTTCGCAGACTAAAAATCAAGTGAAACGCGGCGACTGCCGTATATCTGGACTTCTAAAGTGGACAATGACTTACCAGTAAATTACCATACCAGCCGCGCCGGGCCGAGCCCACGCACCGGCCAGGCCGGTTTCAAAAGGAATTTTCGTCATGGATCTCAGCGCCCTTATTTTTCCGGCCACCGCCCTTAGGCGAAGCGCCCTAACCGCCTTATGCCCCTTGTTCAAGCCCCTTAACGTGCTAGAGCCGCCCAGCCTGGGCAAGGGGGCCCATGCCACCCCGTCGGGACTGGAGAGCCTGGCCCGTATGCTCAGACCCGCGGGCCAGGCCGGAGCGGTGGGCTCGGACAACCCCCAGGCCCGCCAGGCGGCCAAGCTGCTGGACCAATGGCAGCAATGGCTGACCTCCCACAAGGGCTCCAGCTCGGCGGAGGCTCTCAAGGCGGGTATGGAACTGCCCACCCCGCCGGAGACGTTCCGCACGGTGATGCGCGAGATCAAAAGCTACCTAGGCCCCAAGGGCCAGGGCGATCCCGGCCTGCCCGGAGTGGAGGCGGACCTCTTGCTGAATCTGGCTCACATCCAGGACCAGGAGGCGGCCGAGCTGGAGCAGGCCTTGTCCCAGGCCCGCCAGGGAGAGAGCCGTTTGCGCCACTCCATGGGCCAGGACCAAGATGATTACCAGCCGGTGGACTACGAGGCCCCGCTCATGGACCATCTGGCACCGGTGGATTACACCCTGCCCCAGGAGCACCTGCTGGAGAGCCGCCTAAAGGCTTGGAGCACACTGGCCCAGGGTTTTGGCGCCGAAACCGGTTGGCCGGTCACAACCAGCGCCGCGGCCGCCCGTTTGCTATTGGAGCGGGCCCACGAACTGGTGCAACCTCCGGTCAAGGAGTTCCGCACCCCGGCCGGGGCGGTGTCGCCCCTGACCATGGCACCAATGTCCGCCCGGCCCGACAACCCTCTGGCCCAGGAGGCGGCCCGTCTGGTGCTGCCAGATCTATCCGAATTGGACGACCGGGCCTTTTTGGACCTGGCCGCCAAGCTGGATCTGTCTTCGGATATGGACCTGCTGCGCCAAAGGGTGAACCATCTGGCCCAACGGGTGGACGGAGAAAAATGGTGGCCCGGCCTGGCTCCTGAACTGGCCCACAAGGCCCAGGAGTTGGCCCAGGCCTACGGCGATCTGGTGCAGCAGGCGGGAGTGCGAGCCGGAGGCAAGCCACGGGGGCTGAGCCTGTTGGCCTTCCCCGGCCTGAGCCGGGAGGACCTCTTGACCCTCATGCGCGGGGAAAAGCCAGACGACGCCCCAAAGATGGAACAGTGGCCAGAAGAGTGGCCCGACGGCTCCACCGTGGTGTGGGCTCTTTGGTAGCCAGACGGCTGCTTATCTGCCCTTCATGAAGGCCATCAGGTAAAATGCGGCCTTGGGCCCGTTGACTTGCACCACTGGGCCGGCCCAGCGGCTGAACTCCCGGCACCTAGCTTATGGCTATCTGGGCCGCTTGGCTGGGGGTGGCCTCCCTAGGCAGCGCCCCTAAGGGCGTCACCAATCTGCCGTTAATGTTGAGATAATATCACCATTATTTCCACGATATCTCATCTGTGCGTTTCCAGGATTTCAAGGGATAATTTAATACAGACGTAGCGGGCACAACTTGCTCCCACTTGCCGCTCGTGGCCAAGCTTCGGCCAACCTCGCCTAGGCAAGCCTACCGACCACTGAGAAGTGACATTTCACTGGGTAACCAGTTCGACGCCTCGAGAGTTTTGTTTGGTCCCCTTAACACCTTAAGGAAAGGAGGACCCGTGGCCAGGATTCTCTTGGTTGCCGGCTTTGAGTGGGCCCGGGCTTTCCACGCCTACCAACTCAGCGACGGTGAGCATTTGGTAAAGAGCATCGGATTCACGCCGCGGTTGGCAGAAGAGATAACTTCTTTCCGACCCGAGGTTATTGTGGCCGACCTGTCTGGTGAACACGACCCGGCTGATTTGCTTTGGCGAACCGTCACGACATTGCCTGAACCTCGTCTTCCAGTGGTTTTCAGTACGAATGCCAATTACTGGGGAGCGGTGTATGTCTCTCAGGACGGTAACTATGAGATGAAAGTCCCCCTACCCGACGCGCTGCCCGAAGTCGTAGAGAACGTCCTGTACAGGCAGGGCTTGGATAATTCATCGGGAGCGGCCAGCAGCCAAACCCGGATGGAGCACTGAAGTTTCCGCCGGACCAACGCGCCATGGCCAGCCATCCCCAGGAATCAAGATTGAGAGGGGGTCTGTTATGAGTAAGGAGGCTGGTCACGTACCAATGGGTAACAACCCTATCAACCACAGCGGCCGTCGCAATCTTGACTGCCCCCATTATGTGGCCTGTTTGGATCGGGTCGCTTCCGCCCAATGGCCGCACTTCACTTGTGAGTTCTGCGCGCACCGCAAGAATAGGCGCCCCATTCGCCTGGACAACCCGACCAGGGAAAGCCTTGGGTGGGAAGACATCTGGGGCGGGGGGATGAGCCTGGAGATTTAGACAAAAACCCATAGGGGCCTTGTCCATTCAAGTGCGCCGCTAGGAAATTTTATGAAGACATCGAAAAACACCGCCGAATTTGCAGAACTGCGGCAAAGCACTGCGAAACTGTTGCTGTTGCAAAGGGGGACGGAAGGCACCTCGCCAAAAAGAAGCCCTTTGGATCTTATCGAGGATCTGGAGGCCTTCCAGTACGAGATTGAAACCCAAAACGAACAACTTCGTCAGTCCCAGGCCGAATTAGTCGCAGCCAAGGACAAGTATCTAGATTTGTTTGAATTAGCTCCAATGGGCTTCATTTCCCTGGAGCTAAATGGCGCGATTAGCGAGGTCAATTTGACAGGTGCGGCCATGTTGGGCCGGGAGCGCCGCCATTTGATCGGGGTCAGCATTTTTCAATTTACCGCAAACGAGGGCCTGCTTGTTTTGCATGACTGCCTAAAATCCACCGGGAATACCGGCAAAAAGCGCGGGTGTGAATTTGAACTCAGACCATCCCATGGAGCTCCTCGCTTAATGCACGTGGAAATCATGGCCCCGCTTGATCAATGGAAAAGGCCCACAGGATACCGCCTGGCCATGCTGGAGGTCCCCGAATCCAAGAAAAGCTATGCAGAGGTAACAAAAAGGACTGAACAATACCGGGCGCTGCTGGAAACCATAACTTCCTGGTTTTGGGAGGTTGACCAGGACGGCAAGTTCCTGCACGTCAGCCTTAGCGTCAAGTATTTCTTGGGCTATGAGCCGGAGGAAATCGTAGGCAAGACTCTATTCGATCTTATGCCTCCCTCTGAAGCCGATCGGGTCAGTACCCTGTTTCGCACGGCCTTGGACAACCAGGAGCCCATACTGCGCTTGGAAAGCATCTATCTCCGCAAGGGAGGGGAACGGGTTGTTTTGGAAACTAACGGAGCCCCGGTCATTGATGGCCAAGGCAAGTGTGTCGGACTTCGAGGGATCTTTGGTAGCAGATCCCCTCACCTAGAAACTTCTTCTTAGTTATGGGGCAAAAATGCTCACCAAAATCCTCAAAAGGACTAAACCAGTAGAAGGGCGACATGCGCCGCATAACTTAATCCCTGTCCACGGTGATCGCGGCTATCAACGCGAGGCTTTTGAAGATCGATATTTGATGAGGATTGGCTCAATAGACTTGGGCCGCAATTACTAAATCCAAGGAAGTATTGATATGCGCAAACAACTTTTAATGGTTTCTGTTGTGGCCCTGTCCCTGGTCCTGGTGGCCGGTCTGACATGGTCCCAGTCCACCACACCGGCCCCGCAGCAGCCCCCTCCTTCTAATTACAACGGATCCGGCATGATGGGCCCGGGCGGCGGATCAGGCTACGGCATGGGGCCCGGCATGATGGGCCCTAATGGCGGCTATGGCCGGGGCATGATGGGACCCGGCGGTGGACCCGGCTATGGCTCAGGCACGGGCCCAAATTACCAAGGGTGGCAGTCCATGTCACCCGAGGACCGTCAGGCCTGGAAGCAAATGTATCACCAGTTCCGTTTGGATACTTTGGAGTTGCGTAAAAAACTGGTGGCCACTCAGTTAGAGTTGGAGACCCTTTGGGCCAGCCCCAACCCGGACCACAACAAAGTGGACGCGTTGGCCGATGAAGTGGCGGCCCAGCAGGCAGAACTGACCAAGAAGCGTAATCAATTCCTGTTGAATTGCCGCCAGAAGTTCGGTGACCGTGGCTGGTCCTGCCCAGGGGCGGGAGTGGGTTACTGAGCCTGAACCCGCAAAGGGATTTAGAGGTTAATTCAAAGGAGGACATCATGAAAGCCAGCATGAATTCTGAATTGGAAGGCGCAGGTAAAGACGAAAAAAGGGCCGGCAAAATACAGAAAAAGGTCGGCGAGATCGAGAAGGTTGTGGGGAAATAGGGCGACGGTCGCGGTCGCGCGTCGGCAAGTCTGTAGGTCTTACTGAGATCGACGTTGAATCGCGCCGCGTCACGTTTCAAATAATTGCACCACTCGAAAACACGGAGATAGATGAATGAAAAGGACACTGACCGCTTTAGTCGCTCTAGCCGCCCTGGGGGGCTTGACCCTGGCCGGGTGCGGTAATGGCGACGACCAGAAGGTGACCGCTCAACAGGTGAAGAAAGAGACCAAGGAGGCGATGAACACTGCCGTGGCCTACACCAAGCAGAAGCAAGAGGAGTTGTTTGCCCAGGCCCAAGCCCAGTACCAAGAACTGGAGAAGGATACTTCTCAGTTGATGGACAATGCCAAGGAAAAGGCCGCCGCTGGCCAGGACAAGGTCAAGGATATCTTGGCTGATCTACAAAAGAAGCAGGCAGTGGCGCAGGAGAAGCTCAAGGCCATGCAATCATCCAGTGGCAAGGCCTGGGAAAAGGCCAAGGTCGAGTTGGATGAGGCCTTGCAGAATCTTAAGCAGGCCTACCAAAAGGCCAAGGCCGAACTGACCGATTAAGCCGGTGGTGAGTATTCGGTGGTAGGCCTCGCCAATAGCGATGGCCCACAGCTTTGTCCGGATTGATGAATAAAAGTGAAAGGCCTAGCCAGGAATGAAAGGACAGGATGCGACTATATTTGGTCAACCCATCCAACCCGCTCGTAAGCATCGTCAATTTTGAAGAGAGCCGTTGGAACCGCTACCGAGTATGGAAGCCGCTCAGTCTAATGGTTCTGGCCGGCCTGACCCCATCGGAGTGGAAAATCCAAATCATAGACGAGAACCTCGGCGCGCCTGACTATGCGGCTCTGCCCCGGCCGGACCTGGTGGGCATCACCGCTTTCACCTCCCAGGCGAACCGCGCCTACGAGGTGGCCGCTCATTTCCGGGGTCTAGGCGTACCCGTGGTCATGGGCGGCATTCACGCAACCATGTGCCGAGAGGAGGCGATGGAGCGCGTAGATGCGTTGGTTACGGGGGAAGCAGAGGGCATTTGGCCGGGGGTTCTGGAAGATGCCCTGAACGGCAGGTTGCAACACCGGTATGACGGAGGGCTCGCCGATATAAAGGACGTGCCGATGGCCCGGCACGATTTGCTGAATAGGGGATATGCCTGCGGGGCCATTCAGACCACGCGCGGCTGTCCCTTGAACTGCAGCTTTTGTAGCGTGACGGCCTTTAACGGGGCCCATTACCGGCAACGACCCGTCGCAGATGTGGTGCGAGAGTTGCGGATGATCAGTGAAAAGTATGTGCTGGTGGTGGACGACAATCTTGTCGGCACGCGCCGGGAGCACGTCGCACGCGCCAAAGACCTGTTCCGTGCCATGGCACATGCGGACCTCGGGAAAAAGTGGTTTGCCCAAGCCAGCATTAACTTCGCCGATGACGAAGAGCTCTTGGCGCTGGCTGCCAAGGCTGGTTGCGTCGGCGTCTTCATCGGCTTTGAATCCCCCACACCCGAGGGGCTCCGGGAAATAGGCAAGAAATTCAACATTCAGAAGGACCGGGATATCCACGAGTCGGTGCGGCGCATCCAGAGGCACGGCATTCTGGTCGCGGGCTCCTTTATCATCGGACTGGACACTGATGAACCGGGTGTAGGCAAGCTTATAGCCGAGACAGCTAGGCGTCACGGCGTCGACAATCTCAACGCGCTGTTTCTGACCCCCTTACCCGGCACTCGCCTTTGGGACCTGATGAAATCTGAGGACCGCATCGCCCTCGATGCATTTCCAGGAGACTGGAAATATTTCACGCTGACCTTCCCGGTGGCCCAGTATAAGAATTTGTCTTTAGAGGACATTATCCAAGAGATGATCACCTGCGATTGGAGTTTTTATTCTATACGGCGCATTCTGTGCAGAGTTTGGAGCAGCATATGGCAACGCCGCAAACCGCTGGTCAGCTTGGTCGGCAATTTCTCATACAGGAAAAATCTCCGGCTTAACCGGAAGTCATATGCAGACTTTCAGTCGTATGTGAAAACCCATGTTTCGACCTAATAGTGTCCCCAGGAGAATTTTCTATCATACCTGTGGGTTTTGTGTAGTCGCGGTATCAAAGAGGGTCGAATTGAAAAAACGAGGAGCGTGATGGGACAAAATAATCTGAAATGCATTTTTAAACCGCGACATGTTGCGGTGGTGGGCGCTAGCGAAAAAACGGGAACCATCGGCAACGCATTGATGAAAAATCTTATTGACGGCAGATTCTCTGGAACATTACTGCCGGTGAATCCCAAATATAAAACCATCCACGGACATGAGTGCTTCGGATCGGTTTCCGCCCTGGGGACCAGCGTGGACCTTGCGATTATCGCCACGCCTATTCGTGGTGTTGTCGATATCGTGAGTGAATGCGTCAAAAAAAAAGTGGGAGGTGCCGTTATTATTTCGGCGGGGGGAAAAGAAGTCGGTGAACAGGGCAGAGAGATAGAAGAAAAGATTCAACAGATAGCTCATGCCGGCGGGCTTCGTATCGTAGGGCCGAACTGTATGGGCGTCATCCAGCCCGGCGCAAACCTCAACGCCAGTTTTGCAACCGAGATGCCCGCGACCGGTAATCTGGCCTTTGTATCCCAAAGCGGTGCCATTTGTTCGGCGATTCTTGATTTGGCTTTCAAGGAACACATCGGCTTTAGCCATTTTGTCAGCATCGGCTCCATGCTGGACGTCGATTTTGGAGACATGATCGATTATCTCGGCAATGAGTCCTCGGCCAAAAGCATTCTGTTGTATATCGAAAGTCTAACGAATGTCCGTAAATTCATGAGCGCCGCGCGTTCCGTATCTCGGATAAAACCCATAATCGTCCTAAAATCCGGCAGAAGCCCCGCCGGTGCAAGGGCAGCGGCCTCCCACACGGGCGCAATGGCCGGAGAAGATGCAGTTTATGACGCCGCGTTCAAACGTGCCGGTATCGTTCGCGTGGACACCATCGAAGAACTCTTCGACTGCGCTGAACTGATGGCCAAGCAGCCGCGACCGCGCGGCCCCCGTCTGGCGATCCTCACCAATGGAGGCGGGCCGGGCGTGATGGCGACGGACACGCTAGCCCACTATGGTCAGGAGCCTGCGCCCCTTGACCCCGAAACGTTACAAGCCTTCGATGCCTTCCTGCCGGACTTCTGGAGCCGGGGCAACCCCATCGACATTTTGGGTGATGCTTCCGCGGAGCGCTTCGGCCAGGCCCTGGAGGTCTGCCTCAAATCGAAGAATCTGGACGGGGTGCTGGTCATCCTTACACCCCAGGCGCTTACCGATCCCCTCGCCATAGCCGAGACCCTGGCTGCCGCGATTCAGGATCGCCGGTATCCAATATTTGCCTGCTGGATGGGCGGCAAACGAATCGCCACGGCCGTTGATGCGTTGAATGCGGCGGGAATCCCGACCTACGACACACCAGAACGGGCGGTTCGGGCTTTTTTATATATGGCCGAATATACCAGAAGCCTCGAAATGCTGTTGGAAGTCCCATCGAAGATGACCGGGCACATGGTCTTCGATCAGGTAAAAGCCCGCAAGTTGATCGCCGCCGCGCCGGCTCAGGAATTTCTGCCGGAAACGGATTCCAAGGAAATACTCGCAGCCTACGGCCTGCCCGTGATTAGGACGGAAATCGCCGAGACCGAGGCGCAAGCCTCGCGTATAGGCCGTGAAATGGGATACCCATTGGTCATGAAGGTGCACTCTGGGGACATCACCCACAAAACCGATGCCGGCGGCATTCGTCTGGATTTGCGTTGTGATGCGGATGTTTGCGAAGCCTATAACCAAATTATGTCGTCGGCACGCCGATACAAACCCGGGGCACGGATTGAGGGAGTAACGATTCAGCCCTACTTCTCAAACCCGGATTATGAAATTCTGCTGGGCGGCAAGCGAGATTCCAGTTTCGGTCCGGTGATTCTGTTCGGTATGGGCGGTATTTACACGGAAGTTTTAAAGGACAAGGCACTGGGGCTTCCTCCCATGAACCGGTTGCTGGCCCGGCGGTTGATGGAGGAAACCAAAGTCTACTCCCTGCTGCAAGGATTCCGCAACCACCCCGCCGCCGACATGCAACGGCTGGAGGAGATGATAATCCGACTATCGCAACTGTTGATTGATTTCCCCGAAATCGCAGAACTGGACATGAATCCCGTTCTGATCAAAGACGGAAAACCCATCGCGGTCGATGCCCGCATCCTCGTTTCGCCGCTTGCAGTACCGTCCTCCCTGCATCTGGTGATTGGCCCTTATCCGGATAAGGATGAATCCCATATGGTTAGCGTAGATGGGCGCCGCATTTTTATCCGACCCATCAAACCCGAGGACGCACCACTTTTGACAGCGTTGTTCAAGACGCTTTCGCCCACGACGATTTACCATCGTTTCTTCGGCACGTTAACGGAATTGAACCCAGAAATGCTGGCGCGGTTCACCCAGATCGATTACGACCGGGAGATCGCGCTGGTGGCCATCGATGAGGAATCGCCAACCGACAACATACTGGGGGTTGCCAGAATCATCGGCGATGCGGATGGCAAGACGGGTGAATTCGCCGTTCTGATGGGTGATGCCTGGCAAGGCAAGGGCATCGGGGGCAATCTTTTGGAAAAATGCCTCTCAATTGCCGAAAAGCAGGGATTCAAAACAGTTCACGGCATCGTATTAAAAGAGAATAGGAACATGCTCGCGTTGGGGAAAAAGCTGGGGTTTGAGGCAGAAAAATACCTGGATACCGGAGAGAACCGGCTGGTCATTCATTTCGAAGGCAAGCATCAATGATATTTATTACATCCGGTAAACCAAGGCCTCTGGCCGTGGGCCCAAAAAGGTTCTACCGCTCCGGGGTTCGCGGCCGCCGGTCCATCTCGGCGGGCCAAGGAACTGGTCAGCGGCAGATGCGCGAACCAAGCCCAGCAGATCAGGGCGGGCTTAATGACGCTAACTGCCTTTTCCGACAAAGCGATCCGAAGGTTTCGATTCAGCCGCATCTGAGTCCACTCGAGACAAGCATGATAAGAAATGGAAAATATCGTTAATATGGGCACAGCTTATACATTATCCACAACTTATTGTTCGACATTAATCATTTCCGAGGTTCTCCCAATAAGTTTAATGCGTTCGCTTGTTTTTATTTCGATAAAGGGAAAAATTTAATGCGCTTTAGGATGAATAATCACCCCTGCGTTCTGCTCGGTTTTTACAAAGAACGGCATGATGCCACAGATGCGCGAAGGCAATTGCGTGCAAAGCGCATATGGCGCTCCGCTAATGTTCACAAGGCACGAGACGGCCGCATCGAAGTCGAAAACATCACATCATGGTTCGGCATTTTTTGGGGGGCAGGTCTCGGGCTTTTGGGGGGAATCCTCTCTGGACTGGCTGCTCTTGGGTATGAAGGACTTTTCGTCGGAGTGTTCGGACCCGTCATCTTCGCCCTGGCTACCGTTATTGGAGCGATTTCTGGAGTGATCGTGTTCCATATATTGGGCCTGGGCATTGGTAACCAGCTTGTCAAGAAGTTATCTTCACGGCTTGTGCCTGGCGAAACCGTGGTTATTGTGCAAGCCTCACCATTATTAGTGGGCCGGGCCATCAAGGCGTTGAGGCAAGGAGTAGATACAGACCCGGCATTATTTGTCTTTCACGCAAGGCATGTTCGATTTGTCCGGGCAAGTAGGAAAAACACTGAAGTCACAATCACCAAATCATCAACAAATAAAGCGGGACGCTTCAGGATTGCGGATGATTTAACCGCTACAAAAGTTGGCGGCGGAATGCCACTTCTGCGAATTCTGGACCAGTCGGAATCAGTTACTAATGAGGTCCAACGTGAACTGGCAGACGCCTCCCGCCTGGAGCAGCGCATCTCCCAATCGGCGGAGTGGATTCTGGATAATGCTCACATTGTGCAGGCCCAGATTGATGATGTCAGATTGAACCTGTCGAAGAAATTCTACCGTTCGCTCCCTAAGCTGGACGCCGATCCCCAAATCCCTCGGGTCTATCGTTTTGCCTTGGATCTGGTGGAGCGCAGGGACGGATATCTGGACATCCATTCGATCGGGGAATTTCTGGAATCCTGCCAGGAGCGAACCCCGTTTACCATAGGTGAGCTGTGGGCCTTCCCTCTCATGCTCAAAATCGCCCTGATTGACCGCCTCCGCTGGCTGGCCGAAGAGCTTCATCATGACTTGCATGATCAGCAGATTGCCGATTTTTGGGCCAATCGCCTTCTGGTGTCAGCCCGCTTGGAGCCAACCCTGGTTTTTTCTTTCCTGGCCGACCTAGCTCAGATTCGCCCTGAACCTAGTCGGCATTTCGCGGCTAGACTCATCGGACAGCTCCATGACGAGGCTGTGGCTTTGGTCCCCGTTGTCAGTTTGCTTGAACAGAAACTCGCTAACAAAGTTGACGAAATCGTACTCACGGACAAGGCCGCCCAAGCGGCGGCAAACGTATCCATCGGCAACTGTGTGACCAGCCTCAGGATGCTGATCCTGCTTGATTGGCGAGAGGTCTCTGAGGAACATTCCCGGGTGGAGCGTAGGCTCGCCCAAGATCCCGCCAACGGGTACTCCAGCATGGATTTTGAAACACGCAACAGATATCGCGGCGCCGTGGAAGAACTCTCGCGAGCCGGAGGCAGGGACGAAGACGATGTCGCGAACGCGTCGGTGGAGTTGGCCCGCAAAGCCGCCGAAGATGGTGCCGCCCTGCCGCTTAACCATGTGGGGTACTATCTTGTCGGCCGTGGCCGGCCCTTATTAATCAAGTCTTTGGAAGTGTCCGAGCCGCTAAAGCGCCGAGTG
This sequence comes from Desulfoferula mesophila, assembly GCF_037076455.1. Taxonomy (GTDB): domain Bacteria; phylum Desulfobacterota; class Desulfarculia; order Desulfarculales; family Desulfarculaceae; genus Desulfoferula; species Desulfoferula mesophila. The sequence continues at coordinate 1,056,592 of NZ_AP028679.1, read as the reverse complement.
CTCGGTTGGGTCTATCAGCACCACACGCCCTTGTATCTGGGGGCCATTGGCGGATTGACGCTGTCACTGCTGTGTCTGATAGTCGTCCTGGGCTCGGGCTTCGGGACCGGGCCGCCGATGCTGTTAATAGCAGCGATCTTGTCCACGCCAGTCATCAGCCAACTCGCCGTGCAAATGGTCAACTACCTTTGCACCCGCCTGCTACCGCCACGTTTGCTTCCCAAGATGTCCTTCGCCAAAGGGGGCATCCCAGACCAGTTCCGGACACTGGTCGTGGTCCCCATGCTCTTGGCGAATGAACCCAGTCTCCGCTGGGAAATCGAAAAACTCGAAATTCGCTATCTGGCCAACCAGGACCCCAACCTCATTTTTGCCCTCTTCAGCGACTACGTCGATGCCGACACGGCCCAAGCGGTGGGGGACGAGCTTTTACAGGTCGCCATCGATGGGATCGAAACTCTAAACCAACGTCACGGCAAGCACTGCTTCTATTTGTTCCATCGTGAGCGCGTGTGGACAGAGTGCGAACAATCTTACATCGGTTGGGAGCGTAAACGCGGCAAACTGGAAGAACTCAACCGACTCATCAGCGGCGAGACGCAACCCAGCGAGCAACCCATCGTTCGCGTGGGTGAAGCGGAGCGGCTGACGGACGTAAGGTTCGTCATCACCCTGGACAGCGACACCCAGCTTTTGCGCGACACGGGGCGTCGCCTGGTGGAAACACTGGCGCACCCTCTCAACTGCCCGTCCCTGGCCCAAGAAGAAAACCCCGACGCCTACGCCATAATCCAGCCTCGGGTGACCACGACACCGCTTTTCGGGGTGAACACGCCCTTCCGAAGGCTGTTTACCGATCCGGTCGGTATCGATCCGTACACTAGGGCCGTTTCCGATGTCTACCAGGACCTTGCCGGCGAGGGCTCCTATGTCGGCAAGGGTATCTACGATCCTCGAGTTTTTCATCGGGCTCTGAACGGCCGGCTACCGGAACAGTTGATTCTGAGCCACGATTTGATCGAGGGCGCCCACGTTCGAGTCGGTCTGGCCAGCGACATAGAACTTCTGGACGACTTTCCGGCGGACTATATCGCCTATTCCGGCCGACAACACCGATGGATACGCGGTGATTGGCAGATCGCGCGTTGGTGCCTACCTAAGGTTCCCGGGCCGGACGGAAAGCTCATCGTCAATCCACTTAACATTTTCAATCGCTGGAAGATATTCGACAACCTGCGCCGCAGCCTGGCGCCCGCGGGCATGATCGCCTTTCTCGTGGCTTCTTGGTTCAACACGTCGGCCATGTCAGTGATAGCCAGTGCGGCCGTGGGGCTTCTGTTCGCGTTTCCCTTGTTAAGCAGGTTGCTCACTTGCTTGACGACTAGGCCCTGGCCCGGGGCCATTTCCTGGCCTGAACTGGGTCACGACGCCGCGCGCATGGTGGTCGAGATTTCGTTGACCCCCTATCAGGCCATAAGATCGCTGGACGCGGTCATCAAAGTATTGCATCGCCTGATGGTGAGCGGCCGCCATTTTCTCCAATGGGCCTCCGCCGTTGTGCCATCCTCGAAAGCAGCGGTGAGAGCCCGGGCGTTTCTGGCCCTGTTGTCGCTGATAGCCCTCGCGGCGGTCGGCCTGGCCACATTGGTGTTTCTATTCAGCCCGGGCAATTTTTTCGCGGCGGCACCATTTCTCGTGCTCTGGATACTGAGCCCCTTGTCCGGGTGGTGGTTGAATCAGATTCCGAAACCTCTGGCCCCCGGAGCGGAGTTGCCGATCAAGGATGTAACCAAGCTTAGAGAGGTGGCCAGGCAGACCTGGCGTTTTTTCGACGAATTCACGGGGACGGAAACCTCGTGGCTGCCGCCCGACAATTTCCAGGTTTCGCCCAAAACCGCCTTGGCATTGCGAACCAGCCCCACCAACATCGGGTTGGGATTGCTCGGCGTCGCGGCGGCTTATGATTTTGGCTTCCTGACCATAGACCTCGTGGTCGAACGGACTCGCAACACCCTGGCCACGGTCACGGCACTGGAACGCTACAACGGCCACCTTTTGAACTGGTACGACATATCAACCTTGGAGCCCCTGGAACCGCGCTATGTATCCACGGTGGACAGCGGCAATTTTCTGGCCAGCCTCTGGGCGCTGGAGATGGGCTTGGCGGAAATCCTGGGAGAGCCGCTCATCGGGCCGCAAAGCCTGTCGGGACTCGATGACACTTTACGCCTGCTGCGCAAGGCGCTTTCCCCGGCGGAGGACAACCAGCCGCACACCAACCTTATCGAGACACTGTCCCGAATATTCTCCGACCCGCCCAAACGGATGGACGAGATCATTAGGCGCCTGCGCTCCGCTAGGGCACCGGCCCAACAACTGGCCGCTCAACTGCGGCGGGATGAAAACACACAGGCGGAAGCGACTTATTGGGCAGGTCAGATCGAGTCGCAGGTGGCATCCTGGATCGCACTCGTGGAACGCTACCTGTCATGGGTCGAACTGCTGGACCATGATTTGGTCGGGATTGCCGACCTGGGAGGCCCGGACACGCATGCTGCCCTCCTGCTTTCCTTGGCCCAGGCGCCATCGCTACGGGAGCTGGCCGCCGGGAAGTACGCCTCGCTAACCGCATTTATGGAACGCTATCCCACCAATAACGATAACCCCCAATTGCGAGGCAATCGGATCGCAATTCTCAAAGGCGAGGTGGCCAAGGCCCAGTGGCTGGCGGGGGAAACGCTGGCCCAAGCGAAAGAGGCCATGCATGAAATGCGGGAACTGGGCAAAGGCATGGGGATGGGCTTTTTATATGATGCGCAAAGGCGGCTGTTCAACATCGGGTACAACGTAAGCGAACAGCGGCTGGACTCATCTTACTACGACCTTTTGGCCAGCGAGGCGCGTTTGGCCAGTTTCGTGGCCATAGCGCGCGGCGACGTGCCCAACAATCATTGGCTGGCCATGTCGCGGCCTTTCGGCTCGGTGCGCGGGCACCGCGTCCTGCTCAGTTGGAGCGGCACCATGTTCGAATACTTGCTGCCGCTCTTACTGCAACGGAGTTTCCCCTATTCCCTCCTCGATAATGCCTGCCGTCAAGCGCTAACGGTACAAAAAGCGTATGCCGAGGGACTCGGAGTTCCCTGGGGTATCTCCGAGGCCGCATTCAGCGACCTTGACGCGGAAGGGACCTATCAGTACCAGGCTTTCGGGGTCCCTGGCCTGGGGCTTAAGCGCGGCTTGGCGGATTCACTGGTTGTGTCTCCTTATTCGACGCTTTTAGCGCTGGCCATCGACTCCAAATCGGCGCTATTGAACCTTCGGGCCCTGGAACGGGTCGGGTTGCATGGGGCCTACGGCTTCATGGAGGCAATTGATTACAGCCGGCCGGAACGTCGGTCGGGGGAACCGGGCGTGATCGTGCACGCCTACATGGCCCACCACCAGGCCATGGGTCTGTTGGCCTTGGACAACCTGCTTAATGGCCAGCCCATGCAGCGGCGATTCCATGCCGATCCCCGGGTCAAGGCCACCCAGCCTCTCCTGTACGAGCGGCTCCCTTTGGCGCCGCCGGTCTACAAGGCCACTCAGCGGGAAGGGGGGTATGCGCGCGCCACCGTCGGGCAGTCTGCACCCCCAATCTCCACCTTTGCGACACCCCATTCGCCTGCTCCCAAAGTACAGCTCCTATCCAATGGAAGGTACTCCCTGATGGTTACCAATGCCGGCGGAGGGTACAGCCGGTGGGATGATTTCGATCTGACCCGTTGGCGCGCGGACGTGACCTGCGACGATTGGGGAGTGTATTGCTACCTGAGGGATTTGAAAACCAACCAGGTCTGGAGCAACATCTACCAGCCCGTGGGTGGGCCATTAGACAAGTACTTCGTCGGCTTTGCCAGCGACCGAGCGGAAATACGGCGGTTGGATGCCGGCATAGAGACAGAGACGGAGATCATTGTAGCCTCGGAAGACGACGTTGAGATTCGCCGAATCACCCTCATCAACCGCTCGAACCACCGGTGTGTTTTGGAGGTCACCAGCTACATTGAGCTGGCCCTGGCGCAACATGCCGTCGACCGCCAACATCCCGCATTTAACAAGCTATTCATCGAGACAGAAGCGCTCAGCAAGCAACATGCCTTGTTGGCCACCCGCCGGCGGCGTGATGTCGACGAACCAGCGGTCTGGGCGATGCATATGCTTGTCGCCAAAGACACCAAAGAAGAAAGCCTTCAATTCGAAACGGACCGTGGGCGCTTCATCGGCCGAGGCCGAACCACGGGCAGCCCCGCCGCGCTTTATCAAAATCTTTCCAACACCTCCGGCCAGGTTTTGGATCCAATCTTCAGCCTCCGCCGGACTTTGTACCTGGAACCCGGTGGGCGCGGGGAGTTCTATTTGATGTTGGGCGCGGCCGACACCAGAGATGGGGCATGCGCCCTGGCCGAGAAATACAATGACGCGCACGCCATCCAGCACCAGTTGGACCGGGCATGGGATGCTTCCCAATTGGGAATGCGCCGGCTGCGAATCCAGCCGGACGAGGCTCGGCGGTTTCAGCAACTGGCGGGATCGATGCTCTATCCCGGCTGGCAGCTCAGAACGACGGGAGAGCGAATCAAAAAAAACCGGCTGGACCAATCTGGTCTGTGGAGCCAGGGAATTTCCGGCGACCTGCCCATCGCCTTGGTTACCATTAATGAATCGCGGGACATGGGCCTGGTCCGCCAAATGCTGCAAGCTCATGCCTACTGGCGGCTCCACGGGTTTAAAGCCGACCTCGTGATCCTCAATCAAGAGGTCGGAAGCTACGAACAGGCCTTGAACTATGAACTTAGACGCCTAATCCAGGGTTATGCCCCGCACACGGGCATCGACGTGCCCGGCGGCATCTTTCTGCGCCAAGAGGATCAGATGCCGGAGGAAGGTATTACGCTGCTTCTGGCCGTAGCGAGAGTTGTCCTGGTCGGAGCACGGGGGCCGCTCGCCGCGCAACTCGCCACCATGCCCCATCCGGCATGGGAGTTCCCGCCGCCGCTGAAGACGCAGTTTGTGGGGCAAGAGCCCTCGGCTCCGCTTCCCTTCATGGAACTGGACTATTTCAACGGCCTGGGGGGATTCACCGGCGACGGCCGAGAGTATGTGATTTATCTGGGGCCGGATAGCTGCACGCCGGCGCCCTGGGTGAATGTCATGGCCAACCCCGCCTTCGGCACCCTGATAAGTGAGTCTGGTTCGGGTTTCACCTGGGCGGGCAACAGCCAGCAGAACCGTTTGACCGCCTGGGGCAACGATCCCCTGTGCGACGCTCCTTCCGAAGCGGTCTATATTCGCGATGAGGAGAGCGGCGGCTTCTGGTCGCCGACTCCGCTGCCCATCCGCGAACTGGACGCCTACCGCGCCCGTCACGGTGCGGGGTATACGGTCTTCGAGCACAACAGCCACGCCATCGAACAGGAAATGACCGTCTTCGTGCCTCAGGACGACGCGGGCGGTGATCCTCTCTGTTTGAAGCGCCTGCGTTTGAGGAACGATGGTTCTCGTTACCGACGCCTGGCCGTGACCTTCTATGCTGAGTGGACCCTGGGGGAGCACCGCGAGGACACCCAGATGCACATATTCACCGAATGGGATAAGCGGTCGCAGGCGATCTTCGCCTACAACCACTACCATCTCCAGGCCGCCGATCGCGTGTCCTTTGCCACCATCAGCCCGCCTGCGCACTCGATTTCTGCGGACCGCCAGGAATTTTTAGGGCGTAACGGGAGTCTAGCCGATCCCGCCGCTATGCACAGAGTTTGTCTTTCCAGCCGCACCGGCACCAGGTTGGACCCTTGCGCGGTCCTCCAAATCAAGCTGGAGTTGGAGCCCGGGGAAAGCAGGGAGGTGACCTTCATACTGGGCCAGGCCGCGTCGGCCGAGCAGGCGCGGGAGTTGATAGCGAGGTACAGGGAGGCAGTCGTGGTGGATGGGGCCCTGGAGCGCACCCGTCTATGGTGGGATCGCACCTTGCAGACCGTGCAGGTGACAACCCCGGAGTTGGCAACTAACTTGCTCGCCAATCGCTGGCTGCTCTACCAGACCTTGAGCTGCCGGATATGGGGCCGTTCCGGTCTTTACCAGTCTGGCGGCGCCTTCGGGTTCCGCGACCAACTCCAGGATGTCCTGGCGTTGCTATACAGCATGCCCCAGTTAGCCCGGGAGCATATCCTGTTGGCCTGCGGCCGGCAGTTTCCGGAAGGCGACGTTCAGCACTGGTGGCACCCGGACAGCGGCGTCGGCGTAAGGTCGCGTTGCTCGGATGATCTTCTCTGGCTCCCTTTTGCCGTGGCCCGGTACGTACAGGTCACCGGTGACACGCAGTTGCTCGACGAGGAGGTGAACTTCATCCAGGCCCCCCTCCTGGAGGACAGCGAGCACGAAATCTTCGTTTCGCCCAAGACGAGCAGCCAGAGCGCCTCGGTTTATGAACACTGCCGGCTTGCCATTAAAAAGGGGATGACCCAGGGTCCTCATGGACTGCCTCTCATGGGCTCCGGCGACTGGAACGATGGCATGAACCGCATCGGTCAAGACGGCCGGGGAGAAAGCGTTTGGCTGGCGTGGTTTATCGTGGAGGTCTTAAATGCCTTCAGCGAATGCTCGGAGCTGTGTGGACAAGCCGATGATGCCGCGCGTTTTCGCGAGGCAGCCGGCGCCCTGGCCAAAGCGGTGGAGGACCAGGCTTGGGACGGGGCCTGGTATCTGCGCGCTTATTGCGATGACGGCACCCCGGTGGGCTCGGCGGCAAGCGAGGAAGCGAGGATTGATTCCATTCCCCAATCCTGGGCGGCAATATGCGGTGGGGCGGATTCTGAACGCACCGCCCAAGCTCTCCAGTCGGCTCGAGAACAATTGGTACGGACTGATGAAAAGTTGGTGCTGCTGTTCACCCCGCCGTTCGATTCCTCGGCTATCGACCCCGGCTACATCAAGGGTTACCCGCCGGGAGTCCGGGAGAACGGAGGACAGTATACCCACGCGGCGCTGTGGCTGGCCCTGGGCCTGATACGGCGCGGAGACGCTGACGGGGCCGCTGCGCTTTTTCGCCTGCTCAATCCCATTGAGCACGCCCGAGAACCGGAAGATGTCGCTCGCTACAAGGTGGAGCCCTACGTTGTCGCCGCGGATGTATATAGTCTGACTGGGCGAGTTGGCCAAGGCGGTTGGACCTGGTACACCGGCTCCGCCGGTTGGATGTACCGCCTGTTGATAGAGGAGATGTTGGGTTTGCAGATTCACGGAAGCGAGTTGACCATTGATCCTGTCCTTCCCTCGGCTTGGAAAACAGTTTCGCTACGCTTCTATCGCGGAAAGGCAGTCTACGAGGTCACGATAGACAATCCCGAAAGGGTGCACCAGGGACTAGTCTGGCTTGAAATGGACGGACGCAGGCTGGGCATAGGCGAAGTCATTCAGCTTGAAGAATTGGCGGTCAAGCACAAAATTCGTGTACGGCTGGGAACCGGCGCAGCGAATTTGCAGGGAGAATCCGCAATACGTTTCGGAGTATGAACCCAAGTCAGAGAGATTCCAATGTCCCTAGCTCCGACCCGAACAGCCATGGCTATCCGGGGGAATTTTTTAGCCGGCAACTCCCCGGTCCGTTCGAAACTTGCCTACCACACTCCCGGGTCATCCAATTGAGGGGTCGTCCGAAATCCAAAGCGTCCGCCGTAGTGGCTCAACCGACCGGGAGCCCAGAGATGCGAATTCAGGTCATAGGGCACTCCACAGACAACGTATTTCCTCTAGAGGTGGCCCCCACTTGCTCTGATCAGGCCGCCTGTCAACAATAGAGTTTATGGTCCGTTTCCCTGTCAGATCTTCTTCTTGGTCTTACCCAGTACCAGCGGACAATTCGTTAAGCGACCATTTTGTGTTCAAAGGCCAAGGGTGTTTGGTGTCAGAGCCCCTGAGACAGATTTGTTGTTTTAGCTAATGGATACTCCTGGGTAGAATCGGCACCCAAAGGAGTGAGCCATGAGCCAGAGTGAAGCAGTGGAAGACAAGGTCCGGGAGATCAGGCGTAAAACCCGAAGGAAGTACTCGGCGGAGGAGAAGATCCGGATCGTCTTGGAGGGTCTTAGGGGCGAGGAGAGCATCGCCGAACTCTGTCGCCGAGAGGGCATAGCCCCCAATCTCTACTACAGCTGGAGCAAGGAGTTTCTGGAGGCTGGCAAGCGGCGCCTGATGGGCGACACCAAGCGTCAGGCCACCAGCGGCGAGGTGCGGTCCTTGCGTCTGGAAAACAGCCAGCTCAAGGAACTGGTGGCTGATCTGTCCCTGAAGAACGTGGTGCTTAAAAAAAGCTTGGCTGGCACGGGCGAAGATCTGGATCAGTGATGCGCTTCAGCCAAGCTGAGAAGATGGAGATCATCCGGCTGGTGGAGGGGTCGTCCCTGCCGGTGAAGCAGACGCTGCGCGAGATGGACGTGCCGCGCAGCTCCTTCTACCGCTGGTATCGACGATATCTGGATTATGGCTACGATGGCCTGGCCAGCCAGCCTCCCCATGCCAGGAGATTCTGGAACAAGATCCCTGAGAGCGAGAAGAAGCATATTGTTTCAGAGGCCAAGCAGATGCCTGAGCTCACCCCCCGAGAGCTGGCCTGGCACATCACCGACAGCCAGGGGGCCTTCATCAGCGAGTCCAGCGTCTATCGCATCTTGAGGGACTATGACCTGGTGGCCAGTCCGGCCTATATCGTGCTCACGGCCGCCGATGAGTATAGGCACAAGACCAAACGGGTGCACCAGCTTTGGCAGACCGACTTCACCTATTTCAAGATCATCGGCTGGGGCTGGTACTACCTGTCCACGATCCTGGATGACTACAGCCGCTATATCATCGCCTGGCTTCTGACCAGCACCATGTCGGCGGAGGACGTGAAGAACACTCTGGACTTGGCCATCACCAAGACCGGGATTACCGGGGTCAAGGTCCGGCACCGGCCGCGGCTGCTATCGGACAACGGGCCCTGCTACCTGGCCGGGGACCTGAAGCAGTACCTGGACCAGCATGGCATCAGACACACCAGGGGCAAGCCCTACCACCCCATGACTCAGGGCAAGATCGAGCGATACCACCGGACATTGAAAAATCGGATCAACCTTGAGAACTACTACCTGCCCTGGGAACTAGAGCACCAGATAGGCCGCTTCGTGGATTATTACAACCACCGTCGGGTGCACGAGTCCCTGGACAACCTGACACCCGCTGACGTGTATCACGGCAGGGTCAGGGATATCATCACAGCCAGAAACCTGGTCAAGGAACAGACTATGCGGCGCAGGAGGCGCCAAAACCTGGGACTGAAGCCCTTAAACGAAGAGATTATTAAACCCGAGGTCTACCGGGAATGTCTCCATTAGCAAAAACCAATTCTTGTCCCAAACGCTTTGACGACATACAAAAAGCTCTCCGAAGCTCAGCACAGGGCAATCATCAATCTGGCGCAACGCAGGAAGATCAACGAACAGGAACTGGAGCAACTCTGCCAGGAAATACATGGAGTCAAAGTGGAGGCCCTGAGCTCCGCTGATGCCAGCTCCTTTATCCGCCACCTCCAGCAAGCTGCTTAAATTACTTTTCCCATCATCAACCAGAAAGGAGGCTCCCTTGGAGATAGAAGCACTGCGAAAAGAACCGCACCTGTCTGCCAGCTCTGTGGCCGGGTATTTGGAATGCGGACTGGCCTACCGTTTCGGAAAGGTAGACGGTTTGGCTCCCGAGTTTACGCCAGACGTATTGGTCTTCGGATCCGCTATCCATGAGGTCTTGGCCGAGTACTACCGTTCTATGAGCAAAGGTGTAAGGCTGAGCGGAGACCACCTGAAGAAGTCCTTCGAAAAACAATGGAGCGAGCGAGCAGCAGATAACGGCTCCATTCGCTACAAGGAGGGCACCGACTATCGCAGCTACCTCGAACAGGGCAAAGCAATGCTGGCCGTATTCGCGGCCCAGGTGCCGGTGGAAAACTGCAAGGTCCTAGCTGTGGAAGAGCCCTTCTGCATGAACATAGAGGGCCTGCCGGCTCCCTTAATCGGTATCTATGACTTGGTGATCGAGGATTCGTCCGGGGTAATCACCATCGTGGACCATAAGACAAGTGCCAAAAGCTACAGCGTTGACCAAGTGGATCAGAACTTCCAGATGACCCTCTATCAGGCAGCGGCCAAGGCCAATGGTTTCGCAGGGCGGGAGATACTCCTGCGTCTGGATGCCTTGATAAAGACCAAGGTTCCCAAATTCGAGCAGTATTACACCACCAGGTCCCAGGGGGATGAACAGGGGGCCCTAAAACGAGTACTGGTTGCGTGGGAGGGAATTTCCAAGGGTGTTTATTTGCCTGCCTCTGTGGGTTCCTGGCGGTGCTCAGGTTGTGTTTATCAGGACGCATGCGGGCAGTGGATGAAGGGGGAGATACCGTGAGGAGTGAAGATATTTCGGCCCTACAGCAGTGCCTCACGGTCTCTAGGCAGGGGCAGCCCCGGCCCATCGTCCAAGTGAAGCGGTTGATGCAGCGGCACACTCCCGAGGAAGTCGAGGCCTATCTGGGCAGCGTGCGCTGGGACTACCGGAAGAAGCTCCAGCACCTGTTCGAGATTGATCCCGGTAGCCCTCAACTGGACCACCTGGTGATCGTGGTCTTCCGTTTGAGCATGGCCATCAAGTTGATTAGGGAACGACGGACCGCAAAAGAAGCCGCTTAAGCCTAGACAGAGTCCGCGACGATTTCCGCGACGAATCCTAATGATTCAGCGTATCCGTATCTTCCAATCAACCCAGCCCCCAAGCTGATCCTGTCCCCAGCCAGCACCCCAATTGACGTTTCAGACTACTATTCGTTGTTTCTCCGGACCATCTAGGTCTCCGTGGAGGTCTCAATGCTGGTCTGGCTAAAAGCGATTTTTCCGTAAAATTCCCCGTTAGCAATTACGGCCACAATTGGCCATTTCGTTTTTAAACGTCTAGAACGTCGATTCCGTCTAAATCAAAAGCCTGCCGGACATATCACACCCTCAAAAAACTGGCTACGTGATGCGGAGTCACGGATTTCCGTTTCTGCGTCCGTATCTCAGAAAGGAGCTTTTAGATGAAAGGAATGACCACCTTTGGAAACGTACAGCAGAGGGCGGAAGCTCTCGCTGCCAACTACTACGATGCCTTGGTCCCGGTGAAAGAGATGGAGTTCTCTGATCTAAGGACCGTAAAGATCGGAGGTGAACCGCATCACCTGAGAAGGGTTGCCTCCCAGCGGGTTGCAGCCCGCTTGGGAATACCTCATCCATATCTGGAGCGCTGCCCTGCTGATCTCCAGGCGGAACAGTTAAACTATTGGCTTCGGGAAGAAAGGAACGAGGAGTTTTTCGTCCGCTTTGATGGCGCGGATGTTCGGGCGGTGTTCACGCCCCGATACACACCGGCTGACAACCTGGAGGTCCTGTCCCGGCTGGTTGAGATCGGTGTGGGGACAGAGACCAAGGTGCAGGTGGCCTTGGATAAGGAATTTATGAGCCTGAGCATTCCGGATCAGAATCGCACCTTCGAGGTGAAGGGAGACAGGCTTACGCCGGGCATCTCCGTTTCCAATTCCGAGGTAGGTCTGGCCAGTCTGTCCGTCAAAGCCTTTTTCCTGCGCTTGGTTTGCACCAATGGGTTGATCGCCAAGACTGAGGTCTCATCTTCCTACCGGCACGTATCGGCGCGGATTCTGGAGGAACTTCCTCAAGCGTTGGGGCAGGTGCAGGGGGAGTTGGATTCGAGCAGGGACAAGATGAGGATCTCCATGAGCAGCCCGGTCAGCGATCCCGAGGCAACACTACGTTCCTTCAATCGGCAGTTCCAACTGAGCCAGCGGGAGCAGAAGGCAGTGGCTTGGGGCTTCGTCCAGGAACCCGGCAAGACAATGTGGGAGATAATCCAAGCTTATACCTTTGGATCCAAGCATAGCCCTTTGACCGCCGAGGAAAGCCACAGGCTTCAGGTGGTGGGAGGGATGGTGTTGGGGATGGTGCAGTAGGCCCTGAGGGCCCCGTGTTGCTTTTTAGGGCACCGGGGTCCTTTTTTTTGGCCTGCTGCACTTGCGAACCCTGATGCTCAGTCTTATCTTCTTTATGTAACTCTAACTCGGAACCCTAACAAGGAGTTGCCTATGACTTAGACTTGAAGAACAGCCCCAAACGGGGCAAGATAGCTGTGTAGTTTAGTGGGAGAACAAAAACCCTGTTATAGAAGATTTAACTGGACCCTATGCCGTGACCAGCCTTCGGGTAGTAAGCGGTACGATTGTCAACGAGCAGCGCATTTATCTATAGCTGTCTCGTGAACCCCTCCCAAGCATGAAGGGCTGAAAGAGGCCCAGAATTTGCGCCGGGCTATACGCCTGAACGGTTCACTTTGCGAACCTACGGGCAACCGGCGAATAAATAGGAGCGACAATCGTAATTTATGGAAAAGAAAGTTGATTTTAGTTTATTAGCAGAAACATGGCCCTCGCCCATCGTGGCGAGGTCGGAGGTAGCAAAATTCAGCGGGGGGCTTTTAAACCCACGTACCATGGCCAACCATGATTCGGATGGCACAGGGCCTAAAAATCGGATCATGCATCGCAGGCGAGTTGCCTACTGGGTCAAGGACCTGATCGCCTGGATGGAGGAGCATGCCTCCTATATAGAAATAGAAGAGGAGGTGGCCAATGCCTAAGGAAAAAAGTGTACTGGCCACCGCCCCACAGCAAGAGACCTCAAATCCTAATGGGGACATCCCGCCCACCACATTAGGAATAGAAGAAACCCTCGACCTCCAAACCCAAGAGACCTTGGAACCAATCGATGCCATGGTCGAGGATGTCTTCGGCGGGGCAGACTTGGGCGGGGAGGCACCGGATGGCTTTCCGGAAGGGTTTGCTGTCGAAGAGGGCTGGTTGTGGGTCAACACGCCCGAAAATGGTTGGGTAAAGGTCTGCACCCAGTTGGTTGCAAGGGCGCTCACTCGCGATTTCTCGGGTGAGTCATGGGGAGTCTTGCTAGAGCTGCAAGACCCCGATGGCCAAACAAAGCGTTGCACATTGCCGAGAGAGAAGATAGCCAAAAGGCCTACAGGCTTTCTGGGGACCCTCACCTCTATGGGGCTGCGTCTGGGCCCTGACCGCCATGCCAAGTCAAACCTGCAGAGCTTCTTGGATTCGGTCAATCCGCAGGCACGAGCGCGAACGGTCGACCGCATCGGCTGGCATGGTGAGGTTTTCGTCTTGCCGGACCACGCCATATACCCGGAAGACACGCCCGAAGAGGAGGTTCTTTACCAGGGGCTCTCCAGCGAAGCCAAGTTCCAACGCAAGGGCTCTCTCCACGGTTGGCAGGAGTCAGTCGGAAAGTTCTGTCGCGGCAACTCCCGGTTGATGTTCGGTGTTTCTACCGCTTTGGCCGCTCCCCTGCTGGATAAAGCAGGGTACGAAAACGGTGGCTTCCACTTCCACGGTGGAAGCTCAATAGGCAAAACCTCCGTGCTTCACGCGGCTGGAAGCGTATGTGGCGGTGGCGGAGTCAAAGGCTTCCTAAAATCGTGGCGGAGCACCGACAACGGCTTTGAATCCATCGCGAAGCACCATTGCGATTGCCTGATGGCCTTGGACGAGATCGGCGAGGCGAGCAAAACTGTCGTTTCCAAGGTCAGCTACATGCTCGCCGATGGTCAAGGGAAAACTCGCCGTGCTCCCTCCGGAGGGGTTCAAGCAACCCAACGATGGAGAGTCCTTTTCCTGTCAACCGGGGAGATGACCATCGTCTCAAAAATAGGCCACGGCAAGGTGCAGGCCGGACAACTGGTCAGGATAGTGGACATCCCGGCGGACGCTGGGGTTGGCTTGGGTATGTTCGAGGAAATCCACGGTCACCAAAACGGGGCCGCATTCTCGCAAGCGCTACAAGAAGCTGCTGGCCGTAACTACGGAGTTGCGCTACCGGCATTTGTAGGCGAACTGGTCAAGCGTGACCCGGCCGAGCTACGAGAAGAGGTGCGAAAACTGGCCGCAGAGTTCGTAAGTCAGTACTGCCCCGAAGGCGCAAATGGGCAGGTGATCAGGGTCTGCGAGCGCTTCGGTCTCGTGGCAGCCGCAGGCCGCTTGGCAACGGAGCTTGGTATTGTCCCATGGGAGGAAAACGAGGCGGAACTGGCAGCGGCTAAGTGCTTTGACGAGTGGCTTGGGCAGCTGGAAGATTCCTCTGTTCCACATGAGGTAGAAGCGGGACTGGCTCAAATCCGTAAGTATCTGGAGCAGCACGGAGACAGCCGCTTCGGAAAAATCGGAGAGACTACGACCCGAACGATATCCGGCCGAGCTGGCTTCAGAGAGAAAAACGACGATGGTTCCTATGACTACTTTATTCTGCCGGAGATGTTCACCAAGGTGATCTGCAAGGGTTTCGATCACAAGCCCCTGTGCGAGGCCATGGCCGATAGAGGGTGGTTGGAAAGAAGCCAGGACGGAAAAAACTCCAAGCTAAGGCATTTGCCCGGCCTGGGGACCAAGCGTGTGTACCACATCAAGGGTGTGTTTCTGCAAGACCCAGGGCCACCACGGGAGGGGCAGGCTCTGCAAGCGGCATAAACTTACCTAGGCGCGGTTGGCCCTACAAACATCGCCTGGGATAGAAAGTGTGTAAAGTAAATAGGCCGGTGTAGCCATAAACGGTTGCACCGGCCATTTCTATGGGGTCATTTCGCCCTATTCGTCGGGGTGGGCAAAGATAAGAAGTATCAGAGGGCCAAGAGGTTTTCATTTTGCTTCACGATAAAATATGGCATAATAATGGCACAAAAAGCGTTTCACAGAAAACGGGAGCCCCAGCATATCTGGAGCTGTCAACGCAAATAATTGATATTACTTGGTGCCCGGGGCGGGACTCGAACCCGCACGGCCGTTGAGCCTGGGGATTTTAAGTCCCCTGTGTCTACCGGTTCCACCACCCGGGCATAGACGGGTTTGGCAGGGCGCGGCTTAGTATATACCATCGTCGCGCGCCAGCGTCAGCGCCTTGCCGCGCCGCTCGCGTTTGACAGGGCAAGGGTGATAAGGTATTGCAGCCAACAGGTATTTAACACAGAAAGGAACCCCGTGGCCGCCAGCTTCCAACCAACCTTGCCCGCTGAAGAATTGCGCCGCCGGGTCTTGGCCTTGGCCGAGCCGGCCGACCAGGCTCTCCAGGACTCCCTGCACAGCCACGTACCCTACATCGAGCAGGTGAGCGCCTACATCATCTTCAGCGGCGGTAAGCGGCTGCGCCCGGTGCTCTACCTGCTGGCCGCGGCGGCGGCCGGGGGGCAAGGGGAGCCCCGTCAGGCGGCCATCTTCGAATACCTGCACGCCGCCACCCTGTTGCACGACGACGTGGTGGACGAGGCCGGTCTGCGCCGGGGGCGTCCGGCGGCCCGCACCCGCTACGGCAACGACGCGGTGATTCTGGTGGGGGACTTCCTTTTCTCCAAGAGCTACTCCCTGGCCGCCGAGGTGGCCGACCATCGCTTTATCAACGCCCTGACCGACTGCACCACTCTCATGGCCGAGGGCCAGGTCTTGGAGCTGTTGTTCACCGGTGACTACGAGTTGGCCGAGACCGACTACCGCCGGGTGATCCAGGCCAAGACCGCCGTGCTTCTAGCCGCCGCCTGCCAGATGGGGGCCATCTTCGCCGGTGCCGGCGATACCGTTATCCAGGCGCTGTACACCTACGGCATGGAGTTGGGCATGGCCTTCCAGATGGTGGACGACGCCCTGGACTACGTGGGCACCGAGCACGAGTTCGGCAAGCCGGTGGGCCACGACCTGGCCGAGGGCAAGATCACCCTGCCCTTCATTTTTGCTCGAGAAACCTGCGGCCCCGCCTTGCGCGGCCGCCTGGTGGAGCTGGCCACCGCCGCGCCCACCGACCCGGAAGCCCAGGCCGAGGCCAAGGAGCTGGTGCGCCGCGCCGGCGGGGTGGATCACACCATGTCCCAGGCCAGGGGACACGCCATGGCCGCCCAGAAGGCCCTGGCCGATCTGGTGCCGGACCAGGGGCCGGGCGATCCCTTGGAGACCTTGCTGGCCTTGGCCCCCTACGTGGTGGATCGTCGTTCCTAAGAGCCAAAACTTTCGGTAACTCCGCCTCGACTTACGGTAAGCGGGCCCTGGGCCCGCGCTGCCTCGTTTTCATATCTCACTAAAATTTAAGCCTAAATAGCCCGCGCCTCTCTTGGCGGCCGTCTTGCAATCGGCCCAGGCCAAAGGAGGCGCGTGGTGACTCAATTAAAAGTGGCCCTGGTGCAACAACCGAACTCGCCCCTGGCTGCCGGCCTGGCCCCCATCCTGGCTGGCTGCGAGGTGGCAGTGTTGTCCCCCGATCCGCCGCAGACTCTGCCGCCCTTGGTGAGCGCCGGGGAGATGCTGGTCCTGTGGGACCTGCACGGCTTTGCTCCGCCCCAGCTGGCGGCCTGGGAAAAAATATTAGCCGCCGAGGAGGTGGGGGTGGTGTTGGCCGCGCCCGCGGGAATGAAGGGCCTGGCCGAGTTGGCCGCCGCCTGCGGGGCCCTGGCCCTTATCACGCCCTCCCAGGATCGCTCCCAGTCGCGCCTGCAACTGGCCGCGGCCGGGGCCCTGCAGGCGCGCCTGCGCGAGCTCCTGGAGCAGACCCAGGAGCTGGAGACCAGGCTGAGCGAGCGCGAGATCATCGAAAAGGCCAAGAACCTTTTGATCCTCAACCTGGGGCTCGGCGAGCCCGAGGCCCTGCGCCGCCTGCAGCAGCACGCGCGGCGCAGCAACCAAAAGCTGGTGCAGGTGGCCCGCCAGGTGCTGGCCGCCTACCACCTGTTCAACGGCGACAAGCCTTAGACATCAAGACCACCGGACCGCGCCCTGAAGACGCGGTCCCAGAGGTGGGGGGAGCGGGTCGGAGGCTGTTTTTCAGCCTTCGACCCGCATTTTTTTGGGGGAGGCCCGCCGGTGCCCAGGGGCGTGGGCGCCGGCGGGCAAGGGTCGGGCGAACGCCTTAGGCAGCCTCGCCCAGGATGGCCTTGAGGTCCTCGTCCGGGGTGGTGATGGGCATGATGTTGAAGTTGTCCACCAGCACCTGGAGCACGTTGGGGGTGATGAACGCGGGCAGGCTGGGGCCCAGGCGGATGTCCTTGATACCCAGGTGCAACAGAGTGAGCAGGATGGCGCAGGCCTTTTGCTCGTACCAGGAGAGCACCATGGAAAGGGGCAGATCGTTGACCCCCACGCCGAAGGCGCCCGCCAGGGCCACCGCGATCTGGATGGCGCTGTAGGCGTCGTTGCACTGGCCCACGTCCAAAAGGCGGGGTATGCCGCCGATGTCGCCCAGTTGCTTGTCAAAGAAGCGGAACTTGCCGCAGGCCAGAGTGAGCACCACGGTGTCGGCCGGGGTCTTCTCCACGAACTCGGTGTAGTAGTTGCGCCCGGGCTTGGCCCCGTCGCAACCGGCCACCAGGAAGAAGTGCTTGATGGCGCCGCCCTTGACGGCCTCGATGACCTTGTCGGCCACGCCCATCACCGCGTTGCGCCCAAAGCCGCACAACACGCTGCCCTTGTCCTCGTCGCTGGGGAAGCCGGGCAGCTCCAGGGCCTTGTCGATGACCGGGGAGAAATCCTTGTCGCGTCCCTGACCGGCGATATGGGGCACGCCGGGCCAGCCCACCAGGCCGGTGGTGAAGATCTTCTCGGTGGTGTCGCCCTTGGGCTTTTGGATGCAGTTGGTGGTCATGAGGATGGCCCCGGGGAACTCGGGGAATTCCTTGCCCTGGTTTTGCCAGGCGGTGCCGTAGTGGCCGTAGAAGTGCTCATAGGCCTTGAGCTTGGGATAGGCGTGGGTGGGCAGCATTTCGCCGTGGGTGTACACGTAGATGCCCTTATCCTTGCTCTGCTCCAAGAGCAGCTCCAGATCCATCAGATCGTGGCCGCTTACCAGAATGGCCTTGCCCGCCTTGTGGCCCAGGGGCACGGCCGTGGGCTCGGGGTGGCCGTAGGTGCCGGTGTTGCCGGCGTCCAACAGCTCCATGGCCTTGAGGTTCACCTCGCCGCACTTGAGGGTCATGCCCACCCAGCCGTTCAGGTCCAGCTCGTCGTTTACCATGGCCGCCAGGGCCTCGTAGATGTAGGCGTAGACCGCGTCGTCCTCCTGGCCCAGGATGGCCGCGTGGTCGGCATAGGCGGCCAGGCCCCGCAGGCCGAACAGGGTGGTGTGCTGCAGCGCGATGATGTCGGCCCGCTCACCTTCCGCCGGAGCCAGGGGGTAGTCCTTGGCCTGCTCCACCATGACCTCCAGGCTCTCGCCGGGCTGGAAATTGGCGGCATCCTGGGGGAAGGCCACGCCGGGCAGCTTGGCCTTGAGCTCCTCGCGCAACTCCACCGCCTTGGTGATCATGGGCGGAAAGCGCTGGGGGTCGAAGTCCACGTTGGTCAAGGTGGAGAAAAGGGCGCGCGAGGCAAAGCGCCCCACCTCCCGGTCTACGGTGCCCTGCTTGCCCGCCTCGGCCGCCACGACGGCCAAGCCCTTGAGGGCGTAGGTCAGCAGATCCTGCAGAGCGGCCACCTCGGGGGGCTTGCCGCAGACGCCTTGGATGGTGCAGCCCTGGCCCTTGGCGGTTTGCTCGCATTGATAACAGAACATATCCATGACTCTCTCCTCCAAATCCTGATTTGTCCCTATGAGTTCATTGTAAAAGTATTGCGGTTCCGAAATCGGGAAATCTGCGAGGCAGCTCCTTTGTTGTATTTAGGTACTAAAATACCTTTTATTTGGCCAGAGTCAAGCCTTTTCGGCAAAAAAATGATTTTCGGGTCGAATCAAGGGCGGCGGGAATACAGCTTGGAATGGGTCGGAAGGGTTGGTTCGCTCTTAGAGAGTGGCGCTCTGGGCCCGGCTGCGGCCTTTTTTTATGGCTCCCTCCAGGCCGAATTTCTTTACCCGGTAGCCTATTTGGCGCAGCGTGAGGCCCAGCTCGGCGGCGGCGTGGGATTGCACCCAGTTGTTGCGCTCCAGCGCGGCCACCACTTCCTGCCTTTCTATCTCTTCCAGACGCGAAAGCTGCTGCTCCTGGGAACCGGCGGCCTCCCGGTAGAACAGGAAGGACGGCAGATCGTCCAGGCCGATCTCCGGGGCGTTGGTCAACAGGGCCAGGCGGCCGCAGAGGTTCTCCAACTCGGCCACGTTACCGGGCCAGGCGTAGTGGGTGAGCACGCTCTGGGCCTGCGGGTTGAGGTGCGGGGCCTGTTGCTCGCGGTTGCGGCCCAGGAAATATTCTGCCAGCAGGCTGACGTCTTCGCGCCGTTGTCTGAGCGGAGGCAGATGAATGGGCATCACCCCCAGGCGATAGAAAAGATCTTGGCGGAAGGAGCCCTGGGCCACGTTGCGCTCCAGGTCTTTGGTGGAAGAAGCCACCACCCGCACCTGGGCGTGGCGTATGTCCCCGCCGCCCGCCGGCTCGTATTCGCCCTCTTGCAAAACCTGCAACAGCTTGGCCTGCAGGGGCAGGCTCAGGCTGCCCACCTCTTGCAGATACAAGGTGCCCCCGGTGGCTTGCTCCAAAAGGCTGTCCGCGCTGGAGCCAGAGCCGGTCGGACGCCCGAACAGCCTGCGCTCCAGCTCCGCCGGCCCCCAGGCCGCGCAATCCAGGTGCAACAGCGGCCCTTCCCGGCGCTGGCTGAGGCGATGCACCACCTGGGCGGCCAGGGCCTTGCCCACCCCCAGGGGCCCCAACAACAACACCGTGGCCTCGCTGGGGGCCGCCTTGCTGATCAGCTCCTGGGCCCGCACCATGGCCTCGCTCTGGCCCGCCAGGAAAAGATGGGTGGCCGTGGGGTCCAGTTCGGCCGCGTTCTCCCCGGTGTGGCGGCGCAGGGACAAATCGCGGTGCAGGGCCAAGACCGAGCTGGCCAGTTGGGCCGCCGCGTTTACCAGCCTGCGGGCGCTGATTTGGTCGGGCTCGTTGTCGCGCAGGGCGGCCACCAGGCGGCCCGACTCGCGGCCAAGGGGCAACAGCGGCGCGCCGATGACCAAACTTTGGTTTACCGCGTCCGGGCCCAGGTCATGGTCCTGGCCCAAACCGGTGGCCACCCAAGGAGCGTCTCCCGCCTCCCACAACCAAAAACGGGCTCCCCGCAGATCCAGGGCCTGGTCCAGACGCAGGAGAATCCCCTCCAGAACCGACTCCAGATCAAGGGCTTTTTCCACCAAACTGGCCATGTCCAACACGGCCTGGCATTCCTGTTGGGAAGGCATAGTCATCATGGTTATTTGTTCTAGCAAGTTACGTGCCTTCGGCGCTCATGGCGCAAATTAGGCATAAGCGCCCGCATTGTTGGGACTTTTTTGTAAACACCCTTAATAGGGGGCGCGGAATTTCCTACCAATTTGTAACTTACGACTGGATTTTTGTACCTATTGGTAGGCCCCGCGGCTTACTCGCGACGGGGGCCAAACAGGGTTTCAGCGGGCAACCACTTAATATATAATCAAAAATCAAAAAAGTTTTCCATGACGCCCCGGTTGGCAAAGGCTTTGCTTATATTAGGGGCAACCGGCACCCCTCCTCACAGCCGGCGACTACTCCCTCCTCCACACACCCCCCCGGCCGTAAAGGCCGGGGGTTTTTTTGGCCCCGGCCGCCGGGCCCCGGGCGCGCTTCGCCCTTTGAGCCGGGTGGGGGCCAATTGGAAAATGCATAGCCATTATGCTGAGTTGGCCTTGACATCACCACCACCGTTGCCTATAATCGGCCTACCCGCACGTTAGTTATCCTCGCTTGTTTCAAGACGGCTTCCCAAGAGCGCCGCAAGGTGGAATATGGCTGAATTTCCGTGGTTGAGACGCTACGACCCCGAGGTGCCCCGGCACCTGGACTACCCCTCCACTGACCTATACAGCCTGATGGCCCAAAGCGCGGCCAAGGTGCCCCGCAAGATCGCCCTAAGCTTTTTGGGCAAGGAGCTTACCTTCCGGCAGCTGTTCAGCCTGGCGGAAGAGTTGGCCGGGGGTCTGGCCGCCCGGGGGGTGGAGCCCGGCCACCGGGTGGCCCTGCTCATGCCCAACTGCCCCCAGTTCGTGATTTCCTATCTGGCCGTGCTGCGCCTGGGGGCCACGGCCATGCTCATGAACCCGCTCAACGTGGAGCGGGAACTGATCTTCAAGTTCCAGGATTCCGGGGCCAAGGCGGTGATCGCCCTGGACCTGCTCAGCCAGCGGGTGAGCAACGTCCGCAAGCAGATCGACCTGGACCTGGTGGTCTACACCGGCTTGCAGGACTTTTTGCCCTTCCCCAAAAACCTGCTCTACCCCATCAAGCGCGCGCTGGACAAATCCCTGCCCAAACCGCTGATCGGGCGCGACAAGGCCACCTGGAGCTTCAAGGGGCTCCTGGCCCTCAAGGCCCAGGCCCCCCAAGTGCAGATCGACCCCGAATCCATGGCCGCGCTCATCTATTCCGGCGGCACCACCGGCATCAGCAAGGGCATCATGCTCTCCCACCGGGCGCTTATCGCCAACCTCACCCAAGCCCACGCCTGGGTCAACATGGACCAGGACGACTCCCTGCTGGCCGTGCTGCCCCTGTTCCACGGCTTCGGCATGAGCGTGTGCATGAACGCCCCCCTGGCCCAGGGCGGCACCGTCACCCTGCTGCCCCGCTTCGAGGCCGGCGAGGTGCTCAAGACCATCGACAAGGCGCGCCCCTCGATTTTCGCCGGGGTGCCCACCATGTTCATCGCTCTCAAGGAGAGCCCCGAGATCGACAAGTGCGACCTCAAGAGCCTCAGGGGCATCTTCGTGGGCGCCGCTCCCCTGCCCCAGGCGGTGCAGCAGGAGTTTGAAAAGCGCACCGGGGCCCAGCTCATCGAAGGCTACGGCCTTACCGAGGCGGTCACGGCCATCAGCTGCAATCCCCTGCGCGGCCCGAAAAAGCCCGGCACCATCGGCATCCCCTTCCCGGACGTCGAGTGGCGCATCATGGACCTGGACACCGGGACCAAGGAAATGCCCACCGGCGAGGCCGGGGAGATCGTGCTGCGCGGGCCGGATTTGATGACCGGCTATCTGAACCAGCCGGAGCTCACCGCCCGCACCATCCGGGACGGCTGGCTGTTCACCGGCGACATCG
Organism: Desulfoferula mesophila; assembly: GCF_037076455.1. GTDB lineage: Bacteria > Desulfobacterota > Desulfarculia > Desulfarculales > Desulfarculaceae > Desulfoferula > Desulfoferula mesophila. The sequence continues at coordinate 1,034,401 of NZ_AP028679.1, read as the reverse complement.
GGGTCATGGACGCCGACGGCTTCATCACCATAGTGGACCGCAAAAAGGATCTGGTGATCGTCAGCGGCTTCAACGTGTTCCCCAGCGAGATCGACGAGGTCTTGCACCAGCATCCCGCGGTGGCCGAGGCGGTGGCCGTGGGCCTGCCCCACCCCACCAAGGGCGAGTTCATCAAGGCCTTCGTGGTGCTCAAAAAGGGCCAAAGCGCCACGCCGGAGGAGATTAAGGCGTTTTGCAAAGAGAACCTTTCGGCCTACATGGTGCCCAGGGAGGTGGAAATTCGCGCGGAGTTGCCCAAGAGCATGATCGGCAAGGTGCTGCGGCGCTCTCTGCGCGAGGAGGAAGAGGCCAAATGGGCCACGCAAGAATAGTACCGATTACTTAAAGGTGGCATTTGACAGCCGCCCTGCCCTGGGGTTTACTTAATAAAATTAGGGTTCGCGTTGGGCGCGTTAATTCTGTTTCTCCCTCCACCTGCCCAGCCCCGCGTCCCCCGTGAAGCCTCGCCCCAAAAGTTTAGGCGAGATAAACATTTAGCAAGACATGGGGATCAAGATGTACAAAGTGATGATCTTTATTGATGGAACCTGGCTCTATCGCACCCTCCCTCGCCTGGCCGAGCAAAGCGGCAAGGGTGAGTTCAAAATCGACTACGGCGTGCTGCCCCAGGTGGTGGCTCGCGAGTTGGCCGAGCGCCTGGGGGTGGACCCCTCGGGCATCGACGTGGTGCGCAACCATATCTTCGCCAGCCTGCCCACCAACTACGACCACCTGGACGAGGGGTTGATCACCCGGCAGAACGAGTTTTACAAGCTCCTGCGTGAGGACTACCACTACGACACCGAGCTGTTCAACATCGACTTCCGGGGCCGCCGGGTGCGCCAAGCCGACCGCGACCCCGCCGACAGCTTCCAACCCCGGGAAAAGTGCGTGGACATCGCCCTGGCCTCCAAGATGCTCTACCAGGCGGCCATGCCCTTTGGCATGGACATCGCCGCCGCCGTGTTGGGCGACCGCGACTTCACCCCGGTGTTGCAGACGGTCCGTCAGTTGGGCAAGCGGGTGCTGTTGGTGAGCGTGCGCTCCTCCTGCGCCCAGGAGTTGGCCGACCCCGAGGACCGCGAGCGGGTCAAGGACTACGACACCCTGTGGATGGACGACCACATCGAGGAGCTGGAGCTGCGCTACGAGCCTCAATGGCTGGAGTGCCAGTCACCCGAACACGAGGGCGAACGCCGCTTCCAGACCACCTACCGCCCCCGCCGGGGCGAACCGGTCTACTGCGATGCCTGCCGGGCCGCCTATGCCCAGCGCCGGGTCACCAGCGTGGTCACCTCCACCTATGAGGATGACGACCAGATTGACTACGGACCCCAGGCCGGCCTGCCCGTGATCGGCGAGACCCTGGAAGGGGTGGTGGAGTTCAAAAAGGAAGACAAGGGCTACGGCTTCGTCACCACCGATGACGGGATGAGTTTTTTCTTCCACCTCAGCGACCTCGAGGGCCTGGACTTCGAGACCCTGGAAGAGGGCCGCGAGGTGGTTTTCGAGGTCAAGACCCTGCCCGTGGGCGGCAAGGCCGGGGCGGCCCGCGACGTGCGCGCCCTGGAGTACGAAGACGAAGAGGAGCCTCTCGAGGGCTGACCTGCTCCGCCAATCAGACGGCAGCTTTTTACGCCCCCGGTCATGCCGAGGGCGTTTTCTTTTCAGGCCTGCCCGTGCTGGGCCAAAAAGTCGCGGAAGTCGGCGGTGATCTCGGCGAGCATCTCGGGGATGGGCAGCTCGTAGGGGCAGCGCGCGGTGCATTCGCCGCACTCGAGGCACTCCGCCTCCGCCTGAGCGATGGCCTCGCGGGTCTTTTCTATGAGCTGGGCCGGGGGGAAGCGCCGCTTCTGGCTGGTGAACAGCATGACCTTGGGAATGTCGACGCCGTTGGGGCAAGGCAGGCAGTAGCCGCAGCGGTGGCAAAAGCGGCTGCCCAGCTCCGCGCGGATGCGCTCCATTTCGGCCAGGTCGGCCGGACCCAACTCCCGGCGGTTCTCGTAGAGCCCGGCGATCTGATCCAGCTCGGCCAGGCTCTGCATGCCCGGTATGGGCAGCACTCCCTCCTGGGTCTGCAGCCAGGCGAAGCACAGGTCGGCCCGCTCCAGCAGGCCGCCGCCCAGGGGCTTCATGGCGATGCAGCCCATGCCCCGTTTCTTGGCCGCGCCAAAGACCCGCGCCGCCGCCTGGTCCTCCACGAAGTTGCAGGCGAACTGCGCCGTGGCGAAGCGTCCGGTCTCGATGGCCGCGATGGCCGTGTCCGGGTGGTGGGAGGAAAAGCCGATGTGCCGCACCCTGCCCTGGGCCTGGGCCTCTTGCAGCGCCTCCAAGGCCCCGCCAGGAGCCAGCACCGCCTCCAGGTCCTGGGGCTTGGCCAGGTTGTGGATCTGGTACAGGTCGATCCAGGTGGTGCGCAGGGCCTTTAGGCTGGCCGCGATCTCCCCGCGCATCTCCTGGGCGCTGCGCTTCATGGTCTTGGAGGCCAGCACCACCTGGTCGCGCACCCCCTCCAGGGCTTGGCCCAGCTTGACTTCGCTGTCGCCGTACATGCGCGCGGTGTCGAAAAAGCGCCAGCCCCGCTCATAGGCGGCGCGGGCCAGGGCCACGCCCTCGTCCACGGTCACGCGGGTGATGGGGATGCCCCCGAAGCCCACTTCAGAGACCATGAGTCCGGTGCTGCCCAGGGGAACTAGATTCATTGCGCCTCCCTCTTCGCCATAAGCGCCGCGCCTAGGGCCCCCACGATCTGGGGCTCCTCGGGCACCGCGATCTCCACGCCCAGGCGCTCGGCCATGAGGGCCACCACCCCGGCGTTCTTGGCCACCCCGCCGCTCATGATCACCCGCGGCTGCACCCCGATGTTGCCGGTCATGGCCGCCACCCGGTTGACCACCGAGCGGTGCAGGCCCTTGATGATCTGGGCTATGGGCTGGTTGCGGGCCACCAGGGACACCACCTCGCTCTCGGCGAACACGGTGCACACGCTGGAGATGCCCACCTCGCCGTCGGCGGCCAGGGACAGCCTCCCCAGGTCATCCAGGCCCACCCCCAGCTTGGCGGCCATAACCTCCAAGAAGCGGCCGGTACCCGCCGCGCACTTGTCGTTCATCACGAAGTCGGTCACCTTGCCGCCCGGGCCCAAACGAATCACCTTGGAATCCTGGCCGCCGATGTCGATGACCGTGCCCACGTCCGGGAACAGGGAATGGGCCCCCAGGGCGTGGCAGGAGATCTCGGTGACCTTCTTGCCCGCCAGGGGCACGGCGGCCCGGCCGTAGCCGGTGGCCACCACGAAGCTGAGGTCGTCCCGGCCCAGCCCGGCCATGGCCAGGGCCGCGTCCAGGGCGGCCTCGGACGCGTTGGTGCTGTGGGCCCCGGTCTCGGTCACGCTCCAACCTTTAAGGTCGCCATCCTGGTCGATGACCGCCGCGTCGCTGCTCAAGGAACCCACGTCTATGCCCGCGAAATAGCTCATGTTGCGCTTTCTCTAAATACTAGGTTCAGGAAGCCAGATACCTATCTACACTAACGCTTGCGTCTAAGCCCCGCCCAGCCCCGGCTACTTTCTCTCATCAACGCCCCCGGCACAGCCAGGCGGTACAGCCAGCCGCCGGCAGACAAGGCGCCTGGCGAGCGAGGACCGGAGGCGTAGCCCCAGCTACGTCGAGGTCCGAGCGATGCCAGCAACGCCGTATGCCGGTGGCTGGCGAAGCCGCAAATCAACAGGACTGACCCTCGTCCATCTTAAAGGCCTTGAACAAGATGCCGTCGGTCACCATGCTCGCCCCATGGGCCGTGGCGTCGATGATGTCCCCGTCGCTCCAGCCCAGGTCCCTGAGCTTCTGGGTGTCCTCGGAGCACACCTCGTCAGGCGTCTTCACCGCCTTGAGCACGAACAGGAGCATGGCCTTGTCCTTGGCCTCCAGGGGTGGGTTGGCCGGATCGGCCAAAACCTTGGCCGCCGCGTCCTCGTCCGCGATGCCCAGGGTCTTGAGCAGCCCGGTGTTCAGGGAGATGCAGTAGTAGTACTTGAGCTCCTCGGCCACCAGCATGCGAATCAGGGCCAGCAGGCCCGCGCTCAGGCTGGGGTGCTGCATGTAATATCCCATAAGCTGGGTGCGCACCCCCATCCACGCCGGAGAGGAGGAGTACATCTGCATGGGCGCCGGAATCATGCCCATGGGCGCGAACATGTCGTAAGCCTCTTTGACCTGGCCCTGGGCCTGCTCCGGCGGCACGAGTTTAATGATGGCCATGAATTTCTCCTTTTAGGCTCAGGCCGCTTCCAGGGCCTCGAAAAAGGCCTCCAGGCGAGTCAGGGCCTGTTCCTCGCTGAAAAAGCGGTAATCGGTTATGTCCGCCTCGATGACCACCGCGGGTATGCCCAGCCGTTGGCTGAGCAGGCGCTTGAGGTCGTACTGGCCCAGGGAGTAGGGCTTGCAGGAACGGGCCGAGTGCACCACCAGGCCGTCCACCGCGTACTCGCCCACCATCTTCTCCATGAGCTTCAGGCGGTGCTCCAGGTTGTTGTTAAGTATAACCAGGGAGTAGGTCTTGGCCAGGGACTCCCAGGGGTGGCTCATGTCCAGGTGCTGGATCGTCTCGGCCCAGGCGTTGGTGTAGGTGGCGGCCACGAAGTTCATGCCTCGGGCGGCGAACAGCTCGGAGAAGTCGCGCACCTTGTACCACACTGCGATGTTGTCCCACATCAGGCGCTTCTTCTCGTTGGTTATGGCCCCGATTCCCTGGGCCACCCGCTGGGTCAGCTCGGCCAACAGGATCTCGTAGTAGTCTCGGGCCACGGGCAGGCCGCGAAGGCTCACCACCGGGGCCAGGTGGATGAAGGCGTCGAAGATGGTCATGGGCGCGGGGCGGGCCCGCATGGTCTCCAGGCACTGCCCCCAGAGTTGGCTGGCGCTCTTGCTCAGCTCGGCCAGCTTGAGCAGGCGCTCCAGGTCAAAGGCCTTGCCCGAGACCTTTTCCAACACCGGGATCATCTCCAGGAGCTGCTCCTTCATGTAGGCGATGTCGGTGTCGTTTATCTCGCCGTAGTTGAAGGGGGTGTCAAAAAGCACCAGGGGGATGTTCAGACGGTGGGCCAGCACCTTGTACCAGTACACCACGGTCTGGCAGATGTTGTTGGAGCAGAACAACAGGTCCGGCTTGGGCAGCTTGCCCGCCGGGGTCTTGCCGCTGAAGAAGTGGCCCAGGTCCACCCGCGCATAAGAGCACAGGTCCGGGGAGTAGCCTTCCTGCTCGGCCGCCTCGCACAGCTCCGGCCCCATCTTCTGGGCCCCGCACAAGGCCCCGTGGTTTTCGGGATACATGGTGTAGAAATCAAAGGCCCGCAGCAGCTCCACCGGCGCGCCGCTGGTGACCCAGGCCACCGGCCGGGCCCCCGGCGCGAAACGCGACAAATAGTAGTGCCGGGTCATGATCTCCTTGAGCCGCCCGGCGCACTTGAGCGGCGGCCCGAAGTCGGGGTTGGCCTGGCGGGGGCGGCGCTTGCCCCTGGTTTTCTTGGCCAGGGCCAGCATGGCCGGAAACCCCAGGTCCTTCATGAACTGCATCCGGGCCTTGGCGCTAAGGCTCATGACAACATCTCCCCAAAGGCCTCCAGGCGGGTGGCCGCCTGGCCGCCCACCTCCTGGTTCACGTCCACCTCCAGGACCAGGCTGGGCAGCCCGGCCTGTTTGAGGCCCCGGCGCAGCTCGGGCAAATCGAACAGCTCCGGCTCGCAGAACTTGACCACGCTGAACACCACCCCCTGGGCCCCGCTTTCCCGGGCCAGCTTCTTGAGCCAGGCCAGGCGCTCGGCCAGCGACGATCCCCGGGTGCTGCAAGGCGGCATGGCCAAAAAGCTCCGGGCCAGGGCCTCGTAGGGATCGCCCGCTTCCGGCGGGGGATAGAGCAGGCGGCGGCTCATGGAGATGAGATCGTCGTGCATCACCCGGAGCCCCAAATCGTCCAGGGTCTCCAAGAGGTCCGGCGGACCGGGCAGCACCCCGCTCATCAGCAACGCCGCCCCCCGGCCTTGCTCCGTGGCCGAAGCCCGCTCCAGCCAGGCCTCCAGCAAAGGAACGTAGTCCCGGGGATGCAAATATTCCCCGCCGCGCAGCACGGCGTAAAACTCCGCCGCCCCGGCCTTGAGCTCCCCGGCCGCCCGGCGGGCGTAGGCCCGGGCGTAGAGCCCGGCCAAGCGGCGGCTCCACTCCAGGGCCTCTTCCAGGGCCCCCTCCGGCGCGGGCCCGAAGATCAGGGACAGCTCTTCGTCTAGGGCCTGGAGCCGCGCCACGTAAAAGCTTTGGGCCGCCGCCGCGAAGGGGGCCTTGGGGTTGTAGAAAAACAGGCTGGGCGCGGGGGGCTCCAGATAATCGGCCACCAGGGAGGCCAGGTTTTGCAGGGAGTCGCAGGTGTGGGGGAACAGGATGGCCCCCACCTCGTCCATGCCCCCGGCCAACAAGAGCTCCAGGCCCTGGCGCACCACCGAGCAGATGTAGGGCTGCAAGTGGCCCGTCGCCCTGGCCGGCTCCTGGGGTGGGTCCCACACCTCCATGGGCAGCACCTCGTGGGCCCAGAGCAGTTCCTTGGGGTATTGGGCGGGAAACACGGCGCAGACCTTGCCGCCGCCGCCGCGCCAGGTTTTGAGATACTCGCTTCGAGTGGGAAGCTGGCTGGGGCTCATGGGGCCTCGCTGGCTAGGTTGTAGATTTGCCGTGCGGTGGCAGCAGTATAGTTTGGCCGCGCCCGCCTTGGCAACTCATGACTCTGATTCACCCTCGGCCCCGCCGCCCACCCAGGCGTTGCGCCCGTCGTCGCGGATGGCCCCACCCTCGCCGGGGTAGACCACCTTGTCCTCTGCCGTGCTGGGGGAGCTCACCGGAGGCCACATGCCCGGCCGGGGCTCGGGCCCTTCCAGGGCCTCGGGGCAGGGAAGGCGGTCGGCCATCACCGGCCGCACCCGCAGGTCGTTGCCCGGCACGTCCCAGGAGAATTCTATGGCCACGCCGTTGGGGTCAAAAGCATATAAAGAGTGGATGAAGCCGTGGTCGATGACCTCACTGGCCCAGAAATCGGCCGCCTCCAGGCGGTCCTTGATCTCCCACAGGTGGCCCTGCTTCTCCACCCCCAGGGACACGTGGTCGAAAACATAGGGGCCCTTGGCCGGCACCCCGTGGTCCTTTTCCTCGATGGGCTCCACCCCCGGCCATTCGAAGAAGGCGATGTAGTCATGGGGGCCCAACTCGAAAAAATAGTGGCGGTATCCTGGCTTGCCCAGCCCCCCCACCAGGCGCAGGCCCAACAGGTCGCGCCAAAAGCGGATGGTGGCGGGCATGTCCTTGGTGGCCAAGGCCAGGTGGTTGACGCCTTTGTAGCGAATCATGGGTTTGCTCCCGGTGGGCGATGGATCGAACCAAGGGGTTTAGCCTATTTTACCCTCTGCCGGGATTTTATGAAGGCCGCGGCCGTAACGGCCAGGCAAGTTGTTAGGGCGTCTGGCAAAAACCTTTCCACCGCCGGTGATATTTACCAGGGGAGTCGACCACCCCTGCCCAAGAAATCCCCCCAAATACTATGTAATTATGGCAAGTTGGCCCACTCGGAATTCCGAGGGGCTGTCGGCACGTAACTTGCTTATATCCCAAGAACTATAAAGTACGGCTGCCGATTGAGTGCCGTTGGGGCCAAAGGTGGTCGCATGGTTGAGGCGGGTTGGCCGCAAGGGTTGGGGGTCTGCCGTTGGCGGGCGGATTCCGGCGCGTCCAGGTCTGGTAATGGCCTGAAAGGCCACGACAAGCAAGGGAGGTAGCATGAAGGGGAAAGCATTGATCCGGGGAACGGTGTGCGCGGGTTTGGCTTTAATGTGGCTGGCCAGCGCGGCCTGGGCGGCGGGAGCCCCCATCAAAATCGGCGCGATGTTCATCTCCAGCGGCAAGGTGGGCGGCTATGGGGTGCACGGCTGCCAGGCCATCCAGTTGGCCGTGGAGGAGATCAACGCCGCGGGGGGCATCCTGGGGCGCCAGGTGGTGGCTCTGTGCGAGGACACCAAGCTGAAAAAAGACGTGGTCATGTCCCTGGCCGACAAGTTCGTCAATCAGGACAAGGTGGACTTTCTCATGGGGCCTACCTCCAGCGGCCTGGCCATGGCCCTGTCGGAGTACGCCAAGGAGCACAAAAAAATACTAGTGACCACCCAGGCGGCCACCGACGCCCTCACCGGGGCCAAGCTGCACCCCTACATCTTCAGCACCTTGAGCAACGCCATGATGCACGCCCGCTCCGGGGCCTATCTCATGGCCTCCAAGCCCTACAAGCGCTACATGGTCATCGGCCCCAATTACAATTACGGCCACTCTTCCTGGAAGATGTTCAAGGAGAAACTCAAGCAACTGCGGCCGGACGTGGAGTTCGTGGGCGAGCTGTTTCCCAAATTTTTGGCCAAGGACTACAGCGCCGAGATAAAGAAGATCCAGGAGATCAAGCCCGACGCGGTGTGGTCTCCCCTGTGGGGCGGCGACGCGGTCACCTTTATCAAGCAGGCGCTGCCCACCGGCATCTTCAAGACGGTCAAGTTCGCCTTCCCCTGCGCTGGAGCCTTGGAGGTCCTGGTGCCCATGGGCAAGGACATGCCCGACGGCGTCTATGTTTCCTCGCGCTATTTCTTCACCTCGCCCCAATCGGACCTGAACCGGCGTTTCGTGGCGGCTTATCAGAAAAAGTTTAAACAGTACCCCGACTACATGGCCGGTGAAACCTACGCGGGGGTCTATTTCCTCAAGGCGGCGGTGGAGCGGGCCGGTTCTCTGGACGCGGACAAGATCGTGGCCGCGGTGGAACGCGAGCCCCTGGCCTGGGACACCCCCGAAGGCTACAAGATCATGCGGGGCGAGGACCACCAGGTGGTGGAGGACTGCCTGTGGGGCGAGACCGCCCAGAACCAAAAGTACGGCTTCTCCATCCCCCAGAACTTCATCGCCATCCAGGGAGTGGAAATCTGCCGCGACCAGGCCGAGTTGGCCGCCGTGCGGGCCAAGAAATAACCAAACGATCCACGCGCCCCGGCCGCCGGAGACACTACCCGGCGTCTGGGGCGCACCACCTCGACCGGTCGGGCCCGCCCGATCCGCCAGGGCTCGCCCCAAATTTCACTTGCCCGGCCGGGCGGGAGGATATCCTGGTAATCTGAATAGCTCATAAAGGCCGGTCGTTACCCGGTCCAATCCCCCGGGACCCCCGCCCTCCGGCCAATAAAGCCTTTACTCTTCATGGTTAAAAGCTTGACGACCCACCGGGGGCTGTGTTAAATATTGCCACTGATATTCAGGCGCTAAACCCTCTAATGCACTGAGAATTGCACATTTTTCCCAGGCGGGCGGGCCAGGCGGTCAAAACAACGACACACGCCACCGCCGGCAGCGGAATGGGCGGCGGCCGATTGGCATAAGTGAAATGAAGCTCAAGACATTATTGGCCAAACACAAATCCACCCTGGTGTCGCGCTGGGTCGACGCCATTGTGGAAACCTACCCCCCTGAAACAGCCAAGTTCCTAAAAAACAAGAAGGATCAGTTTCACAACCCGATAGGGCACACCATCGTGGCCGAAACCCAGCACCTGTTCGACCTGCTGATCGAGGGCGTGGACCGGGAAAAGGCCACCCCCTTCCTGGACCGCATCATCCGCATCCGAGCCATTCAGGAGTTCACTGCGTCCAAGGCCATATCTTTCGTGTTTTCACTGAAATATATCATACGAGAGGTAGTGGGCCCGGAGATCGACACCGAGGATCTGGACCAGGAATTGGTGGATTTGGAGGCGACCCTGGACTTCATGTCCCTGGTGGCCTTTGATATATATGTGGCCTGCCGAGAGCAGGTATTCGACCTCAGGGCCAAGGAAGTGCAGCAGAACGCCTTCCTGTTGCTCAAGCGGGCCAACTTGTTAGTGGAAAAAGCCGGCCCCGAGCCGGAGAATTTGTGACGCCATCTAAACCAAGGCTAACCGAAACGAGGTAGCAGTAGAATGATTGGTTTCCTATTCAGCCTAGTCGCCGTGCTGGTGCTCGTAGGGATAGCGCTGGTGGGCGTGGGGGGCCTTGGGCTCAAGGTTCTCTTCGGGGTGATCATCCCCTACGCGGCGGTGCTTACCTTCTTTGCGGGGCTGGTCTACCGGGTGGTGGACTGGGCCCGCTCACCGGTGCCCTTCCGCATCCCCACCACCTGCGGACAGGAAAAATCCCTGCCGTGGATCAAGCCCAACAAGATCGACAACCCCTGTAGCACCGGCGCCGTCGTGCTCAGGATGGTCTTCGAGGTGCTCACCTTCCGCAGTCTTTTCCGCAACATGAAGTTGGACTACCGCGAGGGGCCCAAGATTCGCTACAGCTCGGAAAAATTCCTGTGGCTGTTCGCGATGATGTTCCACTGGGCCTTCCTGGTGGTGATCCTCCGGCACCTGCGGTTCTTCACCGAGCCCATAGCCATGTGGCAGCAGACCCTGGAGCATCTGGACGGCTTCCTGGAGTTCAACCTGGCCTCTTACGCCATCGGGTTGCCCACCATCCAGTTGAGCGGCCTGGTGCTCTTGGGCGGCGTCAGCCTGCTCCTGCTGCGGCGCATCGTGGTGCCCTCGGTTCGCTACATCTCCTTGGCCGCCGACTGGTTCCCGCTGTTCCTGATCACCGGCATCTGTCTTACCGGCATCGTGTCGCGCTACGTGGTCCGCCTGGACGTGATCAACGTCAAGGAGTTGGCCATGGGCCTGGCCACCCTGCATCCGGTGGTGCCCGAGGGAATCAGCGTGTGGTTCTACATCCACCTGTTCCTGGTGTGCGTACTGTTCGCCTACTTCCCCTTCAGCAAGCTCATGCACCTGGGAGGCGTGTTCCTCAGCCCCACCCGCAACTTGGTTAACAACAGCCGCGCGGTGCGCCACGTCAACCCCTGGAGCTACCCCGTCAAGACTCACGACTATCATGAGTACGAAGACGACTTCCGGGAAGAGATGGTCGAGGCGGGCCTGCCGGTGGAGAAGTCCTTGGAAGAGGCCCAGGCCGAAAAGGACGCCGCACAGGCGCCGGCCGCGCCGGAGACTCAGGAGACTGAGGAGAAGAGGGAAGAGTAATCATGGCTGCCAAAACTCCAAGTCCCACAGTAGTCGGTCAGATAGATCACCATCCTCCCGCAAAGGGATGGATGGACACCAAGCCCGAATTCAAACCGGGCAACTTCCTTTATGCCGCCAAGGCCTCGGCCCTGGAGACCGTGGGCCTGCCCAACCCCCGGGACTGGTCGCCCACCGACGACGACTGGAAGCTCCCGGCCGACTGGAAGGGCATCGTACGCGAGGGCATGGCCGAGCGCCTGCAGCGTTTCCGCAGCTTCAAGCTGTTCATGGACATCTGCGTGCGTTGCGGGGCCTGCGCCGACAAGTGCCACTTCTTCATCGGCAGCGGCGATCCCAAGAACATGCCGGTGCTCAGGGCCGAGCTGATCCGCAGCATCTACCGCGGCGAGATGAAGACCGCGGGCAAGATCCTGGGCAAGCTGGCCGGCGGGCGCAAGCTCACCGAAGACGTCATCAAGGAGTGGTTCTACTACTTCTTCCAATGCACCGAGTGCCGCCGCTGCAGCGTGTTCTGCCCCTACGGCATCGACACCGCCGAGATCACCATCATCGCCCGCGAGATCATCAACCTGCTGGGCTGCAACATCGACTGGATCGCCTCCCCGGTGGCCAACTGCTTCATGACCGGTAACCACCTGGGACTCAAGCCCCACACCTTCAAGGAGAACATCGAGTACCTGCTCGACGACATCGAGGAGTACGTGGGGGTCAGGATCGAGCCCTCCTTCAACCGCAAGGGGGCCGAGATCCTCTTCGTCACCCCCTCGGGCGACGTCTTCGCCGAGCCGGGCATCTTCACCCTCATGGGCTACCTGATGCTCTTCGAGCACATCGGCCTGGACTACACCTGGTCCACCTACGCCTCCGAGGGCGGCAACTTCGGCTTCTTCACCTCCCACGAGATGATGAAGCGCCTCAACGCCAAGATGTACGCCGAGTCCAAGCGCCTGGGGGTCAAGTGGATCCTGGGCGGCGAGTGCGGCCACATGTGGCGGGTGGTGCACCAATACATGGACACCCTCAACGGGCCGGCCGATTGGCTGGAGATGCCGGTGAGCCCTCTGACCGGCACCCGCTTCGAGAACGCGGCGTCCACCAAGATGGTGCACATCACCGAGTTCACCGCCGACCTGATCAAGAACAACAAGCTCAAGCTGGACCCCAGCCAGAACGACCACATCATCCCCACCTTCCACGACTCCTGCAACACCAGCCGGGGCATGGGCATGTTGGAGGAGCCGCGCTACGTCCTCAACAACGTGTGCAACAACTTCGTGGACATGGCGCCCCAGGTGACCCGGGAAAACACCTTCTGCTGCGGATCGGGATCTGGCCTCAACGCCGGCGAGTACCTGGAGATGCGCTTCCGGGGCGGCCTGCCCCGGGCCAACGCGGTCAAGCGGGTGCACGAGGACCACGGGGTGAACATGCTCTCGTGCGTGTGCGCCATCGACCGCGCGGTCTTCCCGGCCCTCATGGACTACTGGGTGCCGGGGGTCGGCGTCTGCGGGCTCAGCGAGCTGGTGGCCAACGCTCTGGTCATGGAAGGCCAGGGCGAGCGCGAGTACAACTTGCGCGGCGAAGAGAACCCTTCGTACAAGCCCCCCGCGGAGGAAGAAGCCCCCGCCGAAGCCGGAGAGGAGGGTGAGGAGTAATGTACGACAGCGGCAAAATCATTACCGGCCTGGTCATCTTCGTGGCCATCTTCACCTACCCCTTGTGGAGCAACCTGGGCGCGGCGGCCCCGGTCCCCAAACCGCAGCTTCCGCCCAAGAACGTGGCCACCCAATGCGTGGCGGACACCAACTACATGCGCACCAGCCACATGGTCATGCTCAACGTCTGGCGCGACGACGTGGTGCGCAGGGGTGACCGGCTCTACCACTCGGCCAACGGCAAGACCTACAACATGAGCTTGACCAACACCTGCCTGGAGTGCCACTCCGACAAGGCCAAGTTCTGCGACCAGTGCCACAACTATCTGGCCGTGGCCCCATTCTGCTGGGACTGCCACTTGGTGCCCGAGCCCAAGGAGAAGAAGTGATGGGTGTGGATAGGAGAAAGTTCTTAAAACTCGCCGGGGTCTCGGCCGCCCTGGGTCTGGGGGGCACTGCCGGTTTCCAGCTGCTCAAGCCCGGCTCCCTGGACGCTGCCGAGCGCATGCCCACCCCCTATCAAATGGTGTTCCCCTCGGAGCAGGGCAATTCGGACGTCACGCCCAACCCCGAGCGTCTCAAGGGGCGCCGCTGGGGCATGTTGATCGACATGCGCAAACTGACTCCCGCCAAGGCGCAGGCGGCCATCGAGGCTTGCAACTACTACCACAACGTTCCCAAGATTCCGGGCAAGCAAGAGATCAAGTGGATCTGGACGGCCCCTTATCCCAACGTCTTTCCCGAGACCGAGAACCGCTGGGCCGACCCGGATATAAAGAACGCACAGTTCATCACCATGTGCAACCACTGCAACAACCCTCCCTGCGTGCGGGTGTGCCCCACCAAGGCCACCTTCCAGCGCGAGGACGGGGTCGTAATGATGGACATGCACCGCTGCATCGGCTGCCGTTTCTGCATGGCCGGTTGCCCCTACGGCTCACGGAGCTTCAACTTCCGCGACCCGCGGCCCTTCATCAAGAAGGAGTACCCGCTCTACCCCACCCGCACCAAGGGTGTGGTGGAAAAGTGCACCTTCTGTACCGAGCGCCTGGCGGTGGGCAAGCTGCCTTACTGCTCCGAGGCCAGCGGCGGGGCCATGGTCTTTGGTGACGTGGACGATGCCGGCAGCGAGCTGCGTCAACTGCTGCGCAAGCGCTACAGCATCCGCCGTAAACCCAACCTGGGCACTGATCCCCAGGTCTATTACCTGGTGTAGAGGTCGTCATGCTTGAAAAGGCTTTAAGCGGAAGCAAGCTGTACTGGACCTGGCTCATCGCCCTTCTCGTCGTAGTCGGGGCCGGCTTTGGGGCCTATCTGGTGCAGTACAACAAAGGCCTTATGATCACCGGCATGAGCCGGGACGTTTCCTGGGGCTTTTACATCGCACAGTTCACCTTCCTGGTCGGCGTGGCCGCCTCGGCGGTGATGTTGGTGCTGCCTTACTACCTGCACCATTACAAGACCTTCGGGCGCATCACCATCCTGGGCGAGTTCTTGGCCATCGCCTCGGTGATCATGTGCATCCTGTTCATCACGGTGGACCTTGGTAAACCCAGCCGTATCCTGAACGTGATGATCCACCCCACGCCCAACTCCATCCTGTTCTGGGACATGATCGTCTTGAACGGCTACCTGATCATCAACCTGGTGGCCGGTTGGGTAACCCTGGAGTCGGAGCGCAAGAACGTGCCTCCGCCGGGCTGGATCAAGTTCGTCATCTACCTGTCCATCCCCTGGGCGGTGTCCATCCACACCGTGACCGCCTTCTTGTATGCCGGTCTGCCCGGCCGCGGCTTCTGGCTCACCGCCATCATGGCCCCCCGCTTCTTGGCCTCGGCCTTCGCCGCCGGCCCCGCGGTGCTGATCCTGCTGGGCTACCTGGTCAAAAAGCTCACCCGCTTCGACGCGGGCCGCGAGGCCTTCGAGACGCTGGCCAAGATCGTGTGCTACGCCATCATCCTGCACATCTTCTTCTTCCTGCTGGAGGTGTTCACGGTGGCTTACAGCGCCATTCCCAGCCACACCTCTCACCTGCAATACCTGTACTTCGGGTTGCACGGGCACAGCATGCTGGTGCCCTGGGTGTGGACGGCCCTGGCCTGCGGCCTGACCGCGATCGTGCTGCTGGTAAACCCGCGCACCCGCCAGAACCCGACCATCCTGCCCATCGCCTGCGTGCTGGTGTTTATCTGCACCTGGATCGACAAGGGCATGGCCATGATCTCCGGCGGCTTCGTGCCCAACCCGCTGCATGAGATCACCGAGTACTCGCCCACCGGCTTGGAGCTGATGATCACCATCGGCGTTTACGCCGCCGGCATGCTGGTGCTCACCATCCTCTACAAGGTGGCCCTGGGCGTGAAGGCGGAGGAAGAGGCGGTTTAGCCACCCTCTCGCCACCCTGAAAGCACAAGGCCCCTCCCCTATCGGGGAGGGGCTTTCTTTTGGCCAGCCCTTGCAAAACCCAGCCCATAGCTAGGCATAATAAGGGGAGAAACTTGAACCGATCAGGGGAAGACCAAACCAGGGAGTTGCTTATATGGCCGAGGATAAACGCCCCCAAGTAAAAGGCGCCTGGCTCAACGTTTTCTGCCCCGAGGCGCGCTGTTTGAACGAGGCCGAGATACAGGCTCTGCCACCGGAGATGGTGGAAGCTCCAGGGGTGGCGGACCAAGAGGGCCTGTGGCTCAAGGTCTTCTGCCCCGATCAGTCCTGCCTGAGCGAGGCGGAAAAAAGCCCGCCTTCGGCGCCGGTTCTGAGAACCTCGCGCCGGGCGGGCCAAGAGGGCTTGTGGTTGGAGCTGTTTTGTCCGGACGGCGCCTGTCTGGTGGACGAGGACACCGACCTGCCCTAGACAGCTAGGGCAGGCGGCAGTGCTCCGGCCCGCGCACCGACAGCACCGGGCAGGGGGCGCGGCGGAAGACCTTTTCCGCCGTGGAGCCGAACAGGGCTCCGGCCAGGTTGCTGCGGCCCTTGGTGCCCATGACCATCAGGGAAATGTTTTCGTCGCGCAGGAACTTGATTAGCTCCTCATGGGGGTGGCCGTCGATGATGATCACCTTGGTGGCCACGCCCTGGGCCGAGGGCAGATAATCCTTTTCAAAGGCCTCGCGGCGCTCGGCCTCCACCCGCTCCAGGTACCCTTGCTTGCCGCCCAGGTCGTAACCCTCGGCGCTCAGCCGGTCCAATACGTCCAGGCCCCTTACGTTAATCACGTTCACCACCACCAGCTCCGCCCCGTGAGCCCGGGCCTCTGCCAGGGCGTAACTGAAGGTGATCTCGGAATAATCGCTAAAGTCGATGGCCGCGGCTACCCTCTTGATCTCCACTTTGCAATCCTGCATCTTCTACACTCCTTGTCAGCCATATTGTTTTGCCAGATAGAAGCATTATAACCCCAGGACCGGCCTGGCGGTAAAGGACCTAGTTGGTGGACAAGCCACCGATGTTGTGGTAGATATGCCCTCTACACCACAGGGCGATTAGCTCAGATGGATAGAGCGTTGGCCTCCGGAGCCAAAGGCCGTGAGTTCGAATCTCGCATCGCCCACCAAGAAAATCAAGGGGTTAGCCACTATCGGCTAACCCCTTTTCTGTCACCTTTTGTCACCACTTTCGTCATTTCCCAAATCTGGGAGTAGTTTTACCGCCCTCTTCTGGGCTCCCTCAAGCACATGGCCATATATGTTCAGAGTGGTACTGAGATCCTTATGGCCAGCCTGGTGCTGAACAGCAGCTGGGTCTCCACCTCCGGCTAACATCTCAGACACAGCTATGTGCCTAATGTCGTAAAGCCTTATTGGATGATCCTGGTACCCCGCCCTACGCTTAGCTGCCCTCCAAGCCGTTCTAAGACTCTTTATCTTATGGCCCTTATAGTGCACCACCCACGGGATTCCCTTCGACTTGTCGTCGTGGTAACGCTTTTTTGCTCTTGCCAGAAAGGAAGGGTTCATCTGGGCTCTCTTGACCCCTCCTCCCTTTCCCTGCCTGATCTGCACATATCCGTGTTTCCAATTGAAGCAATCCCATTTCAGGGAGAGCAGTTCAACCGAGCCGGGACGTAGGGCCAAATTTAAACTAACATCGATCGCCCATGCAAGATGGGGAGCAGCCTCTTTACGAATTGCTTTGAAGTCTTCCAGGTTGGAGGTCACTCTGTAGGCCTGTTCTTTGAGCTTTCTCGCCCCAGCCCAGGGGTTGCGGATGATCAACTCCTGCTCGACCCCCCAATTCATAATTGCCGATAGGTACGTCTGGGCCTTGTTCCTCGTTGCTGGTTTTAGATGGCTGAGGTTTTTCCTCAGGGTCTGGAGATCCTGTTTGGTGATGAGCTCACAGGGCTTTTCTGCGAACGTAGCAGCAGCATCGCGCAGATAGGCGATGATCGCTTTTCGGGTCAGAGGGTGTAGGTCGTCGACTTTAGCGTCGAAGTAATGAGAAGCAAGCTCCACCAATGTGATATCGCCATTAGCCCTATTTGCTTCAGCTTGGGCCTTCTGAGCATCCCATCGCCTGGCTTCCTCTTCGCCCTCTTTGCCAAAATATCGTCTTCGCTCCTTACCCTTCTCACGCCATTTGGCAAACCATATGCCATCCTTCCTCCTATGTACTGACATGTCTCTCTCCCGACCACCAGGGCGTTACCCCCAGTTCTTCTCCAGGTCGGTGATGGACATTCTCCGCCTGTTTTTAGGTTTTGGTTGGATCAGGGCATTTACTGCCTCCAGGTGTTTGTCGATCTCTCGCATGTGTTCACGGATGGCAGCCCGATGCTCATCCGAGAGTTGAACCGCTTGCTTGTTAAAGATGCACGCATCACATTTTGAATTTTTTTCCATAATTAGCTCCTTTTTTCAATCACTTAAATGTTTGAAATGCGCTGCCAAATGAGCAGCTATTTATAGTTTGTAGTGAGCCCTCCAGAGAAAGGACACCAATTACGGAATGGGCGATTTGAGTGCGGATGGTTTGTGGTGGGTAATAGTTAGGCTGGGAAATGGATAGCCCCCGTTTCGGCCTAGCTAAACGGCTGAACCAGTGTAAACCTCCCCCGATTAGTGCCAGTCAACAGTAGAAACTTCGGGTGAATTTATAGCGAGGTATTCGGCTGGTGTCAGGTTGCCGAGGGACTCATGAGGGCGTTCCTCGTTGTACTCCTTGAGCCAGCGATCCGTGATTTCCCGCACCTCGCTTAGACGGGAAAATATGTAAAGGTCCAGCACCTCTTCCCGATAGGTCCGGTTGAAGCGTTCAATGTATGAATTCTGGGTGGGCTTGCCGGGCTGAGTGAAACCCAAATCGATACTATGCTCCTCGGCCCATTGGGCCATAGCTACACTGACCAGCTCCGGGCCGTTGTCCAGCCTCAGCCTGGACGGGTAGCCCCGCCAGGCAGCGATACGCTCCAGCACTCGGATTATCCTTTGGGCGGGGAGATTGACGTCCACCTCTATGGCCAGGGCCTCTCGATTGAAATCATCCACCACATTAAAGGTCCTGAATCGCTGGCCGCCATACAGGGCATCGCTCATGAAGTCCACCGACCAGCAGATATTGGCCAGATCCGGCACTGCAAGCGGCTGGGGATCACGAGTAGGCAGGCGCTTCTTACCCTTCCTGCGAAGGTTTAGCTTCAGGGCGCAGTACACTCGGTACACCCGCTTGTGATTCCAGCCATGTCCATCCCGCCGAATTACTTGAAACAGTTTGGCAAAGCCGTATCTGGGATATTTGTCTGCCAGCGAAGTCAGCGCCTCGATGATCGGACCATCGTCGCGGGGCTTGGGTCGGTAGGCATAAACCGACCGGCTCAGCCTCAGGGCGCGGCAGGCCCGGCGAATGCTCAGACCGTGCTCTTTGCACATGAACTTAGCCAGATCGCGCCGACCCGCTGGCCTTATATTTTTCTTTCGATGACGTCCTTCAGAGCCCGATTCTCGAGACTCAGGTCGGCGTACATTTGCTTCAGACGCCGGTTTTCCTCTTCAAGCTCCTTGAGCCGAATGATGTCCGAGGCCTCCATGCCCCCGTATTTGGACTTCCATTTGTAGTAGGTGGCGCTGCTGACACCGTATTCCCGGCAGACCTCCTTGGCGGTCCTGCCTCCTTCCACCTCTTTCAGAATTTTGACGATCTGAGTTTCGCTGAATCTGGTCCTGCGCATCGTGAAGAGTCCTCCTTGCAGACCTCAGTCTGCCAGAAGTCTCTACCTCAAACTGGCCCTATTTTAAGGGAGGGTTACAGTATCCCTGGCTATCATATTATGATATTCCCAACTTCACTAGACGGATATGAAAAGGCAGATGTTTTCAAGCGAGGATGTTCGTGGGCTGGGTTCAGCGCAGAGGACCATCAAGAAGAAGGGAAAAAGCTACAATCTGCATGATAAATGTGAGGTGAAGCCAGAGTCCTTACAACTTAGTTAAACTCTATTTCTTCACAACATCTATATCATGCGTAACTAATCCGAGGCGCTTTATGGCGCTATCGACAGCACCATGTCTTAAAATGTATAAGACATCTAATCTGTAGTTAGAGTTTAAGGGTATTTCGACTATCTTTGATGTATTAGGGAGTGTCGAAACGTCTAGCTTACACATAATTGCATTAGGATCGGTTGTTGCTGGAGACGATATTTCTTTTACTATAGGATGTGCTATCACTAGATTTACTTTTGAGTCAATCAAATATTGAATAGTGGCATAACGGGTGTGCCCAGGGCGAGTGCTTCTTATAATTCCGTTCCTTGCGATCCATTTGTCGTTGAGGCCTAACATATCAATAGTAAGCAGCTTTGAGTAGTAAGGAATCGCGCCCGCAGCCGTGGTGCTAATAACTACGGGAGGCCTTGCCCCGGAAAACATATCACCAAGCACGCGCCCAACCGTTCGCCAGTCCTCACCTCTCATTTCTACATGCCTGTTTAATTAAGAAATCGACTCAATTCCATTAGCGCCGCTAAAAGTTACTGCGTGATGTAAGGATAAAATTAGCAAGAAAATTACGGCTACAATCCTTTCCACCCAGCCTGGCATTAGTACTATCGTTATAGAAATCAATATGTAGATAAGGGGCATAATTGGTACAAAGAAACGAAACTCCATGAAATCACCAGACACTTTAATTATATACATGGTCCAAATCAATATTGTTAATGCCAAAACCATAGAAAACTTACAGTTTTTCATTACTTTCCTAAAATAAAGCGCCCCCAATATAATAAAAGGAAACAGCCCATAACTTACCAGGAAAAGAGATGCATATATGAGACCTCGTTCTAGGGAGGATCCGCTAGCAGCTTTTACATAGTAGGTATTAGGCAGAATATCGCATAATATAAATATGTGAAGAGTAACCAAGTGCCGCTAATCAACAGACTAGGTATGACTAGTAGTGCAAAGTTACGTAAATTTATACGAAAATTATCTTTGCTGGTAATAACAGAATAGCTTATAGATAAGAACAAAACACTGCAGATCAAAACTGAGTCAAGTCGTGTCATGACAAGAAGGGAGAACAAAATGGACAGCACTGGATATAACATCCACACTTGCTTTATGTTGAAGTTGTGATTAAATAATAATAGAGAAACATACACAGATAAAATGACAAGAAAAGCTTGCAGTTGTGTCTCAAGGCCGCCTGTAATATAACTACTGAAAGAGTAGTTAGTCCCAAGAAGCAATAATGATAAAAATGCAGCAAGTCGCGAGTTAGTTATTTTGAGTGACACGTGATAGGTAAAAAACAGCGTGCCCAAACCAAAAATAAAACCTAATATCTTGCTCCACAACACTGGATCGATATCTAAATATATCGCCGGGACTATCAGCAATGTCCAAAGAAAATTGGTATAGCCTTCGACCGGTTCGGTGTCTCCGACATTCCAGATTAGCCCATGCCCGTGTGCAAAATTTTCAGCGTATCTGAACGAAATAAAAGCATCATCTTGAATAAATTGGTTATGAAATCCTAACGCCAGTACAAAAAAAATAGTAATAATAAGTATTGTGGTTGCAGGGATAGATGCCAACTTATTCTTGATCGCTTGTGACATTTTTACCATTGATTATTTCCTAATAAATTTTTAAGCGGAGTTAATCTGGTATGATCACTAGCTAGCGGGACACCACTTAAGATGACAAGCACCTGCATATAGCCAGCAAAAGTAGCCCAAGAAGGCCATGAAAATCATATACTGTATAGCATCAGCAGATTTGGCGCACAAGGGGGTATTTTTTGTTGGCATAAGTGTTTGGAGCCAGAGTCTCTGGAACAGATTTGTTGTTTTTAATAAAGAATGCACTTGGTGTAGACTCACCACCCAAAGGAGTTCGCCTTGAGTCAGAGCGAAGCATTGTAAGTGAAGTTCCGGGAACTCAGACAGGAGATCCGCGGGAACTGCTCGGCCCCGCAGAAGATTCACATTATCCGCGAGGGGCTTAGGGGCTAGGAGAGAATCTTGGCAAAACCACTGACTGTCTCAAACGCTTTGGAAACGTGCCGGCTGACAGGACGCCGCTTCCAGACCCACGGTTCGCAGTACTCCAAGCAATTGAGCCCGCGGCGATCACAGAGTGGTTCACTATATTCCCGCAACGCGCTATAATCGACTCCATGTTTAGTAAATCGGTGGAGACTCTATCAATTAAAAACTGAAGAGGGTTGATGGCTATACACTCGGCCATTGCGGTAATGGGCACCTTCGACTCCAAGGGCGAGGAACACCTTTTTTTAAAAGAAGGCATCATGAAACGGGGCCACCGGGTGCTGACCATCAACGTAGGCACCAAAGGGGCCCCGAGCTTTTCTCCCGACTTGGACCTGCGCCCCTCCCAGGTGGCGGACAGGGACCAGGCCATCAGCGCCACCATTGAAAAGGCCCGTCGCGTCCTGACCCGGCTATACGCCCAGGGCCAAATATCCGGTGTGGTTTCCGCCGGAGGGGGCAGCGGCACCCATCTGGCCACCAGCGTCATGAAAGTGCTTCCCCTGGGGGTGCCCAAGGTGATGGTGTCCACGGTGGCGGCCCATGACATGTCCCAGGTTGTGGGCACCAAGGACATCACCGTGATTCACAGCGTGGGTGACCTGCTGGGGGTCAATTCCCTTACCGGCCTGATCCTGGACCGGGCCGCCGGAGCCGTCTGCGGCATGGTGGCCCCGGGCTGGCAGGGCGCCACGGACAGGCGGCGCATCGGACTGAGCATGTTCGGTTTCATCACTCCGGCGGCCGAGGCGGTCAAGGAGCGGTTGGAGGCCGGCGGTTACGAGGTCATCGCCTTCCACGCCAACGGCATCGGCGGATTGGCCCTGGAGGAGTTGGCCGCCGAGGGGCGCTTCGACGCCATCCTGGACCTGGCCCCCCACGAGTTGGCCGACACCCTCAAGGACGGCTACTGCAAGCTCATCGGACCGGGCCGCCTGGAACCCCTGCCCGAGGTAGACATCCCCCGTCTGGTGGTGCCCGGCGGCATGGACTGCGCGGTGTTGGAGTTCACCCGCGATACGGTTCCCCCCCAATATGCGGACCGCAAGATTTTCTATTACGATTTCCGCTCGGCGGTGCGCCTGAGCCGGGAAGAGACGTTATTTTTGGCCGGCCAGTTGCGAGACAAGCTCAACCGCGCCACCTCGGCGGTAAAGGTTTTGGTCCCTTTGGGAGGCTGGTCCGCGGCCGACGGCCCCGGCGCCCCCTTGGACGAACCCGCCTTGAACCGGCTATTTATCGACCATCTGCGCGATGGCTTGAGCCCCAGCATCGAGGTGAAGGAGGTGGGACAGCATATCAACGATCCCGCCTTCGCGGACCAGGCCGCCCAAGCCATGATCGAGATGCTCTAACTTCCTCGCCCCCGGGGATTTTTTTACCCAAGCCCTGACTGAACGGCGGACCCCACCCTGAGGTGGGGTCCGCCGCGTTTTGGGCCTTTAAATTGCCGGGGTGTCTACTCGAAGCCCAGCTCCGACCAGCGCGACTCGACCTTCTTGACCACGTCGGGGTCCAGGGCGATGGGAATGGGCTTTTCCTTCCAATCGTAGGGTATGGTGGCGTCCAGCAGCAGACGGCCGGTGATGTCCCGGGCGTCGATGGGCAGCGAGGGGTCCAGCGGGGTGGAGCGGCCGCGCTTGATAACCTGGCTGCGGTTGGGCTGGAACCTGAAGGACAGGGCGTACATGACCCGGGGGATGTCCCAGGGATCGATGTCCTCGTCCACCACGATGACCGTCTTGAGGCCGTAGGCGCCCATTTCCGTGGAGATGGCCGCGGTGAGCACCTGGTCGGCGTGACCGGGGTACATCTGCTTCATGGAGATGATGGCCAGGAAGCGGCCCGAGCCTTCCGGCGGGCAATAGACCGACTGGATGCCGGGGATCTTCATGGCCTTGAGCTGCTGCCACAAGGTGGCCCCATAGGACAGGGCCATGGTCATGTGGGTGTCGGTAACCGCCCGGCCCACGGTGGTGCCCCACAGGATGGGGTTGTCGCGGTGGGTGATGCACTTGACGTCTATGAAGTTGCGCGGGTCGGTGCCCACCCCGGAGTAATACCCGGTGTACTCGCCAAAGGGCCCTTCCTCCATGAACTTCTCGGCGTCGACCTCGCCCTCCACCACGATCTCGGCGTGCGCGGGTATGGGCAGGTCCACCGTTTCACCGGCCACCACTTCCACCGCCTGGCCCCGGATGGCGCCGGCCACGTCGTACTCGCTGGTGAAGGCCGAGAGCCGGGCCGCCCCCAAGATGAACAGCAAGGGATCGCAGCCCACGATGGAGGCCACCGGCATGGGCTTGCCCAAGGCCTGGTATTTCTTGAGCATGATGTCGGCGTGCTTGCCCTTGATGAACTGGGTGCCCAGCTTGTCCTTGCCCAGGAGCTGGGAGCGGTAGGTGCCCAGGTTCACCCAACCCGTATCGGGATCCTTGGAGATGATGAAGTGCGCGGTGCCGAAGAAGCGGCCGCCGTCCAGGGGATACCACTTGGGCACCGGGAACTTGTAAAGGTCCACGTCGTCGCCGGTGAGAATGTTCTGCTTGCAGGGGGCCGCGGACTTGTCCACCTCCACGGGAGGCAGCAGGTTGTCACCTACCTCGACCCACCTTTCCATGATCTGGACCAGGGTGGATTCCTTGGGCATGCCCATGATCACCGCGAGCCTTTCCGCGGTGGTGCACACGCTGGTGATCACCGGGGTGTCATAGCCCTTGACGTTTTCAAACAACAGCGCCGGGCCGCTCTTCTCCTCGTTCAGTTTGGCGATGTGCGATAATTCGAGGTCCCAGTCGACCTCGGCCTTGATTCGATGCAGGATGCCCGACTCTTCACAGGTGGCGATAAAGTCCCTCATGTCCTTCATAAAACCGGCTCCTCCCTTTGCGCCTAAAGGCGTTTCGTGGCCCTGATAAGGCTGACGATGATGGGTATATCCAAATTATTGAATTTAATATGGATAATGCGGCGCTTTAAAGTCAACTCATATAATATTATGCAAGGTATAAGTAATTTTTATATGACAACATTATGTCGAAGCGAGCCCGGAAAAAACCGACAGGCGGAACTAGTTGTTTAAGCTATTAAATTTATGCTGCCCCGGACAAGAGCCACGCTTGGCTTCGCCGTGTCCCGTCTAACCACTAACTGTGGACACATAATCTATAGTGCTATTAGCGCGCATTATGACGCCGAGATGGGGCCCAAACGGGCAAGCGCGGGCGGGCTGGCGCCGCCCTAAAGGTCAAGCATGGTCGCGGTAGAGCAGGTCCAAAAATGCCCGGGCCGGCCGAGACAACTCGTGGCCCTTGAGCACCGCGGTGCAGATGTTCAGCTGGGGTTGCTCGTTTTTCAGGGAAAAGGTGGCGACCTTCCCGGACCGAATATCCGCCGCCGCGCCGGAACGGGTGAGGAAAGAAATCCCCTGGCCCTGGGCGACCTGTTCCTTGATCACCTCGGCGTTGCTGGTCTCGAAGACGATCGCCGGCTTGATGTGGTGCTTGCGAAAAAGATCGACCACCACCTTGCGGGTGCCGGAGCCCTTCTCCCGCATGATTATGGGATTGGCGGTCAGGGCCTTGACCGGAACGTCCTTTTTGTTGGCCAAGGGGTGCTCCGGCGCCACGATGGGGGTCAACTCCTCGCTGCGGAAAAACTTGAAGTCGACCCTGCGCACCCGGCCCGGAGCGGCGATGACCGCCACCTCGATGTCCAGCGACCACAAGCGCCGGGCCATCTCCCGGGAGCTGCCCTCGATCAGGACGATGTTGACCAGGGGGTAATTGCTCTGAAAGCGGGCCAGGAGGGGCGGAATTATGGTGTGCGCATAGGTGCGGGCGGTGCCCAGCTTCAAGGTCCCCTTTTTCACCAGGCGCATTTGCTTGATGGCCTGGGCCGCTTCTTCCTCCAGCTTGAATATCTTGCGGGCATGGGCCAACAGGACGTCGCCCGGTTCGGTGAGGACCAGCTTCTTGCCCAGACGGGCAAAAAGCTTGACACCTAAATCTTCCTCCAGATTCCTGATCTGGGCACTCACCGCCGGCTGGGTGACGTTGAGCGTCTCCGCCGCCTGGGAGAAATTCATGGCCTCGGCGGCATGAAAGAAGGTGAGCAGTTGATTGAGGTTCATGGCTTGATATTAAAACAGTGCCGATTGGCTGTCAATTCGAAACAATTTTCGAGAATCTCAACTGGTTGATAAATAGGGATAAAGCTTGTCAGCATATAAACATAGCTTATGAGGAGAATAATTTTATTTGGCTTGAAACTCAGACAGCGCGTAGGCCATTATCTATTTGTGCCCAAAATCATCTCTATGAAATTTGCACGTAGGGGCTGAGAAGCCTGGCAGAATATTTTGGTCATTGGCGGCTGACTTCAGTGGCTCACTCCTCTTAGATTCACAGTCGTTTTCCCTCGGTCCTTAACAAAAGGGTTACCCTTTTTCAGAGGCCTCTATACAAAGGGAGATAGGGCTATGGGCGAGAGCAAACGGAGATTTCCTGATCCTCACGAGGTAGAAAAAATACCCGGCACTGAAGGTTGGGAACGGATGTTCCCTTATCAGTACCAGTTCGTGACCGACGACCCGGAGCGCGAACAGTACGAAAAGGGGATGTTCTGGTTTTATGACGGACTGCATTATCCCGAGCCTATCTACCCCTTTGACATAATTTGGGACGAGGCCTGGTACCTGGCCCTGTCTCAGTTCAACACCCGCATTTTCGCGGTGCCCCCCGTTTATGGCGTGGATCACCGCATCATCAACGGCTACATCTACATCTCGCCGGTGCCGGTGACCGACCCCGCCGAAGTCGAGGCCCGGGTGGCCCATTTCATGGAGAGGGCCGGCTACTACTACGAGAATTGGAACAAGCTGGAAGATCAGTGGATCAAAAAGCTCGAGAAGGTCATATCTGACCTGGAAGCCCTCGAGATCAAGCCCCTCCCCGAGCTGGAAGACATATCGGTCGTCATGGAGGGCCTGGGCAAGTCCACGGGCTATGAGCTACTCCATGCCTATGACAAGTTGATCGATCTGGGCCTGCTCTGCTGGCAATACCACTTCGAGTTCTTGAACCTGGGTTACGCCGCATACGTGACCTTCCTGGATTTCTGCCAAAAGGTGTTCCCGGATATCCCCCTGCAGCGGGTTACTCAGATGGTCTCGGGCATCGACGTGATCATGTACCGGCCCGATGAAGAGCTCAAGAAACTGGCCCGGGCGGCGGTTGATCTCAATGTGGACGGCATCGTCAACTCCGGAAGAAAGTTCGTCGAGATAAAGGACGAGCTGGAGGCCACGTCCAACGGCAAGGAATGGCTGAACGCCTTTGAGAAGGCCCGCTATCCCTGGTTCTGGACCTCCACCGGCACCGGCTGGTACCACCATGACAAATCCTGGAACGACGACCTGGACATCCCCCTGGCTTCCCTGTGCATCTACATTGACAAGGTCAGGGCCGGCAAGCCCATCGAACGGCCCATGGACCAAGTCATCAAGGAGCGTGACCGCATCACCGAGGAATACCGCGCTTTGTTGGCTGACGAGGAGACCAAGGCCGGCTTCGAACAGCTTCTGGGCACCGCCCGCACCGTGTTCCCCTACGTCGAGAACCATCTGTTCTACGTGGAGCACTGGTTCCATTCCGTGTTCTGGAACAAGATGCGCGAAGTCGCGGCCATTCTCATGGACTATGGATTCATCGAAGAAATCGAGGACGTCTGGTACCTCACGCGGGCCGAAATAAAGGAAGCCCTGTGGGACGTGGTCACCGCCTGGGCCACCGGCGTCAAGCCGCGCGGCCCCCAGGTATGGCCCAAGGAGATCGCCTGGCGCAAGGGAGTCATGGACAAGTTCCGCGAGTGGACTCCTCCCGCGGCCGTGGGCACCGCGCCTGAAGTGATCCAGGAGCCCTTCACCGTGGTCCTGTGGGGCGTCACCAACGAGTCCCTCAACGCCTGGGCCGAGGTGGATGCGGCCGGCGACCCCGAATCGGTGAACCAGCTCAAGGGATTCGCCGGCAGCCCCGGCGTGGTGGAAGGCTTCGCCCGGGTGTGCCGCACCGTGGCCGAGATCGGCCAGCTCAAAGAGGACGAGATCTTGGTGGCCCCCACCACCTCGCCCTCTTGGGCTCCGGCTTTCCAAAAGATCCAAGCGGCGGTCACCGACGTGGGCGGCGTCATGTGCCACGCGGCCATCGTGTGCCGCGAATACGGCTTGCCCGCGGTGGTGGGCACCGGCCACGGTACCAGCATCATCAAGACCGGCATGAAAATCAAGGTGGATGGTGGCACCGGAAAGGTGACCATCCTGGAACGTTAAGTACTTGCCCGGCCGCCCCGCCGGGGCGGCCGGGCTTCGGCGAAATCAACTTGCTTGCCGCGGACAAGGCGCCCACGGCTATCAGTGACAAGCCACTGCGGAGCGAACATGGCCCAATTACCTCTGGTCTGCTGGTTTCAAGAGTGCAACAAGGACTCGGTGCCGCTGGTGGGCGGCAAAAACGCCTCTTTGGGCGAGTTGATCAATGCGGGTATTCGCGTCCCCCCTGGCTATGCGATCACCACCGAAGCGTATCGGCGTTTCATCGGCGACGGGGGGCTAGACGGCAAGATCAAAGAGGCGCTGGAGGGCCTGAATCACGAGGACTCCGCGGCCCTGGATCAGGCCAGTGACTATATCCGGGGCCTGATCGAATCCTGCCCCATCGCGGTTGATCTGGAAGACCACATAGCCGAATACTATCGCCGCCTGTCCAAGATTTGCGGACTGCCCGCCACCCCGGTGGCGGTGCGCTCCAGCGCCACCGCCGAGGACCTGCCCGGAGCCAGCTTCGCGGGGCAGCAGGAAACCTTCCTGTGGATTCGCGGCGTGGAGTCGGTGTTGGAGCACGTACGCAAGTGCTTCTCCAGCCTCTTCACCGCCCGGGCCATCGCCTATCGCATCAAAATGGGCTTCGCCCAGGAGGAAGTGGCCTTGAGCGTGGGCATCCAGAAGATGGCCAACGCCTTCACCGCCGGTGTCATGTTCACCCTGAATCCGGGCAACGGCGACCGCTCCATGATCGTCATCGATTCCAACTTCGGTTTCGGAGAGTCGGTGGTTTCCGGCGAGGTCACCCCGGACAACTTCCGGGTCGACAAGGTGAGCATGGAAATCCTGGAGAGGACCATCTCCAAAAAGGAAGTCTACTACACCCTGGAGCCGGCCGAGCATTGCTCGCGCAAGCTGACCCTGCCCAAGGAGCGGCAGATGGCCCAATCCACCATAGACAAGGACGTCTTGGAGTTGGCCCGCATGGGCAAGGTCATCGAACAACATTACGGCTGCCCCCAGGACATCGAATGGGCGGTGGACAAGGACATGCCCAAGACCGGCAACGTGTTCATCCTGCAAAGCCGGCCGGAAACCGTATGGAGTTGCAAAGACCAGGACAAAACGCCGACCCAAGGCCCCAAAAAGACGGCCATGGATCACATCTTGTCCAATCTCATGATGGGTAAAAAACTCTCTTAAGGTACCAACCCCGAAGGAGGTACCGGATGGCCAGAGGGTGGCGGATAGTCTGAAAAGAACCATGAAATAAGGCTGCCAAGGCCCGCACAGCCGACAAACCCAGGCGCAGTAAGACACGAAAAATGGGGTGGTGCATACCGACCTCAAAGGGACAACTACGCCCTCGGACAGGCAAGGAGGCTCTAGACAAATGAAACCAATCCGATACACCCAAGCGATGATCGACGAGTTCAAAGGCAACGGCTTTTGGACCGATGAGACCTTCTTTGACTTCTATGATCGCAACGCGGCCCAACTGGGCGACCGCGAGGCCTTGGTGGACTCGCGCTACAGAGTCACCTGGAACCAGGCCAAAGACCTGACCAACGCCATCGCCACGGCCTGGGCCTCGGGCGGGCTGCCCAAGGATGCCCGGGTTATCATCCAGTCGCCCAACAGCGTCTACGGCTTCTTGGCCCGCATCGCCGCCGAGCGGGCCGGGCTCATCTCCCTGACCGTGTACCCCTATCTGCGCCAGCGCGAGCTGGAATACATGATGGAGCTCACCCAGGCCTCGATGGTGGTGATCCCCCACGTGTACCGCAAGTTCGACTATCTGGAAATGTACAAGGGCTTCATGCAGAAGTTCCCCAGCCTCAAGCAGGTCTACCTGTTCGATGAGGATGTGCCGGCGGCGGCGCCCGAGGGCACCAAGAGCCTGGTGACCACCGCGCAGGAATACCTGGGCAAAATCGATCAGGCTCTCTTGGACTCTCGCCGCCTGGACACCACCGGCGACGTGGCCCTGTTGACCACCACCACCGGCACCACCGGCATACCCAAGCTGGTGGAGTGGCCCATCGCCTCCAGGGTGTGCACCGCCAAGGGGCGCATCGACATCTGGGACCTGAACAAGGAAGACATCACCATGGCGGTGGCCCCCCACGCCGGCGGCGCGGCCGGCACCCTGACCTACTTCGCCGCGCCCATGGCCGGGGCCAAGACGGTGATGCTGGAGGAGTTTGATCCCCGCCTGGCCCTGGAGGTCATGGCCAAGGAAAAGGTCACGGCCATCGGGGTGGTGCCCACCCACCTGGTGCGCATGCTGGAGGAGGATATCGAGTCCTACGACCTGTCCAACCTGCGCTTCATCCGCTCCGCCGGCGGCTATCTGCCTCCCAAGGTGGCCTCCGAGGCCGAAGAGCGCTTCGGCGCGGCCATCACCAGCGACCTGGGCACCCAGGACGTGGGTTCGGTGAGCGGCTGCCGGGTCACCGATTCGGTGGAGGTGCGGCGCGGCTCGGTGGGTCGCCCCCTGCCGGGCAACGTGGTCAAGCTGCTGGACGACGACGGCAACCAGGTGCCCGACGGCGAGCCCGGGGTGCTGTGGTTCCGGGGCCCCCACGCTCCGGCCGGCTATTATCGCGACGAGGAGCTGACGTCCACGGTCTTCAACCCGGACGGCTGGAGCACCACCGGCGACATCGTGAAGCTGGACAAGGAGTGCCTGTGGATCATGGGCCGCAAGAAGGACATGATCATCCGCGGCGGTCAAAACATCTATCCCGCCGAGATCGAAGGCATGCTCAACAACCATCCGGCCGTGGGTTCGGTGGCGGTGGTGGGCATGCCCGACGAGGAGATGGGCGAGAAGACCTGCGCCTACGTCGTGCCCAAGCCGGGCGCCGAATTCGCTTTCAAGGACATGGTCGATTTCCTGCTGAGCAAGCAGATCGCCAAGTACAAGCTGCCCGAGCGCCTGGAGATCGTCGAAGACATGCCCACGGTGGGCGACTCCGGCAAGATCAACAAGGAAGACCTCAAAAAAGACATCGCGGCCAAGCTGGCTAGGGAAAAGGCCTGACATGCCGCCCACGGTGCTGCTAATATCCACCCTGGACACTAAGCACCAGGAAACCCGCTACTTGCGCGAACGCATGGAACAAGGCGGCGCGGAGGTTGTACTCATGGACTTGTCCATGGGAGCGGACTCGGGCCAGACGTGCGAGATCCCGCCCGGGCAAGTGGCCGCCGCCGCCGGCTGGAAAATAGAAGACATCCGGGCCTCACGGGAGCGGGCCAAAATTACCGCTGCCATGATCCAGGGCGCGGTGAACCTCGCGGCGGAGCGCTTCGCCAAAGGGAGCTTGGACGCGGTGGTGGGCCTGGGCGGCTCCACCGGTTCGCTCATGGCCTCCGAGGTCATGCGGGCCCTGCCCTTCGGACTGCCCAAGCTCATGGTCTCCTCCACCGCCGCGCTGCCCGGCTTGGCCACCCGCTACATTGACACGGGGGACCTGCTCTTGTTCCATACCGTGGTGGAGATCGCCGGGCTTTCGCCCCTGCTGACCAGCGTCTTGGACCGGGCCGCCGCCGCCGCGTTGGGCCTGGCCAAGGTGCCGACCGTGAACCCCGAGTCGGTCAAGGGCCAAGCCCTGGTGGCCATGAGCATGTTCGGGCCCTGCGAGCACTGCGCCCACCTGGTGCGCATGAAGCTGGAGGAAAAGGGCTACCAGGTGATCGGCTTCTCCGCCGCCGGGGTCTGCGACCGGGCCATGGAGGACATGATCGCCCAGGGCTACTTCGCCGGGGTGGTGGACCTGGCCCCGGGCGGGGTGGGCGAACACATCATGAGCGGCATGCGCTCCGCCGGGCCCCACCGCCTGGAGGCGGCGGGCAAACGAGGCATCCCCCAGGTGATCGCCCCCAGCGGCGTGAACCTGATGAGCCCGCGCAAGTCGCGCTACAAGCCCGATTACTACGAGCGGCGCAAGTACGACCTGGACAAGCTGAGAACCTTCTTGCGCCTCGACCCGGAAGAGCTAAAAGAAGTGGCCCGAGCCTTCGCGGCCAAGCTGAACCAAGCCCAGGGCCCGGTGACCTTTATGATGCCCACCAAGGGCTGGTGCTCCTTTGACCGCGAAGGCGGATCGGTATACGCGCCGGAAGAAGACCGTCTGTTCACCCAAGAACTTCGCTCCAACCTGAAGCCTGAAATCACCCTGCGCGAAGTGGACGCAAACCTGGAAGACGTCGCTTTCGGCGAGGCGGTGGTGGAGGCCTTTGTGGAGCTGTTGCCCCTGGAGACCGTAGGAGCGGCGTCATAGCATGACCAAGGCATGGCCCTTGCTAAGCTCGCAACCGGTAGCCGAGGTCGGTCTGTTCTCGGTTACCCGCGACCGGGCCCTTTCGCCGCGCACCGACCAGGAACGGGACTTTTATGTGGTGCACATGCCCGATTGGCTGCAGATCGTGGCGCTGACCAGCCAGGGCCGGCTAATCATGGTCCGGCAATACCGCCACGCCAGCCGCCGAATCGGGCTGGAGGTGCCCGGAGGGCTTCTAGACGCCACGGACCCGGACCCGGTGGCGGCCGCCCTCCGCGAGCTAAAGGAGGAAACCGGCTATGCCGGCGGAGAAACGCGCGACCTGGGCAGCTACTGGCCCCAGCCCGCCCTTCTGGCCAACCGGGTCCACTTTGTGGCGGCAACCGGGATGGTGCCCACCGGGGCCCAGGAGCAGGATGCGGGCGAGGATATAGAGGTGGTCCTGGTCGCGCCCGACGAACTGGAGCGGCTGTTGGCCGACGGCGAAATTCACAACGCCATGAGCGTCATGGCCTTGGGCCTGGCCAGCCAGGCCGGAGTGCTTTCGGGGAGGGTTTAGATGATTCTGCGCAATTGGATGGAGAGGGACCCGATAACCGTGGAGAGCGGGACCTTGGTGGCGGATGCCATCGCCTTACTGCTGGAAAATAACCTGCGGGCTCTGCCGGTGATCGACCAAGGCGAACTGCGAGGTTTGGTGACCCGCAAGGAATTGCAAGGATGCGCTACCGCCGTGGCCCGGGCCCAGAGCGAGTATGAAACCGAGTACTTCTTGAACCGCCTGAAGATCAGGGACATCATGACCCGCATGCCCAAGACGGTGGAAGCCGGTGACTCGGTGGAATACTGCATGCTCAAGGGCCAAGACGACTTGATCCGCAACTACCCGGTCATGGAAAACGGGAAGTTGGTGGGCATGGTTTCCTCGCTGGAACTTTTTTCGGCCCTGAGCAGCATCCTGGGGGCCAACGAAGTATGGTGCGGCATCACCCTGGAGGCTCTGCCCCTGGAGAGCGGCACCATCAGCAAGGTGTCCAAGTTGGTGGAGGATACCGGCGCGATTTTGCACGGCGTTTTCACCATGCGCCTGCCCAACGTGACGGACAAACGGATCATCCTGCGTTTCGACGGCGGCACCGACGTGGGAGTCGTGGCCAAGGCCTTGGAACAAGGCGGTTACAAGATATTCGAAAAAACCGACGCCGTGCAAACTTGCGGGCACGCGGCGTGAGGCGAATGGCGGGATGTTTCCGGCACTACCCCCGGCAGGGTGAAATCCTCTGCCGCGCCCTGCGGGCTTGAGCATGCGGCAGGCGGAAACTGGAAAGCGAGGGAGGTCTTGGCGCAGCTACCTTTAGTAGTGGGTATATCCGGAGCCAGCGGGGTCATCTACGGGGTGGAGGCGCTCAAGGTGCTGCAAGGCCTGGGGCAGCCCTGCCATCTCA
Organism: Desulfoferula mesophila; assembly: GCF_037076455.1. Classification (GTDB taxonomy): domain Bacteria; phylum Desulfobacterota; class Desulfarculia; order Desulfarculales; family Desulfarculaceae; genus Desulfoferula; species Desulfoferula mesophila. The sequence goes on along the minus strand of NZ_AP028679.1, from coordinate 1,001,033 downwards.
TCCTGAGCGAGGCGGGCGCCCGCAACCTGGCCATAGAGACGCAATACTCGGTGGACGAGGTCAAGGCCATGGCCACGCGGGTCCACGAAATTTCGGACGTGGGCGCCGCGGTCGCCAGCGGTTCCTTCCTCCACCGGGGAATGCTGGTGGCCCCCTGCACCATCAAGACGCTCTCGGCCATAGCCAACTCATTCAACTACAACCTGCTGATCCGGGCCGCCGACGTGACGCTGAAAGAACGGCGGCCCTTGGTGCTTATGGTACGCGAAACGCCGCTGCACAAGGGTCATCTTGAACTGATGAGCAGAGCGGCCGATAACGGTGCGGTGATTCTGCCGCCCGTGCCGGCTTTCTATCATCGGCCCCAGAGCATCCAAGACCTGATTCACCAGAGTATCGGCAAGGCGCTGGACCTGTTGGGCGTGGAGCACAACCTATTCCAGCGTTGGGGCGAGCATTAGCTGCGTCGCAGGCGGCAATCATCTTATTTGGGAGGCCAAGAACATGCTTTTACCCAGTTTCAGCTATCACCAGCCGGCCAGCGTGGCCGAGGCGCTGGAGATGCTGGGGCAGTACGGTGGCCAGGCGGCGATAATCGCCGGGGGCACCGATCTGCTGGTCAACATGAAACACAAGAAGCTGTCTCCGCAGCACTTGGTGGGCCTTGAGGGTATTGCCGGGTTGGATGAGTTTAGCTCGGCCGACGGTTCGCTGATCGTGGGACCACGCCTAAGCGCTTCGGCCTTGGCGGCCAGCGGCGAGCTCACCGGCGCGGCCAAGGTTCTGGCCTTGGGGGCCGGGGCCCTGGGTTCGCCCCAGGTGCGCAACCGCGCCACCGTGGGCGGTAACGTGTGCACCGCCCGCCCGGCGGCGGACATGTGCCTGCCGCTGCTGGCCCTGGGGGCCAAGGCGATGCTGGCCGGTCCGGACGGGTCGCGCGAAGTGACGTTGCAGGAGTTCTTCCAGGGGCCGGGCCTGACCGCCAAGCGGCCGGGCGAGCTGCTGACCGGACTGAAGATTGCCAAGCCCGCCGAGGGCTCCGGAGCCGGCTACCAGAAGCTTGGCCTTCGCCAGGCGATGGAGATCGCGCTGGTGAACGTTGCGGCGGTGGTGATGCTGGAGGACGACGGGTCCACCATCAAGGAGGCCCGGGTGGCCCTGGGGGCGGTGGCTCCCACTCCCCTGCTCTCGCCGGGCGCGGCCCAGGCGCTGGCCGGGCGGGCGGCCGACGAGGCGGCCATCGAGGCGGCGGCGGAGGCGGCGGCGGCCGACGCCAAACCCATCGACGATCACAGGGGCTCGGCGGCCTACCGCCGGGACATGGTGCGTACCCTGACCAAGCGGGCCCTGAAGCAGGCCCTGGCCCAGGCCCAAGGCAACGAGGAGGCGCAAGCATGAGCAAGCAAGCCATCACCCTTACGGTAAACGGCGTGGTGCGCCAGGCGTTGGTGGAGCCCAATCAGACCCTCACCTCCCTGCTGCGCGACGAGCTGGGGCTCACCGGCACCAAGCACGGCTGCGGGGTGGGCGACTGCGGCTGCTGCACGGTGATCCTGGACGGCGAGACGGTCAATTCCTGCCTGGTGCTGGCGCTGCAGGCCCAGGGCCGGGAGGTGCTGACCATCGAGGGGCTGGCCAGCGGTGGCGAGCTGCATCCCTTGCAGCGGGCCTTTGTGGACGCCGGGGCCATCCAGTGCGGCTTTTGCACCCCGGGCATGATCCTTTCGGCCAAGGCGCTGCTGGACGTTATCCCGCAGCCCAGCCGGGAGGAGATCACCAAGGGTCTTTCGGGCAACCTGTGCCGCTGCACCGGGTATGAAAAGATCGTGGAGGCGGTGAGTGACGCCGCCGCCAAGATGAGCGAGGCGTAGATCATGAGCGGCAACTTCTCGGTAATCGGAGGCCGGGCGGCCCGCAAGGACGCCCCCGACAAGTCCACGGGCAAGGCCCGCTACATCGAGGACCTCAAATTCGTAGGCGAGCTGGCCGGGGCCATGCTGCAATCCAGCCAGGCCCACGCCAAGATCAAGAGCATCGACATTTCCAAAGCCCAGGCTTTGCCCGGGGTGGTGGCGGTGATCACCGCCCAGGACGTGCCGGACATCAAGTACGGGGTGTCGCCGGCCCGCTACGACGAGAATCTTTTCGCCAAGGACCGGGTGCGCTACGTGGGCGACGAGATCGCCGCGGTGGCCGCCGAGGATCTGGCCACCGCGCTCAAGGCGGTGGAGCTGATCGAGGTGGAGTACGAGCCCCTGCCGGTGCTGCTCACGGTGGAGGAGGCCATGGCCGAGGGGGCTCCCTGGATCCACGACGAATTTCCCGACAACGTCTGCGCCAAGGTGGAGCAGGAGTTTGGCGACGTGGAGGCGGCCTTCGCCGAGTGCGACATCATCCAGGAGGGCAGTTTTTATTCCAAGCGTCAGGACGGGGCCTTTATCGAGCCCAACCAGTGCGTGGCCCTGGTGGACTCTGACGGGGTGCTCAACCTGCACAGCTCCACCCAGGTGCCCCACTACGTGCAGCGCACCGTGGCCATGGTCACCGGCCTGGGCATGAGCCGGGTGCGGGTGGCCAAGCCCTACGTGGGCGGCGGCTTCGGCCCCAAGGCCTCGGCCACCCCCATCGAGCTGGCCTCGAGCTTTTTGGCCATCAAGACCGGGCGTCCGGTGCGCATGGCCTACACCAGGGAGCAGGTGTTTCTTTTCAGCCGGGCCCGCCACGGCTTCACCCACCACATGAAGCTGGGGGCCAAGAAGGACGGCACCCTGATGGCCCTGGACCACCAGGCCACGCTGGAGGGCGGGGCCTACTCCTCCTTCGGCATCGCCACGGTTTACTACGCCGGCTCTCTCTTGGGCGGCCCCTACAAGCTGCCCAACATGCGCTACCAGGGCCAGCGCATCTACACCAACAAGCCCGCCTGCGGGGCCCAGCGGGGCCACGGCGGGGTTATCGCCCGGGGTCTTTTCGAGCAGCAGCTGGACCTGGTGGCCGAGAAGCTGGGCATGGACCCCATCGAGCTTCGCCTGAAGAACATGATGGAGACCGGGGACGTTACTTGCAACGACCTGGCCATGAGCAGCCTGGGCATGCGCGAGTGTTTGGAGGCGGTGAAAACCGGCTCCGGCTGGGCGGAGAAAAAGGGCAAGCTGCCGCCGGGCAAGGGCATCGGCGTGGCCTGCGGCTTCTTCGTCTCCGGCGCGGGTTATCCCATCTATCGCAGCGACACCTATCACTGCACCATCATCATCAAGGCCGACGAGGACGGCGGGGGCATTTTGCTCTACACCGCCTCGGCCGAGATCGGCCAGGGCTCTGAGACCACCATGGCCATGATCGCCGCCGAGGCGGTGGGCATCGACTACGAGCAGGTGCGGGTCAAGAGCGGCGACACCGACTTCGGCATCGACCTGGGGGCCTATTCCTCGCGCACCACCCTGATGACCGGCCACGCCGCCAAGGAGGCGGGGGAAAACCTCAAGGCCATGATTCTGGAGACCCTGGCCCAGGAGCTGGGCATCGAGCAGAGCCGCCTGGACATCAAGGAGGGCCGGATCAAGATCAGCGGCGATCCGGTGGACTTCAGCGCCATCCGCACGGGCTACATCAAGGAGCACCGCGGCTGGCCGGACCCGCCGGAGGGCGACGAGCTGACCTTCCGCGAGGCGGCGCGCCTGGCCTACCTGCGCCGGGGCACGGTGGTGGCCACGGGCAAGTACAAGCCTCCGGTCTTGGGCGGCAAGTACAAGGGCGCGGCGGTGGGCACCAGCCCGGCCTACGGCTGCTCGGCCCAGGTGGCCGAGGTGAGCGTGGACTTCGAGACGGGCCAGATCAAGGTGGAGCGCATCACGGACGCCCACGACTGCGGCCAGGCGGTGAACCTGACCAGCGTGGAGGCCCAGATGCAGGGCTCGGTGTCCATGGGCCTGGGCGAGGCGCTTTTCGAGGAGGTGAAATTCGACTCCCAGGGGCGCATCATCAATCCCAGCCTGGGCGAGTACCACATCCCCACGGTGATGGACATGCCCGAGACCAAGTGCATCGTGGTGGAGTCCGGCGAGCCCAATGGGCCCTTCGGGGCCAAGGAGGTGGGCGAGGGAGCCATCATGCCCACCATCCCGGCCATCCTCAACGCGGTGCGCAACGCCACCGGCCTGGTGCTCGATGAAACGCCCCTGACCCCCGAACGCGTCTACCAGGCGTTTAAGAAACAGAAGAAGGAATAGTACCCGGCCGCGGCCCCGTCCCCTCGGGACGGGGCCCGGTCCAAGACCTCGGCGGCACAGGGGAGCCCATTGTCGAAACCGAAAAAATCCAAGCGCGTGGCCGAGCGCCGCGAAGGAAATTCGGTTCGTTTCGAACTTTACGGCCTGGAGGTCGTGGAGAAGCAGGTGACCGCCAGCGGCAAAAGCGGCAGGGTCTACCTGCCCGTGAAATGGCTCGGTAAGCGCGTCAAGATAATCCGGCTTGCTCGAGAGGCGGCATGATAGCCTCACCCTTTATACAAGGCCGGCTGCTCAAGCCCTTTCCCCAGTGCCGGCAGTGCCTGGAAGATCTGACCACGACCGCCGCGGAATTCGCCGCCGGAGGCGACCCTGAATTGCTACGCCGGGCCCAGCAGGCGGCGCGAGCGGCCATGGCCCAAAGCGCAGGCACTCTCCTGTCCTCGCCGGAAGTGGCCAACCGCATTCTGCGCGGCATCCGCCGGGAAACCGGGGTGCATGACCCCTACCGCAACTTCAAGGCCCAGGAGCAAGCCACCGGGAGGCGAGCCGCCGCCCGGGCGCAAAAAATGATCGGCGCGGACTTGACCTCCCTGGTCAAGCTGGCCGCCTTGGGCAACAGCCTGGACTTTTTCAAGCCCCCGCAGGAGGCCATGGCCGAGGTGGAGCGCGTCCTTGCCGCCGGGGTGGACATGCAGCATGACGATATCCCCCGGCTGGAGCGGTTCCTGGCCACCAGGCACCGAACGGCGCTTTATCTCACCGACAATGCCGGCGAGATTTTCTTCGACCTGCCGCTGTACCGGCATCTCAGCCGTCATTTTGAGCGGGTGTTCCTGGTGGTGAAGGGAGGGCCCGCCCTCAACGACCTGACCCGGCCAGATCTGCAGGCCTCCGGGCTGATGCCGATGTTCCCTAATTTGGCGGACACCGGGGTGGATGGCGCCGGGGTGGAATGGGAGCGGGCGTCACAGGAGTTCAAGGACCTGGTGGGCCGCGCCGATTTGATGGTGGTCAAAGGCATGGCCAACTTCGAAACGCTGTGCCCCCTGCGCCTGCCCAGCCCGCGTTTCCATATTTTCCGCGTCAAGTGCAGGCCCATGCGCGACTATTTGCTGGCCGACCCGGAAAGCTTCTGGGCCTTGTGGCGCGAAGCCGGCGAGGCCTGCCAGGCTCAAAAATATTGAGGCTTAGAGGGCTCAGCGTTACCTACTATAATTAAAAGGGGTTAGCCGGTCTCGGCCAACCCCTTTTTTCCAGCTTGGGATCCGAATGCTTGCGGACGCCAGCCCTGGCCAAGTACTGGGCCAAGGCGGGTCGCCGGCAATGATTACTTGCCCGGCTGGCCCAGCTTGTTGGCCATGGCTTGCGGCCTCCTTTGGCCGCCGGGCGACATCCCTTTCTGCTCTAGCACCTTTGGCCAGCGTGCACCCATGACCTAGTTTTGGCCGAAGCCGATCTTGGTCACTGGGGGGTACTTTTTTAGCACCTCCCGGTAGCGGTTCCCCTCGGCTTCCAAAAGCACATCCACGGGGATGTGACGGATGCCCACGCTCACGTCCTCCTTGGGGTCGGTATACAGGTTGATCATCGCCACCCCGCCGGTGGAGGTCACCATGGCCCCGCTGAATCCCCCGGTGTAGCCCCGCTGGAAGATGCCCTGCTCCAACTGCACCACGGTGTTGAACTTGAACTCGTCGATGCGGATGCCGGAGAGGAATTGGTTCATGGTGTAGATGCGGCTGCGCCGGTTGGACTGGCCCTGGTCGGCCAGAAGGAAGCTGGCCTGGTCGATGCCGTCGATGTAGTGGGTTTTGGGCACGTACTTGGCGGCCTGGGCCCCCGGGGCTCCAGCCAGGGAGATGGCGGTGTTGAACAGGTCGGCCAGGTCGAACAGGCCATCGGAACGGCGCGGGACGATCACGCCCTTCCAATAGGCAAAGGTCGGCACCCGGACCCCACCTTCCCAACTGGAGCCCTTGCAACCCCGGAAGGGGGTGCGGCCGTGGGGAGGCACCTCGCACTCGGGGCCGTTGTCCGAAGTGAAGAATATGAGGGTGTTTTCCAGCTGCCCGGTCTCTTCCAGCGCCTTGACCAGGCGGCCCAGGATGTCGTCCACCTCCACCAGGGCGTCGCTGTAAACGGTGCGGGCCGGCGACTTGCCGGCGTAGACGTCGTTGGGGTAATTGTCGAAATGAGCGGCCCGGGTGGCGTGATAGAGGAAGAAGGGCTGCTTGCTCCCCGCCATCTTGCGAATGAACTTTTCGCTGTAGGCCGCCCAGTCCTGGTCCAGGTTCTTGATGGTGGTCAGGTTCACTTCGTATACGTCCACGCACTTGGCCTTGTCGGACTGGGTGCAGTGCACGTTGTTGTGGTTAAAAGGCATCTTTTGCATGGCCGCGGTACGCCCGGGGCTTAGGGCGATCTCGGGGTTGAAGTACTGGTCCCGCCACTCGGTGTAGGCGTCCGAGACGCTCAAAAAGCCGTAGAAATCATCATAGCCCACGTTTTGAGGCAGGGAGCCCTGGTTTTCCCCCATGTGCCATTTGCCCACCCCCTGGGTCACATAGCCCAGCTTTTGCAGGGCCATGGGGAAGGTGGCGGCCCCGTCCAGGCCCCCCGCCTCGCCGTACATGGGCGGCCTGAGCAGGCCGTGGTGCAGGGGGGTCTGGCCGGTGTGGATGGTGGCCCGGGTGGGCGAGCAACTGGGGGTGGAATAGGCGGAGGTAAGGACCAGGCCCCCATGGGCCAGGCGGTCCATCACCGGGGTGGGGTTGCCCACCGCCTCGCCACCTCCGTTGAAGCCCGGGTCCAGCCAGCCCACGTCGTCCAGCAGGAATATGAGGATGTTGGGCTTCTTGCCGAAGCGTTTCTCCAGCGCGGCCAACTTTTGGCGGGCCTGCTGGTCCTGGGCGGGATGAGAAATCACCGGCTCCATGTTGGGCGCGATGGGTACCGGGCGAATGTGCAGGTACTGGTTGGGGTGGTCGTATCCCTTGGCCGTGGCCTGGCCGGTAACCGATCCCCGGGTGATATCCGCCGCCCGCGGCGCAGCGGATGGCAGGCACAGGATCATGGCGGCCATGAGTCCGGAGGCCAACAATTTGCGCACCTCGAGAGCGAAGCAGAGCTTGCTTGCCATACCCTATCTCCTTACACCGCCGGGGAAGCCAAGGGCCTCCCTGGCGCATTCAAGCAGATCGCTATTCAGGAAAATTCTCTTGAAGTCCTAGAAAAGCGACGGTATGACCGGAGTTATGACGAATTTGATCAGATAGTCCCGCCCCCAGGTGTCCTCCTGCACCACGCTGTAATCGTATTCCACGCCGATACGCACCGGCAGCCTGCCCAAGCGCAGGGTTTTGAAGACTCCCAGGCCCACTGGCACGTTGTAGCGGTTGTCCGAGTCGGCCATCCAGTTGGCGCTCAGGACCGGGGAGCCGCCCACCTGCCAGCCGTTCGCGAAGTTCAGGAAATAAAACACCTGCAGGGCCGAAAAATTGACGTTGTCGCGATCCTCCTGGCCGGCCACGGACCACCATTGCTGGTACAGGGCCCCCAGGACGTATTTTTTCTGCAAGGTGGCCACCGCGAAGGCCGGGCCCACCGACCACTTGCCGGAACCCAAGACGCTGGGGCTGGCGCTGGGGAAGCTGGAGGTGAAGCCTCCGGCCCACACAACGCCGTTGGGCAGACTCTTGCCGATGAGGCCCAAATACTGAATGTCGCCCAGGCCGGAATCCTCGTCCCAGCTGAAGGAGCTTGTGTTGAAATAAGGCTGTTGGAAAACCACGGGGATGGTGGGGCGGTTCACGTAGATCCAGTTGTTGCCCAGGTCCACTGGCATCACCGGTCTGAACTGCCACACCGCCTGCAGTTCATCACCGCCCGCGTCGCCTCCGTAATACTGAAAATCGAACTCGTTGTTGATGCTCCACAAAGAGGTCAGGGGGTTGTTGAGTTCATTGGAGACCTGGTCCAGACTCATTTGTTCGTGGGGGGCCGCTTTTTCCTCGGCCCCCGCGGGCCCGGCCAACACCACCGCCAGGAGCGCAAACCACAACACCACACCAGTTTTTACCAGCATGCGAGACATTACATGTTCTCCCTATGAGCAGGTTCGTCTATTCGGTTTTCAATAATCTGGGATCAGGGGACTCGCCAAGTTATGCGGGGGGAGGGCTGAGGACAGGAAACCCACAGCCCTGGGCCCCTCATGATTGTGTAACGAGCCTAATTAATTTTATGGATCACTAGCAAGAGGAATGTTGGGCGCATTGATTCTGGGAGCAGCCTTGACCGCCGTAAGCGCCGGGAGGTTTCCCTCGTAATTACCCGCACCTGGCCATGAAACGAGGCCTGGGTCCGGCCGGGCGAGAATATGGGCTGGAAATTTTTCGCCCCCAAAGCGCCATGAACCGCCGCTGGAGGCCGGTTTTGCGCCAGTACAGGGACCGCGGTGGCAACCGCCAGGACCTCACGCGGCGGGACCTGCCCCGGCCGGGCAGGCCCGAGGCGATCCGGCTATTTGCTCCCCTGATTCAGCCGGGCGGCCATGGCCTGCAGCCTCCTCTGGTCGCCGGGCGACATCCCCTTGTGCTCCAGCGCCTTTTGCACCACCTGCCGGGCGGCCGGGAACTCGCCGGACTTGCTCAGCATGTCCGCCCACAGCAAATAGGCGTCGGCATAGGTCGGCCAGCGCCGGGTGAGCGAATCGAGCACCTCGGCCGCGCCCCGGCGATCGCCGTTTTGCTGCTGGAGAAAGGCCAGGGTGTAGCCGTAGCGGGGGTTGGGTTGCAGCTCGTAGGCCTTGCGGCAGAACTCCAGGCCCTGTTTGGGATCGCGCTTGTACACCAGCAAACCCAGGTTGTAGGCCGCCTGGGCCATCTGGGGATCGGCCTTCAGGGCGGCGCGCAGCGACCGCTCCGCCTTTTGGGTGCTGCCCTCCTCGGCTTGCAACAGGCCCATGTTGAAGTTGGCCGCCGCGCTGTCCGGGGATATTTCCAAGGCCTTGGCAAGCTGCGCCTTGGCTTGTTGGGCGTCCCCCTGGCGGATGTAGGCCATGGCCAGGTTGACCCTGGGGACCAGGGCTTGCGGCTCCAGGGCCAGGGCCTCCTGGTAGGCGGGCACGGCCTTGTGGGTCACGCCGCGCTCCAGGTAGTAGTTGCCCAGGTTGTAATAGGCGTGCCAGGTATCGGGCCGGGCCATCAGGGAGGCCAGCAACTCCTGGGTCGCGGCGTTCAGGGCCTTTTCCCGCTCCGGCGGGAGGCTTGCCATCCGGTAGCTGGTCAGGCTCTGGGCGGCGCGGATGCGCACCAGGCGGCGCGGGTCGTCCAGGGCCTGGAAGAGCACCTGGGCCGCCGGAGCGGTGCGGTAGTCGGCCAAGGCGGCCAGGGCCGAGGAGCGCACCAGGGGCGAGGGGTCCGTTGCCGCCTTGAGCAACACCGGCCACTTGCTCTGGTCCGGGCAGGCCACGAGCAGGCGGACCAGGGAAGCGGAGAACACCGCGTCCCGCTGCGGGCTGTTTATATAGGCCAGGATCTCTGGCAGGCGCGACCAGTCCCGCTGGCGCGCCGCCTTAACGAGGGCGGCCCGGCGCAGCACCGGCGCCTGGTAGTCGTCCTTGTGCCAGGCGCGCACCTTGGCATCGGCCCAGGCCGCGTCCTTGTCCTTGTGGCACATATTGCAGGCGTTGGGCGATTTGAACTTGAGCGTGGCCGCCGGGGTGGGCGGCAGCATGGAGTGGTCGCTGCGGTGCATGCCCGCGAAGCTGGTCATGGGCATGTGGCAGGAGATGCACTGGCTGCCCGGCGTGCCGGCCTTATGGCGGCTGTGGGCGGCGGCTTCCTTCACCCGTTCGGCGTGACAGGGCAGGCAGGCCTGGTTGGGGTCCTTCTTTTGGCGGAAACGCCCGCTGGAGGTGTGGCAATGGGTGCAGCCCAGCTTGCCGGCTATTACGCAGGGGCTCATCAGGGCGGAGGTAAAGGTGTAGTTTTCGCCCAGATCCCGGCCGTCGGGGTAATAGTCGCTGTGCTCGAAAAGCGCCAGGTCGTAGTGGTCCCAGAAGTTGTCGCCCGGCATGAAGCTCTGGGTGAGGGGAACCGCCTTGGCGTGGCAGGTGGAGCAGGTGGCGTTGTTCTGCTCGGGAGTGAAGTCGCGGCCGCCCCGGGTAATCTCCAGATCCTTGGGCACCGTGCCCTTGGGGGCCGCCTGGCAAACCTTCACGTGGGCCTCGCCCGGCCCGTGGCAGGTTTCGCAGTTGATGCCCGGCTCCTTCCAGGTGGTGTGGTAGGCGCGGGTCTCGGGGTCGTAGTTCAGGGAATACTGGCTGACGTGGCAACCGTGGCAGGAGGTGTTGAAAGTGTAGGAGGAATCGCGCCAGTCCACCGGCTGGTCGCCGGCGTGGCGGATGCCGCTCTTGGCCGTATCGAACCAGGCCTTCTTGTTGAGGTCGTAGGCCACCGGCAGGGTCTGCAGGCGCCCCTTGTCCATGGGCGTCAGGAAGTAGAAGATGTTCTTGCCGCCCAGAGCGTGCTTGATGGAATAGCGCTTCTCGCCTTGGGCGGTCTTTTCCAACACCCACCCCTGGCCGGGGCCTATTTGGGCTTGGTAGCTCGCCTTGAGGATGACCAGGGGGGCCGGTTGGGGTGTAAGGTTCTTGGCGGCAAAGGCGTCGCTGTAGTCCTGCATGGCCGTGCCGTGATGGGAAGGCGCCCAGAGCTGGTAGAACCGCTCGTGACACTCGCGGCAGCTCTGGCTGCCGGTGTAGGCCCCTTGGGAGAGGATGGCGGCCTGCTTGGCCGGACAGACGCCCCAGCCCAAGACCACGGTGGACGCCAGCAACCCGACCAAGACAACCGCCCGGTGTATTCTACGGCTCAAAACGGCCTCCTCGTGCCCTTACAACCCTTGCGCAAGCAACCCCGCCCTCATGCTACTACTATTTGGCCGTGGGGTACACCTGGGCGAAATCGTTCTTCATGCTGATGAGGAGCCAGCCGTTTTTCTTGGCCATGTCCAGCCCCTTGTCCAGACGCCCCATGTCCGACTTGCGGTCGTAGGCGAACTCCCGCGTCGCGTCGTCATGATGCACCAGCATCATCAGGCGCGCCCCAGTGCCGGAGGCGGCGAATTGCAACATGGGCAGGTCGCCGTCGGAGTTGCCCACCGCCATGATGGGTCGCTGGCCGATCTGCAACTCGATGTTCTCCGGCTTGCCCGGGCCGTCGTCGATGCTGTTGATCTCGGGCAGCTTGATCACTTCGGCCTTGCCGTCCTTGAACTCAAACTTGCTCTTGAGGCTGGAGCCGATCACTTGGTACGACGGGATGCCGTAGGCGTGCAGGGAGAAGGCGCGGATGAAGTCCACCCCGCCGCCGGAGACGATGAAGGTCTTGAAGCCGTTGTCCCTTAGGTAGGCCAGCAGCTCGACCATGGGCTGATAGATCATCTGCACGAAAAGCATGTGCTTGACGGGATTGCGCGCGGTCTTCAGCCAGGCGGCGGAAAGCTCCTGCATCTGCTGGGCGGTGATGCCGGCGTGGGTCAGGGCCGCCAACTCCAGGATGCCCTTGTGCCCCATTTTCATCAGCTTGGCTTTGTCGCCGGCCAGGGCCGCCTGCACCGCGGGGTTGTTTTTCCACTCGGGATGCCGGGGGGCCAACTCCCTAATCCGCTCCAGGACGAAAAACAGCTGCACGTACATCGGCTGCTCGGACCACAGGGTGCCGTCGTTGTCAAAGGTAGCGATGCGATCCCGGGGCGCCACGTAATCCGGCCCGCCCTCGCGGGTGACCTTGTCCACAAAGGTGATGATGGCCTGCTTGGCGGCGCCGTCCCGCCAGGAAGGCAGAGGGTCGCCCGCGGCCAAGCAGGGAACCGCCGCCAACACCATGAACGCCACAATAATTGCGATTAAGCTGAACGACCATTTGGATTGCATGGTTTCCTCCGCAAAACTATTGACCGCCGCACGGACACCGGACCCTCCTGGGCGCTCGGTGCCGCCGGCGTGAAAAAACATGAGGGGAAGGGCTGCCTCTCAAGATCTAGGGGCCGTACGCGGCCCCGGGGGGTTGCTCAGGTCCGTCAGTTGGTGAACTGCAGGTTGAGTCCCGCTAAAATCTGCCACTCCGGCCAGCCGGCGCCCTCGTCGATCACCGACACCTGGGGCTCCACGAAAATATTGAACACCGTCTTGCCGGATTTTATTACCTTGCCCACGCCCGCCCCCAGGGGAACGTCGTAGTCGCCATTTTCAAAGTTGTAGACCCAGATCGGCGCCGAACGCAGGTACCAGCCATTGCCGAGTTGGTACATGGCAAAGGGCTGGAAGGCGCCGGTGTTCACGTTGCTGCGGTCGTCGTTGCCCGCGAAACTGGCCTGCCAGGTGAGCAGGTAGCCGTATTGGAGACGCCGCGAGCTGGCGTTGAACAGCACGTTGGCCACGCCGGCCGACCATTTCTCCGAGCCCAACTCGTCCTTGGTGGCGGTGGGCACCGTGAGCTGAGGACCGATACCGAAACTTATCGCCGGGTTGCCGATGTCGATCAGATAAGCGGCGAAGATGTTGAAATCCCCCAAGCCGGTCTCATGGCCCCCGTCCATCAGGTTGGGGTAGGTGTTCACCGGCAGGGAGGCCCGCATGATCCAGTTGGTCTTGGCCACCGAAAACGGCTGGGCAAAGCGCACCCAGAACTGGTTGGCGTCCTCACCGGTCTCGGTCACCCGTCCGATGTAGTAGTTCTGAAAATTGAGCGCGGTCATGTTGGCCAGGGGGTTGTTGGCCTGGGCCGCGGCATCGGCGGCCGACTGGGCGCTGTCCCCCGCTTCGGCGGCGCCTGCGGCCAGCGGAAGGCCCAGCAAGGCAACTAAAACAAGACAGACGGTTGCAGCACACCATTTCATACCGGCACCACCTTTGTTGGGGCTTTTTCAGCCACGCCTGGAGCCCGGCCGCCCTATGGGGGCCGCCGCCTATCGATTCTTATGATAGCAAGAGCGCCCCCCCAAGGGGGCGCTCTCTGTTTTCAGGTGATCCGTGCTGGGCCGCTTAGTTGCCCGTAGGCATGGGGATGGTGAACCCGTCCTTGGCCAACGAATCGCGGATGTACTTGAAGTTCTGGTACTTGCTCAGGGTTACGGGACCGGCGTAACTCTCGCTCTGCAGCTTGCGCGGGGGGTACTTGATGTAGGTCTTCATCAACGCGGTAATCGCATCGTTGAAGGTCACCATGGTCCAGGTGCGCTCGGTCCAGTTGGTCATGAACAGGTCGTAACGCTCCTGGGGGTCCTGGTACAGGTCGAACAACTGGGGAACCGTGGCCACGTACTTCTCCTGGCCCTTCCAGCCCAGGTTGGTGTCCACCGCCAGGCCGCCGGTGGCCTGTCCGTCGTCGCCGCGCAGGTTGAACACGGCCTTGTAGTTGTTCGCGCGCACCGCGCCGGGGGTCAGCTCGTTCTCGGTGAAGTAGAACCAGGTGGTGCGGGCCGACTTGCCGGTGCCGAACAGCACCGGGGTCATATCGTGGCTGTCGAAGATGATGGGCTGGCCCTCGCGGTCCTTGCTGGGCAGCTCGATGCCCGCCAGCTTGGCGAAGGTGGCCATGAAGTCCAGGCCGCCCAGGATGTCGTAGTTGCGCACCCCGGCCTTGATCTTGCCGGGCATGATCGCGATGGCCGGCACCCGATTGCCGCCCTCACGCACCGTGCCCTTGGTTCCCCGGAAGGGGGTGTAGCCCGCGTCGGGATACACGTCCTGCCAGGCGCCGTTGTCGGTAGTCCAGAAGACCAGGGTGTTCTTGTCCAGGCCCAGGGCCTTCAGCTTGTCCACGAGGTGGCCGATGCGGGCGTCTAGCTCCACGATGGAGTCGGCGTACTTGGTCTTGGAAAGGGACTTGTGCTTGAACTCGGGCGCCGGCAGGTTGGGCTGGTGCACCTTCATGAAGTTCACGTTGATGAAGAAGGGCTTGTCGGACTTGGCCGCCTTCTCCAGGAACTCCAGGCCCGCCTGCTCAACATATTTGTCCAGGAAGGGAATGCCCACCAGGCCCTTTTCCGGGGTGTCCACGTACTCGCCGTTGACCTTCCAGTCCTGCTTGGGCTTCTGGCCGGCGTCGCCCGTCAGCGCGCCCTTGGTCACCTTGTCGAACATGGCCCTAAGCTTGGGGTCCATGTCCGGGAACCAATTGGGATCACCGTAGGTGTAGGCGTTGAGGTGGTACAGCAGGCAATACTTCATGTGGTCGTAGCCCTGGGCGTTGGGCAGGGCGTAGTCCGCCTCGCCCAGGTGCCACTTGCCGGTGAAGTAGGTCTCATAGCCGGCGGTCTTGAGCACCGAGGCCAGGGTCCACTCCGCCGCGGGCAGGCCGCCGCCCTGGCCCTGGAAGGCCACGGTGGTCATGCCGCTGCGGTTGGGGATGCGCCCGGTCTGCATGGCCGCGCGGCCCGGGGTGCAGCTGGGCTGGGCGTAGAAGGAGAAGAAGGTCATGCCCTCGTCCGCCATGCGGTCCAGGTTGGGGGTGGGCATGCCGCGGCCCTCGCCGCCACCATAGACGCCGATGTCACCATAGCCGGTGTCATCGGAGACGATTAACAGGATGTTGGGTTTCTTGGCCGCCATGGCCGGCGAGGCCAAAAAGGCCAGGCCCACCATGAGGGCCATGAGCCATATGAAAATCGTTTTGCCGGATAGCAATCGCATCAAAAAACCTCCGTTTTGCCTGCCGCTCTAAAGGGTAAGAATTTGCCAAGGTCATGTGATTGGGGGCAGGCGGCCCACAGACTGCCTGCTAGCTTTTTTTAGAACAAACTGCCTGAAGGTGACCTGATAATATTATAGGGAGATTGCAGGGCTGCTTGCAATAAACACCGGAGATATCGTTTCAAATTATAAAACCGTGCCCCCGGTAACACCAAGCCACCTAACTAGTTTACATTAATGCATAACAGCAACTATTCCCAACAGGGCGGCGTGGCGGCGGCCGGTTTTGATGCAAAATAGTTTTGGCCACGATATAATTTTTGCATGGACAGTTTAAAATCCTTGTACTACGCCCTGGCCCTGGATCAGCACCGTAATTTCACGGCGGCCGCCCGCGATCTGGGAATCTCGCAGCCCGCCTTGTCCCGGGCCATACAAAAGCTGGAAAAAGACCTGGGGGTGCCGCTGTTTGACCGCAAGAAAACGGAAGTCACCCCCACACCCTTTGGCGAGACCTATCTGGGCCGCGCGGCCAACATCTTGGGACAGTTGCAGGAGGCCGAACGGGAGCTCCACATGATGCGCGGCATGAAGATAGGCACCCTGCGCGTGGGGTTCGGGCCGGTTTACGTGGCCAGCCTGGCCGGGCCGGCGGTGGGCCGCTTCGTGGCCGACTATCCCCAAATAAAACTGCGCATAAGCACCGGGGGGTGGACCGGCTTGACCCAAAGGATGCAATCCGGTGAGCTGGATTTGTATGTGGGCGAAACCTCCGCCCTGGAGGATTGTGCCGAGTACAAGGTAATTCCCTTGAGCACCCAATCGGGGGTGTTTTTTTGTCGCCCGGACCACCCCCTGCTGGAGACGGCCCCGGCGCGGGTCGAGGATTTGGCCGCCTATCCCCTGGCCACCCTGCAGCTACCCACGCGCGCGAAGATTTTTTTGCAAGACATGGTGCAAGTGGAAAAGTCGGCCGAAGGTGTCGTGGTCGCCAGACCGGCGATAGAGTGCGAAGATCTCTTCCTGACCAAAATGGTGGTGGCCAACAGCCTGGCCGTCGGACTGGCCACCCAAAATGTCTTGCGCTCCGATTTCGAGGCCGGGACCTTGCGGGAGCTGACGGTGCGGGGGAATCGCCTGGCCACCCAGGGAGGGGTGGTTGTCCGCAGGGGAGTCACCATTTCTCCCTCGGCTCAAGCCTTCATCAACTACCTATCGGAGAGTGACCGCCAGTTAGGCAGATAACAACCCTCCTAAGGCCCGATGACTCGCGCCGTTAGGGCGGATTTCGCATCGCACAAAAAGACCGGGATTGCGCCGCCCAGTGGCTGTACGCAATCCCGGCCGATTCTTTTAAGCGCTAAAGGGACAGGTCAGATGGGCGCGCTTACTTCTTGAATTTGATCTTCATGCCGCCGGGGGCCAGGGTCAGGCGCGCGGCGTCCTGCACGGCCTTCAGGTTCATCTTCACGCCAGCGTCGTTGACCAGCTGGGAAACGGCAACACCCTTGCCCAAGGCCGCGCCGGCCTGGACCGAAGAGTAGTTACCTTCGAAGTCGGAGAGCTTCTTCAGGTTGTACACCTCGCCCTTGGCTTCCACGTCGCCCATGCCCAGGTCCAGCAAGCTGAGGCCCTCGATGCTGAACTTGTAGGTTTTGCCTTTGTAGGTGAGGGTGCCGTCACCCCAGGTGACGCCCACGCCGACCGCCACGTTATGGGTTTTGAACGCCACCGTTCCATCGGGTTTGTCGGCCGCCTGGGCCATGAAGGGCACGGCCAGGGCCATCACTGCGATCAGCGCAAAAACCAGTACGCTCTTTTTCATAGACTTTTCCATCCTTTGTACCTACTAAGTGGTAATTACTCAGCCCAACATGAAAAGCTGGGACTTAGAAAACGTTGTTTTAGAGATTTACCCCCAACAAGACGCACGACCTCTCAGGCGGTGTCGGTTAATCCAAACCGTCCGGCAGGCAAGATTATGTCACTATTTAACGTCATTTTCACTCGCTAGTAAAACAAAAAATACAACTCTTCGCCCTCCTCGGCGGGGCAACGGCGACCATGTGCAAACGTAAGCGATTTTCCCGTTGACAAACGAATATGATAATTGGTAACCCATTACCCATAAGGAATTGACCGAAAGGAATTGACCGATGCGGCAGAGGGTGGCTTGTCTCGTTCAACAAGTTCACGACAGGGCCACACCTGGTTCACACAGCCTTTTTGAGCTCCGCCCGCCCTCGCCAGGCCGCGCCGGGTCGCTTGTCATCGCGCAATCACCATGCCGACCACCTGTAGTAGGGAGCCGCCTTGACTCGTAACATTGAAATCATCTTGAATCTGTTGTGCGCGGGAATGGCCTTGTTCGCGGTCGTGGTGGCTGCCATCGGTGTTTTCGACATGGTGGTGGTCTCCGGACTGACCGTGCTTGTGGCCCTGCTTATCTGCTTTCTGCGCCTGGAGCATGATCCAGACAAAAAGTCACCCCACCAGATCCTTCTAGCCCTGCATTTCCTGCTCGGGCTGTTTTTGATCTACATTTTCTGGGAGTGGGGCGTGGTGATGTTCGAGCAGGAGGTGAACATCATCACCATCAGTCCGGGGCAAAGCGCCCTGGGCTGGGTGGCCATCGCCTTGACTTGCTATCTTTCCTACCGATACTTCGGCATCCCCATGCTGCTGGTGGTGCTGGCCTCGGGCGCTTATCTGCTTCTGCCGCCCACCCTGTTGGGGGCCGGCGTGGGCTGGCGACACGCGGTGGAAAACCTGTGGTTCTCCACGGACGGGGTCTTCGGCCGGCCGGTGGAGGTGGTAAGCCGCACCGTGCTGGTGTTCATCGTTTTCGGCGCGGTCTTGCAGCGCTCCGGCGCGGGCGAGGTGTTGCTTAAAATCGCCCTGGCCGCCACGGGCCGCTTTGCCGGCGGGCCCGCCCACGCCGCCGTGACCGCCTCGGCCCTGTTCGGCTCCCTTTCGGGCACCGCGGTGGCCAACGTGGTCTCCACCGGGGTGTTCACCATCCCCATCATCAAAAAGGTCGGATTCAAGCCCAGCTTCGCGGGCGGAGTGGAGGCGGCGGCTTCCACCGGAGGGCAGATCATGCCTCCGGTCATGGGAGTGGTGGCCTTTCTCATGGCCGACATCACCGGCATCCCCTATCTGAAGATCATCGTGGCCGCCCTTATCCCCTCGCTCATGTACTACTCTTCGTTGTTCGTGGTGGTGTTCATCGAGGCCAAGCGCATGGGGATCGAGGCGTTGCCCAAGAACGAGCGGATCAAGCTGACCCGCGACGACATGGTCAAAAGCCTGGCCCTGGTGGTGCCCCTGGGGGTGATCATCGCGGTGCTCATCACGGGCCGCACCGCCCAGAACGCAGGGTTCTACGCCCTGATCAGCGCCTTCGTGTTCAGCCTGGTGCTGTTCCCGGAATTCCGGCGCCCCGAAAAATGGTGGCGCGCCCTGGTGGATTCCGGCAAGACCTGCGCCGTTTTGATGATTATCGTCAGCGCCATCGGCTTCGTCATCGGGGTGATCAACATGACCGGCATCGGCCTCATGTTCGCCGAGGCGGTGCTGTCGGTGGCCTCCAGCAACATTTGGCTGGCCCTGGTGTTCGTCATGCTCTCCTGCCTGGTCATGGGCATGGGGGTGCCCACCGGCGCGGCCTACCTGATGATCGCCATCGTGCTGGGCCCGGTGTTGCACAAGCTGGGGCTCTCGTTGATGGCGGCCCATTTGTTCGTGGTGTATTTCGGGGTGCTCAGCGTGGTCACCCCGCCGGTGGCCCTGGCGGCCTTCGCCGCCGCGCCCATCGCGGAGGCCAACCCCATGGAGACCGGCTTCCAGGCCACCCGCCTGGCCATCGCCGGGTTCATCATCCCCTATCTGTTCGCCTTCCATCCCGACATCCTGTTGGTGGTCGGCGACCTCAGCCTGATCGGCCTGGCCTGGGCCCTGTGCATTTTCGTGTTGTCAACCTGGGGCATCGCCACCGCTCTGGGAGGCTGGGAGTGGAACAAGCTGCCTATATGGCAACGCGCCCTGCGCTTGCTGGCGGCTATATTGCTGATCGTCCCCGGCGTGGCCTCCGGCCTCATGGGCGGAGGGCTGCTGGCGATGTGTCTGTTGCTGAACGTGCAGGCTATTCGTAGGCTGCGTCAACCATCAATGCAATCCTGAAGGAGGGGCGGCATGAGCAGGAAAAACCTATCGCGAGCGTTGTTAACCGGAGCCTTGCTCCTGACCCTGGCCATCCCGGCCCAGGCGGCCAAAACCCTCAAGATGGCCACCATCGCCCCGGGATCGTCGGCCTATCTGACCATGACCACCATGGCCACCATGATCAACCAGGCCCAGGACCAGTTGCAGATCAAGGTGGACGCCACCGGCGCGGCCACCAAGCACATGATCGACGTGGCCAAGGGCAAAATCGATCTATGCATGACCAACCCCAACATCTACGCCTTCATGAAGAACCAGAAGGCCATGTACAAAAAGCTCAAGGACGCCCCGGCCCTGGCCAAGGACTTGCGCCTGCTTTTCTGGTTCCCCTACGGTCAATACCACTTCGTGACCTATGCCGACGCGGGCATCAAGCAGCTCAAGGACATGAAGGGCAAGCGGGTTTTCCTGGGCCCCCCCGGCGGCGGCGCCTGGGCCGCGGCGCGTGAATGGGTGGCCGCCGTTACCGGCATGGAGCCCAACAAGGATTTCGACAACGTCAAGGGTTCCTGGTCCTCGGCCTTCCAGGGCTTCCAGGACCGCCAGTTCGACGTGTACGTGGCCGGAGGCATCGCGCCCTTCCCCACGGTGGAGCAGCTTTCCCTC
Source organism: Desulfoferula mesophila (assembly GCF_037076455.1). Classification (GTDB taxonomy): domain Bacteria; phylum Desulfobacterota; class Desulfarculia; order Desulfarculales; family Desulfarculaceae; genus Desulfoferula; species Desulfoferula mesophila. The sequence goes on along the minus strand of NZ_AP028679.1, from coordinate 981,275 downwards.
ACCAACAAGCTGCACCTGCTGGGCCTGACCAAGGCCGAGTATGACGCCAACCCGGCGGCCATCAAGGTGACCACCAAGACGGGCCGCGAGTTGGGCATCATCCCCGCGGGCATCTACGGCAAGGGAGTGGACAACACCACGGACGTCTACACCCTGGGCTCCATCGTGGGCGTTTGTGTGAACCAGAAGATGGACGAAGCCACCGCCTACGAAGTCGTCAAGCTGTTCTGGGAACAGGCCAAGAAGAACACCAAGACCCACCCCTGGCTCAAGCACTTGACCATGCAATACGCGGTGCGCGCCGGCGGCATGCAGCTGCATCCCGGCGCGGCCAAGTATTACAAGGAGCAGGGGATCAAGATTCCCGCCGGATCCGAATAGACCCGATTCCCCGGCGGGCCCAGCGGCCCGCCGGGGCCCCGGCCCCGCAGAAGCCGGATGCGCGGGCCCGTACCAGTCCCCGTTCCCGAGGAACGATATTTCCAGGCAGCCGGGCTAAGCGCCCAGGCAAGGTGTTAGTTATGCCCTTCACGCGCATCGACAAATCGCGCCGTTTCCTGCAGGTGTCGCACCAGCTGCGCCAATCCATCTTTCGCGGGGAATACCAGCCCGGTCAGCGGCTGCCCAACGAAAGGGAGTTGGCCGAGACCTTCGGCACCTCGCGCATCATCGTGCGCGAAGCCATCTGGGACCTGAAGAAGTCCGGCCTGGTGGAGGTGAAGCGGGGGGCCCATGGCGGGGCTTTCGTGCAGGAGATGAGCCACGACGCGGTGACTTCGGTGATGCGCGACATGGCCAGCCTGGGCAAGGTGCGGCCCGCCCACATCGTGGAGGTGCGCCTGCTCATCGAGCCCACCGTGGCGGCGCTGGCCGCCCAAAGGGCCGACGAGGACGACCTGGACCGGCTGCGCCAATACTTGGCGTTGGTGCCCACAAAGGGCACCCCGGATTATGTGCGCTGGCAGATCGGGTTCCACCGCCTGGTGGCCCAGGCCTCGCACAACCCCCTGTTCGCCATGCAGGTCAACATCTTCCTGGATTTCACCGAGGACATGATCCTGAGCCTCAGGCAAAAGGACCGCATCTACCACGACAGCGTTACGCACTCGCTGATCTTGGAAAAAATCGTGGCGCGCGACCCCGAGGGGGCTCGGCGACTTTTTTACGATCACCTGCTGCAGATCAAGCCGGCCTTTGACGACTGGGAAGAGAAATTCGGCACCAACGGCCTGGTGGATTCGCAGCCCCGTCTCGAGGAGCAAGCATGACTTATCCGAGCATCTACCCCACGGGCACGACCATTTATGATCCCTCCCGCTGCTGGAGCGGCTACACCGTATTCCAGGCCAAGGAACTGGGCGCCTTGCTCATCGACATGAACGGGGCCGAGGTCAAGTTGTGGAAGGGCCTGCACGGCCTGCCCAACAAAATCCTGCCCGGCGGTTACGTCCTGGGCTCCACCGGCGAGCGCAACACCAAGTACGGCATGCAGGACTACCAGGACGTGGTGCAGGTGGACTGGGACGGCAAGGTGGTCTGGCGCTTCAACGAGCACGAATACATCGAAGACCCCGGCGAACAGCCGCAATGGATGGCCCGCCACCACCATGATTTCCAGCGCGAGGGCAACCCGGTGGGCTATTACGCCCCGGGCCTGGAGCCCCAGCCCCTTAGCGGCAACACCCTGGTGTTGGTCCACAAGAACGCGCACAACCCGAATATCTCGGACAAGCTGCTATTGGACGACGCCTTCGTGGAGGTGGATTGGGACGGCCAGATCGTGTGGGAGTGGGTCTTGAACGAGCACTTCGACGAGTTCGAATGGAGCGAGGAGGCCCGCAACATCCTGAGCCGCGACCCCAACCTGCGCAACTGCGGCGGCGACTGGATGCACGTCAACTCCATGTCCGCCCTGGGGCCCAACAAGTGGTTCGACGCCGGCGACGCCCGCTTCCACCCGGACAACCTCATCTGGTCCGCCCGCGAGGCCAACATCATCGGCATCACCGACAAGAGCTCCGGCAAGGTCGTCTGGCACATCGGGCCCGACTACGCCGCCAGCCCGGCGCTCAAGAAGCTGGGCTGGATCATCGGCAAGCACCACGCCCACCTGATCCCCCGCGGCCTGCCCGGCGAGGGCCATTTGCTGGTTTTCGACAACGGCGGCTGGGCCGGCTACGGCGCCCCCAACCCCGGCGCCCCCAAGGGCACCAAGAACGCCCTGCGCGACTACTCCCGCGTGTTGGAGATCGACCCCGTCAGCCTGAAAATCGTCTGGCAATACACTCCGGCCGAGGCCGGCTACCGCATGCCCATGGACGCCAACCGCTTCTACAGCCCCTTTGTGAGCAGCGCCCAGCGCCTGCCCAACGGCAACACCCTCATCACCGAGGGCAGCGGCGGCCGGATCATCGAGGTGACCGCTGAACACCAGATCGTCTGGGAGTACATCAGTCCCCACTTCGGCACCTCCAGCCGCTTCAACATGGTTTACCGGGCCTACCGCCTGCCCTACGAGTGGGTGCCCCAGCTGGACGCCCCCCGCGAGACCCCGGTGGAGCCGGTGGACGTGGCCGCCTTCCGCATGCCCGGCGCCGCCGAGCCCGGCGCCAGGGAGGTCACCGAGGTGGCCGGCGTCAAGCCCTACCAGCGCACCGAAGCCCTGTGCGTGGTGAGCAGCGCGGACCTGGTCAAGGATTAGCGCCCCGGTCCGCCTTCCCTTGGGCCGCCGTTTTTGGCATCATGGGGCTCGCAAGAGCCCCGGGCCAAGGGAGGAGCCATGGACCGCACCGACAAGTTCAACCTGTTCTACCTGGTCAGCTTCCTGGCCCTGCTGGCCTGGTCGGGCTTTAGGCCCTACGACCGCTTCACCTGGCTCTTGGAGGTGCTGCCCGCGCTAATGGCCCTGGCCGCCCTGGCCATCACCTATCGCCGCTTTCGCCTCACCCGCCTGGTGTACCTGCTCATCTGGCTGCACGCCATCATCCTGCTCATCGGCGGGCACTACACCTATGCCCGGGTGCCCCTGTTCGACTGGCTCAGCCAGGCGCTGGACCTGGGGCGCAACAACTACGACAAGCTGGGCCACTTCGCCCAGGGCTTCGTGCCGGCCATGGTCACCCGGGAGGTGCTGTTGCGGGGCCACGTGGTCACCCGGCGGGGCTGGCTGAGTTTTCTGGTGGTAAGCGTGTGCCTGGCCATCAGCGCTTTTTACGAGCTCATCGAGTGGTGGACCGCGGAGCTCACCGGTACGGCGGCGGAGGACTTCCTGGGCACCCAGGGCTACGTGTGGGACACCCAGAGCGACATGGCCCTGTGCCTGCTGGGCTCCATCCTGGCCTTGGTCTGCCTTACCCGCCTGCACCAGCGCCAGATTGACGCCTTGCCCTAGGCCGGAGCGCGGCTCAGGAACTTGCCCAGCCAAAACACCAGGGCGTTGCAGCCCACCCCGATGATAAGGCCGTCCACGCCGCCGGGCGCGCCCAGACCCACGTTCCACAGCACCGTGCCCCCCAGGCCCGCCGCGGCGGCAGCCAAAAACACCCCCGCCCCGGCCCGGGTGCCGAAAAAGGCGGCCACCAGGGGCGGCAGGATCACCGGAGCCCAAAAGTTGTAGGCATAGAGCAGGATGCCCAGCACGCTCTTGATGCTGATGGCGAAGACGATGGCCAGGATGCCGGTGATGAGGTTGGCTCCCTTGGCCAGCCGAAGCTGTCCCCGCTCGCTCAGGGGATTGCGCATGGCCGGCAGCACCACGTCGCTGGTCAGGCACACCGCCGCGCCGTTGAGAAAGGAGTCGGCCGAGGACATCACCACCGCGATGATGCCCGCCACTACCAGGCCCCGGAGCCCCACGGGCAGGGCCTGTTGCACCAGATAGGGCAAGGCCAGGTTGGGATCCAGGTCCGGGGCCATGGTCAGAGCCACCAGGCCGATGGCCCCGGATATGGCGAAAAAGGGCACCGAGAACAGGCCGGACCACAGGGTGCCCCGGGCGGTATGGCCTGCGCTGCGCCCGATCATCAGGCGCTGCACGTAAGGCGGCACCAGGGTCTCGCCCAGGAGAAAGGTGAGGAACAGGGAGATGAAGGCCCAGGGCCCCATCTCGCCCAGCAGGGTCAGGTGGTCCGCCGGGACCTTGTCGGCCACCGCCCGCCACCCGCCGGCCAGGTCCAGCCCCAGGAACAAGGTCAGGGGTATGCCCACCCCCAGGATCAAAAACTGCAGGATGTCGGTGAAGACCACCGCCCGCATGCCGCCCACCGTGGAATAGGCGATGGCGATGCTGCAGCCGATGAGGATGCCCACCAGGTAGTCCAGCCCCAAAAAGAGGTTGAACACGTAGCCCATGGCCCCCACCTGGGCCCCCATGATCCCCGCGCAGAGCATCACCCCGAAAACGCCGGTGACCATGCGGCCGGGTTTGCCGTAGGCCTGCCCCATGATGCCGCCCACGCTGATGGCATCGGGGAAGCGCTGCATGCGCGGCGCGATCACCGTGGCCACCAGCACCTCCTTGAGGCTGAAGCCCCACAGGGCGAAGATGTTGACGATGCCCACCAGGAACACCTTCTCGGCGTTGCCCATGGTGAAGCCGCCGCCGATGAAGGAGGCGGACAGGGTGGCGAAGACCACCCAGGCCCCGAACTCCCGCCCGGCCACCGAAAAGTGCTCCAGCTTGGTGACGCCGCGTCCGGCCCACAGGCCCACCAGCAACACGGCCAGCAGGCTGGCCCCCAGGATCGCATGGTCTATCAGAGTCATCTTCCACCGCTTCTAGCGTAGTCGCCGCACAGAGAAACGCCCACCGCGCGGCCCTGGGGGCCGGGGTGGGTCGCAAGTTTGGATTCACCGTGGCGCGCCGGCAAGCGCCGCCGCGAGGAGGCCTCAGCCCAGCTGCACGAACTCCACCACGTTGCCGTCGGGGTCTTGCACCATGGCGATGCGCACGCCGGGGCGAATCTCCACCGGCTGGAGCTCGAAGGCGACGCCCAATTCGGCCAGCTTGGCGCAGACCTCGTCCAGGTTGCTGATGACAAAGGTCACGTAGCGAAAGCCCAAACTGGCGGTGATGCCCTGGGCCCCGGCCGGGGGCACTTCGCTGGGGTCGATCAGCTTGAAGTCGCTGGTGCCGTAGCGCAGCCGGTGCAGGGTTCCCATGCCGCTGGCATTGCTGCCCACGTAGGCCAAGCCCAGGGTATCGCGGTAAAAGGCCAGGCTGGCGTCTATGTCCTTGACCAACACGCCCAGATCAATACTGTCCTTGGCCGGCTTGAGCATAGCTGCTTCTCCTTTGGCTGAGGTTGCGCTTCAGACGATCCCGCCGGGGGCCTGCCCTTGCGGCGGGATCCTAGGCGGCAATGATAACCCAGCTGGCGGTATCTGCCGATACCCCAGGCTGGGCAAGAGAAAAAATCCCGTCCAGCGGCGGGTTCAGCGGGCGCTTTGCTCCAAGGCCCGGTGTATGTCGGCGGGGATGTCGCGGGCGTGGAAACGCTCGGAGTCGCTCACATCCAAGCAGATGCGCTTTTCCAGGCCCTGGACCATTAGCGCCTGGGAGGCGGCGTCGATAATCCGGTGGTCCAAGGTCACCGTCTTGGCGGCCAGCTCCGCCACCTTGGTGTCGATGCGTATTTGCTGGTGATAGCGACCGGGGGCGAGGTATTCGCAGGAGGTCTTGACCAGGCCGAAGCAGATCTGGCGCTGCTTCCACACCTCCCCCAGATTGAAGCCCAGGGCCTCGAAAAACAAATGCCCCGAGGCGTCGATCCACTCGTAGAAGCGGGGATAAAAGACGATCCCCAGGGAGTCCAGATCCCCCCACATGATCTTGCGTTCCACGCTGTTGACCAACATGCTCCTCTCCCCGGGCCGGTCGGCCCCTGCTGCGTGCCGCCGGGCCGGGCCGGGAAGGGTCAGGCCGTCTCGCCCGCGCGGAACTGGTCGCGAACCACTCTCTTGAGCAGCTTACCGGTGGGGCTTTTGGGAAGCGAGTCCCAAAATTCCACGGTGCGGGGTTTTTTGTAGGAGGCCAGATTAGCCTTGCAATGCTCGATCAACTCCGCGGGCTCCAGCTTGGCGCCCTCATGGAGCACCACGATGGCCTTGACCGACTCGCCCCAGTGGGGGTCGGGCACTCCGATGACCATGGCCTCGCGCACCGCCGGATGCTGGTAGAGCACCTCCTCGATCTCCCGGGGGTAGATGTTCTTGCCCCCGCTGATGATCATGTCCCCCTTGCGGTCCACGATGAAGATAAAGCCCTCGGCGTCCCTGCGGGCGTAGTCGCCGGTATGCAGCCAGCCATCCTTCATGGCCGCCGCGCTCTCCTCGGGCAGGCGCCAATAGCCGCTCACCGCGCTTTCGCTGCGCACCACCAGCTCCCCCACCCGGCCCGGCGGCACGTCCCGGCCGGCTTCGTCCACCACCCTGGTGTCGAAGTTGAGCACCGGCCGCCCGCAGGAGGCCAAACGCTCCACCTGCTCCGGCGGGCCTTCCAACACGTGGTCCTCGGGCCGCAGGATGGTGGTCATGGGGCCGGTCTCGGTCTGGCCGTAGAACTGCATGAAACCGCACCGGAAGCGGCCCATGGCCTTCTTGAGTAGCTCCACCGGCATGGGCGCGGCCGCGTAGAGGATCAGGCGCAGGGCGCTCAGGTCGTAGGTCTCGATGTCCTTGTTGTCGAGCATGCTGCTGATCATGGTGGGCACGAACTGGCAGATGGTGATGCGATGCCTGGTCAGCAGGTCCAAGACCTGGGCCGGATCGAAGCTGCCCTCCCGGCGCAGGACAAAGGTGTTGCCCAGCATCATATGGCAAAAACGGTCCTCAAAGGTGACGTGGTAGAAGGGGAACAACAAGAGCACCCGGTCGTCGGGGCGCACCCCCACCTCGATGGCCGCGCTCAGGGCGTTGAGGCAGTTGTGGTGGTGGGTGCGCAGCGCCCCCTTGGGACGCCCGGTGGTGCCGGAGGTGAGGAAAATGCTCATCAGGTCCTCGCCCCGGATCTCTACCCCCGGCTCGGCCTCGCTGGCCCCGGCCATGAGCGCCTCGTAGTCCAGGTGATCCGTGGCGGACTCCCCGCCCAGGCACACCGCCTTTTCCAGGCAGGGATTGTCCAGCATCACCTGAGTCACCAGCTCCTGGAAGTCGCGGTGGTAGATGATGAAGCGGGGCTCGATGTAGTCCACGATGCGGTTCATCTCGCCCAGGCGCAGCAGGTTGTTGATGGGCACCATCACTCCGCCGGACTTGCACAGGGCCAGGTAGATCTCGAAAAACTCGATGCAGTTGTTGGTGAGCACCGCCACCCGGTCGCCCTTTTTGAGCCCCTGGGCCATGAGGGCGTTGGCCAGCCGGTTCGCCCGGCGATTGAACTGGCCGTAGGTGAGCGAGGCCTCGCCCATGATCAGGGCCGGTTTGTCGGGCAGGCGCTCGGCGCTGCGGCGCAGCATGTCTCCTATATTCATTTGCTCTACTCCCTGAGCAGGTTGCTTGGGCCGGGCAAGGTCAGTGCATGATGTGCTCCGGCAGCAGCAAGACGATGACCGGGAAGGCCATCATCAGGGCGATGGCCACCATGTCGATAATCACGAAGGGCAGCGTGGAGCGGATGATCTCGCCCATGCTGACCTTTTCGGGGGCGACCCCGCGCATGACGAACAAGAGGAACCCGAAAGGCGGCGTCTTCATGGCCACCTCCAGGTTGACCAGCATGATGATCACGAACAGCACCTCGTTGATGCCCAGGGCCTTCACCAGGGGCATGAAGATGGGCAGGGTGATCATCATGATGGAGATCTGCTCCATGAAGGTGCCCAGCACCAAGAGCACCAGTTGCATGGCGATCATCAGGAATATCGGATGCAGGGGCAGGCCGGAGACGAACTCCACCAGGCCCGAGGTGGCCCCGGTGTAGGCCAAAAGCTGGCTGAAGGCCAGGGAGCCGGTGAGGATGGTGAACATCATCACCGCTATCTTGAGGGTACCCACCAGCGATTTTTTGAGAACCTCGAAGGTCAGGCGGCGGTAGACCGCGCAGAGGATCACCACCGACATGGCCCCCATGGCCGCCGACTCGGTGGGGGTGGCCACCCCCAGGAAGATGAGCCCCACCACCACGAACACCACCCCGGACATGGGCAGCAGATACTTGGCCGACACGGCCAGCTTGTGGCGCAAGGGGATGGGCTCGGGTTGGTAGCTGGGGGCGATGGCGGGATTAAAATAGCAGCGCCCGATGATGTAGAGGACGTAGAGGGCCGCCAGCAGCAGGCCGGGCAGGAGCCCGCCCACCAGCACCTTGCCCACCGAGACCTGGGCGATGGAGGCCAGGATCACCGCCAGGGCGCTGGGTGGGATGATCATGGCCAGGCCGCCGCTCATGCACGAGCCGATGCTGATGGCCGGCTGGTAGCCGCGCCGCTCCATCTCCGGGATCATGATGGAGCCCAGCATGGCCGTGGTGCCCATGCTGGAGCCGCTGAGGCAGGAGAACATGGTGCCCGCCCCCAGGGTGACCAGGCTGAGCCGCCCCGGCAGGCGCCCCAGCCAGGAGTCCACGATGTCGATGGCTTTGAGCGCCAGCTGGGAATGAAGCAGCAGCTCGCCCATGAGCACGAACAGGGCCACGGGCAACAGGGAGAACATGGTCACCGAGCTGTAGATGCTGTCCACCAGCTGCTCCAGCCCGGCCAGGCCTCCCCACAGGCAATAGGCGCCGATGAGGTTCACCACCAGGAAGCTGAAAGCCACGGGCAGCCCGGTGGCCAGGATGGCCAAGAGTCCGCCCAGGATCAGGGCCAGGGTCCACCACCACTCCATAGCTACCTCAGGCCCTCTCGTTGGGGTTTTGCCCCGGAGCTCCCCGCAGGTAGTCCCGCCGGTGCTCCAGGGTTTGGCGCGCGAATTGGATGGTGAGCATCAGGCTGCCATAGGGGATGACCCACAACAGCGTCCATTTGGGGATGCTCAGGGTCTTGATCTCGGGGTTGCCCCGGATGAAGGCGTCCATGGTGGCCTGGCAGCCGACGACGAACAGGACGGCGCAGGCCACGGTGCCCGCGATGGCGGTGAGGTACTTCAGGCGGGCGATGGAGCGCTCGCTGAGATAGAAGTAGACCAGGTCCACTCGCACGTGGCCGTTTTTGCGCAACAGCCAGGCCGCCCCCAGGAAGGTGACGTAGAGCAGCAGGTATTCGCACACCTCCACCACCCAGCCCATGGGGCTCTGAAACCAGTAGCGCATGATGACGTCCACGCACACCGCCACCATCATGAACAGGAATATGAGGCCCGCGGCGGCGGCTCCCGCCGTCACCAGGCCGTCGAACAGCTTCACCGCCCTGCCTGACATAGGACTCCCGGAGGGGCTGAGCGCGCCGCGAGGAGCGGCGGCGGCCCCTGGTGGGCGCCCCGGCCCCCGCGCGGGAGCCGGGGCGCCGGGCTTACTTCTTCTTGGTGGTCAGCTTGCGCATCTCGGGCCCGTACTTGGGGGCCTGCTCGATCACGTACTTCCAGGTCACGTCGTTGGCCAATTCCACGAACTTCTTGGCGTCGGCGGGGGGCAGGACCAGCTTCTTCATGCCGGCGGCTTGCATGATCTTCCAATCGGTTTCCATGCGCACCAGCGAACGGGCCGTGTCGATGCCCTCCATTATCTCGGTCACGTCCTTGAGCACCTTTTGCAAATCCGGGGGCAGGGACTTGAACTTGTCCAGGTTGACGATGGTGGCGGGCTCGATCTGGAAGGCGCCGGGGATGACCTCGTATTTGGTGACCTCGTGCCAGCCCAGGCCGGGTATGGCGTAGGCGGGCCACACGAAGCCGTCCACCACCCCGCGTTGCATGGCGGTATAGATCTCCATGGGCGGAATGGTGATGGGCTTGGCCCCCAGGGCCTTCATCCAGGGGATATACAGCGGAGCCACCCTGATCTTGAGGCCCTTGAGCCCCTCGATGCCGTCAATTTTCTTGTTGAGGAACAGGCGGAAGGGCACCAGGGAGTTGAGCGAGCCCAGGTACTCGGCGTTGACCTTCTCCCGGAATATCTTGACCCACAGGTCGAAAGCGCCGGTCTGGCGCTCTTCCCAGGCCGGGATCTGGGACAGCCCCCGGCACATGAACACGGCGCCCAGGGGCTTGAAAAAGGAGAAGGGGTTGTAGAGCAGCATGTCCACGGAGCCCCGGCGCAGGGCGTCGGCCTGGTCAAAGGTCTTTACCACCTCGGGGCCGCCCAGCCAGTTGATTTTCAAACGGCCCTGGGACTTCTCCTCCACCAGTTTGATGAACAGGGGCAGGCCCAGGTTGTGGGGATGATTTTTGGGGAAGGCCGAAATGGCCTTGATGGTATAGACGTCCTTGGCCTGAACCGCGGCGGCCGGGGCCAGCAAAAACGCCGCCGCCAACATGCAGGTCACCCAGATCCCTACCAGCCCCCTCCAAGGCCCAAAAATCCTAGCCACCATCCGAACCCTCCTTTGCTTCGGTTTGCAGGGCGCGGCTATCTCCGCTCCCTAATAAACGTCTGAAACAAGAGGCCTAGGGGATGTTTTAAGCTTCGGCTGCCCGGCGGGGGCCAGGGAATCAGATTGTGTGGGTCAAGGTTGTGTGATCCCGTCCCGTTCTCGGAAGATTTAGCAACGTTGTCGGCTTGCCCGGCCGGGGCAGGTAGCTGCCCGCACTTGCAACGCCTCGTTAATTTATAGCTTATTAGTTTATAGTTTAATTAATTCGCCGCTGTCAAGTAGTTTTCTATAATCAATAAGTTCCCGGCTTTAATGAGTTTCCGATAACCGCTGATGGTTCAGCGATCATATGCGATCCAACCTCGGATGCCCAGGCTCAGTCAGCCCCTCCCTACGAGATGGAGCCATACTCGGTCCGGCTCGGCTATCTCACGGGGTGGTTCGCAATCCTTTCAACGGAACAACTACGCTATCTCGCAATAATTACTACATGTTATTAGAATTAATTACTCTTGTGGGCCGCATGCCGGGCGCCCACCCCAGAAATTAACTGTATGTATTTAATATTAAAGGTTTTCATATTTGCCGGCCCCAAAGGGGCGATGCTCTTCATCCAGCAAATTATCAACTATTTATCCGCGACAGACGCGACAACCGCTGGATTCCCCCGGCCAATCGCCCTGCTCGGAGACCGCCGCCCCCGCCGTCGGGTCGCGGCGCGGCGGCGTTCGCCCGGCTAGCCTCGCCCCGAACGCGCCGCGCCTCTTAGAGCATCCTGCGGCCGATGACCATCTTCTCCGCTTCCTTGGTGCCCTCGTAGATCTCCAGGATCTTGGCGTCGCGGTAGAAGCGCGAGATGTCGTATTCGTCCACGTAGCCGTAGCCGCCGTGTATCTGCAGGGCCTGGTTGCACACCCACACCGCCGTCTCCCCGGCGTAATACTTGGCCATGGAGTTGAGCACCGGGTCCGGGCGGTCCTGGTCCACCAGCCAGGCGGCCTTGTAGGTGGCCTGGCGGACCAGCTCGATACGGGTGGCCATCTCGGCCAGGGTGAACTGGATGGCCTGGTTGGTGATCAGCGGGCGGCCGAAGGTGATGCGCTCCTTGGCATAGGCCACGGCCAGGTCCAACGCCCCCTGGGCCAGGCCCACTCCCTGGCAGGCCACGGTGGTGCGGGTGGCGTCGAAAAAGTGCATGAGCTGCTTGAAGCCCTGGCCCCGCGTGCCCACCAGGTTGTCCAGGGGCACCCGCACCTGGTCAAAGGCCACCTCGGCGGTGTCGCTGGCCCTGAGGCCCATCTTGCCCTTGATGGGCGTGGCGACCACGCCGGGGCGGTCCGACTCCACCATGATCAGGCTGTGGCGCTGGTGGGGCGAGGCGGCCTCGGGGTCGGTGAGGCAGAACACGGCCATGTAGTCGCACACCGTGCCGTTGGTGATGAACATCTTGTTGCCGGTGATGACCCACTCGTCGCCTTCGGCCACCGCCTTGGTGCGGGCCGAGGCGATGTCGGTGCCCGCGTCGGGCTCGGTGTAGGCTCCGGCGGCGATGGCCTCGCCCGCGGCCAGGGCGGGCAGATACTTTTGCTTCTGCTCCTCGGTGCCGAAAAAGGCGATGTTCTGGGAGCCGAAGGCGGCCGACTCGATGGCCTGGGTGATGCCCAGGTCCACCCGGGCCATCTGCTCCACGATGAGCGCCTGCTCCAGGAATCCGAAACCCGGGCCGCCGTACTCCTCGGGGATGGTGGGGCCCACCAGGCCGATCTCCGCCGCCTTGCGCACCACCTCCCGGGGATAGCGCTCCTGGCGGTCGCATTCCTTGGCCAGGGGGGCGATCTCTTGCAGCGCGAAACGCCGCGCCGTCTCCTGAATCAGTTTGTGCTCTTCGCTCAGATCATAATCCATGGGAAACCTCTTTTGGCTAAGGCGGGAGCGCCGCCGTTTTTCACTCTTCGCGGCTGATGAGCAGCATGTTGCCCTTGCGGCTCAAGCGGTCGTAGGCCGCGTCCAGGTATCGGCGCAGCCAGCCCAGCACCGCCTGTTCGTCCACGGGCACGAACACGGGCTGGTACAGGTCCTTTTCCTCGCGCCACAGCTCGCCCCAGGTGCGCCGGGCCAGGGGGGTGTGGGGGTACACCCTGACCCCCAACTGCACGGCCACCTGCCGGGGCCGGGCGCGGTTTATCAGCTCGCAGGTCTCGGCCACGCTGGCTTCGTTCTCGCCGGGGTAGCCCAAGAGCAGGTGGAAGCCGAAGGCCACGTGGTCCAGCTCGCCCCCGCGCAGCCAGCCGGCGGCCGCCTCCTTAAAGGCCTCCACAGAGGCCTGCAGCCCCGCGGTGTCGTAGGGCTTGCCCAGGCGGGCCAACATGCGGTCGCTGCCGCTCTCCAGGTCAAAGGGGAAAAACATGGCTCGCCCGCCGCTGCCGTCCGGATGCTCGTGGCGGCACCACCCGTTGGTGTCCTTGATCAGCTCCAAGAACTCGCGGTCGATCTGGGCGGGGTCCAGGTAGGCGTGCCAGGAGTAAGGGACGATCCCCTCGCTCCGCATGGCCGCCACCACCGCCTTGGCGTGCTCCAGAGGGCGGTTGAAAATATCATCGGCGAACATGAAGCGCAAGGGTAACGAGCGCCCCCCATGCACCTCGGCCAACAGCCCGATCTCCTCCAGCACCGCCCGCGGGTCCTTGAGCCGCTGTCCCGGACCGTTGATCAAGGGATAGGGGCAGTAGCCGCAGGCCGAGCCGCAGCCCACCTTGCTGCGCACCCCGAAGGTGCCCTCCCCTATCGGCAGCTCCAGATAGCGGGCCAGCAACTCGCGGTTTTGCAGGCGGCCCATGGCCTCGCCGCCCTGGGCCCGCTCCAGGCGCGCCACCGGCTCGCCCGCCGCGATGGCTTCCACCGCGCCCACCAAGGCGCTCTCGGCCGGGCCCACCAGGCCGTGCCAGGTGGCGGGGCGCCCCTCCAGAAAGGCTTCGGGCATCATGGAAAACCCGGTGCCGCCCAGCAGCACGTGGGTATCCGGCGCGGCCGCGGCTTGCACGCAGTCCAGGTAGGCGATGAGTTGGGGCAGATAGTGGTGCAGCTCCGCCCCGCCCTCTTGCACGGGATAGGTGGAGTCGATGTTGCGCAGGCTCAGACCGATCACCTCCCAGGGTTGGGAAGCCACCGCCTTTTGGATCAGGGCCAGGCTGCGCGCCCCCCGCTGGCCCAGATCGCGCGAGGCCAAGGGACCGCCCGCCCGGGTCAGGTCCAGGATTTTGGCCGTGCCTCGGCCGGAGTCGGCCAGGGCCCCTTGCAGATAGTCCAAGCCGATGGGGTAGACCGGAAAGGCCTCGTTGAATGGCGTGGTGTTGGTGTCGATGAGCAGTACGTCGGCCATGAACGGGCCCAGCCTTTTCTCGCCGCCCGCGCGGCCCTATGCCTTGAGGTAGTTGTTCTCCAGGGCGCGCACCAGGTCGGTCATCACCTGGTAATGGTGAACCTCCAGGCCCACCTCTTGGGCGTAGGCGCACACCTTGCCGCCCAGGTACTCGATCTCCGTGGGCTGGCGGTTGGCCAGGTCCACGCACATGGAGTCCTTGTGGGCCCCCACCTTGTCCAGGTAGCCCATGACCTGCTCCAGATAGTCCGGCCCCAGGTCATAGCCCTTGGCCTTGGCCACGGCCAGGATCTCCTGGAAACAGGCGTCGGCGATGCGCCGGGTGGGCGGGTCGTCCAGGCAGGCCCGGATGGTGCGGTCGGTCACCGCGCAGATGTTGGCCATGGTGCACTTCATGATCATCTTTTTCCAGATGAACAGCTTGATGTCCGGCACCAGCTCGGTGTCCAGGCCGCCCTGGGTCAGGGCCTCGGCCAATCGGCGGCCCGCCTCCCGGCTGGCCTCGTCCACCGCCCCCAGGTGATTGGGCCGGTTGAAAAAGGCCACGTGCACCCGGCCGGGGGACTCCAGGCCCACCCCGTAGTTCAAGGACATGCGCAGCGCCGCCTGGGGGCCGAAGCGCTGGGCGATGAGGTCCTCGGTGCCCAGGCCGTTGTGGGCGCTGACGATCTTCATGCTCGGCCAAAAGACCGGGGCCAGATCCTCCAGCACCCGGGGCAGGTGAAAGGTCTTGGTGGCCAGGATGATCACATCCGGCGGGTCGTCGGCCAGGGCGGCCACGCCGCCCACGGCGCGCCGCACCGGCGCCTGGTATTCCAGGGCCCCATCGACGCTCAGGCCATTTTGCTTGAGGGTTTGGGCCTTGGCCTCCGAGGAAGCCACCAGCACCGTGTCGGGGCGTTGCTTTAGCAGGGCGGCGGCCAGCACCGCGCCGGTGGCGCCGATGCCCACGACCGCAATGGATGTTTCAGACACTGATCGACTCCCGCGCTAGGGGTGGACCGGAGCCCCATTTATGGCTCCGGTCCTCCCCAGGGTCAACCAATTTCCTTGTCGTCGCGGTCCCAGTACCACTCCGGCAGGCAGTCCTTCCACTCGATGTCCCGGCTGGTGAGCACCTTCCACCACTCCTTGCCATCGTGCATCAGCTCGCTCCAGGTCTGGAAGTTGTAGTCCTCCTTCCACTTGGGGGCGAACTCGTCGATGACCCGGTCGTGCAGGTCCAGGGGCGGGTTGGAGATGTCCAGGGGGTCCACCGCCTGGCGCACCTTGTCGTAGATCTCGCCGTAGTTGGGGCCGAAGGCCGGGCCGGTGAGGCCCATGACGCTCAGGCTGCCGATGTTGGCGGTGAACTGGCCGTGGTCGATGGCGGTGCGCTGGCTGGCCACCCAGTGTTCCCAGGCCTTGTACTCGCCGGATTCGTACTTGCCCAGGGGGTGCTCCGGGTCCCACTGGATGAGGAACTCGAAGTAGCTGGTGTGACCCATGTCGGTCATCTGGATCCAGCCCTCCTCGCCGTACTCGTCCACCAAGGGCGGGGTGAACTTGGACTCCTTTTCCTTGAGCAGGGTCTTGCCCCGGGCAAAGGAGTGCTCCAGGGTCTCCACCACGAACTCCACCGACACGTAGCCGCCGGCCGGCCACCACATGCCCGCCGAGTCGGCGTTCTTGATCCAGGATTGGTCCGACTGCTTGGTACGGCCCAACTCGGCGCCCAGCCCGTTCATGATGTCCATGAGCACCGATTCCTCGTACTGGAGCTGCTCCTCGCTGGTGTAGCCGATTAAGAGCACCCGGCAGACTGAGCTGGTGGCCCGGGAAGAGCGGATCTTGGCCTCGTCGGGCCCCCACTTGCTCCAGAAGTCCTCGCGGGAGTGCGACTTGCCCCGGTAGCGCCAGATGGTGGGCACGCGCATGACCGCCGCGCCGATCTCGCAGCGGGAGATCTCGCGCATGGCCTTGCGCATGGCCTCCTCCGAGGGCATGCGGAAGTTGTACCACTTGATGCGGTTGTCCGGAAACTCCAGGGTGGAAAGCATGCCCCGCTCCACCGGCTGCATGCGCTCAGGCAAGAACAGGGGGTGCATCTTGATGGCCATCTTGGTGATGATGCCCACCTTGCCCCACCAGCCCAGATAACCGCGCAGCAGGCCGCGCAGGTCCGGGCCGGGGCCCTCGCCCCAGTAGGGGTCGTCACTGGTGGCCAACGAGCCCAGGCGGATCACCTCGCCGTTGGGCAGCACCCACTCCACACCCAGGATGCGCCGGGTGGCCAGACCCAGGCGGTAGTTGAGGGGCGAGTAGTTGCAGGTGAGCATGTTGCCGATCACCGCAGCCTGGGAGCCGCCGCCTGGGGTCATGGTGTACATGCCCCGCTCCTGGGCCTCGGCCTGCAGGGGCGAGTGGATCTGGCCCGGCCCCACGATGGCCACCATGTGCTTTTCGTCCCACTCCAACGAGCGCATGCGCGACAGGTCGATGGATACGTGGAAGGGCACCTTACCGCCGCAGTGCACCCCCCAGAAGGCTCCGATGGGGGTGTAGGGCAGGTGGTAGCGCATGCAGACCTTGACGATCTTCTGCACCTCTTCGGTGTCCTTGGGCATGACCACCACGCCGGGGGGCTGCTGGCCGCGCTGATAGATGCAGTCGTGGATCTCGCCGCCCTTGACGTAGCTCTCGGTGATGGCCACGTCGTCGGTGACCCACTCGGGTCCAACTATGTTTTGCAGGGCGTTGTAAGCCGCCTTGGATACCTTCTCGGTAACTTTGGGCATGGCCTCTTCCTTTCTCTAAAGCGCCTGGGCGATCAGCTCGGTGATGTCGAAGACCTGGACCTGGTGGTCCCGCTTCTTCTGGCCCGCCTCGAACTGCTCCTTGCAGTAGGGGCAGGCGCTCACCACGGCCTCGGCGCCCACGGCCTTGGCCTCCTCCAGCCTCTCGTCCACCGCGTAGGCCGCCAGGTCGGGGTAGGCCTCGGGCACCCCGCCATGGCCGCCGCAGCACCAGGAAAACTCGTGGTGCCGCTTGAGCTCCACCAGCTCCACCCCTTGCAGGGCCTTCAAGATGTTGCGGGGAGCCTCGTAGGTGCCGGCGGTGCCCCGGTTGAACTGCTTGGCCTCGAACCCCTTGGCCGGCTCCAAACAGCCCCACTGGCCGCGGTCGCCCTCCCAGTGGGTGTAAGGCTCGGACATGCGGCCCAGGTTACAGGGGTCGTGCCAGGCCAGCTTCATGTCCAGCTTGCCTTTGAGCTCCAGTTCGCCCTTGCCCAGGGCCTCGTCCACCAGTTCGGTGATGTGCACCACCTCGAAGGGCAGATCACAGGTGCTCTTTTTCATCAGGCGGGGATAGTCCACCTTCCAGGTCTTGTAGCACTCGGCGCAGGCGGTGACCAAGCGCTTGGCCCCGGTCTTGGCCAAGGCCTTGAGGTTCATCTCCATCTGCTTCTTGAAGGCCTCAAAGTGACCCATGGCGAACAGGGGATGGCCGCAGCACTGCTCGCCGGGCAGCAGCATGTAGCCGCCCAGCTTGCCCAGGATCTTGTCGGTGGCCTGGGCCACCTGGGTCTGTTTGTAGGAGGCGCCGCAGCCCGCGAAGTACACCGTGTCTGCCTTCTTCTTGGCCTTGGTCGGCTTCCAGGCGGTGCGCTCCTTGGCGGGCAGGCCGTAGCGGTTCTTGCTCTTCACCACGTTGTCGATGAGCTTCTGGTGCTGCTTGGGGTAGCGCCCGCTCTCCACCATGTGGCCGCGCAGGGCCTCCAGGGAGTAGTTGATCTCCAGGTCCAGGTTGCGCTTGCAGCCGCTGTCACAGGCCCCGCACATCAGGCACTGGAACACCATGTCCTTCATGCCCGGCGAGTCTTTGAGGCGATCCTCGGTAAGGGCCAGGCCCAGCTTGAGGCGGCCGTAGGCCACCTTGGAGAAGTAGTACTTGCCGTAGCTGGGGCAGCGGTACACGAAACGATTGTCAGGCATGTAGATGTGGTCGAGCCACTTGCAGCTGGCGCAGCGCATGCACCGGCGCATTTCGTACATGTAATCTTTGAGCTCCAACGATCCTTCCACGATCATTTGGCCGCCTCCTTTAGAAACAGACATTGCCGGGGCACATGACGTAGTTGGGGTCCAGCACCTCTTTCACCCGGGTGATGGTGTTGGTGTAGCCGCGGGCCTTTTCGAACACCATGGGCGAAAGCAGGCCGTAGGGCCGGGAGAAGAAGGCCCCTTGCGCCAACAACTTGGCCGCCGCGTCCATATAGAGCGCCTTGACCATGGCCTTTTCGTCGGCATCGTCCGGGTCGTAGTAGAACTGGTACTCCAGGTGGCAGGCCCGGCCCTGCTCGATGGGCTGCAGATACACCCCCATCTGGCGCACGTCGTAGCCGTGGGCCCCGGCGGTCTCGGTCACCAGCTCGGTGAAGGCCGCCGCCTGCTCCATCTTGGCGATAAACAAGAGGTCCTCGCATTCGCCCTTGAGCTGGTGCTTCCACCAGGTGCGCTCGGCGGGCCAGGGGTTGCGCAGCATGTCCGGCAGCTTGCGCTCCAGGCCCACCGCCCCGGCCAGGGACTCGTCCACCCGGACAACCCCGGGTTGGTTGGCGCACACCTCGTCCAGGGCCTTTTTCTCGTAGGCCAGCTTGGCCTCCGGCGAGCGCGGCGGCCCGGAGAGCACCAGCACGATGAACCAGGGCGGCAACTGGCGCTTGAGGGCCTGGTAGGTCTTGTCGCTGCCGTCGCCGAAGATCAGTGCCCCCACCTGGTTGTTGATCAACAGGCACTCGTTGCCGATCATGCGCCGCTGCATCTGGTACAGGGGCTCGACGGCCGCGCCGATGTCGTCAAAGGTGATGAAGTAGGTCTTGTCGATCTCGGGCAGATACTCGAACTTGACGATGGACCAGGTGACCACTCCCATGGTGCCCTCGGCCCCCTGGAAGAAGCGGTACCAGTTGGTGCCCGGCCCCTCGGGGTTGCCGCCCTTGGAGTCGGCCTTGTCCGGGAAGCCCGGCACGCTGGCCGAGCCGGTGCGGAAGCGCATGCCCGAGCCCCAGATCACCTCGTTGGAGGTCATGGGTTCGCCGTACTCGTAGCGGGGGTTGGTGGGCACCTCGCGCTCCAAAAGGCTGGCCACCACCGAACTGTCGGCCAGGGGCATCAGGGGCATCACCATGCGGTGGCCGATCTTCATCAGCTCCGGCTGCAACTGGCCCCAGGTGACCCCCGGCTCGATGCGCACCAAACGGTCGGGCACGTCAAAGTCCAGGATGCGGTTCATGCGCTTGAGATCCACGATGATCCCGCCCATCTTGGGCAGGGTGGAGCCGTGGAAATGCTGCCGCGAACTTGCCGGGATCACGGGCATCTTGATCTCGTTGGCCAGTTGGACGATCTTCTGCACCTGTTCGGCGGTGTCCGGCCACACCACCGCATCGGCCAAGCCGTTGCACTCCAACAGGCTATGGTCCTTGGCATAGGGGAGCAGGGCTTTGCGGGTGGTGTCCACATGCTCCTTCCCCACTATCTCCGCCAGCTTCGCCTTGATTTGCATAGGGCCCTCCTCGCAATGCTCGGCATTTTATTTAACGTATTATTTATTTAATTGTTTAGTTTGGCCCTGTCAAGGATTTTCGCTTCAGGCGGCCCCGCCATGGCACATTTCAAATTAATCTATTAGTATCGGGATGATATGTAACACAATACGATTTGGCCCACGCGCGCGCCCCACCTGGCGGTGAGCCGGATTACAGGCCGCGCCACCCAACGACCGTCCCCACGGTCCGGCCGAAAATGATCATTTTCTTGGCTCCCCCATCAAGGCCGCCCCCAAATTACCTCGTAAGTTTAGACAAATAGCCTTCAGCAGCGGCCACCGGCCATATAGGCGCCGGCAATTTACCTTTTGCCGGTTGACATAATTTTTAATAACTAATATGTTTATTTAGCGTCTTAAGTTTCTCGTCACCCCAACGGATCGGTCTCATGAGCATCAGCCGGTATCGCAGCAGCCTCAGCGTGGATGAAAAAGTTTTAATGAGCATGGTCCGGGTTTCCGAACTGTTCAAGAAAACCGCCTCGGAAATATTCAAGAATTACGGCCTTACCTTCACCCAGTACAACGTGCTTCGGGTGCTCAACGCCTCGGAGGACGGCACCAACACCATCACCAAGGTGAGCAAGATATTGCTGGTTACCGGGGCCAACATGACCGGGGTGGCCAAGCGCATGGAGCGCGACGGCTTTTTGCTGCGCAAGCGCTACAGCCAGGACGAGCGGGTCACCTTGCTGGAGATCACCCCCAAGGGCAGAAAGGCTCTGGAAAACATCCAGCCGGAAAAGGAAAAGCACATCGACAACTTCGTGGGCGAACTCTCCGGTGAGGAAAAAACCCACGTCCTGGCCTTGCTCAAGCAGATCTACAGCAAAAACGAAAGCAAGTAGCCCCCTGGCCGCCGCCGGGGCCGCCCTGGCCCCGCGTTACACAATGTGACCTAACCTTCTAAAATCATTGACAACCTGTCTTGGTTTGCGTAAAGAACCTCAAAGACCTTTAACAATCACCAGCACCGGGACGCCGGCCAACGGCGCCTGTGAGGAAAGGCCAGCATGACCGACTATGCTATAGCCAATCTGCCCGGAGACGGGGTGGGCCAGGAAATCGCCCAAGAGGCCATGAAGATCCTGGCCGCCGCGGGCGACAAGTTCGGCTTTACCTGCCGAGTGGAAAGCTTCGACTGGGGTTGCGATTATTACCTCAAGCACGGCGAGATGGGCCCCGCGGACAAGCTCACCACCCTCAAGGACTTTGACGCCATCTTCCTGGGCTGCATCGGCGACGCGGCCAAGGTGCCGGACCACGTCTCGCTCACCATCCTCCTGGAGATCCGCAAGGGCTTCGACCAGTACGTCAACCTTAGGCCCATCAAGCTCTACCCCGGGGTGGCCACCCCCATACGCACCGCCACCCCCGAGAGCGTGGACTTCGTGGTGGTGCGCGAGAACACCGAAGGCGAATACTCCGGCACCGGCGGCTTTTTCAAGCCCGAGGCGCCCGAGGGCTTCGCCTTCCAGACCGCCGTCTTCTCGCGCAAGGGCTGCGACCGGGTGATCCGCTACGCCTTCGAGCTGGCCCGTGAACGCCGGGGCCGGGTGGAGGGAGACCGGGTGGGCATGCTCACCAACTGCACCAAGTCCAACGCCCTCAACTACTCCATGGTCTATTGGGACAAGATCTACCGCGAGGTGGCGGCGGACTATCCGGACATCAAGCAGGATCTGGCCCTGGTGGACGCCATGACCATGTGGATGGTGAAAAACCCCGAGTATTTCGACGTGGTGGTGGCCTCCAACCTCTTCGGCGACATCATCACCGACCTGGGGGCCATGCTGCAGGGGGGCATGGGCTTTGCCGCCGGGGGCAACATCAACCCGGAGAGGAAGTTCCCCTCCATGTTCGAGCCCATCCACGGCTCGGCCCCCAAATACGCGGGCCTGGGGGTGGTCAACCCCATCGCCTCCATAGAGTCGGTGCGCATGATGCTGGAGCATCTGGGCCAGGCCGAGGCGTCCCGGGCGGTGCAGGACGCGGTGACCCAGGTCCTGTCCCAGGGCGCGGTGCGCACCAAGGACATGGGCGGCACGGCGAGCACCGCCCAGGTGGGCGACGCGGTGAAGGCGGCCCTCCTGGCCTGAGCCTGGCCTTGAAAGCAAGCAGGGGTCCGGCGCATGGCCGGGCCCCTGTCTTTTGGCGCGTACCGTGGCCCTAGGAGCCGGCCGCCTCCCGCACCGCCTTCCAGGCCCGGTCGGCCCGGTAGGAGCTGCGCACATAGGGCGAGGCGGCCACGTACTTGAAGCCCAGAGCCAGGGCCTCCCGCTTCAGCTCGTCGAACTCGGCCGGGGGCACGAAACGCTCCACCGGGGCGTGCTCAGGCGAGGGGGCCAGGTATTGCCCCAGGGTGAGGATGTCGCAGCCCGCCCCGCGCAGGTCGCTCAGCACCCCCAGCACCTCTTCGCGGCGCTCGCCCAGGCCCAGCATGATGCCCGACTTGCTGGCCGCGGCGGAGACCCGCTTCACGTTGGCCACCACCTCCAGGGAGCGCCCATATTGGGCTCCCCGGCGCACCGGGCCGTAGAAGCGGGGCACCGTCTCCAGGTTGTGGGCGATCACCTCGGGCTGGGCCCGGGCCACCATTTCCAACAGTTCCAGCCGCCCCTGGAAGTCGGGGATGAGCACCTCCACGCTGGTGTCGGGACTGGCCGCCTTTACCGCCCGCACCGCCGCGGCGAACTGGCCCGCCCCCTGGTCGGGCAGGTCGTCGCGGGTCACCGAGGTGATGACCACGTGCTTCAGGCCCAATTGGGCGGCGGTTTGGGCCAGGCGGTCGGGCTCCTCGGGATCGATGGGCGCGGGGCGGCCGTGTTTGACCGCGCAAAAGCGGCAGCCCCTGGTGCAGATATCGCCCAGGATGAGGAAGGTGGCCGTGCCGCAGGCAAAGCACTCCCCCTGGTTGGGGCACTGGGCCTCCACGCACACCGTGTTCAGGGCCTGGCCCTCCATGAGGGCGCGCATGCGGCGCAGGCTCTCCTGATCCGGCGCTTTTTGCACCAGCCAGGAGGGCCGGTGGTGGGGGGTGCCTCCCTGGGCCATGGCGCTCCCCTATTCTCCGGGGCTCAGCAGGTACTTGATGCCCACCTGGTCCCGCGACAGCTCAAAGGCGTCTAGCCACACGCTCAGCGGCATCTCCGCGGTGATCAGGGGAGTCAGGTCCAGGGCCCCCTGGCCCAATAGCTCCAAAGAGCGCTCCCAGGTGCCCCGGTTGTGCACAAAGGCCCCGCGCAGGGTCAGCTCCTTCAGGGTGAGCTGGTCCAGGTCCAGGCTGGGCACGCCCCCGTTGAGGCCCACCTGCACCAGCGATCCCTGGCGGCGCACCAGCCTTAGAGCCGCGCTCAGGGCCGGACCCGCGCCGGAGCACTCCCAGGCTGCGGCGAAGCCCTTGCCCTGGGTGAACTCCTCGGCCGCCTGGCCCAGGTCCTCGCGGTCCACCATGACCGTGGCCTTGGCTCCCAGGCGCTCGGCCAACTCCAGGCGGACCCGGTCCTTGCTGGTGCCGCACACCAGGACCGGGGTCCGGCTCAGGCCCAGCACCAGTAGCACCAACAGCCCGATGGGGCCGGGCCCGCTGACCAAGACGGGCCCCTGGTCCGGGGTCACGCCCCGCTCCAGCACCGCGTGCACCGCCACGGCCAGGGGCTCCACCATGGCCCCCTGCTTGAAGCCCACCCCGTGGGGCAGGGCGTGCAGGCCCGAAGCCCGCACCAGGGCGTACTCGGCCATGCCCCCGTCCACCCCGTAGCCGTAGGCCAGGCGCTCCGGGCAGACGTTGCTCTGGCCGGCCAGGCAGTATTCGCAGGCGCCGCAGGAAGAGGACTGGCTCTCGCTGACCACGGCCTGGCCCCGGGACCATCCCGTGACCTCCGGGCCCAGCTCGGCCACCTCGCCCACGAACTCGTGGCCCAGGGTCACCGGGGGGCGCACCTTGTCGAAACGGCCCTCCCAGACGTGCAGATCCGTGCCGCAGATGCCCACGCTCTTTACCTTGACAAGCACCTGTCCGGGGCCGGGCTGGGGGGTGGGGATATCCACCAGTTCCACGTGGCCTTCGCCGCCGGCCAGTTTGCGCAGTGCTTTCATCGTTCATCTTCCCCGGGCAGGCGCACGGACCTAGTCCATAAACTGGCCACCGTTGATGTCGATAATCTCGCCGGTGAGGTAGTCGCTGTCCGGCCCGGCCAAAAAACGGGCCAGGGCGGCCACTTCCTTGGCCTCGCCCACCCGGCCCAAGGGGATGGTCTGCTTGTAGGAGGTGTAGTCGCCCTGGGACAGGCCCTTGCTCATGTCCGTGGCGATCACCCCCGGAGCCATGGCGTTGACGTTGATCCCAAAGGGGGACAGCTCCCGGGCCAGGGACATGGTCAGGCACATGATGCCCGCCTTGGAGGCGCTGTAGGCGCTGCCCGCCACGATGCCGCCCATCTTGCCTGAAATGGAGCCCAGGTTGATGATCTTGCCCGCGCCCTGTTTCTTCATGGCCGGGGCAAAGGCCTTGGAGCACAAGAAGGTGCCCTTGAGGTTCACGGCCATCACCCGGTCCCAGTCGCTCTCGCTGAGTTCCTCCACCGTGCCGGGAATGCAGATGCCCGCGTTGTTGACCAGAATATCCAGGCCGCCCCAGGTCGCCAGCACCTCGGCCGCCGCGGCGGCCACCATCTCGCCGGAGGACACGTCCACCTTGGCGGTGATGGGAAATTTATCAGGCGGCAGCGAGGCCACCTCCAGTTGCCAGTCCCAGATGGCCACCTTGGCCCCCGCCTCGGCAAAGGCGGTGGCGATGGCCAGCCCCAGGCCGGCGGCTCCGCCGGTCACCACGGCCCTCTTGCCCTGCAAGATCATGGCTCAAGCCCCCTCGCTGTATTCGACCAGTTCTATGGTCACCCCTTCGGGGTCCTTCATGTAGGTGGCCAAGACCCCGGGACGCAGCACCTGGGGCGGGCAGTTGAACTCCACCCCCTCGGCCACCAGGCGGTCGTAGAGCTCTTGCAGCCCGGTCACGGTTAGGGCGAAATGAATGAGGCCGTAGTCGCACTGGCGGCCCGAGCCCACCGCCTTGCCCTTGGGGCTGAGGTAATCGAAAAGCTCTATGTGGGTGCCGTAGCCCTTGAGCATGACCATGTGGGCCTTGACGTCTTCAAGCCCCACCACCTTGGCCATCTCCGGCCCGCCCCTTTGAGGATGATCCCATACCACCTCGAAGCCCAGCAAGTCCCGGTAGAAGTGCAGCGCCCGCTCCAGATCGGCCACCGAGATGCCCACGTGATGCCATTGTGCCTGCATTGTCGCTATCGCCTCTTATTAAGGTGTCGGGAGGGACCGGGCGGGCCGCGCCATGGCGGCCCACCCGGCACAGGGGTCGTTTTACTTGCCCTTGTAGGGCTTCCAGCCGCTCTCTTCCAGAGTCAGGCTGACGTCCTTGGCGGGGAGCACCATCTCGGGGGTGGGATAGGCGAAGGGGTAGTACTTGGTCTTGCCCTTCACCACGCCGACCACCGCCGGAGTCTGGTTCTGGTGGTCCTCTTTGCGCATGGTCATGTTGCCCACGGGGCCGGTGTAGCTCAGGCCCTCAAAGGCCTTGATGACCTTGTCGGTGTCAAAGCTGCCGGCCTTCTTCACCGCCTCGATGTACATCTTGGTGCCCAGGTAGGCCTCCATGATCACGAAGCTGGGCCACTTGCCGCCGCTGTTCTTGTGGAAGGTGTCCTCGAACTCCTTGGCCCGGGGGTTGTTCACGCCTAGCAGGTACATGTTGGCCTGCACGCAGCCGATGGCGGCGTCGCCGGCCACCGCGCCCACGCCGTCGTCATCCAAGAAGGTGCAGCCGATGGGCAGGTTCATGCCCAGGCTGCGGGACTGCACGATGAGCTGGGTCAGGTCGGTGCCCCAGTTGCCGCTGATCACGTAGTCGGCGCCGGAGGCCTGGATCTTGCTGATGTAGGGACCGAAGTCCTTGTTGAACACCTTGTGGAACTCGCTGCCCACCACCTTGGTGCCCGGAGCCAGCTTCTCGATGAACATCTTGTAGTACTTGGCCACGTCATGACCCCAGGAGTAGTCCTGGTTGATCAAGAAGACCTTCTTGTAGCCCTTCTTGGCGAAGTAGTGGGCCAGGGCCTTGACGTGCATGCCCGCGTTCATGCAGGTGCGGAAGGTGTAGGGGGTGAAGTTCTCGCCGGTGATGCCCATGGCCTCGGCGTTGGTGTCCAGGTAGATCTTCTTGTAGCGGGGCATGGTCTGGGCGATGGCGCCGCCCACGCCGGAGGAGGAGCCCTGGATGATGACCTCGCACTTGTCCTCCAGGACCATGCGCTTTACGTTGCGCACCGCGATCTCGCCCTTCATCTGGTTGTCCATGACCACCAGCTCGATCTTCTTGCCCAACAGGCCGCCGGCGTCGTTGGCTTCCTTCACCGCCGCCTCGATGCCCCAAATGGTGCGGTCGCCGTTGCTCTTGAAGGCGCCGGAGCGAATCTCGTTAACCCCGAATTTCACCACGCCTCCGGCCATGGCCGCGGTGGCCACCATGGCCAAGGCACCAGCGATAGCCAGTACTAATCCGATTTTCCTCATAATCCTACCTCTCTCCCTGGTAAGGTTGCGGGCCGCCGGGGCGGCCGTGTACAAGAACCTTGTGCCGTCAAACCTCCAGGAACTCCTTGCGGATGTCCTGGCGTGATTCCAATTCGCCGGGGGTGCCGGTCCACTTGATGTCGCCCTTGCTGAGCACGTAAAGCCGCTGGGCCAGATCCAGGCAGACGTTGAGCTTCTGCTCCACCAAGAGCACCGTGGTCCCGGCCCGGTTTATCTGGTGGATCACCTCGTTGACCCGTTCCACGATGATGGGGGCCAGGCCCTCGGTGGGCTCGTCGATGAGGATCAGGTCCGGGTTGCCCATGAGGCTGCGCACGATGGTGAGCATCTGCATTTCGCCGCCGGAGAGCACCCCACCCTTTTGATTGCGCCTTTCGGCCAGGCGCGGGAAGCTGTCGTAGGCCCGCTCGATGCTCCAGCCGTCATCCACCGGCTTGTTCATGTGGCCGGGCTTGATGCCCATGAGCAGGTTCTGATGCACCGTAAGGTTGGGGAATATCCAGCGCTCCTCGGGCACGAAACCCAGCCCGGCCATGGCGATCTGGTGGGGAGCCTTGCCCGCGATCTGTTTGCCCTTGAAGGTAATGGAGCCCGACTTGGGTTGCACCAGACCCATGATGGTCATCATGGTGGTGGTCTTGCCCACCCCGTTGCGCCCCACCAAGGCCACGATCTCGCCCGGGTTCACTTCCAGGCTGATGTCGAAGAGCACGTGGCTTTCGCCGTAATAGGTATTGACCTTGTCCAGTTTCAGCATACCGTACCCGTCCCCAGATAAGCTTCACGGACCCTGGGATGATTGCGTATCTCCTCCGGAGTGCCGCTGGCGAGCACCTCGCCGTAGCTGATCACGGTTATCACGTCGGCCAGGGAAAACACCACCTCCATGTCATGCTCGATGATCATCAGCGTCTTGCCCTTGGTCACCCGGTCCACCAGTTTCACCGCCTCGCGGGTCTCGTCGATGCTCATGCCCGCGGTGGGCTCGTCCAGGAGAATCATCTCCGGCTGGGAGGCCAAGACCAGGCCGATCTCCAGGGCCCGCTGCTCGCCGTAGGCCATTTCTCCGGCCAGGTGGTCGGCCCGCCCGGCCAGGCCGATCTGCTCCAGGATGTCCATGCACTCCCGGTTGATCTCCTCCATGCCCGCCACGGTGCTCCAGAAGTTGAAGCGCACCCCGTGGCGCGAGAGCACCACCGAGCGCACGTTCTCCAAGACGGTGAGCCCGGGGAAAACGTTGGTGATCTGGAAGGAGCGGCCCAGGCCTAGGCGGTTGATCCGATAAGGCTGCAGCCCGCTTATCTTGTGACCCTTGAAATATATATCCCCGGCGGTGGGCTTGTAGTGGCCGCTGAGCAGGTTGAAAAAGGTGGTCTTGCCCGCGCCGTTGGGCCCGATGATGGCGTGACGCTGTCCCTTCTCCACGGCCAAGTCGATGCCGCAGATGATCTTGATATCGCCGAAAGATTTACACAGGCCCTTGACCTCCAACATATTCATGGGCTTAACCCTCCCCCTTGGCGGCCGGGTTCAGTGCGGCGCTCCGAGCAGGGAACAAGCGGGCTTTGAGAGAAATCAAAATCCCGCTGAGCCCCTGGGGCGCGTACATGACCAGCAGTACGAAAATGATCCCTTGGATCAGAGTCCAGTGTTCGGTCAGGTCGCTAAGGATCTGGTTGAGGTAGGTAAGGAAGCAGGCTCCCAGTATGGGCCCCCAGAAGGTTCCCGAGCCGCCCACAAAGGTCATGATCAGTACGTCGGTGGCCTTGTCCAGGTTGATGAAGGTGACGGTGACGAACTCTTGGAAGGCCCCGGCCATGCCTCCGGCCAGGCCCGCGAAAAAGGCGCTGATGACGTTCACCGCGACCTTGGACAGATACACGTTGTAGCCGATGAAGCGGGCCCGGTCTTCGTTTTCCCTGAGGCATTCGTTGAGCCGTCCCAGGGGGGTGCGGGTGAAGTGCCAGCAGAACCAGGTGGACAAGAGCACCACGATAAGCACGAAGTAGTACCAATGCACCGTGGTGAACATCCCAATGTCGCCCACAAAGGGGATGTGCAGATCCGGCCGCATGGCCGCCACCCCGTCCTCGCCGCCGGTCAGGCCCCGCCATTTTTCGGCCCCGGCATAGATCAGGGCGTTGAAGGCCAGGGTAAGCAGGGCGAAATAGGTGCCGCCCAGGCGCACCACGAAAAGGCCCAGGATTATGCCCAGGATGCCTCCGGCCAGGCCCGCGCCCAGGATGCCCGGCAACAGGCTATAGCCCAGATCCTTGAACAGCAGCACCGAGGTATAGGCGCCCACCCCGAAGTAGGCGGCGTGGCCGAAGGAAAGCAGCCCGGCCTGTCCGAACAGAACGTTGTAGCTCAGCGCGAACAACGAATAGATGATCATGGTGATGATCAGGTTCAGGGGATACTCGCCCACCAGCCAGGGCATGAAAGCCAGGACCGCCAGGCCGGCCAACAACAACACCCGCTTTAGCCATGCGCTGGAGGTCATTTGCTCTCTCCCATCAGGCCGTGAGGCCGGAAGATCAACACCAGGGCCATCAGCAGGAACTCAAAGAAGATGGCGAACTGGGGCAGGATCAGGATGCCGATGGATTGCAGTTGGCCGATGAGCAGGCTGGCGATGAGCGCCCCCTGGATGGAACCCAGACCGCCCACCACCACCACCACGAACAGGTCGATGATGATGGTGGATGCCATGGCCGGGTTGGTGATGAGGTAGGGCCCGCCGATCACCCCGGCCAGGCCGGCCAGCCAGGCGCCCATGCCAAAAAGGAGCAAGAACACCAGGGGCACGTTGAAGCCCAGGGCGCCTACCATGCGCTTGTTGGCCACCGCCGCCCGCACGATGATGCCCGCCCTGGTCTTGTACAAAACGAAAAACATGATGATGAACACGATGGTGGACACGGCCAGGATGAACAGGCGGTACACCGGATATTCGGTGCCCAGCAGGTGGACCGAGCCGTCCAGCCACTGCGGCAGCACCACCCTGAGCGGCTCGTTGCCCCAGAAGATTTTCACCAACTCTTCGATGATGTAGGCCACGCCGAAGGTGAGCAACAACTCGTGGGCGTGCCCGTAGGAATGGACCTTGCGCAGGAAAAAGCGCTCGATGGCGACTCCGGCCAAGGCCACCAGCAGCGGGGCCACCAACAGGCTCAACCAGAACTGTCCGGTCCATTGCAGGACGGAGAAGGAGAAATAGGCCCCGAGCATATACAGGGCGCCGTGGGCGAAGTTGAGCACCCCCATCATGCCGAAGATCAGGGTGAGACCAGATGCCACCAAAAACAGCAGCATCCCGTAAACCAATCCGTGCAGCGCTTGCACAGGCAACGCGGCCAAAGTATCCATTGGTCTCCTTAGGATTTCACTTTGTTCGTAACACCTGCCACGCGGCCCTCCTCACAAGCGCTTTAGGCAAACATCAGGAGTTCGGACGGCCGAGGCGGGCGCCCCGGCCGTCCGGTCTATGCTGATCAGGGCTTGTGGATAGCTCGCCCGAGGCAATCCAGGGCCGCCTCCTTCACCGTCTCGGCCAGGGTGGGGTGGCCCATGACCACCTCGCCCAGGTCGTCCACGGTGGCCTCCAGGTCCATGGCCAGGGCCACGGCGCCGATCAGGTCGGTGGCGTGCTGGCCCACGATGCAGGCGCCCAGGATCTCGCCCAGCTCGGGATCGCTGACGATCTTGACCAGGCCCTGTTCCTCGCCCATGGCCGCCGCCTTGCCGCTGAACCGGTAGGGGAACTTGCCCACCTTGACCTTCAGCCCCCGGCTGGCGGCCTGGGCCTCTCTCAGGCCCACCGAAGCCACCTCGGGGAAGGTGTAGACGCAGTTGGGGATGCGGTCGTAGTCCATCTGGCGGCTGGCCCCCATGAGGTTTTCCACCGCCACCACGCCTTCCTCGGAGGCGGTGTGGGCCAGCATGGACTTGCCCACCACGTCGCCGATGGCGTAGACGCCGGGGACCGAGGTCTCCATGCGGGCGTTGACCTTGACGAAGGGACCGTCCATCTCCAGGCCCAGGGCGTCGCGGCCCCAGCCCTCGGTGTTGGGGGCGCGGCCCACGGCCACCAGGACCAGCGAGGCCTTGAGGGTGCGCTCGCGGTCGTCGCCGTTGGTGATGACCAGCGAGGGACCGTTCTTGCCCTTTTTCACCTTTTGGGCCCGGGCCTCGGTGATGATCTCGATGCCCAGCTCCTCCAGGGCGCTCTTGAGCGCGGCCACCGCCTCGGGGTCTTCCATGGCGACGATGGAGGGCAGCAGCTCCACGATGGTCACCTTGGAGCCCAACAGGCTGAAGATGGTGGCCAACTCCACCCCGATGACCCCGCCGCCCACGATGACCATGGACTTGGGGGCCTCCTTGAGGCTCAAGGCGTGATCGCTGTTGATCACCGCCTTGCCGTCCACCGGCAACGGCGGCACCTCGGAGGGGCGCGAGCCGGTGGCGATGATCACCTTGGCCGCGCTTACCTTCTTGGCGCCCTCGGGCCCGGTGAGCTCCAGGGTGTGGGCGTCCACGAACTTGGCCTCGGTCTTGGACAAGGTGACCTTGTTGGCCTTGAGTAGGCCCTCCACCCCGGCGGACATGCGGCCCACCACCTCGTCCTTGCGCTGCATCATCTTGGAAAGGCTGGCGGCCAGCTTGCCGGCGCCGGTGTACACCGCCGACTTGCGGATCTGGTGCAGCGGGTGCACGTCGGAGAGCAGGGACTTGGTGGGGATGCAGCCCCGGTTCAGGCAGGTGCCCCCCAGGGCGTCCTTTTCGGCCAGGAGCACCCTGGCCCCCATCTGACCGGCCCGGATGGCGGCCACGTAGCCGCCGGGGCCGCCGCCGATCACCGCCACGTCGTAGTCGTAGTTTTGCGCCTCGGCCTGGGGCGTGGCCGCGCTGTAGGCGTCGGCCGCCGGTTCCGGGGCGGGCGCCGGCGCGGGAGCCTCGGCGGCGCCGCCCACGACCTGGTAGTTGTCGGGCACCGCCTCGCCCTGGGCCACGATGACGCCCACCACGGTGAGCACGGGAACCTCCACCCCGGCGGGCACCAGGATGCGCCCCAGGATGCCGTCGGAAGGCGACTCCACCTCGGTGGTCACCTTGTCCGCCTCTACTATATAAAGGGACTCGCCCTTGGCCACCGCATCACCTTCGGTTTTCAACCACTCGATGATGGTGCCCTTTTCTACGGTCACCCCCAGCATGGGGAGAACTATTTCAACGGCCACTTTGTGCCTCCTTGCCCTGCTATCAACCCAGCTCCATGAACATGAGCGCCGGCCGTTCGAGTTTCTTTTTCAGGCTAGTCAAAAATTGCGCGGCCACCGCGCCGTCGATGATGCGGTGGTCCACCGACAGGCCCAGGGTGGCCACCTGGCGCACCACCACCTGGCCGTTTTCGGCCACCACCTTCTCCTGGGTCTTGCCCACCGAGAGAATGGCGCTTTGCGGCGGATTGATGATGGCCGTGAAGTGGGTGATCTCGTACTGGGCCAGGCTGGAGATGGTGAAGGTGCCGCGCCCGATCTCGTCGGCCTGCAGCTTGCGGTCCCGGGCCCGGTCCACCAGGTCGGCCCGCTGGGAGGCTATCTCCCATAGGCTGGCCAGGTTGGCCTCGGCGATGGCCGGCACGATGAGCCCTTCGTCCAGGGCCACGGCCAGCCCCACGTTCACGTCTTGCCACACCTCGATGTTTTCACCATCAAAGGAGGCGTTGACGTGGGGGAACTCTTCCAGGGTAAGGGCCACGGCCTTGATCAAGAGATCGTTGACCGAGATCTTCACTCCGTGGCGCTCCAGGATCTCCTGTTTGATGTCCTTGTACAGGGCCAGCAGGGAGTCCATCTTAACGTCGCTGAAGAAATAGATGTGCGGTGCGGTGAAGGCCGAGGCCGACAGGCGCCGGGCGATGGTCTTGCGCATGGAGGTGGCGGGGACCTTCTGGCCGGCGATGGCGCCGCCCGCCGCCGGGGCGGGAGCGGCGGCCGCTCTGTGCACGTCCGCCTTGGTGATGCGCCCGCGCGGGCCGGTGCCCTGCACGGCGGAAAGATCCACGCCCTTTTGCTGGGCCAGCTTGCGGGCCAGGCTGGTCACCTTGGCCGACGCGCCGGCCAAGGCCGGAGCCTGGGCCGGTGCGGCCTGGCTGGCCTGAACGTCCTTGACCAGGATGCAGCCGTCCGGGCCGCTTCCGGTTATGGCCGCCAGGTCCAGGCCCTTTTCACGCGCCAGAGCGCGCGCCGCGGGCATGGCCCTGACTTGGCTTTTGCTAAGCTCTTGCATGGCGGCCTCCCCCTAGAGATATTCCAGAACCCGGTTGACCGCGTCCTTCAGGTCTTGCTCGCTGGGGATGAAGGCCTGCTCCAGGGGAGGGCTGAAGGCCACCGGGGTGTCCGGGCCGGAAACCCGCACGATGGGGGCCTTGAGCGAATCCAGGGCCTGTTCGGCCACCGTGGCCGCCAGCTCGCCGCCCATGTTGCCGGTGTGGCAGCCCTCGTCGGCGGTGATCAGGGTGCCGGTCTTGCGCACCGAGGCCAGCACCGCTTCCCGATCCAGGGGGCACAACGAGCGCAGGTCAATGACCTCCATGTCCACGCCCTTGCCCGCCATTTCCTCGGCCACGGCCAGCGCCTTGGCCACCATGTTCAAGGTGGCCACCACGGTGATGTCCTTGCCCGGGCGCACCACCTTGGCCTTGCCCAGGGGCACGGTGTAGGCCTCCTCGGGAACCTCGCCCTTGTCGATATATATTTTCTTGTGTTCCACGAACAGCACCGGGTTGTCGTCCTGGATGGCCTCGATGAGCATGCCCTTGGCGTCGTAGGGCGTGGAGGGCATGGCGATCTTGATGCCCGGTATGTGCTGAAAAATGGCGTGGAAGCTCTGGGAGTGCTGGGCCGCGGTGCCGCGCCCGGCCCCGATGTTGACCCGGAGCACCATGGGCACCTTGGCCCGGCCGCCGAACATGAAGTGCATCTTGGCCATCTGGTTGACCACCATGTCCATGGCCACGGTGATGAAGTCGATGAACATGATCTCCACCACCGGACGCATGCCGGTCATGGCCGCGCCCACCGCGCCGCCCACGAAGGCGGCCTCGGAGATGGGGGTATCCATGATCCGGTCCACGCCGAAGCGTTCCTGCAAGCCTGCGGTCACCTGGAAGATGCCGCCGTAGCGGCCCACGTCCTCGCCCATGACGAACACGCTGTCGTCTTTTTCCATGCAATAGGCCAGGGCCTCGTTCAGCGCTTGAGCATAAGTAATTACGCGACTCATTTTTCTAACCCTCCCCTAGGCCAACACGTCTTGGAACATTTCTTCGAGGGGCGGGAACGGGCTTTGTTCCGCGAACTCGATGGAGTCGTCGATCTCCTTCTCCACCTCATCCCAAACCGCCTGCATCTGTTTCTTGGTCATGACCTTGTTCTTGGTCAGATACGCCTCCAGGCGCTTGATGGGGCAATTCTCTACCCAGGCCTGGATGTCTTCCTTGGTGCGGTAGCGGCCGCCCTGGTTGGGGTCGCCCTCGTGGTGGCCGCGCCAACGGTAGGTCTTGTACTCCAGCAGCGTGGGGCCTTCGCCTTGGCGGGCCCGCTCGATGGCCTCGGCCGAGGACAGGTACACGCTCAGCACGTCGTTGCCGTCCACGGTGATGCCGGGCATGTTGTAGCCCGCCGCCCGCACCGAGATGTCCACGATGGCCTGGTGCTGCTTCTGGGAGACCGAAATGCCGAAGCCGTTGTTTTCGCAAACGAAGATGACCGGCAGCTTGTGCACGGCGGCGAAGTTGAGCGACTCGTGGAAGGTCCCGTTGTTGGAGGAGGCGTCGCCGAAGAAGCAGACGGTTACCTGGCCGGGGTATTTCATCTTGCACGAAAGCCCAGCGCCCACCGCGATGGGCAGACCGCCACCGGCGATGCCGTTGGCCCCCAGGATGCCCAGGTTCACGTCGGCGATGTGCATGGAGCCGCCCTTGCCCTTGCAGTAGCCGGTCTCCTTGCCGTAGAGCTCGGCCATCATGGGCTTGAGCAGGGCGCCCTTGGCGATGACGTGGCCGTGGCCCCGGTGGGTGCTGGTGATGTAGTCCCGGTCACCAAGATTGGCGCACACCCCGGCCGCGATGGCCTCTTCGCCGATGTACAGGTGAGCCAGGCCGGGTATGTGTCCCCTGGCATAGAGATCTTGAACTTTTTCCTCGAATGCCCGGATAACCACCATGGTCCGGTACAACTCGCGCACGGTTTTAGAGGGAATATCCATATCAACCTCCAGAAGGCGACTAGACGTGTCACGTGGCTAATGGGTTTAAGCTGGTTGCAGGAGACGTGCCAGATGTCCGGCCAGGGGCCCGAGAGCTAACCAAAGGTAAATACGTTGATTTTTCCAGAGAGCCCACGGGCTCCTCGCCTCGTCCCCTGCGACAGGTGTCGCATGAAACAGCGCATGTCTCATAATGACACACTTTTGGGCAAGTAAACAAATCGTAGAAGGCGCGAAAGCCGACGACGCGGCGCGGAGCTTGGCGGCACGGCCGGAAACGCTGCTTGAGGCTGCTTGTGGGGTCAGGAGGTGCTAAATGGCATGGCCCCCGGTTCCAACCAGGGAGCGTCAGGCAAGGCGGCGGCAAGCGCAGACGCGTGTTACCTGAACAGTCCCGGCACAGCCAGGCGACGCCAGACAAGGCGACCGGCCGATGACGAGGGCCGCAGGCGTATTCTTCCATACGCCGAGGCCCGAGCGAGGCCGGCAACGCAGTATGGCGGTGGCTGGCCAATCACCCGGCGCAGCCATGCGGTGCTAGGCAAGGCGTCGGGCCAGCGAGACCCGCACGCGTATTCTTACAAACGCCGGCGAAGCGTTGTGACCCCGGCACAGCCAGCCGACGCCAGACAAGGCGACCGGCCGATGACGAGGGCCGCAGGCGTATTCTTCTATACGCCGAGGAGGTGCCAAATGGCCTGGCCCCAGGTCCAACCAGGAAGCGTCAGGCAAGGCGGCGGCAAGCGCAGACCGCAGACGTATTCTTATATACGTCGAGGTCTAAGCGATGCCGCCAACACAGCATGACGCTTTCTGGTTGGACCGGAGTTAGTCGAAGCTGACGGACTTGCCGATCCCCAGCTCCTTCATGCGGCGATAGATGGTGCTGCGCGACAGACCCAGCTTGCGGGCCACCTTGGCCACGTTGCCATCGCATTCGGCCAGGGCGTTTTTGAGCACCTCGGCCTCCATTTGCTTGAGGGGTTGCACCGTTTGGCTCACCGGGGCGGTGAGGCCGGCCCGGAAAAGGCGCTGGGGCAGGTGCTCCACCTGGATATCCCGGTCGTCGCAGACGATGGCGGCCATCTCCAGGATGTTGCCCAGCTCGCGCACGTTGCCCGGCCAGGGGTAGCGGCTGAGCACCTCCAGGGCCTCGGGGGAGATGCCCAGTTGGCGGGCGCCCAGCTTGTAGGAAATGCGTCCCAGAACATGCTCCACCAAAAGGGGAAGGTCGTCCAGGCGCGCCCGCAGGGGGGGGATGTTCAGCTCCACCACGCTGAGGCGGAAATAGAGGTCCTGGCGGAAGCCCTTGCTGGCCACCCGCTCCACCAGGTCCTCGTTGGTGGCGGCGATGACCCGCACGTCCACCTTGACGGGACGGTTGTCGCCCAGGCGGGTGATCATGCCGTCCTGGAGCACCCGCAGGAACTTGGTCTGGGCGTCCAGGGGCATCTCGCCCACCTCGTCCAGGAATATGGTGCCCCCGTCGGCCAGCTCCAGCTTGCCCACCTGGCCGCCCTTGCGCGCCCCGGTGAAGGCCCCGTCCTTATAGCCCAGAATCTCCGACTCGATGAGCTCGCGGGGGATGGCCGCGCAGTTGATGGCCACGAAGGGGCCCTGGGCACGCTCGGAGGCGTTGTGGATGGCCTGGGCGAAGAGCTCCTTGCCGGTGCCGGTCTCGCCCATGATGAGCACCCGGCTGTCGGCCCCGGCGGCGATATTGGCCAGCTTGATCTGGCGCAGGAACTCCGGCGAGCTGCCCTTGATGTCCTCGAAGGTGAAGCGGGCGTTGTGCCCGGAGATCTTGCGCACCTCGTTGAAAAAGCGGCTGCGCTCGTTCATGACCAAAAAGAAGCCGAAGTGCTTTTCATCCTCGCGGATCATGAAGGGGCGCAGGATGAAATAGGTGCGCCCCCGGGGGCCGTCCACCGCCACCTCCACGTTGCCGTAGTCCTTGCCGTGGCGGGCCATGTCCATGAGCAGGGGATGGCCGGGGAAGACCCGGTCGATGGTTTGGCCCAGCACCTTGGCGGCACAAAAGCCGCCCATGCGGCAGGCCGCCTGGTTGGCGTGGGTAACCACCCCTTTGTGGTTCACCGCGATCACCGCTTCGGATATGGAGCCCAGGATGGACTCCAGCATGGTCTCGTAGTTGCTCTTTTCCTTGTCCGCCTTGCGCTGCTTGAGCTTGTTCTCTATGGCCTCGGCGGCGGAGATGACCATGCCCAGGGTGTGGCGGTGGGCGCTGGAGGATTTTCCCGAGAGGGTGATGGCTCCCAACAGGTTGCCTTCGGGAGAGAACACCGGGGCCGACGAGCAGGTCCAGTCGTGGTGGCGCTGGTTGTAGTGCTCGGGGCCGGTCACCTGCACGGGTTTGCGCTCCACCAGGCACAGCCCGATGGAGTTGGTGCCCACCTCCTCCTCGGCCCGGCTGCTGCCGGCCACGTAGTTGTTGTCCTGGGCCATGCCGAGGATTTCCTCGTCCCCGAACACGTCCAGCAACACCCCGTCGGCGTTGGTGAGCACCAGGATGAAGCCAGAGCCGCGCACCGCGCTCTGCAAAAAGCGCATGAAAGGCAGGGCCGCCTCGATGAAATCGGCGTTGGCCGCCCGGATGCGGGCCATTTGGGCGGAGGATAGCTTGAGCGAGCCTTTGGGGGCGTTGGGCCTGAGCCCCTGGCGATAGCAGCGTTGCCAGGAGTCGGCCACTTCCCGGCGAACCGCCTCGCGGTCCACTTGGCCGGTCTGGGCGAAGCGTTGCCAGGCTTGATTCATTTTGTCGCGGGTAATTGTTTGCGCCACCACGCGTTTCCCTGTTGGGCCGCGACCCTTGGCCGTCTCGGCCGCAAATCCTCGATCCGCTCTAGTCCCAGCGCCCCCCATCCAGGCAGGCCGAGGCCCGCTCCAGGCTCCAAGGCGCGGGGGACAATTCCAGCCTGCGGCACAAGTGCCCGGCCAAGATGTCCTCGGCCCGGCCTGAGTCCACCGCGCGCCCGCTCACCAGGCGCACCGAGGTCATGGGCGAGCCGGTGAGGCCGCAGGGATTGATAAGCTTAAAATGCTCCAAGTTGGGGTCCAGATTCAAGGCCAAGCCGTGCATGGTGATGCCCCGCTTGACCGCCACCCCGATGGAAGCCAGCTTTTGCCGGCCATACCAGGCCCCGGGATGCCCCTCGTGCAGGTTGCCCTGCACCCCCAGGTCGGCCAGGGTGGCCAGCAGGGTTTGCTCAAGAATGCGCACCAACTCGCCGATCCCCAGGCCCAACTCATTCAGATCCAGCAGGGGGTAGGCCACCAGTTGGCCGGGGCCGTGATAGGTCACGAGGCCGCCCCGCTCCACCTGGTGCACCTGGATGCCCTCGCGCTCCAGCAGCTCGGGCGGGGCCAGGATGTCGCCGTCGGCGGCCCGGCGGCCCATGGTCAACACCGGCGGGTGCTCCAGAAGCAGCAGCACCTGGGGGCCGGGGCCCTTTTGTTTTAGGGCGACCAGGCCGCGCATCAGCTCCAGGGCCTCGGGGTAGGGGACAAGACCCAGTTTGAGAACTCTGATCTCGGACATGGGGCAATGCTACCCCCCCGGAGGCAAAGCAACAAGCGGGCCTTGCGGGCCAGGGGGCACCCGGCCCGGGTTTCCGCCCGAAGCGGCCGGAGGCGCTCCCCGCGCGGTAAAAGAGGGAAGCGGCCGCCCAATCAGCCGTCGACCCGGTCCACGGCGTTCCAAAAGGTGAGCCGGGTGGGGCCGTCCACCAGGGACTCTATGCTCGCGCGCATGGCGTTCATATGGGCCGACTGCCCATGGGCCTTCAGGGCCTCGGGGCTGGCCCATATCTCGTAAAACAAAAACTCGTTGCCCTCCCGGCTCTCCCGGTGCAGGTCGTAGCGCAGGCAACCGTCCTCCGCGCGCACCGTGG
The DNA here is from genome assembly GCF_037076455.1 of Desulfoferula mesophila. Classification (GTDB taxonomy): domain Bacteria; phylum Desulfobacterota; class Desulfarculia; order Desulfarculales; family Desulfarculaceae; genus Desulfoferula; species Desulfoferula mesophila. The sequence goes on along the minus strand of NZ_AP028679.1, from coordinate 943,047 downwards.
GCACCACGGCCAGCAAGGCCTTTTCCAATTGGTCCGCCGCCCCCGGCTTAGCCGTGATCTTGGCGGTGAGATGCACTTTGCTCATTGTTTTGCCGTTCCCCTCCGGGCCGCCACCGGCTCACATGGCCAGCTTGCCCTCGAAACTGGTGATGGGCGGATAGGCCTTGGGATCGGTGAGGATGTCCACCAGCACCGGTCCGGGCTCCCCCAGGGCCTCGTCCAGGGCCCGGGGCAACTCGGCCGGCTCCCGCACCCGGATGCCCCGGCATCCGGCGGCCTGGGCCACCGCCGCGTGATTCACGTCGGACATGTAAACCGCGTCCGTGTGGTCGCCGAACTTAACATTTTCGGCGTGCTTTTGATAGCCCAAGATGCGGTTGTTGAGCACCAGCACCGTCAGGTCCAGGCCCATGCGGGCCGCGGCCTCCAACTCGGCCCAGCAATGGGCGAAGCCGCCGTCGCCGGCCAGGCACACCACCGGGGACGAGGGTTGGGCCAGCTTGGCCCCCATGGCCATGGGCAGGCCCCAGCCCAGCCCGGCCAGGCCGCGCGGGGTGATGAAACGCATGCCCGGGGCCAGGCAGGTGAGGTAGTTGGCCACCCAGATGGAGGAGTAGCTGGCATCGGCCACCACCACCGTCTCCGGGGTCAGGCGTCGGTTCAGCTCGTGCATGACCCGTTCGGGCCGCACCGGCTTGCGCCGGGAGGTGAGCAGGCCCTTGGCCTCTTGGCGGTGACGGGCCTTGCCCTGGGCGATGCGCTCCTCCAGGGCGCCCCTGGCCGTCAAGCGCTTGGTCAGGTCGCGGCCTTCGATTACGGCCATCAGCTCGCTGAGGGTCAGCTTGGCGTCGCCCAACAGGGGCAGGGCCTCGTAGTTGCGCCCTATCTCCATGGGGTCCGCGTCGATTTGGATATAGCGTGCTTTGGGTGGGTAGAGCGACCAGGAGTCGGTGCCGTTTTGGTTGGTGCGGTTGCCCACCAAGAGCACCAAGTCCGCCCCCTCCACCAGCTCCCGCTGGAACTTGGTGGTCCCGCCGGTGCCCATGAAATAGCCCACCACCCCCAGGCTCAGGGGATGGTTCTCGTCCACCGCGCCCTTGCCCATCACCGTTGTGGCCACGGGCAAGGCGGCCGCCTCCTGCAGCATGGCCAGCTCCTCGCAGGCCCCGGAAAGATGCACCCCTCCCCCGGCGATGATCAGGGGGCACTCGGCCTGGGCCAACAGGTCCGCCGCCTGCTCCAGGTGCAGGTAGTCGGGCATGGTGCGCTCCAAGGGGTAGCAGCCCAGGCTCTGGCAGCGGGCGACCTCGCCGGGCCGGCAGGGAGCCAGAAGCAGGTCGGCGGGCAACAGCAGGGCCACGGGCCCCGGCCGGCCGCTCACCGCCGCCCGAAAGGCCATGTCAAGGTAATCGTCCACCCGGCCGGGCTGGTCCAGGCGGCGCACCCACTTGGTGCAGGCCCCGAACAGGGCCAGGTGGTCGAACTCCTGAAAGGCGTTCTTGTCGGTCTGGGTGAGGGCCACCTCCTGCACCAGGGCCACCACCGGCACCGAGGCCTTGAGGGCCTCGGCCAGGGGGGGCACCAGGAGCGTGGCGGCCGGACCGTTTTGGGCGGTGACCACCCCCACCCGGTGGGACAGGCGGGCAAAGGCGTCGGCCATGGCCCCCCCGGCGTTTTCGGTGCGATACCAGGCCTGGCGTATGCCGTGGCTCTTGGCCGCCAGGTGCAGGGCGCTGGGCAGGCTTTGGCCGAACACCAGCTTCACCCCGTGGCGCAAAAGGCCCCGGGCCAGGGCATCGGCTACGGTTCCGTTGAAGTTAAGGGGTCTACCGCTTTTTTGCTGAGGCGCGCTCATAACTCCACCTGCTGTTCTCCGGCCCACTCCAGGACGCGTTAGGGCCGATTGAACACGTAAATGATCTGGCCGTCCGGCAATTGGTGGGCTTGAGGCACCAGCTCCATGCCCACCCGCACCTCGTCCAGGGGCACGTAGCCTATGCGGCCGAAGAGCTTGTATTCGCCCATGTCCAGCACCGCGATGGCATAAGGCAGGTCGCCGCCAAAGCCGGTGGGGGCGTATTTGAGTTCGCTGAAAGTGGCCAGCTTGCCGCTGCCCGATACCTGGAACCACTCGATCGCCGCCTGGTCGCGGCACTTAAAGCACTGGGCCCTGGGCGGAAAGAACACCGCCCCGCAGGTGCGGCATTTGGTGCCGCAGACCTGGCCGTCTTCCAGGTAATCGATGAAGTCGTTGACCTTGCTGGTGGCGGTGAAGCTCACCGTGCCGAACCTTGCGAAGCGGCGGTCCGCCTCGGGTTTTTTGTGGCCGGACATTTTCTAACTCCCCAGGATTACCACGTTGCCGTAAATGCCCACGCCGCCCATGTTGTGCACCAGGCCGAACTCGGGGTTCTTCACCTGGATGTCGCCCGCCTTGCCCCTTAGCTGCAAGACGATGGTGCGGATCTGGCTGCCTCCGGTGGCCCCGATGGGATGTCCCTTGCTAAGTAGGCCGCCGTCCACGTTCACCGGGATGGAGCCGTCCTTGTAGGTCTGTTTGGCACGGATCAGCTCCGGCCCGCCGCCCCGGGGCGCGAAGCCCAGGTCCTCGTAGGCCAGCATCTCGGCGATGGTGAAGCAGTCGTGCACCTCGGCCACGTCGATGTCCCGCGGGCCGATGCCGGCCATGGCGTAGGCCTGGCGGCCCGCCTCGGTGGCCGCCGCGAAGCTGCTGAAGCTTTCGCGCAGGGCCAGGTTCACCGGGGCCGAGGCCGAGCCGATGCCCTTTATCCACACCGGCTGCTTGATGCCCCACTGCTTCACCTTGTCCTCTCCGGCCACGATGATGCAGGAGCTGCCGTCGGCGTTGGCGCAGCAGTCGAACACCTTGAGCGGCGAGGCCACCGGGTCGGCGCTCAGGCACTGGGCCAGCTCCACCGGTTTGCGGTACACCGCGCGCTCGTTGAGCTGGCCGTAGGTGGCCGCCTTCACCCGGATCAGGGCCAGGTCTTCTTCCGAGGCCCCATACTGGCTCAGATAGCCCTGGGCGAACATAGCGTAGTAGGCGGGCATCATGGTACCGAAGGGGCTCTCCCACTGGATGTCGGCGCCCCGGCCCATGCGCTCCTGGCTCTCGGCGCTGGTTATCTCGCTCATCTTCTGGAAGCCCAGCACCATCACGCTCTCGTGCATGCCCCCGGAGACCATGGCGTGGGCCAGGCGCAGGCCGGTGGTGGAGGAGCAGCACAAGGACTCGGTGTAAAAGGTGGGCTGGGGGTTGAGCCCGCAATACTCGGCGATGACCCCGGCCGGGGAGCGCTGCTTGTCATACTCCGGGGCCGAGCACACTATCGTGGCCCCGATCTGCTCGTTGCTCAGCTCCGCGTCGTTCATGGCCTCGGTATAGGCCTCGAAGGCCAGCTCGCGGATGGAGCCGGGATAGCCGCGCACGAACGACGACTGGCCGACTCCGATGATGGCTACTTTGCTCATGTCTCAATTCCTCGATGCTGTGATTGACTCGCCGCGAAAGGCCCCCTTGGGCCGGACGCCGTTTCCTAGCCCTCTCCCACCGGCCCCAGGATGCGCTGGGCGTTCTGATAGAGAATCAGGTCCACCTCCTCGCGGGTGAAGGTGAGGCCCGCGGGGGCCTTGTCCGGCAGGTCCCGGAACAACCCGGCCCACCACTGGTTGCGCATGTCGTAGAGGTTGAAGGCCGGTCCATCGCTGGCGAACAGGATGTTGGGCGCCCCGGCGATGGAGATCATCTCCCGCAGGTAGCGGCAGAACAGGCCGTAGTCCCGCGTGGCCAGCGGCTGCCAGCCGGAGATATCGGTAACCAGGTTGGTCTTCTTGCTGATCAAAAAGGCAAGCTGCTGCCACCAGCCAAAGGAGGCGTGGGCCGCCACCACGGTCAGCTCCGGGAAGTCCAGGGTCACGTCGTCCAGGTAGATGGGATCGGTGTACTTGTTGCGGAAGGGCGGGATGGCCACTCCGGTGTGCAACAGCACCGGCACCCCCAGCTCACAGGCCTTTTCATAGTAGGGATAGACCAGACGCTCGTTGGGATAAAAGCCCGCCGCCGGGTCCAGCTTGAGGCCCTTCATGCCCCATTGGCGCACCGCCCGGTCGAAAAGCTCCACCCCGCCCGCGCGCCGGGGATCGATCCCGAAAAAGGAGCCGATCTTGCCGGGGTGGCGGCCGGTCACCTCCACGATCAGCCGGGTCTTCTCCTCCATGCTCACCGGGCACTCTCCCAGCTCCAGGCCCAGGTCCAGGGGCATGATCAGGGTGTAGGCGATACCCGCCTCGTCCATGTCCGCGGCCAGGCGGTCGCCGTTCTGGTCTTCGAACATCTCGGACATGCCGCGGGCTATTGCGTCGGGGTCGGCCTCCTGACCGTTCAAGCGCCGCACGTTAACCGCGCGCTGCACCAGATCGCTCCAGAACTTCTGGGGCAGCCAGTCGCGGTTGAACAAATGATGGTGAAAATCTATGACCACTTCGCGCTCCTTTGGCGGGGCCCACTCTACAGGCCCATGTAGGCTTCGCGTACCCGATCGCTGTTCAAAAGATCCTGGGCCCGCCCCGACAGGGTGATCAGGCCGTTTTCCAGGACGTAACCGTGGGAGGAAATCCTGAGCGAGGCGTTTACGTCCTGCTCCACCAACAGGATGGTGGTGCCCAGCTCGTTTATCAGGGCGATGGCCTTGAATATCTCCTGCACCACGATAGGGGCCAGGCCGATGGAAGGCTCATCGAGCATCAGCAACTCCGGGTCGGACATGAGCCCCCGCCCGATGGCCAGCATGCGCTGCTCGCCGCCGCTCAGGGTGTTTGCTATCTGCTTTGACCGCTTGGAGAGAATGGGGAAAAGGTGCATCACCTTCTTGATGTTCTCCTGGCGCTTGTCCCGCGAACGGCGGGTCATGGAGCCCATCTCCAAGTTTTCCAATACGGTCATGTAGGGAAACAGGCGGCGGTTCTCGGGTATCTGCACCAGGCCCATCTCCACCCGCTGGTGAGCGGGCACCTCTTGGATGGGCCGCCCCTTGAACATGATGGAGCCCGCCGCGCAGCCCACCAACCCCGACAGGGTGTTGATGAGCGTAGTCTTGCCCGAGCCGTTGGACCCCACCAAAGAGATGATGCCGCCTTCCTTTATGGACAGCTCAACGTCCCGCAGGGCCACCAGGTCGCCATACTTCACGGAGACATCGTTTATCTCAAGCAAGCTCAAAACCGTCCCCCAGGTATGCTTTGATCACTCTTTGATCCGCGATAACTTCGCGCGGTTCGCCTTCGGTCACCTTTTCCCCCTGGGCGATCACCATGATGCGCTCGGACAGGGACATGATGGCCCGCATCACGTGCTCCACCACGATCACGGTAATGCCGTAGTCGCGTATCTTGCGGATGAGGGCGATGGCATCGTCGATCTCGTGGGGGTTAAGCCCGGCCATCACCTCGTCCAAAAGTAGCAGCTTGGGTTTGGTGGCCAGGGCCCGGGCCATCTCCAGGCGCTTCATGTTGGCCAAGGTGAGGGACTTGGCCTCCAAGTCCTTTTTGTCGAACAGGCCCACCAGGTCCAGTACTTCCAGGGCGATCTCCGTGGCCTCGGCCGTCGCACCCTGGTTGCAGAAGGCCCCCACCATCACGTTGTCCAGCACGCTCATGTTGCCAAAGGGCTTTACTATCTGATAGGTGCGGCCCATGCCCAGATGACACACCTGATGGATGCGACATATTTGGGTTATGTCTTGGCCGTCGAACTCCACCCGCCCTTTGGTAGGCCGGTAGATCCCGGAGATGACGTTGAACAAGGTGGTCTTGCCCGCCCCGTTGGGGCCGATGATCCCCAGAATCTCGCCGGGACGCACCTCGAAGTTGATCTCGTTTAGCACCCGCAGTCCCCCGAAGTCCTTGGTAACCCCGTGGGCGGCGATCAGCAGCTTCTCCCGCCCCCGGGACGGGGCATCCTCCGAGGCGAAATGGAGCCGCGCCGGCTGTGCCGGCTGGGGCCGCGCCGCCGCTCCGAAGCGGGGAAGCCGGGCTACCAAGGCCTGGTAGTGCTTGTCCAGTAGGGCCTTGATGCCGTGGGGCATGAACATCACCACCAGGATGAGGATGCAGCCGTAGATTACGTAGTGCAGGCCCTGGATACCGCCGCCGATCCAGGCGCGCAGGAACTCGCCCAGGGGGATGAGAATGGCCGCGCCGATGAGGGGCCCCACCGCGGTGCCCAGCCCGCCCACCATGGACATCAGGGCCAGCTCCACCGAAACGTTCACCGAGAAATCGGAGTGGGGCTCCAAAAACAGCACGTACTGGCTGACGATCACCGCGCCCAGGGCGGTGAGCACCCCGCTGAGCACGAAGGCCGCAATCTTGGCCCGGGAGGTGTTCACCCCCAGGGATTCGGCGGCCTGGTCCTCGTCGCGCAGGGCGGTTAGCTGATAACCCAGCTTGGAACGCTCCAAGACCAGGGTTATCACAAGCACCAACACCATATAGGCAAAGGCCAACACGGCGTAGGCGTTCTTGGATTCGAAGATGAGGTTGTACCAGGCCGGCTCATAGGGGATGGACAGCCCCTCGGAACCTTCGGTGAGGCCCCGCAAGTAGACCGCCAAAAGCTGCAATACCTCGGCCACGGCCAGGGTGGCCAGGGTGAAGAAGGGACCCTTGAGGCGCAGGCAGGGATAGCCGATGACCAGGGCCAGGATCACCGCCCCGCCCATGGAGGCGAAAATGCCGAGGATCGGGGGCAGGCCCAGCTTGGCGAACAGCACCGCCGAAGTGTAGGCCCCCGAGCCGTAGAAGGCGGCGTGGCCCAGAGATATTTGGCCCGCGTAGCCGCCGATGATGTTCCAGGCCCCGGATAGGCCCGCGAACATAAAGATCATGAAAAACAGGTTCAGGTAGAACTCGTTGGGCACCAGGGCCGCCACCGCCAACAGGAACAGCAGGATCAGGCTGGGGAGGTAGATGCCCGGCGCGCCGATATTCTTGAAGTAGAAACCCAGCATCACTTCAGCCCCATCTCTTCCGCGCCGATCATGCCCATCAGCCCGGAGGGCTTGAACAGCAACACCAAGAGGAACACCACGAAGTACACCATCTCTTTTAGGGCCGGGTCCAAATAGAAGCCACTAAGGGAGTCGATGACCCCGATGATCAGACCGCCCAAAAGCGCCCCCACCATGTTGCCCAGGCCGCCCAGCACCACCACCACGAAGGCGGTAAGCACGAAATAGGCGCCCACGGAGGGGAACACGTAATAGAGCGGCATGATCAGCCCTCCGGCCAGGCCCACCATGGCGCTGCCCAGGCCAAAGGTGATCATGTAAATCTTGTTGGGGTTAATGCCCATCAGCCTGGCCGCGTCGCGGTCCTGGGCAATGGCCCTGATCTGCTTGCCCATGTCGGTCTTGCCCAAAAACAGCCAGACCAGCCAGGCCACCACGATGGCCGCGGCGAAGACGATGAAGCGCGACAGTGAGATGCCGATGTCGCCCATGTGCACCACCTGCTTGGCAAAGGTCAGGTTGATGCTGCGGTAGTCGCCGCTGAAAAAGACCAGGGCCAGGTTGATCAAGACCACCGACAGGCCCACCGTGGCGAAAATTTGCATGTAGGAGGGCGCGTTACGGATGGGGCGGATTATCACCTGGTCGATGAACATACCCACCAGGAACATTCCCGGGACGACAATAATCAGGCTCAGGTAGGGATTAAGCCCCAGTATGGAGAAACAGAAAAATGAAGCGTACATGGAAATCATCAGGATTTCGCCGTGGGCGAAGTTGATCACCCGGATGACCCCGAATATCAAGGTGAGCCCCAGGCTGATGAGGGCGTACACCCCGCCCAGGAACAACCCGTTTATCAACACTTGCAAAAAAACCATTTAAGCACCCCGCCGGCCCGCACTCCCAGGTGCATTTTGAGTTGCCGGGCGGGCCCGCCATGAGCCCGCCCGACGATCAGGCATCCAATACGGGAATTACTTCACCTGCAGCGAACGACCCGGGGTGGCCGCGGCGGCAGGGCTGACGATCCACAGCTTGCCGTCCTGCCATTGGGAGATGAAGTAGCGAGCCAAGACGTTCTGTCCCATGTTCTTGCTGCCGGGGCCCGCGAACTTGATGCCAAAGCGCAGGATGGTCTTATCCGCGGGGATGTTGGTGGCCTGGGCGGCCTTGACCAGGGCCTCGGGGTCCAGGGAGCCGGCCCGGTTGATGACGTCCCACAAGGCCATGGTGCCCATGTAGTTGATCACCGAGAACACGCTGTTGGGCTTTTCGCCGAAGGTCTTGGTGTACAGGGCTTCCAGTTCCTTGATGCCCTTGGCGTAGGCGGGATTCAGGTTGTAGCCGGGGTAGCCCACGTTGCACACGTAGCCGCTAGTGGCCGTGCCCAGGGCCTTCTGGTAGCCGGGCAGGTTCATGCCGCCGCCGGAGCCCACGAACTGGCGGACCTTGAGCCCCGCCTCCTGGGCCTGGCGGAAAAACATGATGGCGTCGTTCTCATAGGAGGACTCCAGAATGACGTCGGGGTTGGCAGCCTTGACCCGCATCACCAGTGAGGAGAGGTCAGTGGCCTTGTAGTTATAGGCCTCGTCAACCGCCAGCTTGATGCCCTTTTCCTTGGCCAGGTCGCGGATGCCCGCCGCGCAGGCGGTGCCGTAGGCGGAGTCCTCATAGATGCTGGCCACCTTCATCTCGGAAGGCTTCTTGCCGATCTTTTTGGCCAGCTCTCCCAAGGCGAAGCGCAGCTGATCGCGGCCCAGGTCCGAGCCGGTGGGGCAGGTGCGGAACACGTACTTGAGGCCGCGCTCGGTGATCTTGTCGCCCACCGCGCCCAGTTCCCAGTAGATGACCTTGTGCTGGTTGGCCTTGGCGCTGGCCGCCAGGCTGATGGAGCTGGAGAAGGAGCCCAGAATCACCGGCACCTTTTCCACGGTGCAAAGGCGCTCGGTCTCGCTCACCGCCGCCTTGGGGTTGGGGGCGTCGCCGTTGACGAAGACAATTTTCTTGCCCAGCAGGCCGCCCTTTTGGTTCTGGACGATGCGGGCCAGCTCGGCGCCGCGCCAGGAATCCAGGCCCAGGTTGGCCAGGGGGCCGGTGCGCGAGAAGATGGTACCCAGCTTGATCTCGTCGGCCGCCAGGGCCGTGCCCATCGGCGCCACCAAGAGCGCCACCAGGGCCGCCGTCAGCAGTGCGTGTCTAAAAATTCTCATAACCTAATTCCCTCCCTCTCAGGTTTTTGGGCGCGATTTTTTCATAAACCATGCGCCTTGCCGATTTTTTGGCTTCGGGAAATTACCCCAGACCCGAAGCCCTCCAGAGTTCGGTTAAGGGTTGCTCTTTTTAAGTTCCTCCTTCTTGATGCGCCCGATGGCGCTCTTGGCGAACTCGCTCCTGAACTCGATGAAGCGAGGCACCTTGAACTCGGCCAGCTTGGCGCGGCAAAACTCTTGCAGTTCCTCGGCCGTGGCCTGGCCTCCCTCTTCCAGGCGGACGAAGGCCTTGACCTCCTCCTCGCCGGTGCCCAGCTCCGAGGGCACCCCGATCACCGCCGACTCGGCCACCGCCGGGTGGGCGTTGAGCACCGCCTCTATCTGGGTGGGACTGATCAGCTCGCCCCGGCGGCGGATCACCTCTTTCTTGCGGCCCACGAAGAAGATGTAGCCCTCCTCGTCGCGGAAGCCGATATCCCCGGTGTGCACCCAGCCGTCTATCTTGGTGGCCGCGGTCTTGGCCGGGTCGTTGTAATAGCCCAGCATCACCGCCGGGTTGTTGATGATGATCTCGCCCTGCTTGCCCGCGGGCAGCTCCCGGCCGGCCTCGTCGGCGATCCACACCCGGTTGGTCACCGCCGGGTCGGGATGCTCCATGGGCACCCCGATGCTGCCCGGTTTGCGGGGCATGGTGCCGGGCCGGGGGCCCATCACCGCCATGGTGGCCTCGGTGAGCGAGTAGATGGTCTGGATCTTCAGGCAGAAGCGCTCCTCGAACTTCTCGTAGATGTCCACCGGCACGTTGCCCGCTACCATGGTGTCCAGATTGTGTTCGCAGTCGTCGGCGGAAACCGGGCGGCCCCACACCCAGGGGGTCACCGCCTGCACCAGCACCATCTTGGTGGCCTGGTAGCGGCGGGCCTGCTCCAATATCTGGCTGCCGCTGAAGCGCTCCAGCAGGATCAGGCCGGCCCCGGCGTTCAACGAGCCCATGGTGGAGTAGACCTGGGCGTTGGCGTGAAACAGGGGGTTGGGGGTCATCACCCGGTCGTTCTCGCCGATGCCCACGGTGTAGACGTAGGCTTGGCCGGTGGTCACCCAGCCGTAGTGGGAGTTGAGCACGCCCTTGGGCATGTCCGTGGTGCCCGAGGTGTAGATGCACACGCAGGGGTCCTGGTCGTCGATGGCCACGCCGGGGTCTCTCTCGGCGCCCAGCATCAGCCGGGCAAAGGGGATGGTTCCCTCCGGAGCCTGGCCTCCGCTGACGATGACCTGGCCCAGCTCGGGCGTCTGCTCCCGGGAAACCTTGCCCAGGGTTTCCAGAAACTCCTGCTCGATGACCAGGGCCTTGGCCCCGGAGTGCCCCAGGATGTAGGCGATCTCGGTCTCGGTGAACACCGGGTTGATGGGCACGGTGATGGCGCCCAAAAAGCTCAGGGCGAACCAGGTGTAGAGGAACTCGGGGGCGTTGCGGTGCATCAGGGCCACCCGGTCGCCCTTGGCCACGCCCAGGCCGGCCAGGCTGTCGGCCACCCGGTAGAAGGTGCCCAGCATTTGGTTGTAGGAGTACTCGTCATCGCCGAAGTACAGGAAGGTCTTGTCGCCGTATTGAGCGGCCTGTTTTTGCCAAAGCTGCGCTAGGTTCATGACTGCTCGGCCCCTATCTCATGGGCGCGCTCCACCAGTTCGGTGAGCACGTTCTGGGTTCCCGCCGGGTCCATGAAGGCGATGCGCGAGTCGTCGCCGCCAGGGCGGGGAGTCTGATCGCGCAGCGGCACGCCCTGCTGCTTGAGCTGGGCCATGGCTTGGTCGATGGACCCCACCCGGTAGGCGATGTGGTGGAAGCCCGGCCCCTTGTCGGCCAGGAACTGGCCGATGCGCCCGGCCCCCGGCGCGGTGGGCTGCAACAGCTCGATGAGCACCTCGCCCAGGGGCAAGAAGGCGATCTTCACGCTGATGTCTTCCAGGGTCTCGATCTTGATGGGTGTGAGGCCGAAGGTGTTCTTGAACAGCTTGAGCACCGCGTCCATGTCGTGCACCGCTATGCCGATGTGGTCGATCTTGGTCAGCATGATCTAGCGAGCCTCCCGCTCTTGCATGGTCTGGTTGATGGCCTCCACGATGACCTCCATGGAGGTGCCCGGCCCGAAGATGTGCTTCACGCCCATCTTCTTGAGCTCGGCCGCGTCGTCCGGGGGGATGATGCCCCCGCCGAACACCGCGATGTCCGCGGACTGTTTGGCCCTAAGCAGCTCCAGGATCTTGCCGAACATGTTCATGTGGGCGCCCGAGAGGATGCTCAGGCCGATGGCGTCCACGTCTTCCTGGATGGCCGCGTTTACGATGTGCTCCGGCGTCTGACGGCGGCCGGTGTAGATGACCTCGAAGTTGGCGTCGCGCAGGCCCATGGCCACCACCCGCACCCCGCGGTCGTGTCCGTCCAGGCCCGCCTTGGCCAGCATTATGCGGTGTCGTTTAGGCATCTCTATCTCATCCCGCTGGACATGAAGTTAAATATCACCCTCGTGGTGCTCCCCGAAAACCGAGCGCAAGACCCCGCAGATCTCGCCCATGGTGGCGTAGGCCTTCACCGCCTCGGTGAGGGCGGGGATCAGGTTTTCCTCGGTGGCGGCCACGGCCTTCACCCGCGCCAGGGCCTGTTGCACCCGCTGGTTGTCGCGCTCTTCGCGCAGCTTGCGCAAGCTGGCGATCTGGCGCTCCTGGGTCTCGGCCGGGGGCCGGAAGATTTCCATGGGAGGCTCCTCCGCCTCCTGATAGGCGTTGACCCCCACGATGGCCCGCTCGCCGCTGTCCACCTGCTTTTGCCACTCGTAGGAGGACTCGTCGATGTTGCGGCGGAAGTAGCCCTGGTCGATGGCCTTGACCGAGCCGCCCAGGGCCTCCACCTCCTCGATCATCTTGAGGGCCCGCTCCTCGATCTGGTTGGTGAGGCTCTCCAGGTAGTAGGAGCCTCCCAAGGGGTCCACCGTGTCGCCGATGCCGGTCTCGTGGGCGATGATCTGCTGGGTGCGCAGAGCCACCTTCACCGCCGCCTCGGTGGGGGTGGCGAAGGCCTCGTCCATGGAGCAGGGGAACAGCGACTGGCAGCCGCCCAACACCCCGGCCAGGCACTCCACCGCCACGCGCACCACGTTGTTCAGCGGTTGCTGGGCGGTGAGGCTGCTGCCCGCGGTGAAGTTGACCAGGCTCAGGCCCAGGTTGACCTCCGGGCCCACCCCATAGCGCTCGCGCACCAGGCGGGCCCACAAGCGGCGCAGGGCCCGGAACTTGGCGATCTCCTCGAAGAAGTTCATGTTCACCGCGCAAAAGGCGCTGAGCTGGGGAAGCACCCGCTCCATGGGTGCGCCCCGCCGGGCCACCTCATCCATGTAGGCCAAGCCGTTGGCCAACGAGTAGGCCACCTCCTGCACCGCGTTAGCCCCGGCCTCGCGGATGTGATAGCCGCACAGGGTGATGGGCAGCCAAGCCGGGTGATTCTCGGCGCAGTAGGTCACCACGTCGGTGGTAAGGCGGATGGAGGGCTGAGGCGGGAAGATGTAGGCGCCCCGGCTGATGAACTCCTTGAGCACGTCGTTTTGGATGCGCAGGGTGCATTCATCCACCGGCACGCCCTGCTTTTCGGCCAGGGCCAGGAACATGGCCAGGATGATGCTGCTCATGGCGTTGGCCACCAGGCTGATCTGGCGCAGCTTGTTAAGAGGTATGCCCTCGAACACCCGCTCCAGGTCTTGCAGCGAGGAGACCGCCACCCCGATATTGCCCACCTCGCCGTCGGCCATGGGATCGTCGGAGTCCAGCCCCACCTGGGTGGGCAGGTCAAAGGCCACCGAGATGCCCGCCTGGCCCTGGCTCAGCAGGTAGCGGTAGCGCTTGTTGGCCTCCTCGGCGTCGCCGCAGCCGGCGTACTGCATGAACAGCCAGTAGTTGGCCCGGTAGCCCAGGGGGTCGCGGCCCCGGGTGTAGGGGAACTGCCCCGGAAAGCCCAGGTCCTGGGCGTAGTCGAAACCCGCCTCGTCCAGGCTGAGCGGGGTATAGAGCCGCTGGTTGGGGAGGCCCGCCGGGGTCTTGGCGCAGCCCGGACGCTCGGCGCTTTTGGCCAAGGCCTCCTCCAGCGGGCCTTGCTCCCACTGTTGTTGCAGCTGACGCAGTTTGTCTTTGTCCATCGATAAAACCTTTGCGCTTATGCGGAGAACATGCCGCCGTTGATGTCCAGGGTCACGCCGGTGATGAACGACGCCTGGTCCGAGCACAGAAACAGCACCGCCTCGGCGATCTCCTGGGGGGAGCCCAGGCGGCGCAGGGGAAGCTGGCTCACGTAGGCCTGGCGCTCATCCTCGCTTTTGCGGCCGTACCACATCTTTTCCAGACGCTCGCCGGTGAGCACCACGCCCGGGGCCACCGCGTTCACGTTGATGCCGAAGGGGCCCAGCTCCTGGGCCACGTGGCGGGTGAAGGCGATGACCGCCCCCTTGGCGCTGACGTATTGCACAGGGGTGAGCTGGCCGCCCAGGCGGGCGGTGATGGAGCTTAGGTTGACGATCTTGCCGTAGCCCGCCTTTTTCATGTAGCCGGCCGCCGAGCGGGTGCACAAAAAGGTGCCCTTGAGGTTCAGGTTCACCACCTTGTCCCAGTCTTCTTCCTTCACCTGGTCGATGGCGTCCTTGGGCACCCCCATGCTGCCCCCCGCGTTGTTGATGAGGATGTCCAGCGAGCCGAAGCTCTCCACCGCCTGGGCGGTCATGGCGGCCACCGCCTCCCCGCTGGTCACGTCGCAGCGCACTCCCAGGGCCCGGCCCGGCTCGGCCTGGTTTATCAGCTCCGCGTTGGCCTCCAGGCCCGCCTCGTACACGTCGGCCAACACTACGTTGCAGCCCTCGGCGGCCAGGGCCGCGCCGAAGGCCTTGCCAAAACCGCCGCCCCCGCCGGTCACCACCGCGCATCTGCCCTCGAATCGCATCGTCTACCCCTCCCTAGCCCGCGAACATTCCGGTGCCGCCGGTCACCTCCAGGGTGATGCCGGTGATCCATTCCGCCTCGTCGGAGGCCAGATAGGCCGCGGCATAGGCCACGTCCTCGGGACGCCCCGGCCGGGGCAGCACCCGCTGTTCGGGGGTGGTTATGCTGGTATCCAGGTTCTTGGTCAACTCGGTGGCGATGAAGCCGGGCTGGATGGCGTTGGCGGTGATGTTGTATTTGCCCAGCTCCCGGGCGGTGCTTTTGGTCAGCCCCACCATGCCCGCCTTGGAGGAGCCGTAGCTGCAATGGCCGAAGCTGCCGCCCTTGCCCGCCCGCGAGGACATGTTGATGATGCGCCCGCTGTTTTGGGGCATCATGATGCGGGCCGCGGCCCGGGTGCCCAAAAAGGCGCCGCGCAGGTTGACGGCGATCACCCGGTCCCACTGCTCGGCGGTCATCTCGTGCAACATGGCCCGGCTGCCGATGCCGGCGTTGTTCACCCAGATGTCCACTCGCCCCTGCCAGGCCGCCGCCTGGGCCGCCGCCTGGTCCACGCTGGCCTCCTCGGCCACGTTCATCTCGACGGCCAGGGCCCGCCTTCCCAGGGCCTCCACCTCGGCCGCCACCTGCCGGGCCAGGGCCGGGTCCAGGTCGGCCACGATCACGTCGGCCCCTTTTCGGGCGAACACCAGGCAGATGGCCCGGCCGATGCCCCGTCCCCCTCCGGTGACCAGGGCCACCTTGCCTTGCAAACTCATGCCGCTGCCTCCTCGCCCCTCGCGGTGGCCTAGCCGGGATGCATGCCCGGAAACTTCTGGAACTGATCCAGAAGGATGTTTTTGATGCCGCCCAAGTGGGCCTTCATGTGTTTTTCCGCCGCCCGGCCGTCCCGGCTTTGGCAGGCCTCGATGATCTTTTGGTGCTGGTCCAGGTATTTGGGGAAATGGCCGGGTATCTGGATGATGATGTAGTGATAGCGGTAGATACGCCTTTTCAGGGTGTCCAGCAAAAGCTTGAGGTTTTGGTTGCCGCAGTTGTCGTAGAAGAACAGATGAAAGGCGTTGTTGTATTTGAGCCAGTCTTTGAGGTCGCCTTTGGCGGCCGCCTTGCGGCAGCCCTCTTGCAGCTTTTCCAGCTGGGCCACTTGGGCCGGGGTGGCCTTTTCGGCTAAGAGACGGGTGGCGTAGCTCTCCAAGAGCCAGCGCAGGTCGTAGATCTCCTCCACTTGGCGGGTGGAGAGCTTTGAAACGCGAAAGCCCTTGTGGGGCTCGAAGGTGAGCAGGCCCTCGCTTTCCAGTTGGCGCAGACTCTCGCGGATGGTGCTGCGGCTGGCCTTGAATTTTTCCGACAGCTCCTTTTCGGTGAGGCGCTCCCCCGGCAGCAGTTCGCCATAGGTGATGGTGTCCCTGATGGCCTCGTAGATGCGCTCCCTTACCGACTCCGGCATAGGCTTACCGTCTCCCCCCGGGCCTCGGCCCGTCCGGCTCTAATGCCAACTTGGGTTGCCGTTGCATCATCCCTCGCCCGTTTGCCGCGGCGCTCCGGCGCCGCCGTGGCGGTTGGCCCTGCTTGGCATGCGAGTTGGATAATCAAGATGTAGTGGGGCTAACAATTGTAGAATGTAATGGTCTGATAACATTGTCCGACAATCTACGTCAAGGACAAAATACCTTCCCCTGATATGCGGCCGCCGGGCACGGGTGGGCCCCTGGCCGGCCCGGTTCGCTGGTTCGGTAAATTAGGGAAGGGCTAGCGGATGAAGCCTTCCTTGAGCACTCTCTTGAGGATCTTGCCCGCCGCCGACTTGGGCAGGTCCGGCACGATGACAAAGTCCTTGGGCACCTTGTAACCGGACAGGCGCTCCTTGAGATAGGCCTTCAACTCGTCGGGGTCGGGCTTGGCGCCCGGTTTGGGCACGATCACCGCGACGACCCGCTCGCCGTACTCGCGGTCGGGCAGGCCCACCACCGCGCACTCGGCCACCTCCGGCCGTTCGTGGAGCAACTCCTCCACCTCGCGGGGGTAGACGTTTTCCCCGCCGGTGATGATCATGTCCTTGATGCGGTCCACTATGTACAGGTAGCCCTCTTCGTCCAGATGGCCCACGTCGCCGGAGCGGAGCCAGGGCCCCCGAAAGGCGCGGGCGGTCTCTTCCGGGCGGTTCAGGTAGCCCTTCATGATGTTGGGCCCCTGGATGCAGATCTCGCCGTCCTTGCCCTGGGGCAAAAGATTGCCCTCCTGATCCATGATGGCCACCTCCACCGAACCTACCGGAGTGCCCACCGAGCCCACCTTGTGGCGGTAGTAGTGGTTATAGGTGACCATGGAGGCCGATTCGGTCATGCCGTAGGCCTCGTGGATGTCCAGCCCGGTCACCTGCTTCCACTCGCGCACCACCTCCAGGGCCATGCTGGCCGCCGCCGAAAAACAGTAGCGCACCTTGCCCAGGCGTTCCTTCAGGTCCGCCCGGCCCAACAGGCGCATGTACACCGTGGGTACCGCGTAGAACTTGGTCACCCGGCCCCGGTCAAAGGCGACCAGCACCTGGTCCATGTCAAAGGCGGGCATCATCTCCAGGCAACCGGCGGTGAGGATGGTGGAGAGCATAACGTGCACCTGGCCGAAGACGTGGTGCAGGGGCAAAAAGCACAGCACGCGGTCCTCGTGGTTGGAGCGCTCCTGACGGGCCACGTTGTAGGCCGAGACCATGAGATTTTCGTGGGTGAGCATGACCCCTTTGGGGGTGCCGGTGGTGCCCCCGGTATAGAGCACCGCGGCCACGTCGTCGCGGCCGCGCTCAACGGACTCGAACTCCCGGGAGCCCCTAGCCGACAGCCGCTCGAAGTCGATCTCGCCGCCGGGGGCCACCACCTTGGTTACCTTGCCCAGGCCCTCCCAGGCGCCCAAGGCCTCCAGCTTTTCCCCGGTGGTGAACAGGAACTTGGGCGCGCAGTCGGCCAACAGCATCTTGAGCTCGCCGCGCGACAGCCCGGCGGCCAGGGTCACCGCCGCGCCGCCGGCCTTGATGATGCCGAAGTAGGCCGCCAGCCATTCGCGCCCGTTGGGCAGGCAGATGGCGGCCAGGTCGCCGGGGGCCAGGCCCAGCCCCGCCAGGGCCGAGGCCACCCGGTTGCTTTGGGCCTGCAGCTCGGCGTAGGTGGTGGTCTCGCCTTCCTCTACCAGGGCGGGAAAGTCCGGAAAAAAGCGCGCCGCTTGATCGAGATTGTGCGCCAAGTTCATGCTTTCATACTCCAGTCGTCCCCACCGCCCAGGCGCCCGGTTCCCCGGTTGCACGCGCAGGCGCTCCCGAGGCAGCCATAAGGGGGGAATGCCCATAACATCAATATCATATCAGTCCAAATATTCAACGGCCTCCCCGCGGCCCGCCTGGCCGCCTCCGGCCTTTCCCCCCTGCCGGGCCACGGGGCTCAACGGGCCTAACGTCCCGATACCCCCCGAGCTTTACAAATTTGTATCAGATTTTCGTTTGACAAATTTGGGGCCGCCATGTATCGGTTGAGTGTTCACTCAGTTTCCCTACATCATGCAAGCAGCATCTTCTGAAATCGATCAGGGCGGAGTATAGACCCGCCCCACGAGCGCCGGCGTATTGGAAAAGCAGGATATGTCACGCAAGCAGGATATAATCGACGCCGCCACGGAGCTGTTTTCCCGGCAGGGTTATCACGCCACTTCCACCCACCAGGTGGCCAAGCTGGCCGAGGTTTCCGAAGGCATCATCTTTTACTATTTCAAAACCAAGGAAGACATCCTGCTGGAGATATTCTACGATTCCTTTGACACCTTTCTGGAGTCGTTCGAACAACCCATAAACGAGGCGGCCACCGGGTTGGAGGCCGTGCGCACCTGGGTGGAGTTGCACTTCAAGGCTATCGAAGGTCGGGCCAAGAGCACTCTCCTGCTGGTGCGAGATTTTCCCGCCAGCTTGGTGGACGAGGGTTCGCCACACCGGGAGGCCATATTGCGGCGGGTGGAAAAATTGAACCGCTATCTAACCGCGGCCCTGAACAGGGGCATCCATGACGGTTCGGTGGGCCCTTGCGACCTTGAAACCACCGCCCTGGTCCTGCGCAGCCTGCTCACCGGCGCCACCAGGCTGGCCCTCTTGGAGACTCCGCGCAATCCCAAATTCCCGGAAGCGGTATGGGAGTTTTGCCGGCGCGCCCTCACCCCCAGCCCCAGCCAAATCTAAAAGGTTAGGAAGAAACGGGTATGCCCAAGGTTCGAAACGCATTTTTGATTTGCCTATGCTTTTTGCTGCCCTCGGTGGCGGCGGCGGCGGACCCGCCCATCCCCAAGGTGGAAACCGGCGTCCCCCTGTCTCTGGAGGGGGCCCTGGTGCGGGGCATCGAAAAGAACCTGGACCTCAAGATGGTGCAGGTGCAGGTGCCGGCCAGCCAAGAGGAGGTGATCATCCAGGAGGCCCAGTTCGATCCTTCCCTGGACGCCTCGGCCAGCAGCGGACAGGACCGCCTGCCCAATACCTCGGCCGCCTATTGGGGAGACCAACAAGAACTGGGGGCCAACACCGCCACGGTGGGGGTGAGCAAGCGCTTCGAGACCGGCCTGCGCTCCCGGGTGGGGGTGGAGACCACGGGGGTGGACACCAACCTGGTGACCAACGAGATCAACCCGGCCTATCGCACCTACCTGGTGCTGGACTTGACCCAGCCCCTGTTCAAGGGCGCGGGCACCGAGGCCAACACCGCCAACTTGCGCATCTCCAAGAAGCAGCAGAAGCAGACCCAGTACCAGTTTCTCAACCAGGCCCAGGCCCTGGCCAACCAGGTGGAGCGCACCTATTACCTGCTCTCCCTGGCCCACGTGGTGCTCAGGCACCGCATAGAGTCGCGCCATCTGGCCAGCGGCCTGCTCCAGGGCAACCGCGAGAAGTTCAAGGCCGGGGTGGTGCCCATCACCGAGGTGCAGGAAGCCGAGACCGCCGTGGCCGCCCGCGATGAGCAGATCGTGTACGCCCAGCAGCAGATGGAAACAGTGTCCAACCGGCTCAAGGATCTGTTGGAAATCCGGGCGGGCGACCCCATGTTTCATCGCACCATCCAGCCCCAGGACCTGGCCGATCCCGGCCAGCCCTACCCCGACCTGACCCAGGCCATGAGCGTGGCCCTCAAGCACCGCCCCGACTTGTTGCGCCAAAAGGTGGAGCTGGAAAAGATGGACATCCGCCTGGCCTACCTGGACAACCAGCGCCTGCCCCAGATCGACCTGGCCGCCAGCCTGGCCATGAACGGCCTGGCCGGCACCGAAACCGAGGCGGGCACTCTGACGGGCAACCCTTACGGCGGCAGCTACGGCGACTCCTGGAACAGCCTGGCCGACGGCGACGGCTACAACTGGTTCGTGGGCCTCAGGCTCACCTATCCCCTGGGCAACCGCGAGGCCGACAGCCGCTACCGCGTGGCCGGCTGGGAGCGCAAGCGGGCCCTGTACAAGCTCAAGCGCCTGGAGGGCACCACCGAGACCGAGCTCAAAAACGCCCTGGTCACCCTGCGCCGCAGCCTGGAGCGGGTGCGGGTGGCCGAGCGCTTCCAAAACCTGGCCGAGACCAACCTGCGCCAGGAAATGCGCCGGCTGGACGAGGGGCTCTCCGATTCATTCCGGATTTTGGACTTTCAAAACAACGTCATCGAGGCCCGTATCCGCAAGGCCGTCGCCTTGGCCGATTTCAACCAAGGCCTGGCCAACCTCCACATGGCCATGGGGGACAACCTGACCCGCTTTAAAATAATTCCCAAGATGAACCCGGAGGATAAGGTCGATGCCCGCTAAAAACCGCGCCCTGAGCCTTGCCGCGCTATTGCTCTGCCTGACCTTGTCCTGGGTGACCGCCGGCTGCGGGCGGGAGGAAAAGAAGGCCCAGGTGACTACCCCCCAGGCCACGGTGGTGACCTTGGGAGAGATAACCACCCGCCGGGTGGCGGACGTGCTCAACCAGGTGGGCACCCTCAACTCGCCCAAGATGGTGACCATCCGGGCCGAGCTGGCCGCCCCGGTGGCGCAAATCCTGTTCCAGGAAGGCGCCGAGGTCAAACAAGGCCAACTGCTGGTCAAATTGGACGCGGCCAAGGTGCAGGCGGACATGAGCAACCTGGAGCAACGCATCCGCCAGCTCAAGATCCGCCTGGCCCACCAGAAGCGCAACCTGGAGCGCAACAAGCCCCTGGTGAAGGACAAGCTGGTTTCCCAGATGAAGTACGACGACATGGAAACCGAGATCGCCCTGGCCCAGGCGGCCCTGGCCCAGGCCCAGGCCGACATGGCCCGCCAAAAGGAGATGCTGGCCGATACCGAAATCAGGGCTCCCTTCGACGGGGTGGTGGGTTCCAAGGACCTTTCGGTGGGCGACTACCTCAAGATCGGGGACCCGGTGGTCAAGGTGGTGAGCCTCAACCCCCTGGAAATGGAGTTCTCGGTGCCCGAGCGCTACAAGGCCGGGATTTTCACGGGCCAGGAGGTGAGGATCTCCACGGTGGCCTATCCCGGCCGCGGCTTCACGGGCAAGGTCTCGTTCATCTCGCCGGTGGTGGACACCCGCACCCGCTCCTTCAAGGTCAAGGCCCTGGTGGACAACGCCCAGCGCCAGCTCAATCCGGGCATGTTCGGCCGCCTCAAGGTGACCGTGGCCGTCCGGGAGAACGCCCTTTGCGCCCCCTGGGCCAGCATCATCCAAACCGAAAAAGAGACCTACATCTATCTGGCGCAGGACGGCAAAGCCCGGAAAGTGGCGGTGGTGCTAGGCAAGATAGGGCGCACCTGGGCCGAGGTGGTTGATCCCAAACTCACCGCCGGGGACAAAGTGATTCTGGAAGGCAAGTTCATGGTCAAAGACGGCGGGGCTGTGCGCCTGGCGGAGAACAAGGCCCCGGCCGCCTCCCCCCAAGCCAAGACCGGAAAGTAGGTAAGCCATGTTCCTTACCGACTTTTCCATCCGGCGCCCGGTGGCGGCCACAATGATGGTCACCGCCTTGGTGGTCTTTGGTCTCATCGGCGTCACCCGCCTGGGGGTCTCGCTATTTCCCGACGTGGACTTCCCCATGGTCACCGTGACCACGGTGTGGGAAAACGCCCGGCCCGAGGAGGTGGACAACGAGATCACCGACAAGCTGGAGGACGCCATCAGCTCGGTGAGCGGCATCAAGCACATCAACTCGGCCAGCATGCAGGGCGTCAGCCGCATAGTGGTGGAGTTCGAGCTGACCAAGGACGTGGACGTGGCCGCCCAGGAGCTGCGCGACAAGATATCCACCAAGCTGCGCGAGCTGCCCGTCGAAGCCGAGGCCCCGGTCATCGACAAGCTGGACATCAACGCCCAGCCCATAATCTGGCTGGCGGTGCGCGGGCCCCAGGCCATCGAGACCCTGACCAAGGTTGCCGACGAGCAGCTTCGGCCCATGATCCAGAAGATCCAAGGAGTGGGCGAGGTGCGCGTGGGCGGGGCGCGCAAAAAAGAGGTGCACGTCTGGCTGGACCGCGACCGCCTGGCCGCCTACAACCTGGGGGTGGGCGACGTGATCTCCGCCCTCACCCGGGAGCACGTGGAGATTCCCGGCGGCAAGATCGAGTCCAAGGACAAGGAGTTTTTGATCCGCACGGTGGGCGAGTTCCCCACTCCCCAGGCCTTCAACCGCATGATCGTGGCCTATCGCGACGGTTATCCGGTGCGCCTGGAAGAGGTGGGCAGCGCCCGCTCGGCCCGCGAGGAAAGCGTGGGCGTGGCCCGCTTTACCACCAAACAGACCGGCGGCATGCGCACCGTGGGCCTGGGCATCTCCCCCCGCTCCGGGGCCAACGAGGTGGCCATAGCCCAGAAAATCCGCAAGGTCTTGCCCGAGCTGAGGCGCGTGGCCCCCGAGGGCATCATCATAGACGTGGCCACCGACACCACTATCTTCACCGAGAAGTCCATCGACGAGGTGCAGTCCCAGCTGCTGCTGGGGGCCATAATCGCCGCCTTGATCATCTTCCTGTTCCTGCAAAACCTGCGCACCACCATCATCAGCGCGGTGGCCATCCCCACCAGCATCATCTCCACCTTCGCCTGCATGTACTGGATGGGCTTCACCATGAACAACATGTCCATGCTGGCCCTGGTGACCGCGGTGGGCTTGGTCATCGACGACGCCATCGTCATGGTGGAGAACATCTTCCGCCACCGCACCGAGCTTAAGCAGGGGGCCATGGAAGCGGCCTTCGAGGGCTCCTCGGAGATCGCCTTCGCGGTGGTGGCCACCACCGTGGCCCTGGGCGGGGTGTTTTTGCCCGTGGCCTTCATGGGCGGCATCGTGGGGCGCTTCTTCTACGAGTTCGCGGTGACCCTGGCCTTTTCCGTGGCCTGCTCCACCTTCGTGGCCCTTACCGTGGTGCCCATGCTTTCGGCCCGTTTCCTCACCGTGAAGCAGACCACCAACGGGTTGTTCAACCTGTTCAACCGGGCCATGGAGGCCACCAGCAGCTTCTATCGCCACCTGATCTCCTGGTGCCTGCGCCACCGCCTGGCGGTGATGGCCATGGCCGTGGCCGCCATGGTGGTGGGCGGCGGGATATTCACCATGCTGGGCAAGGAGTTCGTCACCGCCGAGGACGAGGGGCGCTTCATGGTGCGCCTGGAGACCCCCCTGTCCTATTCCCTGGAGAAGACCGACTCGGTTCTGCACCGGCTGGAAGACGAAATGATCAAGGTGCCGGAGATCGACCACTTCTTCTCGGTGTCGGGCTATGACGGGGCCAACAAGGCCATCGCCATGGTGACCCTGACCGACAAAAAGGACCGCAAGCGCACCCAGACCGAGCTGCAGTCGGTGGTGCGCGGCCTGCTGCGCCAGCTGCCCGACGTGCGCGGCACGGTGTCGCGCATCTCCCCCCTGGGGGCGGGCTCGCGCAACGAGGACATCCAGTTCGTCATCCAGGGCCCGGACATCGACAAGATCGACCAGATCTCCCGCCAGCTCATGGAGAAGCTGGAGAGCACCCCGGGCTACGTGGGCATCACCCGCAACCTGGAGATAGGCAAGCCCGAGGTGCGCGTGAAGATAGACCGCGCCCGGGCGGCCGACGCCGGGGTGAGCGCCCGGGAGGTGGCCACGGCGGTGGCCGCCCTGTTGGGCGGGGTGAAGACGGTGGACTTCCGCGAGGGCGGCAAGAGCTACGACGTCAGGGTCAGGCTGAAGGAAAACCAACGGGTGCTGCCCCAGGACGTGCAGCGCATCTGGATGCGCGCCCGCGACGGCCAACGGTTGGACGTGTCCAGCTTCGTCACTCTGGAGCAGGGGGTGGGCCCCAACATCATCAACCGCCTGGACCGCAGCCGCTCGGCCACGGTG
Source organism: Desulfoferula mesophila (assembly GCF_037076455.1). GTDB lineage: Bacteria > Desulfobacterota > Desulfarculia > Desulfarculales > Desulfarculaceae > Desulfoferula > Desulfoferula mesophila. The sequence goes on along the minus strand of NZ_AP028679.1, from coordinate 919,467 downwards.
TACGCCAACCTGGAAGGCAAGCTCTTGGGCGAGGCCATGCCCGAGGTGCAGGCCCTGGCCGACACGATTCTGCCCGACGGCTACACCAGTGCCTTCGTGGGCCGGGCCGAGGCTTTCGCCGAGACCGCCGGTTACGTGGCCTTCGCCTTCATCCTGGCCGTGGCCCTTACCTACATGGTGCTGGCCGCCCAGTTCGAGAGCTTCGCCCATCCCCTGGCTATCATGATGGGCCTGCCCCTGTCGTTCATCGGGGCCTTTGGCCTGTTGTTCCTCATGGGCAATAGCTTCAACCTGTTCTCCATGATCGCCCTGATCCTCCTGGTGGGTCTGGCCACCAAGAACGGCATCCTGCTCATCGACTACACCAGGCAGCTCAGGGAAAAGGGCATGGACGCCCACGAGGCGCTGATAGAGGCGGGAGCCACCAGGCTGCGGCCCATCCTGATGACCGCGGTGTCCACCATCGGCGGCGTGTTGCCGGTGGTGCTGGCCCTGGGCGTGGGCTCGGAAAGCCGCCAGCCCATGGCCGTGGCCATCGCCGGCGGCATGGTCTCCTCCACCGTGCTCACCCTGTTGGTGGTGCCGGTGGTATATTCTTATCTAGACCAGTTCACCAACTGGCGCTTGGTCAAGCGGTTGCAACACCGCTTCATGGCCCCGGACGCCATCAAGCAGGCGCCGGGCAAACAGGCCTAGCAAGGCCTCTAGCGACGGGAGTGACGCGGTGGCGCGGCTTCTGAGAGTGGTGACGATCGTCTGCTCCCTGGCCACTGGCTGGTTCGCGGCCAGGGAGATATATTTGATGCTACCCGCCTGGCAAGGCGAAAGCTGGCCCTGGGTGGTCCTGGACCTCGGTTCGCTGCTCCTGGCCTTTTCCCTGGTCTTCGTGGTGGTCTATTTCGTGATGGACGACACCTGGCGGCGGTTGCTGGCCAAGAAAGAGCGACCGCCCGAATCTTAGGCGCCCAACTGGTTAGCTTGGGCCGCGTTCGGGCCTCGGGCCCGGACGCCCCAGCCCAAGAGAAAGTTGCACGCTTTGTCTAGGAAATCCTTGATCACAGCCTTGAGCATCGCTTTGCTCGCCGGCCTGACCTGGGCGATGCCGAGCCGGGCCATGGACCTGGGCGGTTGGATGGTGCCCCGCATCGGCAACCTCAAGTACAACCTGAACTACGAGGGCAGCTATTCGCCCAGCCAGGCGGTGCAGGGCCAGAACAGCGACCTGGGCTACCTCAGCAACACCGGCCGCTTTCTGGTCCCCCTGTATCAAAACCCCCGCGACGAGCTGGCCCTGCACGGCCGGGCCTCCCACATGTACATCGACTCCTCGGCGGTCTTGCCCGACAGCGGGCAAGCCTTTCCCCAGGACCTCTACGACCTGCGCCTGGGGGCCACCTACCGCCACAAGATGGAGCGGGGCTGGGTGTTTGGCGGCGAGCTGACCGTGGGTTCGCCCAGCGACAAGCCCTTCAACCAATTAGACGACACCTCCATCTCGGCCACGGCCACCCTGCTGACCCCCCAGGGCAAGGCCCACCGCTGGTTGTTTCTCATCAACTATTCCAACACCCGCGATTTTTTGCCGGGCATCCCCATTCCCGGGGTGGCCTACGCCTACATGCCCGACCAGAACCTGAGCATCCTGGTGGGCCTGCCCCTGGCCAGCGTGCGCTACAAGCCCGCGCCCAAGTGGACCTTGAGCGGCCTATACATCTACCCCAACACCGTCATCAGCAGCGTGGCCTACCGCCCCAAGCCCTGGGTGGAGGGCTTCGCGGGCTTCGACTGGACCTACCAACGCTGGTTTTTGAGCGAGCGCACCGACGACAAGAACCGCCTGTTCTTCTACCAAAAGGAAGCCAAGGCCGGGCTCAAGTTCTTCCTGCCCCATGACCTATTGCTGCGCCTGACCGCCTCTTACGCCTTTGACCGTTTGTGGTTCCAGGGCGACGACTGGAGCGACCGGGGGCAGGACCAGGTGGACCTGGATAACGGCTACGTGTTCGGCGCCACGCTCAACTGGCGCTTCTAGGCAGGCAGCGACAACGAAAGAGGCCGCGCCCTCCCCAGGGAGAGCGCGGCCTCTTTATTTCAGCCGGGTCGCTTATTTCTTCTTGGGGGCGGCCTTTTTCTTGGCGGCCTTCTTGCGGGCCGGTTTCAGCTTGGCCACCATCTCCTCCACCTCGTCGGCTCCGTTGGCCAGCCACTGCTCCTCGCCCTTGTCCAGGATCTTGAGCAGGCGCAGGAACTCGCCCGCGTGCTCCTTCTCCTCGTTGGCGATGTCTTGCAGCACCGCCGCGGCCAGCTTGTTGGTGGTGGCGTCGGCCAGGGCCTCGTAGAGATGGATGGCCTCTTCCTCGGCCGCCAAGGACAGGCGGATGGCCCGGGCCAACTCGCGGTCTTTCATCTTGCGTCCCGGTACCATTCCGGGGAAGGGATTCATGAACTCAGGCATGGTGCTCTCCTTTCGTAATGCGTGCCGGCGGGGCAGCACCTAACAGCTTGGGTATGAGCGGATCATTCTCTATCGATTATAGGCATTTTACCGGGCGGGTTCAAACCGCCGCGCTTGACGCCCCTCGGACCCTGGCCTAAAGTAACCCCACCCAGCAGCGCGAGGAACGTTTCCATGAGCCAATCGCAACCCCCGGCCGATCTAGCGGCCTTCCGCCAGGGCCTGGCCGCCCTGTGGCAGCGGGCCGACGCCGCCTTTGCCCAGGTGGCCCAATCCTTCCCCGCCGAGGTGCGCTGCGGCTCCGGGTGCGACGACTGCTGCCACGCGGTGTTCGACCTGACCCCGGCCGAGGCCCTGGCCCTGGCCCTGGCCTTTCGCCGCCTGCCCCGCAACGCCCGCCGCGAGGCTCTGCGCCGGGCCGAAAAGGCCGAGGCCCTCTTCGACCAGGTGGCCCGCCAGGCCCTGGGGCAATCGCCCGAGGAGCGCCTCATGACCTTCAGCCGGGCCCGGGTGGCCTGTCCTCTGTTGGAAAAGGGCCGCTGCCTGCTCTACGCCGAGCGCCCCCTCACCTGCCGCCTCTACGGCATCCCCGTGGCCGGGGGCGAGGAGGCCCACGTGTGCCCCCGCTCCGGCTTCGACCAGGGCGAGAGCTACCCCACGGCCAACTGGGACCTGATCCAGGCCGCGCTGGAGCCCCTGAGCGGTCTCGCCCTGGAGCTGGCCCCCCAGTTGGGCGACGAGCGCCGCGACCTGGCCCGGGTGCTGCGTTGGGCCCAGGCCCAGGCCTTGACCCTGGAAGCGCTGGAAGCCTAAGCTATCCCTAGAATTTTAAGTCGGTTGGTAAGGAGTAAGGGGGGCTAGGTGTACAAGACTGTTTTCATATTGGGCGCGGGTGCCTCGGCGGATGCGGGCGTACCGGTAATGCGGGATTTTCTTGACAGGGCACGGGACTTTTATTCCTCAGGGCAATTATTAAGAAACGAAAGAAGATACTTTGAAGACGTATTCAAAGCAATCCATGAGTTAAAGGGTGCTTCGTTTAATTCGAACTTAGACCTCAATAATATAGAAGCAGTTTATAGCGCTTTTGACATGGGGAAACTTCTGGGACAACTTGGGAGCAATACCCATAACAAAATTGAATCGTTAAATATATCCATTCAAAAACTTATCGGCATAACGATTGATCTTAGCACGACGCTTACACTCAATCCAAAAGGTAAAATAAACGTAAAAGGCCCATACCATTCATTTGTTAAAAATATCAAGCAAAAATATAAAGACCAAAACAGCTTGGTTCCATCTATAATTACGTTTAACTATGATGTGGCTTTAGACTATAGCCTACACTGTGAATATCAATCTTTTAGTTGTTGCCTTGATGAAAAGCCCGAACCTGGCATAATTCCATTATTAAAGCTCCATGGTTCGGTTAACTGGGGATTAGGAGAACATACCAATATAATAAAAAGCTGGAATATGCGGGAGTTATTACAGTCTGGCTTGGTGGGAGCACCAGATAACTTGCGTCCCGAAGTTCCTTTCATAGTTGCTCGCCACTTGCAAAATGCAAATAAAAATCCTTCCTTAGGGATGTCGGGGCCAGTGCTAGTGCCACCGACTTGGAGTAAAAATGAGCACCACGCAAAAATTGGCAGAATTTGGCAGATGGCGGCAAAGGAGTTGTCCGAAGCAGAAGCAATATACGTGATCGGATATTCCCTTCCAGAAACGGACATGTTCTTTAGATTTTTATTTGCGCTAGCAACGCATAGTGAATCAAGCATAAGAAGATTCTGGGTGTTTGATCCCTCCCAATCCGTAAAAAATAGGTTTTTATCGTTGTTAGGACCTGGTCTAAAAGATGAGCCACGTTTTCACTATGAACAATGTAACTTCATCAAAGCGATACAATATTTAAGTGAGAACATCTAGTTTTTAATAGGAGACCCAGAATTGAGTAAAAAGCCCACCCTATATCTGCTGGACGCCTCCAGCTACATCCACCGCGCCTTCCACGCCATAAGAAACCTGACCACCAGCGACGGGGTGCCCACCGGCGCGGTGTACGGCTTCGTGCAGATGCTGCTCAAGGTGTTGGACGAGGCCCAGCCCAGCCACCTGGCCGTGGTCTACGACGCCAAGGGCCCCACCTTCCGCCACAAGCTCTACGAGCCCTACAAGGCCAACCGCCCGCCCCTGGACCCGGCCCTCAAGTCCCAGATGCCCCTGGTGCGCCAGGTGGTCACCGCCCTGAACCTGCCGGCGGTGGAGATGGAGGGCTACGAGGCCGACGACCTGATGGCCACCCTGGCCCGCCAGGCCACGGAGCAGGGCTTCCAGGTGGTGCTGGTCACCGGCGACAAGGACATGTCCCAACTGGTGAATGACCGGGTGAGCATGTGGGACACCATGAAGGAGGCCCGCCTGGGCCCGGCCGAGGTGCGCGAGAAGATGGGGGTGGACCCGGAGCTGGTGGTGGACCTGCAGGCCCTTACCGGCGACAGCACCGACAACATTCCCGGCGTGCCGGGGGTGGGGCCCAAGAAGGCCAAGACCCTGCTGGAACAGTACGGCGATTTGGATTCGGTCTTGGCCGCCGCGCCGGAGATGAAAAAGTCCAAGCTCAAGGAAAACCTCCTGGCCCACGCCGAGGACGCCCGCATCAGCCGGACCCTGGCCCGCCTGGCCGACGACGCGCCGCTCAGCTTCAGCCCCGAACTGTTCGCCATGGCCCCGCCGGACCCGGAGGTGATAACCCCGGTGCTGGCCCAGCTGGAGTTCACCTCGCTGATGAAGCAGTTCGCGCCCCAGCCGGCGGCCAGCGAGGGCGACTACCGCTTGGTGGTGGAGCCCAAGGAGCTGGAGGCCGAGATCGCCAAGGCCCGCAAAAAGGGCAAGGTGTCCATCGACACCGAGACCACCAGCATCGATCCCATGCTGGCCCAACTGGTGGGCTTTTCCCTGTGCAGCCAAAAGGGCCAGGCTATCTACGTGCCGGTGGGCCACCAACTGCCGGACGGGGAAAAGCAGATGGACCGGGAAAAGGCCCTGGATCTGCTGCGCCCCCTGTGCGCCGACCCCCTGGTGGCCAAGGTGGGCCAGAACCTCAAGTACGACCACATCGTCTTGAGCCGGGCGGGCGCGCCGCTGGCGGGCATCGCCTTTGACACCATGGTGGCCAGCTATCTGCTCAACCCCGGCAAGACCTCCCACGGCCTGGCGGCCATCGCCGCCGAGTTTTTGGGGCGCAGCGTCATCCCCTACGAGGAGGCGGTGGGCGGCAAGAACCAGAGCTTCGCCTTTGCCGAGCTGGACAAAGCCACCCCCTACGCCGCCGAGGACGCCGACGTGGCCTGGCAGGCGGCCAAGGTCTTGGGCCCGCGCATCGAGGAGGCGGGCCTGGAGCCCCTGTTCCTGGATCTGGAGATGCCCCTGGTGCCCCTGCTGGCCCGGCTGGAGATGAACGGGGTCAAGCTGGACGTGGATGCCCTGGGCGAGCTGAGCAAGGAGCTGGGCGGGCAGCTCGTCGAGCTGGAAGCCTCCTGCTACAAGCTGGCCGGGCACGAGTTCAACCTCAACTCGCCCTCCCAGCTGGCCACGGTGCTCTTCGAGGAGCTGGGCCTGCCCCAGGTGAAAAAGACCAAGAAGAAGACCGGCTACTCCACCGACGTCACCGTGCTGACCATCCTGGCGGCCCAGCACCCCCTGCCCGCCGAGATCTTGAACTACCGCACCTTGAGCAAGATCAAGGGCACCTACGTGGACACCCTGCCCGCCCTGGTGCACCCGGACACCGGCCGGGTGCACACCAGCTTCAACCAGGCGGTTACCGCCACCGGGCGGCTGTCCTCCAGTGACCCCAACCTGCAGAACATCCCGGTGCGCACCGAGCTGGGCCTGCGCATCCGCGAGTGCTTCATCACCGAGCCGGGCATGGTCATGCTCAGCGCCGACTACTCCCAGATCGAGCTTCGGGTGCTGGCCCACCTGAGCCGCGACCCGCTGCTCCTCGAAGACCTGTCCCAGGGCCTGGACGTGCACACCCAGACCGCGGCGCGCCTGTTCGACGTGATGCCCGGCCTGGTGACCAAGGAGATGCGGGCGAGGGCCAAGACGGTGAACTTCGGGGTGCTCTACGGCATGAGCGCCTTCCGCCTGGCTCGGGAGCAGGGCATCAGCAACCAGGAGGCCCAGGAGATCATCAGCAAGTACCTGGGCCGCTACGCGGGCATCGCCGCTTTCCAGCAGACCAACCTGGCCTCCGCCCGGGACAAGGGCTACGTCACCACCCTGTTGGGGCGGCGGCGCTTCTTGCCGGCCATCAACTCCAGCAACCGGGTGGCCCGCGAAGGGGCCGAGCGCATCGCCCTGAACACCCCCATCCAAGGCACGGCGGCCGATCTGATCAAGCTGGCCATGCTCAAGGTGGCTGACATGATGGCCGCCGAGTTCCCCGAGGCCCTGATGATCCTGCAGGTGCACGACGAGCTGGTGTTCGAGGTGCCCGAAAAGCAGGCGGAAGCCTTCACCGAGCGGGTGCGCCAGGAGATGGAGGGGGTGTACCAGCTGGCCGTGGAGCTGAAGGTGGACATCGGCCAAGGAGCCAACTGGGCCGAGGCGCACTAGGACCGGACCAAGCGGGACCATGTGAAGAGACCGGGTACACCTGGCCTGACCGCGCCGCCCGACCAGGTGGGCCGCTTTCGCTACGGGGTGGGGCTGGTGCTGTTTTCCGTCCGTCTTTTGGTCGGCTGGGCCTCCCCATATGTGCCGGAGTTCGTGCCCGCGCCGAGCCAAAACCGCATCCTCATCGGCGCGGTTGGCGATATCATGCTCCTGGTGAGCTTGTGGCTGCTGGGTGGCGACTTCTGGGATGAGCTACGGGCGCTTTATTTGCCCACGGCGCGCATTAACCTGCCTGCGAGAGGTCAGCTATGATCGATGCCGAGATCAATTCCTTCCTCCTGCCCGATGGTGAGGTCCTTGGCGATGGCGGCCAGTACATAAAAATTGCCGGGGTCATGACCTACTACGAGGTGCACGGCGCGGGCGAGCCCCTGCTGCTGTTGATGGGCGGACTGGTCACCCTGGAGTCGCTGCACAGCCTGGTGTACGAGCTCATGCAGCACTATCAGGTCTGGGTGCCCGAGCGCCGGGGCCACGGCCGCAGCTCGGACTGCCCCCAGCCCCACTCCTACCCCCTGTACGCGGCCGACGCCGCCGCCTTCATGCAGGCTGTGGGCCTGGAGCGCGCCAAGGTGGTGGGCTGGAGCGACGGAGGCATCCTGGCCCTGTACCTGGCCCGCGACCGCCCCGAGCTGGTGGAGCGCATGGCTCTGATCGGAGCCGCGGCCCACGTCTGCGGCTATGAGGAGGCCTTCTTTAACCAGGCCAAGGCCATCACCTGGGACAATTTGGCGCCCGAGGACAAGGAGCTCTTGGCCGAACACACACCCATGGATGATGAGTACCTGCCCCGCCTGGTGGACACGGTGCGCTCCATGTGGCTCACCTCGCCCAACCTTTTGGCCGAGGACCTGGCCACCATCGCGGCCCCCACCCTGGTGCTGGTGGGCCAGCACGATCTGGTGCGCCTGGAGCACGCCCGGGACATGGTCCGGGCCCTGCCCGCCGGGCAGCTGGCCGTGGTGCCGGGGGTCAGCCATTACGGGCCTTTGGAGCGACCCTGGCTCATCAACGCCATACTCTTGGATTTTCTGGCAGGACGGCCCAGCCGGCCCAGCCCCCTGAACCCCGCGCCCGCTTGACGCGCCGGAGGCCGCCCGCTATAACTGGTGGAACCTTTTGAACATCCGGCCGGTTGCGGCCGGCGGGCGAGCATGGGCAAATCCCTCATAGCTTACAACCTGGCCCTGGGCCTGGCGGGCACCACGCTGCCCGGCCTGTGGCTGGGCTCGCGCCTGGCCCGGCGCTGGGGCGAGTTGTGGCCCCGCTTGGGGCTCTATCGCGACCAGCCCCCGGCGGGCGGCGGCCCCCGGGTGTGGCTGCAGGCGGTGAGCGTGGGCGAGGTGGCCGTGGCCCAGGCCGTGGCCCAGGAGCTGTGGGCCCGGCGGCCGGAGATAGAGCTGAGCGTCAGCTCCTCCACGGCCAAGGGCCTGGAGCGGGCGCGGGAGCTTTTCGCGGGCAAAGCTCGGGTGCTGCCCTTCCCCCTGGAGGCTCCCTGGGCGGTGGCCGGGGCCTGGCAGCGGGTGCGGCCCCAGGTCTACGCCTCGCTGGAGACGGAGCTGTGGCCCAACTTCCTGGCCTGGCTGGACCGTGGCGGCTGCGAGCTGCTGCTCTTGAACGGCCGCATCAGCCCGCGCAGCTTCCCCCGCTACATGAAGGCCCGCCCCCTGGTGGCCGGGTGTTTGGAGCGCTTCTCGTTGCTCAGCATGATCGGCCCCCAGGACGCGGCGCGGGCCGTGGCCCTGGGCGCGCCGCCGCAGCGGGTGCGGGTGGAGGGCAACGCCAAGTACGCCGGGCTGGCCCAGCGGGTGGCCGCCTTGGACCCTGCGCCCCTGGCCGCCCGCCTGGCCTTGGGCGAGGCGCCCTTGCTGGTGGCGGGCAGCGTGCGCAGCGGCGAGGAAGCGGCGGTGCTGGGGGCCTTCAAGCAAGTTTTGACCGACCACCCCGGCGCGGTTCTGGCGGTGGCCCCCCGCCACGTGGAAAAAGCCCCCCGCTGGCTGGCCGCGGCCCGCGGCATGGGCCTCACCGCCCAGGCCTGGAGCGATCTGGGACCGGACAGCCCCCGGCGGCCCGACACCCGGCTGGTGGTGGTGGACGCCATGGGCCAACTGCTCACCCTCTACGGCCTGGCCAAGGCCGCCTTTGTGGGGGCCTCGTTGGTGCCCCTGGGCGGGCAGAACCCCATGGAGCCCGCCGCCTGGGGGGTGCCCACGGCCTTTGGCCCGGACATGGCCGATTTTCTCGACGCCGCCCTGGCCCTGCAAGAGGCGGGCGGGGCGCAAACCGTGGGCGACGCCCATGAGCTGGCCGCCTGGTGGGAGCGGATGCTGGCCGCGCCCCAGGAAGCGGCGGCGGCGGGGCAAGCCGCCCGCCGGGTGGTGGGCGGCTGGTCCGGGGCGGCTTCGGCCGCGGCCGGGCACATCCTGGACGCCCTGACCCGGCAAGGAGTCTGAATTCATGGCCGCCAAGCAACCACGGCACCAACCCCAACGAGGCCCCCGGCCGCTGGTGAGCCAGGCCGACCTGAGCCGCCTGGCCCAGGGCCTGGACCCGGAGACCAAGCGGCGTCTGAGCCGGGTGGTGCGCCTGTGGGCCCGCATCAAAAGGGACGGGGGCAAGGTGGTGGTGGCCACCGGCTCGGGGCCCAACCTGCACGAGGGGGTCACCTGCATGGTGGCCGAGCTGGTGCGCCTGGGCCTGGTGGACGGGGTGCTCACCTCCAGCGCGGTGGTGGGCCACGAGATGGGCGGGGTCTTGGAGCGGGTGCGCCGGGTGGAAGGGGCCAAGCTGGGCCTGGAGCGGGCCGTGCTGCCCGCCGACGGCAAGGTGGAGGTCTCCCTGCTGGGCCCCGAGCAGTTGGCCCAGCTGGCCGCGCACACCAACCTGGACCGCGACCTGTACCGCCGCATGCTCTCCGCGCCGGGCAACGAGATCATCAAGGTGGCCGGCAACCTGGCCTATCCCACCGGCCTGTGGGTGGAGCGCATGGCCCGGGAGCTGGGGCATCTGGCCAAGGCGGCCGCCCAGCCCCTGGAGGCGGTGCTGGGCCTGGGCTGCGACCCCCTGACCATGCTGGGGGCCTGCGCCCGGCGGGGAGTGCCCTGCCTGGTCACCGTGCCCCAGCTGGTGGGCGGGGGCCAGGTGGGCCTGGCGGTGGGCGACTCCATCGGCATCTCCCAGCGCTCGGCCCGAGTGGCCGCGCTTTTGGCCTCGGCCGATCTTATAATAGAAAGCGGGGTGGCCCTGACCCAGGAGATCCACGACGGGCCCTTCGAGTTGTTCACCGGCCACGGCATGTGGGCCCGCCACGAGGGCATGGACACCTTCAGCCTGGGCTCCAAGGCCATGGTGCGCATCGATCTGGACCCCAACCTGGAGCGGGTGTGGCAGATGCAGCGCGACGCCCAGGCCGTGGCCCAGGCCATCGACCGGGGCACGCCCAAGGCCACCGGGTTCAAGGTGCCCTTCCGCATGGAGATGAGCGGCTTCGCCCGCCTGCCCGGCGCCCTGCCCCTCACCGGCGACCTGGGGGTGATTTGGCCCCTGTTGGCCAGCCGGGCGGCCAAGGCCATGGGTGTAAAAACCGACTTTGTGTGTTACAAACAAGGCACACCTCCCGGAGAGGCGGTGCGCCGGTACATCGTAACCAAGCTGAGCCCCTTGAACTACCCGCAAGTAGTTCAAGCTCTTAAGGAAAAAAGCCTGTGGCCCTAGATGCTCTACTAGTTTTGGAAGACGGCACGGCCTTTCATTGCCGCACCTTCGCCGGTTCGGGCGAGGTGGCCGCCGAGGTTTGCTTCAACACGGCCATGACCGGTTACCAGGAAGCCATCACCGACCCCTCCTACAAGGGGCAGATGCTGGCCATGACCTACCCCCTCATCGGCAACTACGGCACCAACCCCGAGGACGTGGAAAGCCGCGCCGTGCAGGTCAGCGCCTTTTTAGTCAAGGAATACCAGGAGTTTCCCTCCAACTTCCGCTCCACCCAGAGCCTCAGGGAATACCTGGAGGCCGCCGGGGTGATGGGGGTGGAAGGGCTGGACACCCGGGCCCTGACCCGCCATCTGCGCATACGGGGGGCCATGAAGGGGGTGCTGTCCACCGAGGACCTGGACCCGGTGAGCCTGGCCGCCAAGGCCCAGGCCAGCCCCGGCCTGGTGGGCATCGACCTGGTCAAGGAGGTCACCTGTCACCAGGCCTACCGCTGGCTGGACGGGGCGCCCGGACCGGATCTAAATCTTAGCGGCGAGTTAGACCCCCAGGAGCTGTGGGCCGGGGGCGAGGGCCACTTCAAGGTGGTGTGCCTGGACTGCGGCATCAAGTTCAACATCCTGCGGCGACTGGAGAAACGGGGCAACAAGCTCATCGTGGTGCCCGCCTCCACCCCGGCCGAGACCATCCTCAAGCTAACCCCTGACGGCGTGTTTCTGAGCAACGGCCCCGGCGACCCGGCGGCGGTTACCTACGTGGTGGACACCGTGAAGAACCTCCTGGGCCGCTCGCCCATCTTCGGCATCTGCCTGGGCCACCAGATGATCGGCCAGGCCCTGGGCGGCAAGACCTACAAGCTGAAGTTCGGCCACCGGGGAGCCAACCAGCCGGTGATGGACCTCAAGACCAGCAAGGTGGAAATCACCAGCCAAAACCACGGCTTCTGCGTGGACTCCGACACCATCGACGATCCCGAGGTGGTGATGACCCACCTGAACCTCAACGACCGCACCCTGGAGGGCCTGAGCCACCGCCAGGTGCCGGTGTTCTGTGTGCAATATCATCCCGAGGCCGCGCCGGGCCCCCACGACGCGGATTATCTGTTCGACCGCTTCCAGGACATGATGCAAAGCAAAGCGCCCCTGGCCTAAACCTCTGTTAGCGGGGAGCCGGCAAGCAACATGAGCACCGCACAAGCCAAATTCAGCTACCGGGGCCTGACTTCGCTGATGAGCGCGGCGGGCCTCATCGTCATGGGCCTCAGCGGCCTGGTGGCCTACCTGATGCCACATGGCCGCATAGCCTATTGGAACGATTGGCACTTCTGGGGCCTGACCAAGACCCAGTGGGGCAACATCCACATCATCAGCTCCATCCTGTTCCTGGTGGCTATGGGCTTCCATATCTACCTGAACTGGAAGCCCTTGATGAACTACCTCAAGGGCAAAGCCGCCCAGATCAAGGGCCGCAAGCGCGAGCTGTGGATCACATTGGCCGCCTTGCTGGTGGTGGTCATCGCGGGCATCAAGCCCTTCCCGCCCCTGAGCTGGCTGGTGGATTTCAACGGCTATCTCAAGGGCATTTGGGTAACCACCCCGGCCCACGAGCCGCCCTTTGGCCATGCCGAGGAGTTGACGCTTCGGGTATTCTGCAAGAAGGTGGGGCTACCGGCCGACCAGGCCCTGGCCCTCTTGAAGGAAAAAGGCCTTAAGGGGGTGTCGCCCCAGGCCACGGTCATCGACATCGCCCGGCTCAACCGGACCTCGCCCGCGGCCCTTTACGCCCTGCTGAAGCCCCTAAAAAAGCCGCTGGCGCCCGCAGCGGCAGCCGGAAAAACCTACACCGCCCAAGAGGTGGAGGAGCGTTTCGCGGGCACGGGCATCGGCAACAAGACCCTGGCCGAGGTGGCCCGGGCCGCCGGGCAGAGCGAGGCCGCGGTAAAGGCCCGGCTGCAGGCGGCTGGGCTGAGCATGGGCCCGGCCCAGACCCTCAAGGCGGCGGCGGACGCCAACGGCCTGGCTTCGCCTTTGGAGATGCTAAAGGCCATGCTGGTGGACGGCTACCGTCCCCAGCGTTAGGACAGGGCGCTATTCATAGCGCAGCGCTAGGATTACGGGCGGTGCAAAACGCCGTCCAGGGGTAAACTAATTGGTTTGAGGCACCCGCCGGACAACGAACGGGTACGGCAAGGCCTTCAAATAAAATCGCATGCCGGGAAAAGACAGCTAACGAGATGCCCAAACGCACGGACCTAAAGAAAATCATGATCATCGGCTCGGGGCCGATCATTATCTCCCAGGCCTGCGAGTTCGATTACTCAGGCACCCAGGCGGTCAAGGCGCTGCGCGAGGAAGGCCTGGAAGTGGTGCTGGTCAACTCCAACCCGGCCACCATCATGACCGACCCGGAGATGGCCGACCGCACCTATGTGGAGCCCATCACCCCCGAGGTGGTCATCGAGGTGCTGAGGGCCGAGCGGCCCGACGCCATCCTGCCCACCCTGGGCGGCCAGACCGCCTTGAACACCGCCCTGATGGTGGCCGAGACCGGCATCCTGGAGCGCCTGGGCATCGAGATGATCGCCGCCACCCCGGAGGTGATCAAAAAGGCCGAGAGCCGCGAGCTGTTCCGCGAGGCCATGAACAACATCGGCCTCCGGGTGCCCGATAGCGACATCTGCCGCGACCTGCCGGCGGTGTTGGCCTCGGCCGAACGCATCGGCTACCCGGTGGTGGTGCGCCCCGCCTTCACCCTGGGCGGCACCGGCGGCGGCGTGGCCTACAACCGCGAGGACCTGGAGCGCATCGCCGCCCACGGCCTGTCGGCCAGCCTGACCCACGAGGTGATGATCGAGGAGTCGGTGCTGGGCTGGAAGGAATTCGAGCTGGAGGTGATGCGCGACCGCAAGGACAACGTGGTCATCATCTGCTCCATCGAGAACCTGGACCCCATGGGCATCCACACCGGCGACTCCATCACCGTGGCCCCGGCCCAGACCCTCACCGACCGCGAATACCAGGTCATGCGCGACGCCTCCATCGCCATCATGCGCGAGATCGGGGTGGAGACCGGCGGCTCCAACGTGCAGTTCGCCATCAACCCGGCCGACGGCGACCTGGTGGTGATCGAGATGAACCCCCGGGTGAGCCGTTCCAGCGCCCTGGCCAGCAAGGCCACCGGCTTCCCCATCGCCAAGATGGCCGCCAAGCTGGCCATCGGCTACACCCTGGACGAGTTGCCCAACGACATCACCAAGGAGACCATGGCCTCCTTCGAGCCCACCATCGACTACTGCGTGGTCAAGGCTCCCCGCTGGGCCTTTGAGAAGTTCCCCGGGGCCGAAGACGTGCTCACCACGGCCATGAAGAGCGTGGGCGAGACCATGGCCATCGGGCGCACCTTCAAGGAGGCCCTGCAAAAGGGCCTTCGGGGCCTGGAGATCGGCCGGGCCGGCCTGTTGGGCGACGGCAAGGACCCGGCCCCCGAGCGGGCCGAGATGGCCCCGGACAAGCTGCGCCAGCTGGTGGCCAAGCCCTCCAGCACCCGCATCTTCTGGGTGGCCCAGGCCATGAAGCAGGGCATGGGCCTGGAGGAGTTGCACCAGCTCACCGCCATCGACCCCTGGTTCTTGTATAACATCCAGCAGATCGTGGATTTCCAGGGCGAGTTGGAGAGCCACCGCCCCTGGGGCGGGCTCAAGAACTCCTTGAAAGAGCTGGACACCGGCACCATGCGCCGGGCCAAGCAGATGGGCTTCAGCGACCGCCAGATCGCCCACGCCCTGGCCTCGGACGAGGACACGGTGCGCGACCGGCGCCTGGAGCTGGGCATCCACCACACTTACAAGCTGGTGGACACCTGCGCCGCCGAGTTCGAGGCCTACACCCCCTATTTCTACGGCACCTACGAGACCGAGGACGAGTGCCGGGCCGAGGACAAACGCAAGGTGATGATCCTGGGCGGCGGGCCCAACCGCATCGGCCAGGGCATCGAGTTCGACTATTGCTGCGTGCACGCCTCCATGGCCCTTCGGGAGATGGGCATCGAGTCCATCATGGTCAACTCCAACCCCGAGACGGTCTCCACCGACTACGACACCAGCGACAAGCTCTATTTCGAGCCCCTGACCAAGGAAGACGTGCTCAACATCATCGCCTCGGAAAACCCCGAGGGCATCATCGTGCAGTTCGGCGGCCAGACCCCGCTGAACCTGGCGGTGCCCCTGGAAAAGGCCGGGGCTCCCATCCTGGGCACCCCGCCCGACGCCATCGACCGGGCCGAGGACCGCGACCGCTTCGTGGAGTTGCTCAAGCTCCTGAACCTGCGCCAGCCGGAAAACGGCACCGCCACCAGCGTGGAAGGGGCCCTGGCCGTGGCCGAGCGCATCGGCTACCCCGTGGTGGTGCGGCCCTCCTACGTCTTGGGCGGCCGGGCCATGGAGATCGTCTACGACCCGGACTCCCTGAGGCGCTACATGACCACCGCCGTGGAGGCCTCGCCGGACCACCCCATCCTGGTGGACAAGTTCCTGGAGGACGCGGTGGAGGTGGACGTGGACGCGGTGGCCGATTCGGCCGGCGGCGTCGTGGTGGCGGGCATCATGGAGCACATCGAGCAGGCCGGGGTGCACTCCGGCGACAGCGCCTGCGTGCTGCCCCCCCACAACCTCACCCCGGCCATGATCAAGGAGATCAAGGAAGCCTCCTACGACTTGGCCCGCGAACTGGGGGTGTTGGGGTTGATGAACGTGCAGTACGCGGTCAAGGACGGACTGCTCTATCTTTTGGAGGTCAACCCCCGGGCCAGCCGCACCGTGCCCTTCGTGTCCAAGGCCACGGGCATCCCCTGGGCCAAGGTGGCCACCAAGGTGATGCTGGGCCAGACCCTGGAGCAGCTGGGCCTCACAGAAGAGGTGGTGCCCAAGCACTACTCGGTCAAGGAGGCGGTCTTCCCCTTTGTGCGCTTCCCGGGCGTGGACCCCTGGCTGGGGCCGGAGATGCGCTCCACCGGCGAGGTGATGGGCATCGACCGCGACCTGGGCCTGGCCTTTGCCAAGAGCCAGTTGGGGGCCGGCCAGATACTGCCCACCAAGGGCACCGTGTTCATCAGCGTGAAGGACGCGGACAAACCGGCGGTGGCGCCCATAGCGGCCAAGCTGCACCGGTTGGGCTTCGACCTGGTGGCCACCACCGGCACCCACGCCTTTTTGACTAAGCAGGGCATCGAGTGCCGCCGCGTGTTCAAGGTGTCGGAAAGCCGGCCCCACGTGGTGGACGCCATGGTCAACGGCGAGATCGATCTGGTGATTAACACCACCGAGGGCAAGGGACCGGCCAGCGACGCCTATCAGATCAGGCGCACCGCCCTGGAGCGGGGGCTGGCCTATTGCACCACCCTGGCCGCGGCCAGGGCCACCGCCGACGCGGTGGAGGCCCTGCTCAAAAAAGATACCCTTACCGTAACCCCATTGCAGGATTATTACGCCGCGGGCTAGATCTTATGGGTCGATCGGAGGCAAAGCCAGGAGACATCATTTCATACCTGGAAATGTGCCAACTTGAGGGAGGCAACAGTCTTCAAAGAGGTATGAATTTTCGTCTGCGAGCAGGAATGAGCGTGATTCTCATGAGTCAACGCCCAGGAGCTCCCTACGAAGACCGCGTTGAAGACGAAGGTAAGACTTTGATTTATGAAGGTCACGACGTCCCTAAATGTGCGGCGGTGCCAGACCCAAAGGCTTTTGACCAACAGAGGCAGACTAGGACGGGCAGGCTAACCCAAAACGGTTTATTTTTCCATGCCGCCCAACGGTTCAAACAGAACCGACAGGAACCCGAGTTGGTGCGAGTTTATGAAAAGATTTAGACAGAGCATCTGGGTTTATAATGGTTTGTTTCGGTTAGTTGATGCTTGGCCAGAGACGTCTAACAGCAGAAGGACATTTAAGTTCAGGCTTGAGCTGACTGACGATGACTTTGTGTTAAGAGAGCAGCAGCCAAAAGCACGATTACCTCATGATCGATTGATTCCATCTTCTGTCAAACTCGAAGTTTGGAAGCGCGACCAAGGTAGATGTGTTAAGTGTGGTAGCGATAAGAATCTCCATTTCGACCACATTATTCCATACTCTCGTGGTGGTTCCTCACTGGTGGCTGACAACATCCAATTGCTTTGCGCAAAACATAACCTTTCCAAGCGGGACAAAATTCAGTAGCACAACGAAATGCTGGGTGTTATCTGTTGATTATCGTTGACTGTTTACATACTCCTCAGTGAGGCGAGCAGCAATGCATTGTGATAAGATGGCCGCCATGTGGCGCGCGCGCAGCCAGGGGCCCAAAGAATATTGCGGCGTTTTCGGGGTGTACGGCCATCCCGAGGCGGCCCGCTTGACCTACTACGGCCTCTACGCCCTGCAACACCGGGGGCAGGAGTCCGCGGGCATCGTCACCAGCGACGGCAAGCACCTGCACCAGAAGCGGGCCATGGGCCTGGTGCCCGACATCTTCAGCGAGCGCGACCTCAAGGGCCTCAAGGGCCACATCGCCAACGGCCACGTGCGCTACTCCACCACCGGCTCCTCGGTGCTGGGCAACGCCCAACCATTTATCATCAACTACGCGGGCCACGGCCTGTGCGTGGGCCACAACGGCAACCTGGTCAACGCCCACGAACTCAGGCGCCACCTGGAAAAGGAAGGCAGCATCTTCCAGACCTCCATGGACTCGGAGGTGGTGATGCACCTGTTGGCCCGCAACATCCACATGGGCTTTGAAGAGGCCCTGGTCAGCTCTCTCAGCCAGCTTCGGGGGGCCTACAGCTTTTTGTTCATGACCGAGGACACCCTGGTGGCCGCCCGCGACCCCCAGGGCTTTAGGCCCCTGTGCCTGGGCGCCCTGGGCGACGCTTACGTGGTGGCCAGCGAGACCTGCGCCCTGGACCTCATCGACGCCCGCTTCATCCGCGAGGTGGAGCCCGGCGAGGTGGTGTTCATCGACAAGAACGGCCTGCGCAGCATCAAGCCCTTCACCCGCCAGCGCCACGCCCATTGCATCTTCGAATTCATCTACTTCGCCCGGCCCGACAGCTACATCTTCGGCCAGACGGTGTACTCGGTGCGCCGCCGCCAGGGGGCCCAGCTGGCCGAGGAGTTCCCCCATCCCGACGCCGATCTGGTGATGCCCTTCCCCGACAGCGGCAACTACGCCGCCCTGGGCTATGCCTGCGCGGCCGGGCTGCCCTTTGAGATGGGCATGATCCGCAACCACTACGTGGGGCGCACCTTTATTCAGCCCAGTCAGGACATGCGTGACTTCGGGGTTCGGGTGAAGCTCAACCCGGTGCGCGAGCTGATCAAGGGCAAGAAGGTGGTCATCGTGGAGGACTCCATCATCCGGGGCACCACCACCATGGCCAGGGTGCAGAACATCCGCAACGTGGGCGCCGCCGAGGTGCACATGGTGGTCTCCTGCCCGCCCCACCGCTTCCCCTGCCACTACGGCATCGACTTCTCCACCAAGGGCGAACTGATCGCCTGCAACCACAAGGTGGAGGAAATTCGCAACCTTTTGGGCCTGGACTCCCTGGGCTATCTGTCCATCGAGGGCCTGTTGGAATCCACCTCGGCCAGCCGCCAGGGCTTCTGTTTGGCCTGCTTCGACGGCGAGTACCCGGTGCCCGTGGACGAAAACGCCGGCAAGTTCTGCCTGGAGTGCTAGAGCCCTTGTCCGAGATACTCAAAATAGCCCGCGAGGTCCTGAGCATCGAGGCCCAGGGCATCACCCAGCTCAAAAAACGCCTGGGCCCCAGCTTCGAGCAGACGGTGGAGATGATCCTGGCCTCGCCGGGCAAGGTGATCACCACCGGCATCGGCAAGAGCGGCATCGTGGCCCGCAAGATAACCGCCACCCTAAGCTCCACCGGCACCACCTCCATCTTCCTGCACCCGGTGGAGGCCCTGCACGGCGATCTGGGCATGGTCAGCCCCGGCGACGTGGTCTTGGCCCTGAGCCACAGCGGGCGCAGCGAGGAGTTGGTCAACGTGGTGCCCCAACTGAGGGACCACGGGGCCAAGGTGGTGGCCATGACCGGCGGGTTGGATTCGCCCCTGGCCCAGGCGGCGGACCTGGTCATCGACTGCGGCGTGGAGCGCGAGGCCTGCCCCCTGGGCCTGGCCCCCACCACCTCCACCACCGCGGCCCTGGCCATGGGCGACGCCCTGGCGGTGGTGCTCATCGAAAAGCACCGCTTCAAGGCCGAGGACTTCCGCCGCCACCATCCCGGCGGCAGCCTGGGCCAGCGCCTGGCCCTTCGGGTGAGCGAGGTGATGACCAAGGGCAAGGCGGTGCCGGCGGTGCGCCCGGCCACTCCCATCTCCCAGGCGGTCAAGGTGATGGACGAGGGCGACCTGGGCACGGTGCTCATCACCAGCCGGAATAAGCTCATGGGCATCTTCACCGACGGCGACGTGCGCCGGGCGGTGGTGGCCGGCCAAAGCCTGGACAGCGCCCCGGTGAGCCGCTTCATGACCGCGGATCCCCTCACCGCCGACCCGGACACCCTGGCCGCCGAGGCCCTGCACGCCATGGAGCTCAAGCAGATCACCGCCCTGCCGGTGGTGGCGGCCGGCGGCAAGGTCCTGGGCCTGGTGCACCTGCACGACCTGTTGGGCCGGGGCGCGGTGAGCCTCAACGGCATGGTTCCCCCTACCAGGGACTGAGAATCGATCCGGTCCCGCCCCCATTTATTCGGGCCGCGGCGCACCGGCTCGCCCCAGGGCGGCGCTTGCCCCTACCCTAGCCCTCTGGTAGCTTTACTTTTCAGTGTTTTCGGCAACCTCGCCAAGGAGGCCGCGTGAGCCAGGACCAACCCCGCAAACCGTTCTTGGAGAGAATCTGGGACTTTTTCGCTTCGGTGAAGTTGTCCTTTTTTCTGTTGCTGCTTTTGGCGGTGCTTTCCATCGCCGGCACCCTGATCCCCCAAAAGGAAAGCGCGGCCGTCTATGTGCGGGCCTACGGAGAGGCGGGCTGGCGCTTTATCTCGGCCATCGGGCTGGACGACCTGTACCACGCCCCCTGGTTCGTGTTGATCATGGCCCTGTTGGCGGCCAACCTGGTCATCTGCTCCATCAACCGCCTGTCGCTGACCATGCGCATTCTGGGCAAGGACCCGGCGGACGAGGCCAACTCCATGCGCAAGCCCAAGGACAGCTTCACCCTGGCCGGCGAACCGGGGGCCAACCTGGAGCGGGCGCGCGGGGTGCTGGAGCGCCTGGTGGGCCAAAGCGCCCAGGCCGACGACCAGGGGCGCACCGTGCTCTTCGCCCAGCGGGGCGGCTGGTCGCGCTTCGGGGTCTACGTGGTGCACGCCAGCGTGCTGGTGATCATGGCCGGGGCCCTGGTGGGCAACTTCTGGGGCTACTCCGGCTACGTGAACATCCCGGTGGGCGGCAGCGTGGACCACATCACCCTGCACAACGGGCGGCCCAGGCCCCTGGGCTTTACCCTGCGCCTGGACAAGTTCAACGTCTCCTTCTATCCCAACGGCATGCCCAGCGAGTATCGCAGCGAGGTCACCTTCCTGGAGGGCGGCAAACAGACCCACCAGGCATCCTTGATCGTCAACGACCCGGCCGAATACCACGGCATCGACTTTTACCAGTCCTCCTACGGCAACGACCTCAAGTCCGTGGAGCTGCAGCTGATCCGCAAGAACGGCAGCAAGCAGGACCTCACCCTGGAGGCCCGGGAGATAAACCAGCTCCCCGGCGGGGCCAAGGCGGCCATCCAGGGCTGGCGGGAGCGGGTCCAGATGGGGGGCATGTACGACGGCCCGGTGATTCGCCTGCTCTACCAGGGGCCAAAAGGCGAGCCCCAGGCCTACACCGCCTTCAAGCCGGGCGTGAACATGCCCCAATCCGGCCCCTTGCGCTTTGAGATCCTCAAGGTGCAAACCGAGGCCTACAGCGGCCTGCAGGTCAAGTACGACCCCGGAGTGTGGTTGATCTGGGTGGGCTGCTCCCTGATGGTCCTGGGCTTTTTCATCGCCTTCTACTTCAGCCACCGCAAGGTTTGGCTGCGCTTGGGCCCCACCGGCAAGGGCCGCACCAAGGTGGAGATAGCCGGAGCCACCAACAAGAACCGCCAGAGCCTGGCCAGGCTGCAGAGCCGCCTGCGCCACGAACTGGGCGGCTCACCCAAAGAGGCGGAGTGATCCATGGAAGCTTTGAGCAATCAAATCCTGGTGGCGGTTACCTTCGCCTTTTTGGCCGCTTCGGTGCTTTACCTGTGCCACTGGGCCTTCAAGTCCAAGGTGTTCGGCTGGGCGGCCAGCGGGGTCACCTGGGCGTCTTTGGCCGTGCTCACCCTGGCCATCATCCTGCGCTGGGTGGCCAGCCACCAGATGGGCATAGGCCACGCGCCCTTTTCCAACCTCTTCGAGTCGCTGGTGTTCTTCTCTTGGACCATCGCGGTGATCTACCTGATCATCGAGTCGACCACCTGGATGCGGGTCATCGGGGCCTTTGCCGTGCCCCTGGCCTTCCTGTCCATGCTCTACGCCCTGACCCTGGACCCGGCCATCAAGCCGCTGTTGCCGGCCCTCAAGAGCAACTGGCTCATCGCCCACGTCATCACCTGCTTCCTGGGCTACGCTGGCTTCGCGGTCTCGGCCGCCCTGGGGGCAATGTACCTGGCCACCGGCCTGAGCAAGGACCCGGCTTCGCCCCGGGCCTTGGTCTTGGACAACCTCATCTACCAGACCGTGGTGGTGGGCTTCATTCTGCTCACCGCGGGCATCGTCACCGGGAGCATCTGGGCCAACAGCGCCTGGGGCACCTACTGGTCCTGGGACCCCAAGGAGACCTGGTCGCTGATCACCTGGCTGGTCTACGCCTCGCTGTTGCACAGCCGCTTCATGCGCGGCTGGCAGGGCAAGCGCATGGCCGTGTTCTCCCTGGTGGGTTTCGCCTGCGTGCTGTTCACCTACTTCGGGGTGAACTTGTTGTTGTCGGGGCTGCACTCCTACGCCACCAACGGCTAGACTCGCACAGGCCGCGCCGGAGCACCGCATGGCCGGACCCGCTGGAGCGTCCCGGCCAAGGGGCGAGCGGTCTCCAGGCTGGACAGGCGGAAATATTGCTGCTAGCTTCTGGGGCACCATTTAAAATCTTCACGTTGGGATCGGGGGAGATCGCATGAAGGTCATTCAGCTTTTAGTTGGTCAGATGCAGGTGTTCGCCTACCTGGTGGGCTGCGAGAAAACCGGGGAAGCGGTGGTGATCGACCCGGCGGGCAACGAGGAGGCCATAGTGGCCAAGGCCCAGGAAGAGGGCCTGAAGATCGTCAAGATCGTCAACACCCACGCCCACCCGGACCACACCTGCGGCAACGCCAAGCTCAAGAAGCTCACCGGCGCGCCCATCATCATCCACGAGGCCGACGCGGAGGCCATGACCAGCCCCCACTCCCTGGACTTCGCCCGCATGCTGGGCTGCAGCGAGCTGCCCCCGGCCGACCAGACCGTCACCGACGGCGACGTGATCACCGCCGGCGAAGAGGTCAAGCTGGCGGTCCTCTCCACCCCCGGCCACAGCGCGGGTTGCATCTGCCTGTACACCCCTGGCCACGTCTTCACCGGCGACACCCTGTTCGTGGGCGGGGTGGGCCGCACCGACCTGCCCGGCGGCTCCTGGCCCAGGATGCTCAACTCCATCAAGAGCCGCATCCTCACCCTGCCCGACGACACCATCGTGTGGCCCGGCCACCACTACGGTATGGCCCCCAAGAGCACGGTGAAGCAGGAGCGGGAAACCAACGACTTCCTGCGCTAGTTTGCGCACTTAGCCGATACAGCCGCGACGCCGGGTGCCAAGGGCGCCCGCCGGTGGTAAGTTTGTCCCAATGGCAGCGCCGCTTCGGCGGCGTTGCCGATCGCCCTCCGACCTCGCGTGAAACCCGGCCAGAGGACCTAGAAAACCGCCTCCCCGGCGGCTCGGGCGCCATGTGGCGCTTAGGGTACAATTTTGTAGTAATAATAATTATTAACATTTTTTTGTTGCCGTATACCCACCATATGTTGTATCAACGTATCAGCGTATGACTATATGTTGATCTTAGGAGAGGCCTCTGAATGAGTATCTGGAACCTGCAAGAGTACGTTTTCGCCAGCAAGTACAGCCGCTACAACCCGGCGCTCAAGCGCCGGGAGACCTTTGACGAGGCCGTGGAGCGGGTATTGGACATGCACCGGCGCCATTTCGGCCGCAAGGGCCTGGTGGTGGAGGATCTGCTGCGCGAGGTGGGCCGGGCCATGCAAAAGCGCCTGGTCCTGGGCAGCCAGCGGGCCCTGCAGTTCGGCGGCGAGCCGATCCTGGGCAAGAACGCCCGCATGTACAACTGCACCACCTCCTATTGCGACCGCTCCCGCTTTTTCCAAGAGGCCCTGTGGCTCCTGTTGTGCGGCTGCGGGGTGGGCTTTTCGGTGCAGTGGCACCACATCGCCAAGCTGCCAGAGCTGGCCCCGCCCAGCGGCGAGACGTTGACCTACCAGATTCCCGACACCATCGAGGGCTGGGCCGACGCCCTGGGAGTGCTGCTCTCCTCCTATTTCACCAGCGAGCAGCCCTTTGCCGAGTACAAGGGCCGCGTGGTGGAGTTCGACTACTCCCTGATCCGCGCCAAGGGCTCGCCCATCACCGGCGGGGCGGGCAAGGCCCCCGGTCCCGAGCCCCTCAAGCGCAGCCTGGAGCTGATCCGGGCCCACCTAGACCGGGTGTTGGCCCGGGGGCATCGCCGCCTGCGGCCCATCCACGCCTACGACCTTCTCATGCACGCCTCGGACGCGGTGCTCTCCGGCGGGGTGCGGCGCAGCGCCACCATCTGCCTGTTCTCGCCCGACGACCAGGAAATGGCCACCGCCAAGACCGGCAACTGGTTCGTGGAAAACCCCCAGCGAGCCCGCTCCAACAACTCGGCCCTGTTGTTGCGCGGCGAAACCGGCCGGGAGCGGTTCCAGGAGCTGATGCAGGCGGTCAAGGAGTTCGGCGAGCCGGGCTTCGTGTGGGCCGACCACCGCGACATCACCTACAACCCCTGCGTGGAGATCGGCCTGTTCCCCCAGTTGGACGGGGTGTCGGGCTGGGCCTTCTGCAACCTGTGCGAGATCAACATGGGCCGGGTGGACAACGAGGAAAAGTTCGCCGAGGCGGCCCGGGCCGCGGCCATCCTGGGCACCCTGCAGGCCGACTACACCAACTTCGGCTACCTGGGGCCGGTGAGCGAAGAGATCGCCCGGCGCGAAGCCCTGTTGGGGGTCTCCATGACCGGCATGATGGAAAACCCCGAGGTGGCCTTCGAGCCGGCCATCCAGCGGCGCATGGCCCGGCTGATCGTGGAGGTCAACGGCGAGGTGGCCGAGCGCATCGGCCTGGCCCCCGCCGCCCGGGCCACCTGCATCAAGCCCGCCGGCAGCACCAGCTGCATCCTGGGCACCAGCTCGGGCATCCACCCCCACCACGCCCGCCGCTACTTCCGCCGGGCCCAGGCCCACGAGGGCGAGGCCATCGTGGATTTCTTCCGCCAGAAGAACCCCCTGGCCGTGGAGGAGAGCGTCTGGGACCCCAACGGCAACAGCGTGGTCATCACCTTTTGCATCGAGGCCAACGGCCACGCCAAGATCCGCAAGGAGCTGAGCCCGGTGGAGCTGTTGGAGTACGTGAAGCTCACCAAGAGCAACTGGATCGACGCGGGCCGCCGGCCCGAGCGCTGCATCCAGCCCTTTTTGAGCCACAACGTGTCCAACACCATCACCGTGCCCGAGGGCCAGTGGGACGAGGTGGCCGACTTCATCTACGACAACCGCAATTACTTCTCGGGCGTCTCCCTGCTGCCCCACGGCGGCGACCTGGACTACCCCCAGGCCCCCTTCTGCGAGGTCTACACCGCCGAGGAGGTGGTGGCCCACTACGGGGTGGGGGCCATCATGTCCTCGGGGCTCATCGTGGACGGGCTGCACGCCTTTGACGACAACCTGTGGGAGGCCTGCGACGCTGCCCTGGGCCGGGGCCACGACCTGGACGCCCTGCTGAAGCCCGATCTGCCCCGGCGGGCCATGGAGGCCATCGAGCACGTCATCTTCATGCGCAAGGACTGGGTGCGCCGGGCCCACAAGTTCGCGCGCAACTACTTTGACGGCGACATGCTGCGCATGACCCGCTGCCTCAAGCGGGTGCACAACTGCAAGCACTGGGAAGACTTGCAGCGCGAGTACGTGAACGTGGACTACACCGAGCTGATCGAGGAGTGCGATAACACCAAGGTGGAGGAGACCATCGCCTGCGGTGGCGGGGCCTGCGAGATCATCTAAAGTTAAAGCAAGCGCATTAACAAGGGCGGGGCCGACGGCCCCGCCCTTTATTATTGCCTAATTTTATATAGTTACTCTTTAGAGAGCAGCCAGCCCTTACGCCAGAAATAGATCAGCATGCCGATAGTTACCACCCCCATCAGCCCCAGGGCGGCGAAATAACCCCAGGACCACTCAAGTTCAGGCATGTTCTTGAAGTTCATGCCGTAGACTCCGGCGATGAAGGTCAGGGGTATGAACAGGGTGGCGATGATGGTCAGCACCTTCATGATCTGGTTCATGCGGTTGCTGACGATGCTCAGATACAGGTCCATGAGGCTGGCCAGGCTGTCGCGCAGGCTCTCGGTGGCGTCGATCACCTGCACTGTGTGATCGTACACGTCACGCAGATAAGGCCGCACCGTGGGGCTCACCAGCTCGTGCTCGCCCCGCTCCAGCCAAGCCGTTACCTCCCGCAGCGGCCACACCGCCTTTCGCAGACGCAGGCCCTGGCGCTTGAGTTGGTGCAGGGTGCGCAGCACCCGCTGGTCGGCGGCGGTGTCCAGCTCGCTTTCCATCTCCTGGCTGGCATCGGCCAGGGACTCCAACACCCCGAAGTAGTGGTCCACAACCGAGTCCAAGAGGGCGTAGGCCAGGTAGTCGGCCCCCAGGTGGCGGATGCGGCCCCGGCCGCCGTTGATGCGTTCGACCACGGCGGTGAAGGGGTCGTGGCCGCTCTCGCTGAAGGAAAGCACCCAGCCCCGGCCCAGGATCAGGCTTACCTGGCGGGCGACGACCTCCTGGTCTTCCTGGTCGAAGCTCAGGTCCTTGAGCACCAGGAACAGGTAGTTGTCATATTCTTCCAGCTTGGGGCGCTGCTGGGTGTTGACGATGTCCTCCTGCACCAGGGGATGCAGGCCGAAAATCTCCCCCAGGCGGGCGATGATCTCCACCTGGTGCACCCCTTCCACCCGAAACCACACCACCTGAGGCTCGTCCCGCAGCCTGGCGATCTCGCCGCTGTCGGGCTCGTCCAGGGCGTGCACCCCCTGGGCGTCGTATTCCAAGACGGTGATGCGGGTGGGCCCGGTGGTTTCCTCGCCCACGTGCACCAGGCTCCCCGGCGGCAGGGAATCCTTGTCCGCCAGGCTGTTCACCCTCGTAAACATCCGCACCCCCTTCGGAGTATCCCGCTAGGTCGCGCAGGTCTTGGCCGGCCCTTGGCTCCAAACCTTTATCAGATAGTCCTTGTGATCCTCGAACTCCTGGGCCTGCTCTTCCACCAACTGCTCGGCCTCGGCCGAGGTCATGTCCCAGCTCTGGCGCACGAAGCTGGCCACGCGGGCGTAATACAAAGGAGTCACCAGGTCCAGCAAACGCATGCGGTGCTGGTCCCAGCTATGGTAAGTGGCGGCCAGTTCGTAGAGAATCTGGATCCAGGCCGAGGTGGGGAAATTGAAGTTGCCCGTGTCCATGGTGGAGGCGGCCTCGATGGACTTGAAGCATTCGCCGCAGAAAATATCCTTCCACAGAGGGCTGAAATTCCTGTAGCCGCTCTGGAAGTTCTCGATCATGGCCTCGAGGTTCACGTTAACCGGCTCGGGCTCTCCCCCCCCGCCGTTGCCGAAGGTCTCCACCGGCTCGGAGCCCTGCACGTTTTTCCACACCCCTTCGTAGCGCTCCATGAGGTTGAACAGGGTCCAGATGACCTGGCGGAACATGGGGCCCAGATGGGAGGCCGGGTCCTTGGCGTCGTGCACCTTGAGCCCCAGGTTGGCCTGGCACACCTTGAAGCCCTGGGTGATGGCGCTGGTGGTCATCCAGATGTCGATGCCGAAGCGGGCCACCTCGCTCTGCCATACGTCCTGTTCGGCGTAAAACTTGGCCAGGTCGCGGCTGATGGCGAAATCGCCGCCAATGGGCTGGCGCACCCGCTTGCCGTACAGGGCGCGGGTCAGGTTGTAGACGATGTTGTTGGTGATGGTGCCGTCGTACTTGTGGCGCAAATACACCGGCGAAACGTATTGATAGCCCTTGGTCATCACCGGGTCGATGAGGGCCTTGACCCAGTCGCCGGTGATGGAGCGTAGATCGCTGTCCACCATGGCGCAGGCGGTCACCTTGAGGCGGGCGGCCGCCTCGAACACCGCCCGCAGCGCGCTGCCCTTGCCGGGCAGGCCCCTATAGATGCTGACGATCTTCTCTTGCCAAGGCTTGATCTCGAACTCCTTGGCCACCTCGCGGGTATCGTCGGTGGAGCCGCCGTCGGCCACCAGGATCACCGCCCGTTTGTCGCCGTAATGGTCGGCCAAGCCGTGGGTGACCATCTGGATCACGTGGGCGATGGTGGTTTCGTTGTTGTAGCAGGGGATGCCCACCAAGATATCGGCCTCGGCGATCTCCTCCAGCCGCTTGTTGGTGTAGCCTCGCAGTGCGGTGTAAAAAGGCATGTAACTTAATTCTCCCGACTTTTCTGAGAGTTGGCGTTGTCTCTATTCTAGCGGCTGGACACGCCGGACTCAAGCCGGGTAGAGCAAGGCCCTCTGGCGGCGCTCATCCCACTGTTCGAGATCGCCCTGCCAGCGTGCCTCCAACTCGGCGGTCGTCGCCCCGGCCACCAGCATATCCACCGCCTCGGCGTCGCCCAAAAGCAGGTCCAAGGGACGCCGCTCATGCTCATACTCGTAGGGCGGCGGGCGCAGGCCCCACAGGCCGGGCTGGGCCCGGTTGATGGCCCCCAGCAGGGCCAGGGTGGCCCGCACCGGGCGGTATAGACCCGGATCGGTGACATGAATCTGGAAGCCGCCGCAGACCTGGCCGGCGAACTTGTGGAAAGTAGGCTCGAAATTGAGCGGGCGCAGCACGGCGCCATCCAGGGCTTCCGGCTCCAATGCATCGAGCACCGCGGCCGGGTCCAAGCCGGGCATGCCGAATATCTCAAAGGGCCGGGTGGTGCCCCGGCCTTCGCTCAGGCTGGCGCCTTCCAGCAGCACCTGGCCGGGATAGACCCGGGCCGTGTCCAGGGTGGGCATGTTGGGCGAGGGCATGACCCAGGGCAGGCCGGTGGCGGCGAAGTCCTCCCCTGCCCAGCCCGCGCAAGGGATCACCCGCAAGGCGACGTTCAGGTTACGTTCCGCCACCACCAGCCGGGCCAGCTCGCCCAGGGTGAGGCCGTGGCTCAGAGGAATGGCGTGGGCCCCCACGAAGCTCATCAGTTCCGGGGGCAGCACCGGTCCCTCGAAGCGGCGGCCGATGGGGTTGGGCCGGTCCAGCACCACCACCTCCACCCCGGCGGCGGCGCACTCCTCCAGGCAGGCCACCAGCGTGCTGAAAAAGGTGTAGACCCGGCATCCCACGTCCACCAAATCCACCAGCAAGGCGTCCAGGCCGGAAAGCATCTCCGGGGTGGGGCGGCGGGTCTGGCCATATAAAGAATAGATGGGCACCCCCAAGCCGGGATGGGTCCCATGCTCCGACTCCACCATATTGTCCTGTTTTTCGGCGAAAAAGCCGTGCTGGGGGCCGAACAGGGCCTTGAGCCCTCCGGGCCAGACCCGGTTGACCATGACCCAGGCCGGGCTCAGATCGGGGCCCACCGCCGCCGGATTGGCCAAGAGACCCAGGGAGGCGCCGTTGAGATCGGCGGGGGCGGCGTCGCCCAGGCGGCCTAGGCCGGTAACCACTTTTGAACTCATTTCTTGACCTCGCGGGAAAATAACAGAATATTAAGGCAGTATAAAAACGAGGACCCCAGGACACAAGCCCTAGGGTCCTCTGGGAGGAGGGGAGGAAAGGTTTCCGCTTTACGATGCCGGGGGAGAGGGGGTGTTCTTGCCACGGCAAATTGGGCGGACATCATGTAGGGGTAATACTAGATTGCACCTTCCCTCTAACAACTTAAAGGTAATGCCGCCCTCTGTACATGTCAACTTATAGACGAAAATAGGTGTAACCGTGCAGGAATCTTTCTCAATTTGCAGACATCACGGACATCATCACCACGATCACTCTCACGAACACGCCCGGGGCGGCGCTCCCGGCCCCGGTGAGTACGCCCCGGCCCTGGTGGAGTTCCGCCGTAGCGGGCTGACCGAAAGCGTCCACCGCGGAGCCATCGCGGTGTGCACCCCGGACGGCAAGCGCAGCCGGGGCCTGGGCCATCCGGCCATGCCCACCTTCATGCGTTCGGCGGCCAAGCCCTTGCAGGCCTTGCCCCTGATCACCAGCGGCGCGGCCAAACGCTACGGCTTGACGCCGGCCGAGTTGGCCGCGGTCTGCGGCTCCCTGAACGGCGAGGATTTCCAGATAGAGGCGGTGAAAAGCATCATGGGCAAGGCGGGCCTGGACGTGGGGCTGCTGGACTGCGGCCCGGCCTGGCCCCTGCACCGGGAAACCTATAAGGCCATGCGGGCGGCGGGGCAAAAACCCACCCCCCTGCACAACACCTGCGCGGGCAAGCACGCGGCCATGCTGGTGCTCTGCGCTTTTCACGGCTGGCCCACCGAGGACTACCTGTCGCCGCGCCACCCCGTGCAAAAGCTTATACTGGAAACCGTGGCCTTGATGAGCCACTACCCCATGGAGCAGATCGGCATTGGGGTGGACGGCTGCGGGGCCCCGGTGTTCCGCACCCCGCTGGTGGCCCTGGCCGGAGCCTACGCCCGCCTGGCCGCGCCGGACCAGGCGGAGCTGGAGCCCGCCATGAGCGAGGCGGTCAAGGAGCTCATGGCCGCCTGCCTGGCCCATCCCGAGATGATCGCCGGCACGGGCCGCATCTGCACCCGGCTCATGCAGGCCGCGCCGGGGGTGCTCCTGGCCAAGGCCGGCTCCGAGGGCTCCTATGCCCTGGCCCTGCCCCAGCAAGGCCTGGGGGTGGCCCTGAACATAGAGGACGGCGGTGTGCGGGCCCTGGGCCCGGCGGTCACCGAGACCCTGCACGAGCTGGGCATCCTGGGCCACGAGGCCCTGGAAGGCCCCTTGGCCGACTTGCACCGCCCCCAGATCAGCAACCACCGAGGGAAAAAAGTCTGCGACCTGCAGGCGGTTTTCGAACTGTAGGGCCCCGGCCTGGGCGGGGGAGGAGTCATGATGACCCGGACTCAGATATTTACCGCCGGTCCGTCCGGCGCCGTTTGGCTGGTCGGCCTGCTATTGGGCCTTATGCTCCTCTACGCCTGCGGCGCCGACCCGGCCCCCAAGCTGAATCCCGCCCAGGACGCCTTTAAAAAAGCCGCCCTCGCGATCATCACCCAGGAGACCAAGGAGCTGATGCCCATCCTGGACCGGCCCGACCCCGGCCCCGCGCTCCAGGCCAACATCGACGGGCAGTTCGCCCAGGGCCTGAAAAAAGGCAAGCCCCTGGACCACGACCTGGCCGTGTTGGGCCCCGACGCCGTGGTGCTGGCCTGGCGCACCCCCGATCCCGAGGATCTGACCAAGACCCACGTGGGCGTGGTGGGCCAGAACTACTCCAAGTTCACCAAGCTCAACCCGGTGTACCAGAGCGGCCTCATCGCCGGTTTCGAGGTTTTCACCCAATACGGGCCGGGCCTGGGCCTGTGCGCCCCCATGCGCCAGGGCAGCAACCTCAAGGGAGTGCTCTGCCTGGGTTACGACGAAGACACCCTGATCCGGCGTTACAAAATGGACAAGGAACAGTTTCTGCAAATCGACTTCAACAACTAGACACCGCGTGGCCCAATAAAAAGGGACGCCCGCATTTGGGCGTCCCTTTTGCTTGTCTAGTCGCCGCTCGCTACAGAGGCTCCACCTTGACGGCGCAGGCCTTGTACTCGGCGGTCTGGGAGACGGGGTCGTACACCGGGTTGGTCAGCCAGTTGGCGCAGCCCTCGCGGAAGTGGAAGGCCATCCACACCATGCCCGGCGGCACCTGGGGGGTAACCTTGGCGGTGACCTCCACCCTCCCGCGCCGCGAAGACACCGCCACCTTCTGGCCCTGGGCGATGCCCAGGCGCTGGGCGTCGTCCAGCGAGATGTCGGCCGTCTCCTCGCCCAGCAGGTCGTTGAGCCCGCCGGAGCGCCCGGTCTGGGTGCGGGTGTGATAGTGGTACAAACGTCGGCCGGTGCTGAGCACCAGGGGGAACTCCGCGTCCGGCTGCTCGGCCGGGGGAGTCCATTCCACGGGCTTCAGATTGCCCAGGCCGCAAGTAAAACAGCCGTCCTTGTGTAGGAAGGGCGTGCCCAGGTGGTTGAGGTCCGGCACCGGCCACTGCAGGCCATCGTTTTCGATGCGGCTGAACTTGATGCCCGCCATCTGGGGAGTCAGCACGGAAACTTCGTTGTCCCAGATCTCCTGGCCGCTGTCGGAGGCCCACTCCTGGCCCATGCGCTTGGCGATTTGTTTGAAGATCCACCAATTGGGCTTGGCTTGGCCGGGCGGGTCCACCGCCTTGCGCACCCGGCTGACCCGGCGCTCGCTGTTGGTGAAGGTGCCGTCGTCCTCGCTCCAGGCCGCCGCGGGGAAGATCACGTCCGCGAAGCGGGTGGTCTCGGTGGGGAAGATGTCGTTGCACACCACGAACTCGGCCGATTCCAGGCAGTGCTCCACGTGAGCAATATCCGGCTCGGTGTTGGCCACGTTCTCGCCGAAGATGTACATGCCCTTGACCGTGCCGTCGATGAGGCCGTCGAACATGGCGGGCATCATCAGGCCCACCTTGTCGTCGACCTCCACTCCCCAGGCCTGGGCGAACTTGGCCTGGGCCGCCTCGTCGTTCACCTTCTGGTAGCCGGGGTAGACGTTGGGCAGGGCCCCCATGTCGCAGGCCCCCTGCACGTTGTTCTGGCCCCTGAGCGGGTTGACCCCGCCGCACTCGAAGCCCACGTTGCCCAGCAGCATCTGTAGGTTGGCGCAGGAGAGCACGTTGTTCACACCGCAGGTGTGCTCGGTGATGCCCAGGGTGTACATGAGCATGGCCGGCTTGTTGGCGGCCAAGAGCCGGGCCACCTCCACGATCTGCTCGGCCGGCACCCCGCTGATCTCGGCCGCCCGCTCGGGCGGGTAGTTCATCACCGTGGCCTTGAGCTCCTCGAAGCCCACGGTGCACGACTGCACGTATTCCTTGTCATAAAGGTCTTCGGTGATCAAGACGTGCATCAGGCCGTTCAACAGCGCGATGTCGCTGCCCACCTTGAGCCGCATGTGGGTAAGGGCGAAGTCGGCCAAGCCGGTGCGCCGGGGGTCCACCAAGACCAGCTTGGCCCCGTTATTCACCGCGTTTTTCACGAACGTGGCGGCCACGGGATGGGCCTCGGTCATGTTGGAGCCGATGATGAAGAACATCTTGGCCTTGTCGAAATCGGCAAAGCTGTTGGTCATGGCCCCGGAGCCGAAGGAAGTCGCCAGACCGGCGACAGTGGGAGCGTGTCAGGTTCGTGCGCAGTGATCGATGTTATTCGTACCGATCACCGCGCGGAAGAGCTTTTGCATCTGAAAGGAGTCTTCATTGGTGCTGCGGGCGCAGCTGACGCCCGCCAGGGCGTCGGGGCCGTGCTTCTGCTTGATCTCCGAGAAACGCTCGGCCACCAGGTCCAGGGCCTCGTCCCAGGAGGCCTCCCGGAATTCGCCGTCTTCCTTGATCAGGGGGGTGGTCAGCCGCTCGGGGCTGTGGATGAAGTCGTAGCCGAAGCGGCCCTTGACGCACAAGCGGCCCCGGTTGGGCTGGGCGTCCTCCACGGCGGTGACCTTGATGACCTTGCCGTCCTTGACGTGCAGCCACATCTGGCAGCCCACTCCGCAGTAGGGGCAAGTGGTGCGCACCTTCTTGGTTTCCCAGGGGCGGCCCAGGCCCTTGGCCTTTTTCTCGGTCAGGGCCCCGGTGGGGCAGACCTCGACGCACTGGCCGCAGAACACGCAATCGCTCTGATCGTAGGGACGGTCGCCGGTGGTGATGATCTTGGCCTCCGCTCCCCGGTAGCCGAAGCCGATGGCCCGGTTCACCTGCACCTCGTTGCAGGCCTGCACGCAGCGGCCGCAGAGGATGCACTTGCTGAAGTCGCGGATGATCAAGGGGTTGGAGTCTTCGATGGGATACTGCTGGGTGGCACCCTCGAAGCGTCCCGCCGACACCCCGTATTCATAAGCGTACTCTTGCAGCTTGCACTCGCCGTTGGCCTCGCACAACAGGCAGTTGTGCTCGCCGCTGCTCAAGAGCAGCTCGATGGCCAGACGCCGCGCCTTGTGCACCTTTTCGCTGTCGGTCGTAACCTCCATGCCCGCGCCGGCCGGCATGGCGCAGGAGGCCACCAGGGTGCGCGCGCCGGTCACCTCCACCAGGCACATTCGGCAGGCCCCGGTGGGGGTGCAGTCCTTGAGATAGCATAAGGTGGGAATTTTCACGCCGTTGCGCGAAGCTACCTGGAGAATGGTTTCTCCGGGAGAAAATTCCACCTCTTTGCCATTAAGCTTCAGCTTGGCACTGGCCATTGCCTACTCCTGACGCAGGGTATGAAGATTTTTTATAGAGGCCTGGTCATTTGATGTATTGCATTTTTATTATAATGTCAATGCTCACTACCGTCCCACCTAGCGCGCGGCTAGGATTATTTGTCAAAGACGTCGCATAGTTCGACTATATGCCTATGAGGTGAGGACATGGAAACGATTGATCAACAATGGTACGTGGCCCTGGGCGGCGAGCCCGCGGGGCCTTATGGCGCTCAAAAGCTGCGCGCCCTGGCCGCCGAGGGCCGCCTGGGCCCCGAGACCCTGGTGTACGGCCAGGGCTTTACCGAGTGGACGCCGCTCAAGGCGGTGGGCGAGTTGGCCGCCCTCCTGAGCCCCCAGGCCGCGCCTCCCCCGCCGCCCCCTGCCCGCTCGTTGGCCGACGAGATCGATTACGTGATCCAGGGCAGCGAGATGCAGTACGTGGAAATAGAGCTGGACCCCGGCGAGAGCGCGGTGGCCGAGGCCGGGGCCATGCTCTACATGCACCAGGCCATCACCATGGAGACGATCTTCGGCGATGGCCGCCGGGGGCAAAGCGGCGGCGGGGGCTTTTTGGGCTCGCTCATGGGCGCGGGCAAGCGCCTGCTCACCGGAGAGAGCCTGTTCATGACCGTGTTCACCCACAGCGGCCCCTCGGGCAAGGCCCGGGTGGCCTTTGCCGCCCCCTACCCCGGCAAGATTTTGCCCATGCACCTGGGAGAGCTGGGAGGCGAGCTCATCTGCCAAAAAGCGGCCTTTCTCTGCGCCGCCCGGGGGGTGGCCCTGGAGATCGCTTTCCAGAAAAAGATCGGGGTGGGCCTGTTCGGCGGCGAGGGCTTCATCATGCAGCGCCTGGTGGGCGACGGCCTGGCCTTTGTGCACGCCGGGGGCACCGTCATGGAGATGCAGCTGGAGGCCGGGCAGAGCCTCAGGGTGGACACCGGCTGCCTGG
This sequence comes from Desulfoferula mesophila, assembly GCF_037076455.1. GTDB lineage: Bacteria > Desulfobacterota > Desulfarculia > Desulfarculales > Desulfarculaceae > Desulfoferula > Desulfoferula mesophila. Next base: position 884,868 of record NZ_AP028679.1, on the reverse strand, counting down.
TGGCCCTGAGCCCCTCGGTGAGCTACGACGTGCAGTTGGCCGGCGGCATCAAGACGGCCTTTTTCGGGGGCGAGGGCCTGTTTTTGGCCAACCTCACCGGGCCGGGTCACGTGTGGCTGCAAAGCCTGCCTTTCAGCCGCCTGGCCGGGCGCATCTGGGCCGCCGCGCCCCAGGGCGGGGGCCGGGACAAGGGGGAAGGCAGTATCCTGGGAGGTTTCCTGCGCGACGACTAGGCGGCCCCTGGACCGGGGACCGGCCGGGCCGGCCGGCGGGGCGGGGTTCATCCCCGCCCTTTATTTTTTTTGGCGGGGCGGGCGACCTAGGCCAGCCAGGCCCCCAGGAGCAAACCCAGCACCATGAACGCCCCGGTGCTCAGATGGGTCACGATGGTCAGGGCCTGGGCCGGCACCAGGGCCAGGGGATCGTCGTAGCTGCGCCAGGCGATGGCCACCGCCTTGAGCGAAGGCAGCGCCGCGGCCAGGGCCAGGTAGAGCCAGGGGGTGAGGCCCCAGCCGTGCACCAGCCAGGCCAGGGAGGGGAAGGGAGCCAGCATCAGTACGGCGTAGACCAGGCGCGAAGGGCCCAGGCCCAGACGCACCACCAGGTTGTTCTTGTCCGCGGCCGCGTCGGCGGCCCGGTCGGGGAACTGGTTTATCCACAGCACGGCGGTGATCAGCCAGGCCTGGGGCAGGCCCAGCCACCAGGCCACGGCCCAGAACTCGCCGCCCAGCACGTAGCCCACCCCCCAGGTGAGCAGGGGGCCGAAGAGGATGAAGATGCAGGCCTCGCCCAGGCCCAGGGACATCAGGGCCAGGGGACCGGCCGAATAGAGCCAGCCGCCGGCCAACCCAACCGCGCCCACGGCCAGGGCCCAGGGACGATCCAGGGCCGCCACCATGCCCCCGCAGGCCCCGGCGGCCACGAAAAAGCCCACGGCCAGGGCGCCCACCGCCCGGCGGCTCATACGGCCGTCTTGGATCACCCGGCTGCCGCCGGAGAAAATGGTGGCGTGCCGGTTGAGGGGGTCGCTGCCCGTGGCGTCGTAAAAATCGTTGATCAGGTTGGCCCCGCTCTGCAGGCAGCCCACCCCGGCCAGGGTTAGCAGAAACAGGCCCCAGGGCATGGAGCCTTGGCCCCACCACCAGGCGGCCACCACCAGCACCGGGGTCAACGAGCCGGTGAGGAAGGGCAAGCGCATGGCCTGTACCAACAGCGGAGGCGGCATGGGGACTCTCCTGGGCGAAAAGACCGCACCACTCTAGCACAGGCGGCGGACCGAGGATAAGCTCCCAGGGACTAATAATGCTGTCACCACGGGGGAAAACCCTTATAATTTTCCGGTAACCCGTGGACGGAAGGCACATGAGCGATGCAACCCAACAAGTAGGCCTGGATGCCCGGGGCCGTTGGCTACATTCCCCCCCTATCTCCCTGGCGCGGCGCCTGTCGCTCTACTTTGTCTACGCCGCCCTGGCCCTGTCCCTGATCCAGGGCCATGTCCACCCCACCGGCCTGTTGATCATCGGAGGCTTCGTGGTGGTGTTCCATGTGGCCACCCGTCCCCTCACCTCCGATTTCCTGGTGCGCTTCCCTTCCTACCTGGTGGTGCTCAGAATTCTTCTGGTGATCATGTGCCTTGGGCTGCTTCTGCCCTGGCTGCCCCTGCCGCCCGCCTGGCTCAGCCGGGAGGAAATAGCTTTCACCATTACCTCCCTATTGATAACCAGCGGGTGGACGGTGATGGTGATGATCTTTTTGTTCCAGGCCCGCCAGGTGCGCCTGGACACCATCTTTTCCGGGGTGGCCGCCTATTTTCTGCTGGCCATAACCTGGACCGAGCTTTACAAGGTTCTAAGTTACTTCCACCCCCACAGCTTTTCGCCTCCCCTGACGGGCTACGCCATTGACCCGGCAATCGCGCACATGCGGGCCTTGTACTACAGCCTGTCCACCATCACCTCGGTGGGCTTCGGCGACATCCTGCCGCGCAGGGCCATGGCCCAGTTCCTCTCGACCCTGGAGGCGGCGGCGGGCCAGCTCTTTTTGGCGGTGCTCATCGCCCGCCTGGTCTCGCGCCACTTGAGCGAGGCCGTAACCCCCCTGGCCCCAGCCCCCCCGCCCCCCCGGCACCGGCCCAAGGCGGCCAAGTTCTCCCGCCGTCTGCGCCGCCGCAGGCGAATGCCGCGTTAGTCCCGTATTTTTCGGCAGTTTTCGGCCCCAAGAAGCTTGGCCATCCATTCATCGTGCACTAAACTGGTTGAAACTGTCCGGCGCGCCGCCCGCCCCAGCGGCGCGCCTCGTGTGAATTGATACTTTGGAGAGTCTCGTGGAATCTATTTGGGAACAAGTACGCGTTTGGCTGACCCTTTACGGCATGCAGGTGGTGGGCGCCATAGCCATCCTGGTAATCGGCATCATCGCGGCCAAGGTTATCACCAATATATTCCGCAAGGTGCTCCGGCGCGCCAAGGTTGACGAGACCTTGGTGAGCTTCGGCGGCAACGTGCTCAAATTCGTGTTGATCTTGCTGGTGGTCATCGCCGCCCTGGCCCGGGTGGGCTTTCAGACCAGCTCGCTCATCGCCATGATGGGCGCCGCCGCCCTGGCCGTGGGCCTGTCCTTGCAGTCCAACCTGGCCAACCTGGCCGCCGGGGTGCTGATCCTCATCTTCCGGCCCTTCCGCCTGGGCGAGGTGGTGGAGGTGGGCGGGGCCTTCGGGGTTGTGGAGGAGATCACCATCATGGTCACCAAGATCAGAATGGTGGACGGGGTGTTGGCGGTGGTACCCAACACCAAGACCTTCAGCGACAAGCTCATCAACTACACCGCCGCCAAAAAACGGCGGGTGGACCTGGTGGTGGGCATCGGCTACGACGACGACATCAAGAAGGCCAAAGATATCCTCATGCGGCTGGTGAGCGAGGAGCAACGCATATTAAAGGAGCCCGCTCCCACGGTCATGGTCTTGGAGCTGGGCGACTCCAGCGTGAACCTGGGGGTGCGCCCCTGGGTGAACAACGCCGACTGGTGGGGCGTCAAGTGCGACCTCACCGAAAAGATCAAGCTGGCCTTCGACGCCGAAGGCATCAACATCCCCTATCCCCAGCAGGACGTGCACCTCTACCCCAGCCAGGCCTCCGGCGCCTCCCCCCAGGGCTAGAGCCGGGCCGGCCCCGCACAAGGGAGCCGAAAAGACGGCGGCGGCCGGAGCAAGCTCCGGCCGCCGCCGTGTTCATTAGGGGTTCGGGCGGCTAGTAGCCTTCCTCGTAGGCCAGATCGTCGGGGGTCACCTCGTGGCGGAACAGGTGGTAGACCCACACCTGGTAGGCGATGACCACCGGCACCATGACCAGGGCCACTCCCAGCATGATCTTTAGGGTCAGGGGGCTGGAGGCCGCGTTGACCACGGTCAGGCTGGCCTTGGGGTCGATGGAGCTGGGCAGCAGGTTGGGGTAGAGCCCGGCCACCCCGAACAGGGTGGCTCCCACCACCACCGCCGAGGAGGCGAACCAGCTCTTCCAGGCCGCGCCCTGCTGCAGGAACAGGCGGGTGGCCAGCAGGCCGGCCACGGCCAGGGCGGGCAGAACCCACAGGACCGGGTAGGTCAGGTAGTTGGCGTAGAGGTTGGTGGCGAACCAGGTGGCCACCAAAAACACCACCGCAAGGATGAGCAGGGGGACCCACAGGATCTTGGCGGTACGCTGGGCCCGCTCCTTGAGCTCGCCGCCCGCCTTGATGCCCAACCACAGCGCGCCGTGATACAGGAACAGGCACAGGAACAACAGCCCGCCCAGAAGCCCGTAGGGATTGAGCAGGGTAAACAGGCTGCCCCGATAGATGTGCTCGATGTCGATGGGGATGCCCTGGAAGATGTTGGCGAAGGCCACCCCGAACAGCAGGGCGGGCAGGGCGCTGGAGATGAACAGCAGCCAGTCCCAGCCGTCGCGCCAGCTGTGCCCCTCCAGCTTGCCGCGATACTCCATGGCCACGCCGCGGATGATCAGGCAGAACAGGATGAGCATCAGCGCCGAGTACAAGGAGCTGAACATGACCGCGTAGGCCAGGGGGAAGGCGGCGAAGGTCACGCCGCCGGCGGTTATGAGCCACACCTCGTTGCCGTCCCAGAAGGGCCCGGTGGCGTGGTAGATGGTGCGTTTTTCGTCTTCGTTTTTGGCCAGGAAGGGCAGCAAGGCCCCGGCGCCCAGGTCAAAGCCGTCCAGCATGAAATAGACGGCCCACAGCACTCCCCAGAGGGCGAACCAGATAGTTTCCAACATGGCTAACTCCTCCCCCTAACCCTGGGCCGCCGGCAAGGGCTCGGGACCCTTTTTGGCGAAACGGGCCATGAGCCAGAAGGCGACGACTCCCAGCAGGCCGTAGAACAATATGAAGGCGATGAGGCTCACCGCCACCTGGGTGGGATCCACCGGGCTGACCGCGTCGCTGGTGCGCATCAGCCCCCACACGATCCAGGGTTGTCGCCCCACCTCGGCCACCATCCACCCCGCCTCGTTGGCGATGTAGGGCAGAGGGATGGCCAGCATCATTATGCGAAGGTACTTGGGATTATCCAAAAGCTTCTTGCGAATCAAGAAACCCCAGACGGTGAGCAGCACGAACAGCATGCCCAGGCCCACCATGATCCGGAAGGAGATGAAGGTGAGAAACACCGGAGGCCGGTCCTCGGGCTTGAAATCGCTCAGGCCCTTGACCTCCGCATGGGGGTCGCCGTAGGCCAGGATGCTCAGGGCGCCGGGGATGGGAATCCATTCGATCAGGTTGCCGTCGCCACTGAGGTTGGGCACCTGCAACAGGTACATGGGAGCCATCTTCTGGGTCTTCCAGTGGGACTCCATGGCCGCCAGCTTGCTGGGCTGGGCCTCGGCCACCTCGCCGCCGTTGAAGTGGCCTTGGACCACCTCGAACAGGGAGAAGACCAGGGCGAAGACCAGGGCGATGCGGAAGCTCTTGGTGAAAAAGGAGACCTCGCGCTTTCTAAGCAAATGATAGGCGCTGATGCCCATGACGAAGAAGCCGGCCAGGATGTAGGCCCCGGACACGGTGTGCACGAACTCGATCACCGCGAAGCGCTGGGTGATGACGTCGAAAAAGTTGGCCAGCTCGGCCCGCCCGTTGCGCATGACGTATCCCACCGGATGCTGCATCCAGGCGTTGGCCGCCAGAATCCAATAGGCGCTCAGGGTGCCGGCAAAGGCCACCAGCCAGATGGCCACGCAGTGCAGCTTGGGCGAGATGCGCTCCCAGCCGAAAATCCACACCGCGATGAAGGTGCTCTCCAGGAAGAAGGCCGCCGTGGCCTCGATCGCCAAGAGCGAACCGAAGATGTCCCCCACATAGGCCGAGTAGCGGGACCAGTTGGTGCCGAACTGGAACTCCAGGGTTATGCCGGTCACCAGTCCCAGGCCGAAGTTGATGAGAAACAACTTGCCCCAGAACTTGGCCATGCGTTTGTATTCCTCGTCACCGCTTCTCACCCACTTGGTTTCCATGATGGCCACCAGGATGGAGAGACCCAGGGTCAGGGGAACGAACAGGAAGTGAAAGAACGTGGCTGCGGCGAACTGCAACCGAGAGAGGATCAAGACCTCCATCACCTACCCCCTTCTAGACAATAATAGTTACCATTACCGTTATCGTTTTTTATATAAACTATAGTCTCCCTCTGTCAAGGCCTAAGGCGCGTTTCCTATATTTTAAGGCAAAACCCTCCCCGAAAACGGGAATTTTCCCTTATCAAAAGGGGGAACCGTGGATGGAAGGCATGTTTTATAATTATGACAAGGCGATAGTTATGATGCCTTCACCGTTATTTACAGGCTGGGAGTAGATTTCATGAAGATCAGGAATTGGATGACGCCCAATCCGTTGACGGTAACCCCGGAAACCCTATTGATGGATGCCAAGAAGCTGATGGCCACCAACAACATCCGCCGCCTACCGGTGGTGGACAAGAAGGGGCGTTTGGTGGGGTTGTTGACCAGGCACCTGATTATCGAGGCCATGCCCAGCGGGGCCACCACCCTGAGCGTGCACGAGCTGCATTATTTGCTGGAAAAGCTCACCGTCGGCGAGGTGATGCAAAAGGATCCGCTCACCGTGGGCCCCGACGACTTGGTGCAAAACGTGATCCTCCTGGGCCACCAGAAGGGCATCGGCGCCTTCCCGGTGGTCGAGGGCGACAAGCTGATGGGCATAGTCACCGAAAGCGAGATTTTTAACGCGGTGATGGGCCTCATCGCCCCGCGGGAAGGCACCAGCTTGATCGTGCTGCAAGACGTGCAGCTGAGCAAGGAGGTGGGAGCCACCAGCCGCATCGCCTCGGTGATCGAAAAGCGCGGCGTGCCGGTGGAGGCCATCTTCACCATGCCCCACCGCACCAGGGCGGGCAACAACGTATATATTAGGGCCCGCACCCCCCACGCGGCCAACTTGATGGCCGATCTGGACGCGGCGGGCTTCAGGGTGGTGCCCATCCCGGCCTAGCCCCAGGCGGGCGGCCCGGCGTCCGGGCTAGATGAATTCGCGCACCGTGAGCTCCAGGAGCCACTGGTGCAGGGGAGCCATGGCCCGGAAATGGGGCAAACACCAGGCCGGAAAGTCGGCGGTGTGGATCTCCTCCGGGATGTCCGTCTCGTAGGCGGCCCACAGGGCGTCGTGCCTGAGCAAATCGCCTCTGGGGTGCTCCGGGTCGAACCCCCGGGGCACCCTTTTGTATCCCTGGCCCCCCACCTCGTAGCCCGCCTTGCGCACCTTTTTGACCGCGCGCTCCAGGGCCCGGCCCAGCTTGTCGTCGGCCACCGCCTGACGGTAGGCGGGCAACAGGAACTTGGGAAAACGGTGCATGCCCACCGCCAGCATCACTTTGGGCGGCTCTAGCTGGAAATAAAAGCCCGAGCATTCCATGCGCGGCCCCGGCCCCTCCCACCACCACAGGCCCAGGTGGCTCTTGTAGGGGCTTTTGTCCTTGCTGAAGCGCACGTCGCGGTAGATGCGGAACAGGCTCCGGTTCACCTTGGGCTCGGCGATCACCAGGGGGGCCAGCTTCTTGAGGAGCCCGCCCATGGCGCTCACCAGGGCCCGGCTGGGCACCAGCACCTCGCGCTCGTACAGGGCCTTGTGTTCCTCGAACCAGGCCCGGTTGTTGTGCCGGGTCAGGTCCCGCCAAAATTTTATCGCTTGGGGGGTGAAACCCTGGAACTTGTCCGGCTCGGCCACGCCGCCCTCCCGGCTGGGGTGAATACGCTTGCTTAAAATTATAGCCGCCGGGTCAAGGCCGCTGTCCAGCTATCGCACCCATAAAAAGGGCCCCCGGCGCGGGAGGGTGAAAATGCGCTGGGGGCCGCGGGACGCCGCAATAAAAGTCGGACCTCAGGCCAGGCCGCCCACCAGGACGTACTTGGTCTCCAAAAAGCTGTCCAAGCCCTGGCGGCCGCCTTCCCGGCCCAGGCCGCTCTGCTTGTAGCCCCCGAAGGGAGACTCGGCCGAGGCCAGGCCGGTTTCGTTGACCCCCACCAGGCCGGACTCCAGGGCCTCGGCCACCCGCCAGAAGCGCCCCAGGTCGTTGGTGTACATGTAGGAGGCCAGGCCGTATTCGGTGTCGTTGGCCAGGGCGATGGCCTCCTCTTCGGTGGCAAAGCGCACCACCGTGGCCACCGGGCCGAAGATCTCTCGGCGCAGGATGGGCATGTCCGGGGTCAGGTCCACCAATACCGTGGGCTGGTAGAAGTTGCCGCCCAAATCGTGGCGGCCGCCGCCCACCGCCACCCGGGCCCCCTGGGCCACGCTGGCCTCGACCAGGGCCTCCACTTTTTCCAGGCCCTGTTGGTCCACCAGGGGGCCTTGGCGCACCCCCTCCTCCAGGCCGTTGCCCACCCGCATGGCGCTCACCTCCCGGGTCAGGCGCTCCACAAAGGCGTCGTGGATGCCCTCTTGCACCAGGAAGCGGTTCACGCAGATGCAGGTCTGGCCGGTGTTGCGGTACTTGCTGGCCAGGGCACCGGCGATGGCCTTGTCCAGGTCCGCGTCGTCGAACACGATGAAGGGAGCGTTGCCGCCCAGCTCCAGGGAGATGTTCTTCACCGTCTGGGCGCATTGGGCCATGAGGGTCTTGCCCACCTCGGTGGAGCCGGTGAAGGTGAACTTGCGCACCAGGGGGCTGGCGGTAAGCTCGCCGCCCACCACCGAGGCCTTGCCGGTGACCACGTTGAACACCCCGGCGGGGATGCCAGCCTCATGGGCCAGCACGGCCAGGGCCAGGGCCGAGAAGGGGGTGGCGCTGGCCGGCTTGAGCACTATGGTGCACCCGGCGGCCGGGGCCGGGCTGACCTTGCGGGCGATCATGGACATGGGGAAGTTCCAGGGAGTGACCGCGCCCACCACTCCCACCGGCTGGCGGATGGTGAGGGGCCGCCGGTCCGGGGAGGGAGGCGGGATCACCTCGCCGTAGGCCCGGCGGCCTTCCTCGGCGAACCAGGTGATGGCGTCCTGGCCGGACTTAATCTCCCCCAGGGCCTCGGGCAAGGGCTTGCCCTGTTCGCTGGTGAGGATGACGCCCAGGTCCCGGGCGTGGTCTGCAATAAGCTGGGCCCAGCGGTGCAGGCAGGCGCCCCGCTGCAACGCCGTGAGGTCTCGCCAGGCGGGCCAGGCCTCGGAGGCGGCCTGGATGGCGGCACGGGTTTCCTCGGCGCTCAAAGACGGCACCGTGCCCAGTTGCTCGCCGGTGGCCGGGTTGTCCACGCTTAAGACCTCGCCCCCGGCGCTGGCCACCCAGGCGCCGTTCACATAGCATTTTTGTCGGAACAATTCAGGATGCTGCAACTTCATGTTGGTTCCTTTCCAGGTGCATGCCGGATCAGCCAGGGGCAGGACGTATGTTTTTACTAACATACGTTAGGGCAAAAAATTAGTCAACCGCCCAACCGCAAGGCTTGCTCAAAGGCTTTGGTCAGGCCCGTATTTTCGCAACAGACCGCGCAGCTGGTGATAGGTGAGGCCCAAAAGCTCGGCCGCCCGGCGCTGGTTGAAGCGGGCGTCTTCCAGGGCCTGGCGCAGCAGGCGGCGCTCGTAGGCGGCCACCGCCTCCTTGAACGGCCGCGGCGGTTCGGCCGCGGCGGCCGCGGCCGGGCGGGGGGCCAGGGGGGGCTCTACCTGGGGCGGCGGGGCGAAGGGCGAGGCAAAGGGATCGAAGTCAAAGGAGGTTATCTCTTGGCGCCCGGAGCGGTACACCGCCCGTTCCACCACGTTCTTGAGCTGGCGCACGTTGCCCGGCCAGGGATGGGCGCCCAACTGCTCCCGCGCGGCCGGGGAAAACCCCGGCGCCGCGTCCCAGCCCATCTCCCGGGCCATGCGCAGGGCGAAGTGCTCGGCCAAAAGCTCCGCGTCGCCCCGGCGCTGCCGCAGCGGCGGCAGGGTGAGCACCTCAAAGGAAAGGCGGTCCAACAGATCCTGCTTGAAGCGGCCGGCCCGGGCCAGGGCCGGCAGGTCGGCGTTGGTGGCCCCCACGATGCGTACGTCCACCTCCACCGGCCGGCTGCCTCCCACCCGCTCGAAGCTGTTGTACTCCACGGTGCGCAGGATCTTCTCTTGCACGGTGAGGGGGATGTTGCCGATCTCGTCCAGGAACAGGGTGCCCCGGTGGGCGGTCTCGAAGCGCCCCAGGCGGCGCGGCCCCGCCCCGGTGAAGGCCCCGGCCTCGTGCCCGAACAGCTCCGATTCGATGAGCGAAGGGGCCAGCGCCGCGCAGTTGAGGGCCACCAGGGGCTCGCCCCACCGGGGGGAAAGGTAGTGCAGGCGGGCGGCGGCCAGCTCCTTGCCGGTGCCCCGTTCGCCGATGATCAGCACCGGCCGCTCCACTCTGGCCGCCCGGGACAGGGCCTCCTGAAAGGCCAGGAAGTTTTCGCTCTGGCCCAGGGCCTCGCCCGGCGGCGCGCTATGGCTGGCAGCTTCCATGGTTTTTTTTACTATTTTTTGGCTATTTTTACCAACTATTATATTTTTATACCAAATCAGGCAGAGTATCCGATTTGCCACCGATACAGGCAACTACCTGTTTTATATGCCTAATTCACACGCACCGCTTTTTGGCCCGCCTCTTGCTTTATGACCGAGCATACGTTCGCAAAACACACAGCCCCCGACGGAGGTAGACCATGGGCGTTTTCAACCGGATGCGTGATATCATAAGTTCAAACATCAACGCCATGCTGGACCGGGCCGAGGATCCCCAAAAGCTCATCCGGCTGATGATCGTGGAGATGGAAGACACCCTGGCCGAGGTCAAGGCGGCCTGCGCCGGGGCCATGGCCCAGAGGGCCAAGATGCAGCGGGAGATGGACGCCCTTTCCCAGCGCGTGACCGCCTGGAGCGACAAGGCCCAGTTGGCCGTGGACAAGGGCCGCGAGGACCTGGCCCGCGAGGCGCTGGTGGCCCGGCGGGAGTTCCGCACCAGGGAAAACGAGCTGGAGCACGAGTTGGTCGCCCAGCAGGCCCTGGTGGAGCAGTACCACGCGGACATCGCCCAGTTGGAGCAAAAGCTGGCTGCGGTGCGCGAAAAGCAGCGCATCCTGGTGGAGCGGCACAAGCTGGCCCGCCACAGCAAAAAGGCCAGGGGCAACGCCGCCCGAGCCGACTCGGCCGAAGTGCTCATGCGTTTCGAGCAATTCGAAAACCGGGTGGAGCGCCTGGAGGCCGAGGCCGAGCTGGCCGGCATGAGCCGCCGCCCCGACCTGGAGCAAGAGTTTGATCGCCTGGCCGGCGACGAGGAAATCGAAGCGGAGCTTCGCGCCCTCAAGGGGATCAAGCAGGAGACAACCCCCAACCCGGAGCAGGCTTGAGGCCTGCCCCTAAGGAGCGGACGTGCCGGGCATCTTGGCTGCGATATTCGGATTCATACTTTTGGCCCTGGGTCTGTTGGGCGGTTTGGTGGTGGCGGTCATGCGCATAATCAGGGGGCCCGGCGGCCGGGAAGCCGCCCAAGCCGATGAAGAGGAAACCCGCTTGATCCAGGAAATGCACAAGAGCCTGCAGCGCATGGAACAGCGCATCGACGCCCTGGAAACCATACTTTTAGAAAAAGACTCAAAGGAGTCCCGTCATGAAAATATTTAGCAATCTCGGACGACGCGGCCTTTACCGCTCTCGGCGGGGCGTCCTGTTGGGGGTGTGTCGAGGCCTGGCGGAGTATTTCGATTTTTCGGTGATCTGGGTGCGTATCCTGACGGTGATCGCCTTCATCATCACCGGTTTCTGGCCGGTGGGAGTGCTCTACCTCATCATGGCCCTGATCATGAAACCGGCCCCGGCCACGCCCCCCCAGACCGAGGACGAGGAAGAGTTCTATCACTCCTACGCCGACAGCCGCAAGATGGCCCTGGGCCGCCTGAAGCGCACCTACGACACCCTGGAGCGCCGCCTGCGCCGTCTGGAAGACGTGGTCACCTCCCGGGATTTCGACTGGGACCAAAGGGCCGGGCAGCGCCCCTGACCCTCCGACTCTAACCCTCCTCCCGTGCGACCGGCTCCCCCTGGGGCCGGTCCAATATTTGGCGCACCGTGCGCAACAGGGTGTCCAGGCGATAGGGCTTGGTGATAAAACCGCTGGCTCCGGCGCCGAGCACCTCGCCGCGCTTGTTGCCACCCGCGTAGCCGGTGGCCACCACCACTCTGAGCGCCGGGTCCAGCTCCAGGAGCGCCCCCAGGCAACGGTCCCCGCCCATGCCGGGCATGCCTAGGTCCAAAATCACCAGGTCCACCTTTTCCGGCGAATCGCCGAACAACTCCAGGGCCCCTTCCCCACTGTCGGCGGTCAAGACGCTGTAGCCGTTCTGCTCCAACACGTCGCGCACCACCTCCAGGATGGCCTCTTCGTCGTCCACCAGCAAGATGGTCTCATGGCCGCCCTTTACCGGGGCGCCTTCCTGGGCCTGGGTGGTCACCACCGCGGCCTTTTCCTCGCGCGCGGGCAGGTAGATGGTGAAGGTGGTGCCCCGGCCGGGCGTGCTGTCGCAGGAAATGTAGCCGCCGTGGCTCTCCACGATGCCGTATACCGTGAACAGCCCCAGCCCGGTGCCCGCTCCCACCTCCTTGGTGGTATAGAAGGGCTCGAAGACGTGGCTCAGCGTCTCCTCGTCCATGCCCTCGCCATCGTCGCTCACTTGCAGGCGTACGTAGGAACCCGGCTCCAGGCCCGGGTGGGTTCGGCAGAACTCCTCGTCCAGATCCAGGTTGATGGTGGAGATGTTGAGCACCCCGCCCTCGGGCATGGCGTCGCGGGCGTTGGTGACCAGGTTCATCAACACCTGCTCCAACTGGTTGGGGTCGCCGCTGATGGCCATGAGCTCGGGGGCCAATTCCTGTTCGATGGTGATCATCTTGGGTATGGTGCGCTCCAAAAGCCCAATGGCCTGGCCCACCTCGCGGTTCAGGTCCACCGGCCTGAGCTCGGCCCCGGCCTTGCGCCCGAAGGTGAGCAGGCGGCGCACCAGCTCCGCCGCCCGGCCCACCGCCGAATCCACCTCGTTCAGGTACTTGCGGCTCACCGGGTCGGCCTGGGGCTTCCCGGCCAAAAGCTGCACGTAGCCGCTGACCCCTTGCAGGATATTGTTGAAGTCGTGGGCTATGCCGCTGGCCAGGTTGCCCACCGCCTCCATTTTTTGGGCCTGGATCAGGCGGTCCTGCAGTTGCTTGAGCTCGCGCTCGGCCTCCAGGCGCTGGGTTATCTCGCGGCCCGAACCGCTGACGTAGGGAACCCCGTCCTTGGCCACCATGAGGTTGCGGTATTCCACCGAGTGCAGCGATTGGTCCTTGCCCACCAACAAAGCCACGCCCTCGGATTGCCCGTATTGGTTCAGCCGCCGCAGGTACGTTTCCTCAAAAGGCAGGCTCGCCTCCGGCAGCATGAAATCGGTCATGGGTCGGCCCAGAAGTTCCTCTCGGCTGTAGCCCAGCAGGCGCACCACCGCCTGGTTCACCGAAAGCAGGCGCCCCTGTTCATCGTGGGTGTAGATCAAGTCGCTGATGCTGTCGAACAGGTGGCGGAAGCGCTCTTCCGACTCCTGCAGGGCGGCCTGGGCCTTTTTGCGCTCGGCGTTGGTCAGCGCCTGGGTCACCTGGTCGGCCAGCCCGCCGACGAAGGCAAGTTCGTCCTCGCTCCAAGAGTAGGCCCCGCTGGTGTGCTCCAGGCACAACATGCCCACCATCTGGCCCCTCAGGCGCACCGCCGAGGCCAGCAAGGCCCCCACGTCGTTGGGCTCCAAATAGGAAAAACGCAGGTCCGCGGTGCGGGCGTCCAGGTATACGTCGCCCGCGTCCACCGCCCGCTCGGCCTCCAGGGCGGCGAGGAAGGTGGGGCAATCGGCCACCACCAGCTCGTCCCCATCGCGGTGCTTGCGGCTTTCCGCCTCGTAAAGATCGCTGACCTTGAGGCGGGCATACTCCTCGTCGAACAGCCATATGGAGGCGCGATCGACCTCCACGGCCTGTACGCACAGCTCGGTGATGCGTCGGGCGGCGCCCCGGAAATCGCCCTCCACCAACGGCGGCGAACCGGCCACCTGCACTATGGCCGCCTGCTGACGCTCCACCCGGTTCAGGCGCTCACCGCGCTCCTCCTCAGCCTTCTTGCGCTCGGTTATGTCGCGGAAAAACACCTGCAGGGCGGGCCGCCCCTCCCAGTCCACCACCCGGGTGGCCAATTCCATCCATTTGAGCCGCCCGTCCTTGGTGAAGATGCGATAAGGCAGCACCTCGGAGTGGCTCTGGCCGGAGATGCGGCGCTCGTAGGCCTCCATCAGGGAGCTGATGTCCTCGGGGTGCACGAACATCTCCGGTTCGTGGCCCACCACCTCCTCCGGCTCCCAACCAAGCACGTCCTTGACCGCCGAGTTGGCGAACACGCACACCCGGTCTTGCAGCACCGCGATGAGCTCGGTGGCCTGCTCCATCAGGTTGCGGTAGCGGGCCTCGGAGTGCTGCAGCCGGTTTTGCACGGACTTGAGGTGGGTCAGGTCGCTGGCCACCAACAGCACCCCCCGGGAGGGGTCGCTGCGCTCCACCAACGAACTGCTTATCAACACCGGCACCTGCTTTTGCTGGCTGTCGGTGATCACCACCTCGTCGCCCTGCACCCGCCCCTCGTTGAGATCGGCCAAGAAGCGGCGCGAGGCGCGAGGCCCCACCAAAAAGGGACGGAACAGATCCTTCACCTTGAGGCCGTACAGAGCCACCGGGTGGTTATAGCCCAAAATAACGGCCAGGGTCTGGTTGGCCCAAGCTATGCGATGGGCCTGCAGATGGGCCAGGCCCACCGGCACCGCCTGCACCGTGGCATGATACAAGGTGCGCGGGCTCACCACCTTGCCGTAACGGCTGGCGCTCCAGTAGATGCCCGCCGCGATGGGCGTCACCGCCAGGTTGGCCAGAGAGGGGAAATGGGCCCCCTCGATGGCCATCAGGCCCTGGGCCAGCCCCTGGGCCAGCATGGTGGCCACCCCGGCGGCCACCAGCAGCTTTTTCTCGGCCTTGGCGTCCTGGTCGCTCTCCGCGTGGGCATCGCGGAACAGCCGGACCAGCAGGATGACGGAAACGACCAGGCTATAGACCAGAAAAGCCTGGAACCAGGGGTTGAAGTTTTCGGCGCCATAATCCACGCCGTAGAGGCGCACCCCGATCCACTGGGGCTCGACGAGGGCGGCCAGGTAAAAGCACAGGGGAAAGCCGTAGAGCCAGGCGCGGTCGCGCCAACTCACCGGCCGTATGAGCACCAGGATAACCTCGCCTATGAAGCCGATGGGCAGCAGGAAGATAAAGCACAGCCATCGGTAGAACTGGAAAACGGTGGCGGGGTCGAAGGTGATGGCGGAAAAGCTGATGAAAACGTCGAAAAAGGCCCAGAACACCGACCAGATCAGCCAACGCTGGATGGTGCCGGTGCGCGGGTTTTCCGGGGCGTGACGCCCCAGGTAGATGATGAGGGCCAAGCCATAGCCCATGGTAAAGGCGAGGTTGGCCAAATAATAGGTTTCGAACATCGGCTATCCCGTGCGAGCGGGTGAAACCGGAGACCCAGAATAAACCGGCTTTCTACCGTGCCAACACGGGTCACACACCGAATCTTCGCCGCCCGGAGCAAGCCAGAATATAGCCAAGCATAGTAGCAGGAAGCGCCCCTTAGGTAAAGGCACATACTGGGGGCGGCCCCACCGGGGAGATCGCAAAAAACAGGGGCGCCGCGGCTGGTTCCCAGCCCGGCGCCCCCAATCGAGCCGCGCTCAGACCTGGGCCGCGGCCTCGGCCCCCAGGGCCAGCAGCTTGCGGTTGGCCTCGGCCCGGGCCCGGGGTTGGCCGTCGCAGATGGCCGCCTCCAACTCGGCCATGCTCACCGGCAGGGCCCCGCCGGCCGCCGCCGCGCCCAGAAGCACCACGTTGGCCCCCTTGCGCGCGCCCGCCTGCCCGGCCAACTGGACGGCCGGAACCGTGAGCACCCGGGCCCCGAAGGAGGCCAGGGCCTTGCGGGCCTTGGGCGAGAGGAAATCCAGGTCCGGGGCGTTGACCACCAGCCAGCCCCCCTCGACCAGGTAGCTAAGGTTGCGCACCGCCTCGCCGGGGTCCAGGGCCAACAAAAGGTCGGCCTGGCCGGGGCTGACCAAAGGTCCGCTGAAGGGCCCGGCCTTGAGGTGGCTCACCACCGCCCCGCCCCGCTGGGCCATGCCGTGCACCTCGCTGATGAGGATGGAGCCCGCCTTGGGTTCCACCGCCGTGGACAAGGCCCGGCTCACGAACAGCACTCCCTGGCCGCCCACGCCGGCCACCACCGCCTGCCACTCGAGCCGGCTCATTTGCTCTCCTCCAGCGGGGCGATGGCTCCATGGGCGCAGACCTCGGCGCACAGGCCGCAGTCCACACACCAGCCCCGGTCGATGCTGATGTAGCCCTCGGCGTCCTTGGCCAGGGCGGGACAGGCGAACCAGGTGCTGCACAGCCCGCAGGCCACGCAGGCCCCGGCGGGCTCCAGCACCATGGTGCCGGTGGGGCAGACCTCGGCGCACAGGCGACAGCCGGTGCACTTGGCCTCGTCCACCTTGATCTTGCCCTTGCCGGTGCGCGTTAGCGCCCCGGCCGGGCAAACCGCCACGCAGCGGCCGCAATCGGCGCAGGGGTTGTCCTGGGGCCGGAAGCTGGTCTTCACCGGAGCGGCCTGGCCTTTCACCTCCACCTTGCAGGGGCTGGCCACCGCGTCGCGGGGGCGCTGGGCGGCGCAGGCGTGGCGGGCGATGATCACCGCCACCGAGCCTTCGGGCCCCTTGCACCAGCGCCAGGCCTTTTTGAGCGTCTTTTGCAGATCGCCCATCTGGTAGGGGTCCAACTCGGTGATCCAGCGCACTCCGCAGCCCTCCACCAGCTTTTTGATGTCCACCGCGTTGCCGGGGTGGCCGTCGGCGGTGAGCCCGCTCTCGGGGGTGGGCTGCATGCCGGTCATGGAGGTGGTCTCGTTGTCCAAAATCACCAGCACGAAGCGGTGCCCGTTATACACCGCGTTGACCAGGCCGGTGATGCCCGAATGGAAAAAAGTGCTGTCGCCGATGGTGGCCACCACCGGGGTGTCCTTGTCCGCCTGGTTCAGGCCGCGGCTGAGCGCGCTGGCAAAGGTCACCGCCGCGCCCATGTCGTGGCAGGTGTCCACCGCTCCCTGGTTCATACCCAGGGTGTAACAGCCGATGTCGCTGGGATAGACCCCGGTGGGCAGGGCCCGGCGCAGGCTGTAGAACACCGCCCGGTGGGAGCAGCCGGGGCAGAGGTTGGGCCGGCGCATGGGCGGCTGGTCGGGCACGCTGAGCACCTTGCCCTTGGGCCGCGCGGCCTTCAACTTGGCCTCGCCCAGGGCCCGCTCCAATACCCCGCCCAACACCTCGGGAGTCAGCTCCCCTGCGCTGGGCACGTGGCCCGAGCCCCGGCCCCACAGCTTGTCGCGGTTGGGGGCCAAGAGCTCCAGCACCGGCTCGGTCTCTTCCAGGACCAGCACGTTGCGGCAGCCCGCGATGAGCTCGCTCACCGGCCCGATGGGCAGGGGATAGGGCGCGGCGGTCTGCAGGAAGGGCACCTTGCCCTCCCCCACCGGCAGGCCCATCTCGGCCAGCAGGTCCCGGGCCAGGGCCGCCGACACGCCGGAGGCCAGGATGCCCAGGGGAGCCCGGGGCCTCAGCGGGGCGTGCCACTGGTTGAGGCTCTTGCTCTTGCTCAGGTAGTCCTGAATCTTGGCCAGCTTGGCGTTAAGCGCGTGGTGCAGGGCCAGGCGCATCTTGGGGATGGCCGCCCAGCGGAAGGGATCGCGCGGGAATCCGGGGACGCGCTCCAACTCCTTGGGCGTGCGCAGGTTCAGGTTCTGGCGGCCGTGACACACCCGGAGGGTGGGCCTAATCATCACCGGAATCTGGAAGCGCTCGCTAAGGGCGAAGGCCGGGCCCACCAGGTCGCGGGCCATGGCCGGGCTGTCGGGGTCCAGCACCGGCAGCTTGGCGAAATGGGCCAGCAGCCGGCTGTCCTGCTCGGTCTGGGAGCTGTGGGGGCCGGGGTCGTCGGCGCTGATGAGGATCATGCCCCCGATCACCCCGATGTAGGCCGAGCTCATCACCGGGTCCAGGGCCACGTTGAGCCCCACCATTTTCATGGCCACCGCCGAGCGCTGGCCGGTGTAGGCCGCCGACAGGGCCACCTCCACCGCCACCTTCTCGTTGACCGACCATTCGCAATAGGGCTGAGATTGCATCTCGGCCCCGTATTGGACCACCGAGGGCAATATCTCGCTGCTGGGGGTGCCGGGATAGGCGGTCATCACCGCCACCCCGTTTTCCACCAGCCCCCGGCCCAGGGCCTGGTTGCCCATCAATATCTCTTTGCGGACTTTGTTTTTGGAACCCACGCGTATCCTCGCTGAGTGGTTGGCGATGCAAGACCTATAAAAATATCCCGGCGCCGGGCCGGGCGCAAGGGAAGCCGAGCCTTGCTACTTGATCTGGTACACCGCCGAGCCGTCCCAGTCCGGGGGCGGTGGGTCGGCCAGAAAATCGGCGGTGCGCCGGGCCATGACCTGGGCCGCCTGGTCCTGGGGCCGCTCGCCCGCCAAGGCGGCGAAGGCCTCCGAGGCCGCGGCCCAATCGCGGCGTTGGTACAAGGCAAAGGCTTCATCCCAGCGGCGGCAGAAGTCGAGCAGGCTCCGGTCCGGGGCCAGCTCCGGGTCGTCGCCCATCAGGCCCACCAGCTCGTGGATCAAAATGGGCTCGGTGGTGCCCTTGGGCTCCACCTGGTCCACCACCCGCCACACGAAACCCTCCCCGGCCGCCTCAAGGGTGGCCTGGCTGGCCAGTATCTGGGTGCCGTAAACCTTGTTGAGCCCCTCCAGGCGCGAGGCCAGGTTCACCGCCGCGCCCAGGGCGGTGTACTCCATGCGGTGGGCCGTGCCCACGTTGCCCACGATCACCTCGCCGGTGTGCAGCCCCAGGCGGGTGTGCATGATGGGCTGCCCCTGGGCCTGCCAGGCCCCGTCCATGGCCCGGCTGCGGGCCCGGCACATCAGCGCCGCCCGGCAGGCGTGGGCCGCGTGCTCCGGATCGGGCAGGGGCGCGTTCCAAAAGGCCATTACCGCGTCGCCGATGAACTTGTCGATGGTGCCCTGGTTGGCCAGGATTTCCTCGCACAGGCCAGAGAAATAGTGCGAGGTCTTTTGCATGAGCGCCTCGGGGTCCATGTGCTCGGCCATGTCGGTGAAGCTGGCCACGTCGGAGAACATCAGGGTGAGCACCCGCTTTTCCCCGCCCAGGCCCTGCTCCTGGCCCGAGGCCACCAGCTGGTGCACCAGATCCACCGGCACGTAGCGGGAGAAGGTGCGCAGGGTGGCCTTCATGGCGTCCACGCTCTGGGTCAGGCGGTGAATCTCGCGCACCCGCGATTCGATGGCCGGGGTGGGATCGAGCTGCAGCTCGCGCATGGCCCGGGTCTCGGCCACCACCCGGCTCAGGGGCCGGGAGATGTGCTGGGCCACGAACAGGGCCAGGGGCACCGCCGCCAGCATGATCAGCAGGGAGATGAGCAGCGAGTGCAGGTTGCTGGCGATGATGGGCCCGATCAACTCGTCCATGGGGGTGAACTGGGCCACGTAGGCGAAGCGGCCGTGGAAATCGCGAATGCGCACCACCCCGCAGGAGTATTGCTCGTCGCCCACGCTGAAGTCCAAGATCTGGTTCGGGCGTTGGGGATCGAAGCGCGAACTCAGTTGTTTGAGCAGGGGATCGCCCAGGTTGTCCAGGGTGGCCAGCCGCAATTTTTCCCGGCCGTCGATCATCACCTGCCGCACGGCCTTGTGGGAGTCGGGATAGGCCACCAGGCGCTTATCTTCGTCGAACACCACGGTGAGGCCCGAGGGCGAGGGCTTGTGCTCGGCCACGAAGGCGCTCAGGCTGCGGGCCGACACGTCCACCCCCAACACCCCGCCCCGGGGCTCCGGGGCGAAGCGGTAGGCCAGGGTCATGCCCGGCTCCTGCAGGGAGCTGAACACGTAGTAGCCCGAGCCCTGCACCTTGCCCACCGTCCGGGCCCGCTGGAACCAGGGGCGCTTGCGGGGGTCATAGGCCGGGTCGCTTTGGCTCCAGCCGGCAAGCCGCTGGTGCTTGGCGTCCAAAAAGATCCAGGTCTGCACGCGCGCCCCGTCCGCCCCGCGCTCGATGGCCCGCATCGCGTAGGCGGCCTGGGGCGGAGCCTTGATCTCCTCCCTGGCCTGGGCCGGCATGTTTTTAAGGCGCATTACCTGGAAAAAGTCGCCGTCGTCGTGCCCCAAATACACGCTGAAAAAGTGGGGATTGGCCTCCAGGGCCTTGAAGAACAGGCCCCGCAGGTCGTGCTCCTCCCGCGCGGGAGGCAGGTTGACTCCCGGGTGCTCCGCCGCGATGAGCAAAAAGGCGTAGGCCTTGCCCATGAACTGGCTCAGTTCGCCGGTGAACTGATTGACGACGTCTTGCATGAGCCGCTTGGAGGAGGCGACGGCCCGCTCGCTGCCGGCACGGTAGTTGTACCAGGTGATGGCCCCGGCCACCGCGACCATGAGCAGCAGAAATATGACCAGGATGTTCAGGTACAGGGGATAGCGGCGGCGGGGATCTTTGGGGGGGGCCATGAATACCTCTCGCTAACGGCCATGGCCCAAGATTAACCCGGCGGGTCCTCGGGGAGCAAGCGCGGCGCGGGGGAGCCCGCGCCGCGCCGGATCAAACTACTTGGCCGGAACGAACTTGCCGTCCTTGACCTGAATCATGACCATGGAGTCCTCGCCCAGGCCGTTGTGGTCGGTGGGGCTCATGTTGTACACCCCGCTGACCCCCACGTAGCCCTTGGTCTGCTCCAGGGCGTCGCGCACCTTGGCCGGGTCGGTGCCCACCTTTTGCATGGCGTTGGCCAGCAAATACACCGCGTCCCAGGCATAGCCGGAGTGGGTGTTGATGGGGTACTGCTTGTCGTAGTGGTAGACGTCGGTGTACAGGCGCACGAACTCGTCGATCACCTTTTTCTGGGGATCGCTGGCCGGCAGGTACTGGTAGATCATCAGCTTGGTGGAGGGCATCAGGTCGCCCTCGGCCGCCGCCCCGGCCAGTTGGATGTACTTGGGACCGGGCACGCCGTGGCACTGCACCAGGGGAGCCTTAATGCCCAGGGCGTGGTGGTTCTTGGAGACGATGGCCGCGGCCGGGCCGATGGTCCAGCAGACCACGGCCTGGGGCTTGGCGGCGGCCAGCTTGGTGAGCTGGCTCTTCATGTCCACGTCCTTGGGGTTGAACTGCTCCGAACCCACCAGGGTGATGCCGTATTCGGGAGCCAGCTTGACCACCCAGCGGGCCCCGTCGCGGCCGAAGCCGTCGCTGGCGCTCAACAGGGCGATCTTGGTCAGGCCGTGGGCCTTGAGGTAGCCCAGCACCTTCTTGACCGCGATGGTGGAGCGCTGGGGCGACTTGAACACCCAGCGGGCGGTGCCGAAGTCCATTTTGCCGATCTTGCCTTCCATGATCACCGGGTCGCCGCCCACGGTCATCACGGTGGGTATCTTGGCCGCCTCCACCTGCTTCTTAACCGCCATGCCGGTGCCGGTGCGGGTGGGGCCCACCGCCGCCACCACCTTGTCCACGCTGACGAACTTCTTGAAGGCCATCACCGCCTTGGTGGGCTCGCCCTCGGTGTCGGCCAGGATCAGCTCGATGGGAGCGCCCTGGATGCCGCCGGCCTTGTTGATCTTGTCCACCACCATCAGGGCCACCAGTTTGGTGGGCGCGCCGATGGAGGCCGCCGGACCGCTCAGGGCGAAAAAGGCCCCGATCTTAACCGGCTCTTTTTTGTCGGCCGCCGCCGCCGGGGCGGCCAGGGCCAGGGCCAGAAGCAGGCACAGGGCCGGCGCGGCCAAAAGCTTAAACCTTTTCATCGCTCATCCTCCCTTTAGCGGCCGCCCTCCCTCCCCGGAGGCCCGGCCTATGATTCATCAATCGTCGCGGCGGTCGAAGATCCGCTGCGATTTGCGTTCGCTGCGCGGCAGGCTGCCGTAGTCCACCACCTCCACCTTGGCGCTCACCAGGATGTGGGCCTTGATGCCCTTGGCGATGCCGGCGGCCACTTCCGCGTCGTCGGCCGCGCCGCCCTCGGGGGCCCGCTCCACCTTGATGTGCATGTAGTCGCGGCCGTCCTCGCCCCGGCTCAGGTGCACCTGGAACTCCGAGCCCACCCCTTGGCCCTGGCTGAGCACGTGGTCGATCTGGCCCGGGTAGATGTTCACCGCCCGGAACTTGATCATGTCGTCGCTGCGCCCCAGGATGCGGTCGTGGCGCGGCAGGGGATTGCCGCAGGCGCAGGGCTCGGGCAGCAAGCGGCACAGGTCGCGGGTGCGGTAGCGGATAAGGGGCGCGGCCTCCTTGCCCAGGGTGGTCACCACCATCTCGCCGATCTCGCCCGGAGCCACCGGCTGCAAGGTGGCCGGGTCCAGGATCTCCAGAATATAGTAGTCGGCCCAGTAGTGGATGCCCTCGTGGGCCCGGCACTCGATGCCCGTGCCCGGCCCGTAGAGCTCGGTGAGGCCCGGTATGTCAAAAAGCTCCGCCCCCAGGGCCTCGCTGATGCGCTGGCGCATGGCGTCGCTGGTGCGCTCGCTGCCGTAGATCAGCTTGTTGAGCTTGACCTGCTCGCTGATGCCCCGGCGCTTGATCTCCTCGGCCATGAGCAGGGCCATGGAGGAGGTGGAGCACATCACCGTGGTGCCGAAGTCCACCAGGAACTGGCACTGCATCTCCAGGTTGCCCGGCCCCACCGGCAAGGCCAGGGCCCCAAAGCGCTCGCAGCCCGCCTGGAAGCCCACCCCGGCGGTCCACACCCCGTAGCCCACCATGATCTGCACCCGGTCCAAACGGGTGAGCCCGGCCATCTCATAGCAGCGGGCGAACATCACCGCCCAGTCGTCCAGGTCCTTCTGGGTGTAGGAGAGCACCTTGCGCTTGCCGGTGGTGCCGCTGGAGGCGTGCACCCGGACCACCTGCTCCAAGGGAACGGACAGCAGGGGGAAGGGGTAGCCGGCCCTGAGGTCGTCGGCGCTGGTGAGGGGCAGGCCCGCCAGATCGTCCAGGCTATGGATGTCCCCGGCGCTGACCCCGGCCTCCTGCAGGCGCTGGGCGTAAAAGGGGCTGCCCTGCTGGGCGTGGGCCACGGTCCATTGCAGACCCTTGAGCTGGTGCGCGGCCAGCTCCTCGGGGCTTGAAAAATTGGGCATGAAGGTCATGAAGTTTCCTCGGCTTTTTTATCCTTAACGCCGCCGAAGGCGCGGCGGGGCCCCAAAAAGGCCTCGCGCAGCAGTTCGTCGGCCAAAATTTCCTGGGGCGAGCCGCTTTGGCGAATGCGGCCGCCGGTGATGATGTATCCCCGCTGGCTCACGCTGAGCGCGCCCAGGGCGTTTTGCTCCACCAAAAGCACCGAGCACCCCTGGGCGGGCAGGTCGCGCACCACCCCCAGGATCTCGGCCGCCACCTTGGGGGCCAGGCCCAGGCTGGGCTCGTCCAACAGAAGCAGGCGGGGCCGGGCCATGAGCCCCCTAGCCATCGCCAGCATCTGCTGCTCCCCGCCGCTCAGGGTGCCGGCGGGCTGCTCCAGGCGCTGGGCCAGTACCGGGAACAGGGCCAGGGAGCGCTCCAGGTCCCGGGCCACTTCCTTGTGCTGGCGCTTGCGCAGGCGCACGTAGGAACCCAGCTCCAGGTTTTCCCGCACGCTCAGCGGCCCGAAAAGCTGGCGGCCCTCGGGAACCTGCACCACCCCGGCCTCCACCACCGCCGAGGGGGCCAGGCCGCTGATCTGGCGGTTCTCAAAGGTCACCCGGCCGCCCTTGGGCCGTAGCATCCCGGAGATAACCCCCAGCAGGGTGGTCTTGCCCGCCCCGTTCATGCCCAGCAGGCTCACCACCTCGCCGGGTTGCACCTTGAGGCTCACTTCGCGCAGGGCCGGCTGGCGGCCGTAGGCAAAGGATATGGACTCCACCCTAAGCAACCAGCCCGAACTCCTCTCCCCCGCCCAGATAGGTGCGCAGCACCTCGGGGTCTTGCTGAATCTCCTCCGGAGTGCCCTGGGCGATGAGCACCCCGCCGCTGAGCACCGCCACCTGGTCGGAGACGTGCATCACCAGGCCCATGTCGTGCTCCACCAAGACCAGGCCGATGCCCTGCTCCTTGATCTTGACGATGAGCCGGCCGATCTCCAGGGTCTCGGCCGGGTTGAGCCCGGCCACCGGCTCGTCCAAAAGCATCATGCGGGGCCGCCCGGCCAGGGCCCGGGCCAGCTCCAGGCGCTTCTGGTCGCCGTAGGAAAGCTCCTCGGCGGGCTGGGCCGCCGCCTTTTCCAGGCCAAAGAAGGCCAGCATCTCCTCGGCCCGCTCCCGGATGGCCTTTTCTTCCCGCCGGAGCAACGGCAGGCGCAGCATGGCCGCGGCAAAACCGCCCCGGCTGGCCGCGTGCAGGCCCACCATGACGTTTTCCAGGGTGTTCATCAGGCCGAAGACCTGCAGGTTCTGGAAGGTGCGGGTCAGCCCCAGGCGGGCCAGCTGGTGCCCGGCCAGGCCCAGCACCTCGCGGCCGTCCAGGCTCACCCGGCCCGCGTCCGGGGTCACCACCCCGGAGACGCAGTTGATGGCCGTGGTCTTGCCCGCCCCGTTGGGGCCGATGAGGGCGGTGATGGCCCCGGCCGGGGCCTCCAGGTCCAGATCGCTCAGGGCCTGCACCCCGCCGAAGCGCACCGTCAGGCCCTTTATGCTCAAGAGAGCGCCCATCAGAAGGCCCTCCCCCCGGATCGCACCCTCTTGCCCTCCAGCCAGCCCACCAGGCCCTGGGGCAGGAAGATAAGCAACACCAGCAGGATACCGCCGAAGAAGATGTCCTTGTATTCCTCCACCACGGCCAAGAGCTGGGGCAAGGGAGTGAGCAGGGCCGCGCCGAACAGGCCGCCCCACAGCGAACCCATGCCTCCCACGATGCACATGGTCACCAGCTCCACCGACTTGAAGATGTCGAAGGTGGCCGGGGTGATGATGCCGTAGTAATGGGCGTAGAGGCTGCCCGCCACCGAGGCGTACACCGCGCTGATGACGAACACCTTGACCTTGTAGGCCTCGATGGGCACTCCCGAGGCTGCGGCGGCCAGGGGCGATTCGTGCAGGGCCTTGAGCCCCCGGCCCACCCGCGAGTGCACCAGGTTGCGGGCCAGGATCAGGCCCAGGATCACCGCGCCCCAGGCCAGCCAATAGAAGGATAGGTCCGTGGCGATGGGCTGGCCGAACAGGCTCAGCGAGGGGATGCCGGTGTAGCCGCTGGGCCCGCCGGTGATATCGTCCAGCTGGACCATGAACACGCTGACGATGAGGTTGAAGCCCAGGGTGGCCATCACCAGATAGTTGCCCTCCAGCCTCAGAGTGGGCAGGCCGAGGACCAGGGCCACCAGGGCCACCAGCAGGGCCGCGGCCAAAAGCGACAGCCAGGGCTCCCAGCCGTAGGAGCCCGAGAGGATGCCCGAGATATAGGCCCCCAGGCCGAAGAAGGCGGCGTGGCCCAGGCTGATCTGCCCGGCGTAGCCGATGAGCAGGTTGAGCCCGGTGACCACCAGCACGTTGAGGGCCACCACGTTGAGCACGTTAAGGTAATAGGGGTTGCTCACCGCCAGGGGCAAAAGCGCCAGCCCGGCGGCCAGCGCGGCCAGGGCACCGAAAAAATGCTTGCCCGAGGCGCTCATACCCGCTCCTTGCCCCCTACCCCCAGCAGGCCGCCGGGGCGCAGGAACAGCACCAGCAAGAGCACCACAAAGGCCACCGCGTCCTTGTACACGCTGGAGATGAGCCCGGCGGTGAGGCTTTCCACCAGCCCCAGCACCAGGCCGCCCACCACCGCGCCCAAAAAGCTGCCGTAGCCCCCCAGCACCGCGGCGGCGAAGCCCTTGAGTCCGATGATCACTCCCACGTTGTAGGACAGGCTGGTGATGGGGGTGATGAGCACCCCGGCCAGGGCCCCCAGGGCGCCGGCCAGGGCAAAGGAATACATGGTCATGCGGTGGGAATCGATGCCCATGAGGGCGGCGGCCGTGGGGTTGATGGCCGTGGCCCGCATGGCCTTGCCGGTCAGGGTGCGCCCGAAGAACCACACCAGGGCCACGATGGCCACCAGGGTGATGCCCAGCACCCACAGGTTTTGCGGAGTGAGGGTGGCTCCCAGCAGGCGCAGGGGAACCTCGGGGCTCAGTGGGGGCAGGGCCAGGGCCTGCTTGCCCCACAAGTGCTTGAAGATGCCGCGCATGAGGATGGAGGCGGCGATGGTGATGAAGATGAGCACCAGCACCTGACGGCTGCGGGCCGGGCGGATGGTCAGGCGCTCCATGAGCGCCCCCACCAGGGCCACGGCCACCACGGCCAAGGGGAAGGCCAGGACCATGGGCAGGCCCGCGCCCACGAAGAGGCTGTAGGCCATGAGCCCGCCCAGGGAAAGGAAATCGCCCTGGGCGAAGTTCACCACCCGGGTGGCGTTGTAGATCAGACAAAAGCCCAGGGCCACCAAGGCGTAAACCGCCCCGGTGGTCAGCCCGCTGACCACGTACTGCATTAGTTGGTCGCCGAAACCCACCGCCACACCCTTGTCGTCGCCGGAACTCCCCCATTCCGGAGCCTTGCATACCGTATACGATTCTTCCGGTATATCGGGAAACTAAGGCGTTGTCAATGTAAGCCCGCGCCCAAAGCCGCCCTTGACAGGGCCGCGTTCAACTACTCATCATGTAAACCTAAAATTAACGCCGGGAATTACAGGCCCGGGATAAGGAGCAGTTCATGAGCGCGCAGTCGCCAAACGGATTGGTAAGCGGGTTGAGCCAGGGCCTGGCTGAAGTAAAGCAACACCGCGGCAGCTTGTTGATCGCGGGGATAATCTCCCTGTTCTTGGGCAGCTTGGCCATCCTGGCCCCGCTGGTCGCCACCATGGCGGTGGTATGGATAATCGGCGCGGTGATCCTGGCCCAGGGCATCATCCAGTTGATCCACTGCTTCAAGTCGGCCCACTGGAGCGCCTTTGCCTGGAACCTATTGTGGGCCGTGGTCTACGTCATCGCCGGCGGCCTCATCCTGGCCCGCCCCTTGTTGGGAGCGGTCACCCTGACCCTGCTCTTGGGCGTCTTCTTCCTGTTTGAAGGAGCGGTCAAGGTGGGTCTGGCCATGAAGATCAAGCCCGCTTCCCGCTGGGGCTGGGTCCTGTTTTCCGGGGCCATGGGCCTGCTGTTGGGGATCATCATCCTGGCCGGCTGGCCGGGCGACACCGCCCTGGGCATCCTGGGCCTGCTGTTGGGCATCGACCTCATCTTCGGCGGCTGGTCCATGATCATGCTGGCCTCGGCGGCCAAGTAGGGCAGACCCGCCTAATCGAACCAAACCACCTCAGGGCGCCGCGCGGCGCCCTGAGGTTTGCCGCCCGCGCGCCGACCGTTTTCCGCAACCCGCGATCAACTTGGTTGCCCTCCGCCGCTCACCGACCGTTCAGGCCAGGTGCGCGACTCCCCACCTGCCGCCAAAGCTCCCGATCCCAAGCGGAAACAAATCGGTGAAGCGCCTCTTTTGCACCGGGACCTAGGGGCTTCTATCCTCGGCTCCATGATTGCTCTCCCACAAAGGAACAGCCATGTACCAAAACAGGCTGCTTTCTGGGGGCTATTGAGTGATGAAGAGAAAAATCAATTTTTAAGGGGTGCCGCTATATCAATCAAGCGACGCATGACCGACGATTTACAGAAATATGTACTTGCCAGGCTCGAAGAAGTAGACAAGATTTCGGAACTAAAGCTCAAGTATCAGGTCCGACTGGAAGTCGAAGCTGAACTTATGAAAAGCGCAAACTTTCAGCAATTCTGGCTTGATTTAAAAAATTTGGCAGTTACGCTGAACATCGTGGAGTTGATCAGGTTGAGTTATGCGTTGCAGTATGTAGGCGAAACGAAATCCATTAAAAGCAAAGCAACCAAAATAAAGACTCATCTGGACCATGCGAATCTACCCCCGGACCAACGTGAATACGTATGCAAATGGGAGCGTTTGTATCCCTATTTCAAGGCATAGCTATAAGTTTTTTCCCTCCACCTTTTCGGCAACCAGCCTGAAGCCGCTGACATCAAAGTCACGATCATCTTGGCCCACGAAGAATGAACGATGGGCACACATACACCAAACCGGTGACGCCCAGGGGCCTCCGCCGCGTACGGTGCGGGCCTGTTGCCGGGTCCCAAGATTGGCGGGATCGCGGATTGCAGCGTAGGTATTGAAAAAGGGATCATAAGCGTCTGCGCAAAGCTCTTGCGCATTGCCGTGCATGTCGTAAAGCCCCCATGGGTTGGGGGCAAAGCTTTTTACCTTTGTAGTATGGGGAGTATCCTTGCTTTTTTTCACGGCTCCGTCGCCATAGGGGTTTGTCCAATTTACGTACTTGGCTTGCCAGTAGTTGATGGTTTCGCCGGTGTAAAAGGGGCTGTCCGTACCGGCCCGGCAGGCATACTCCCATTCAGCCTCGGTGGGCAGGCGGTAACGGTATTTACCCCGGTCCCGTTCGTTCATTCTGGCAATAAACTCATCAATCTTTGAAATAAGGAGCGGCCTTACCGGCGTATCCCCAGAGTGAACTTTACTGCCCATGATCTTACGCCACATGTCCTCGGTCACTTCGGTGGTTTGCATGAAAAACGGCGTGCTGATCTCCACCCGGTGACGAGGCAGGCCAGGGAGGAATTCTTCATGCGGAAAGGAGATATCCTCATCCTTGGCGGCCATTAAGTCCGGGGCGTCGCGGTAACCCATCATGAAGCTGCCGGCGGGTATCTTGACAAACTCCATGCCCAGGCTGTTGGTGAAATGCTCCACCGGCTCGAGGCTGATGCCCACCCGTTTTTCTTGGTCCGGCCGCACCAAAACCTCCTGGGTGACCGGCTTAAACAGACTTTTCCACACCTGTAGCTTGTGCGGGCCGGGCAGCAGGTCTACGATGCCCAGCGAGCTGCGGCCCACCTCGCGGCCATCCAGGTACACCACGCAATCCGGCTGATTGGCGCTCACCCATAGGCTGCCCTTGGGGCCTTCCAGATCGACTTTTTCTTTCAGCACCGCATTGTCGCCCAAGGAAAGATAGAGCCGCTTTTTGCTTAACCCTGGGCGGCTGAACTCAACCACATATTCGCCCGGCGCGATCTTCATGCCCGGCGCGTACTTCTCCGGCCATCCCACCACGGCCACCTTGGTGTCCGGGGGATTAACCTCCAGGGTGAGACGGGCATAGGGAATGGGCTTCAGCTTGAAATCCAGGGTTGCCGGCTGGCCCGGCGCGATGGTCGCCATGCGAGCTTGCTCATAGTACCCCTGCTTACGCACCGTGATTCGGTGCCTGCCTGAAAAGACCTTGTCCTCATTCAGCGGGGTGACTCCTTTGGGGGTGTAGGAGCTGATCCAAACCTGGGCTCCGGCAGGCTCGCTGGTCACGGTGAGCTTGCCATAGGTGATGGCTTGGCCTTGCTTCCTCTGGTGGGTCAGCTTGGCGTTCAAGATGAACAGCCGGGTGTACTCCATCCGTTCCAAGGTGGTCATGTTGGGCAACACGCTCTGAACAAAACAAAAATTGGCAGCTGCAACACGTATCCGCCGTCTTTAATCCCCTTCGGTGTTTTTCTAAAACGCTTACTAAGGTCGGGCTTGAGCTTGATTATCGGCTCTTGGTCCGGAGCCGCCCACCCCGGCAAGGCCAGGCCCGTCAGGATGAAAACCACCGCCAGCGCGGCGCTCAAGATGCGAATGCTATGAGATGACATGCTCCCCCCGGAGAAAATTGTAAAAGCGCGCAATATCGGCAGGGCAATATAACAATACAAATGGGTAGTAATGTCAAGGGAAGACGAAAGGAGAGGATGCGGGGGGTAAACCTAGGTGGACTCCCCTCCCCCCAGGCCGGACTTGCGCAGCTTGCGGGTGTAGACGCTGATGATGTCGCGGTGGCTTATCACCCCCAGCAGGCGGCGGCTGCCCTGGGAGGCCACCACCGGCAAGGTGGCGTAGTCGCGCGAGGATATCTTACGCAGGGCGACGTCCAGGGTGTCGTGGGGGGTCACGGTCTGCACCTGGGTGGTGGCCAACTCGGCCACCACCACCAAGTCCCACAACTCCTTCTCCAGGGTGTGGCCCGCGTAGTCGGCGTGGGAGAGGATGCCCACCAACTCGCCGTGGCTGTCGACCACCGGGAAACTGGCGTATTTGGAGGTGAGCACCT
Source organism: Desulfoferula mesophila (assembly GCF_037076455.1). GTDB lineage: Bacteria > Desulfobacterota > Desulfarculia > Desulfarculales > Desulfarculaceae > Desulfoferula > Desulfoferula mesophila. The sequence goes on along the minus strand of NZ_AP028679.1, from coordinate 855,016 downwards.
TGTCGTGGAAGCTGCCCAGGGTCATGTCCTGGGGCACGCTGTCCACCTCGGAGCGCATGGCCTGGGCCACGGTGAGCGAGCGCAGCAGGTTCATGTCCTTGCCCGCGTGGATGTCGATGCCCCGGCGGCTCAGCTTGCGGGTGTAGATGGAATCGCGGTTGATCTGCTGAGCCACCAGGGTGGCCAGGGTGCAGCCGATCATCAGGGGCAGGATTATTTGGTAGCCCCCGGTCATCTCGAACAAAATCAAAAAGGCGGTGATGGGCCCGTGGGTGGCCCCGGCCACCACGGCGGCCATGCCCACGATGGCGTAGGCCCCGGGCCCGGCGGTCATGCCCGGCCACAGCTCGTGGGCCAGCCCGCCCATGGAGCCGCCGAGCATGGCCCCGATGACCAGCGACGGCGCGAAGATGCCGCCGGACATCCCCCCGGCGATGGTCAGGCTGGTGGCCAGAATCTTGGCCCCCACGATGATGAGCATGAGCCACCAGGCCAGTTGGTGGTGCAGGGCCAGCTCTATGCCCTCGTAGCCCACCCCCAGCACCCAGGGAAAGGCCAGGCCCATGGCCCCCAGGGCCAGCCCGGCCAGGGGGGTCTTCAGGTATTCGGGGATGCGCACGGCGTCCACCAGGTCTTCGGTCTTGTAGAGCACCGCGGAAAAAATCGCGCCCACCGCGCCGGAGGCCAGGCCCAGCCCGGCGTAGAGCAACAGCTCCCAGGCCGAGACCAACTGGTAGGCCGGCACCACGAAGGCGGGGAAGTCGCCCAGGTAAAAGCGGCTTATGGCCGTGGCCATCACCGCGGAGAGCACGATGGGGCTGAAGGTGGCCACCGCGAAGTCGCCCAGGATGATCTCCATGGCGAACATCATGCCCGCCACCGGGGCGTTGAAGGTGGCCGCGATGCCCGCCGCCGCCCCGCAGCCCACCAGGACGCGCATGCGCCCGGCGCTGACCTTGAGCACCTGGCCCACCGTGCTGCCGATGGCCGAGCCGATCTGCACGATGGGCCCTTCCCGGCCCACCGAACCGCCCACCGCAATGGAGATGGCCGAGGCCAGGGATTTGACCACCACCACCCGCTTGCGGATGAGCCCCCCGCGCAAGTTCACCGCCTCCATCACCTCGGGCACCCCGTGACCCTTGGCCTCCTTGGCCAAAAAGTAGATCACAGGGCCCACCACCAGGCCGCCCAGGGCCGGGATGGCGAGCAGCCACCACCAAGGGGTGGCGGCCAGCACCTCCAGGAAGTCGCCGTCGCTGCCATAGGCCAGGGTGCGTAAAAAATCTATAAGCAACCTGAACCCCACGGCGCCGTAGCCGCCCAGGACTCCCACCAGCACGCCCATCAGGATCAAGACGCCCTGTTCGGTGGTCCACAAGTTGTGCCGAAATTTTTTCATAAGGGTCATTGGCGGCCCTTGGGCTGTGGTGCTTTTGCAGGTTTTTAAAAATAGCACACGGGGGCAAAGCGATGGGAAGGTGATTCAAAAAATAGTGGCAATAATTTCTGAAAAAAATTAGAAAGATACGTGTTAAAATTTACTTGGCATAAGGGCAATTTAGCATATAGTATACAATTGTCTCATAAAATTGGGAATGGTAAGTCCAACCAGGGGGTATGTCCGATGCAGTTGGACCAAGGCAGCGAGGCTGACGATTCAACGGCTTTCTCCTGCCTTTTTTTGTATCGGACAAGTCCGCTGCTCCCTGAATCGAGCAACCGAAGCGGCTGGGTATAGCTGTGCCTTTTTCACGTAAGCCGCTAGGAGGATCTAGCATGAGCGTTATGAATTCAGGTGAGGCCATGAGATCGGCTTGGGGGGGGGCGCCGCGCGGCGCCGTACCAAGGTTTTCGGACGAGGCCAACCATCACGTGAGCGCGAAAAAGCGTTTCCGAGCTTGGCTGCTCAGTCTCCTCAAGGATCGTCTCAACCTCAAAGACATCAGTTCATTTTTGCAGTTGCCTTGCAACACCTGGATCTTCGGGGCGCTGCCCCCCTGGTTGAGCAGGCTCTATCTGATGGCTCTGGGGGCGTTGTATTTCAACATAGCCGCCAAAGACCGCAAAGCCATCCAGCATTCCCTGGAGGCCACCCTGGGCAAGGCCGCCAACCGCCGCGAGGCGCGCCGCCGCTGGACCAAGACCAGGTCGGGCATCTTGGATCACTACCATGAGAAGCTCTACCTGGCTTTCAAGAGCTATCCGACCATCCGCAAAACCTGCCTGAACCGGGTGAAGATCCGCAACCTCGAGATCTTGGACCAGGCCCTGGCCCAGGGCCGGGGGGTGGTTTTGATTACCGGGCACTACGGGGCCCTGGAATTCATGCCCGGCGCCCTGGCCTTCCGCGACTATCCCCTTTCGGTGATGGTGCATTGCAAAACTCCGCGCCTCAGGGCTATCTTGGACCAACGCGCCGCCGAGGCCAACACCGAGCTCATGGACCCCAAGTCCGGCGAGGTGTTTTTCACCGCGCTCGATCACCTGAAGCGGGGCCGCGTCGTGGTGACCCAATGCGACGAGATAAACATGTGGCGTCCCTACAAGGACAAGACCACCAGCTTCCTGGGACACACGGTTCCCCTGGACCGCTCCATGGACATATTGGCGCGCAAGTCCAAGGCCGTGGTATTGATGGGCTTGGTGCACCGCCTGAAGGGCCGGCGCTATGAGCTGGAACTCCTTGACCCGGCCCAGCATCCCGCCGCCCAGGGTGCCACCCAGGTCTCGGTGCAGTGCCTTTCGGTGCTTACCGACTACATCCTTGAGCAGCCCGAGCATTGGTATGAGTGGAAGAAGCTAACCCAGTTCGTCCCGGTCCCCCAGGAAGTGGTCAATGCAGATAAAACAACTGAACGCCTATTTGATTCATTGGCCTTTCACCCTGGCGGTGTCCCACAGCTTGGCTGAAAATACGGCCACCGACAACATAGTCGTGGCCATGGTGGACGACCGGGGCCACGTGGGCTACGGGGAGGGGGTGCCCCGCAGCTACGTCACCGGCGAAACCCTGGAGGGCTCCCTGCGGGGCCTGGAACGGGAGTTGGCGCCCGTGGTGCTCGGAGCCTCTCTGGAGCCGGAGCAGGCGCTGGGCTGGCTGGAGGAGAGGGCCGGTTCCCAGACCATGGACCGCCATCCGGCCGCCGCCTGCGCGGTGGAAACGGCTTTGTTGGACTTGGCCGGCCAGGCCTTGCAACAACCGGTGAGCGCCTTGATTGCCGACCAGCCTCCGGAGCCGGTCACCTACAGCGCGGTGATTCCCCTGCTGCCCCGAGAGATGCTGCCCGCCATCTTGCAACAGACCAAACAAATGCGCATCAAGCAGGTCAAGGTCAAGGTGCAACGCCAGGGGGCGGCGGAGTTGGTGGCCCAGGCGCGCGAGATCCTGGGGCCGGAGGCGCACTTGCGGGTGGACGCCAACGGGGCCTGGAGCGCGGCCGAGGCGGTAGAGGCCATTCAGGCCATGGCCTCCAGCCGGGTGGAAGCGGTGGAGCAGCCGGTGGCCAAGGAAGATTTGGAAGGGATGGCCCGGGTAGCCGCGGCGGTGGACCCGCTGGTGCTGGCCGACGAATCCATGTGCACCATGGCCGACGCGCGGCATCTGGTGCAGGCCCATGCCACTAATGGATTCAACCTGCGCCTGAGCAAATGCGGGGGGCCCGCCCGCACCAACTCCCTGCTGAAGATGGCCGCCCAGGAGGGGCAGGCCTGCATGCTGGGCTGCCAGGTGGGAGAGCTGGGGCTGCTCTCGGCCATGGGACGCCATTTCGCCTCGGTGCACAAGGAGCTTATCTACCTGGAAGGCTGCCTGACCCGCTTTTTCATGGACCGGGATCTGATTCGCCAGGACATCACTTTCGGCCCCGGCGGGCTGGCCGGCCCCCTGACCGGGGCGGGCCTGGGCGTGGAAGTGGACCCCGCCGTCCTCAACGGCAGCCTGGTCTTCAGCCTCACCTAGGGCCATATTGGGGGCAGCAAAGCCGCCAACGACACAACATATGGTGGCCATCGCAAGTTAACTGTCTATTTTGCCTGACGTTTTACAATAAGACTATTGACAACCCTAGAGACTCCATGGAAAATGGGTGACGAGCGACAAAAGTATATTTACTCGGCATTGGTCCGATTAAGGGTTGCATTGGGACGTGGAGCGGCACAATAGCTGCATAAATACGCGGGCCATTATCGACTACGTCGAGCGCCACTATGGCTCGCCCCACCTGCTCCTGCGAGGCCTGGAGGAGGAGCTGGGGGACGTAGACGATCCCCTGGCCTTTTTACGTGACTCCCACAACTGGGTGTCCGCCGGGGTCGTTACCCGCATGTACGCCAATGCGCGCGAGCTCACCGGCGACCCCCGGGTGGCCTATCAGATCGGCTTCGAGTCGGTAACCCACCAACGTCTCGGTTATATCCAGCAAATTCTGCTCAGGGCCTGGGGTTCGCCCAAGGTGGCGGTGCGGCGCCTGGAGACCATCAACCAGAAGTTCAACCGCACCAAGGATCTGGAGCTGGTCAGCGCCACCTCCGACCAGGGCCTGGTGCGCCTGCACTGGCACGAGGGCCTGGACCTCACCGAAGACTTCTGCCTGGTAAACCAGGGCATCTACTCGGCCATCCCCACCATATGGGGCCTGCCCCCCTCGCGGGTGGAAGAAACCGCCTGCTATTTCGAAGGCGATGAATACTGCGAGTACCGGGTGCGTTGGCGCAACCCCACCCTGGTGCAGCGGGTGCGCATGTTGATACAGAACCAGCGCAGCCTTCTGGGCGAGAGCCTGGCCGAGATCGAGCACGACAAGCAGCTGTTGGAGCACAAATACTCCGAGGTGCAGACCCTCAACCAGCAGCTCATGCGCAAGATAGAGCAGATCCTCACCATCCAGCAGGCCAGCGCGGCCATCCTCTCCGAGTTGGACTACGGCAAGTTGATCCCCAACGTCCTGAGCATGTTCCTGAAGACCATCGGCTACAAGCGAGCCATGATCATGCTGGTGGACGGGGTTAATCAGAAGCTGCGCTACGAAGCCGGGGTGGGCATGGACCCCAGCGACCTGGCCCCCATGGACGGCTACTCGGTTTCCATCGACCGCACCTCCAACCTGCTGGCCCGGGTGGCCCAAAGCGGGCAGCCCCTGATAACCCAGGACGCGGCCAGCCTGAACCTGAACCCCAAGAACCTGATCATCCGCAAGTATCAGCCCCAGGCCATCGTCATCCTGCCGCTCACCGCCCAGGGCGGGGTGATCGGCATCCTGGCCGCCGACCGGCCCCAGGGCTCGGCCACCGTCACCGGAGCGGACCGCGACTACCTGGAGGTGTTCGCCAACCAGGTGGCCCTGGCCATCGAAAACGCCCGTATGTACCGCGACCTCAAGGAATCCTTCTTGAGCACCGTGAAATCCCTGGCCCAGGCCCTGGAAGCCAAGGACTCCTACACGCGCGGCCATTCCGAACGGGTGACCACCTACGCGGTGCGCCTGGCCACCAGACTCAAGATGGCCGAGAAGGAAGTGGACATGCTCAAGCGCCTGGGCATGTTGCACGACGTGGGCAAGATAGCCATCGACCGCCAGATCCTCAACAAGCCCAGCCAGCTCAGCTCGGAGGACCGGGAGTTGGTGCGCCAGCATCCCTCTTGGGGCCAATCCATCATCCAGCCCCTGAAGCTCAGCCAGGCGGAAATCTCCATCGTGCGCCACCACCACGAGCGCTGGGACGGCCTGGGCTATCCCGACGGACTGTCCGGCGAGGGGATACCCCTACCCGCCAGGGTGATCAGCGTGGCCGACTCCTTCGACGCCATGACCAGCGACCGCCCCTACCGCAACGCCATGGGCCTGCGCGACGCCTTGGCCGAACTGGAAAGAGGCTCGGGCAACCAGTTCGATCCCCAGGTGGCGGAGGCCTTCGTGGCCCTGGTGCGCGAGGGCTTCCTGGACGACGTGCTGCCCCGGGTGCGCCCGGCCTCGCGCCTGCGCCATCTGGTGCTGGCCAAGCCCTGATCGCCGGCCCCCATTCAGCCTATACCCTGCGCTGCGCGACAGACCGCCGCGCCAAGCGCCGCCGCAGCAAAACTTACTCCCACACTTGACCTATGATTGTTTGGTGGCATAGCATCGGTACTGTGCGCGGGCCCGAGTTTGGTGCCCGTGTTTTGCCGGGGCTCCGACAGACTGTCTCTGCCCTCACCGACCCAACCACCCTTACCCAAGTATCCGCTTAACCCCCTCACCAGCCTTGGCTGCCCCGGGCCACGATTATCGGGAAAGGAACATCGCATGGCGGCAAGCAAGAAAATGACCGTGGGCACCATCACCATGATGACCGCGGCCGCGGTCATCAGTCTGCGCGGCCTGCCCATGATGGCCAAAGAAGGCCTGTCCATGATTTTTTACATCCTGTTCTCCACGGTCCTGTTCCTCATCCCCGCCTCCCTGGTGGCCGCCGAGTTGGGCGGCGCCTTCAGCGACAAGGGCGGCGGGGTGTACACCTGGGTGAAGGAGGCCTTCGGCTCCCGCTGGGGCTTCACCGCCATCTGGCTGCAGTGGATTCAAAACGTGGTGTGGTACCCCACGGTGCTGGGCTTCGCCGCCGGGGCCCTGGCCTATCTGTTCTTGGACCCCACCTTGGCCGACAACGGCTATTTCACCGGCAGCGTGATACTGCTGGTCTACTGGCTCTCCACCTTTCTTACCCTGGCCGGCTCCACCACCGCCGCCCGCATCACCAAATACGGCTTCCTGTTGGGCACCGTGCTGCCGGGCCTGCTTATCATCGTGCTGGGCCTGCTGTGGGTGGACCAGGGCAACCCCTTGCAGTTTCTACACTCCACGGCCGGCGCGGTGGCGGGCCATCCCCATGCCCGCCTGATGCCCCACATCACCGGACTGGGCAGCGTGGCCTTTTTGGCGGGCATCATCCTGCTGTTCGCCGGGGTGGAGGTGCACGCGGTGCACGCCAACCAGATGGCCGACCCGGCCAAGCAGTTTCCCCTGAGCATGTTCCTGGCCGCCCTGATCATCTTCCTGCTGTTCACCCTGGGCTCCCTGGCCGTGGCCGCGGTGCTGAAGCCCGAGGAGATAAGCCTCACCGCCGGGCTCATGCAGGCCTTCCATTCCCTGCTGACCAAGTGGAACATCGCCTGGCTCACCCCGGTGGTGGGCCTTTTCGTGGCCTACGGGGCCATGGGCGGGGTGATGAGTTGGCTGGGCGGTCCCAGCCGAGGACTTTTGGAAACCGCCAACAACGGCGAGCTGCCGCCCTTCATGGCCAAGGTGAACGCCAAGGGCGTGCAGGTGACAATTCTGATGATTCAGGGGGTCATCGTCAGCGTGCTGGCTTGCCTATATTTCATCATGAGCGACGTCAGCGTGGCCTTTTTCCTGCTTTCGGCCATCACCATCACCTTGTACCTGGTGATGTACATCCTCATGTACGCCTCGGCCATCCGCCTGCGTTTCACCCAGCCGCACCTGCCCCGCTCCTACAAGGTGCCCGGCGGCACCTTCGGCATGTGCCTCTTGGCCGGGGTCGGCCTCCTGGGGGTCAGCTTCGCCCTGGTGGTGGGCTTCTTCCCGCCCAGCAACCTGCCGGTGGGCAACCCGGCCCTGTACGTGGGCCTGGTGGCGGCGGGCATGGTAGTGTTCGTGGGCCTGCCCCTGGTGATCAACGCCATCAAAAAGCCCGACTGGAAAAGGGACGTGGCCCCGGCCAATCCCGAATAGCTTGAGAAAGACCGCCCCGTTGGGGGCTGCCAACCTTTTGCACGGAGATTTTTCCCATGGCTCTGCACAAGAAGGAAACCGTCCGCGACGAGTTGATGGACGACGTCTACGCCTGCACGGACGTGTGCGCCAGCATTCCCAAATACCGCTTCCCCAAGGTGGAGACCCCCGGCCAGCACGCCTACCAACTGGTGCATGACGAGCTGATGCTCGACGGCAACGCCCGCATGAACCTGGCCACCTTCTGCTCCACCTGGCTGGAGCCCCAGATCCACCAGATCATGGAGGAGTGCCTGGACAAAAACATGATCGACAAGGACGAGTATCCCCAGACCGCCGAGCTGGAGGCGCGTTGCGTGCACATGCTGGCCGATTTGTGGAACTCGCCCGAGGCGGCCAACACCATGGGCTGCTCCACCACCGGCTCCTCCGAGGCGGCCATGCTGGGGGGCATGGCCATGAAGTGGCGCTGGCGCGAGAAGATGCGGGCGGCGGGCAAGCCCCATGACAAACCCAACATGGTGTGCGGCCCGGTGCAGATCTGCTGGCACAAGTTCACCCGCTATTGGGACGTGGAGCACCGCGAAATCCCCATGCAGGGCGACCGGCTCATCATGACCCCGGAGGTGGTGGCCGACTACTGCGACGAGAACACCATCGGGGTGGTTCCCACCCTGGGGGTCACCTACACCGGCCAGTACGAGGACGTCAAAGGCATCAGCCAGGCCCTGGACAAGCTGCAGGCCGACAAGGGCTGGGACATCCCCATCCACGTGGACGGAGCCAGCGGCGGCTTCTTGGCCCCCTTCCACGACCCGGACCTGGAGTGGGACTTCCGCCTGCCCCGGGTGAAGTCCATCAACACCTCGGGCCACAAGTTCGGCCTGTCGCCCCTGGGTGTGGGCTGGGTTATCTGGCGCGACGCGGCGGAGCTGCCCGAGGAGCTGATCTTCAACGTAAACTACCTGGGCGGCAACATGCCCACCTTTGCCCTGAACTTCTCCCGGCCCGGCGGCCAGATCGTGGCCCAGTACTACAACTTCCTGCGCCTGGGCCGAGAGGGGTACAAGAAAATCCAGGACGCCTGCTACGAAACCGCGGTGTATTTGGGCGAACAGATGGAAAAGCTGGGGCCCTTCGAGGTGATCTACAACGGCAAGGGCGGCATCCCGGCCCTCTTGTGGACCTTCAAGGCGGGCGCGGAGCCCGGCTACAGCCTCTACGACCTCTCCGACCGCCTGCGCAGCCGGGGATGGCAGGTGCCGGCCTATTCCATGCCCCCCGAGCGCGAAGACATGGTGGTGTGCCGCGCCCTGATCCGCCACGGGGTGAGCCGCGATTTGGCCGATCTGCTGTTGGACGACATCAAGCGCGCCCTGGACTACTTTGCCAAGCACCCGGTGAGTACGCCCCTGGACGAGTCCGAGGCGGGCAGCTTCTCCCACACCGGCAGAAGCGTGAAGAAATAACCGCAGCATGCCGCGTGGCCGGGAACCGATCCCGGCCACGCGGCGGCCGCTCATCCATGCCTTGACAGGTAGCCATTTTTAAGTAACGATGTTTCGGTCGCTGGCCCAACGATGAAATATTTTGGACAACTTATGCTGTGCTCCCCCAAATCGCCAAGTTTTTGCGGCATCCGCCAAGCGTAATAATGTTCCGCGCCTTGGCATGGCCCAACGCGGTGTCAAGGCGAAACCAGGGGAGAGGTCATGTCAGCCTTATACGCGGTCAGGACCGGACACCGCCGGCCCCAGGATCTATTTGAACCCAATTTGCACGATCGCCTGCAGACCGCGGTGATGGAAGTTTTCTCCGAGTCCGATTTCCACCGGGCCAGCGTGCGCACCCTGGCCAAAACCGCCGGCGTCAGCTTCAGCACAATCTATAAGCACTACCGCAGCAAGGAAGAACTTTTATTCGCCTTTGTGGACCAATGGATGGAAGGGCTCACCGAGCGCATCGTCGACCATCTCCAAGGCATCGAGGATCTCAAGGAAAAGCTGCGCAAGGTTTTCTGGCTGCAGCTCGACTACTACGAACGCAATCCCGGCTTGGGGCGCATCATCTTCATGACCGTGCCTTTGATCACCTGGATGAACGACCACACCTTTGCCCAGAAAAAAATGATCATCTTGTACCTGGAGACCCTGCGCCAGGGCCAAGAGCATGGCATCCTCAACTCCCAGGTGCGCCCCCAGGTGCTTTTGGACTTCATGCACGGGCTGGTGCAACGCAGCTTCTTCATGTGGATATACCGCGGCCAACAAGACAGTCTGCGGGGCCAATCCAACCAGCTTTTTGAAATGGTTTGGCGGGCCATAAGCGCTCCGGGCCACCAGGCAGGGGCGGACGCGGCCTGAGCCCGCGCCGCGCACTGGCCAGCCCGTAGCGCTTTGGTATATGTTGATGCCGGTTGTTGCAGATCCAGGCTTCCGGGCTCGGGCGCCCGGGGCCCGGGGGTTCCACCCAAACGGCTTGCCGTGAAACCGGTAACTCATTCAGTCGAGGAGACGTGCCTTGAGCCTACCCGACTATCATACCCGCTTTCTCCTGGCCACCTCGGTGGGGCGGGACGCGGTGGTGGTCATAACCGAGGGCAAGCTGAGTTACATCAACCCAGCCGGCGAGAACCTTATGTCCCGCGAACTGGGCGAACTGCGCCAGATGCCCCCCGGGGAATATATCGACCCCCCACCCCCCAAAATCGAACAAGGCGGCGAAGGGGCCTTCATAAGCCGGATAAAAACCGCCAAGGGCCCCGGCCCCCTGGTGGAAGGCCTGGCCTTCGGGCTGGAGGACGGCACCCAAATGTGGGTATTTCGGGAAAACCTTTCCCTGGCCGAGTTGGGCTCTTTGACCGCGGGGCTTTTGCACAACCTGGCCGGGCCGCTCAGCGTCATCCGCTCCTCGGCCGAGATGGCCACCAATAAATTGGAGGAAGTGCTGCGCCGCCCCCACGACTTATCTCCAGACGTGGAGAATTGGGCCTCGTCCCTGAACCGCGGCAGCCAAAGAATCATCGCCCAGGTGGACCAGATCACCTCCAACACCCGCGATCTCATGGCCAAGATAGAAGGCGACGCCCGCCAGCACCGCCAAGCGCTAGACCTGAACGAACTGTTGCAGGCGGAGGTGGCGTTTTTGAAAAACGACCTGGAGATCAAACACGGCGTGGAGGTATCTTGGGATCTCGCCCCCGATCTGCCCAGGTTCAATGGCATCTACTCCGACTTTTCCCAAGCCCTGCACAACATCCTCATCAACGCGGTGGAGGCCACCCAGGAGCAAAAGGAACGCCGGCTGGGGCTGGCCACCCGTTGCGAGCAAGGGTGGCTGACGGTTTCCATCTCCGACAACGGCGTAGGCATCTCGCCGGACATACGCAACCGCATTTTTGAACCTTTTTTCAGCCACGGCAAACAAGCCACCAATTCCTTGGGCCTGGGCCTGCACTCGGTACGCCAGCTCCTGATCCCCTACGATGCCCGTTATCACCTGGATAGCCGCCCGGGCCAAACCGTGTTCACCGTCAAATTGCCCTTCCAGGCGCCTTGCCAACCTTGAATTGGCGAGCGTTCAGGTACGGCGGGACCTTTTTCCTGCTGGTCACGCTGCTGGCCGCCCTGGTGCTGGCCGGCAGCTACCTGTTTTTGCGCGAGGAGCTCATGTCCGAGGCCATGAGCCAACATCGGCACCAGGTGAGCAATCAGCTCAACCTATGGCAGGAGCAGCTCTTCGACTCCAAGTGGGACTCGCTGGCCGACACCGGCGACGACGCCCGGCACCTGGGCTCCTACGATGAGGCCAAGCTGATGGCCGAGACACTGATGTGGTACGTATACCCCGACGGCCACTCCATAATCGAAGGCACAGCGGTGATCGGCCTGGACGGCAAGCCGCGGCCCGGCAAGCAGGTGGCGGTGATCGACGATACCGGCCAGGCCCTCCCCCCTGCCGAACTGGCCCGTCTGGAACGAGACAAACCCTGGTTGAGGCATCCCTGGCTGGACAGCTACGCATTCGTGATTCACGCCTTTGAGGAGGACCCCCACCGCGATGGCCTGGTCTCCCCGCTGATCCAGGCTCCGGGCAGACTGGTGTTCGTCATCGCCGCCCCTTGGCGCGACCGGGACGGCGCGCTCCGGGGAGCGGTTATCCAGCAGATGTCCATCAAGCAGGTTTTCAGCGATATCATCGAGCCGGGCGCCCAGGGGGTGAGCCTGTGGATCATGGACAGCAACGGCACCCTGGGAGTGGCCACGGACTCCCTGGCCCAGGCCAGCGCCAAGGCTTTCCTTGCCTCGGCCACTCTGCCCCGGGCCCTCGCCCAAGGGCGCAAGGCCGTCCAGTCCGGCAAATTCGGGGCCAGTGGAGGCATGGCGCAAACCCTCGATCAAGGCACGGCCCAGTTGTACTGGCGCACCATTGAGGACAGCTTCGTGGTGGCGGTGGTGGAAAGCACCGTTGCCATGGGTGCCCAGGGGCAACGCACCCTGAGGCTCTTTGGAACCATCGCCCTTATCAGCTTGCTGAGTCTGGCCTGGGCCGGACTTACCTACACCGTGCTCTACCTGGGGCGTGAGAGCCGCATGTTGGAAAAGGCGGCTCTGCGACGCTACACGGGTACGCTGAGCCACCGGGTGCGCAACAGCCTTTGCGTCTTACGGGGGGAAAACGAGATGCTCCAGCACAAGCTGGCCCAACATGACGGTTCCCTGGCCCCTAACCTGGACAATGCGGCCAAAGCCATCGAAGACATCGAAGCCACCGTCTCGGAATTGGAACAGCTTAGCCAGGGTAAAGCGGATTTGGTATATGATGGCCAGGCGGGCAGCCGGAGCATGTATCGCTTGCGTCCCGTCAAGAAACGAGGGGAAGAGGCTTGAGTCTTATCTTGATAGTGGACGACGAACCCGGTGTTTTGCAGATCGTCGGCGACTGGCTGAAGACGGACGGGTACGAGGTTGCCGCCGCAGGCAGCGCCGAAGAGGCCATGGCCTGGTTTCGCCAGACCGACCGCCGGCCGAACGCCGCGTTGTTGGACATCAAGCTGCCCGGCGCCAACGGGTTCGAATTGGCCGATTGGCTGGCTGAGGACTTCGATTTCCAGGAGACGATTTTTCTCACCGCCTTTTTCTGGGAAGACGAAACCAGGCAGGAGCTGGCGGCCAGGCAACGTCCGTACTTCGAAAAGCCCCTTAAGTTCACAGACGAAGTGCTGCCTTTTCTAAGGCGCTATCTAGGCCGAAACCATGGATGAAGCGTTGCAGCCCAGCAACCACGTACTGGTGGTGGACGACGACCGGGACACCCGTGAGATAGTGGCCAGGGCCCTATCCCGGGACAACCTCGCCGTGACCCAGGTTGACGGGGGGGACGCGGCCATCGCCATGTTGGAAAAGCGGGGCTTCAACTTGATCATCACTGACTTGTACATGCCCGGCACCGGCGGCGAGGAGCTTTTGGCCTACGTGGAGGAGCATCTGCCCGGCACCCCGGTAATCATCATTACCGGCTACGGCACGGTGGGGGTGGCCGTGGAGGCCATGCACAAGGGCGCTTTCGATTTTCAGCAAAAACCGCTGAACCTGGAGCACCTGCGCCTCACCGTGCGCAGGGCACTAAATAAGGCCCAGCTCAAGTATGCGGTGGATTACCTGCGCCACGAACAGCCCTACATCCACCACCTGGATTCCATGGTGGCGCAGAGCCCGGCCATGCGCAGGGTGTTGGACAAGTTGGCCCGGGTCGCCGAAACCGACATCACCGTTTTGCTCGCCGGCGAAACCGGCACGGGCAAAAGCCTTTTGGCAGGGGCCATCCACACCAACAGCGCCCGCCGGGCCGCCAACCTGGTTACGGTCAATTGCGCGGCGCTGACCGAGACCCTGCTGGAGAGCGAGCTGTTCGGCCATGAAAAGGGCGCCTTCACCGGGGCCCACAAGGCCAGGACGGGCCGCTTCCAGCAGGCCCACGGGGGCACCCTGTTCCTGGACGAGGTGGGCGACATGAGCCCGGCCACCCAGGCCAAGACCTTGCGGGCCATCGAGGACAAGGAAGTACACCCCATAGGCGGCTCCCGCGCCATGAAGGTGGACGTGCGCATCATCGCGGCCACCAACCTGGATCTGCAACAGGCGGTGCGCGAGGGCGCCTTTCGGGAGGATCTTTATTACCGCCTGTCCGTGGCTCCCATAAAAATCCCTCCCCTGCGTCAGCGCAAGGAGGACATCCTGCCCCTGGCCGAGACGTTCCTTGATAAGTTCCGCCGCGAGACCCGTTTCCGAGACCGCAGGTTCTCCCAGGAAGCCTCGCGCTTCATCCAGACCTACCACTGGCCGGGCAACATCCGGGAGCTGCGCAATTCGGTGGAGCGGGCGGTGCTATTCGCCGCCAGTCAAGAGATAGGCCCCGCCGATCTGGGACTGGTCCGACAGGTAGCTGAAAAGGGAGACCTCCAGGGGTTGCCGACCCTGAACCTGGGCGAGCTGGAGCGCATGGCCGTTGAAGACGCCTTGCGCAAGTGTGATTGGGTCCAGAGCCGGGCAGCCGTCCTCCTGGGCATCTCCCCCCGCACCCTGTCCTACAAGCTGGACAAGCTGGGCATCAGCCACCCCGGGCTGGAGGCTCGCCGCCGTCGCTGAACGCCTCTTATTCCCATTTCGTAATTACGATATCGTAATTCGGCAAAATTCGAGGGGTCGGCTCGTGCCGGTCCCGCTCCACGCCACCAACCAGCATCGCGCGCCGCAGCTTATAATAGCTTTACTTTACAAGTAGTTACCATGTCGCGCCGGGAAGTGGGTCCTTGCGAGATCTGCGGATGGGTAGTTGGCACTGTTTGTGTATATACGATAAAGGTGAAGTACGAGGCAAACGTCCCAAGGTATTTCGGCAGGCGGAAAACGGCGTTTTAGGTTGAGCGGACCCAACCAAAAACCTGTTAGCCGCCTGCCCATTTTTTTGGCCTACAAACCACTTTCGCTTGCCGACGAAGATATGCCCTCGCCGCCCCAGCCCATGGGCCCTGTAACCCTCCCTTAAAATAGGGCCAGTTTGAGGTAGAGACTTCTGGCAGACTGAGGTCTGCAAGGAGGACTCTTCACGATGCGCAGGACCAGATTCAGCGAAACTCAGATCGTCAAAATTCTGAAAGAGGTGGAAGGGGGCAGGACCGCCAAGGAGGTCTGCCGGGAATACGGTGTCAGCAGCGCCACCTACTACAAATGGAAGTCCAAGTACGGGGGCATGGAGGCCTCGGACATCGTCCGGCTCAAGGAGCTTGAAGAAGAAAACAGGCGTCTAAAGCAGATGTACGCCGACTTGAGCCTTGAGAATCGGGCTCTGAAGGACGTCATCGAAAGAAAAATATAAGGCCAGCGGGTCGGCGCGATCTGGCTAAGTTCATGTGCAAAGAGCACGGTCTGAGCATTCGCCGGGCCTGCCGCGCCCTGAGGCTGAGCCGGTCGGTTTATGCCTACCGACCCAAGCCCCGCGACGATGGTCCGATCATCGAGGCGCTGACTTCGCTGGCAGACAAATATCCCAGATACGGCTTTGCCAAACTGTTTCAAGTAATTCGGCGGGATGGACATGGCTGGAATCACAAGCGGGTGTACCGAGTGTACTGCGCCCTGAAGCTAAACCTTCGCAGGAAGGGTAAGAAGCGCCTGCCTACTCGTGATCCCCAGCCGCTTGCAGTGCCGGATCTGGCCAATATCTGCTGGTCGGTGGACTTCATGAGCGATGCCCTGTATGGCGGCCAGCGATTCAGGACCTTTAATGTGGTGGATGATTTCAATCGAGAGGCCCTGGCCATAGAGGTGGACGTCAATCTCCCCGCCCAAAGGATAATCCGAGTGCTGGAGCGTATCGCTGCCTGGCGGGGCTACCCGTCCAGGCTGAGGCTGGACAACGGCCCGGAGCTGGTCAGTGTAGCTATGGCCCAATGGGCCGAGGAGCATAGTATCGATTTGGGTTTCACTCAGCCCGGCAAGCCCACCCAGAATTCATACATTGAACGCTTCAACCGGACCTATCGGGAAGAGGTGCTGGACCTTTACATATTTTCCCGTCTAAGCGAGGTGCGGGAAATCACGGATCGCTGGCTCAAGGAGTACAACGAGGAACGCCCTCATGAGTCCCTCGGCAACCTGACACCAGCCGAATACCTCGCTATAAATTCACCTGAAGTTTCTACTGTTGACTGGCACTAATCGGGGGAGGTTTACAGCCCGCTCTGGCGCCTCTGCGCAAAACAATGGGAAGATCCTAATCGTCCTGAATCAAGGGCCAACCGCGAGCCTAGTAAATACCGGCGCGGGCCAGGTTGAGCCTTGTAATCGGCTCGCGGCAAAATTAAGATCAAACGGTGACGTTGGAATGCGGCTTTGCTTCATGCGCACTATATAGGGAAAAGGACCACTCGAGGTTTTGGGCATTATGTTGAGCGCACAATATGAATGACGACAGGCCGCGCGAAGCTGGCTCTTTAATTGCCTTCTATTCCTTAATTGTTTCCGGAAAATGGCTTAACAGAAATCGTTTCGAGGTATACCCCCGGCTGTTTATCGCGGTCAGCGCGGCGGCCATCCTTTTCATTATATTTACATCCAGCGGCAATTTGGACTGGAGCGGCAAACCGATAGGGACCGACTTCTGCAGTTTCTACGCTGCGGGAAGTCTCGCCTTGCAAGGAAACGCCGCCGACGCCTATGACCCCAAGTTGCTGTATCTCAAAGAAAAGGAAGTTATCAACAGCAGTGAGATAGGTTATTTCACCTTCACTTATCCCCCGATGTTTTTGCTGATTCTGGCCCCCCTGGCCTATTTTCCATATTTGGCATCTCTCGGTCTTTGGTTAGGCGCCACCCTCGCCTTCTATGCTTTGATGATCAGGAAAATCTCCGGCTACAGGCAAGCCATAATCCCTGCGCTCGCTTTCCCTGCCGTTTTTTTGACAATCGGGCACGGCCAAAATGCATTTCTTACAACCGGCCTGCTGGCCGGTGCGCTCTATTATCTGGATCGTAAGCCAGATGTCGCGGGCATAATGCTGGGGTTGCTGACCTTCAAACCGCACCTTGGGATCATCATCCCCATAGTGCTAATAGCTACCGGGCATTGGCGGGTGTTTGTGGTCGCCACCGTGACCACCCTGGCTTTGGCCGCGGCTTCCCTGGCATTTTTTGGCCTGGAGACCTGGCAGGCGTTTTTTGCGAGCAATGCGCTTGCCTTTGAAGTTCTAGACAAGGGTCTGTTGCCCTACCACAAGATGCAGAGTTTGTTCGCCAATATTCGTTTAATGGGGGCAAGCGTTTCCATCGCCTATACTCTGCAAATAATTTACGCGTTTTTGGTAATTTGCATAGTGACCTGGATATGGGTCAAACCGGCGGATCGCCTATTGAAGAACGCTGCGTTGGCGACTTCCATACTTATGATAACGCCATTTCTATTAGATTATGATTTGACAATATTGAGCGTAGCGATCGCCTGCTTGGCGGTTTATGGAAGCGAACATGGCTTCAGGGGCATCCCAATCAACTTGTTAGTCATCGCTTGGCTCTCGTCCATTTTGTTTCGCCTGCTGAACGCATCAATCCCCTTTCCCTGGGCTCAATTAATGCTTTGCGTGTTATTGGCTAAAATTTATTTACTGGCGCGTGAATCGCGCCAAAACAATTCGGAGTATGATTTGTCGTGATGGTTTTTTAGAGATATAGGAGCAATATTGGGCAGCTGAGCACGAACTTATTTTTGCTGAATGATCAAAATCTCTTCCGACTTTTTATCGCCGTCCCCGCTGGACAGTGACACCACACCATCCTTATTTATAACCACGCCCCAGTTCTTATTTGGATTTTCCGGCTTATTATCACCCGTACTTTTTACATCAACATCTTTGGCGTTCTGATCCTGCTTGTCTGCACCAGCAGGTTTCTCAGCGGCTGCTTTCACCTCCTCGTTTGGAGATGGCCCTTTTTTATCATTTATGTTTTGCTGCGCCCCTGAGGCATTTTGCTTCGTTTCCGCAGTGTCGGGCTTAGCATTATTACCTATGCCTGCATCCGCTTTAGGGACGACCGCTTCAGGGCTGGCCGCTTTAGGGGCGGCCACTTTAGGGCTGGCCGCCTTAGGTGCAACCGTTTCAGGGCCGGCCACTTTAGGAGCAACCGCTTCAGGGGCGGCCGCTTTAGGGCTGGCCGCTTCAGGGGCAGCCGCTTTAGGTGCGGCCGGTTTAGGGGCGGCCGCTTTAGGAGCAGCCGCTTTAGGGGCAGCCGGTTTAGGGGCGGCCGGTTTAGGGGCGGCCGGTTTAGGGGCGGCCGGAACATCTCGAGTATCAATGGGCTTTTCAGCCTTTTCAATCGGAATGGACACTACCGAGTTGATAACCGGCGTATCTTCTTTTAAGTTGCTGACGGAAGGCGGAGTGATATTTTTTTTGCCGCTGGCGCCTGGCGCTGATTTATTTTTATTATTTTGGACCCCACCAACTTCCATGCCCTTGGGAATGTAAAATTTTCCCTTCTCCTCATTAGTCGGCCTGCCGCCGTCACCCCCCTTAATCTGCTTTAAATGTTTATTGGCAAGGGGGTAATACCTAGGGGAAAGGTATATGGCCTGCTCAAGATATTTACTGGACTCTTTTTTATTATTAATCCATAGAAGAAGCATCCCGATGTCGTGATTGGCCTTTGATTCACCCACCGATTCTTTTAGCAACCACAACGCGTCCTGCTTGTTACCCTTCTTCAACATCAAAACCGCCAGGTTGTTTTTGGCGGTGGTGTTGTTGGGATCAATCTCTAAGGCCTTGTTAAATTGCTTTTCAGCCAACGCCACGTTTCCAAGCAGTTGGTATGCAATGCCCAAGTTGTTATAAATCATTGCGTTGTGGCCGTGAATTTTTAAGGCCGTCTGGAATTGCGGTACCGCACTTTGAGGTTTCAGCTTTTGGTTGTATGCAATACCCAATGCATTGTGAGCTCTCCAAAGGTTATTATCGATGCTAAGCGCTTTTGTAAGAGCCACTATTGCGTCTTGGGTGTCACCTAGGCTTAGTTGAGCCAGCCCCAGCCCCTCTTGATATTCAGCAGAGCCTGGCTTTTTCTCGCAAAGATACAAAAAAAGTTGTAGTGCTTGGTTATATTGCCCGGTCAGCAAACATATTCTACCGGCTTTATAGCGTGCCCTCAGCTTTACCTCGGGGTCTTTACTTGAAACAAAAAGCCGCTGGTATTGATAAAGTGCCGCGACCCATTCACCATTTCTAACCAACGAATCCGCTTGCTTTTCAATTTCAGCCGGGTCATGGCTAACGTAATCACTCGCCGTGCTTCCCGTGCGGGCTAAATCCTTGGTTGCCTGCACGGACAATAGCTTTTCCGCCTCACCTTTGTTCAGACGTCTGGCCCCTCCGGTCTCTTTTTCAATAGCCGCGCAGCCGGTGTACAGCGTTAAGGCCAGCAACAGGGTGAGGGAGAGTCTCACTTTTGCGTTTTTGTACATAAATGACAACATACCACATGCTGCTTAAAAAAGCGGCATGCTTGCAATTCGGGATATTGCGGGGCCAACCATGACGAGGATAGTTGCCGGCAGGATGCCAAACATGATAGGGAAAAGCAATTTAAGCGGCAGCTTAGCAGCCTTCTCCATAGCTCTTTCTTTTAGCTTGTTTCTAATATCGTCGTTTTGTACGCGCAAGCTTCTACCGATGCTGACTCCGTATTTCTGTGCTTGAATCAGTGAGTAAACAACTTGAGTCAAGTCATCATTTTCGGCTTGCTCGGCCATGTCTTTTAAAGCGTCTTCCCTGCTCATTCCGGAGTTTATTTTCTTAATATAATCTAGAAGGAATTTTTGAAGGTTGGGGCAAGTCTTGTCGATTTCTCTACTAACCCGGGCAAAGGCGGCGTCTAGGCCGAGACCGGACTCGATCGTGACAACGACAAGGTCCAGGAATCGAGGTATTTCGACGCTGATTTCGTGAATCCTCTTTTGCTCCAGGTACTCAAACACCAACGATGGGGCGATGAACCCGCCCAAGCCGGCGAGCGCGTAACTAATGACTTTCCCGAACATGCTCGAGTCGGGCGACAGGATGAAGAAATGCGTCAAGAAAAGCAAAATAGGGGCAAGGATGATACCCACTACCAGCTTTAATGTTTCAATTCGCTTTTTTCTTCCAATTTTACTGGTTGACTGTCTGTCTTTTTTTATACCAACTAATTGGCTGATCGCATCCTTCTTGTCTCCATGGCCGATCGGCTTTTTTGTTCTTAATCTGTATCCGTCATCTACTAATTGCTCTACTCGTTTTTCTTCAAGGGTTTTTCCAAAAAGAGACTCCCAAAAGGCAAACAACAAAACAACCGAAACCAGAGCAACCAACCCCACTATAATTAAAATGTCATATTGGCCCAGAAGCTGTTGCAGCATATCCATTTTTAAACCTTTATGCGCATCATGGCGCGCATTACCAGGAAGGAGAATAATTCAGCTCCCACGGCGCCTGCAAAACAATATCTTCCAATTTTAGTGCCGACGAATCCCAATATATACTCAGGGCGAAGATACAATAAGAACAGGAAAAGTACCGGGGGCAACGCTAAAAGAATTATCGCCGATAAGCGCCCCTCACCAGTCAGAGTTCGTACGTGCCTCCTCAAGGCAAATCTCTCACGAGTAATGTGAGATATATTGTCCAAAACCTCCGCCAAGTTACCGCCGGTTTCGCGCTGGATTCTAATCGCGGTCGAAAAGAATTGAACATCCTGAGACCCGGTACGTTCGCTCATGGCTTCCAGGCAGTCGCTGATATCCTTACCGAGGGCATATTCGGCATTGGTTTTTTCAAATTCCTCTGCCAGAGGACCGATCATTTCGTCCGAGACATTCTTCATACATGCGGTCAGAGCAAGCCCCGCCTTCAAACCTCTGACCATCATATCGACGGCCGCAGGGAGTTGCTCTTCGATTTTTCTTAACCTTTTGCGCCGCCTTGCGCTAAGCCAAAACCATGGTGTAATCCCGAAAATAATTCCGGCCGGCATACCCCAGACCAAGGACTTGAACATGAAATACGATAGGAGCAAAAATCCAAAAAAGGGCACCAGGGATATCAATAACAGCGACCCCACGTTCAGGTTGGAGTCAGCCTGGTATATCAAACGATTAATGCTTGCTGCCGCCGAAAACTTCGACAACCACGCATTAAAAGCCGGGATGTCGGAATAAACGTCTTCTTTTAAAATTGATGAGCTTCTACCTCTATTGACATTTCCGGTTTTTGATAAGGTAGCGACTTTTCTTTTTTGTTTTGTTTCCGCGCGTCCGCTGGCGGTAAGGTATTTATCAAAAAATAATAAAATAACGCATACTATAGATGCAAAACCGAGTACCGCTATCAACCAGGCCATACTTTTAACCTCTAGTGCTTTGTTTGTCTCATAAGGTTACCAAATATTGTCCAACCTAATGCCGTAGGCTTCCAAGCGACGCATGAAGTTGGGCCTGATCCCGGTGTGGCCGAAAACTCCCATCACCTCGCCGTCGTTGTTAATTCCTGTCTGCTCAAACTTGAATATTTCTTGCATCGTAATGCTCTCACCTTCCATGCCGGTTATTTCTTGCAAACTAACTAATTTTCTTTTACCGTCGGCCAACCTCGACAACTGAATAATTACATCCAGCGCGCTGGATATTTGATGCCTCATTCCTTGACGCGGAATTTCAACACCCGACATTGCAATCATGGTTTCCAAACGGGACAGGGCGTCCCTGGGGGTGTTGGCGTGTATGGTGGACAGGCTTCCGTCGTGACCGGTGTTCATGGCCTGCAACATATCCAAGGCTTCAGCTGCGCGCACCTCGCCGATGATTATTCTATCCGGGCGCATACGCAAGCTGTTCCTTACAAGGTCACGCTGCGTAACGTTGCCTTGACCTTCAAGGTTTGGAGGCCTCGTCTCCAGGCGCACGACGTGCCGCTGTTGCAACTGAAGCTCGGCGCTGTCCTCAATGGTAATAATCCGTTCATTTCCGGGAATAAACGAACTAATCACGTTCAAGAGAGTGGTCTTACCCGATCCAGTACCACCACTGATCAACACATTAAGGCGTGACTTAATGATCCCTTCCAGGACTTGGACCGTGTTGGCATCAAGCGAGCCGAATTTTATCAAATCTCCCGCAGTAAGCGGATCAACGGCAAATTTACGAATGGAAACACTGGAACCATCAAGGGTCAAGGGCGGTATGATCGCGTTGACACGGCTACCATCCATAAGGCGTGCGTCGACCATCGGGCTGGCTTCGTCGATCCTTCGCCCGACCGACGACACAATCTTGTCTATGATTTTCCGCAAGTGTTTTTCATCGCGAAATCTTGTTGTGACTTCCTCCAGCTTTCCGCTGCGTTCAACAAAAACCATGTCGTATCTATTAACCAAAATATCACTGACGCTGGGGTCGGCGATCAATGGTTCCAGGGGCCCAAGCCCCATAACCTCGTCAACAATTTCTTTGACCAGAACTCTGCGGCTTTGAATACTTAGCGGTACCTTTTCATCATCAATTATTTGGAGTATGGCATTTTCCAACTCAACGTTTTTATCCAGATTCTGCTGGTTTTCGAGTTGGTCAAAGTTAACTTCTTCAATCACCCTATAATGAATTTTAGCTTTCAGGTCTTGGGTTCTGCGATCCTGAGAAGTCGCGCCTTCGATGCTGCCGGCCTGCGGCATGTGCGGCTTTAAATATCTATCCCTTAACCTCATGATATTGCCTCTTTATTCTTCACCACCATCATCCTTTTTCGCCCCCAACAGCCCCCCGCGCTTTCTCTTTTCCGAATCAGCTTCCGTAAAGCTCCTCAGGCTGTCCTCAACGAATATCCGGAGGTCCTTGCACCACCTCGATTTGGGATACTCGTTGACCACGGCCAACCCGGCGTTGGCCACTTTTATCATCGTCTTGCTGTCGTTGGGCAAAATTACCGCCTTGCGGTCTCCCAAAATTTTGCTCACAACCTTTTGCCCCAGACCTCCTTTTGAACCGTATCGATTGATAATTGGCACTATCTTGGTTCCGTTGGGATCCAAGCGTCCAACCATCTCCAGATATCTCTGGGCACGGCTCAACACGGTAACCGTGGGGTCCATCAGCAGTAATACCCGATATGCATAATCCCAGGTCGCCAGGGCGATTTCCTCCAGCCTGGGAGGCATGTCCACGATGACTATGTCGTAAGAGTTGAGCAGCAGAAACATTACCTGCTCAATATGGGCGAGGGAAACTTCATCCGCATAAATTTGATTGGCTGGAGACGGAAGCAGGAAAAGGTCTTTACTTATCTCGGTGACCACATTCTTTAAGAATGCGGCGTCCAAGCTTTTATAGTTTTCCACTATCTCCATTATAGGTCTTTTGGAGGCCTTATCCAGCAACACCGACAAGTCGCCAAAGGCTAAATCCATATCGAACAGGCAAACTCTATTATGATAATTTTGGCTTAACATCCAGGCGAGGTTCAGGGCGAACGTCGTTGCTCCAACGTTTTCCTTCACCCCGGTAACCATCAAAAGTTTGCCTTGTTTCTCCGCGGCTATAGTGGCTTCCCTCATTATGAAGTTAAGTGTTTCGTTAAAATCGCTGCTGTGCAAATCACTGGTTAAAAATTCCACCGCTCCCAAGCGCATTGCAAGGCGAAGATCTGATGGTTCCGCGTGCTCGGAAAAAGTAACCAGGTGGCTTTTCCCATCAGCCTTGCTGTTTTCCAAAATTTTCAGCAGTTCGTTATCTTCGCTGTCAAACTCTACAAATATTACGTCCGGCTTATTTATCATAATCATACGGGCCAACTCATCGGTGGACTCAGCGGTACCCAACAAATCCGCCAAGGGGCTACCGACGACAAAGCGGCTCATGGCCACCTTGCCTTTGGGCGTATGAAAATATGAAACTACCGTTAGGGCATCTGGTTGCATGTTAAATCCCTTCACTCAACTAAAACGGGAATGCCAGCTCGGACCCCGAAATTCCCTCCGCCACCGCGCGAGTACGGAAGGATGGAGTTACAGTCGATGACACCTTTTACCAGTTTATCCGGTGCGGTTAATACATCGGTAATCTCAATCTGTACGAAACCCACCAGTTGGGCCGTGTTGGCCGACCCGCTTGGGTAGATCACGGGCATCCAGGTCTTCCAAGTGCCGCCAGGTGCATTGGGGACTCTCTCGGCCTCGAAACGATCCACCAGCTTGTTGAAGGTGACCTGACTCAAGGAGCCGTTGGTCACATTCAACTGATCCCCGGTGGTCGCATCAAGGGCCGGCGCCGTCTTCGCTCCCGTCACATAGCGCCTAATGTCCACGTCGTTGGTCGGAGAATCGAAGAAGTTGGTCCACTCTGCGGTCTCGGTGTTTTCCGACCTGAAGGTGAGTTCCTGCCCGCATCTTGGGGTGTATTCGCCCGAACTGCCGTCGGCCACCGCATCGGCGATAAGGGCTATGGGTAGCTCGACATCGCCTTCATTCACATTGGATACCCAGCCCAGATAGGCCGTGGCCACCACGTCGATGTTCACCTGGTTAATCCCGAATATGGACGCGAAAAACGAGGTGATCGGCAAATTCATCGTCGCGTCGCGGCGTACATGCACCCTAAAGGCGGTGACGTCATCGGGGTCGGTGGTCGTGGCGGTCATGGGAAAGGTTCGGCTGGGATCCAGGCTCCTGCTGGCGAAATCCCACCAACCCATGAGGCAATCGTTCTCCAAAATGTCCAGGCTGGTGCCGGCATTTTGATTGCTCAGGGAAAAAGTCTTGGCTTCGGCGAACGCGGCGGTGGGGTCCACGCCGGTTACATCCATCGTCGTGGTATTCCAAGTTAGCAGCTTACTGGCACCCGCCAGCGCTGCGGCGTCGGCGGCGTTCTGGCATTCCGATTTGCTGCTGAACCAGTAGCCTATGTCGATGGCCATGGCCGCCATGCCGATCAAGACGACGAGCACCAGGGCCACTACCACCGCAACGACGCCTTTGCTTTCTACGCCAAACCTCTTAAGCACATTTAGAAAACGGCTTTTGCCCATGCTTTCCCTCCACTCCCCTGGAGGCGCGACACTTGCAGGTGTTTGCCCCTAACGTTACTCCCCGGGTTACTCCGGGAGAGCTTTCCCGTACGGCCGCCTATCCTCTCATCACATACGCAGCTAGCATAAGGCCGATTTTGGAAAGCATAAAGGTGCCCCTGCGATAAAGCGGTCTTGGTCTCCCTGACCTGAGGCTCACGGCAAGATGCAATCTGGATGAGCGCCTCGGACCGCACACTATAATAAAGGTCAATCCACCAAAACGGGAATACCTGCCCTGACCCCGAAGTTACCTCCGCCACCTCGCGAATAAGGCAGGATGGAATCACATTTCATGTTGCCCCGAACTTCCTTGGCCGGTGCGGTATACACCCCGGAGATCTCAAATTGCACAAAGCCCACCAAGGTGCTTTTGGTTGCCGAATGCCCGGGCAAAACGACTGGCAGCCAAGTCGTCCAGGTGCCGGTGGAGGGATCCTTGTTCGCATCAAAGCGATCCTGAAGGGCTCTGAAAGTATTGTTGCTCAGGTTGCCGTTGATGACGTTCAAAACGTCGCCGGTGGTCGCATCCAACGCGGGGGGCAACTTGTCGCCTTTAACGTAGCTTTTAACCGTACGGTCATTGGTGGGCCAATCAAAAAAGGTGGTCCACTCGGCGGTTTCGGTGTTCTCCGACCTGAACGATAGCACGCTGCCGCACCTGGGGACGAATTCTCCCGAACTTCCATCGCCAACCGCATCGGCGAGCACCGCGATCGGCAGCTCGACGTCACCCACAGCCACATTGCCGGCATAGCCCAGATAGGCCGCGGCCGACACGTTGATAGCCACCTCATCGATGCCGAAAATGGGAGCGAAAAAGGAAGAGATGGGCAAGTTGAGGGTGTTGTCGCGACGAACCTGCACCTTGAAGGCGGTGACATCATCGGGATCGACTCCCGAGGCGCTCAAGGGATAGGTTCGGGAGGGATCCATACTGCGAGTATCGAAATCCCACCAACCCATGGTGCAGTCGTTTGGCCGGATATTCAAATTGGTCCCGTTGTTTTGGTTGCTCAGGGCAAAGGTCTGGGCCTCCGCAAACGCGGCGCTGGGGTCAACCCCCAAAACCTTGAACGCTGAATCCCAAGTCAGCATCTTGCTGGCTCCTGCCAAAGCGGCAGCATCGGCGGCGTTTTGACATTCCGCCTTGCTGCTGAACCAGTAACCAACGTCGATGGCCATTGCCGCCATGCCAAGCATTGTCACCAACAACAAAACAACGACTACGGATACAGTGCCTTTACTGTCTCCGCCAAACCGGGTTAAGCGACTTAATAGACCAGTTGGTGGCCATAGTTTCCTTCCAATTCGCTGGAAGTACAGTGCGTACAAGACGGCTCCTCCTCTTTGAGCCCCTGCACGGCTTTTCCAAAAAAGAAAGTCTCGAAATCGCAGTTTTCTTTGATGGACTCGCCGGGCAGGTGAGTAGGGGCCTTGTAGTTATGGGTTGCGATGCTTGGGGTTACCAAAATAACCAATTCCGATTTGTCACTTTGGAATTCGGAACTGCGGAACAGGGCGCCCAAAACGGGCACATCGCCCAGCCACGGCAGTTTGCTGACATTATCGCTCATTTTGTCGCTGAACAAACCGGCTATGGCAAAGCTTTGTCCCGAATTCAACTCGATTTGAGTTTTGGCGGTCCTGGTAGTCAGGCCGGGGACCGCAAATCCCTCCACCAAAATAGCCGTGGTGTAGTCAAGCTGACTAACCTCTGGCTTCACCGACAATTTGATCCGTCCGTTGGCCAAAATCTCAGGCTGGAAGTCCAGTTGGATACCAAACTTTTTAAACTCGATGGTGATGGAGCCGTTTTGCTGGGGAACCGGGATGGGATATTCTCCACCCGCCAAGAAACTGGCCTTTTCCCCGCTGCTGGCCACCAAGCTGGGCTCGGCCAATATTTTGGCCAAGCCATTTTCCTTCAAGATGTCCAGAAAGCCCACGATCTTAGTGTCCCCGGTTTTAAAACCGAAGAAGTTTTTCATGTTGGAATTGTCAAGAGTAAACTTAGATGAAAAAGTGGAGTAACTGCCGCCGTTGGAATTTTTTCCGGCTCCAAGCGTTACTTCGTCAAAGGCGAAAAGCGGGGAAATCATGTTGAAAAAGAAGTCGCCGGTAAAGGGGTTGAAGGCTCCCCAGTTCAAGTTCCATTTTTTGGTGACGCTCCGGTTAACTTCCGCGAAACGCACCTTCAATATGACCTGCTGACTGCCGCTGACCCTGATGAGGCTGGCCACTTTTTTGGGCGCGAATTGTTCGGCCAGTAGTTCCGCCTGCTTTTTGGCCTCCAGGCTGGAAGCTCTGCCGGACAGGACCACGGCGCCCTTCAACTCCCTGACATCGATCGGCTCGGTGGGCATAACGTCGTAAAGACGCTCTTTCAGCCTGGTAAGATCCTGGGCCACCTGCAGCTCCCAAATACCGCAGAGCTTGTCGCCCTTATCCCAAAAGCTGATATTGGTGCTACCCACTTCCAAGGGATTTATATAAACTTGCCGCGGCGTGATCATGATGATATCCGCGATCTTATTATTGGCGACGCTGGCCCGTTTTACCGCGGTGGGTAGGTTAATCACCCTGGAATGACCCACCCTGAGTGTGATTAGATGCGGCTTGCCATCATCTGCAAAAGCGGCAAGGGGCAGCAACAAAACAGCGAGCACCAGCAACCCGCAAAAACAGGTCTTAATGCCCTTGTCAAGCAGTCCCGGGACTCCAGAGAGATTACCTAACGTGTTCATTTGGTCTCCTTTGCAAGAGCTACCTGTCGAACTTTTGATAAACATGTTTCTGACCCTTAATTAATTCAATTCTATATTCACTGGTATAGGCCATATCTTTGGTTACCTTCTGGCCGTTGCCTTGCGACTCGCCCTCCCCGACTCCCTGTGTAAGCTTGGAAAGCCGGGTCCCCCTGGTGGCCATTACCTCTTGGTCGGTTTGTGCGCGCAGGGCCAAAATCAAAACCCCTTCCTGCGCGGCCAAGGCCAAAATTTCGGCTTGCTTGGGGGTAACCTCCAAGGTAACCACCCTGGCCTTGGATACGGTTGGGGATTTGCCGGGAATCTTTTTCTCGGAGACCTGCAGTCTTTCACCGGTAGTCAAAACTTTTATGTTCTGCAAGACGATTCTGGTCAAGGGGTTGTTGGCGTAACTTTCCCCCCTGGCTATGGTGGTCAAAACGTCCACATGATCGCCGGGATTTACAAAGCCGCCCACTCCGACCACATCGTCCACCCGCACCGTCATGGCCCTCTGGCCATTGGACAAAACAGCGGAAAGGCCGCCCGCGATTCCCTCAGGCCTCACTTTGGAGTTGGTAATGACTTCATCGGGAGTCAAGGTCGCGGCTGTAACCCTGCCGACCACTTCCTCGGGCTTAAGATAGGATCCCTTCGGGACAATGTTGGCCGGCCATTCCTGGGTGGTAAGGTCTTCCGATGACAAGACATGGCCAGGATCAACCCTCTGCCTCGCCACCACCACCTTGACCGTCTGTTGGCGTTGAGGCGTGGCAACTTGCATCTTTTTTTGGAGCCATCCATAGCTTAGCCACGCGGCAATGCCCGCCAAGAAGATGGCCAACACCAAAAACAAATAGCGCCTCATCTTGTTCATGGTTGCCTTCGCCTATCCTGCCCCGAAGAGTGGGCCATTAAAAAGTAAAAAGCCATGCAAAGTGTCTCCTAACAATTACTCGTCCTGAGAACTGTACATTGGCTACATAAACTTGGAGCACAACGACTTCGCGAAAAATTTCTACGAAAGCACCCTAGCCCCTTCACGAATAACACGCAAACCGTGCGAGGATACCTCCTTGAGCAGCCTAGCACTAACTGGCAGATACGTGCAATGTTGTTCAAACATGGCAAGCACTATTCGTGACGCATTACGGCGGTGCCGTTTATTGTAATAGCTGACTGCAACCCCGCTATGGGACTCAATACCGGAAAGTAATGATTTGCCGACACGGAAACGGTGACCGGATCACCCGTTGCACCTTCGGCGCCCGTGCAAGTAACGCTGACGATTTGGGCCGCCGGGAATCCAAGGTTGGTTAAAAGCTGATTCACATAAGTTACAACATCCCCGTTAGGGTCAGCGCTGGGGGTGGCGGTATAAAGGGTGCCGTAACGCGCGCCCTCGCGGCAGACGTTGGTGACCACTTGTTTGGTATGCCACGCCAACCCCATTTCAATAATCCCGAACAAAAATAGAAGCAATAGCGGCAGCACAAGGGCAAATTCCACCGCCGCTATACCTGAGTTCTGACCCAATAATTTTCTAAGCTTTTTCATGACCAACCTCTTATCATTGCCCAGATCAGGGTGCCGCCGAAGATGGCGACACCATACGGCAATTGAGTTTTTAAACCCAGGGGACTGGCTGGCCTTCCGCCCCAGGTCTTCATGCACCATTTTAACATCATGCTAGAAGAGGCGGCCAACCCGGTAATTTCCGATAATAATCTATTTTTGTCTAACTGCTGTTGTGTAAATTGACGCCACTTTTCCCAAAGAGCTACGATGAGCGCCTGCACCCCGCCAAACAGGGTAACCAGCAACAACATTACAAATGCGTCTTGCCAGCCGGACGCGAAAGTAGCCAACGCGGCCAGAGCCTTTACATCCCCAGCGCCCAGAAATCCGAAAAGATACAAGACAACCAAGGCGACCAGAGCCCCGCAGGCGACCAGGAAGGAATTGCCCAGGGCGGGCAACCCGCCGGTCTGCCAGGCGATTAGCATTCCCAACGACGCGGCGGACAAATTGAGTCGGTTGGGGATCGTCCGGTCGAAAAGATCGTGGCTGGCCATGATCATGCTTAGGGTGACGGCAACCACCAAGGGGTCGCCAAGGTATGCGACCAAGACCAGCGGTATGAACATTACCCCGAGAATCATCTGGCTCGGAGTTAGGCCTGCCCATAATTCCCGGTTGTACACGAGCACATGAGCCCCGATGCGGTAGTCGTTGCTCAGATTATCATTAGGTGGATTCACGCTAGAATCGCTCTGCAAGATCGCGCGGGTTTTATCAACCGCGGCAGGGCCATCGTGCAATACGGCAGCGGGACCGGGCCGCGTAATAATTTGGGCTTCCATTATAGATGGATGGTCCCCCCCGCGGCCGCTTAAAAGGCCTGGTTTAAAACTTTTAGTAATTGTAGAACCCGCCCGCATCGTTCTCGCAACTACTTTCCCTTAATGATTACAAAAAACGCCCCGAGCCAATCCTCCGAATACAAGTATGAAATTTAAGGGGCCAGGAACCTCGCCCTGCAAAATACATCACTAGCCCTACCCAAGCAGGGCAAAATAAATTTACTCCAAAACCAACGACTGATGTCTAGGCCGGACGCCGGCCCGGTGAAGCTGACCCAAGCAAAGCTAAAACGAATGGCCCAAAAATGGTGCGGCCATCTCAAAAGGCGAGCCCTGGCCGGCTCCGTGCGGGGAGCCAGCCAGGGCACGGCATAGAATAAATCAAATGGGGCAGCTCCAATTTCTAGTGGTGGAGGCTAGCTGGTGCCGCCGACCTGACTGGCGGCCGTATTCATACGGGTAGCCACCGCGGAACCCAGCAGAGCCGCCGCCGCGGCGATGAGCGCACCAATAAAGGCCAGCAGCAAAGCATACTCCACGGAGCTGATGCCGCTCTCGTCCTTTACCAGGCTCTTAAGGCTTTTCCACACTTTCATCTGATTTCCTCCTTGCTACGATTGACTTTTGACCCAAAGTCGGTTCATTGCTTGTCGTATTCTTTGAAGCGGTCACACCAGGTGAACCACTCACGATGCCTTGGCACATATTTTCCCAGTTAATTTTTAATAATGCTAACCATCCCCAAAAGGCGTGTCAAGATTTATTTTAACGCAATTATTACAATTAAGCTACGCCATTACGCTCTGTTTTGTCTCCTGAAGCCTACCACAAAGTGAACCGCCGAGTGGATTGGCGCAAAAGCGCCGTCCGTGGGGATGTGAACAATGCCAATGGCAGGCCCAAATATTTTAACTGGCCCCAGTTAGATGCTTGCCTAATGAGCTTTTCCCAGGGTAAACAGCGACCTATTCCGGTTCTTTTTGCCGCGCGGATGTCGCCTAACCTATCAGAAAAAGGTTTCTTATCTCATAAGTGGTGCCAATGAAAACAATGAAAACGGCAAGAGGTTCTTTCAAATAGCAGCCATTGGTGAGAAGACGTTGTTGTGGATGTGTCCGACAATCTTTCCAACAGTCGCTGCTTTTTCAGCAAAAATAAATGTGCCAAACAGGTCGACTGTGAAGCGGTTTTTGCTAGGCCTGATGACTCCGGCCATTGGAATGGCATGAGGGCGGCGGCCTCGGCGATAAAATTCACGATCGCACGAGATGGGTGCACATGTTTCTAGATTTATTAAAAATGCGGATAGCGCAACAGATGGTGTATACGGAAGTATATTGTGTCGCATCTAGGGGTCTCAGATCCATGGGAGCCCCAACAGACCAGAGCACAGGGGGTTCAAGCAATCATAAGGCCTTTAAGGGTTGATATTTTGAGCCATTTATCGCCAAGCAGCCAATTTGCGATATGATTTTTTTCATCAAGGCTCATTCGTTCCTATAAATCATCCACGGCCAGCCCGATTCGCCAGCAGCCAAAAATTCTTTTTGAAAACGGTATCGAGTGGTCACCTTCGGGTCGAAACATTTTTGGAGTGCCTGAGGCGTAGCCTCTGTATGGGTTATAAACCACTGAGGCGGTTGGCTCTTTAGTTCATTTTGCATGACATACGTTATAGTTTTGCCAGCCGGCAAACGCGCCTTATAATAGCCAACAATCCTGGTGTTGTGGATATCGTCATCACTACCGATAGTTACAATCGCACCTTTTGTATTCAACGCAATGTAGGCAAGAGCGGCCATATATCCCCCCCTACCGTATAGTACAAGCCTCTCCAATCTAACGAACTGGCCTCCCATTAGCGCTATAAACAGACAGATTATGAGCAATCTAGCCAATGGTTTTCGGATGATAAGTTGCTTGGAAATCAACCTGGCAATTAAAAAGTATAAGAATGGGGCCGTAAGGACAAAATAGCGCCAGTAAATAAACCTAGGACGGGTCGCCACTATCATCGCCAAGGGAAAAAGAGCCAGACAACACGGATAAAACAACCATTGGTTATCCCGCTGCCGGTATAGCTGATAGGAGGCGCCTATAACCACAGCCAAATATCCCGCTAACGCAATGCTGGTCCATGGTTGACTATTAGGCAGGCCAAACAGCAGCGCAGCGAAATGGCCCACTACATAAAGGTAGTCAGTATGCAACGAGTCTCCGCCGCCTATAGTCATTACTCGAACAAAGCCGAAATACAGCAACGCAAGCGCCAGCAGCGGAATTAAATACAGCAACACAAGCTGCTTTAATCGCGCGAGCAAGGGAGATGGGCCCCTCTGCAGCGTTGTTGCAGTAAAAAGTGCCAACAGGACAATCGCAAATGTGGCATGGGAAAGGAGTCCTAAAATATTTACAAGCATGAAAATGACAATATTAAATGCTGATAGTCGCTCACGACATCTGCGTAACTGCAGGTAAGCCAGCAGGGAGCATAGGATAGCCGGAGCATAACCGCGCGCTTCGGAGAATAGGAGCACTAAAGGGTATGAGAAACCTGTAAAGAATAGGGTCAGGAGGGTCGCAAGTTTACCGGCCGGTACAGCCAAGCGCCAAATAGCCATTAGTGAGCCGATGCCGCAAGCAACAGCAAGCAAACGATAAATATAAAAGGCTTGTCCCCGCCCTACAAAATATAAGTAAATGGTATTTAGGATGTGATTATTGTCATGCTTGATGCTAGCGATGACGTCAATCACCGAAGTTGCTTGCCTTGTCAACTCGAGAGACCAGATTTCATCAAGCCAAAGGTCGCCTCTGGCGGATAATATTATTAAGATGGTTGATATCAAGAATACGATAACCGTCAGGACGTTTAAAATATCAAGTTGGTGCCTGCCAAAGCACCAATCGCGACACCTTGTAATAACGACACCCTGCGTTTTCACAATGCACTGACCAATAATAAGGTTTAGCTCAAACACAAGTTAAATGGTAGCCATTTAATCCTAAGCATCATCAATATGTTCGCTGCGGAATCAATGAAAAAGGCATGGCTTGCAACACCATGATTTTACAACAATAGCTTGCTACGACGCAAAATGAGCGAATCAGTCTTTCCTTATGAAAAGAACGCTGCCGGAATTCTCCATGGCTATATCCCAAGTCCCCTCCTTGCGAATCAAGGAAGTGACCTTGCGGCTCGCCGGCAACAGGATCATGTCTGGCGGGAATTGTTTTAGGAACTCACTCCACCCAGGTCTGGCGTTTAAAAAGTCAAAATATTTGTCACATACCCAGTTGGGATATACTGTTTCGTAGCGCCCATCCAGCCCGATTTTGCAGTGGGGATAGGTTTCCCAAATCAAGTACTCGCCCCACTCAAACAAGGTCAGTATATTACCGGTAATTCTCTTCTGTTTTATATACTCTACCGCACCAGTAGGATAGCAAAGCTTTTGCTCATCTGATGCACCACCACATAGTGGTATGTTGAGCCTGAATGAACCCGACAGGGTGAAGAATAATGAAAACGAAAGTATAAATATGAACATCATCGCAATTTCCATTTCACTTCTATATTTAATCTCTGGCAACTTATACTTATATAATTTCGGGACTTGCGGTACTAGCTCCTGCACAAATGTGGGAACCAAGGCGCATGAGGCCAGCAAGAAAAATATTATGTGCCTGTTGGATGAAACACTTAGTGCAAAAGTTATCCCCAGCACTCCAAGCTCATATACCGTTACTTTTCGCTGCCTAAGCAGAATAATGGCTACTAGGACTGCGGAACATAACATCCATACTATGGCGATAACTCCGTAGCCATTCTGCAAGGCCTTAACTATTGACCACCATTCGGATATTTCATTCCGAGGCATACTTACCGCTTCAAAGGTATACACCCAGTAGGCCAAGCCATACGGGTTAAGCAAAGTGCTTACCAGACACAACCCCAAAACAGCCGTTAGAATCTTACGACTTGAGGCCTTTGTGATATAGGCGGAAGCAGTATAGATGAACAAGAGGCCTATCCCCGCCAGATATCCTCCGTGCAAGTTGGTCCAGGCGATCTGCAAAGGTATTAACCACAAAATGCCGGTCCGAAGCTTGCCGAGCCTGACTTTTTCCAACAGGTACAGATAGATTGCGAAGAATAAGTAGGTGAATATTTGGGCCCGCACTGGGCTATAGCCCATTTTAAGGTAGCCCCCTAACAGTATTAGGGTCACGAAAGCGCAAATTGTCCCGGCGCCTCGCATCCTCGCCGTCGCGAACGTGACGAGCAAAGTTGCTAGTAACAATAGGTACCTGAGAAACTGAAGCCCGGTATCGCCAAAATTGTTGTATATGGGATAGAAAATTGCGCCTGTCAGCCACTCATGATAAACCCACTCAGGCTTTACCGGCAGGTAGGAAAACACATCTACGTAGGGATAACCAGGAAGGGTCCAGAATAATTTCCCGAAAGCAAGATATCCCCAAAGATCAGGGTCAGCCGGTAGAGAGCCTAAGCTAATTAAAAAAAACACACTCAGGGCACAGAAAAAAAATATGTCTTTCCCATAATTTTTATTTATATAATTCGCCGTGTATTTCAAAACCACGCGCCTTCCAACCTGGAAGATTTACTATTAATTCACCGCAGACAAAGTGCGTTCTTTTGAAGGTTTCAGGATACTATGCGTCATTTCCAATTTCCAGCCCTGTGCGCGTGGCTAGCTCCATTTGCTCTCCCCACAGCCCATCGTTAACTAAAATTTATCGACTCTGGCGTCTGGCTTTTCAGATAGAGGAAAAGCGGCCTCTCCAGCGCTTGGGACAGCCTCGATCCTGCCAGACAACCATGGCTGTAGCGCCCATTCATTATTTCCGAGAGCGATACTTGGGTCCTGCCCAGTCAGCGCAACTAACTGATAACACACCCATTATTCTCGCCCAGCGTCAGCCCAAGGCAGTAGCGCCTAAGCCTCAGACCATTGCAAATCATTTTGCTTGCGCCCGCAAGATGGCGCCACAGGGTGGAGGCCGCCGACGCTATCTGTCCTAACCCCATTCCTTAAGACACGCCAAAGAGCTCTATCCAATACGCCTGCTGGGATAGAAAACCTCAGCTCTTCAGCCGCGAACCCACAGTTGAGCTTCCCGGTACGCCACCAACTGCGGCTGCGCTCCCAAATCAGGAATTTCATCATATATAATATGATACGTTGTTCGCGGATTAGTTATTCACCCGGTTTCACTAGTGCGGCTAAATAGGGGATCGCGACTGTTGTAGTATGATTTATGTATTATCTGAGTCGTGCATATTGCGCTGGATCGGATGACGCCAAGCCAAGAGCCTTGCGCCCTTGAATAGTTATTCAGAGCAAAAAAATGAATAGAGCGCCGGACAAAAAGATTGAACTACCCCCACAATTAAACCTCGTGGTAAAACGCAGGCCCCAACTGAGGCTCATATTGATTGGGGTGATAATACTATACGTTGTATTCTACATTCAATGGATAGCCGGCACCGAACATCATTCCCCGTTCAAGGACTTTGTGGCTTTTTATGCTGCAGCCGAAATGGTGCAACAAGGCCGGGCCGAAATGGCCTACGATCGCCCTGCAATCCATGAGGCCGAGAAACGACTTGCGGGCTTTGATTGCGGTATTTTCCCTTGGTACTACCCGCCTACGACTTTGCTCCTGATAGCGCCACTCGCCTGGTTACCACCGCTGTTGGCCTTCGCCATCTGGCTGTTGTTGCCATTGTCGTGTCTCATAATCATTATCCGGCGAATTTTACCAGACTCCTTGACGGTGCTTTTGGTTTTGGCGACCCCGGTGGTTTTCACAAATTTTGTCTACGGCCAGAACGGTTATCTTTCTGCCGCGCTTTTCGCCGGCGGGCTCCTTATGCTCCCCAGGAACTCCGCCATAGCCGGTCTGCTGCTTGTCACCTTGGCCTATAAGCCTCAACTTGCCTTCCTGGTACCGCTGGCGCTCCTTGCGGGACAAAATTTCAAGGCCCTAGCCTGGTGGCTCGCAGGGCTGGCAGGCTGGATCCTACTCAGCTTGATGATCCTTGGATGGGCATCGTGGCAGGGCTTTTTCGAAGGCATCTATTACGCCACCAATGCGATCGAAGCCGGGGCGGCCAAGCTTCCACAGATGTCAACCGTATCATCGGCTGTGCTGCTGGCCGGGGGTGAACCCTGGCTAGCCCGGGTCGCCCAGTCGGTGATGATGCTTCTTGGAGCGGCAGTGGTGGTTGGCGTTTGGCGTCGTCGCGAAATACCTGACGACCTTAAAAACGCCGTGCTGATGGTTGCTTCCATCTTGATAGCGCCGCATGCCTTCCGCTATGATCTCGTCTTGCTCATCCCAGCGTTGGCCTGGCTGTGTCTGGCCGGCCTGCACACGGGCTGGCTGCCCGGCGAAAAGATCATCTATTTGATCGCGATCTCGCTCTCGTTTTTCACAACGGCGGTAAATGAGTTGATCCATTTCACGCTGGATCCGATTGTGATTGCAATAGTGCTTGGCTATGCTCTCTACCGTTGCCGGCTATGGGCCGGAGGGCAGGAAGCGCAATATTCTTCCGCCCGTAATATTGTTCGCTAAAACAGGCAACTAAATTGGTAGAGCCTTAAGTATTCCCTGGTGAGGTAATGCCAAGAACAAATAATTAATCCGCAAATATTATACTGATGTGAACACAATCCAGATTGGGTTTTTTGAGAGGATCAACCGGCGCACTTGTTCAAGAATTTTCAGCTCAATGATTGCACCAATAATTATATATGTCATCTCCAGCGTATTGACCATATTACTGTTCACGCTATATCGAAATATTAAGTACAATGGTATGGTTTTATGCCCTTCCGCTGTTATGCATGCTTCCGCTGTTTATCATAGCTATTGACTGGGGACGCTGGCTGTTTCTTGCGACCATACAATTTGCATTTGTATATTTAATTTTAATCGAAAGCGACATCTACAAATCACTATCTTTTCCATTTCAACGCGTCACATCCAAACTCAATTATGCACTTATCAGGGTCTGCAAGATTCGCATATTTGCGAAAGACGGCATATTCATCGCATTCTTTTTCCTCTTATTAAACGTACCAACTTATTGCGCTATTTTCCAGAACATGAGCTTGAAGCTATTTTTTGAATTATTTACCTCCCCCTTCTTGGTGCTTATATTGAAAGCTGCCGCAATGGTTTGGTGAGCGCGGCCTAATGCCCGGTCTTTGCCGTTGCTTGCTGTGAGCCAAAACAAAAACGGCAATATCCGCTGAAAATCACGGGGGCCATGGGCGTTTGTTTGACCGTGTATTCCAGGGCGAAGGCAAGCACATTTTGTATATTTTAAGCTACCTCTGGCATTGTTTTTCATGTAAAGATGTTAGCCAATGAGGAGCTAAACATGTCGGAAATTCCTTTGGCAGTCGATTTGGACGGAACCTTGGTCCGCACCGACACCCTATATGAATCATTATTAAAGGCTCTTTATGCGCATCCCCTAAAAATATTTGTAATTCTTTTCTGGATATTGAAGGGCAAGGCGGCGTTTAAAAATCACCTAGCCCAACAGGCATCCTTGGGCCCCGATTCACTGCCCTATAACCGCCAGCTTTTGGCTTGGCTCGAGCAACAGCGCCATGCGGGGCGAACCATTATCCTTTGCACCGCCTCCAACCAGACAGTTGCCGACTCCATCGCTCAACATTTGGGCATTTTCGATCAAGTTATCGCCAGCGATGGCCGGCGCAACCTAAAGGGCGCAAATAAGGCTCGCACACTCTGCCAACTCTATGGCCAAAACGGATTCGATTACGTGGGGGACTGCCGCGCCGACTTGCCGGTTTGGCGGACGGCTCGTCATGCCATAGTAGTGACCCACGACCAGAGCCTCATAAACGAGGTCAAGGCTTGCTGCGAGGTGGAAAAAATTTTTTCATATCCAAAGCCAAGGCCGAGCGCGTGGGCCGACTTGTTGCGGGTTAAGCTTTGGCCCAAAAACCTGTTACTTTTCGTGCCGCTGTTGGCAGCCCACCAGTTCATGGCCCTAACTAATTGGCTGCACTTGTTCCTGGCTTTAGTCTCTTTTTGCCTTTGTTCCTCTTGTGTATATATCGTTAATGATCTTTTGGACTTGGACAGCGATCGACGGCATCCGCGCAAACGCCTCAGGCCCTTTGCCGCCGGAGGGTTCCCCCTGTGGTTGGGTTTGGCATTGGCCCCGTCCCTTTTGCTGGTCTCCTTCGCGGTGGCAGCGCTGGTCCAAGGCCCCTTCATTTACTGGCTGTTGTTCTATTTTTTGCTGACCTGCGCCTACTCTTGGAGATTGAAGCGGATCGTCCTGGTCGACTGCTTGACCCTTTCGGTCTTGCACACTTTGCGCATCGTTGCCGGAGGGGCGGCGGCCGGGGTGACTCTTTCCTTCTGGCTGCTGGCCTTATCGATCTTTTTGTTCCTATCGCTGGCCTTCAGCAAACGTTACACCGAGCTGCAAACCCAACTGTCTAATAATGAAACCAAGGCCCACGGCCGCGGGTATTTCACCGATGACTCGCCGATAGTACTGATTTTGGGGGTCGCTTCCGGCTTCGCGGCGGTTTTGGTACTCGCGCTTTACCTCAACAGCGAGGACGTGGTCAGGCTTTATAAAAGCCCCCAGATAGTATGGGGCGCGGTTCTGGTTTTGCTCTTTTGGGTCAATTGGGTTTGGATACAGGCTCATAGAGGCAACATGCACGACGATCCGCTGGTTTTTGCCATGAAAGATAAGGTTAGCCTGCTTTCCGGGGCCCTTTTCGCCTTGGTCATGATCCTGGGAATATGGGACTGGACATGGCGCTAGTCTCTTCGTGGGGTCGTTTGGGCCACTGGGAACATGAGGTGTTGGCACTTACCGACCGCGAACAGGCTGGCGGACAGATAAGTCTTAGGCGTCCGGGCCTGGCCTATGGTTTGGGTCGCAGCTACGGCGACGTCTGCCTCAACCCGGGTGGATGGCTGTGGAGAACGGCGGCGCTAGACCGTTTCATCAGCTTCGACCCCAACACCGGCATACTGGTTTGCGAAGCAGGGGTGCTTTTGCGCGACATTCAGCGGCTTTTCATTCCCCGCAGCTGGATGCTTCCGGTGACCCCGGGAACCCTGCTGGTGACCGTGGGGGGTGCCATAGCCAACGACGTGCACGGCAAAAACCACCACGTGCGAGGCACCTTCGGTGAATATGTGCGGCGCCTTACCCTGGTCCGCACCGACGGCGAGATTATCGAGTGCGGGCCAGATCTAAAGGCCGATTGGTTCGCCGCCACGGTGGGCGGTTTGGGACTCACCGGGCTTATCCTCACGGCCGAGCTTCAACTACACCCCACGACCGGCCCCTGGATCGACTGCGAAACGATTCCGTACTACAGCTTGTCGGACTTTTTCGACCTTTCCAGCGCCTCGGAGGCTGGCTGGGAATACACCATGTCCTGGTTCGACTGCCTGCGCGGCGATTCGGGGAGGGGCATATTTTTCCGGGGCAATCCGGCGGAGGCCGGTACTCGGCCCGAGCCCAAAACGCGAGAGCGGGCCGTGCCCCTCACTCCGCCTTGCTCCCTGGTCAACCGGCTGACCCTTAGACTCTTCAATGATCTCTACTTCAACGTAAACAAGCGCCGGAACCGGCGCGGCCTGGTGCACTACCAGCCATTTTTTTATCCGCTGGACCACCTGCAGGAATGGAACCGGATCTACGGCCCCCGGGGATTTTTCCAATATCAAAGCGTGGTCCCGCCCGAGCATTCCCGAGAGGCGGTGCAAGCCATGCTCGGCGAAATCAGCTCGTCGGGCGAGGGGTCCTTCCTGGCGGTGCTGAAAAGTTTTGGGGATCGTCCGCCGGCCGGCATGTTGAGCTTCCCCCGCGCCGGAGTGACCCTGGCCTTGGATTTCCCCAACCGGGGAGAAGGCACCCTAAAGCTTTTCCAGCGTCTCGACGCCATCGTCGCCCAGGCCGGCGGCCGCTTGTATCCGGCCAAGGACGCCCGCATGCCGCCGGCCTTGTTTAGACAAGGCTACCCCCGCCTGGGCGAGTTCAGTTCCTATCGCGATCCGGGGATAAGTTCCGCCTTGGCCAGGCGCCTAATGGAGAGTTGACGTGGCTGAGTTCAAACGAATTTTTATCGTCGGGGCAACTTCGGCCATCGCCGAACATTGCGCCCGCTTGTGGGTCCAAAAGGCTCCAGTGGAAATCACTTTGATCGGACGGGATCAGGCCCGTCTGGAAAGGGTGGCCCAAGACCTGCTGGTGCGGGGCCCCCAGGTCAGGGCGCACGCGGTGACCGCTGACTTCCTTTCGGCCGACGCAATTGAAAAGATCGTGCAAGACACGGTCGGCGACGGAGCGGTGGACTTGGTGCTCATAGCCCACGGTATCTTGCCGGATCAGCAGGCGTGCCAGGACGATCTGGGGGCATGCCGCCAGGCCTTGGAGATAACCGCCGTCTCACCCGCCCTTTTCGCCGAGGCTTTTGCCAAGCGCATGGCCCGCGCCGGCACCGGAACCCTGGGGATCATCAGCTCGGTGGCCGGGGATCGCGGGAGAAAATCCAACTACGTTTACGGCGCGGCCAAGGGGCTGCTCACCCGCTATGCCCAAGGGATGCAGCACCGCTTCGCCGGTAGCGGCGTGAAGGTGGTACTGATCAAACCAGGCCCCACCGACACGCCCATGACCGCCAAATTCAAAGATCAGGGGACGAAGCTGATACCCGTGGAAGTCGCCGCGGCGCAAATCGTCTCCGGCATGGAAAAGGGTAGCCCGGTGGTCTACGTCACCGGAATATGGCAAATCATCATGCTGGTGATACGCCATCTACCCCGTTTCATTTTCAATAAGATGGATCTTTGATATTTGTGGTAGCGCCGATAGAGAGCAGCAAAGCAATTATGAATTTAAATTCAAAGAAAATTTTATATTCTTTATCTATTATTGTGGCCTTCTTCGCGATGTTTATCTTTAGCTATGACAAATGGGCAGACCCTATTGTTGATTTTGGACGCGAAGTATATATTCCATGGGCTATCAACCAAGGCAAGATCCTTTATATTGATATTTTTTACTTCAACGGACCTCTTAGTCCGCATGTAAATGCACTGATATTCAATTTGTTCGGCACAGGAATAAACAGAATATTTTATTTCAATTTTGTGGTAGCCGGGATAATTGCATTATTAGTCAACATAGTTGCCAGACAAATTGCCTCTAATTTTGCGGCCTTCATTAGCACCATGTTGTTTGTTTTTCTTTTCGCTTTTTGCCAATATATATTAATAGGTAACTATAATTTTATTGCGCCATACTCGCATGAAGCCACGCATGGTATGGTGCTTTCTTTAGCAATGATCGTTTCTGTTTTATTTTATATTAAAAACAACAATAGGCTTATGCCGTTTGTTTCCGGATTTTTATTGGGCCTTACCTTTCTTACAAAAAGTGAATTGTTTTTAGCCGCGGCCTCCGCTATCTTAATGGCTTTTATAGGATTATGGAGAATTTCAGGTATAAAGCGCGGTATTTATTTTATAACAACTGTTCTCATCTTGTCTTTAGTTCCCATATTTATTGTATATTTAACTTATCTACAAATAATGCCGGGTGAAAAAGCCATAGAATCCGTTATTGGCTCCTGGAAATACGCCGAAATGCCAGCCCTCTGGAATCTACCTTTTTATAAAGCTTCCATGGGAGTTAATGATCTAGCTAAAAGCGCCAGCATTATAGCATTCGTTGGGGCATTTTATCTAATATTTATAGGCATCATCATCGCAGCATCGCATTTTAATTATAATAAATTTAATAGATTATCGATAATCACCGTGATGATAACGCTAGTACCCTCCATACTTTTTGCAATCATATTTTATTTATGGCCATCGTATATCCTAGTAAATTTTGCGCGCCCTTTCCCGCTATTAGTTGCAGGCTCTTTGCTAGTTATGATTCGTAGGACATGGGTGGCAGGATCGTTTAGGACAGTCGCGGCAATGATTTTTTGCACCTTTTCGTTTGTTTTACTATTCAAAATAATGTTTCATACGCGCATATATCATTATGGTTTTTATTTGGCCATGCCTGCCATGGTAACAGTTGCGTGTCTCTTGTTCAGCTGGGTACCAGACAGGCTAAAGCGTGTAGCGAAAAACCCTGATTTTCGTAGGCCATATTTAACGGGCATGATATCATTATTCGTTGTTATTATTGCTTGTTTTATTAGCATAAGTTCTGTTAGGTACAGCATGAAACAAAATAAAGTAGGTTATGGGGATGACGTATTTTTCACCAGCAAAAAAGGCGTCCTAGTTAACGACGCCGTAACTTGGTTCACCGAGCATACCAGCCAGGATTCCTCCCTGCTAGTATTGCCGGAAGGCGTGATGATCAACTATTTGTCTCGCAGATTAAATCCAACCGCCATAATAAATTTTATGCCTCCAGAAATATTTATGTTCGGCGAGGAAAATATTTTAGCTTCTATAAAAGACAATCCTCCTGATTACGCCGTGCTAGTGCACAGCGACACATCTGAGTATGGATATAAATTTTTTGGTATCGATTATGGCGTCGCAATAATGGAACGGATTAGGCAACATTATGTTGATACATATCAATTAGGAGCTACGCCATTTCGCAGCAATAGATTCGGTATGAGTATCATGAGACATAACAAGAAAACTGATTAGCGTTCTCAGGTTGATTTGCCCATGACCAATGTGCAAGAGAAAACCGTATGAAACTATTCTCTCCTCCGGCAAGGGCGTAAGGGAAATATATCATTAAAAGGGACAGAACCCCTAGTCGGCAAATCTTGAGATTTTACATTGACGGTTTCTCGGTTCA
The DNA here is from genome assembly GCF_037076455.1 of Desulfoferula mesophila. Classification (GTDB taxonomy): domain Bacteria; phylum Desulfobacterota; class Desulfarculia; order Desulfarculales; family Desulfarculaceae; genus Desulfoferula; species Desulfoferula mesophila. Next base: position 812,147 of record NZ_AP028679.1, on the reverse strand, counting down.
CGCCGGCCGTGGTTTCAACCGCAGGTTTTGGTGGGCTGGGATGTAATCCTTGAGTTCAAAGGGCGTCATCACGCTTTTAATGGTTTCGCCGCGCTGGGCAATGTTTCTCTCCCGCACCGCGCCCAGGCGGCCCGAGGCCAAGGCCAGGTATTCCACTTTCAGGGGGTCCAGACCCATGATGCGGGCGCAGGTGGCGTCCACCGCGGGCAGGTTGCTGCCCATGACCAGAACCCCGGCCTTCTTGGGGGTGCCCATGATGGGCCCGTCGCCTTCCATGCCCACGATACCGTCCACGATGGCCAACTGTGGTTTGAAGGTGGAGTTGATGTCCAGGATGGCGTTGGCTATCCCGGCGTAATGCAACAGGTTCTTGGGCCATCCGTAGACGCTGCCGGGCATTAGGCCGAAAAGGTTTTTCATGGACAGGGTCACTCCGGCCCAATGATGGGTTTTCATCTTGGCCATGGAAACCACGATGTCCACCTCGCGCAGGGTGGCGGGAAAGATCAAGCTGGCCAGATCGCTGAAGCCGCCCTGGTTGGGCAAGGTGAACAACTCGTACCGGTTCAGGTCCACAAAGGGCAACTTTCTGACGTCGATGATTTCGCTCATGCCGCTCTGGTCGAGGGTGCGCACGGTATCGGTGCAGTGGCCGGGCCCCTCCCCCACCATCACCCGGGAGGCCCCCAGGCGCCAGAAGGTTTCCGCCGCCGCCCAGACCACGGCGGGATTGGTGCAGACATGGTGCACGTTGGGCCAGGTCTCCACCAGGTTCGGTTTGAGCAGCAGGCTCTTGCCCCTGATCTGCGCCTCCCCCACGCCCAGCTCACGCAGCCCGGCTTCGATGGTTTTGCTTAGCTCGCCGCTGTAATCGTTGGCTTTTGCGATGAACACCTCGGTGGATCGCTCCCAAAAGGTGGCCAAGCGCCAGGCGCCGAAGCTCATGCCGCCCAAGGCCACGCCCGCCCCCATGCCCAGGGCCAGCACGTCCCGGCGCGAATATTTCTTGGGCGTCTTTTGTTTCATGCACCCTCCCTTTGCAGGGTCATCGCCAAGTCCAGCATGCCCCGGCGCGCCTGGTTAGCCATCAGCAATTGGCTGAACTCTGAAGTGTCGTATTCCCCCAGCTTGGCCTGCCGACTCAATATCCTCCCCACGTCCGCGGTGACATCCGGCGCCGGCACGCTCCAGGCGCTTAGCCCCAACAGGCTCCAGGCGAAGGAGAGAGGGGTAAGGCTTTGCCGCAACCCGGAGGAGAGGTAATCCAGGCTGTTTTGCAGATCGACCCGGGGAACCAGCCCCGGCAGCGAGGCCAGGGCCATGCCGGTTGCGTCGGGCATGGGTCTCAGTTCCACCCCGAATGCCAGCGTATTGCCGGAATTCCAGCCGCCGTGACTTAATTGGCGGTCCACCAGCAGGCGCACGGCCTCGGCCACCCGCGGGTGGTCGCCATGCCCCGTGGCCCTTAGGGCGACCACGGCCATCGCGGTGGGTTCCACCCAGGCATGGGTATTAGCCACCCAGGGCCAGCCTTGCAGATCGGTGTCGTGCCCCAGAGGGCTGTCAGGTTTCCTTTTATAATGATGTCCCGCGTGCCCCAGCAAGAACGCCACGGCCTTTGCCTGGGCCTGGCTGAATTCCGGGGCGCCCGACCAAGCCAGGACCGCCAGGGCGGTGGGCCACCAGGCCGAGGGTTGCTCCGGGGAGAAAGGCACCGACCCGTCGGGCGCCTGGCAAGCGGCCAAAAACCGCCTTGCCGGGAGCAGATCGTTTCGCGGCTCTCCCATCGATGCCAAGGCCAGTATGGCCCAGGCGGTGCAGTCGGGCCGGGGGGGCCTGCCCCCCAGGGGCGCAAAGCCTCCGGAGGCGGCGGCGCGGGAGCTTATCTTTTTTCGCAAGCCGTCGGCTATTTGAATGGCCATGCTCGCCACGCGCCCAATTCCCTTTAAGGGTCACGAGTCCGATCGTCAACCTTTTCAGGCCGTTATTCTGTGTAAAGTGTACGGGGTCATGCCGGGCAAGACAAGGCCGTACTTGGGGGCGAGCGCAAAAGGGAATTTCCAGCGGGCAAGACGGGCGCCCCATTTGCCACGGGCGCGCGTGGGATGCCTTCCGCGGCGGACCCCAAGGCGCATGGGCCCGCCGCGAAAGGCGTTGGAGGGCTGTCTAGAAGTCGGCGCGCAGGCCGATAAAGCCGCTGAGGCCCAGGGTAGTGTAGTCTTGGATCTCCACGTAGTCCTCGTCGGTCAAGTTGACCACGTTGCCGTACACGCTGAGCCAATTGGTGATCTTGTAGGTGGCCGCTGCGTTGACGGTGACGTAGGGGTCCAACTCGGTGGTGTTGGCCGCGTCGGCGTAGCGGTTGCCCACGTACAAGGCCCATACCCTGATGTTGAGGCGGTCGCCCATGAGCGGCAAGCGCACGCCCAGGGTTCCCTTGTCCCGGGGATCGTAGGCCAGCTCCTTGCCGGTGGCCTCGTCCTGGGCGTCGGTATAGGTCCAGGAGAAGTCCGCCGACAGCCAGGACAGCAGGTTGGCCCTGGCGTAGAACTCCACGCCCTGGCTTTTCACCTGGTCCAGGTTCTGATAGGTCCAGGTGTTCATGTCAAAGTTGATCAGGTCGTCGGTCTGGATGTTGAAGTAGGTCAGCCCCAGCTCGATGCGCTTGTTCCACAGCATCTGCACCACGCCCAGGTCCCAGCCCTTGCTGGTCTCCGGGCTCAGGTCCTGGTCGCCGTAGGGGCTGTAGAGCTGGTATAGGCTGGGGGCCTTGAAACCGGTGCCGTAGGTCCCCTTGAAGGTGGTATCGCTGACCGCGATGGTGTAGGAGGCGCCTACCCGCCAGGTGGTTTTGTTGTCGAAGTGTTCGTAGTCGTCGTTACGCACCCCGCCCAACAGGTACAGGCCTTCCAGCACCTTCAGCTGGTCTTGCAGGTAGAAGCTCAGGGTGTCCATCGACTGCTCGGGCAGGCTGTCCCAAACCGTGCTGTACTCGCCCTGCTCCCGCTGCCAGTTCACTCCCAGGGTCAAGGTGTTGATGTCCTTGTAGAGCAGGTTGTTCAGCCACTGGGCGGTGGTGATATAGGACTTGTAGGTGGAGTCGTCGCTGTAGTCGTTGTCCACCGAACCATAGGAGAAGGTCAGCTTCTGGTTCCACCAAGAGACGGGCGAGTTGGTCAAGCCCAGGATGCCGGTGTAGGCCTCGGTGGTCATGCTGTCCGGGGTATCGACGAATTGTCCGTTGACCCAGCCGTCGTAGTCGGTGTCGGCCTTGTTGTAATAGCCGATGAAGTAGACCTCGGTGTTGTCGTTGATGTCGAAGCCGAAGCGCCCGTTGAACTGATAGGCGTTGTAGGGGTCGTCCTCGCTGCCGCTTTTGGCCTTGGAGACGCCGTCGGTGCTGATGCCCCCGCCGCTGAGCATGAAATTGAAGCGGTCGATCTGACCCTGGGTGCCCGCGGTACCCTGCCAGGTGTTGTAGGAGCCGTAACCGGCCGAGGCCCAGCCGGTAGGCGCGCCCTGGCCGCGCTTGGTGATGATGTTGACCACGCCGGCCATGGCGTCGGAGCCGTACAGGGTGGATTGCGGGCCCTGCACCACCTCCACCTGGGAGATGCCGCCGGTGAGCAGGTTGGCCATGTCATAGGAGCCGTTGGTGCTGATGGGGTCGCCCAGGCGCACGCCGTCGAGCATGAGCATGGTCTGCCCGGACTGGGTGCCGCGCATGCTCAGGCTGGTGACCCCGCCAAAGGGGCCGTTGCTGCGGATGTAGAGGCCGGGCACGTCGCGCAGGGCGTCGGGCAGGCTCCACTGGGCCTTTTCGGTGATTTCCTGGTCGGTAACCACGAAAGTGGTGGAGGGAACCTTGTTGATGTTCTCCTCGGTGGTGGTGGCGGTTACCACCATCTCGCTCTGCTTGATCGCCTCGGTCTTGCCGTCCTCCTGGGAAGCGGCTTCCGCGGCCCAAGCAGGCGCGGCCTGGGCTGCCAGCAAGGCCAGCCCCGCCATCATAATCAGCGATTTCCTCATTACTTTCCTCCCTCGAGGTTCCTGGGCTGGATGGGTCTTCCGGCTCGGGGCTGCCTACCGGCCCGCCTTCCCATCGCGCAACGCGCAACAGTGGCATCTCGGGCTTTCGTTCCCCTCACGGCTGCGGGGCAGCGGGCGAATCTCACGCCACTTCCACGCATCCAGTCCGCTATGCCGGGAGGCCTTTGCCTCCCGTCAAGGCCCCGCTAGCCATTCGGGGCCGGCCATAAAAAAACCCCCGTTCCTTACGGAACGGAGGGACTGCACCCAGTTTGCTTGATCTCCCCTGCCGAAGCCAAGCGGCCAACGGGCCGCCGATGCCGATCACCGTCGGCAGATACTTCGGTAGAAACGGCAGGTCTTCTGGCTCCCGGATCATCCTTGGGCCGCGCCTTCCCACCGTTCTAATGAGCGGCAGTGGCCAGTGGCGACCCTTGTCCCCGGTTACAGCGGCGGGACCGCGACGGTATCACACCGTCTTCCCTATTAAGCCTCGCGGCGCCGTTTCCTCTATGTTGTCTTATCTCCTACGCCAGAGTCACACTTCCGTCAAGTTTTATTCGTTTTGCGGCTCCAGAAGGCCCTCCAGGTCCAAATACCGCTCAAGATGGTCCGCCAACAGGTCGAATTGCCGCTCCCTGAAGGCCGCGTAATCCCCCTTTTGCTCCGGCGCCGCGCCGCCGCGGGCCCAGGCCAGCACCGCCGCGCGCAGATCGTCGTTGTCCAGGATGCCGTGCAAATAGGTGCCCACCACCCGGCCATCCTCGCTCACCTGGCCCTCGTCGCGCCGCTCTTCGCGGCCCAGCACCTGGGTGAAGCGGAAGGCGGGGCGATCCGTCCCCCGGGCCTTGGTGCGCCCCATGTGGATTTCATAGCCGCTCACCTCTCCGGGCACCGCGAACGGCAGCCCCGAGGCGCAGGCAGCTTGCACCCTGGTGGTGGTCTTGTCCCCGGCCATCACCGTGGTCACCGGCAACAGCCCCAGGCCCTGCTCCGCACCGGGCGGCCCCTCCACCCCCTGGGGGTCGGCGATCTCCCGGCCCAAAAGCTGATACCCGCCGCACAGGCCCAGCACCTTGCCTCCCAGCCGGTGGAAGTCCCGCACGGCCTCGAACAGCCCGCCGGCGCGCAGGCGACCCAGGGCGGCCAGGGTGTTCTTGGTGCCCGGCAGGATAAGAAGATCCAGCCCGGCCAGTTCCTCGGGGCGCTCCAGCCAAGAAAGCTGCACCCCCTCGGTGGCGGCCAGGGCGTCGAAATCGGTGTAGTTGCTGATGTGGCTCAGGCGCACCACCCCCACCCGCACCGACCCGGCCCGGCCCCCCAGCTCGCCGCGCTCCAGGGCCACCCCGTCCTCCTGGGGCAGCATGATGTGCTCGAAGCGAGGCACCAGGCCCAGCACCGGCACCTTGCCCTTGCGGGCGATGTAGTCCATGCCCTCGCTGAACAGGGAAGGGTCGCCGCGGAACTTGTTGATCACCACCCCGGCCATCATCTTGCGCTCGCCGGGGGTCATCAGCCTGAGGGTGCCCAGCACCTGGGCGAAAACCCCGCCGGTGTCGATGTCCGCTGCCAGGATCACCTTGGCCCCGGCCCGGCGGGCCATGGGCAGGTTCACCAGGTCGTGGCGCTTGAGGTTCACCTCGGCGCAGGAGCCCGCCCCTTCCAGGATCACCAGCTGATGGCGGGCGGCTAGGCGGCGAAAGGCCTGCATCACCGTGCGCACCAGGCGCGGCTTGAGCTGGTAATAATCGATACCCGCCAAATTGCCCAAGGGGCGGCCCATGAGCACCACCTGGGAGGCGGTCTGCCCGCCCGGTTTGAGCAGGATGGGGTTCATGTCCACCGAGGGCTCCAGCCCGGCGGCCTGGGCCTGGGCCACCTGGGCCCGGCCTATCTCGTGTCCCTGAGGGGTGATGCCCGAGTTGAGGGCCATGTTCTGGGCCTTGAAGGGGGCCACGTCGATGCCTCGGCGCTGGAACACCCGGCACAGGCCCATGACCAGCACGCTCTTGCCCACGTGGCTGCCGGTGCCGGCCACCATGATGGGCCGGTATTTGATTGCGGGGTTCACGGCAGCGCCGGGAATGGGAGTCGGGTCGTCACGGTCTGGTTATTCCTTGGACGGCGCGAGGTTCAGCTTGATCAGCTCCGCATGATCCAGGTCGTAGCGCTTTTGCAAAACCTTGGGGTCCAGGCCCAACAGCAGCCAACCCAGGTCCTTGCCTTGATAGCTCAGGGGGAAGGCCATGAGCAACTCTTCCCAACTGCCGCTGTCGCCCTGGCCCTGGTGGAAGACCTTGAGCACCCGGTGCTGGTCCTTACTTTCGCCTTCAAAGGGGATGTGACCGTAGCTGGCGCCCGGCTTTTGGGCCTCGTCCGCCCCCTTGGGATAATAGGCCTCCAAGACCTTTTTGGCGGGATCGAGCACCACCACCCCGGTGAGCGGCAGCCCGCCATCCGAGGGGGTGGCGAAAAAGCGGCGCAGCAGATCCTCGCCCCGGTCCAGGTTGCCCTTGGCCAGATCCTCGGCCAAAAGGGAGCGCAGCAACAGGTGGTCCCGGCTAATCTGCATGCGGAAGGTTTCGTGCAACTGGGTTTCCTGGTTGCTTTGAGTGATCAGGTAGGGATATACCGCCATGCCCACCACGCAAAGCACCAGGGCGGCCAGGGCGGCGATGAGCCAGACGCGCAGGCGGCGCATGCGGAGCTTGAGACGCTCCACCGCGGTCACGTCGCGCCCTACCAAAAGCAGGCCCTTGAAATCCTGTTGGGCGTCATAGAGGGCGCTGAAGCTCAGGGAAACGAAGCGGGAGCCGCTTTGGGGATGCTGGCAGCATACCACCTGCTCCTGGCAAGGCTCCCCTCCCCGCACCTGGCAGGCCATCTCGCGCACCAGATGCCCCTGGTCGAAAAGCTCGTCCATGGGGCGGTGGCCCGCCTGCTGCCAATCGCGGCCGTAGAGCTCCGAGGCCGCCCGGTTCAGGGCGGTCACCTTGCCCGTTTGGTCGGTGAGCACCACCGCGTCGGGCAGCATGTCGCAGAACTCCTTGAGCCCGAAGAGCTGGTCGTTGGTGGCTTCCAAACGTTGGGCCAGGACCTGGGCCATGTTCTTGCCCAGCCGGGGGAATTGCTGCAAAAACTGGCCGATGTCTCCGCGGGGCACCTGCAGGGCCTTGCCCTGGCTGCGGGCCCGGATGGAGGCGGTGCGCTTGTCGCCCGTCAAAAAGGACATCTCACCGAAAACCGCCTCGGGCCCGGAGAGGATGCTGATGACCTGGTCGCCCTTGAGCACGTCCAGCTCGCCCTCCAGCAACACGTAGAGGTCCTGGGACTCGTCGCCCTCCAAAAAGATGGTCTGCCCCTTCTGAAAGGCGATCAGATAGCGTTCCAGCCGGGGATCGTTTTCATATGCTTCGATCATGTCACGCTCTTATGCCAAAGAAAGGGCCCAGGGCCGCCGTTGCCGAGACCCGCATCAGGGGCGACCTGCTTACCAGCTTAGATTAACCCCGCCAAGGGCGTAACACAAGGCCACCCGGCCGGCAACGAAAACGGGCCCGCCCCTTGGCAACGGAGGCGGGCCCGCAGAAAATCAAGCTCGGGCTTATTGGCCGTAGAAGTCGCGGAACACCTTGGGGTCCTTGCGGGGCGGGGCCTTGGGCTCCTCGTCCGGCACGCCCAGGGGAATTATGCCCGCCACCTCCAGGCCCTCGGGCGCGCCCAAGGCCCGGGCCATGTCCTTGGGGTCGAAAAAGGTGAGCCACAGGCTGCCCAGTCCCTGCTCGGTGGCGGCCAGCATGAGGTTTTGCACCGCCGCCGAGGCCGCGGCCAGGGCGCCCTGGCTCTGGCCGAAATAGACGCCCAGGCCCGCCTTTTGGGGATCGAACAACACCGCCACGTACACCGGGGCCTGGTCCAGATAGGCGAAGCTGTATTTGCCCGCCCAGCCGGGGCCGCCTCCGTCCGCCACCGCCTGTTGGGAAGCCAGGCACAGCTGATTGACCTTGGCCTTGGCCTCGGGGCCGCGGATGACCACGAAGGACCAGGGCTGCTGGTGCAGGGGGCTGGGGGCCCACACCGCCGCCTGTATGAGCGCGTTCACCTGCTCGTCGCTCACCGGATCGCCCTTGAAGGCCCGCACGCTGCGCCGCCCTTGGATGGCTTGCATCAACTCCATGGTTCCCTCTCCCTTGCGCCGTGTTTCAAGCGGTCTTTTCCTTTTCCTGGCGGCGGCGCTCCTCGTCGCGAATCTCGCGGCGCAGGAGCTTGCCCACCTTGGACTTGGGCAACATATCCCGGAACTCTATGTAGGACGGCACCTTGTAGCCGGCCAGGCGGTCGCGGCAGAAGCGGATGAGCTCGGTGGCTCCCACCCCCTTGGCGTCATCCTTCATCACCACGATGGCCTTGATGCGCTCGCCCACCTTCTGATCCGGCACTCCCACCACGCAGGCCCCCACCACCACGGGGTGGTCCTGGAGCACCGCCTCGATCTCCGAGGCGCTGACCCGGTAGCCCTTGTGCTTGAGGATGTCGGCCGAGCGCTCCACGTAGTAGATCTGCCCGTCCTCGCCCTGCTTCACGAAGTCGCCGGTGCGGTAGTAGATCTCGCCGTCCAGTTCCACAAAGGCGGCGGCGGTCTCCTCGGGCTTGTTGAGATAGCTCTTCATGGCGTGGTCGCTGGTGACCAACAGCTCGCCCAGCTCGCCGGGCGGGGCCGGCTCCAGGCTGTCGGGCTCCACCAAAAGCACCCGGCGGCTGGTCAGCGGCACCCCGATGCTCATGGCCGGGGGCTCTCCGGCGTCGATGCGGCTGTAGGTCACGTGGCCCGCCTCGGTGGAGCCGTAGACCTGGTAGATGGGCGAGCCCACCCGCTGTTTCCAGCGGGCCAGCACCTCCCGGGGCAGCACGTCGCCGCCGCAGTAACAGTATTTCAGCGAGCTGAGGTCGTAGAAGTGCTGGCGGTCGTTCTCCAGGATCATGCGGTACAGGGCGGGCACCCCCAGCATCCAGCGCACCTTGTAACGCTGGATGGCTTCCAGGATGGCGTCCACCTGGGGCTGGGGCATGAGCACCGTGGTATTGCCCTGGTTGAGCCCCAGGGCCATCATCAGGCCCAGGGCCATGATGTGGAACAGGGGGTTGATGGCGATGTACACGTCCTGGCCGGGCCGCACGTGCCCCTCCAAGACGTCGTGCATCACGTCGGCCACGTAGGAGCAGTGGCCCCAGTGGTTGCCCGGCACCCCCTTGGGAAAGCCGGTGGTGCCGCCGGTGTAGAGGATGTAGGAGAGGTCGGTGACCGGGTCCAGCTCCACCTGGGGCGGATCGGGCGGCGCGGCCAGAACCTTCTTGAACCACACCGTCTCCGGCCCGCCCTTCACCGTGCCGGTGGGGGCCTTGTCGAATAGGGAGGCCACCGCCCGCTTCAGCGGCGAGACCAGGTCCAACAGGCTGGTGACGATGATGGTCTCCAGGCTGCTGCCCTCGAATATCTCGGCCACGTAGCCGTAGTTGGTGTCGTGGCAGATGATGGCCTTGGCCCCGGAGTCCTCAACCATGTAGGCGATCTCGTGGCTGGTGTAGATGGGCGAGACCAGCACCACCGCCGCGCCGATCTTCTGGGTGGCCAGCCAGGCGATGACCAGTTGGGGACTGTTGTTGAGATACAGCAGCACCCTCTCGCCCCGGCCGATGCCCCGCCGGGCCAGGCCGGTGGCGAAGCGGTCCACCATCTCCTTCAGCTTGGCGTAGGTGAAACGCTGGCCCAGGAAGATGAGGGCCGCGTTGTGGGGATACTTTTGGGCCGCCTGCTCGAAGCGGGTGTAGGTGTATTCCGCCTGCATGCTCACGCCCCGAAGTAGGCCGACTTGACGTCGGGGTTGTTCATCAGTTCATCCTTGTCGCCCTCCACCACCGCCGAGCCGTTCTCCAGGATGTAGCCGTAGTCGATGATGGGCATGATGGGCCGGGCGTATTGCTCGGCCACGATGATGGCCACCCCCCGCTCGTCGGCGATCTCCTTGATGGACTTGGCCAGCCAATACTGGATCGCCGGGGACAGGCCCAGCAGGGGCTCGTCCAACAGCAAGAGCTTGGGCTGGGCCATGAGGGCCCGGCCGATGGCCAGCATCTGTTGCTCGCCGCCGGAGAGGAAGCCGCCCAGGCGGTGCTTGATCTTGGTCAGCGGCGGGAAGATCTTGAACACGTACTCCAGGGTCTCGGCCGCCTGGGAGGGCTTGGCCAGGTAGCCGCCGATCTTCAGGTTCTCGATGACCGAGCTCTCCGGGAATATGCGCCGCCGCTCGGGGCAAAGGATTATGCCCGCCTTGGCCCGGCGCGAGGGCTTGTCGTGCATGATCTCCCGGCCGTGAAAGTTGATGCTGCCCCTGAGGGTGATGCGCTCGCCGCCGGCCATCTCCTCTTTTTTGGCGATGTCCTCCATGATGCCGCTCAGGGTGTACATCAGGGTGGACTTGCCCGCGCTGTTGGCCCCGAACACGCCCACGATCTGGTTGTCGCCACAGGCCAGGCTGACGTTGTTCAGGGCCAGCATGTTTTCGTAGAAGACCATCAGGCCCAGGGCCTCAAACATAGCTGAAGACCTCCTCGGAGCCGAAATAGGCTTCCTTGACCTCTTTGTTTTCCATGACCTCGGCCGGGCTGCCCTCGGCGATCTTGGCCCCGAAGTTCAAAACCATCACCCGGTTGGCCAGGCGGAACAGCTCGCGCAAACGGTGCTCCACCATGATCAGGGTGATGCCCTCCATCTGCAGCTTTTCCATCAAGGGCACCATGGAGGCCATCTCGCTCATGGACAGGCCGGAAAACACCTCGTCGCAGATGATCACCTCGGGCCTGAGCGCCAGGCAGCGGGCCAGCTCCAGGCGCTTCAAATAGCCGGTGGGCAGGCTGGAGGCGGTCTTGTAGGGCACGTAGGACTCGCGCTCGAAGCCGATCTCCTCCAGGATGTCCACCGCTACCGTGTCGCGTGAGCCCATGCGCCCCCCGCCCCGCCAGCCGCCGGTGCGCCGGGCCCTTGGGCTGAACAGGGGCACGATGAGGTTCTTGTAGGCGGGCAGGCTGAAATAGGGGCGCATCACCTGGAAGGTGCGGGTGAGCCCTTGGTCGGCGATCTTGTGGGGGGCCTTGCCCACCAGGTTCTTGCCCTTGTAGAGCACCTGGCCGTTGTCGGCCCGCACGAAGCCGGTGATCACGTTGACCAGAGTGGTCTTGCCGCTGCCGTTGGGCCCGATCACCCCCAGGATGTCGCCGGGCATCAGGTCGAAGCTCACCTCGGTCAGGGCCTTGACCCCGCCGAAGGTCTTGTTCACGTCGCGCACGGAAAGGATGGGCTCGTCGGCCATGCTAGATCTCCACCCAGTGCTCGAACTGGTTGTACTTGCGGCTGCCGTAGCTCATCAGCCCCTCGCTCTTGAACACGATGAAGCCCATGAGGATCAGGGCGTAGACCGCGACCCGGAGAGTGCCGAAGTCCCGCAGAAGCTCGGAGATGGGCACCAGGATCAGGCAGCCGATCACCGGCCCGGCCAGGGTGCCGCCCCCGCCCACCACCGTGGCTGCGATGGGGATGATGGAAAAGTCCAGGGCGAACTGGCTGATGCCCGCCCACATGTAGATGTGGGCCAACGAGGCCCCGCCCAGGCAGCCCAACGAGGAGGCGATGAACACCCCCAGCGCCTTATAGGTGGTGATGTCGATGCCGCTGGCTTTCACCGCCTGGTCGTTGTCCTTTACCCCGCGGAACACCAGGCCCACGTCCTCGTTGACCAGCCGCCGGAGAGCGAACAGGACCAGGAGCAGGCAGATGATCAGCACGTACATCTCGCTCCAGCGGTTGGGAAAACCGTCCAGGCCCATGATGCCGTCGGTGCCTCCGAAAACGTCAAAGGCCTCGATGAGCCGGGCGGCCAGCAGGGGAAACATCAGGCTGACGATGGCGAAGTAGACCCCCCTGAGCGGCAGGCAGGGCCAGAGCAGCACGGTGCACACCCCGCCCCCCAACACCGTGGCCAGGGGGATGGTGGCCCAAATGGGCAGGCCCATCTCGGTGTTCAGCAGGGCCGAGATATAGGCCCCCACCCCGATGTAGAGCGCCCCGCCCAGGCTGACCAGGCCCACGTAATGGGCCAGGAAATCGAAGCCTATGGCCAAAAGGGAATAGATGCAGATGATGGTGAGCACCTTTTGCCAATAGGGCGAGGGCATGAGCACCAGGGGCATGACGAGCAGACCCACGATCAACAACAGGCGCGGCCCCAAAAGGAAGGCCATCTCCCGCCAGGAGGCCACGGCGTAGACCCCGTCGGAGCGCACCTTGACCCCGCGGTCCAGACGTTCCTTGCGCCTTGATTCTTGTGCCTTGGCCATGGCTAGACCCTCTCTTCCAGTTCTTTTTGTTTGCCGAACAGGCCCGAGGGCCGAAGGATCAGGGTGAGGATGATGGCCAGGATGGCCACCACCACCTGGAAGTGGGCCCCCAGGTAGACCGTGGTGAGGATCTGGGCGAAGCCGATGACGAAGCTGGCCAGGATGGCCCCGGTCCAGGAGCCCAGGCCGCCCACGATGCACACGGCCACGGCCATGATCAGCACGTGATAGCCGGCCTCCACCACGATGCTGCCCAGGGGCAGCAGGATCAGGGCGGCCACCGCCGCGCTCAGCGAGCCCAGGGCCATGGAGGCCACGGCCATGCGGTCGCTGTCTATGCCCAGGGTCAGGGCGGCCCGCTCGTCCTGGGCCATGCCCTTGAGCGCCAGGCCCAAACGGGTGTGATTGACGAAGAAATAGAGTAGGCCCACCAGCAAGGCGCCCAGCACCACCACCAGGATGCGCTGGAAATCCACCGACACGCCCAAGAGGTCCACGCTGCCCTCCAGAAAGGCGGACAGGGTGAAGGTGCCGCCCTTGAGCCCGCCCCAGCGCAGGCCTTCCAAAATAGCCAGGCCGATGGCGTAGGAGGCGATGATCTCGCTGATGGACATGCCCCGGATGCGCACCAGGATGAGCTGGTACATGGCCCCGCCCACCACGGCCACAAAGGCCAGGGCCAGGGCGATGGCCAGGATATAAGGCAGGCCCAGCCGATTGAGCAACAACCAGCAGATGTAGCCGGCCAGCACGTACAGGGCGCCATGGGCGAAGTTGGGCAGGCGGCTGACCCCGTAGACCAGGGTGAAGCCCAAGGCCATCAGGGCCAGGGTGGCGCTGTTGATGAACCCGTAGATCAATATGTCCATATGAGCTTATGCCCTTGCTTGAGGCGCACCGGCCCGGTCTAGTGGGCCGGTGCGCCGTGGGTTCATAAGGTGCGGGCCAAAGCTACTTGCCAGCCTTCATCCAGGGAGGCAGCAGAATCTTGCCGGTGGCGATCTTGGGCGGGAACACCACCACCCGCTTGCCCTTCTGCCATTGGAAGATGGTGCCCACCGCGCCCTCCTTGGGGTCTATCGAGGGGATGATCTGGTGGGACTTGGGATCGAAGCGGATGCGCCCGTACACGCCCATCATGTCGGTCTGCTCGATGGCCTTGGCCACCTTGTCGGAGTTGAGGGTGCCCGCCCGCTCGATGGCGTCCTTGAGCACGTAGACGGCCATGTAGCTGGAGGAGGTGCCGTAGCCCTCGGGCTCCACGCCGTACTTCTTCTGGTAGGCGTTGACGAACTTCATGGTCCAGGGAGTGGCGTTGCTGGGGGCGTTGCCCGCGTTGACCACGCTGGCCAGGGTGTACTCACCCTTGCCCTCGGTGGCCTTCCAGAAACCGGGCTGCTCGGCCGCCGCCAGCACCGTGCCGAAGGGCAGGGCCGGGACCTTCATGTCGTACCACTGCTTGAGCAGGACGGCGCTCTCGGGCATGTCCATGGCCAGCACCAGCACCTGGGCGCCCTTTTTCTTGGCCTCCACCAGGCCCATCGAATAATCAGTGGTGCCCGTGGGGTAGACGTTGTGGCCCATCACCTGCCAGCCCTGCTTGGTCATGATCTTGCCGATGAGATCACCCAGGGCGCGGGCCCAGGCCACGTCCTGGACCATGATGTACATGCTCTTTAGCTTGTACTCCTTGCCCACGGCCACCAGGGCCGGGATCATCTCGCCCTTGAGCATCCACACCACTTCGCCGGAGATGCGGAACAGGTACTTGAACTTCTCGGGGTTCTTGGCCACCGTGGCGTGGTATTTGGGGGTCAGGGCCCCGGTGGTGAGGATGGAGATCATCTTGTGCTTGCTTAAAAGAGCCATGGCCGCCAGGGCCGCCTCGGAGCGCACCGGGCCGCCGATGAGGAAGTTGGCGTGCTTTTCCAGGATGAGCTTTTCCACCCCCATCAGGGCCTCGCTCACCGGCACGCCGGGCTCCAAATCGCGCGTGTCGATAACCTCCACCTTGAAGGGGCGCATCTCGCCGCCCACCTTCACCCCGCCGGCGGCGTTGATCTCCTCCACCGCCAGCTTGACCGCCCGCTCGGCGTCCCAGCCATAGAGGAAGGCGGTGGACAAGGGGCAACCGATCACGATGGGATCGGCGGCCAGGGCCGCGCCGGCCGGCACCAACAGGGCCAGCATCGCCGCCAGCGCCACGAACAACCTAAGTTTCTTTTTCATGCTTCCACCCTTGTTTGGGTTCAGACAAAGACCGCTTTCCCTCCCCGGACGGCGGGGTCTCCGATTGGCGCAGCAAGTTGCTCAAGGCCGCCGGAGTGATTCCCAGGATGCGGCTGGCCTGCTCCAGGTCACCCTTGGTGTGGGCCAGCACTTTGCGGATATATCTTTGGCGTGCGTCTTGTAGGGTTCGGGTCTGGTTCATGCACGTTCACCGAATAGTGATGGATCTGCACACTTGCTGTGCTGCAAGGCCCGTGCCGGGACAGGCCTCCGGGGTGTGATCGTCCCAAGGCCCCGCTATCATGGACAAATGGGCCCAATGCCCCGGCCGGTGCGCGAAGGCGGTCAGCGGCGCTGGAAAAGGGCTTTACCGGGGGGCTGGAAAAGGGCTTTCCAGGTGGGGGATCAGACCGGGCGTTTGAGGCCGTAGCGGGCCATGCGTTTGCGCAGGGTGGGGCGCGACATGCCCAGGGAGCGGGCGGCGGCGGAGATGTTCCATTCGGTCTGGTCCAGGGTGCTGGCGATATGCTCCTGCTCCATCTCGTCCAGACTGCGCAGGGCCGCCTCGGGGGGAAGCGCCGCCCCGGCGGCGTCCAGGGCCGCGTCCACCGCCTCGGCCAACAACACCGCCCCGCGCGACTCCAGGGCCGCCTTGGTCAGCACGTTGCGTAGCTCGCGCACGTTGCCCGGCCAGGGATGGGCCCTCAGGCGCTCCAAGGCCGCCTCTTCCACCCGGCTCACCCGGGTGTTGAGCTCCCGGTTTATCTGGAACAGAAAAAACTGCACCAGCTCGGGCAGGTCGGCCAGGCGCCGCCGCAAGGGAGGCACCTTGATGCTCACCACCTTGAGGCGGAACATCAGATCCTGGCGGAAGCTCTTGGCCTGGACCATGGCCTCCAGATCCTGGTTGGTGGCCGCGATGATGCGGGCCTGGGAGCGGTGCACCCGGTTGCTGCCCACCGGGGTGAACTCGCGGTATTCCAGAAACCTGAGCAGCTTGGCCTGCAAAGGCAGGGGCAGATCGCCCACCTCGTCAAAAAAAATGGTGCCTTTGCCGGCCAGCTCCAGGCGGCCCAGCTTGGTCTCCACCGCGCCGGTGAAAGCCCCCCGCTCGTGGCCGAACAGCTCCGACTCCAACAGGTTGTCCAGCAGGGTGGTGCAGTCCACGGTGACAAAGGGCTCCTCCCGGTTGGGCGAGGAGTCGTGGATCACCCGGGCGATCAGCTCCTTGCCGCAGCCGGTCTCGCCCATGATGAGCACCGAGGCCTGGTTGCGCGAGAGCAGGCCGATGGTCTTGTAGATGGCGTGCATGGCCGGGGTGTCGCCGATGATGCGGTTGCGCGGGTCCGGAGGCTGGTCGTGGCCCACCACCGGGCGGCTGTCCCGGGTAGCCACCGCGATGTGCATGGCCTTGTCCACCGCCCGGTCCAGCTCGTCCACCTTGATGGGCTTGCGCAGATAGTCGTAGGCCCCCAGGCGCATGGCCTCGATGGTGGTCTCCATGTCGTGGAAGGCGGTGATGACGATGACCTTGACCTCCGGGTCCTGGCGGGTGATGCGCGGCAACATCTCCAGGCCCGAGATGTCCGGCAGGCGCACGTCCAGAATGATCACCTGGGGCGAGATTTCCCGCCACAGGCGCAGGCCCTCCTCGCCGCTGCCCACGCTTTTCACCCGGCAGCCCTTTTCCTGCAGAAACATCTCCAGGGATTCGCGCAGGGCGTGGTCGTCCTCGATGAGCAGTATCTCGTTCAGCTTGTCCACGGCAGCCTCATCATGAAAGTTGCCCCCAGGCCGGGACGGCTCTTGACCAGCACCCGGCCCCCGTGGGCCTCCACCACCCTTTTGACGTTGCTCAGGCCCAGGCCGGTGCCGTGGGCCTTGTTGGTGGCAAAGGGAGCGAAAAGGTTCTCCTTGAGCTTGGGATCGATGCCCGGTCCGTTGTCGTGCACCCCCAGCTCGGCCCAGTCTTGCCGGTCTTGGGCCACCCGCCGGGTCCATACGGTGATGCGCCCCCCCGTCTCCACCGAATCGATGGCGTTGAGCAAGAGGTTCAACAGGGCCTGTTCGATCTTGTCCGGGTCCACCTCGGCCGGGGGCAGGCCCCGGGCGTGGCGCTGGTAGATACTGATCCCCTGGGCGTGCACCTTGCCGGCCAACAGATCCAGGCAGTCCTTGGCCACCTGGGGCAGATGGGACGGGCGGCGGTTCAGCTCCAGGGGCCGGGCCAGGTCCAAGAGCTCGCGCAGGATGTCCTCCAGGCGGGTCAGCTCCCGCACCGTAAGCTCCAGGCGGCGGCGGTCGAAGCCGTCCAGGTTCAGCTTCTGCTTGAGGATTAGCATGTTCAGGGTGCAGGTGGACAGGGGGTTGCGTATCTCGTGGGAAAGCGAGGCGGCCACCTTGCCCACGTAGGCCATGCGTTCGTGCCCCCGGATGGTGGCCTCCAGGGCCACCCGCTGACTGATGTCCCGGCACACCCCGATGGTCACCGGGCCCTGGCCCAGGTCCACCACCTTGAACTTGATCTCCGTGGCCGTCTGGTCGGCCGGGCAACCGGCCCGGTCGTACCCCAACTGCCCCCCGCCGGAGCGATGGGCCAAGGCCTCCCACACCGCGCCCATGACCAGGGGCCGGTCTTCGGGGGCCACGAAATCGGCGAACCGCCCCCCCACCACGCTCTCCAGGCCGGCCCCGTGCATCTGGCAAAAAGTCTGGTTGGCAAAGACGATGCGCTCTCCCTGGATGATGAAATATCCGTCGTTGATCTCGTCCACCAGGGTCTTGTAGCGCCGTTCGCTCTCGGCCAGCTCGGCGGTGCGGGCGTGCACCTGGCGCTCCAGCTGGTGGGCGTGCTGGCGCAGATAGCGCTCGTGCATGCCCTGGAAGCAGTCGGAAAAGCGGTGGATGGTGTAGGCCAGGCAGGCGTTGACGCGCGGCAGGCACTCGGGCAAATAGCCGGTCAGATCTCCCTGGCACAGGCGCTCCATCACCAACTCCCGGAACAGCTCAAAGGCCTTTTGCACGTCCGAAAGGGGAAAGCCCGCGTGCAGGCGCTTTTCGGTGATGAAGTCGATGAAGCGGTCCATGAGCCCCAGGTCGCCGCTTTCCAGGGCCTGCTGGTTGGCCCGGAAGGCCTCGGTCACCGTCTGATACAGCTCGGCGGTGGGGCGGCGGCGGTAGGAGGGCGACATCAGGGTGAGGCGTTCCACCCATTGGTCTATGATCTCGTCCCGCTGGCCCGCCAACCACCGCAGAAAGCGGGCATAGGTGTCCGCCGTTGCTTGGGGCGCGGCCAAGACCGGGGCATGGCTGGGTATGGGCATAAACTCCCAGGCAAGGGGTAACGCCAACCACGGCTTCCCCGCCCCACGTCGGCGGAGCGGAGAAAGACTGTTATGTCAACATGATCGCGTATGGCTGCCCGGCCGGAAGGTGGGGCGGCGCATCGCGGATGCATTCTGCCTTGGGAGCGGCAACGCGGTTTTCTCAGGATGGTGGGGACGGCCGGTGCGGGGCGCCGCCGCTTGTACTTTTGTAGCATACGCCACAGTCGGGGACAAGGAGGCAGAGACGGCGAAGGCTTTAGATCCAGCTCCGGTCGCCGTGGGCCATGAGCCAGCGGCCCACGAACTCCTCCCACAAGCGGCCCGCCTCCAGCTCCCGCCCCACCGCCCGGCGCAGGAGCAGCAGGTCGGCCTCGCCCAGGCGGGCGCACAGGTCGGGGCAGAAGAAGTTGAGGCAGATGCCGTAGCGGGCCGGGAGCTCACAGCCAAGCCGGCCGTTGAACAGGCAGTCGCCCGCCCGGCGGCGCTCCAGGGATGGCTCCACCCCCATCAGCAAATTGGCCAACAACAACAAGGGGTAATACCAATCTTCGGCCCCCTCGAAACAGCAGCTCACCCCGCCGTCCACCCCGGCGCACACCTCGCAGTCGGCAAAGACCAGCTTGGCCAGCATCAGGCCGTGGGAGCGCAGGATTTCCTGGTGGTACTCGCCCAGCAGGCGGGCCTGCTCGGGGTCCGTGGCCAGCTGCGGCCCGTGGGCTTCCAGGATGGCTCTGGCCTTGGCCAGGGCCGCCAGGGCCGTCGCCCCGGCGGGCGCGGTCCCGGCAATATTGCGTTCGCTCAAATCAGGCGCCAGTGCTGGTATTGGGAGAGGGATTTCTCGTATTCCTTGAGAAAGGCGCGGATGCCCACCACCTCCACCAGGGCGGTGCTGTCCAACTGGGCGTTGACCGCGTAGGCGTGGCCGTTGATGCGAAAGAAGAAGGCCGAGTGGTTGATGTAGCGCCGGTTGCTGTAGGTGATGATGCCCGCGTCCTTGAGGACTTCCCCGGCGCTGGCCCGGCGAAAGCCCAGGCCGCGCACCCCCCGGAGCAGCTTCACCTTGTCGATGCGGCCGCGCAGCTCGTCGCAACGGCTGCGGCTGACCAAAGCTTCCGCCGGGGGTGGGGCCAGTTCCCGGTAGATGAAGGCATTGATCACCGCGGTGGGGAAACATCCGTAGGGTGACACCTGGGTAGAAAATTTTCTACGCATGGCGGCAAGGCCCAGGCCGCGGTCCAGCGGATTTCGCCCCCAGGCGGGAAGCCGGGCTCCCAGCCCGGCCCGGCGAGCGCTTGACCGATAAAACGTTATTAATTACAGGACGTTGGTTTGTCCAGCCGAGCACGGAGGGCCCTTGCCCGCCGGAACCTGGGCGTCGCTGTTTTTTCTCGGCCAGGCCATGATACCCCATATGCCCCGCGCTGGCACCAGGCGGTTTTGGCGAATCCGCAATGGCGGTGACAGCCCCTATCGTTTTGTCTTGGCGCAACGCGACGGCAAGGTGATCCACGCCAAGAACCTGCCCCAGCAGGCCCTGGCTCAAGCCCCGGCGGGCGGGCGCAGCGCGGCCAGGTCGGCGGCGATCTTGGCCCGGTAGTACTCCACCCGCTGGGGGCTGGCCATGATCATGTCCAGCTGGCGGGTGTGCATGGTCAGATAGCCCAGGGACTTGACCAGTCCCAGGCACCGGGGAGCCTCCAATTCCTCGGAGCGCGCCAGCAAGGCGTCGCCCTTGAGGCTCACCGCCATGCCCAAACCCGCCAGGAACTCCTCCAGGAAGGTTAGCCGGGCCCGCCGGCGGCCCTCGTCCGCCGCCCCTCCCCTAAAGCAGAAGCTCACCAGGTTTTCCGGCGCATTGGGAGTGACCATGGCCTCCAGGGAGGAGAAATGGAAGCCCACCCTGGATTGCAGGTTCATGAACTGTTTGGTGATCAGGAAGTAGTTGCGCTCGGCCAGGCTGCTTTTCACCCCCGTGTTGAGGGCCGGGTTCATGGTGGCCTGGAACATCACCGAGGCCATGCCCTTGGCGTCCATGGGCGGCGGCCCCTGCCAGGGAATCTCCAACAGGCCCTCCCAAAAGGCGTGGAAGGGGGCGCACAAGATATCCTCGATGCGCACGTATTTTTCGGCCAGGGGGTGGCGCAGCCCGTCTTCCAGGTCGATGATCCACCACTGCATGGGCGCGTGATAATAGAGCTGGCGGGCGGCGTGCAAGGGAAAGTGCTCCCGGCCCGCCTGGGAGAACATCTCTTCCACCGCCTTTTGGTGGCAAAAGCGGGTCAGATCGTGCAGGGTGCGGCAGGCCTCGGGGGTGAAGCCGGGGTCCTCGGGGTCCAGCAGGTTGAGCGGCGCGGCCTGGGCGACGACCTGGGCCAGGGCCCGGCGCACCGGGGTGTCGGGCAGGCGCGGCTCCGCCGCCGGGCGGTCGGCCAGGGGCAGGCGCCCGGCGTACACCGCCCGGCCGCCGGCGTCCACCGTGACTTCCCGGCCCTGGGCTAGCTCCCGGCCCGCCGGGCCCACCCCCAACAGAGCGGGCACCCCGAACTCGCGGGCCACGCTGGCCAAATGCCCCGCTTCCCCGCCTTTTACCGCCACCAGGGCCGCGGCCCGTCCCAGCAGGGGGGCCCAACGGGGCAAAGGCTGCTCCACGGCCAGCACCTCGCCCTCGCCAAAGGCCACCGCGTCGCCCCCGGTCTGCACCCAGCGCACCTGGCCCGCCGCCGCGCCGGGGCTGGCGGTGGTGCCGCCGCGCAGGAGCAGGTGTTGCTCGGCCCCCTTGACCAGGGCCCGGCGCCCCGGCCGATCCCCCACCGGCAGGGGGCGGCATTGCAGGATGACCAGCCCGCCCTCCTGATCCAAGGCCCATTCCACGTCCTGGGGCCCGCCGAAATGCTCCTGCAGCCGCCGGGCCGCCTCGGCCACCTCCAAGGCCTGGGCCTTGCTCAGGCTGGGCTCGTCCCTGAGCTCCGGTCCCACCAGGGAAGGCAGCACCCCCTCCACGGGATCGCAGACGTATTGCCGCGGCTTGGCCGCCACCGTTGCCTGGGCCAGGCGGGCCGGCGGGCCGGGAGTCACCCGGAACTGGTCGCAGTCCCAGGAGCCGTCCACCACCGCCTTGGGCAGGCCCCAGCAAGAGCTGACGAGCACCCCCGGCTGGTCCGGGTTCAGGGGATCGGCGCTGTAGGCCACGCCCCCGGCCCGGGCCGGCACCATGGCCAGACAGCCCACGGCCATGGCCGCGTCCTCGTCCCTGAGTCCCATGTGGCGGCGATAGCTTACGGCCGGGGGGCTGAAAAGGCTGGCGATCACCCCCCGGTAGGCCTCGCCCCAGCGGGAGGGATCCACGTTGAGTTCGCTGGTGAACTGCCCGGCAAAGGAGGCCCCCGGCGCGTCCTCGCCCTGGGCGCTGGAGCGCAGGGCCAGACGCAGGGGCTGGTGGCCGCCGTCGTCCAGGGCGTCCAGGCCCTCCTCCACCGCCTGATCCAGCTCGGGGGGGATATGAGCCCGCATGAACAGGCCCTGCACCTGGGAACAGGTGGCCAGCAAGCTGTCCATGCGCTCCAGGTCGGCGATTTGCAGCAGCCGGGCGATCTCCTCGGCCAGGCCGTTGTGCTCCACCACCAGGGCGTAGGCCCGGGTGGTGATGACCAGACCCGGCGGCACGGCTAGGCCCAGCTCGGCCGCCACCCGGCCCAACAGGGCCATCTTGGGCCCGGCCAGGGCCTCGCCGCCCAGCGCCGCCTGGGTCAGGGGCAGCACCAGGGGGCCTTCCGAAGGCGCGGGCGCGGGGCCCAGGGGGCCCTGCACCGCCGCTTGCACCGCCTGGAAGCTGGGGCTCAGGCCGGGATAACGGTCCGGGGCCAGGGCCTCCAGGTTCTGGATCATGCGAAAAACGTTCACCGCCATGGCGGTGGCCCGGCCCCGCACAAAGGCCATGCTGGGCGGGGCGCTCCCCTCCTGGGCCTGCTCCAGCTCGGCCAGGGCCTCCAAGGCCCGCTGGTTGGCGCAGAGCAAATCGCGGAAGCAACGGTAGCGGGCCGCGAACTCGGCCCGCAGGCGCTCCACCTCTTGTTCGTCCGCCGGCTGGGGGCGTTGGGCGAAGAGGCGGCGGAAGTGCTCGACCAGGTTCATGCGCGCCGCCTAGGGGGCGTCGGGCGGCGGGGAGCCGGCCAGTTCGCCGACCACCTTGCGCCGGTCGTAGGCCTCCATGATGCGTTCGATGAGCTCGTCGAGCTTCACCGGCTTGATGAGATAGTCAAAGGCCTCCAGGGCCAACCCCTCCACCCCTGATTCAACCGAGGCGTGACCGGTGAGCAGGATCACCTCCACCTCGGGGTAGCTGTGTTTGATGCGGCGCAGGGCCTCGATGCCGTTCATGCCCGGCATCTTCACGTCCAAGACCACCACGTCCACCTTGTGCACGCGCATGTGCTCCAGGGCGGCCTCGCCGCTGGTGACTCCGGTGGCGTCCACCGAGCGCCGTTGCAGGCGCCGCACCAGGGACTCCAGAAAGTCCCGCTCGTCGTCCACCACCAATACCTTGAATGGGTTCATTTGTTTCTCCGCTCCCGGTTTCACGCCGTGTCGGGCGGCGAATTGGGCAGGCGCGCCACAAAGGTGGCCCCTTGCCCCGGATGGTTCTCCAACTCCAGAGAGCCGCCCAAACGCTGCATTATGGAGTGGCTGATGGAAAGCCCCAGGCCGGTCCCCTGGCCGGGATCCTTGGTGGTGAAGAAAGGATCGAAGATGCGGCCGGCCAGATCGGCCGGCACTCCGGGGCCGCTGTCGCTGACCTTCACCGTCAACCAGGCGCCGTCCGCCTGGCTGCTCACCCTTACGCGACCCCCCTGGCCCACCGCGTCCAGGGCGTTGTCCATGAGGTTCAAGAACACCTGCTGCAACTGGGCCCGGTCGCTTTGCACCATGGGCAGGTTGGGGTTCAGGTCGAGCTGCACCTTCACGTTGTTGAACAGGGCCTCCTTCTCGATGAAGGAGTAGGACTCGCGCAGCACGTCGTTGATGTCGATGCCCTCCATGTGGGGCTCCATGCGCCGGGCGAACTTGAGCATGCGGTGGGTCACCCCGCGGGCCCGCTCAACCTGGTTCTGGATGCGGCTCAGGTTTTCCCCCACCACGTCGCCCTCTTCCAGCTTGGCCAGCTCGCCGGGCACCAGGATGTCCTGCATCTCGCCGGCCAGCTCGCTCATGGCGGCCAGGGGGTTGTTGATCTCATGGGCCACCCCGGCGGCCATGCGCCCCAGGGAGACCAGGCGGGCCGAGTGGGCCAGCTGGGCGTCGATGGCCGCCCGCTCCTCGTCGTTGCGCCTAAGCTGACGGATGAACAGGCGAACCAGGATGAACACCGCCACCATTACGAACAGGCTGGCCAGGCCCAGCACGGCCAGCTCCACGTTGCGCGCCAGGTTGAGCGGCCCCAGGATCTCCCGGGGGTCCTGGTCGATGACCAACAGCCACTTGCCGCCGCAGATCCAGGAAAAGGCGGTGAGCACCTCGCGGCCGTCGGCGGTGGTGCGCTCCACCACCGAACTGCCCGGCGACACCGAACTCATGTCCACCGGGGCGGGGTCCAACACCTTGCCCCCCCGGCGCGAGGGCGTCTGCAAACGTCCCTGACGGTCCAGGATGTAGGCGTCGCCGGACTTGCCCACCTGGGCGGTGCGCACCAGGCGGTTGAACACGTCCGAATCGATGGTGGCCCGAAGCACCCAGCTGTCGCTGCCGTTCTCGTGCTTCACCGCGATGACGAAGTGGGGCACCTGGCGGAAGCCCAGGAACACGTCGCTGACGTAGACCCCCTTTTGCATGGCCTGCTGGAACCAGGGCGCGTCCAGGTACTTCTGTTCCTTGAGCAGGTAGGGGCCCACGTAGGCGCGGTGAAGGCCTTGTTTGTCGATGATGCCCAGGTCCACGAAGCTCCAGGAGCGGCGGTTCATGATAGAGAGCAGGCCGGCCAGCTCGCTTTCGTTGCTCAGTTGGTTCAGGCGCGCCCCATGGGCCAACACCTCCAAAAGAGCGGTGCGCTCGGCCAAAAACAGCTCGATGGCCGTGGCCCGGTTCAGGGCCCTTATCCTGAGCTCTTCCTTGAGGGCCTGGGTGTTGGTGTAGTTGTAATAGTAATACAGGCCCAGCCCCAGGCCGTTGAGCGGCAACAAGGCCACCAAAAGGGCCACAATGGTCATGCGCCGCGAGAGGTTGGCATAGGGACGAGTCATGGCTGTCCCCCTCACTCCCCGTTTTCGCTCAGGTTGTAGTTCTTGGCGGCATAGGCCTGGGCCAACCATTCCACCATGGGCCTGCCGCTCATGAGCATGTCCATCTGCCGGGTGAACAGGATCAGGCGGCCCAACTCCTCCAAGAGTTCCAGCATCTGGGGCGCGGGGTATTTCTTGAGGAAGGCGCTGACCTGGTCGCCGGTGCGCTCCACGCTAAAGCCCAGGTCCGTGAGCAGGCGCTCGATAAGCTCGGCCCTGAGCTGGCGGCGGTCCTCGGTGGCCGCGCCGCCGTGGAAGCGGAAGCTGATGTAGTTGTCGTTTTGCTGGGCGCCCACGAAGCTGTCCAGGGCGGTGAAGTGGTAGCCCACCCGGCAGTTGAAGTTCAGGTACTCCGCGCTGACGATGGCGTAGGCCCGCTGGCCCATGTCGCGCACCTTGCCGTCCCTGGGTGGGGTGAGTAGCGAGGCGCTGAACACCGAGGCCAGTCCCTTAAGGCTCACCGGGCGGGGCCGGTTCCAGTCCACCGCCGGGTCCAACAGGCCCCCCAGCAGGGCCGCCCCGGGAAGCGAGGTCACCTGCTCCGGCTTGATAGCCACCCCCTCGCCGGCGTTCAACCCGCCGCCCAGGTCTATGAGCCACAACTCAAAGGGCAGCACCGCCTCCAGGCGCTGGGCGCCGCCGCCGGGATCGCGCCCCACCTCGTCGCCCAGGCGGAACATCTCCTTGAAGGACATCTCGTGCACGTAGCGGATGATGTCGTGGAAGGTGGAGCAGCGGGCCGGCGCGAAGCGCGGCGAATGGGGGTCGGTGAGGTTGAGCCGGGTGATGAGCCCGGCGGCCTGGTGCCAGTAGGGGATCGGCAAGGGACGCGGGCGGCACAGGGAGGTGGAGGGCTCGGGGCCGGTCAGCTCGGTCACCCGGCCGGGATAGATGCGCCGCCCTCCGGCGTCCACGGTGATCTCCCGCCCCGGCGCTATCAGCTTGGTGGCTTCGCCGGTGCCCACCAGGGCGGGCACTCCCATTTCCCGGGCCAGGGAGGCCAGATGGCCGGCCACCCCGCCCACGTCGGTGACCAAGGCCGCCGCCCGCGGCAGGGCCGCGGCCAAGGCCGGGGAGGAACTCTTGGCCACCAGCACCCCGCCGTCGGGAAAATCCTTGAGGTCCCCGCCGGGCTCCACCACAAAAGCCACCCCGGAACCGGCACCCGGCCGGGCGGTTTGGCCGCCGCTAAGGAGAGGCTCCACCGAGGGGGCGGCCTCCGCGCCGGCGCGCGCGGCCAACACCTGCAAAGGACGCGATTGGAGGATCACCAGGCGGTTGTCGCCGGTGAGGGCCCATTCCACGTCCTGGGGACAGGTGAAGCGCTCCTCCAGCTCCAGGCCCAGGCGGGCTAGCTCCAGGGCCTGGCCTTCGCTGAGCGGGGGTTCCTCCCGCCCGGCCTCGTCCAGCCCGCTGCGGCTCAGGCCCTCGTTCTCCAGGCCCAGGCTCTCCCTCTGGCCGCCGGGGCAAAAATCCAGCAGCAGCGGGGGGTGGCGGCGCTCCAGGCGGTAGAGGTCCGGGTCCACCGAGCCGTCCACCAGGCTTTGGCCCAGCCCGCGCACCGCGCTGATCAAAAGCGGCCCCTTGCCCCCGCCCAGGGGATCGGTGGTGTACATCACCCCGCTGGCCTTGGGCTCCACCATGGCTTGGACCAACACCGCCATCTCCGCGTCCTGGTCCAACAGGCCCCGGCGGCGGCGGTAGACCACCGCCTCGGGCGCGAACAGGGCGGCCACCACGGCCCGGTAGGCCGAGGCCGCCCCATCCGGGGAGACCCCCAACAGGCTGCGGTAAAGGCCGGCAAAGGAGCTTTGGGTGTCCTCGCCCACCGCGCTGGAGCGCAGGGAGATGAGCCCCCTGGCCCCTTGCGCCCCCAGGCGCGCGGCCCCGGCCCTGAGCTCCTTTTCCAGCTCCGGCGGCAGGGGCGCGTCCAAGATTTTCTGTTGCAACAGGCGGCTGAAATCTTCCACCTCGGCCAGGGAGGATCCCTCCAGGATCATCACCGCCTGGCGCAAGGCGCCTCCCAGGCCGCTGAAGTCCATGAAGCTCCGGAAGGCCTCGGTGGTGACCACGAAGCCCTCGGGCACCGGCAGCCCGGCCCGGGCCAGCTCGGCCAGGTTGGAGGCCTTGCTGCCCGCCAGGTGGGCCTCGCCGGGCTCCAAATTCTCCAGGGGCAACACCAACACCCCGCTGCGCGTGCCGCCGCCCTCCTCCAGGATCCGGTCGATCTCCGCCCGGATGCGGTGGAAGGCCACTTCCAATTGGGGGTAGCGGTTGTCGGAGATGTGGCCCAGGTGGCGGATCATCTTGTAGACCTTGGAGCTGGCCGCGATGTAGCGGCTGCGCAGAAAGTCCAGGCCCACCTGGCCGCCCTCGGCCAACTGTTGCTCGATTTCGGCGATGATGGCCAACACCTCGTTGTTGGCCCTCAGCAAATACTTGAACTCGCGGAAGCGCAGCTTGAGCTCCCCGTGGGCCCCGGGACCCAAGCTCCCGTTGCCGCCCCGCAGGCGATTCAAGATTTTGCCGATGCGTTTGACCATCGCGCCGTGTCCCTTACCCCTAGGAATCGCGCCGGGGGGGGTTGGGATCATGCCCCAGGGCCCCGAACATATGCACCGGCCGCCAGGGCTGTCTGGCCGCCTCCTCGGCGGTGACCTTTACCTTGGGGGCCCAGCGCCTGAAGGCCCAGCGGGTACCCAGGATGGTGATGATCACCAGGGGCAGGAAAACCTGCAAAAAGCGCCAGAGCACCACTTCCATCTCAAAATGGGCGTACCAGATGGCGAAGGTCAACTCGCTCAAGAGCAGGATATCCATTACGCCCAGGATCAGGCCTCTACGAAAATCCATGTCCGCTCCTTGTGGAGGCCTTCCCAGCCCCTCCCCATGGCCGGGGCCAAGGGGAGGGGCGGGGAAGTCCGAGGGGTTACTTCTTGCGCAGATCCTGCTTGGTGACGTTCATCACCTTGATAGCCACGTTCTTGCCCTTGTCCGGGAAGTAGGCCACCCGGATCATGTTGCCCACCTCGGGGGCCAGGCCCACCTTGGCCTTGGAGATGTCGAAGGTGGCCTTGTCGCCCTTGATGGGGTTGCGCTCCGGTTGGCTGTTGGCCAACACCAGGGTGTGGCCGCCGTTGTCCACCTGCAGGCAGGCGCCCTGGTAGACCAGGGACTCGTCGGCCTTGTCCAGGCAGCCGGCGGCAAAGACCAGGGCCAGCAGCATGATCGACAGCAATACGATCTTTTTCATCACATACCTCCCGGCCCTATGCCTTGGCCCCGGATGAGCCCATCTTCTTTTCCCGCAGTTCGTTGGCCGCGCCCCGGAACATGATCGCCATGATGTAGATGCAGATGACGCTGATGGCCCCCAGGATGAGCACCGTGGCCGCGGCGTTGGCGCCGTACTGCTTGCAGACGATGGAGATCATGCAGGTAAGCACCGCGCAGCCGAACAGAAGGCGGATGCCGTAGCCCTGGGCGTACTTGGTGGCCACGGTGCCGATCTGGGCGCCTATGGCCGCGCCGCAGAGCATCACGAACACCGCCACCAGCTCGATGCGGCCCTTGAGGCTGTAGGTGAAGGCTCCGTACAGGCCGGAGATCATCACCTCGAACAGGTCGGTGCCCACGGCCACGTGGGTGGGGGCGCCGATGAAGTAGATCAGGGCGGGCATGCGCAGCACGCCGCCGCCCACGCCCAGAAAGCCGGCCAGCACGCCGGTGAGGAAGCTGATGGAGATGGGCAGCCACGCCGAACAGTGGATGTTGGCGACCCGGAAGTGCACCATGGGCGGAATCTTGATCTTGTGCAGGGTCGGCGCCCAGTTGATGCCGCCGGTGGCTCCCGTGTGGCTGGGGTCGTCGCTCTTGGTGCGGCTTCTCACCGCCTTGATGTAATCATAAAACACCATGAACGAGATGAGGCCCAGGAAGATCACGTAGACCCAGCGCACCACCGGGCCCACCCGGCCGATGCGTTCCAGGGCCATGATGCCTTGGGCGCCCACCTCGATGCCCGCCATGGTGCCTATCAGCATGATGAAGCCCAGGCGGTAGTCCACGTTGCCGAATTTGGAGTGCCGCATGGTGGAGATCATCGACTTGCCCGCGATGTGGGCGATGTCGGTGCCGATGGCGAAGGCCATGGGGAATCCCAGGATGTTGAGCCCCGGGGTCACCATCCAGGCCCCGCCCATGCCGAAGAAGCCGCCGATCACCCCCACCGCGAATCCGATCAACACCAGGCCGGGCCAGAAGATATCGACCCCCGCGATGGGCATGTGCATGAATAGCCAATCCATTGTATTCGCTCCTTATGCCCGGGTTGCCTAGTGTTCCACGTGAGTGGCGCCCTTGCCCAGGTCCAGACCGATGTGGCTCATGATCAGGTCCATGAGCAGGCCCAGGCAGACGCCCAGCAGGGAGGTGAGCACCACCGCCCAGGTGGCGAAGAGCCACATGTTCTGGTTGTAGAGGGTGGCCAAATAGAAGTTGAATCCACCCAGGCCTCGGGTGTCGGCCACGACCACCAGTTCGCTGGCTCCACCGCCTCCCGCGGCCCAGGCCCATACGGGCAACAGGCTCAAAAGGGCGGCCGTCAGACCGGCAGCCGTCAGTTTCCTAACCATAAATCTTCTCCCTCTCTAGATTTTTGCCCTTAGTCCGTCCAGGCCCCGCCGTACCCCAGGGGACTGGCAGGCCTTTTTGCCCTATGGCTATCAGTAAAAACGAGGAAGGCCGCCGGGGTAAATGAGGGGGAAACCTCATAGAGGCCATAGCTAGGCACTAATACATGGGGGGAAATCGCCCCGCCGGGCGGGAGAAATCACCATGTGGAACGGGAAACCAACCCTACCGCCAAAGTGGCCGCCGAGCGGGTTTGCACAATAAATAGATTAAATTTTAGGGAGTTAAGGGATTGACCGAGCGCTAAGGCCGATGGGGGGCTATGGGTAGCGGCCTTTAGTCCACCTGGGAGGCGGCTTTCCCCGCTGCACAGCCAGGCGGCGGCAGGCAAGGCGCCCGGCGAACAAGTTAGGCGTTTTGACTATTATCGCAGCCGAGCTTGGGCGCCCCCCAGCGGCACAGCCAGGCGGCGGCAGGCAAGGCGCCGAGGAGCGACAAACGGAGCTGTAGCAAAGCCTACAGCGAGTTCGGAGCGACGATGGCAACGCAGCATCCCGCCGTCTGGCGAAGCCGCCCTACCGTCCCCAGGTGTCGGGATCCACCAACCCAGTAGCCAGGGCATATTTGACCAGGCCGATGACGTCGCGGCGGCCTAATTTGGACATGATTTTGGCGCGGTGGTTGTCCACCGTCTTGGGGCTGAGAAAGAGTTTCTCGGCGATCTGCTTGTTGGAGAATCCCTCCACCACCAGGGAAAGGATCTGGCGTTCGCGGTCGGTGAGGGTCTCGCCGCCGCCGGCGGGCTCCACCGGCGAGGGCATCTTGACGAACTCGTCCACGATGTGCCCGGCCACGGGCGAGTCCAGGTAGCTTTCCCCGGCCAACACCGCCTCCACCGCGTCCAACAGCTTCTCTCCGGCCGAATCCTTGAGCACGTAACCCCGAGCCCCGGCCTTGAGGGCCTCCAGGATGAAGGTCTTGCGCGAGTGCACGCTGAGTATCACCACCCGGATTTCGGGGAACTCCTTGGCCAACTCCTTGGTCAAGTCGATGCCGTTCATCTCGGGCATGGTGATGTCGGTTACCACCACGTCGGGCTTGACCTTGGCGATCAGGGCCAGGCCTTCCAGGCCGCCCGCCGCCTCGCCCACCACTTCCAGGCCGGGGTTGCTGGCCAGCACCTGTTTTATGCCTTCGCGCACGATGCTGTGATCGTCGCAAATTACGACCCTATGCTTTGGACTCATGCCTGACCTCCGGGGTGCACTTCGGCCACCAATACGGTGCCCTGAGTGGAGGTCTTTATGGTAAGCCGACCGCCCACCAGGTTCAAGCGTTCATGCATGCCCAACAGACCCAAACGGCTCCCGCCACCCTGCTCCAATATCTTTTCCACGTCAAACCCCCGGCCGAAATCGCGCACCTCGGCCCGGATCAACCCGTCGCGGGAGTTGAGGCTGACCTCGGCCTTGGCGCTCTGGGAGTGCTTGATCACGTTGGTGAGGGCCTCCTGCACGAAGCGGAACAGGGTGGTCTTCATGGCCGGGCCCAGGGCCCGGTCGTCGATCTTTTCCAAGTGGGTTATCACCTCCAAGGCGCCGTCTTCGGAGAGGCTCTCGCACAGGTCGGTCAGGGCGGCGGTGAGGCCGAAGTTGTCCAGGATGGCCGGGCGCAGACGATAGGCCAGGGAACGGCTGCGGTCCATCACCTCCTGGGTTAGGCGGATGAGCCGGTCCAGGTCGGGCCGGGCTTCTTCGTGGTTGCGAGCCAGGGTCTGCAGGCCGATCTTGAGCGCCGAGAGCAACTGGCCCATCTCGTCGTGCAGATCCAGGGCCAGGCGCTTGCGCTCCTCTTCCTGGGCGTTGATGAGCTGGCCGGAAAGCTCGCGCACCCTTTGCTCGGCCAACACCTGCTGGGTAACGTCGCGGGCCACCCCCCGGCGGCCCAGGCTGCGGCCCCGGGCGTCGTTCAGGCCCCGGGAGTGGATGGAGAGCCAACGCACCCGGCCGTCGGCGGTCTGGTGCCTGAGGGCCAGGATGTTCATGAGGCCGTCGTGCTCGGTAAGGGCCCTTTGCTGGTCGTACTTGGGGCGGTCTTGGGGCAGGACGAACTCCCGGTGCACCTGGCCCAGCATCTCCTCGGGACGTAAGCCCAACACCCTTTCCACCGCCCGGCTCACAAAGGTGAAGCGCCCGTCCTGGTCCAGCTCGAACACCACGTCGGGCAGATCCTGCACCAGGCTGAGGTAGCGCTGGGTGGACAGCTCCAGGTCGGCGGTGCGCTCGGCCACCAGGGCCTCCAGGTGGCGGGCCTCGCCCCGGATGCTCACCAGGCGGCGCTCCTGGGCCCGGTAGCGGGTGAACAACAGGCCCCCCAAAAAGACCAGGCAGCACAGCAAGAGCGCCAAAAACAAAAAGATGCTGCGGAACATGGCCCGGTTGGGGGCCATGGCCGTCTGGTAGTCGTGGATGACCACCACGCTCCAGCCCGAGGCCGGCACCGAGGCCCCGGCGGCGAAAACCTGTTCGCCGTTGCCGGGCAGACGCACCACGCCCACCCAGTGGCGCTCTTTGGGCCCCAGATGCCGGCGCACCAGCGAAGCCATGTCCTCCAGGGCCCCGGCGGGCAGCTCGGCCTTGGCCAGCCCGGCGGCCACCGCCCTGCCGTCTTGATCAAAAAGGAAATAGGTGCGCCCGGGCCGCGCCGCCATCTGCCGGAAAAAGTTTTTCCAAAAAACGGGAGGCTGGGTCACCCCCAAATAGGCGGCTATCTCGCCGTCCAGCCCCCGGACCGGCACCGAGATTATCAGGCAGGGCTCCAGGGTTCCGCAACGGCTGGGCTCCATGCCCGACACCCAGGGGGTGGGGGGCAACAACCCCACCGGCGGCAGCTCCCGGTCGCCGCCCAGCTTGGGCACCCGGGTGAGATAGCGGCCTTGGGTGTCCGCCAGAAAAACCGAGCTGATCTGGGTGTCCAGGGCCAAAACCGGCTGCAGGAAGGAGTCCAGCTCCACCTGGTCTCCCGCGGACACCGCTTGGCGCAGTCGGTCCCGGGAGGCGATGACCCCCAGGAGATTGAGCAGGCCGTCTTGTTGTTCGGCGATGAAGCGGGTTGCGGTCTCGGCCTGGACCAGGGTGGCGTCCTTGTTTTCTTCCGTGGCCTGGTCCCGGATGGTGCTGAACACGGCCAGGGAATAGATCGCGCCCAAGAGGATGGTCAGAAACAGGGCTCCGTAACCCACCCACTGGCTGCGGCGCGGCGGCCTCGTTTTGTGCTCTCTGCCCGGCAAACCGTTTTCTCCTCGCGCCGGGCCTGGTCCCCATGGCCCCGCGCCGCCCCAATATAATACGAGCAGGCGCCGGGGCCCAAGCCCAATAAACGCGGCCGGACCTGCCTAGGCCGCCGGGGAGGAGCCCAGTTTTTTACGGTACAGGGCGTAATAGGCCACCGGCACCACCAGCAGGCTGAAGGCGGTGGAGGCGGCCAGGCCGAAGATAAGGGCCCAGGCCAGGCCGGAGAAGATGGGGTCCAGGGTGATGGGCCAGGCCCCCAGGGCGGTGGTGGCCGCAGTGAGGATGATGGGCCTGAAGCGCACCGCCCCGCTGGCCAGGATGGCCTCCTGGAAGGACAGCCCCTCGTCCAGCTCGTTGTGCACGAACTCTATGAGCACCACCGAGTTGCGGATCACGATGCCCCCCAGGGCGATCATGCCGATCATGCTGGTGGCGGTGAAGAATATGGGGTTGGGCAGGCCGGCCACGGGGGAGCCCCCTATGAGGTTCAACAGCCAGAAACCGGGCATGATGCCCAACAAAGTGAGCGGTATGGCCACCATGAGCAGGGGCGGCACCAAAAAGCTGCCGGTCTGCACCACCAGCAGGATGAAGATGCCCACCAGGGCCGCGCCGAAGGCCAGGCCCAGGTCGCGGAACACCCTGAGGGTGATGTGCCACTCTCCCTCGCCGTCCCAGGACACCTGCACCCCGGGCGGCAGCTTTTCCCGGGCCAGCTTGTCCTGCAAATCCAGGATGGCCGTGGCCGGCGAGCGCCCGGCCAGCTCGGAATAGACCATCACCACCGGCCTGAGGTCCTTGTGCATCACCGGCTGCTCGCTGTCCATCTGCTGGAAGCGGCCCAGCTCGCCCAGGGGCACGCTGCCGCCCTGGGCCGTGGCCAGGGGAAGCTGGCTCAGCTCCTCCAGGCTGGAGCGGGCCAGGCGGGGCAGGATCAGGCGTACCGGCAGGGGCTGGCGCTCATGGGCCAGATGCACCGTGGCCGGCTGCACCCCGCCCAAGGCCAGGCGCAGGGTCTGGATGATGCGCTCGGTGCTAACCCCGTGCAGGCCCGCCTTTTCCTTGTCCACCACGAAATCCCAACGGGGGCGCACCGCTTCGGTGGAATCGTCGATGTCCACCACCAGGTCCTCGGCCCCCATGACCTTGCGCACCAGCGCCGCTCCCTTTACCAGATCGGCGTAGGGGGTGCCGGGGCGGCCGTAGACCTCGGCCACCACCGTGGCCAAAACCGGCGGGCCCGGCGGCAGCTCCACCAGCTTGAGGTTCACCCCGTGGCGCCGGGCGATGTCCGTGAGGTCGGCCCGCAGGCGCAGCATGATCTCGTGGCTCTGCTGCTCCCTGCGCTCCTTGGGCACCAGGTTGACCCGGATGTCGGCCACGTTGCCGCCCCGGCGCAGGTAGTAGTGGCGCACCATGCCGTTGAAGTCCATGGGCGAGGCCGTGCCCACGGTGGAGGTGAAATCCACCACCTCGGGCACCCCGGCCAGGTAGTCCTCGAAGGCACGCACCGCCCGGTCGGTGGACTCCAGGGTGGTTCCCTCGGGCAGGTCCAAGACCAGCTGGAACTCGTTCTTGTTGTCAAAGGGCAGCATCTTCACCGGCACCTGGCGCAGGGCCACCAGCATCACGCTGGCCAGCAGGGCCGCCACGATGCCCAGACCCAGGGCCCAGCGCAGCCAGCGGTGCTCCAAAAAGGGCCGCACCCCCGCGGCGTAAACGCGCCGCAGCAGGGGGGAGGTCAGCTCCCGGGCGGGGACGGGCTCCGCCTCCCGTTGGGACCCGGACGGGGCCAGGCCCTTGAGCAGGCGGTAGCTGAGCCAGGGCACCACGGTGAGGGCCCACAGGGTGCTGAAGGTCACGGTGAGGGGAACGTTGGCGGCCATGGGGGCCATGTAGGGGCCCATCATGCCGGTGATGAAAAACATGGGGGCGAAGCTGACGATGATGGCCAGGGTGGACATGATCACCGGGGGCATCACCTCGTTCACCGCCACCAGGGTGGCGTCCAGGGGCTTGCGCCGGCCCATGCGGATGTGGCGCTGGATGTTGTCCACGTTGGTGATGGGGTCGTCCACCACCAGGCCCAGGGAGAGGATCAGGGCGAACATGGTCACCCGGTTGATGGTGTAGCCGAACAGGTAGTTGACGAACAGGGCCATGGCAAAGGACAGGGGCACGGCGATGGCCACGATGAGCGCCTCGCGCCAGCCCAGGGTGAAGGCCAAAAGGGCCACCACGGTGAGCACCGCAAAAAACAGCGAGTTCATCAGCTCGTCGCTCTTGGTCTGGGCGGTATGGCCGTAGTTGCGGGTCACGGTGAGCCCCACCCCGGCGGGCAGGATCTTGCGCTTGAGGGTCTCGGCCTGGTCCAGGATGTCCTGGGCCACGCTCACCGCGTTGGTGCCGCGCTTCTTGGCCAGGGCGATGGTCACCGCGTTCTCTGGCGGCCGGCCCATGGGCAGGCCCTGGTCCTTGAGCCACAGGCGGCCGAAGCCGATGCGGCTGTAGGTGCCCGGCTCGGCCGGGCCGTCGATGATATGCGCCACGTCGCGCAAATACACCGGGCGGCCCTGGTGCACCCCCACCACCAACTCGCCCACCTGGCGGGCGTTGGTGAGGAAGGAGTCGCTGGTGAGCTGGTAGTTCTGCCCGGCCTGGTCGAAGCTGCCGGCCAGGGCGGCGGAGTCGGCCCCGCTCAGGGCCCTTTGCACCGCCAGGGCGGTGAGCCCGTGGGCGGCCAGGGCCTGGGGACTCAGCTCCACCCGGAGCTGGCGGGGCCGCCCGCCCACGATGTCGCTGCGGGAGATGTCCGGCACTTGGGAGAGATAGAAGAGCATCTCCTCGGCCATGCGCCGCAGCTCGTAGTCGGAGTAGCGGGCCGAGTGCA
Organism: Desulfoferula mesophila; assembly: GCF_037076455.1. GTDB lineage: Bacteria > Desulfobacterota > Desulfarculia > Desulfarculales > Desulfarculaceae > Desulfoferula > Desulfoferula mesophila. The sequence continues at coordinate 777,085 of NZ_AP028679.1, read as the reverse complement.
GGGTCAGGGTGATGATGGGAACGTCGTCGATCTCCACCGGCTTGACCACCCAGCCGGTGACCAGGGTGGGCACCTGGTCGGTGTTCATGGCGATCTTGTTGTAGAGCTTGACCAGGGAGCGCTCCCGGTCCTCGCCCACGAAAAAGCGCACCGTGACCACCGCCTGGCCCTGGCGGGCCATGGAGTACACGTGCTCCACCCCGTCGATCTGCCACAGCAGGCGCTCCAGGGGAGTGGTGACCAGGCGCTCCACCTCGGCGGCGTCGGCCCCCGGCGCGGACACCATGACGTCGGCCAGGGGCACCACGATCTGGGGCTCTTCCTCGCGGGGGGTGAGCATCACCGCGGTCGCGCCCAGGGCCACGGCCAGGATCATCAACAGCACCGAAAGCTGGCCGGTGACGAATGGGCGCACTAGGCGGGCCATCAGGCCCAGGCGCGGCTCCTCGGGTTGAGAAGGATTAACGGGCATGGCCCCCTGCCGGGATGTGCAGTTCCTCGCCGCCCCGCAGGCCCGACAGCGCCTCGACGTCGGCGCCCTGGCGGCGTCCGGTGGTGATCATGGCCCGTTGCCAGGCCCCGTCATGCTTCACGGTGACCATCTCCAACTGGCCCACCATCTGGACGGCGGCCGCCGGGATGAGCACCGCCGGACGCCGGCCCACCGGGATGAGCAAACGGCCGTACATGCCCGCGAACAGCTCGGGGGCCTCGGGCAGGTTGGCCTTGACCACAAAGGTGCGAGTGGCCGGATCGGCCGAGGGCACGATCTGCTCCACCTTGGCAACGAGCCGCCGGTCCTGGGCGGGCAGTTCCACCGTCAACTCCTGGCCGGGGCTCACCCGGCTCACCAGGCGCTCGGGCACCAGGGCCTCCAGGCGCAGCCCCCGGCCCGCCTCCATGATCAAGAGGGGCCGCCCCGGCAGGGCCAGGTCGCCCGGCTCGGCCAGGCGCTTGAGCACCCTCCCGGGCACCGGGGCGGTGACCCGGGTGTAGTCCAAGGCCACCTTGGCCTGCTCCACCCCGCGCTGGGCCTGGGCCTGGCGGGCCAGGGCCCCGTCCAGGGCCTCGGTGGCCTGCTCCATCTGGCGCTGGGTGGCCGCCTGGCCCGCCAGCAGACGCTTGATCCGCTGGTGTTCCGAGCGGGCCAGCTGCACCGCCGCCTGGGTCTCGATAAGCGCCTGGCGGGCCTGCTCCAGCTTGGCCTGGTACTCTCGGCTGTCCAGCACCACCAACTCCTGGTTTTGCTTGACCATCTGGCCGGGTTCCGCCTTTAGGGAAAGGATGCGCCCCGGCACGCGGGACTCCACCTTGATCTCGCTGATGGGGCGCAGGGTGCCCACGGCCGGGTAGTTGATGGGCAACTCCACCCGCCGGGCCTTGACCACCTCGCCCTGGGGCGCGGCGGTGGTCTGGGCCTCCACCCGGCCGGGGGCTATCTTGCCCAGGTCAAGAAAACCGCCGGTGTAGAGAATCAACACCACCAGGGCCAGGCAGCCGGCCAACACGGTAATAAGCTTAAGTTTGTTACGGGGCACGGCGCGTATCCTCCCGGCGGGCCCACAAACCCAGGGAGCGGGCGATGTCCGCCCCGGCCTTGGCCTGGTCATAGCGGGCGGCGGCGGCCCTTTGCCGCGCCCGGGTGAGATCCAACTCGGCCTCCAGATAGCGGGTCACCGTGGCCGCGCCGCCGTCGAACTGGCGCTGCACCAAGATCAGCGACTGGTCGGCGCTGGCCAGGCTGGCCTGGCTGACCCGGCAGCGGGCCTGGGACGCGGTGAGGTTGAGATAGGCGCTCTTGACCTCCAGCTGCACCTGGCGGGTGGTCTTGCGGTCCGCGGCCAGCATGCGCTCCAGGTTGGCCGTGGCCGCCCGCACCTGGGCGTCGGTGCTCATCCCGGTGAACAGGTCCCAGTTGAGCACCAACCCCGCCACCCAGTTGGTGTTGTCGCCATCGAACTGGCCGGGGGTGTAGGCGTCCAGGTACACCTTGCCCTGGGCGTCCAGGGTGGGCAGGTAGCCCGAGCGGGCCTGGCTTACGGCCATGGCCGCCCGCTCCACCTGGCGGCGGGCCTTTTTCAGCTCGGGCCGAAGCTCCAGGGCCAGCGACAGGCCCTCGCGGTAGGCGGCCGGGGTCTTGGCCTGGGGCGCGTCGCCCTCGGTCAGGCTGAACACCGAATCCGGGTCGGCCCCCATGAGGTTGGCCAGGGCGGCCAGGGCCAGGCGATGTTGGTTTTCGGCCCGCACCAGCTCTTCCTGGGCCTGGGCCAGGCGCACCTGCAGGGAGAGCACGTCGGCCTTGAGCACCCCGCCCGCCTCGTAGCGCAGGCGCATGGAGCTTAGCTGGGACTCCACCGTCTTCTGGGACTGGGCGGCTATGTTGGCGAAATCACGGGCGGCCAGGCCGTTGTAAAAGGCCTGGATCACCGAGGCCACCAAGGCGTTTTCCACGCTCTGGCGGTCCAGGCGGCTGATTTCGACCCCCGTGGCGGCCATGCGCTGCTTCAGTAGGTCGCGGCCGCCCCGGTAGAGGTTCCATTGCCCCTGCAACGCGGCTTCGAAGTTCTGGAAGGTGCCGGGCTGATTGAAGTTTACGTTATTGCCCAAATCGCGCTGGTCGATGGTGGCAAACAGATAGGCGCTGGGCGCGTCGCCCCGCTGGTAGGCGCCCTGGGCCCTGATGGCCGGCCAAAAGGCGGCCAGGGCCTGGTCCACCAGGGCCTCGGACTGGCGAATGCGGGCCAGGGCCATCTCCTGGTCCGGGCTGTGGGCCAGGGCCAGGCCCACCGCCTGGCGCAGGCTGAGGCTGGCCGGCACCTTGGCCTCGGGCAGGGCGGCGGAGGCCGCCCGCTCCCCCTTGGCGGGCGCGGCGGCGTAATCGGCCTTGATCGCCTGATAGCTGGGGGCCTGGGTTTTGGCGCAGCCCGCGCCCAGAGCCAGGGCCAGGGCCAAGACGGCGGCGGGGCCGATTGCGCGGTGGTTGAGGGCAGGCATTGACTACCTAATAAGTATAGTAATATTACGCATAAAGTTTATCGTACTCTATTGTGAGCAAATCGGCTGCGGCTTTCAACCACGACCCACCGGCCGGGGGCGAAACCGGGGTTTTGGGAGGCTTATTTTCTTGTGTGAAATTCTCCTTTGGAGTAAGCTTCTTTGTCAATCAACCATTTACCATAACTATTGCCAATGGTTGGAGCCAGGGGCCGCCACTAGCCGATAGTCCAAGCAGCCTATCCCCCTGGTTTTTGTGCGAGTTCTCACAATGCCTTCCTCCTCCCCAGGGCCCGCGCGCGGCCGTCCGGGGCCGGAAGGATCACACCAGCAACGAGGGAGACCGGCCAGATGATCATAGAAGCCTTGGCACTGGGTGGATTGGGATGCCTGGCGGCCATGGGTTTGGGCGTAGCGGCCAAAGTGTTTTTCGTGGAGGTTGACCCCCTGGTGGCCGCCATCGAGGAAGCCCTGCCCGGCGCCAACTGCGGAGGCTGCGGCTATGCCGGCTGCGCCACCGCCGCCGGCGAGATCGCCAAGGGCAACATGGCCCCCAACGGCTGCGTGGGCGGCGGGCCCACCGTGGCGGTGGCCGTGGCCGCCATCCTGGGAGTCGCCGTCTCGGAAACCGAGCCCCAGATCGCCCAGGTAGGCTGCCGCTACCCCGTGCAGCGGGCCGACCTCAAATACCACTACAGCGGAGCCACCGACTGCCGTGCGGCCATCCTTTTGGCCGGCGGCCCCAAGGAGTGCCCGGTGGGCTGCATCGGCCTGGGCTCCTGCGCCAAGGCCTGCCCCTTCGACGCCCTGAGCATCGACCCCGACGGCCTGCCGGTGGTGGACCAGTATCGCTGCACCGGCTGCGGCACCTGCGAGCGCACCTGCCCCATGGGCATCATGCACCTGACCTCGGTGAGCGACCGCATCATGGACGAGATCACCGTGGAGGACTGCTCGGCCCCCTGCCAGCGCCGCTGCCCGGCGGGCATCGACATTCCCCAGCAGATCAAGCACACCGCCATGGGCGACTACGCGGGCGCCCTGTCGGTCATCAAGGAGCGCAACCCCCTGCCCCTCATCTGCGGACGCATCTGCCCCCATCCCTGCGAGGCCGAATGCCGGCGCAACCTGGCCGACGAGGCGGTGGCCATCAACCCCCTCAAGCGCTTCGTGGCCGACCACGAGCGCCAGAGCGGCAAGCGGGTCATGCCCTACAAGGCCCCGGCCACCGGCAAGAAGGTGGCGGTCATCGGCGGCGGCGTGGAGGGGCTGACCACCGCCTACTTCCTGGCCCGCCTGGGCCACAGCCCGGTGATCTACGAGGCCAGAGAGCAGTTGGGCGGCCTGCTGCGCACCGCCATCCCGCCCGAGCGCCTGCCCCGGGAGGTGCTGGATTGGGAGATCGAGGGCATCCTGGCCATGGGGGTTCAGGCCAAGACCGGCCAGACCCTGGGCCGGGACTTCGACCTGGGCACCCTGTACGCCGAGGGCTTTGACATGGCCGTGTTGGCCACCGGCGGCTGGGACGCGGCACTCATGCTGGGCGACCCCTCCCAGGCGAAGCCCGCCATGCCGGGCCTGGAGCTTTTGCTGCCCCTGATGATCTCCTGGGCCCAGGGCCGCGAGGTGGCGCTGGGCGACAAGGTGGTGCTGGTGGGCGGCGGCAAGCAGACCCTGGCCGCGGCTCGCGGCTGCGCCGAGCGCGGGGCCAAGGAGGTGACCATCCTGTGGCCCACCGGCCGCGAAGCCACCGGCGTGGACCCCAAGGAATTGGAAAAGGCCCAGGAAGAAGGCATCAAGATGCGCTTCAAGGCCACGGTGCTGAGCCTGGAGGGCAAAGACGACCGCCTGACCGGCCTGACCTATGGCCAGCCCGCCAACGGTCAGGCCGCCCGCCAGGAGACCCTGGCCGCGGACACGGTGGTGGCGGCCAGCGGGCGGGTGCCCGGCGCCATCTTCGTGCCCATCTCGCCGCGCGACGACGAGGGCAAGCTCACCGGCGGCGCCTGGCGCACCGAGATGCCCTATGCCCCGCCCAGCGGCGGAAGCGGCGGCTTGTTCCAGGCCGAGGAGGCGATAAGCGACTTTAGGGCGGCGGTGGAGGCCATCGGCGCCGGACGCCGGGCGGCGGCCTCCGTGCACCAGCTTCTGAGCGGCGAGGAAGTGGCCGCGCCCCGGGGCATGCTGGCCCAGGGCGACAAGGTGCTCACCGTGGAGCAGGTGTTCAACCTGCTGGACGCGCCCGAGCGCCAGCCCATGCCCCTGGCCGACGAGGCCGCCCTTTTGGAGGGCAGCTCCGAGGCCGAGCTGGGGCTCAGCGAGGAAGCGGCCCGCAAGGAGGCCCGGCGTTGTCTCAACTGCGGGCTGATTTGTTACTACCGGACCAAGTACAACTAGCACCGTTTTGGTGTTGCCATGGCCGGCCCCCCGCGCGGCCGCCAGACCGAGAGCGGACATGGACACTAAGCAAAAGATCATCGCTCGCGCCAAGGAGCTTTTGACCAGCGGCGAGATAGACGGCTTCTTGGCCCTGAAGCAGGAGGGCGTGCACATCGCCCCCCACCTGTTCACCGACCCCGAGGAGCTGGACTCGCTCTCCCTGGGCGACGGCCAGGGCCTGGGCGACGCCCGCTACCCCCTGGTCAAGCTGCTCTACAGCCTGGCCCAGCGCTTTCCCCAGGAGAAGTTCGGGGTCATGGTCCGGGGTTGCGACGAGCGGGCCCTCACGCAGCTCGCCAAGGAAGACCGCTCCAGCCCGCTGAGGGCCGGGCGGGTGGTGCCGGTGGGCTTCTCCTGCCCCGAAGAGCTGGCCAAGGCCTGCGAATGCGCCAAGCCCTGGCCCGACGCCTTGGTGGCCGGGGAAAAGGGCGAGGGCTTCCCGCCGCCCGAGGCCGACATGGCCGACCTGATGGCCGAGCTGCAGCAATGGTTCGGCGAGGCCGACCGCTGCCTCAAGTGCCTGGGCTGCAAGAACTCCTGCCCGGTGTGCGTGTGTCATGAGTGCACCCTGGAAGAGGAGGCCATGCTGCCCCAACGCCAGCTGCCGCCCACGCCCAACTTCCTGTTCACCCGCGCGGTGCACATGGTGGACCGTTGCGTGTATTGCGGCCTGTGCGAGGCGGCCTGCCCGGCGGGTATACCCCTTAAGAAGCTCTACCGCCTGGTGGCCCAGTTGGTGGGCCAGGGGATTCCCCTGGTGGGGGCCAGCCCCCGGCCCCAGCCCCAGGCGCCGGCCCAACTTTAGTAGAAGCCCCTCTAGCCAGAGAGAGACGGGACCATGGATTACAAAAGCACCTTGACCGTTTGCCCCTACTGCGGCTGCGGGTGCAGTTTTTATTTGGAGACCATAGACGGCAAGCTGGTGGGCACCAAGCCCTCGGCCACCAGCCCGGTGAACAACGGCAAGCTGTGCGTCAAGGGCTGGAAGGTGCACGAGTTCGTGCAGAGCCCCCGGCGGCTCACCAAGCCCATGCTGCGCAAGAACGGCGAGATGGTGGAGGTCTCCTGGGACGAGGCCCTGGACTTCGTGGCCGACAAGCTAAAAGAGATCAAGGCCGAGCACGGACCGGACTCCATCGCCTTCTTGGCCTCGGCCAAGATCACCAACGAGGACAACTACGTCCTGCAAAAGTTCGCCCGCGCGGGGGTCGGCACCAACAGCGTCGATCACTGCGCCCGTCTCTGACACAGCTCCACGGTGGCCGGTCTGGCCGCCGCCTTCGGTTCCGGCGCCATGACCAACTCCATCGAGGAGTTGGCCACGGCCGACACCATCTTCGTGATTGGCTCCAACACCACCGCCGCCCACCCCCTGGTGGCCGACCGGCTGTACCGGGCCAAAAAGAACGGGGCCACCATCATCGTGGCCGACCCCCGCAAGATTCAACTGGCGCTCACCGCCGACCTGTACGTGAGCCAGGCCCTGGGCTCCGACGCCGCCCTGATCAACGGCATCGCCCACATCATTATTAAAGAGGGCTGGCAGAACCAGCAGTTCATCGACGAGCACACCGAGGGCTACGAGGCCTTCAAGGCGCTGGTGGAGACCTACACCCCCGAGCGCACCACCGAGCTCACCGGGGTGTCCAAGGAGGACCTCTATTTCATCGCCGAGAAGTACGCCAAGGCCACGGCGGGCTCCATCGTCTATTGCATGGGCATAACCCAGCACACCTCGGGGGTGGACAACGTGAAGAGCCTGGCCAACCTGGCCATGCTCACCGGCCAGATCGGCCGCGAGTCCACCGGCGTGAACCCCCTGCGCGGCCAGAACAACGTGCAGGGCGCCTGCGACATGGGCGGCCTGCCCGACGTCTACCCCGGCTATCAGAAGGTGGACGTGCCCGACAACCAGGCCAAGTTCTCCCAGGCCTGGGGAGCCGAGCTGAGCCTGAAGCCGGGCCTCAAGATCCCGGAAATGCTCACCGGCCTGAACGACGGCTCGGTGAAGGCGCTGTTCGTGGTGGGCGAGAACCCCATGATGAGCGACCCGGACCAGCACCACGTGGAGCAGGCCCTCAAAAAGGCCGAGCTGTTGGTGGTCCAGGACATCTTCGACCACCAGACGTTGCAGTTGGCCGACGTTTTCCTGCCCGGCGCCTCCTACGCCGAAAAGGACGGCACCTTCAGCAACACCGAGCGCCGGGTGCAGCGTTTGCACAAGGCGGTGGAGCCGGTGGGCGAGTCCAAGGCCGACTGGGAGATCACCCAGGAGATCAGCAACCGCTTCGGCTATCCCATGAACTACGCCTCCCCGGCCGAGATCATGGACGAGATCGCCCAGGTGACTCCCCAGTACGGAGGCATCAACTACGAGCGCCTGGAGGGCGAGGGGCTGTTGTGGCCCTGCCCCACCACCGATCACCCCGGCACCAAGTTCCTGCACTCCGGGGGCAAGTTCGCCCGGGGCAAGGGCCTGTTCCACGCCATCGAGTGGCGGGCCCCGGCCGAGGTGGTGGACGAGGAATACCCCCTGTGGCTCACCACCGGGCGGGCCCACGTGCACTATCACACCGGCACCATGACCCGCAACTCCCCCTCGCTGCACGCCCTGATGCCCGAGGGCTTCGTGGAGATAAACCCGGCGGAGGCCGAGCAGCTGGGGGTGGGCGAGGGCGAGATGCTCAAGCTGACCACCCGGCGCGGCAGCATCGAGGCCAAGGCCATGATCACCGAGCGGGTGCGGCCGGGCATGGTGTTCGTGCCCTTCCACTTCATGGAGGCCTGCGCCAACGTGCTCACCAACCCGGCCCTGGACCCGCTGTGCAAGATCCCGGAGTTCAAGGTCTGCGCGGTCAAGCTGGACAAGGCGGCCTAGGCGCCGGCCATGAAACGCCTGCTGGAACGCTATTGGTGGCTTCTGGTGGCGGCCCTGGTGATAATCGGCTGGGTCAGCGGGGTGCTGCCCCTGCCGGTGTGAGTGGCCAGCGTGTGCGGGGTGCCGGGCGCCACCCCCTGAGGCCAACCGAACAAGCGAAAACCCCGGCCGGAGACGAATCTCCGGCCGGGGTTTTCTGTTTTGCCTAGGGAGGCTACTTCTTCTTCTTGAGCTCGGCCAACAGGCCTTCCAGATAAGCCTGGCGCTCCTTGAACATCTTGATGACCTGGTCGCGGGTCATCACCTTCATGGGGCTGCCGGAGGCCTTCATCTTGGCCTGGACCTTCTTGTCGTTGAACATCTTGGGGAAGACATCGGCCAGCTTGGCGATCACCTCCGGGGAGGCGCCCTTGGGCAGGATCACCCCGCGGTAGTTCACGCTGGAGTTGTCCACGTCATAGCCCTCTTCCTTCAAGGTGGGAACCTTGGGCAGGAAGTCGTGACGCTCCAGGTCGGCCACGGCCAAAATCTTGATGCGGTCCTGGTTGCGGTAGGCGTCCGACAGGTTGTTGAAGCCCGCCTTGACCTTGCCGGAAATCACCGACTGCATGGCCGGCACCCCGCCCTTTTCAGGGATGTAGGTCAGCTTGATGCCCGCGGCCTTCATGAGCTGCATGGTGGCGATGTGATGGCCCACGTACATGCCCGCGCCCGACACGGTGACCTTGCCGGGATTGGCCTTGGCAAAGGCCACCAGGTCCTTGGCGCTGTTGAAGGGGCTGTCCTTGGGCACGATGAGCACCGCGGGGTCGGCGCCCCAGTTGGCCACCGCCTCAAAGGTGTTGATGTTGTACTTGGTGGGGTACATGATGCTCTGGGCGATGAAGTGGGGCACGTTGTAGGTGGCTATGGTGTAGCCGTCCTTGCTCCCCTTCTCCACGAACCAGTTCCAGCCCACCTGGCCGCCGGCGCCGGGCTTGTTGATGATGACAATGGGCTGGCCCAGATACTTGTCGTCGTTGGCCAGCATGGTTACCAGACGGGCCTGGAAGTCCGTGGCTCCGCCCGGCGAGTAGGTGACGATCATGCTGATGGGTTTGTCCGGATAGCCTTCGGCCATGGCCGGCAAGCCCAAGGCCAGCAGCAGAGCCCCGGTCAGGGCCGCCACCGCCAAACAAGTTAACAGCTTCTTAAACTTCATACCTATTCCTCCCGGAGAATTTGGTTGAGACCGCCGGGCCCGTACGCTGCCCATGCGGCGGTCCACTACTGTCTCCCTCCTACTTCCCGAACGGCCTGTCAGATCAACAGGCCCTGCGGCGTTTGCACCTCCAATAGGACTTTGAAGAGAACGAAAAGAATGACGGTGAAGGCGACTGCGCCCACCGCCCACATCAACAACTGCTTGATACCCAGCCGCTTGCATCCCATGATGCACACCACGGCCATGAAAAACAGGAACGAGGCCAGATAAAAGCCCACCGGCTCTAGCAAAAACAGGTAGACCACGATGATTACGAAAAGACCGCCCACCCTGGCCCAGGGCAAGGGCGCCGTCTTGGCCCCCGGCTTGGGAAAAAGCAGGTGTTGCAGGAACAAAAGGGCTGAGAGCACCCCCATGGCTATGATGACGGTCTGGGGAAAGGCCATGGCCCGAGGCTCTTCGATGTGCCCCAGGCAGGCATACAGGGCCACCGAGGCGACCAGACAGACCAGACCCACTACGGCGTCGCGGTTCATGATGCCGCCTCCTTGGCCCTGAGCGCGGCCTTGGCCTTCTTGTACTGACGCACCTCGCTGAACACGCTGTAGCCCACCGACACGGCGCAAAGGACGATGATGACCAGGTTCAGGGTTCCGGTGAAGAAGTAGGTCACCACCCCCACGTCGGTGTCGGCGATGAGCTTGCCCTTGAGGAAGTTGTCCTCGGCGATGGCCCCCAGGATGATGCCCAGCACCACCGGGGCGGCCGAGAAGCCCACCTTGCGTCCGATGTACATCAGGGTGCCCAGGGAGAACATCACCACCACGTCGTCCATGCTGTTTTGCACGCTGTAGGTGCCGAACACCGCCAGCACGGTGACCGCCGCGGCCATCTCCAGGTCGGGCACCTTCATCACGCTGTGGGAAAAGCGCGACATCAGCAATCCGAAGACGCACATGGCCACCTGGGCCAGCACCAGGGAGGCGATGAAGGTGTAGGTGACGTCGGCGTGGTCGCGGAACAGGTCCGGACCCGGGAACAGGCCGTGGATCAAGAGGCCGCCCAACAGCACCGCCGCGGTGGGCGAGCCGGGCACGCTCAAGGTGAGCAGGGGGATGAGCGAGGGGCCCACCATGGCGTTGTTGGCCGACTCGGCCGCGGCCACCCCCTCGGGGTTGCCGGTGCCGAAGGAGTGGGGATCCTTGCTGAACTTGCGCACCTGGTCATAGGCGATGAGCCCGGCCACCTGGCCGCCGGCTCCGGGGATAACCCCGATGAGAGCGCCCACCACCGAGCCGATGGACAGGGCCTTGACCTTGCCCAGGTTCTCCACCAGGGTGCTCCACAGGATGCCCTTCTGAGGCTTGAAATCCACCTCGTGCGCCACCTTGTGAGAGCTTTCTATCAGGGAGAAAACCTGGGGGATGGCGAAAAGGCCGATAAGGGCGGGCACGATGGCCACGCCTCCGGTGAGCACGTCGCAAAACACGAAACGGGGAGTGCCCAGCATGGGGCTGTAGCCGATGATGGACACCAACAGGCCGAACATGCCGCCGATGAGGCCCTTGAGCACCGAGCCCGAGGTGAGCCCGGCCATGACCGTGATGCCGAACACCGCGATCCAGAACAACTCCGAGGGGCCGAACTCCATGGAAATCTCGGCCAGGGGCGGCGTGAAAAAGATCATGATGATCATGCCGAAAAGGCCGCCCACCAGCGAAGAGATAAAACAGTAGTAAAGGGCCTTCTGGGCCTGGCCCTGCTTGGCCATGGGATGGCCGTCCAGAAGGGTGGCGATGTTGGCCGGGGCGCCGGGGATGTTGATCAGGATGGCCGAGATGGCTCCGCCGGCCACGGTGGCGGTGTAAACCGCTCCCAACAGAACCAGCCCGGTGGCCGGCTCCATGTGAAAGGTGAAAGGCACCAACAGGGCCACCGCCATGGTGGGACTGAGCCCCGGCGTGGCCCCCAGGAACAGGCCGCCGATGACTCCCAGCACCAACACCAACAAGTTGATGGGGGTCAGGGCCTGCGGAAAGAATGTCAGAAAGTCGACCAAACCTTACCTCTCCAGGCTAAATATTCGCTTTGGCGCATCTCGGGGCCTGGTTCACTTGTAGCCCAGCATTTCGGGCAACTTCAGGCGCTGGATCTTGCCCGAGGGTCCCTTGGGCATCTCCTCAAGTATTCGTATTTCCTTGGGGCTCTTGTACTTGCCCAGGTGCTCCAGGCAGTGGGCCCCCAAATCCTCCAATGTGCAGGTGCAGTCGGGCTTGAGGGTTACGCACAACAAAATCTCTTCGCCGTAATGTTTGTCGGGGATGCCCACCGCCGCGGCGTCCAGCACCGAGGGGTGCTTGTAGGCGGCCTCGTCGATCTCCCGGGGGGCGATGTTCTCCCCGCCCTTGATGATCAGCTCCTTGAGCCGGCCGGTTACGAAAACGAAGCCGTCTTCGTCCATGTAGCCCAGGTCGCCGGTGTGCAGCCAGCCATCGGGCTCCAGGGTCTTGGCGGTGACTTCGGGGTTCTTGTAGTACTCCTTCATCACGTTGTCGCCCTTGATCATGATCTCGCCGATGGTGCCCCGGGGGAGTTCCTTGCCGTGCTCGTCGATGATCTTGGCGGTGTTGCCCACGGCGCACCCCGGCGAACCGTACTTGCGCTTGCCCGGGTCCATGGGGTTAGAGAACACCGGGGCTGCGGTCTCGGTGAGGCCCATGGTCTCCACGATGCCCACCTTGAACTTTTCCTCGAACTGGTGATGCAACGAAGGCGGCAGGGCGCTAGAAGCGCTGCGCCCGAAGCGAAGCTGCTCCAGGCGGTAGCCCTGGCCCTCTATCTCGCTGCCGCTGACCAGGTAGGAGATGATGGTGGGCACCACGCTGAACCAGGTACAGCGATAGTCGCTGATCAGGGGCCAGAACTCGCCCACGCTGAACTTGTTGGGCACCACCACCGTGGAGCCCAGCACCACGGTGGACATCAGCGACACCACCAGGGCGTTGATGTGATAGAGCACCAGGGAGCACAGGGCCACGTCGTCCTTGACCAAGTCATGGGCCTCGACGACGTACTCGCCGCCGGCGCACATGTTCTTGTGGGTGAGGATCACCCCCTTGGGCACCCCGGTGGTGCCCGAGGTGTAGAGCAAAAGCGCCGGGTCATCTTCCGAGACCGGAGGCAGGCTTTCAGGCGCGGAGCATGAGGGCGGCAGAATCTCCGCGGCGTTGCGCTCGATGACCATGACCTCGATGGGACGCTTTACGTTGACCAGCGCCGCCTCCAGGCGCTCGCGCTGGAACTCGGTGACGAAAACCAGCTTGCAGTCGGAGTGCTCCAACACATAGCTGAGCTGGTCGGGCTGGGCCTGCAGGTTCAGGGGGGCCACCACCAGCCCGGCGTACATGGTGCCCACGATAATCCGGGCGCTTTGCAGGCTGTTGCCCATCATGAACGAGACCTTGTCTCCCTTGGCAAGGCCCTTGGCAAAATAAAAGTCGGCAAGCTTGAGGCAGCTTTCCTTGAGATCGGCGTAGCTGAGTTCCAGGCCGGGCTCCGGAGCGACTAAAAAGGTCTTATCCGGCTGCTCGGCGGCATGTTTATCCACAAAATATCTAATGGTGCGCATTGCTTACCTCGCCCTCCTCGGCGACAGCCGCGAAACAAAAAACCCGGCGGGAGCTTAACTCCTCGCCAGGCTTGCCTGTTTCGCTTCACGAGCGGCCACACAACAGCAATAGCCGCTTGGGCCCACGGGCCCACCGCATCCCGGGGGGAAACCCGGGCCTACGCGCGCCGCGTTTTGCCCACGTCTATCCATCATCAACCACCGCCTTCCGGCAGGACGTGACGGTTGTCCGCTCGTTTGGCCATTTTTCCTTTACTTCGTCCGCGGCCTCGCTTGGTGGGGTCGCGGCCCTCCCCCGGGCCCGACCCGCCTTGGCGCGCGGACGGATTTTTTTACAACTTCCTCGCCCTTCCACCCCCGGTCGGTCAAGGAAGGGGCCGCCCCCAAGGGAGCGGCCCCGACGCATCACTTCATATAGTCGTAGCCTACCTGGAAGGCTTCCCGGTTCTTGTCATGGAACTTGGGAATGATCTCCAAGAGGCTCTCCAAGATAATTTCCTTGTCCATTTCCCCCTCCAGCAACTTGGCCATGGCCCCCAGGGCGATGGAGTTACTGAAGATGGGACGGTCGAAGTGGTCCATGGCCAACTGCTTGGCCGGCAGCTCCCGCTGGCTGCAGGCCAGCTTTTCGTCGATCTCCTCCACGAAGGCGGGATCGAACAGGATCACCCCGTTCTCGGGCACCGTGTCCTTGAAGCGGTTGTAGGCCGCCGAGGACAGGGCGATGAAGAAGTCGGGGTTTTCGCACATGGGGCTGTCGATGGTCTTGGGCGAGAGCACCACCTGGCTGCGCACGTAGCCGCCGCGCATCTCGGTGCCGTGGCTCTTGAGCATGGTCACCCTCAGGCCCTCTTTCACCGCGGCCTCGCCCAATACCTGGCCCAGGCGCACCACGCCCTGGCCGCCGAAGCCGCTGGCCACTATCTCCAGTCTGTCTTTCATAGCGCACCCGTCTTTCTGATCTTGTTCACCGCTCCCCAGACGTGTTCGCTGAATTCGGGCCGGGAACCGGTGGCATCGTGCCAGACGCCGGTGGCCCACACGGTGTTTTCATCAGCCTCTTCCAGGGGCTTGGCCCGCTCCTTGATCCACCGGTAGATGTTCACCTGGTTGCGCGAGCCCAGCTCGCGGGAGGCGAAGTTGGTGGGGCAGGGATAAGGCATGTGCACCAGGGAGAAGCCGGGGTTCAAGATGGCCCGCTTCACGCTTTCCACCGCGCGCTGGCCGTCCATGGCCACGTGGCGGGCCAGGAAGGTGGCCCCGGCCCCCTTGAGGATGTGCATTACGTCCATGCCCTCGCTCATCAGGTTGTGCTCGAACATGCCGTAGGGGCTGGAGTCGGTGTGCGCCCCCTGGGGGGTGGTGAAGCCGAACTGGCCGCCGGTGGACTGGTAGCCCAGGTTGTCGTTGACGATGACGGTCATGTCCACGTTGGAGCGGGCGGAGTGGATCAGGTGCATCAGGCCGATGCCGAAGGCGTCGCCGTCGCCCACCGTGCAGATGATCTTCTTCTCCGGCGGTAGGGCGATCCTGAGGCCACGGGCGATGGCGTAGACCCGGCCGTGGGTGCCGGCGAAGCCGTCGCCCTGCCAGGTGGCGAAGGTCTGGCGCCCGGCGCAGCCGATGGAGGTGCCCCAGATTATGTCGTTGACCTTCAGATCCAGTTCGTTGATGGCCTGCACGACCACTTTGTGGTTGATGCCCAAACCGCAGCCGGAACAGGCCGTGCTGGGGATCTTGCGGGTGCGTAGGTACTTATCGATAAGGGTGGCGGATGAGTACTGCATTACCACGCCTCCAAGGTCCAACCCTTGCGCTCCAGGGGCTGGTTTTTCAGTAGCTTCTCAAAGGTCTCCAACAGATCGGGGATGGTGGGCAAATCGCCGCAGCTGCCCAGGAAATGCACCTCGGAGTCCTTGGGCGCGGCCCGTTGCACCTCGCGAACCAACTCGCCGTCCCAGTTGAGCTCCACCGACAGGTACTTGGTCTTGCGCTTGAAGTGCTCGTCCGGGAAAGGCCACAGGTTGATCAGGCGCAGCGCCCCCACCTTCATGCCCTCGGCGCGGGCCCGGTCCACCGCGGTGTTCACCACCCGCGAAGGCGTGCCGTAGGAGACCACCACCAGGTCGGGGTCGTCGTCCATGTACTTCTTCTCGTAGAGGTGGTTGAACAGGTCCCGGTGGTTGCGCACCTTGTAGATGAGCCGGTAGGCGTGCTTGTGGTGGGCCTCCACCTCCTCGATGTCATAGCCCTGCTCGGTGGGGGTCCAGTCGGAGCACAGGCCCCCGGCCCCGGAGCCCATCTGCACGGGCGGGATGTCCAGGGAGTCGCTATAGGGGTAGAAGTCGGGCCCGGCGCAGAAGCTGCGCGGCCAGGTCCTGAAGCCCATCTCCTTCATCTCGTCCTCGTTCTCGGGCACCGTGATGTCCTCGAAACCGTCGGTGATGAGCTGGTCGCCCAGCACGGTGACGGGCATGCGGAAGCGCTCGGACAGATAGAAGGCCTCCACCACCATGGCCATGGCCTCCTGCGCCGAGTTGGGGGCCAGGGTGATGGCCTCGAAGTTGCCGCCCTGGGTGGGGTAGCGGGTGAGGTAGAACTCGCCCTGGCCCGGCGCGCCGGTGATGCCGCTGACCGGGCCCACCCGGCCGGAGTTGACCACCACCAGGGGCATCTCGCAGCCCAAGGCCCAGCCGAAGGGGTCGGCGTAAAGGATGTAACCGGGACCCGAAGTGGCGGTCATGGCTTTCATGCCGCCCAGGGAGGCCCCGATGCAAACGTGCATGGCCGCGCACTCGTCCTCGGCCTGCAGATATACTCCGCCTTCTTGGGGCAGCCGCTTGCTCATGGCCTCGGCCAGCTCGGTGGCCGGGGTTATGGGATAGCCGCAAAAGAAGCGGCATCCGGCCAGGATGGCGCCCTCGGTGATGGCGAAGTTGCCTGTTTCCAAAAATCTTTTCATCGCATAAACCTCCCTGGGCTACGCGTTCTTTTCGACGACGTCGATGGCGAAATCAGGGCAGGAGAAGAAGCACTTGAAACAGCCCACGCACCATTTGGGAGACTTCACCTCCATGGGGCGATAGCCCTTGACGTTGAAGAACTCGGCTGGTCCAAAGGTTTCCACTCCGCACACCTCGGCGCAGTAGCCGCACTCCTTGCAGTACTCGGTGTTGAGGATCACCTCGAAGGTGCGGGCGTCACACTGCAGGCAGCGGTTGGCCTCGGCGGTCACCGCCTCGGGGCTCATGGGCAGCTCCACCTGGTCGAAGTTGTCGCCGCGCTCCCAGACGTGCATATGGGGGGTCTTTTGGCGGGACAGGATCTGACCGGTCAGGGGGGTCAGTTCCACCTCATCCTCGGGCGCGGCCAACACCTCGGAGATGTCGCCGTCGCCGCCCAGATACTTGTCCATGGCCTCGGCGGCCCGGCGGCCCTGGGCCACCCCGCCGATGATGGAGGCCGGTCCGGTGACCACGTCGCCGCCGGCGAAGATGCCCTTGGCGCCGGTGGCCTGGTCGGCTCCCGCCTGGATGCGGTTGCCCGCGGTTTCCACCCCGGCTGCGTCCACGAACTCCAGCACCGGGCTCTGGCCGATGGCCAGGATCACGGTGTCCGCCTCCACCTGGGTGGTGACGCCTTCGTTATAGATGGGGCTGAACTTGCCGCCCTTGTCGAACACCGAGGTGCAGGCCTTGAAGGACACGCCGCTGGCCTTGCCTTCGCCCACCACCTCTTTGGGGCCCCAGGAGTTGTTGATGATCACCCCTTCGTCCTCGGCCAGGCTGACCTCCCAGGGATGGGCGGGCATTTCGGCGCGGCTTTCCAGGCAGAAGAGCTGAACCTCTTTGGCGCCCAGGCGCTTGGCGGTCAGGGCCACGTCGATGGCCACGTTGCCGCCGCCGACCACCACCACCTTTTGGCCCACCGCCGGGGCCTGTTCCAGGGCCACGTCGCGCAGGAACTCCCAACCCCAGAGCACCCCCTGCTTGTCCGAACCGGCAAGCTGGATGCGGGCCGAGGAGTTGGCGCCGCTGGCCACGAAAACCGCGTCGAAGTCCTTGGCCAACTGGGCCAGGTCCACGTCCTTGCCCACCAGGGTGGAGCCCTTGAACTCAACCCCCTGGCCCAGGATTTCTTCCACGTCGCGGTCCAAGCGGGCCTCGGGCAAGCGGTAGCTGGGGATGCCGTAGCGCATCATGCCGCCAGGCTTGGGGAAGGCGTCGAAGATGGTTACCTGGTGACCCTTGCCGGCCAGATAGTAGGCCGCGGTGAGGCCCGCCGGGCCGGCGCCCACGATGGCCGCCTTCTTGCCGCTGGCTTCCGGTTTGGCCTTTTGGCTCTTCCAAGCCTCGCCGCCGTGATCCACCGCCGCCCGTTTTATGGCCCGGATGGCAATGGGGTCGCCGAACTGCTTGTAGGCGCAAACGTCCTCGCAAGGGGCGAAGCAGGCGTCGGCGCAAACCACCGGCAGGGGCAGGCGCTCACGCAGCACCGCCACCGCCTGGTCGAAGTTGCCGTCCCTGACCGCCCGAATGTAGCGGGGGACGTCAACCCCGGCGGGGCATGCGTCGGAACACCGGGGGACCACAAAGTCCTTTCGCGAAACCCGGTAGGTTGTCATTGCATTCTTCCTCCAAAATTACGAATGATGGGGCCCTTTCCTCGGTCTTTGCGAAAGTAATAACAAGAAACATGCCAAAAATGTTGCCATGCTCCCCCGAGCTGAGGCGAACGACCGATCGGCTAGTTTTTTCAAGATAATAGGCAGTAAGTTCACCATGAGACATCACCGGGCAGGCCGATAACCATTACCGGGTAGCGTGATCTGACTGTACGGAATCGCGGACATGTTCGGTTTTCCGGACAAAAAGGCGTCTTGGAGGGGCCTAAGAGGCTTTCTCGGTGTCGCCCAGATCGTAGCGGCGACACTTTTCATAGAGGGTGGAACGAGAAATTCCCAGCATTTTAGCGGTCTTGGTCATGTTACCCTTATTGAAGGCCAGGGCATGCTCCATGACCCGTTTTTCAAAACAGGCCATCTGCTCGGCCAGGGTGGTGTCCGGATTTTCGCACACCTGGCGTTCTTCCAAATCGCTGGTCAAGATCTCCCGGGGTAGGTGCTCCAGGTCTATCCTGCGGCCCTCGCTGAGGCTAACCGCCCGTTCTATGACGTTTTTAAGCTCGCGCACGTTGCCGGGCCAGGCATAGTTTTGCAACGCCTCCATGGCCTGGAGCCCCACCTCGGTCTGGGGATGCTCCAAGGCGGTGAGGAAATGGGCCACCAGCACCGGAACATCCTCCCGGCGGCGGCTCAGGGCGGGGATCTCCACGGCCATGGTGCTGAGGCGGTAATACAGGTCGTCGCGGAACTCGCCCCGGCTCATCATTTCCTTGAGGTCGCGGTTGGTGGCCGCCACCAGGCGGAAGTCCACGGCCACCCGCTTCACCCCGCCCAGGCGCTCGAGCGTCTTGGTTTCCAACACCCTCAACAAGGTGGCCTGGGCCTTGGGGCTCAGCTCGCCGATCTCGTCCAAAAACAGGGTGCCGGTGTGGGCCAGCTGGATCTGGCCCACCTTGCCCTTGCGGCTGGCCCCGGTGAACGCCCCGGACTCATAGCCGAACAGCTCCGACTCCAACAGCTCGCGGGGGATGGCCGCGCAGTTGACGCAGACAAAGGGACCGGCGGCCCGGGGCGAGGACCGGTGCACCGCGTGGGCGAACATCTCCTTGCCGGTGCCGGTGGCCCCGGTGATGAGTACCGGGGCCTCGGTGCGGGCGTACTTGGCGGCCACGGCCTTGACCCCGGCCAGGAGGGGGCTGGAGCCCAGGATGTTGTTGAAGCCATACAGGGGCGAGAGCAGCCGGTCCAGGCCCTTTTTATAGTATTTGACCTCGCTCTCCAGGCCCTGCAGGCGGGAGATGAGGTCGGTCATGGCGGTGTAGTCGCGGAAGATGGTCTGGAGGATCACCCCCACCACCTGGCCCTTGATCCTCAGGGGGATGCGGTTGACCAGCATGGGCATGTCGGTTTTGAGGGAGCAGCGCTGGGCCAGCTCCGAGCGGCCGGTGGAGAGCACCTGGGGCATGCGGGTGTGGGGGAAGTACTTGTCCAGGTAGTCGCCCACCGCCGCCTTGGGGTCGGCGCCCAACAGCTCGCCGTAGACCCGGTTCATGAACACGATGCGGCAGTCGGAATCGCAGACGATGATGCCGGAATAAACGTTGTCCAGCACCAGGGCCAGGAAGTCCACCAGGTCGCCCAGGTCGGCCGCCCCGGAGAGCACCCTCATGGCCGAACCGGCCATGCCCTGGGAGCCGCTGAGGCGCTCCACCGCGCAGACGTGGTTGTCCTCGTTTTCTCGGTTCATGAACGCGTCTCTCCAGCGGGTCCGGATTCCCCCTCCGGATCCTGGTTGGGACACGATGCGTTGAGTCAGGCAACACTCTATCAAGGCGGGCGAGGCGATAGCAACGCCTTTTGGGCGGCGGGGGGAGTCGGGCCCGGTAAAGCCCGGGCCCGACTCGGAATATCAGGCGAGCATTTCCAGGAAGGCTTCCACCCTGGTCTTGAGTTGTTCCACGTCTTCCATGCCGTAGTCGGTATCCACCCGCAAAACCGGCAGGCCGCCGGCCTCCAGGTTCTTCTCCAGGGGCAGGGCTTCCATCTGATAGGGCTGGCAGAACTGCAGGCCGTAGTGGATCACCCCCTGGGCCTTGTAGTCGGCGGCCATCTGCTTGACGTGCTCCTGGCGGTCGGGGTTGGGGGTGAACACCGCGCAATCGATTTTCCAGTAGCGCTCCACGATGGCGTCCATCATCGAGGCCAGGTCCTGGCCCTGGGGCTCGGTCAGATTGCGGGTGCCGCGCTCGCCGACACAGGACTCCTCGCCCACCACCACCGCGCCGGAGCTTTCCACCACCCAGGGCAGCTTCCAGTTGGGCACGGCCATGGGACAGCCGGAGAACAGCAGGCGTGGGGTTCCCTGGGGGGCCACCCCCTGGCCCGCCGCGATGCGCGCTTCCAACTCGTCGCAGATCTTGTGCACCGATTGGGTGAAGCGCACCGGATCGTCGTAGAAGGACACCTGGTTGATCAACAGGGCGTCCAGCCCGGAGATGGGGGCCGGGTCGGCGGCGCGCAGCTTGTAGAGCCGGTGCAGGGCCTCACGCTTGGCGTTGACGACCTGGATGCCATGGGCCAGGCGCTCGGCGGTGATCTCCTTGCCGGTCAGTTCCTCCACCGCCTGCTTAAAGCGCTCGTACTCGGCGGCCAACAGGGCGCGGCCCTCGGAAGACTTCACCTGGGGCAGGTCCATGACGTAGAGGTTGGGCACCAAAGTGCCCAGGGTCTCGTAGGATTTCTTCTTGCCGTCGCAGGTGTTCTCACCCACGATCATGTCCGCCGACTCCATGTAGGGGCAGACCTTGCCCAGCTTGAAGCCGAAGGCGCTCTTGATCAGGGCGCAGGTGTTGCGGGGCAAAACCTGGTCCACCAGTTCGGTGGCAAAGTCGGCCCCGGTGCACAGCCCCACCAGGGTGGCGTCGGCGGCCACCACGATCTCCTCGGGCACGAAGACACAGAAGGAGCCGATGACCTTCTTGCCTTCGGCCTTGCCGTCCACCAGTTCCTTGATGCGCAGGCCGTGCACCTCGCTCATCACGAAGTTGAAGTACTCCATGCCCTCGGGGCGCTCTTGTTGGGAAAGGAAGATCTGACCGTAGCCATCGCCCAAAACCTGCAACAACTGGTCGTGGGCGGCCAGGTCCAGGCCCAACTCCCGCCACATGGCCTCGTGTTCACTTGCCATCGCCGTACTCCTAACGCTATAAAGGCCCCTCGGGGTCCATGGTTGAATTGTGCAAACATTTCGTGGAACTTACGCCTATATCCCGGCCCCGGCGGGGAGTCAAACTGGTTATACCTATGTTTTTAGTATGTTACTGTTGGCATTGCCGATAGGTTCCCGGCCCGGCCCCCGGCGCCCTGCTTCGTTCCCGACATGGCGGAGGTTTTTTTTGCCTTCCGGCGCCAGGCTTGCTAAGGTGCTAACGGCTCTGGGGTTACATTCTGGTAAACGTCCAGGTCCGCCCGCCGGCGGAACCGGCGTTAGGGTTCGGCATCGTTTGGGTAGGGAGGAATGCTAATGGCCGAAAAACTTTGGGAACCGTCCGCCGAGCGCGTGGCCCAGACCAATCTCAGCCGGTTCATCGAGTTCGTCAACCATAAGCACGGCACCGATTTCAACGACTACGCGTCGTTGTATGAGTGGTCGGTGGCCGACATCCCGGCCTTCCAGGAGGCGGTGTGGCATTTCTTCAAGGTGATGCACACCCAGCCGTACGAGGAGGTGGTCAGGGACCTGGACAAGATGCCCGGCGCCAAGTGGTTCCCCGGGGCCAAGCTCAACTTCGCGGAAAACCTCCTGCGCTACCGCGACGACCATCCGGCCATAATCTTCCGCTCGGAAAACGGCTCCCAGCGCAGCCTGAGTTATGCCGAGCTCTACGGCCAGGTGGCCCGCCTGGCCGCCGCCCTGGCCGATTTCGGGGTGGTGCCCGGCGACCGGGTGGCCGGATTCATGCCCAACATCCCCGAGACCATCGTGGCCATGCTGGCCGCCGCCAGCCTGGGCGCGGTGTGGTCCTCCTGCAGCCCGGACTTCGGCTTCCAGGGGGTCATGGACCGCTTCGGCCAGATTCAGCCCAAGGTGCTGTTCACCGCGGACGGCTATTTCTACGGCGGCAAGACCTTCGGCTCCATGGAGCGGGTGGCCCACGTGAAGAAGGAGATCGCCAGCATCGAGCAGGTGGTGGTGGTGCCCTTCACCAGCGAAGAGCCCGCCCTGAGCCTGGTGCCGGGCGCCCACCGCTTTGACCAGCTGGTCAAAGGCAGCGGCGACCCCGGCCTCAACTGCGTGCCGCTGCCCTTCGACCACCCCCTGTACATTCTCTACTCCTCGGGCACCACCGGGGTGCCCAAGTGCATGGTGCACGGCGCGGGCAACGTGCTCATGCAGCACCTCAAGGAACTGGGCCTGCAGAGCGACGTGAAGCGCGAGGACAAGATCTTCTACTTCACCACCTGCGGCTGGATGATGTGGAACTGGCTGGTCAGCTCCCTGTCCCTGGGGGCCACCCTGCTCTTGTTCGACGGCTCGCCCTTCCACCCCGGGCCGGAGGTGCTGTGGAAATTCGCCGAGGACACGGGCATGACCATCTTCGGCACCAGCGCCCGCTACCTGGCGGCCATCGAGAACGAGGGCCTCAAGCCGGGGGAGAAGTACGATCTTTCGGCCCTCAAGGCCATCCTCTCCACCGGCTCGCCGCTGAGCATCGAGAGCTTCAAGTACGTGTACCGCGACATCAAGAGCGACCTGTGCCTGAGCTCCATCTCCGGAGGCAGCGACCTGGTGGGCTGCTTCGCCCTGGGCAACCCCACCGGCCCGGTGTACGCGGGGCAGTTGCAGGCCCGGGGCCTGGGCATGGCCGTGGAGGCCTGGGACGACGCGGGCAAGCCGGTGGTGGGCGAGAAGGCCGAGCTGGTGTGCACCAAGCCCTGGCCCTCCATGCCCATCATGTTTTGGAACGACCCGGACGGCTCCAAGTACAAGGCCGCCTACTTCGACGTGTATCCCAACATCTGGTTCCACGGTGACTTCTGCGAGGTGACCCCCGAGGGGGGAGTGATCATGTACGGCCGCTCCGACGCCACGCTCAACCCCGGCGGGGTGCGCATCGGCACGGCCGAAATCTACCGCCAGGTTGAGAACATGGCCGAGATCGGCGACAGCCTGGTGGTGGGGCAGGACTGGGACAACGACGTGCGGGTGATCCTGTTCCTCAAGCTCAACCCCGGCTATGAGCTGACCCCGGAGCTGGAGAAAAAGATCAAGACCCTGATCCGCACCGCCTGCACCCCGCGCCACGTGCCGGCCAAGATCATCGCCGTGGCCGACATCCCCTACACCATCAGCGGCAAAAAGGTGGAGCTGGCCGTGCGCAACGTGATCCACGGCCGCGAGGTGAAAAACAAGGACGCCCTGGCCAACCCCCAGGCCCTGGAGCTCTACGCCGACTTGCCCCAGCTGCAAAACTAGGGTTTTCCTCAGCCAACCCAGGGGTGGCGCAGGCGCGCCGCCCCTTTTTTTGCCATCACTTCTCCTCCCGTTGTTCACAGGCCTGTAACTCAGGCATGGGCTAACTAGAGTAAATAAAACGTCTAATAAGGCAAAGGTCCGGCCGGACCCGGCGCAAGGGTGCACTGGAGGCCGAGACCAGCCCAAGGAGACGAGACCTAGTGAGCCCCATTCCCCTGCACGGTTGGCCCTATCCCGGCGGCCACAGCCCGGCCGAATTGCTGCGCCGGGCCGGAGTGGCGCTCGACACGCCCGAGGCCCTGGCCGCCAGCCTGCCCTTTTCCCTGGGCGACGCCACCTGCGGCTGCGAAAACGAGTTGCAGGCCGGGGTGCTGGGCTCCGCCGAGGCGGTGGACCTGCCCCGCTCCATCGTGGAATCCAACTACTACCGCAACATGGTCAAGCGTGAGCGCTCGGGGGAGATGCCCCGGCGGATCATCAACGAACTGGAAGAGTGGCTGCAGGCCAACCCCCGCAACCTCTGGGAAAACTCCTGGGTGCGCCTGGACCCCAGGCGGCTCTCGCCCCTGGCCCGCCAGGCCTGGGAAAGCGACCTGTTGGCCGACAAAAAGCAGCCCCTGGGCTCCCTGCGCTCCGACGCGGGGCGCTTTTCCTGCCCCGGCGGCCGCCTGCGCCTGCCGGTGAGCTATCTGCTCAAGCTGGCCCTGGTGGACGTCCTGGGCCGGGGGGACGAACTGCCGCCCCGGGTGCGGGGACGCAGCCGGGCCCTGGCCGAGCACTATCTGTCCGACAACACCTCGCCCGAGACCTTCTCCTTCCACCTGAGCCGTCCCGAAGCCCCCGGCGCGGGAAGCCAGGCGGCGGCCGAGACCTGCCGCCGCTACCTGCTCACCCACCTCCTGGCCCGCCACGCCGAGACCCGCCTGGGCCTGGAGGAAAGCGGCCAAAGGGTGGCGGTGTACTTCTCGCCACACCCCCCGGTGCGCCAGAAGCAGCTCTCCCAGTGCATCTCCGACGCCTTTTATCGCGAACTGTTCATGAACCCCTGCCTGTCGGGCTGGAACCAGGGCGAGGACAAGCAGCGCTACATGCACCTGTGCCATCAGGTGCTCTCGCGGGCCCAGTTCAACGGCCTGCACCGCCTCAAGGAGGCGGGCATCATCCTGAACAATCTGGTGACCCTGCCCAGCGCCAGCAACATCAGCCTGGCCAACAACGGCACCCACGTGAGCCTGGGCAGCCAAAGGCTGAGCCGGGCCGTGGCCCAGGGCGCCCTGCAGCCAGCCCACGAAAAATATTTGGGCGACCTGGTCACCAAGTGCGTGGAGCACTTCCTGCCCCTGTTCGTGGGCACCTACAGCGCCGCGCCCTATCGCCTGGCCTTTGCCGACTTCCACCCGGAGAAGGTGCTCAGCTTCCTGCCCTTTGAGCTGGACTACACCCATCTGCGCATGATCTGGCGGCGCTGGCGCAAAAAGGCCCACCTCAAGGTGCGGCCCCTGGGGCTTCGGCTCACCCCTTTCGGCCCCCCCTGGCTGGACCAGCCCCTGGCCAAGCTTTTCGGCCTCAGGGGCGATTGCCTGCCCGACTTTCGGCTCATGGACTACCTGGTGTGCCTGATGAGCACCAAGCAGAGTCCGGCCCTGGACGGCCGCCTGGGCAACCACCAGCGTTTCAAGGCGGATCTGGCCTCCCTGGGGGTGTTCGATCCCTCCATGCCCCTTTATATGCTGCACCGCCAGCGGGAGGTGGCCACCCACGGCTTCGCCGGTTTCGAGGGCCGCCACTACAGCCTTTTCTACAGCCTGGAGCGGGATCTGGCCGGGGCGGTGGATATGCAGCGCCTGGTCACGGCGCTGGCCTTCGCCCTGATCGCCCGGGGCCGCCTGAGCCACGCCCAGGTGCCCGACGACCCCGTGGTGGAGAGCGAGCGGCGCCAGATATTTTTTGCCGCGGCCATCGGCCTGCCCACCTTCTTCGTGCGCCAGGACACCCCCAACCTGCTGCTCAAGGCCATTCTCAAGGACACCGCCGAGACCCGCCCCAGCCGCCGCTACCCCGGCTACCTGCGGGTCAAGCTGGCCCAATACCACCTGGGCTGCCTGCGCTTCATCCGGCGGGAGGCCGCGGAGATCATCGAGTGCCTGGGCCTGGGCGACACCCTGGCAGACCTGGAAGAACGCCTGGCCCGTCCGGGGCAGGCCTCGGCCCTGGGCCGGCTCACCCACGGCATCCTGAGCGAACTGGGGGCGGGGGACGCCCTTCGGGCCGACGCCCGCCGCTTCAACCAGGCGACGGAAGACTATTACCGCACCGGCCTCAGGCGCCGCCATCTGGGCGAGGCCTGGCGGGTGCTGGAGCAAGATATGAGCGGCCGGGGCCTCAAGGCCCTGGAAAACCATCCCTCCTCCCGCCGGGCCCTGGGACGCATCCTGGGCGGACGGGAGCCCCGGGCCCTGCTGGCCGGGCTCAAGGAGCCGGTCTTGGACGGGCGGGCCGGGGCCGAGGAGGTATCCCTGCTAGTCAATTTGCTTTTAACGGTTATCGATTTTCAGGAGCGGCCCGGACAGGAATCACCGGCGGGCGCGGCGTCCATGGAGCCCAATCATGAGCTTGACCACGCACCAATATATAGACAGGCATAGCCGCCAGGTGCGCACCGAACGGCTCTTTGCCGACCGTTTGGTTAACTTCCTTTATTCCGAGGTACGCGAAAAAACACCCAGCGTATTCAAGGCCATCACCAGCGCCCGGGGCTCCAGCCTGCTGGGCCTCTTGAACTTCGAGGCCATGCTGGGGGTGCGCCTCAGGGCCACCACCGAGG
Source organism: Desulfoferula mesophila (assembly GCF_037076455.1). Classification (GTDB taxonomy): domain Bacteria; phylum Desulfobacterota; class Desulfarculia; order Desulfarculales; family Desulfarculaceae; genus Desulfoferula; species Desulfoferula mesophila. The sequence continues at coordinate 751,018 of NZ_AP028679.1, read as the reverse complement.
CGGTGCGCTCCTGGGGGGTGGACCTGAGCGAGTGCCTGGACGACCCGGACACCCTGGACACCCCGGGCAAGCTGTTCACCCGCAAGATCCGCTATTGGGATACCCGGCCCATGAACCCGGACCCGGCGGCGGTGGTGGCCCCGGCCGACTCCCGGGTGCTCCTGGGCTCCTTCGGGGCCCACTCCCTGCTGTTTATCAAGGAGAAGTTCTTCACCTTCCACGAGCTGTTGGGCGACTTCAAGACCCGCTGGCTGGAGGCCTTCAAGGACGGCGATTACGCCCTGTGCCGCCTGACCCCGGACAAGTACCACTACGTGCACACCCCGGTGAGCGGCCGGGTGGTGGACTTTTACCCCATCGCCGGGCACTACCACTCCTGCAACCCCGGCGCGGTGGTCAACTTGGTGGACCCCTACTCCAAGAACATGCGCATGGTCACCATCATCGACACCGATGTGATCGGCGGCTCGGGCGTGGGCCTGGTGGCCGTGGTGGAGGTGGTGGCCCTGATGGTGGGGGAGATTCGCCAGCGCTACAGCGACGAGTATTACAACGACCCCCAGCCCATGATGCCCGGCCTGATGCTCAAAAAGGGCCAGCCCAAGAGCCTGTTCAAGCCCGGCTCCAGCACGGTGGTGCTCCTGTTCCAGCCGGGCCGCCTGGACTTTGACCAGGACCTCATCGACAACCAGACCTCGTCCAACGCGGTGAGCCGCTTCTCCACCGGCTTCGGCCGCCCCCTGGTGGAAACCGAGGTCAGGGTGCGCGAACAAATCGGCCGGGCCACGGCCCGCAGTTAGGCTTCCGGGAGGAAGTGATGGACAAGATCGTTTTCATTGCCGGGCTGGGGGCCCTGTTCGCGGGGCTGTTGTGGTGGAGCCGCCGCCTGCCCGGCGAGCGCTGGCAGATAGCGGCGGCCATCCCGGTGGGCGAATCCCACGGCGGCCGCTGGCGGGGGGTCAACCTTACCTTTTACGGCATGTTCACCGCCAACGCGGTGCTGTTGGCCGCGGCCCTGATGCTTATCATGCTGGGCTCGCTGGGCATCAGCCCCTTTCAGGTGATGGTGGTTATGCTGCCGCTCATTTCCCTGAGCGCCCCGGCCGCCCGCCTGGTGGCCCGCTGGGTGGAGCACAAGCCGGCCACCCTCACCGTGGCCGGGGCTGGCTTCGCCGCCATCCTCCTGGCCCCCTGGCTCACCCTGCTGGCCCGGGCCTGCCTGGACCGCGAGGCCGCCCAGGCCCTGCAGGTAACCCCGGTGCTGGCCGCCCTGGTGATCTGCTACACCCTGGGCGAAGGCCTGGGTCGCCTGGCCTGCCTCAGCTTCGGCTGCTGCTACGGCCGGGCCCTGGTGGCCTGCCCCGACTGGGTGCAGACGGTGTTCAAGCACTGGCACCTGGTGTTCAGCGGCGAGACCAAGAAGATCTCCTACGAAGCAGGCCTGGACGGCCTGGCCGTGGTTCCGGTGCAGATGCTCACCCTGGTGGTCAACGGCGCGGCGGGCCTCGTTTCCCTTTATCTATATCTCAACGGGGCCTTTACCGGGGCCCTGTGGCTGTGCCTGATCGCCGGCGGCCTGTGGCGGGCCGTCTCCGAGACGCTCCGGGCCGACTACCGGGGCGGCGGCCGCCTGAGCGCCTACCAGATCATGGCCTTGATGGGCATCGCCTACGGCATTTTGATCAGCCTGGTTTTCCCGGTGGTGACGGCCGGGGCCGCGCCTTCCTTGGCCCTGGGCCTGGACACCCTCTGGAGCCCGGCGGTGGTGCTTAGCCTGCAAGGGTTGTGGACCGTCAGCCTGATCTACTCCGGCACCAGCCGGGTGACCGCCGCTTCCATTGAGTTCCACGTGGTGAGAGAGCGCATTTAGACCACCCATTCACCAGCCATTTCCCCGCTTGATATTACGGCGGCAAAATGAAACCATGTGAGGGGTGATGCCGGGGGGCATCACCCTTTATCCATTCGGGAGCATGGTTCATGTTCGCCCTGGACGCGCCACAACCAGCCGGCTCCGTCCCCGGCCGCTGGTGGCCCGGCGCCCTGCTGCGCCTGGTGCTGCCATCGGTGCTCACCATCCTGCTGTTCTCCGCCGCCCTGTTCGCGCTGATCCTGCCCGCCGTGGAAAACGCCTTCATGGAACGCAAGCGGGAGATGATCCGCGAGCTCACCCAGAGCGCCTGGGACGTGCTGGCCTATTACCACGCCCGGCAGGAAAAGGGCCTGCTTACCCGGCAGCAGGCCCAAGAGCAGGCCAAGGCCCAGCTCAGGGCCATGCGCTACGGCTCCGAGGGCAAGGACTACTTCTGGGTCAACGACCTGGAGCCCCGCATGGTGATGCACCCCTACCGCCCCGACCTGGAGGGGCGAAACGTGGCCGGATTCCAGGACCCCCACGGCAAACGCCTGTTCTCCGAGGTGGTGCGGGTGGTGCGCCGGCATGGGGGCCAGGGCTACGTGGACTACATGTGGCAGTGGAAGGACGACCCGGCCCACGTGGTGCCCAAGGTCAGCTTTGTCAAGGAGTTCGCGCCCTGGGGCTGGGTGGTGGGCACCGGCATCTACGTGGAGGACGTGTCCCAGCAGATGGCGGTGATCACCGGGCGGCTCACCTGGGTGGGCCTGGGCATCATGGGCATCGTGGCGGTGATCGAGTTCTACATCCTCCTGCAAAGCCTGGCCGCCGAGCGCCGCCGCCGCCAGGCCGAGGTGGAGACCGAGCGCTCCCGCGGCATGCTGCGCCTGGTCATGGACAACATCCCCCAGCTCATCTTCTGGAAGGACCGCCAGGGCGGCTATCTGGGCTGCAACCGGGCCTTCGCGGCCCACGTTAGCCTGTCCGAGCCCTCCCAGATCAAGGGCCTGCGCGACTACGAGCTGCCCCGGCCCCCGGCCGAGGCGGCCCTGTTGCAGCGGGCCGAGCAAGGGGTGATGAACTCCGGCAGGGCCCAACACCACATCATAGAGCCCCAGGAGGGGCCGGGCGGGGCCACCCTGTGGATGGACGCCAACCGCATCCCCCTGCGCGATCCCCAGGACCGGGTGGTGGGGGTGCTGTGCACCTACGAGGACATCACCCGCCGCCGGGAGATGGACCAGGCCCTGGCCGAGAGCGAGCGCCGCTTCCGCACCCTGGTGGAAAACGCCCAGGTGGGCATCGCCATCGTCCAAAGCGGCCGGGCGGTGTATTGCAACCCCGAGGCCCGGCGCATTCTGGGCCCGGCCGACACACCCTTTGAGCTGGCCTCCCTGGGACCGGCCAGCGATCCCCGCCTGGCCAAATTCCTGGCCCTGGCCACCGCCCCGGACAATGGCGGCGAGCCCCGGGCCGAAGAGGGTCAAGACCTGGACCTGGGCTTCGCCGCCGCCGAGGGTCAGGGCACAGGCGCCCGCTGGGTGCACTGCCGGGCCGGGGGCATCAAATACCAGGGCCACCGGGCCCGGCTGATCATCATGCTCGACATCACCAAGGCCCGCGAACTGGAGCGCCTGGTGAGCATCCAGGACAAGATGGCCTCCCTGGGCCGGGTGGCCGCGGGCATCGCCCACGAGATAAGAAACCCCCTGTCGGGCATCAACCTCTACCTCAGCGCCCTGAGCGGCAAGACCCAGGGCATGGCCGAGGTGGAGGACATCTTGACCAAGATGCGCGCGGCCAGCGAGCGCATCGAAGGGGTGATCAAGCGGGTGCTGGACTTCAGCCGCCCCACCGCCCCCAAGGTGTCCTTGCTCAATCTGAACCAGGTGGTGGGCAACGTGATGGAGCTTTCGGCGGTGACCCTGCGCAAGGCAGGCGTGACCCTGGAGGCCTCCCTGGCCGAGAGCCTGCCCCTGGCCCATGCCGACCGCCAGCTTTTGGAGCAGGTGCTCATGAACCTGATCACCAACGCGGTGCAGGCCCTGGCCGAGGCGGAAGGTGAGAAGAAGATCGGCCTGGACTCCTCCCTGGAGCTGGACCGCATCGTCATCCGGGTGTCCGACTCCGGCCCCGGCGTGCCCCCGGCGCTACGGGAAAAGGTGTTCGACCCCTTTTTCACCGGGCGGCGCGAGGGCTCGGGCATCGGCCTGAGCCTGTGCCACCGCATCGTCAGCGACCACGGCGGCAAGCTCAGCGTGAGCCAAAGCCGCTGGGGCGGGGCCATGTTCACCATGGAGCTGCCCGCCTCGGCCTACTGGGGCTACGACTCCCACGGATAGGAGACCATGCTCGACTACAGCCTTTTCGTAGTGGACGACGAGGAATTCATCCGCGACGCGGTGGTGATGAACCTGCCCGGCTACCGGGTGCGGGCCCTGGCCAGCGCGGAGGAGGCCCTGGAGGCCCTGAAGCAGGAGGTGCCGGACCTCATCCTTTTGGACATCGGCCTGCCGGGCATGGACGGGGTCCAGGCCCTGGGGCGCATCAAGGCCCTGCACCCCCAGATGCTGTTCATCATGATCACCGCCTACGAGGACGTGAACACCGTGGTGGCGGCCATGAAGCAGGGGGTCTACGACTACGTGGTCAAGCCCCTGCACATGGAATCGCTTAAGGCCACCATCGACAACGCCCTGGAAAGCATCCGTCTTCGCAAGGAGGTGAAGGCCCTGCAGGAGCGCTGCCTCACCGAGAACCTGCCCTGCATGGTGGCCGAGAGCCACCAGATTCAGGGGGTCATGGAGCTGGTCAAGCAGGTAGCCCAAAGCCCCGACGCCCCGGTGTTGATCCTGGGCGAGACCGGCACCGGCAAGGAGCTCATCGCCGCGGCGGTGCACTACCAGAGCCCCCTGCACCGGGGCCCCCTGGTGGCGCTCAACTGCGCGGCCCTGCCTAAGGAGCTGATCGAGAGCGAGCTGTTCGGCTATGAGCCGGGGGCCTTTTCCGGGGCCCGGGCCGGGGGCAAGAAGGGCCTGGTGGAGCAGGCCGCCGGCGGCACCCTGTTCCTGGACGAGGTGGGCGACCTGCCCCCCGAGGCCCAGGCCAAGCTGCTGCGCTTCTTGGACTCCGGCCAGTACTACAAGATCGGAGCCACCCGCCCCGGCAAGGCCAAGGTGCGGGTGGTGGCGGCCACCAACCAGGATTTGGAAACCCTGGTGGCCGAAGGCCGCTTCCGCCGCGACCTTTACTTCCGCCTGGGGGTGGTCAAGGTGGAGGTGCCTTCCCTGAACCGCCGCCCCGAGGACGTGCTGCCCATCGCCCGCCACTTTTTGGGGGAGATGGCCCAAAAGTACGGCAAGGACTTCACCGGCTTCACCCCTCGGGCCGAGGCGCTGCTGGCCAGCCGCCGCTACCAGGGCAACGTGCGCGAACTCAAGGGCCTGGTGGAGCGGGGGGTGCTGGTGGGTACCGGGCCGCTCTTGGAGGCCGAGGCGATGGGCCTGGACCAGGCCGCCCCGCCGGACGGCGGCGAGGCCGGGCCGGGCTTGGCGCCCCTGGGGCCCCAGGGCCTGGATTTGAGCGGCACCCTGGAAGAGGTGGAGCGGGGCTACCTGGGCCGGGCCCTGGAGCTGGCCCAGGGCAACGAGACCAAGGCCGCCCAGCTCTTGGGCATGAACTACCACACCTTCCGCTACCGTAAGAAGAAGCTCCTGGACGGCGAAGGGGAGTAGAAGAACTTCCACCAATCTAGAGATTCTTCTACTTTTTGGGCCGTTTTCCGCCGCTCCCGCGCCGCCGGGCCGAGGCGGTTTTTTATTGTAACCATCAGACAATACGTATCTATCCCCGCAAAACCTCTCCTTGGCCCGATATTTGAACTAAGAAAGGGCGAAACCAAAAGCACAGGGCGCGGCCCGGAGGGAGGTAGAGCCATGGAGAAGGTTAAGAACCGCGGATGGTCGGTGGCCACGGCGGGAATCGGCATCAACTTGGCCTTGGGCATCCTCTACACCTGGAGCATGTTCAAGATGGCCATCAAGGACTCCATCGTGGCCGGGGACGGCCGCTTTGATTGGAGCCTCTCCTCCCTCAACGACCCCTACGCGGTGTGCTGCCTGGCCTTCGCCTTCAGCATGATCTTCGCCGGCCGCCTGCAAGACAAGTTCTCGCCGCGCATCACCGCGCTTATCGGCGGGGTGCTCACCGGCCTGGGCCTGATGTGGATCAGCCAGTCCTACTCCCTGTGGGTGTGGATCCTGGGCTTCGGGGTGCTCACCGGCACCGGCCTGGGCTTCGGCTACGCCTCGGCCACCCCTCCGGCCATCAAGTGGTTCCCCGCCGCCAAGACCGGCCTCATCGCCGGGCTGGTGGTCTCGGGCTTCGGCCTGGCCTCGGTGTACATCGCTCCCCTTAGCAGCTACCTGATCCACACGGTGGGCCTCAGCGCGGCCATGATGATCTTCGGCGGCGCCTTCATCGTGGTGGTCTGCGGCCTGTCCCAGTTTTTGGTCAATCCGCCCGCGGGCTACAGCCCCGAGGCCAAGCCCGCAGGCAGCGCCGCTGTCCAGGCCAAGGGCCTGGACTTCGCCCCCTCGGCCATGCTGCGCACCAAGAGCTTCTACCTGTTGTGGTTCACCTACTTCGTGGGCGCGGGCGCGGGCCTGATGATCATCGGCAACGTGGCCGGCATGGCCAAGGCCAGCCTGGGCGACATGGCCTGGGTGGTGGTGGCCCTGATGGCCGTGGGCAACGCGGGCGGCCGCATCGTGGCCGGCATCCTCTCCGACAAGATCGGGCGCACCCAGACCCTGGCCATCATGCTCTGCTTCCAGTCCTTGCTGCTGTTCTCCCTGATGATGGTGGGCAAGGAGCAGGCCATCGTGATGGTCATGGCCGCCGCCCTGGTGGGCTTCAACTACGGCACCAACCTCTCCCTGTTCCCCTCGGCCACCAAGGACTACTTCGGCCTCAAGAACTTCGGGGTCAACTACGGCCTGGTCTTCACCGCCTGGGGCGTGGGCGGCTTCGTGCTGCCCCGGGTCTCCCAGATGATCGTGGCCGCCACCGGCTCCTACGAGTCCGCCTACCTCACCGCCGCCGTCCTGCTGATCCTGGGCGCGGGCATGACCGTGGTGCTGGACAAGCCGGTGAGCGTGGAGGCCGAGGCGCCGGTGCCCCAGCCCGCCGCCGCCCCCCGGGCCGGTTCCGCCCTCACCTCCATGGTGCGCCCCGGCCCCCTGGCCACCGGCCGCCCCGGCCTGGGCCACAGGAGCAGCTACCGCCGGATGATCAAGTAAGCGACATAAAGGCCGCTTCCCTGGCCTGCGAAGGCCCGGACGCTCTCCAGAAGCGTCCGGGCCTTTCCATTCGGGAGCCCCGGACACGGCCGGCGCTTCGAGCGGACTAAAAGGAACTACTATTTAAAAATAGTTCCCCGCCCTTCAGAATTAGTCCTACCGCCTAGATAGGTCGCAATATATCATGATTATCTATAGAGCCTGTTTGCTTACATATAAGCTACCAATGCCGACCGGTTGCCGCTTGCCACTTCCCTACGCCATTAAGGTGTTCACCTGGCACGATCCCCTCGCGTCCATGCGGCCGCCGGCTAAAATCGAGGGGTGCAAGCGCGCGGTGAGCCTTTATGGTCAATCTCGGCAACATAATCCTATCCCTGTCCAATGCCATGGATTTGGCCAATCCGGAGCTGTTCCAGCACCAGCTTAGGACCGCCTTCATCGTCTGGGAAATGGGGCGGGTGGCGGGGCTGAACCAGCAAAGCCTGGAGAACATGTTCTCCGCCGCGGTGCTGCACGACATCGGGGCCAACTCGGTGGAGGAGATGCAAACCCTGCACCGCTTCGAGGGGCAGGATACCGAGGACCACTGCATCCGGGGCTGGCTGTTGTTCAAGAGCGTGCCCTGGCTGGAAAACGAGGCCAGCGCGGTGCTCTATCACCACCGCCCGTGGGAGGATTGGGACGAGTCGCTGGAAAACCCTGCCGCCTTCAACGCCCAGGCCATCCTGTTGGCCGACCATGTGGAGCGTTGGGTGGACCGCAACCTCTACATCCTGCACCAGCACCAGCAGATCACCAAACGCATCAAGCAGTTACGCGGCAAGACCATCCATCCCCAAGTGGTGGAGCTTTTCTTGGAGGCCTCCGAGCACGAGGAGTTCTGGCTGGACCTGGCTGCGCCGCGCATGTATTCCCTGCTGCTCAACCGGGGGCCCTACAACAAGGCGGACGTGGGCCTGGACATGGTGGAGGAGGTGGCCAAGCTCTTCCGCAACGTCATCGACTTCCGCTCCAGCTTCACCGCCACCCATTCCTCCGGCGTGGCGGCGGCGGCCAGGCGAATTTCGCGGTCGCATGGTTTCAGCCGGGAAGAAGTCAAGCTGATGGAGATCGCGGGCTATCTGCACGACGTGGGCAAAATGGCCGTGCCCAACCACATCCTGGAAAAGCCGGGCAAGCTGGACGAGGTGGAGATGGCGGTTATGAAATCGCACACCTACAACACCTACGAGGTGCTCAACAGCGTAAACGGCATGCAGCAGATCGCCGAGTGGGCCGCCTTTCACCACGAAAAGCTGGACGGCTCGGGCTATCCCTTTCACCACGACCGCCACAGCCTGAGCCTGGGGGCGCGCATCATGGCCGTGGCCGACGTGTTCACCGCCCTCACCGAGCGGCGGCCCTACCGCGAGGCCCTGCCCAAGGACAAGGTCATGTCCATCTTGGACAAAATGGCCTATGAAGATCACCTGGACCGGCAATTCGTGGATCTGGTGGGCCAGGATTTCGACCGCATTTCCCGCCTGGTGGCCGACCAGCAGGCCAGGGCCGGCGAGTTCTACCAGGAAAGGATTTCCTGCCGCCTGTCCTGACGGCCCCGCGCCCCAAGCAAGCTGCCGCCGGGAGTACCGGCGGCAGCAAAGTTTTTAGGGCCTTGAGGGCGAAGGCGGCCCGGCTAGCCCCGGGAGCCCAGGCGCAGACCGCCGTGGATGAAGTACACTTCGCCGCTGAGGGCCTCGTTGCGATACAGCTCGCCCACCAGGGAGGCCACCTCCTCGGGCTCGATGAGCCGCCCTATGGGCACCTCGTCCACGATCTTCTCCAAGGCCTTTTGGTTCATGCCCTTGACCATGGCCGTGCCCACGTAGCCCGGGGCCACGGCCACGCAACGGATGCGCTCCGACAGACCCCGGCGCATGAACTCGCCGGTGAGCACCTTGGGCATCACCGACATGGCCGCCTTGGTGGAGGCGTAGTTGATCTGCCCGGCGGTGCCCAGGGAACCGGTGGAGGAGATGAAGCAGATCAAGCCCCGGCAGCCGTGGTTGACCATCTGCTCGCCGCACTCGCGGGCGGTGAGGAACACCCCGGTGAGGTTCACCTTGATCACGCTCTCGAACTGCTCCAAGGGCATCTTGCGGGCAACCTTGCCGCTCTCGCGGTCCGGGGACAGGAACAGGCCGTCCTTGATGATGCCCGCGAAGGGGGCCACCAGGTTGATGGCCCCGAAGGCCTCGATGGCCTCGGCGGCCAGACGGGCGTTGTCCTCCTCCTTGGTCACGTCGCAGGCCACGGTGTGCACCGGCCCCTCAACCTGGGCCGCCGCCTGCTCCAGCGCCTCGGGGAACAGGTCGGCCAGCACCACCTTGCCGCCCTGGGAGGCCCAATACTGGGCCAGGGACAGGCCGATGCCGCTGGCCCCGCCGGTTATGACCGCCACCGCGTCCTTTATCTGTAACATTCTCTTCTCCTCTAGATGCTCTACCCAGGTTCTCGTTGCTGAAATAGCCGCACCGGCGCCCCGCTCCCGACCGGGGAGGGCTCCGGGTCCGGCTCGCCCAGTTTGCCCACCCGCCGGGCCGGAGTCCAGCGATTTGTGCCGCGCCGGGGAATTTCTCAGGGGGCCGGAGCCACCTCCACCTGGTTGCAGTGAAAGGCGCTGGAGCCGCCCAGGTCGGCCAGGGCCTGGGAGGTGAGATGGTTGATGCCCGTGCCGCCGGGGGTATGGGCTCCCCAATACAGACCCTCGGCCACGGTTACGCCGGGCAGCACCGCCTCTGACACCTTGGCCCTGAGCAGGCACTCGCCCCGGCCGTTGAACACCCTCACCAATCCGCCGTCAACGATGCCCCGGGCCGCCGCGTCGTCCGGATGCAGGTAAATCTCGGCCTCCCCGGCCCGCTCCCGCTGGGCCTCCAGCTCGTTGAAGGTGGAGTTCAAAAATTGCTTGCGCGGCGGAGTGATGAGTTGCAGGGGATAGACCCCGCCGTGGTCGTCCTCGCGGCTGGGCGCGCCGTCGGGCAGGGGGTCCAGGCCCTGGGCGGCCAGGGCCTCGCAGTAGAACTCCACCTTGCCCGAGGGGGTGAGAAAGCCCCGCTCGTAGGGGTTGGCCGGGATGTTGGCCAGCAGGGGGCGGCCGGCGGACAGGCTCTGCAGGGTTATGCCCTCCAAACAAGGGGAGCCGCTATCAAGCATCCAGGAGATGTGCTGCTCCTCGTCGGCCGTGAACACCTCTTCGTCAAAGCCCATGCGCCCGGCCATCTCCTGGAACACCGACCACAGGGAGCGGCACTGGCCCACCGGCGCGATGACCGGCTTGGCCATCTGCACGTAGCGGTGGCCGTAGGAGGTGTAGAGCTCGGTGATCTCCAGGGAGCCGGCGCCGGGCAGGATGAGGTCGGCCCAGCGGGCGGTCTCGGTCATGAACATCTCCTGGCACACCAGGAACAGGTCTTCCCGGGCCAGGCCCTTGAGCACCGCCGAGCTGTCCGGGGCCACCACCGCCGGATTGGACAGATACACCCACAGCAGGTGCAGGGGCCGGGGGGCCTCCGGGGCCAGGGCCGCGCCCAGCTGGACCATGTTAACCGTGGGGGTGCCGGCCGGGGAAAGCTCTTCCGCCGTGAGGCGCGACAGGTCCAGGCAGGCCCCCGCCCCCACGCTACGCAGGATGCCTCCGCCGGGGCGCTCGAAGGCCCCCACCAGGGCGGGCAGCAGGGCGATGGTGCGCATGGCCATGCCCCCCGCCAACTGGCGGGCGGGGCCGCAACCGGTGCGGATGTAGGGTGCCCGGGCCCGGCCATAGGCCCGGCCCAGTTCCACGATCTCTGCGGCGCTCACCCCGGTCAGCTCCGCCGCCCGCTCCGGCGGATACTCGGCGGCCCGGGCCTGCAGGTCGGCAAAGCCCAGGGTGTGGGCCGCGATGAACTCGTGATCCAGCAACTCCTCGTTGATGAGCACCTGCATCAGGCCCAGGGCCAGGGCCGCATCGCTGCCCGGCCGCAGCTTGAGGTGGGTGTCGGCCTTCAACGCGGTCTGGTTGGCGTAGGGATCGATGACCACCAGGCGGGCCCCGCCCCGCCGGGCCTCCTGGAACCAGGGCCAGGCGTGCAGGTTGGTGGTCAACACGTTGCAGCCCCACACGATGATCAGGTCGGACAAACGGCTGTGGCTAAGGTCGGTGCCCGGTCCGGTGCCCAGGCTGTAGGCAAAGCCCGCCGAGGCGGTGCTGCTGCAGATGGTGCGCCCCAGCTTGCTGGCCCCCAGGCGGTGAAAAAAGGCGTGGCCCGCGTTGCGGTGCAAATGGCCCATGTGCCCGGCATAGGAATAGGGCAGGATGGCGGCGGGGCCGTGTTTGGCCGCCGTCTCCTCCAGCTTGGCCGCGGCCAGGGCCAGGGCCTGATCCCATCCTATCTCCTTGAACCGCCCCTCGCCCTTGGGGCCCACCCGCAGCAGGGGCTTGGTGATCCGCTGGGGGTGATGCACCCGGGCGGGGTACTGGGCCATCTTCTGGCAGATAAAGCCCTGGGTGAAGGGGTGCTCCGGATCGCCCTTCACCGCCGTGGCCCGCCCCTCCTTTACCCGCACCAAAAGGCCGCAGGTGTCGGGGCAGTCAAAGGGGCAAACGCTGGGTCGCCAAGAATCCATCCTTGCTTCCTTTCGCCGAAAAGCGCCCTTGGCTCGGGCCGTTGGCCCGACAGTTTTCAATATAACCCACCCGGCTCCTTCCTGACAAAACCCGCCGCCGGGCCTCCGGTTGCACGTCCCGCATTGTCTAAAAAATGCAATACGCCCTCCACCCGATCGTCATCTGTCCGTCCTAGAACTAACTAACCCGAGGGAGGCTCTCCAAGAGGCCCTCTCGCTGAAACCGACCATGCACGGTTTGGAGGAATCCCATGCCACCCAGCAGCGCGGAAGCTATTTTCCGGCCCGCCTTCAACTGGCCCCGGCCCGTACCCGCACCCGTGGCCGACAAGATGGGCGCGGCCATCAGCCGCCTGTTCTACCTGGCCCGCCTGGAGGCCATCTATCGCCAAGTAAACCCCGCCCAGCAGGGCCAGGCCGCTTTCATCGACGCGGTGCTCAGGCAAATGGGCGTGGCCTGGCGGGTGTCGGACCTGGAGCTCAAGCGGGTGCCCGCCAAGGGCCCGGTGGTGGTGGTGGCCAACCACCCCTACGGCGCCCTGGAGGGTCTCATCCTGGCCCGCCTGCTGCTCAAGGTGCGCCCGGACGTCAAGGTGATGGCCAACTATATTCTCAGCCGAGTGCCCGAGTTGCGCGACATGTTCCTATTGGTGGACCCCTTCGCCTCCGGCCAGGCGGTGGAGCAAAACTTCCGCCCCCTGCGCGACGCTCTGCGCTGGCTGGAACAGGGCGGCATGCTGGTGGTGTTTCCCGCCGGCGAGGTGTCCAGCCTGGCCTGGGGGCGCTGGCGGGTGGAAGATCCCTCCTGGAGCCCCATGGCCGCCGGTTTGGCCCGGCGGGCCAAGGCCAAGGTGCTGCCGGTGTTCTTCCCCGGCCGCAACAGCGCCCTGTTCCAGGTGGCCGGTCTGGCTCACCCCCGCCTGCGCACCGCCCTGCTGCCCCGCGAGCTGGTCAACAAGATCGGCAGCGAGGTGCGCCCGCGCATCGGCTCGCCCATCCCCTACAAGCGCCTGGCCGCGCGCGCCGGCTCCCGCGAGGCCAGCGAATATCTGCGGCGGCGGGTGTATTTGTTGGGCGCGGTAAAGGGCCGGCCCGAAGAGGAGCCGCCCGAGCCGCCCGCCGGGCTGATGCCTCCCCCGGCCCCGGCCCGCCGCCTGTCGGCCGCCGCCGAGGTGGCGGCCCTGCCTCCGGCGCAAAAGCTCATCACCAGCGGCGAGTTCACCGTGCTCTACGCGCGGGGACGCCAGGCCCCCCGCTTGTTGGACGAGGTGGGCCGGGTGCGTGAGTTGAGCTTCCGCCAGGTGGGCGAAGGCACCGGCCAGACCCGCGACCTGGACCGCTTTGACGACTACTACCTGCATCTGTGCCTGTGGAACCATGAGGCCCAGGAACTGGCCGGGGGCTACCGTCTGGGCCTGGTGGATAAGATCCTGTCCCGCCGGGGGGCGCGGGGCCTCTACACCGCCACCCTGTTCGACTACCAGCCGGAGTTTTTCAACCGTTGCGACCCGGCCATCGAGTTGGGGCGCTCCTTCCTGGACCCCAAGTACCAGCGCTCCTATTCGGGCCTGCTCCTGCTGTGGAAGGGCATCGGCCACCTCATCGCCGCCATGCCCCGCTACCGCTACATCCTGGGCCCGGTGAGCATCTCCAACCGCTTCAGCCCCCTGTCCCGCCGCCTGATCCAGCGCTTTTTGGACCACAACTACCCCTCGCCCCTGGCCGGGCTGGCCGCGCCCCGGCGCCCGCCCCAGTGGCCCCGCCAGGCGCAGAGACACCCCGAGGAGTGGCTGCGTCAAGTGGCGGACCTGGACGAGCTGTCGGAGATGATCGGCGACATAGAGCCCAGCGGCTGGGGTCTGCCCATCCTCATCAAGCAGTACACCAAGCTGGCGGCCAAGGCCGTGGGTTGGAACGTGGACCCCGCCTTCGGCGACGCGCTGGACTGCCTCATGGCCGCCGATCTTTTGGAAGCCGACCCCAAGTACCTGGCCCGCTACCTGGGCCCCGAGGAGGCCCAAGCCTATTTCCGGCTGCACCACCAAGGACGTTTCGCCCTGCCCCGCTGCGCCTAGCCCGTGAAAATCCCAGACGCCACCGGCCCGGGGCGGCGGCCATAATTTTGCCTTGACACAAATGGCGTCACTTTACTATCATAATTTAAGAAACGCATAGTTCATATTGCGAACTATGCAAAGGGCAAGCAAAACAACAGTTGATTTTCACTCTCCGCCGGCGCCAATCGAATAACCTACCTAGCTCGTTGCCGGCTTCGCACCACGCTCTTCGCTGTTCCCGAATTTTGCCCTTGGTATCGGCTGTTTTTTTAGGCCGTGCCCCATCATAGCTCTACACTGAAAAGAACCGCACTATTCACCAGGTGAATACTAGGCGGACATCGAAAATATTTGGCGGAATATCCGCCGGGTCCGGCGGACCTGTCTTTGCCGTGGCATAAACCCGTCCACCAGGGCGCTCGCCCCAGGGCGACGATTCGTACAGTGAGCGCCGGATTGCCCACACGGCAGGGGCAGCGGGCCACCGCAGGACATTCCCCTGGTTCGGCCGGGGCCCAGGCAGGCTTCCTACCAGACGACACCTTTGGAGCGCGGCGGCACTGATGGATTTTTCAACCCTGATAACTACCATATTGCACGGCCTGACTCTGGGCATGGTCCTCATGCTGGTGGCCGGCGGCCTTACCATCATCTTCGGCATGCTGGAGGTTCTCAACTTCGCCCATGGTTCGCTGTACATGTTGGGCGCCTATTTCGGCTACACGGTGGTGGCCTTCACCGGCAACTTCTGGCTGGGCCTTTTGGCCGCGCCCATCGCGGTGGGGGTGGTGGCCTTTGTCATTGAATTCTTCTCCCTGCGGCCCCTGTACGGCCGACCGCCCCTGCATCACCTGCTGCTCACCTTCGGCATCAGCCTCATCGTGCAAAACGCCATCAAGTTCATCTGGGGCAACGACATCTACTCCATAGAAATGCCCGGCTTCCTGGCCGGCGCCACCAATCTTTTCGGGGTCTACTACCCCACCTACCGCCTGTTCGTTTTGGTGTTCAGCATCGTCCTGGCCATAGCCATCTGGCTTTTGATCTCCAAGACCCGCTGGGGCGTGGTGGTGCGGGCGGGCACCGAGGACATCGAAACCCTGGAGGCCCACGGCATCGACACCCGCAAGGTGTTCACCGTGGTGTTCGTGGTCTGCGCCGCCTTTGCGGCGGTGGGCGGGGCGGTGGTGGCCCCCATGCGCACCGTCTATCCCCAGATGGGCGTGGACATCATCATCGACGCCTTCATCGTGGTTATCGTGGGCGGCCTGGGCAGCATACGCGGAGCGGTGATCGGAGCTTTGATCATAGGCCAGGCCGTCCAGTTGGGAGCGGTGTTCCTCACCGGCTTTGCCGACGCCGCCATCTACATCGTAATGGCCGCCATCCTGCTGTTCCGCCCCTCCGGCCTGGTGCCGGAGACGGAGTAGAAGCCATGGGTGTCACCAAGCGCGTTCATAAAGGGCTGAGGCAATGATGTTGGGTGCTAAACGAATCTATCTCTTGGCGGTGCTGCTGCTGTTGGTGTTGCTCCCCCTGGGCTCTCCGGCCCTGTTCTCCGACTACTACCTGGACCTGTTCACCAAGGTTCTAATCTTCGGGATCATGCTCCTGGGATTCGACATCCTGGCCGGCTACACCGGCCTGGTCAGCCTGGGCCACGCCCTATTCTTCGGCCTGGGGGGCTATGCCGCCGCCTTCACCATCAACAACCTGACCACCAACCTGGCCCCGGTGCTCTTGGTGGCCCTGGCAGCGGCCCTCATCGTGGGCCTGTTCGTGGGCTTCTTTTCCACCCAGACCAAGGACATCTTCTTCGTGTTCCTCACCCTGGCCTTTGCCCAGTTCTTCTATCTGGCCGCCTTCAACATGACCACGGTCACCGGCGGCGACAACGGCATCAGCATAGCCAAGGCCACGGTGGGCATCCCCGGCCTGTGGATAGCCGAGGTCACCCGGCCCTACGGGTTCTACTACCTGGTGCTGCTGTTTTTCGTGGCCACCTACTTTATCTGTAGACGGGTAATCACCAGCCCCTTCGGCAAGGTGCTGGTGGCCATCCGCGAAAACGACGAGCGGGTGAGCTACCTGGGCTACAACATCCGCAAGATGAAGATCAAGAGCTACATAATCTCGGCGTGCCTGGCCACGGTGGCCGGGGTGCTCTTTGGCGCCTACCAGGACTTCGTGTCTCCGGGCATGCTGCACTGGAGCCTGTCCGGCGACCTGATCCTCATGTCCGTGCTGGGGGGCATGGGCACCCTGGTAGGGCCGGTCTTGGGCGGGGCCATCATCATCCTGCTGGGTGACGAGCTTAGTTCCCTCACCGAAAACTGGATGATCTTCATCGGCTTTTTCTTCGTGCTAACGATCATCTTCGCGCCCAGCGGGGTGATGGGCATCGCCTCCAAGATCCGGTGGTGGAGGAAATAGCCATGCTCAACGTGCAGGACCTCAGCAAAAGCTTCAGCCAACTGCTTATCCTCAACCACCTCAACTTCCAGGTGCGCCAGGGCGAGCTCAAGGCCATCATCGGGCCCAACGGAGCGGGCAAGACCACCCTTTTCAACGTGATCACCGGCCGCTTCCCTCCTGACGAAGGCAAGGTGACCTTCCAGGACAAGGACATCACCGGCGCCAAGCCTCACCAGCTCTCGCGTTTGGGATTGGCCCGCTCCTTCCAGATAAACAACTTTTTCCTGAAGCTCAGCGTGCGCCAAAACCTGGAGCTGGCCGTGCAGTCGCGCCTGGAGCGCCGCTCCAGCATTTGGCGGGGCCTCTCCCCGGCCGACCGCCTGGAGGAGAAAACCGACGAGGTGCTGGGGTGGACCGGCCTGGCCGAGCACCAGGACCGCCTGGCCCAGGAGCTCTCCTACGGCGACCAGCGCAAGCTGGAGATCGGCCTGGCTTTGGCCACCGATCCGGCCCTGTTGATGCTGGACGAACCCACCTCGGGCATGAGCCGCTTTGAGAGCCTGTCCATGATCGAGCTGATCCAGAGGCTCTCGGAACGGGTGACCATCGTGCTCATCGAACACGACATCGAGTTTGTCATGAAGGTATCCGACAGCATCCTGGTGATCCATTACGGCGAAAAGATCGCCGAGGGGCCGCCCAGTGAAATCGAAGCCAACGAGGAAGTACAGCGCGTGTACCTGGGGGGGCTGTAGCCATGTTGCAACTAAGTGATGTGCACACCTACTACGGGCTCAGCCACGTGCTGCACGGCGTGAATCTGGAGCTGGCCAAAGGCGAGGCGGTGTCTCTCATCGGGCGCAACGGTGCGGGCAAGACCACCCTCATGCGCTCGGTGATGCAGCTCACCCCTCCCCGCTCCGGCTCCATCCTGGTTAACGGCTCGGTGGAGCTGACCAAGCTCAAGCCCCACGACGTGTTCCGCCAGGGGGTGCGTCTGTGCCCCCAGGGACGCGGGGTGTTCCCCAAGCTCACGGTGGAGGAAAACCTGCGCCTGGCCCTGGTGGCCCAGCGGGGCCAGGATGTCCCGGCCCAGATCCAAACCGCCTACGACCGCTTCCCAATCCTGGGAGAAAAGCGCCATCAAAAGGTGCGGGGCCTCAGCGGAGGTCAGCGGCAACTCCTGGCCATCGCCAGGGCCATGCTGGGCGATACCTCCATCCTGCTCATGGACGAGCCCAGCGAGGGGCTGGCCCCCCTGGTGGTGCAGGAGCTCAGGGATCTGATCCTGGACATCAAGACCACGGGCATCACCATCCTGCTTTCGGAGCAAAACGTGAAGATGGCCCTAAGCGCCTGCGACCGGCACTACATCCTGGAAAAGGGAGAGATCCGCTTCAGCGGCACCACCGAGGAGCTGGCCTGCAACGAGGACATTTTGATCCAAACCCTGGGCGTGTCCACCTCGGTGGCCGAATGCGAGGCTCCCGGCTAGGGCAAAACGAGAAAATTCCCCCGGAGCATTTTCCGTGGCGGGAGGCATCTCCGGGGGCCGGTTAATGCATTAAGAAAAAAAGGAGGGAATCGTGGAGGAAAAGAAAAAGGACGTCACCAGAAGAAGTTTCCTGAAAAAGTCGGCCACTGTGGCCGGGGCCGCCGCGCTCAGCGGCATGGCCGGCAACCTTTTGAGCGGCGCGCCCGCTTTTGCCGCCGGCGGCTCGGGCCCCATCAAGATCGGGGTTGTTCTGCCCTTCTCCCGGGCTTACAAGGTCATCGGCGACCGGGTGGTGGCCGGACTGGAGCTGGCGCTGAACCAGGCGGGCGGAGCGTATAAGGGCCGCAAATTCGAGGTCATCAAGGAAGACTCGGAGATGAAGCCCAACGTGGGCCTGACCAAGACCCGCAAGCTGGTGGACAAGGACAAGGTGGACTTCTTGGTGGGGCCGGTGAGCAGCGCGGTGTGCGTGGCCATGCGCAACTACGCCAACGAGAAAAAGGTCCCCATGATCATCCCCACCGCGGGCAACGTGGAGCTGTCGGGCAACCTTTACAGCCCCTACGTATTCCGCTCCTCCATCAGCCACTGGATCTTCGCCCATCCCACCGGAATATGGGTCAAGGACAACCTGGGCGACCAGTGCTTCGTGGGCGGGGCCAACTACGCCGCCGGGCACCACGAGGTCTGGGCCTTCACCATGGCCTTCCGGGGCAAGGGCGGCAAGATCGTGGGCTCGGCCTACCCGCCGCTCAACGAAAAGGACTATGCCCCTTACCTGACCAAGCTGTCCAAGTCCGGCGCGCCCGTTTACTTCGGCTGGTTCGCGGGCAACGACGCGGTCAACTACTGCCGCCAGGCGGCCCAGTTCGGCCTCAATAAAAAGGTCAAGATGACCACCACCGGCTGGTTCTTTGAGCGCAACCTTCTAATGGCTCAAAAGGACGCGGCCCTGGGCTGGCACTGCGGCTTCAACTGGGCCATCACCCTGGACAACCCGGTGAACAAGGAGTTCGTAAAGGCCTACGACAAGTTCACCAAGAACGACCCCAACGTCTCGGTGTCCATGAGCTCGGTGCATGGCTACGACGCCGGCCAGATGATCCTCAAGTCGGTGAAGACCACCGGCGGCGACACCGATTCGGCCAAGATCGTAAAGGCCCTGGAGCACATGAAGCTGGACAGCCCGCGCGGTCCGGTTGAGCTGGACGTCAACCACGACCTGGTCCAGCCCATGTACATCGGCGAGATCGTCAAGGAAGGCTCCAGCGTGGTGCCCAAGATCATCGCCAACCTGGGCCGTTGGACCACCCCCTACCTGGGCGCTCGCGGCATCAACAGCGTGGGGCAGCCCTTCCTGGTTCAGTAGCTCCTCGCCGCCGCGGCGTCCCGGCTTTGTCTGAGGCGCCGCGGCGCCCTCTCGCCTCTCAGGAATTTAGGAAAATTGTCTGCCCGAATGGATTTGGGGATTCGGCGTGCCGCGGTATTTGATAGTATAAAAACATCAATAGCGGATACACCATGGGACGCCGCCCACGAAGGCCGGCGTCCGTTGAACCTCAAGAACACGGAGCGCGATACATGGCCCTAATCAAAGTGCCGTACGAAACGGCCGAGGAACTCGGAGTAGTTCTGGAGCTAGAAGTCCCGGACCAAAATCTGACCACCTACGCGGCCCAAGAGCCCCCGGCCCTGGCCGATCCCGTGGCCACCATGCTCCAGGCATTGGAGAACCCGGTGGGAGGCCGCAAACTTTCCCAGCTGCTCACCCCGGGCTGCAAGGTGTGCATCATCACCGAAAACCAGTTCCGCGCCGCCCAGGCCAAGCTGTTTTTGCCCACCCTGCTGGACATGGTGAGCGCGGTGGGCGGCAGCGCCTCCATCGCCATCGGCTGCGGCAAGGTGCCCCCCCTCTCGCCCGAGGAAATCGCCGAAAAGCTGGGCGCCGAGGTCATGTCCAAGAACGTGCCGGTGCAGTGCAACGACGTGAGCGACCCGGATAACTACGTGTATCTGGGCACCACCACGGCGGGAACCCCCCTGTGGGTGCTCAAGGTGGTGGCCGAGGCCGACGTGGTCATCACCATCAGCACCACCCAGGCCACCCTGTGGGGCTACGGCGGCTCGGGCATGATCATTCCCGCCGTGTCGGGCAACGAGACCATCGAGAGCAACCACATCATGAGCCTGGCCCCGGATTGCCTGCCCGGCAACAACTACTGCCGCATGCAGCAGGACAAATACGAGGCCCTGGACCTGGTGGGCGTGGACGTGGGCATCAACGTGGTGGTGGCCAACAACTGGGACATCATCTACGTCAACGCCGGCGACCCGGTGGAATCCCACATGGCCGCGGTGTCTTTTTATGACAACATCTACAAGTTCGAGCCCGAAGAAGCGCCGGACATCGTGATCACCGGCTCCACCGCGCCCACCAACCACCTTTTCTTCCACACCAACTGGGCCATCGTCAACATGCTGCCCCTGACCCATGAGGACAGCAGCATCATCTTCTGCAGCCCCTGCCCCGGCTACGGCGACTGGCCCGGCTTCGCCCTCATGGACCTGATGCAAGACTACATGCCCGCCAACGAGGCCAACCACGTCAAGGCCCTGACCGCCCTGGTCAAGGGCGAGCGCGAGCTGTGGGCCGGTTGCATCTGGTACCCCCTGTACCGGGCCCTGATGCAGCGCGACGTGCAGGTGGTGACCATGGAGCAAAACCTGCCCATGGCCAAGGGGGTAGGCCTCGAAGTCACCGCCAGCCTGCAAGAAGCCTTTGACGCGGCCATGAAAAAACATGGGCCCGACGCCAAGGTAGCTTTTGTGCCCTATGGCCGCTACACGGTGTTCCCCATCTAACCGGATTTAATTTTCCCAAGCATTTCGGGCCGTCCCATCCGGGGCGGCCCTTAGTTTTTTTTGCTTTGCCCCCAAAATTTGCCCTAAAGGCGCTCGTAAATCGTACAATATTGCTTCTTGACCACTTAGTGGAACCTAACCTAATCTAATAAAACCTAATATTAGGTTATTCACGGACGCCCCCAAAACGCCCGGGCGGCGGCCCCAAAAACGGGATGAGAAATTGAGCGGCAAAATATCTCTGGAAAGCGTCAAGCATGGGCGGGTTTCCGACAGCGTAAGGGAACAGATCACCAACCTGATCCTGGCCGGGGAACTGAAGGTGGGCGACCGCCTGCCCACGGAGAGCGAACTGGCCCGCCAGTTGGGGGTCAGCAAGGTGCCGGTGCGCGAGGCCATGATCAGCCTGCAGCAGATGGGCCTGTTGACCAGCCGCCGGGGGGCCGGAGGCGGGGTGTTCGTGTGCGAGCCCAGCCCCGAGCCGGTGGGCGAGGCTCTCACCCTGATGCTGCGCCTGGGCAAGGCCAGCATCGCCGACCTTACCCAGGCCCGCCTGGTCATCGAACCCCAGGTGGCCGCGCTGGCCGCCCGGCTGGCCTCCGAGGAAGACCTCCGGAGGCTGGGAGACACCATAACCACCTATCAACAGGTGGTGGAAGAGGATCGCCCCCGCAGCATCAGCGACCTGGACTTTCACCTGGTGTTGGCCGACGCCTGCGGCAACACGGTGCTCAACCTTATCTCGCGGGCCCTGGTTCCCTTGCTCTACACCAACGTGCGCCGGCATCACCTGCCTCCCGAGCTGCGCACCCTGGGCATAGACGGGCACGTCGAGATATTCGAAGCGGTGCGCCGCCACGACCCGGACTCGGCGCAAGAAACCATGGCCCGCCACGTGGCCCAGATGGCCACCTACTGGAAATAAGGAAGCATCATCCCCATGGCAATGGACCTGACATCTTGGCTGGAGACCCTGGCCGCCCAGGCTCCGGGGGAGCTGGTAACGGTGCGCCGCCCGGTGGAGCCCGCCGCCTTCGAAAGCGCCGCGGTGGTGGACGCCCTGGAGAGCCAAAAGCGCTACCCGGCGGTGCTCTTCGAGCAGGTGCGCGACCTTGAGGGCCGCCCCACCGATTGCCGCATCCTCAACAACACCTTTGGCACCTTCCGCAAGATCGCCCTGGCCCTGGGCCTGGACACCGGCCAGCGCATGCCCCTGATCGAGCGCATGCTGGAGCTTTCCGGCAAAAGCCTGGAGCCGGTGCGGGTGGCCCTGCCAGAGGCCCCGGTGCGCCATTGGGTTTGGCAGGGCGAGGACATCGACCTCACCCGCCTGCCCCTGATCCGCCATACCGAGCTGGACGGCGGCCCCTACTTCACCCCCATCGTGGTGAGCCGCAGCCCCCAGGGGCGCTACAACGTCTCCTGGAACCGCATGCAGTACCTGGACCCCACCCACCTGGCCATCTACATGTCGCCCCGCCATCTGTCGGCCTACTTCGCCGAGGCCGAGGCCGCCGGGCGCGACCTGCCCATCGCGGTGGTGCTGGGCCATCATCCGGCCTTCCACCTCACCGGAGCGCTGCTCACCCCCCTGGACGCCGACGAATACGCGGTGGCCGGCGGGGTCATGGGCGAACCCCTGGGGCTGATCCCCTCGCTGAGCTTCGGCGAGGAGCTGCTGGTGCCCTCCGAGGCGGAGCTGGTCTTGGAAGGCCGCATCCTGGCGGGCAAGCGCTGCGTTGAAGGGCCCTTCGGCGAGTTCACCGGCTACGCCGGGCCCCAGCGCCTTTCCTGGGTGGTGGAGATCAGCGCGGTGTACGGCCGCCAGCGCCCCACCATCATCGACATCTTCCCCTGCTACAGCGAGCACATCAACGCCCACCTGCCCATC
Source organism: Desulfoferula mesophila (assembly GCF_037076455.1). GTDB lineage: Bacteria > Desulfobacterota > Desulfarculia > Desulfarculales > Desulfarculaceae > Desulfoferula > Desulfoferula mesophila. The sequence continues at coordinate 728,493 of NZ_AP028679.1, read as the reverse complement.
GAGGCCAGCATCTACCAGCGGGCCAAGCAGGCGGCGCCGGGCGTGATCAAGACCTGCTGGGTGGGCTCGGGCGGGCCTTTCAACCTGATCATCAGCCTGAAAAAGAAGACCGAGGGCGAGCCCATGCGCGCCGCCCTGGCCGCCATCAGCGCCAGCAACTTCATCAAGCACGTGATCGTGGTGGACGACGACGTGGACCCCGAGGATCTGGCCCAGGTGATGTGGGCCCTGTCCAGCCGGGTGCAGGCCGACCAGGACCTGAGCATCCTGAGAAACCTGCAAGGCCAGGTATTGGACCCCAGCCTGCGCCACGAGATCAAGACCTCGGGCATGGTCATCGACGCCACCCGGCCCCTGGACCGCCCCTTCCCCCGCCGGGGAGAGGTGCCCGAACAGCTGCGGCAAAACCTTAACCTGGACGACTACCTGGAGGGTTGAGATGGACATCTTCAGCGTTACCTGCCCCTCCTGCGGCCGCGAATACTACGCGGACATGCTGCTCTACTCCCTGCCCGTGGAGCTGCACTGCCCCTTCTGCGGCGTGTATTTCTTTAAGGAAGACAGCCCCCTGGTGATCTCCGGCAGCGTCAACTCGGCGGCGGTGGCCAAGGTGCCCGGCGGCCTGAAGCCCGAGACCATCTACCGCCCCGGCCGGGAGAAAAGCTGATGGCCGAGGACAGCATCGGCCGTCCGGTACTCAAATTCGACGCCTGGGACAAGGTAACCGGCAAGGCTCTCTATGCCGGCGACCACCAGCCCGACAGCGCCCTGCACCTGGCCGTGGCCCGCAGCAAGGTGGCCCACGCCGAGTTGATAGGCCTGGACGTCGGCGCGGCCAAGGCCGCTCCCGGCGTGGTGGGGGTATGGACCGCCGCCGATCTGCCCGGCGAGGTGATGCTGGGCCCGCGCCTCAAGGACGAACCGGCCCTGTGCGTGGACAAGGTGCGCCGGGTGGGCGACCCCCTGGCCCTGGTGGCCGCCGATACCCTGGAGCAGGCCCAGGCCGCCGCCCGGTTGGTCAAGCCCGACTACCGGCTCCTGCCCGGCGTGTTCACCCCGGAGGAATCGCTGGCCCCCGGCGCGCCGGTGGTCAACGGCGAGAGCAACCTGGTGTTCGAGCGCGGCCTGCTCAGGGGCGAGGGAGCGGCGGCCTTGGCCGGTTGCGACATCGTCATCGAGCGCACCTACCGCACCCAGATGATCGAGCACGCCTATCTGGAGCCCGAGGCGGGCCTGGCCTGGTGGGAGGGCGAGGTCCTGGTGATCAAGCTGCCCACCAAGCACGCCCACCTGGACCAGAGTATGCTGAGCCGCATCCTGGCCCTGCCCCCCGAGCGCCTGCGCATCATCTGCGCCACCATCGGCGGCTACTTCGGGGACAAGCAGGGGCTCTCGCCGGGATACTTCTGCGCCATGGCCACCTACTTTACTGGCCGCCCGGCGCGCATGACCTATGGCCGCGAGGAGTCCTTCCAGACCAGCACCAAGCGCCACCCCATGGTAGTGACCATGACCACCGGGGCCACCAAGGAGGGCCGCCTGGTGGCGGTCAAAACCGAGATATTGGCCGACACCGGCTGCTACGCCTCCTACGGCCCCTCCATCCTGACCCGGGCGGTGGTGCACTGCGCCGGCCCCTACAACGTGCCCAACGTGGAGTCGCACGGCCGCCTGGTCTACACCAACAACCCGGTGTGCGGGGCCATGCGCGGCTTCGGGGTGCCCCAGGTGGCCATCGCCCACGAATGCCAGATGGACCTGGTGGCCGCCGCCTGCGGCAAGACCCCGGCCGAGATAAGGCGGCTCAACTTCCTGGAGCCCGGCGACAGCACCGCCGCGGGCCAGGAGCTCACCGCCTCGGTGGGCATCACCAAATGCCTGGAGCAGGTGGAGCAGGCCCAAGCCCAGCTGTCCCCCCATCCCCGCGAGAACGACCCCGACTGGCTCACCGCCTGGGGCCTGGGGGCCACCTACTACGGCATCGGCCTCACCGGCCTGCCCAACCCCGGCGCGGCCCGCCTGGTGCTTTCCGACCAGGGCGAGGTGACCCTCCTGGTGGGCACCGGCGACGGCGGCCAGGGCGCATCCACCACCATGAAGATGATCGCCGCCCAGGAGCTGGGCCTGGACGCGGATCAGGTGGAGCTGGTCGCCGGCGACACCTCCACCTGCCCCAACTCCGGCCCCTCCACCGCCAGCCGCCTCACCTACGTGGTGGGCAGCGCGGTGCAGCGGGCCGGGGCGGCCCTGCGCCAGCGCCTGGTGGAGCTGGCCCAGCGGGCCGACGGCTCCGGCGAGGCCAGCTGGCGCGACGGCCAGTTGTGGATGGAGGGCCGGGCCTGGGAGCTGGCCCAGGCGGCGCGGCGCCTGCTCAGCGAGCCCCTGGAGGTGGAGGGCACCTTCGACCCGCCCACCCGCAAGCTGGACCCGGTCACCGGCCAGGGCGCGCCCTATGCCACCTACGCCTTCGCGGTGCACGCGGCCCAGGTGGCGGTGGAAAAGCTCACCGGCCGCCTGGAGGTTTTGCGCCTGGTGGCCTGCCATGACGTGGGCAAGGTGATCCACCCGGTGAACCTGGCCGCCCAGATTCAGGGCGCGGCCATGATGGGCCTGGGCTACGCGGTGAGCGAGCAGGTCCTTCTGGACCAAGGGCGCATCGTCAACCCCCACTTTTTGGACTACAAGCTCCCCCACGCCTGGCCCGCGCCGGAGGTGGTGGTGCGGGTGGTGGAGGATCCCGAGCCCACCGGCCCCTACGGAGCCAAGGGGGTGGCCGAGCCCGCCCTGCTTTCCACCGCCCCGGCGGTGCACAACGCGGTGGCCGCCGTCCTGGGCGAGCCCACCTACAGCAACCCGGTGGCCGGCGAGACCCTGTGGCAAATCTTGAACCGCCAGCGGCGGCAGCAAAGGATGGACAACGCGTGAGCGAGGAGCGCAAAAGCTGGCGCGAATATTGGAGGGCCAAGTCCTGGCAGGCCAAAAGCGCCACCCTGGTGGCGGCGGTTCTGGCCCTGTTCCAGATATACACCGCCCTGTTCGGGGCCTTCGACGCCCTCATCCAGCGGGCCATCCACCTGGGCCTGGGGTTGATCCTGCTGTTTCTGGTACGCCCCGGCCTTATCCGGGCCAAGGGCAAGCCCCGGCCTTCCTGGCTGGACTGGGTGTTCCTGTTCGTGTCCGGGGCGGCCACCGCCTACCTGGCCCTCAACTACGACTGGGTCACCGAGGAGCGCTTCCCCTTCATCACCGAGCTTTCCCCCTGGGAGATGACCCTGGGCATCGCCATGGTGCTCATCGTGCTGGAGGCCACCCGGCGCATGTTCAACAAGGGCCTGTTCTTCGTGGTGCTGGCCTTTCTCATCTACCCCCTGCTGGGGCCCTACCTCTGGGGTCCCTTCCACACCTCGGCGGTCACCTTCAAGGACATGGTTGATTTCAACTACCTGTCCCTGGGGGGCATCTTCGGCATCCCCCTGGGGGTGTCGGCCACGGAGATCGCCCTGTTCGTCATTTTCGGGGCGGTGCTGCTGCACACCGGCGGGGCCATGCTCTTCAGCAACCTGGCCACCACCCTCACCGGCAACATGGTGGGCGGCCCGGCCAAGGTGGCCGTGGTGGCCAGCTCGCTCATGGGCACCATCACCGGCAGCGGCGCGGCCAACGTGGCCACCACCGGGGTGGTGACCATCCCCATGATGAAAAACGCGGGCTACCGCCCCGAGTTCGCCGGGGCGGTGGAGGCGGTGGCCTCCACCGGCGGGCAGATCATGCCCCCGGTGATGGGCGCGGCCGCCTTCGTGATGAGCGCCTTCTCGGGCATCCCCTACTCCACCATCATCTACTACGCCCTGTTCCCGGCGGTGCTCTACTACATCAGCGTGTTCATCACCGTGGACCTGGAGGCCCGCAAGAACCGCCTGCCGGGCCTGAAGGTGGACGTCACCCCCGGCCAGACCATGCGCGACTACGGCCACATGCTCATCCCCCTGGCGCTGCTCATCTACATGCTGGTGGCCGGCTACAGCCCCAGCATGGCCGGCGGGGTGGGCGTGGTCTCGGCCCTGGTCATCTGCCAGTTGCGCAAGACCACCCGCCTGAACCTGGCGGGCATCCTGAACGCCCTGGAAGCGGGCTGCAAGGGCATGCTCATCGTTACCATCTCCACCGCCGCCGCGGGCATCATCGTGGGCAGCGTGGACCTCACCGGCCTGGGCAACCGCCTGGGCACCGCTTTCGTGGACCTGGCCGGCGGGCACCTGCTCTTGGGCCTGATGATGGCCATGGTCATCGCCCTGATCCTGGGGGCGGGCATGCCCACCACCCCGGCCTACATCGTGCAGGTGGCCACGGTGATCCCCGCCCTGATGGCCCTGGGCCTGCCCGCCCACGTGGCCCACTTGTTCGCCTTCTACTTCTCCTGCCTGTCGCTCATCTCCCCACCGGTGGCCGCCGCCGCCTTCACCGCCGCGGCCATAGCCGGGGCCGACGGCTGGAAGACGGGCTGGGCCGCCACCCGCATAGGCATCGTGGCCTTCGTGGTGCCCTTCATGTTCGCCTACGACCAGAGCCTGCTCTTGGAAGGGCCTCTGGGGAAGATGGCCATGGACATGGGCACCGCCATATTGGGCGCGGCCTGCTTCGCGGTGGCCGGGGTTGGCTATCTATTGGGCAAGCTCAACACCCCGGAACGCGGCCTGGCCTTTGTCATCGGAATTTTGTTGATCATGCCGGTAAAAGCCTACAGCTTGGCCGGGCTGGCCCTGCTGGCCCTGTTGGTGCTGTGGCAGCTTTACCGGAGAAAAAAATCTCCCTTAACCGTTATCCCCGACTAACAAGGAGGCCCCCAATGGCTGTTAAAAAATGGTTGGCGACTTGCCTGGCCCTGAGCCTGCTCCTGGCCCTGGGCGTATTGAGCGTCGGAGTCCCCAGCGCGTGGGCCTACGACATCCGCTGGGGCACCGCTCCGGCCGGCGGAGTGTGGCAGGCCCTGGGCACGGCCATGGTGGAAGACACCATCAAGGCCAACCCCAAGCTCAAGGGTTCCACCATGCCCATAGGCGGCGCGGCCAACGTTATCGCCACCAACGCCGGCAAGATCAACGCCGCCTTCAGTTTTTCCACCACCGCCGCCGAGGCCTGGCAGGGCATCGAGTACTTCAAGAAGCAGGGCAAGCTCAACAACATCCGCGAACTGGCGGTCATCTTCCCCGAGCCCAGCCAGATCGTGGTCAACGCCGATTCGGGCATAAGCGACATCCCCCAGCTCAAGGGCAAGAAGGTCACCCCCGGCCCCAAGGGCAGCGCCATCGCGGTGGTCTCGCGCTACGTGCTGGAGGCCTACGGGCTTAGCTTCAAGAGCATCGACACCCGCTTTTTGAGCTTCGCCGAGGCGGGCAAGCAGTTCATCGACGGCCACATCGACGCCATCCTCTACGGGGCCATGGCCTACCCCGCGCCGCCCATCCTCAACGCGGCCAGCCAGCGCAAGATCAAGATGCTGCCCCTGTCCGAGGAAGTCATCGACAAGCTGGTCAAGAGCCACAAGGGTCTGGAGCCCTACACCCTGCCCAAGGGCAGCTATCCCGGCGTGGATCAGGAGATGCCCGGCATCATCGCCAACGTGGTGGTCATCGCCAACAAGGACATGCCCGACGAGGTGGCCTACGCCATCGTGAAAAGCATCGACCAAAACTTCGACCGCTACGGCAAGATGATCAAGGCCATGCGGCTGGGCAAGCGCCAGGACATGGCCAAGGACGTGGGCATCCCCATGCATCCGGGCGCCGTGAAGTATTACAAGGAAAAGGGCTGGATCAAGTAGCGATCCGGCCTCGCCTCAACCCCGGGGCGGGCCCCGCGACTTGGAGCCCGCCCCGCGCCCAGCAGGGAGAAACGCCGTGCCCGCCGAACAAGCCGTGCGCCTGAGCTTCACCGTGGTGGTGGACAACAACGTGGACATATTCCTGCCCAGCTCGGGGCCTCTGCGCTATCCCTCGCCCGGCCCCCAGTCCATGCTGCTGGGCGCCCAGGGGTTTTCCGCCTGGCTGGAGGTGGAGGGCCCCGGCGGCGAGACCACCCGCCTGCTATATGACTTCGGCCGGGGCGGCCCGGCGCTTTTAAACAACTTGCGGCTGCTGGGCCTGGACCCGGCCCAGGCCGACTACCTGGTGCTCAGCCACGGACACATCGACCATTACGGCGGCTTGCGCGATATCACCGAGGCCTACGACATCAAGGCGCCCCTCATCACCCACCCGCGCACCTTTGGCGAGCGGGGGGTCAAAAAACCCGGCGGCCAGGTGGCCGGGCCCTGGGTGTTGGACCGCGAGGAGACCGCCGCCTGGCTGGGCGCCCGGCCCATCCTGGCCGACAGCCCCACCCCCCTGGGACCGGGCCTGTGGGTCAGCGGCGGCATCCCCCGCCAAAGCCCGCGCGACGTGCTCTGGCCCGGCGGCCTGCGCCGCGAGGACGGCCAGTGGCAGCCCGACAACCTGGAAGACGACCAGGCCCTGGTGGTCAACCTGGCCGGACGGGGCCTGGTGGTCATCACCGGCTGCTGCCACGCCGGGGTATTCAACACCATCGCCGCGGCCCAGGCTATCTGCCCCGGCGTGCCGCTCTACGCCCTGGTGGGCGGACTGCACCTGAATTTCCTGGACGCGGCCCAACTGGAGGGCGTGGTGGCCGGGCTGCTGGAGGAGAACCCCGGACTGGTGCTGCCCATGCATTGCACCGGGGCCCTGGCCCAGCAGACGCTGCGCAACCGCCTGGGGGCCCGCTGCCCCTTTACCACCGTGGGCATGACCCTGGCCCTGGACTGAGAGTCTCCCGCCTCGCGGCCATAGGGGCCGTCGCACCGCGCGGCGGCCCCTCTCCTTTGGCCACCGCCCCCACGCAACAAACCCTGGCCAGCAAGGCCCGCCTGTGGCTAAGATAGACAGGTCCGGCGTTCGCCGGAAGCCATGCAATTGCGCGGCGGCGCAACAAAAAACGAGGAGGCGGCGTGGCCCTTAAAACCGGCAAACAATATCTGGAGTCAGTGGCGGACCTTAAGCTGGAAGCCCACATGCTGGGCCGCAAATCCGGCGACCTGGGCGAACACGGCCTGGTCCAGCCTTCGCAAAAGGCGGTGGCCTTCACCTTTGACGCGGCCCACGACCCGGCCACCCGCGACCTTTTTTGCGTGGAGTCCTCCCTGTGCAAGGCCGAGATCAACCGCTTCACCCACCTGCACCAAAGCGCCGAGGACCTGGTGAACAAGGTGAAGATGCAGCGCTACTGTGGCGCGGGCACCGCCTGCTGTTTTCAGCGCTGCGTGGGCCTGGACGCGGCCAACGCCATCTACAGCACCACCTTTGAGTGCGACCAAAAGCACGGGACCGACTATCACCAGCGCTTCAAGGATTACTGGAGCTGGATTCAGCAGAACGACCTGGTGGTGGACGGGGCCATGACCGACCCCAAGGGCGACCGGGGCAAGCGGCCCAAGGACCAGGTGGACCCGGACCTGTTCCTTCGGGTCAAGGAGCGCCGCCCGGGGGGCGTGGTCATTTCCGGGGCCAAGCTGCACCAGACCGGCATGCTCAACTCCCACGAGATCTTGGTGATGCCCACCCTGACCATGCGGCCGGGCGAGGAGGCCTGGGCGGTGTGCTGCGCGGTGCCCACCAATGCCGAGGGCGTGCGCTACATCTACGGGCGCCAGGCCAGCGACACCCGCAAGCTGGAGGCCGACCCCCTGGACGTGGGCAATCCCTTTGGCGGCCAGGAGGTGATGACCGTCTTTGAGGACGTGTTCGTGCCCGACGAGCGGGTGTTCCTGGACGGCGAGGTGGATTTCTCCGGCACCCTGGTGGAGCGCTTCGCCTCCTACCACCGCCAGAGTTACGGCGGCTGCAAGGTGGGGGTGGGCGACGCCCTCATCGGGGCCACCGCGCTCATCGCCCAGATGAACGGGGTGGCCGGGGCCAGCCACATCAAGGACAAGATCGTGGAGATGATCCACCTCAACGAGACCATCTTCTCCTGCGGCATCGCCTGCTCGGCCACCGGCGAGGCCACGGCGGCGGGCAACTACCTGGTCAACCTGCTGTTGGCCAACGTGTGCAAGCTCAACGTGACCCGCTTCCCCTACGAGCTGGCCCGCCTGGCCACCGACGTGGCCGGGGGCCTGTTGGGCACCATGCCCTCGGCGGCCGACCTCAACGACCCGGTGGCCGGGCCCTACATCAAGAAGTACCTGGCCGCCAACCCCGACTTCCCGGTGGTGGACCGCATGAAGGTGCTGCGGCTCATCGAGAACCTGGTGGCCGGGGCCGGGGCAGTGGGCTACTTGATCGAGTCCATGCACGGGGCCGGGCCGCCCACCGCCCAGCGCATCATGATCGGCCGCCAGGCCGACCTCGAGCAAAAGGTGGCCCGGGTAAAAAACATGCTGGGCCTGGTCTAGGCCAGCGGGGGAGACGCCAGCCATGAAACCACGCAGCCAAAAAATCCTGGCCCGGCCCGAATGGTCCAAGATGCGCGCCCTGTACAAGTCCATGGGCTACAGCGACTACGACCTGGAACGGCCCCTGATCGGCATAGCCAACTCCTGGAACCGGGTGGTGCCCGGCCACTACAACCTGCGCCGGGTGTCGGAGTACGTGCAGCAAGGCATCCGCCAGGCCGGGGGCACCCCGGTGGAGTTCGGGGTCATCGCCGCCTGCGACGGTCTGGCTAACGGCCACGACGGCATGCACTACATCCTGCCCAGCCGCGACCTCATCGCCAACGACATCGAGATCATGATTCAGGCCCACCGCCTGGACGCGGTGGTGCTGTTGGGCTCCTGCGACAAGATCGTGCCCGGCATGCTCATGGCCGCCGCCCGCCTGGACCTGCCGGCCATCCTGGTGGTGGGCGGGCCCATGGCCGGGGGCTGCGAATTCGACGGGCGGCCCAGCGACACCACTTCCCTGGTGGAGGCCATGGGCATGCTCAGCCGGGGCAAGATCAGCGAGGAGGAGCTGTACCGCCTGGAAGACGCGGTGGCCCCCACCTGCGGCTCCTGCTCCTTTTTGGGCACCGCCAACACCATGTGCTGCCTGGCCGAAGGCCTGGGCCTGAGCCTGCCGGGCAGCGCCACCATCCCCGCCTATTTCGCCGACCGTTTGCGCGCGGCCCAGGAAGCGGGGCGGCGCATCGTGGCCATGGTGGAGGAGGATCTCACCGCCCGCCAAATCATCACCCCCGCCTCCCTGGCCAACGCCATGCGGCTGAGCAGCGCCATCGGCGGCTCCACCAACACGGTGTTGCACCTGCCGGCGGTGGCCTACGAGGCCGGGTTCGAACTGAGCATGGCCGATATCCAGCGCCTGGCCAAGGAGACTCCCCACCTGGCCAAGATGAACCCCGCCGCTCCCCAAAACCTGGGCGACTTCCACGCGGCGGGCGGGGTGCCGGCGGTGCTCAAGCGCCTGCTGCCCCTGCTGGACGGCAACACCCTCACGGTCACCGGGCAAACCCTGGCCCAAAACCTGGCAAGCGTCCAGATTCAGGAGCACCCCATGCTGCGCGGCCTGGACGACCCCTGGGAGGTGGGTGGCGGGCTGGCGGTGCTCCGAGGCAACCTGGCCCCCCGCACCGGCATCACCAAGCCGGCGGCCATCAAGCCCGAGATGCGCGTGTTTAAGGGCAAGGCCCGCTGCTTCGACTGCGAGGAGGAAGCCAACCAGGCCATCCTGGCCGACCAGGTGGGGCCGGGCGAGGTGGTGGTGATCCGCTACGAGGGGCCCAAGGGCGGTCCGGGCATGCGCGAGATGTACAAGGCCATGAAGCTGCTCTACGGCAAGGGCCTGGCCCTGAGCACGGCGGTGGTCACCGACGGGCGTTTCTCGGGCACCAACAACGGCTGCTTCGTGGGCCACGTCTCACCAGAGGCGGCCGAGGGCGGTCCCTTGGCCCTGGTGGCCGACGGCGACCAGATTACGATCGACATCCCGGCGGGCCGCCTGCACCTGGCGGTGAGCGACGAGGAACTGGCCCGGCGCAAGGCCGCCTGGCAGGCCCCGCCGCGCAAATTCACCAGCGGCTACCTGGCCGTCTACGCCCGCCTGGCCTCCTCGGCCGACCAGGGGGCGGTCATTCGCCACCGAGACTGAGGGACAGACCACGCCGCCTGGTGCTGCCTGGCGAAGCCGGATTCGGCACAGCCAGGGAGGGCCAGGCAAGGCGTCGGGCAAGCGAACCCCGCAGGCGTATTTTTACATACGCCGAGGAGCGAGCGACGCCGACAACGCAGCCTGGCACTGCCTGGCGAAGCCGGACCCGGCACAGCCAGGCGCCGCAGAGCAAGGCGTCGGGCAAGCGAACCCCGCAGGCGTATAGGCTAATACGTCGAGGAGGTGAGCGAAGCCCGCAACGCCGCCATGCGGAGTCTGGCGAAGCCGGACCTAGTACATGCCCATGATGGCGTTGAGCGACTGCTTAATATGGGCCACGCTCAACTCGCGCAGCTTGGACTCGTTCTGGTCCTTGATGGCCTGGATTATCTCCTGGGCCTGGTGGAAAAAACTGCCGCTCATGATGTTGTGGGGACGGGAGCGCCAAAAGCGCAGATAGCCGGAGAGCATGCGTTCCAGGAGGGCGGCCAGCTGCTTGTTGCCCGTGGCCTGGTAGAGCACGCGGTGGAATTCGGTGTCCAGGCGCGATAGCTCCTCGTTGTCCTGCACCTTGTCCAGGTCGGAGATCTCGGCCAGGATGCCGTCCAGGGTGGCCAGGATGGCCGGGGTCATGCGCCGCATGGCCAGCAGGTTGGCCTCCACCTCCAGCATCAGGCGGATCTCGGTGGTGTCGCGCATGCGGTCCAGGGTAAGGGGACTGACCGTGAAGTGGCTGCCGTTGCGATATACCCAGTCCTCGGCCTCCAGGTAGATGATGGCTTCCTTGACCGGCGTGCGGCTGACCCCGTAGAAGGAGGCCAGATCGCTCAGGTTCAGATTGGCCTCCGGCTCGATGTCCAGGCTGATGACCCGTTGCTTGAGGTCTTCGAATATTTCTCTAGGATCCACTTGCCCCCCCTCCCCGGCGCATTAAGGTTATTGGGGCGCCCCCCTGAGGGGGCGCTTGCGCCACGGGCCTAGCCCGCGTATACCACGCCTTCCACCTCCACCAGGCCGCCCACGGGCAGCTTGGCCACCTGCACGCAGGCCCGGGCGGGATAGCCTTCCTCGGCCGAGAAATGCTCGGCGTAAATCTGGTTCACCGCCGGGAAGTCGGCCATGTCCTGCAAAAAGATGGTGGTCTTGACCACCTGGCTCCAGCCCAGGCCGGCGGCCTTGAGCACCGCCGCGAAGTTGGCCATGGCCTGCCGGGCCTGGGCCTCCACCCCGCCCTCGGCCAGGGCGCCGGTGGCCGGGTCCAGGCCCAACTGGCCCGAGACGAACAACAGATCGCCCGCCCAACAGGCGTGACTATAGGGCCCCACGGCGGCGGGCGCGTTTTGCGCGGTAACGGTCTTGGCTTTGCTCATTGCGTTTTCCCTTGCAGGGCGCGGCCTAGGACCAGCGCCGGAACAGTTGATGTTGTATGCCGAAACAGTCCAGCACCTTGCCCACGCTCTGGTCGATGAGGTCGGCAATGCTCTGGGGCCCGTGATAATAGGCCGGGATGGGCGGCAGGATGGTGGCCCCGATCTCCACCGCCTGGGTCATGAGCCGAAGGTGCCCGGCGTGCAGCGGGGTCTCGCGCACCATGAGCACCACCCGGCGGCGCTCCTTGAGGCACACGTCGGCGGCGCGCACGATGAGGTTGTAGTTGAAGGAATTGGCCACCGCCGAGAGCGTCTTGATGGTGCAGGGCGCGATGACCATGCCCTCGGTGAGAAAGGAGCCGCTGGAAACCGCGGCGGCCATGTCGCCCACCGGGTACACCTTGTCGGCCAGGCCCTCCACCTGCTTGGGGTGGTACTTGGTCTCTATGGTCAGGTTCAGCCGGGCGGCGTCGCTCATGATGAGATGGGTCTCGTATCCCAGCTGTTTGAGCACCTCCAGCAGGCGCACCCCATAGATGACTCCGCTGGCTCCGGTGATTCCCACGATGATCGGTTTGGCGTTATCCGCCATGGTTTTTCCTCCTGGCCGAGAGCCTATAATTTATCCTCGGCCTCATGACTCGGCCGAAACCGCGGCCGCGCCGCGCCCCGGCGGCACCGGGGCCTTGAGCACCCGGGGGCTGGCCAGCCCCGCCGCCACGAAGCAGCACAGGGCCAACACCAACAGGGGCGTCTGATAGGTGCCCGACAGAGACACCAGCCAGCCGCTGAACCACCCGGCGATGAGCCCGGCCCAGGCCTTGCCGGTTATGGTCAGGCCCCAGTTGGCCGTGGCGTTGTCGGCCCCGAAGTAATCGCCCACCACGGCCGCGTAGATCACGAAGGGCGCACCCCCCAACAGACCGGCCAAGAACACCACCGTGACGAACAGCCAGGGCAGCCCTCCGAACAGGCCCAGGGCCAGCAGGCACAGGCCCAGCAGGCTGAAGAACAGCAGCATGGTCCTTTCGCGGCCCAGGTAGTCCGAGGCCACCCCGCCCACGATGCGGCTGAAGCCGTTGCCCAGGGGAAAGGCCACCATCACCAGGGCGAACAGGGAGCCCGTAATGCCGAATTCCTGGGCGATCATCTTCAGGTGCGAGGCGAACATCAACACCGTGGCGATTATAAGGGTAAAGCCCAGGTAGATAATTTGCCACTGGGGGGTGGCCGCCATGCGCGCCGTCCGGTATTGGACCGCGGCCGCCCTGGACGTCCGCGCCGGGCCCCCCATCCGACGCTCCCAATCCCTCGGAGGATATGAGTATAGCAGGGTCAGGGGCAAAAGCATCGCGGCCATGGCCAGGGACAGATACCAAAAAGTTTCCCGCCAGCCAATCAGCTCCAGGCTGTCCTGGAGAAAGAAGTTGAACAACAAGGTACCCGCGCCGAAGCCGAACTCCACCACCCCAGTAGCCAGGCCTCTCTTGCGGGGAAACCACTTCAGGGCGGTGGCGGTGGAGATGCCGTTGAGGGCCCCCACCCCCAGGCCGCCCAGGCCGTAGAACAGGCACAGCTCCCAGGGGCCGGTGGTGTAGGAGGCGGCCAGCATGCCCGCGCCCACCAAAAAGGAGGCCATCAGGCAGGGGCGCCGGGGACCGGCGGCGTCGGCGTATAGCCCGGAAAAGGGCTGCACCAGGGTGGCGGCCAGGATGAACACCGTGAAGGTGAGGCCCAGTTGCTCCAGGGACCAGCCTTCTTGCCGGTTTATGGTGAAGGCGAACAGAAACCAGGAGTACTGGTAGATGCTGATGACCATCTTGACGCACAGCGCCGCGCCCATCAGCACCCAGCGATAATAACCGCCGCGCTCCATGCCTCTACCCGTTGCTCCCCGCCGCTCAACCCATCAGGCCGCGGTGCTTGGAGCCAAGGCGCGAGCCGCTAAGGACCCGCGCCCCGGCTTGCTTTAACTCAACCGCCGCCTATTCGCCCCAGGTCATGGGGGAGTCCTCCTTGGCGAACTCCAGATGGCAGAAGGGGCAGTGCAGGGGGATTTTGTCGTACTGCGGCTCGTAGAAGAGCCGGTCGATGTAATACAACTGCTTGCAGCCCGGGCAGGTGACCCAGACGTCCTTGGGGTTTCCGACTTTCTCAATGGTAATCATGACGCCTATCCTTTATAGCCCCGCCTAGGAGGAGGAGGGGTAGTTGCCCAACAGGCCGGGGTCCACGAAGTCCTCGAGCTGGATGGCCGCCGCCACCTCGTCGGGAGTCTTGTTGACCATCTGATAGAAGCGGGGCAGCCCGTTGCCGATGGGCGGCGGCATGGTGGCGTCGATGCCGCCCCGGGTGCCGATGTTGCCCGGCGAGGGGACGCTGGGGTCCAGCGGGAACACCGCCGCGCCCTCCACCACCACCAGGTCGCGGTCCCACTGGCTGCGGTAGGCGATGGACCACATCACGTCGCTCTCATTGAACAGGTCCATGTCCTCGTCGATGACGAACACGTGCTTCAAGCGGCTGTCGCAGGGCAGGGTGGCCATGATGACCTCCTTGCCGATGCCGGGCCGGGTCTTCTTGACCTGCACGTAGACGTGGTTGCGCCGCCCGGAGATGGGCACGAACACGTTCATCACCTCGGGCACCACGCTCTTGACCACGTTGTAGATGCGCGCCTCCAGGGGGAAGTTGCCCAGAAGCACCAGGTGGTCGGCCAGGCCCACGCCCAGGCCGTGGTAGATGGCGTCCTTGCGGTAGGTGACGCACTTGACGTCGATGACCGGGCTGGGGCGCTGGGGGCCGATGTAGCCGGGGTATTCGCCGAAGGGCCCCTCGGCCTCGAACACTTCGCGGGGCACGTAGCCCTCGATGACCATCTCGGCGTCGGCCGGGACCATGATGTCCTCGCCGAACAGCTCGCTGGGCACCAGCTTGACCGCCTCGCCCATGACCCCGCCCATGGAGGGGTAGTGGCTCTCGGGATAGGCCAGGCGCGATTGGGCTCCGGAGATGCCCGCCGGGTGATGGCCGATCCAGATGGCCACCGGCATGTCCTTGCCCGCGCCCCACCACTTCCAGATGTTCTGCATGCTGTGGCTGGTCACCGCCGGCCAGTAGCCGGTGCGCCGGGGGCTTTTTACCCAGATGCGCTGCAAGGAGCAGTTGTCCACCTTGGTCTCGGGGTCGTAGTTGCACACGAAGCCGGTGCCGATGTAGGGGCCGGGGTCCATGTAGTTGTGGGTGAGGATGGGGAACTTGAGCAGGTTGATGTCCTCACCGGTCTCGATCACTTCCTTGACCGGAGCCTCGTCCTTGGACACCTTCACCGGGTCGATGCGGTGGGACACCTTGGCGGCGTAGTCCATGGCGATGCGGCGGTGATCCAGGCCCAGTGCCTCGGCGCACAGCTCGCGGCTGGCGGTGAGGTTGGTGACCACCGGGAAGGCGCTTTCCTCTCCGTTGTCCAAGATGGGGTGTTCCACGATGATGACCGGATATTTGCGCAAAGCGTCCAGCTTGCGCTGCAAGGCCGAGATCTCGTAGGCGACCTTCATGGGCTTTTGCACCCTGAGGATCACCTCCGGCCTTTCCTTCTCCAGTTGCTCCAAGTAGGTCCGCAAATTTTTAGCCATGTCTAGTTACCTCTTTTCGGGGTAGGCATGATGCCACACTTGGGTCCAGGGGCGCCGGTCGTGGGCTCGAGAGCCAAGACCGCTGCCCGGCGTAATGCTCTCTCAGGCCCGGCCCATGGCCGTCGTCTGGTCCGGGCGATATTTGTAAGCGCAGAACAGGGCCGCCGCCAGCACCGCGAAACCTGCCAGGTTCAGCAGCACCGAGGACAGGCTGGCCCACAACAACACACCCGCCGCCATGAACAGCCCGCGCTGGTAGCCCTTGAGGCGCGCGCTGAACACCCCCATTATCGCGGCGGAGAAACTGACGATGATGAACGCCACCTTCACCAGGTCCAAAATTATCTCGGACCAATCGCCTATGAGCATCAGCCCGGGATAGGTGGCCAGCAGGAAGGGGATGGCGTAGATGGTCAGGCCCATCCAGCAGGCCCTGAGGCCCACCTGGGAGCTGTTGGCCCCGGCGATGCCCGCCCCGGCATAGGCGGCCAGGGCCACCGGGGGGGTGATCATGGACAGGTTGGCGAAAAAGAAGCCGAAGAAATGGGCGGTGATGGGCGGCACCCCGCCCTTGATCAGGGCGGGAATGGCCAGGATGGCCACGGTGATGTAGGCCGCGCTGGTGGGCATGCCCATGCCCAGCACCATGCAGATCAGCGAGGTGATGATCAAAAGCCACACCACGTTGTCCCCGGCGAAAGCCAGGATCAGGTCGCTGAACTTGAGCCCCAGCGAGGTCAGGGTGAGCACGCCCACGATGATGCCCGCGATGGCGCAAGGTATGGCCACGGCCACGCAGGCCTTGGCCCCGTCTTCCAGCGCCTTGACGAACAGGCCGAACTCTTTCCACTGGCGGGTGACGATCAGGGGAATGGCCGAGACCACCACCGCGCTAAGGATGGCCATGGTGGCCGCCAGGGTGATGGAGTAGCCGGCGGAAAGATAGTAGACGATCACCACCACCGGGATGAACATGTAGCTCTTGGACAGGGCCATGACCCAAAAACCCTTGCGGTCTTCCTCCGCCGTTTGCAGGTCGTGCTTGACCGCCTCGAAGTGCACCACCGCGTAGACCACGATGTAGTACAGGATGGAGGGGATGATGGCGGCCACGGCGATGGACCAGTAGGGAATCTGGGTCAGCTCGGCCATGATGAAGGCCGCCGCGCCCATGATGGGCGGCACGATCTGGCTGCCCGTGGAGGCCAGGGCCTCGATGGCCGCGGCCGAGGCGGGCTGATAGCCGGCCCGCTTCATCATGGGGATGGTGAAGGTGCCGGAGGTGGAGACGTTGGCCACCGCGCTGCCGCTGATGGTGCCCAAAAGGCTGGAGCTGATCACCGCCACCTTGCCCGGCCCGCCCTTCAGGCCGCCGGCCACGGAAACCGCCAGGTCGTTGTAGAACTCGCCCAGGCGGCCGTATTTGAGGAACGCCCCGAAGAGCACGAACAAAAACACGTAGATGGTGGAGACCCTGAGCGGTATGCCGAAGATACCCTCCTGGGTGAGCACCATGAACTCGGTGAAGCTGTCGCCGGTCACCGAGCTGTGGCCCAGCGCCCCCGGCAGCAGGTAGCCGAAAAAGGCGTAGGCGATGGCCACCAGGCCCAGGATGGACAGACCCCAGCCCATCACCCGGCGCCCCGCCTCCAAGACCAGGAAAATGAGCACCACGCAGACCAGCACGTCGCCCATCTCCACGTCGGAGACGAAGCGGATGCGCTCGGCGATGCGGGTGTAGCTGGCCATCATGTAGACGCCCACCGCGGCGGAGGCCAGGGCCAGCAGATAATCCGACCAGTTTTTTTGGTTGATCCAGGCCGGGCCGGGCCGGAGCAAAAAGGCCAGGATCAGGGCAAAGGACAGGTGCATGAACTCCAGCTGGAGAATGTCCAGATCAAAGGTGATGGAGTTGTAGAGTTGGACGACGGACCAGGCGATGGCCACCAGGGAAATCAGGTAAGTTTTTGCCGTGAGTCGCATGCGGCGCAATCCTTGGTTGAAGCCAGGCCCCCGGCCGGGCCGGGGGCCTGGGCTCGTAAGGAACTACCTTCTACTTGAGGTATCCCGCTTCCTTGTAGTACTTCTCGGCACCGGGGTGCAGAGGCAGCGGCACATCGGGGGCCAACTGGGGACGGAAAGCGGCGGCGCCCTTGTAGGTGGTCGCCAATTCGGCCCGGTTTTCGCAGATGGCCTTGGTGATCTTATAGGCCACGTCGTTGGGCATCTTGTCGGTGGTCATGAGCAAAGTGGCGAAACCCAGCACCTGCACCGGCTTTTCCACGCCCCGGAAGGCGCCCTTGGGCAGGGTGCTCATGCGGTAGCCGTACTTGCCCACCAACTGCGCGCCCACCTTGGCGCCCATGGGCAGGAAGCGAATCTTGGTCAGGGTGGAAAGCTGGGTCCAGGAGGGGTGGCCCGGAGTGCTCACGTGGGCAAAGGCGTCGGCCTGGCCGTCCTTCATCATCTCCACCGCGGTGGGGAAGGAGACGAAGGTGACCTTGCCGCCCCAAGACTCGATGTCCTCATAGGTGATGCCGTAGGCCTTGAGCACCGTTTTGGTGGCCCACTCGCCGCTGCTGCCCTTGGGCAAAAGCACCAGGCGCAGGGGGAACTTCTTGGTTTTGAGTTCCTCGAAGCTGGTGATCGGCACGTTGCCCCGCACGGAGAACAGATACCAATAGGTGTCCAGGTTACCCACCAGCATGCGGATTTCGGGTGCCTTTTCCTTGTAGGGTGTTTCACCCTTGATGGCCTGGCCGGTTTCCACCGGGAAGCCCAGGGCGATGTTGGCCTTGCCCTTGTGCAACAGCATGGGGTTGCCCACGCCGCCGCTGTAGGGCAGCACGTCCACCGTGGAACCCTGGGGCAGAGTGCCCAGCATGATCTTGGCCATGGTCTGGGCCATGATGTACCAGCCGCTGCCGCTCTTGAAGGTGGCCATGGACAGCTTTTGGGGACCGGAATCAGCCGCCATGGCCTGTCCGCCCAGGGCCAGGCACAATAACGCGACGGCGACGATCCCGACGAGTTTGATCTTAGGTTTACGCATACTTTCCACCTTTCCTCTAATTTAGACGCAAAAGTTCAAAGCCCTCCGGATGTTTACCTACCCTATCTCCCCAGTTCGAATTTGAAATCGCAAAAGGGCCCCCCGGACATGATGGTTTGCGTGCGGCTCATGCGGATGCCGGGGTTGAACCCCTGGGCAAAGGCCGCGTCGCGGCCGCACGAAAGCACCTGTCCCAGTTCCTCATAGCCCAATTCACGATACATCTCGGCGTATCGGCAGCGGGTCACCTTGAAAACCAGCTTGCTGGAATCGCTTTCCTCCAGCTCGATCTCCAGGGCCCCGCCTTTTTTCCACATCTCGGTGGCCTTGTGGAACAGCTCCATGGAGTTGCCGCCCATGGCTTGGGCCGCTTGGGCCCCGGCCTCCCTGGCCAGACGCTGCACTACCTTGTCCACCTCGGCCAGGGCTCGTTCGGTGCCCAGGGCCTCGCAGAACTGCTCGATCAAAGGCCCGGCCATGCGGGCCTCGATCTCGCGGCGTACCAGCATGTTTACCTGGTTGATGTCCTCGGTCATTTGCTAGCGCCTCCCCGGTCCCCTAGTTACCCCTGGTGAGCATCATGTCCTTGAGGGGCATGCGCAGCGACTTGATGGAAGCCACGGAGGGCCAGCCGATGGCCAGGTGCATGGCCGGCTCGATGTTCTCGGGCAGCCCGTACTTCTTCTTGAAGCGGGCGGCGGTCTTGTCGGTGCAGGTGAGCCACACCGCGCCCAGGCCCAGGGCGTGGGCCATCAGGCACATGTGGTCGCCGGCCGCCGCGCAGTCGAGCATCATGTTGTGCGGCACCAGGCGGTCGTGGCCCACGGTCTCGTAGATGGCCTTGTCGTAGCAGATCACGATGACGGTGCAGCGCTCGGCCGGGGTGGGGATGTCGCTCCAGACCATCTTCATCTCTTCGGCTTCCTTGATCACCGCGAAGCGCACCACGTTGAGGTTGCAGCCGTTGGGGGCGGCCCGGCCCGCCTCCATGATCTGCTCCAGCATCTCATCGGGCACCGGCTTGTCGGCCACCCAGTCGCGGATGGAGTGGCGGTCCCAAATGAGCTTTTTGACCACGGCCATCTCGTCGGCGTTAAAGGCCTGGGGCAGCGGCTCGTCGATGCTCACTTTTTCCCCGGCCCGGATCTTGGCGGCCAGCTCCAAATAGCGCTTGCCCCATTGCAGGTCCGGATCGTCCAGGGGGAAGCCCCGCGCCTCGAGCGCCTCCCAGCAGATCTGGGCCTGGGTGCCGAAGATGGGGGTGGGCTCCTTGTCGCCCACCAAAATGGGATAGATCTCTACTTCTATGGTGTGGTGCACCCGCTCGCGAAACAAGGCCCTGAGACAAACGGGGTCCATCTCCATGAGGTCCTGCCTGCTGTATTCGCCATAAAGCCAGCGGACGGAATCCGCGCTGGCGGAAGAGTGCAACTCGTCAAACTTTTCGGCCATTTCTGCCTCCTAACACGTTTGTCATAAACCGGGCCCGGTAGTCCGGCAGGCGGCGGCCCGGCGGGCGGCCCCTTTTGATCGTCTCTCAGTATTCGGCGAAATGCTTTTCCAGCATTATTTTCAAAATGGTGCGGTCGGTTTCCACCATGCCCTCGGTGCTTAGCAGACCCACGTTCTTGGTGGTCTGCTCCAGGGTGCCGCCCACGATGCCGTCGGTGGGCTGCACGCTCACCCCCTGCAAGGCGAAGAGGGCCGCCTGGACCGCGGTGCCCGCGGCGGTGGAGAGCTTGAGCGCGCAACTGGCCTTGGCCCCGTCGCAGATCACCCCGGCCAGGTCCGAGGTGAGGTTGATGATGGCTCCGGCGATGTAGTGCAAGCTGCCGCCCAGAAGATAGGTGACCCCGGCCGCCGCGCCGGCCCCGGCGGCGATGGAACAGCCGCACACCGCCGACAGCCGTCCGGTGTGGGCCTTGACGTAGCCGGTGACCAGGTGGCTCAGCCCCACCGCCTTGAGCACCTCGGCGTCGTCCACCTCCAGGTAGTCGCGCAAGGCCCAGATGGGCAGCACGGCGGTGAGCCCGTGGTTGCCGCTGCCCGCCGAAGCCATGGCCGGCAGCTTGACCCCGGCCATGCGGGCGTCGGCCGCGGCCGAGGCCAGCATCTTGGCCGCCACGATCATGTCTTTTTTGATCAGGCCCTGGCGCACCAGACGCTCCAGGGCCTGGCCGGTGCCCAGGCCGGGTCCGTGCTTGAGGCCGTACTCGGCCAGCTTGAGGTTGACCTTTACGCTCTGTTCCAGGAAGTCCATGTCCTCCTGGTCGAAATCGTCGATCATGTCCAGCAGGTCGGACAGGGGCAGATCCTTGAACCACAGCTCCATCTGGGCGAGCTGGTTGGCCGAGCTGCCCTGCTTGCCGCCCAACAGGGGATGGTCGGTGAGCTCCCGGCCGTTCAGGGCCAGATAGGAGATATTGTCGTGCAGTTCGCTGACCACCGCCTCGGCCCGGTCCTCGCCGGCGCTCAGGACCACCTTGATGTACAGGCCGAACTCCCGGCGCAGGTTCACCTTGACCTTGCCCTGGGCCAGGGCCTGCTTGGCCTGGGACACCGCCGCCTCGCCGATGGGCTCCAGCACCTGCATGGACAGGGCGGGGTCGCCGCCCAGGGCGCCCAAAGCCGCGGCCATGTCCAGGCCCGACAGGCCCCCGGTGCCGGGGATGGAAACGGCGATGCCGTTCTTGTAGATGTTGGGGTCCACCCAGAGCTCCAGGCGATCGAAGCCCCGCTGGGGCAGCAGGGAAGCCGCCGCCGCCGCCGCCAGGGCGATGGCCACCGGCTCGGTGCAACCCAAGGCCGGAGCGACCTCCATTTTCAATATTTCTTTAACGGTAAAAGGCACTTTTATGACTCCTGGCCCGAAAAAATATGCCGGGCGTTCAACAAGATGCCGGGTTGGACCGATGTTGCCGCCGCTCCCGCGCCCCGAGGCCGGTACCCGCCGCCAACTCCCCCCTTGTAGTGCCGATCTCACCGGCGAGACGACGCCCGCCGGTCCAGGCTTGTTTTTTATTTATTCTGTATGTAACTTGTATGCACGTCAAGAGACATTATTGTAATCCGCACCCGTGTCCCTCGGCTCACGCGCTCGCTTCATCTACTATATTAGTATGATTTATCGGCCGCCCGGCTGCCACTCCGATAAGCCATCACTCCCAAGCCCATCCCGCAGATTTCCTGAAGGCGCAAAGCGGTACTTACGGCGCGCCGCGCTTGATGCACGCTCCCCCGCCGCGCCGACGCGGCAGGGCCGCGCGCGGCCGCCCGGCGGGGGCCAATCAAACACATATGCCCCGCCAGGGTCCGCCTGGCGGCCTACCGGATGGTAGCCCCCCCAAAAAAACGGGGCCTCCGCCCGCGCGGAAGCCCCGTGGTCAGGGTCGGTTGGTTAGCTGCGGCCTATTTGCACTCCCGGTCGATGGTGGAAGCCAGGGGCAGCTTTTTCAGGCGGCCGCCGTAGACGATGGGGTCGCCCTTATAACCCAGGGCCTTGAAGTCCAGGTAGTCGGTCTTCCCGATCAGCTCGTGCACGTCGCGGCCCTGCTTTTTCATCCACTCGAAGTCCGTGCCCCGGTGGGCCAGCTTCTTGAAGTCCACGTGGCGCTCGTCCTTGTGGCAGCGGCAGCAGGTCTTGTCCTTGGCCAGGGACTCGTGGCACTGGGCGCAGCCCAGGGCCGCCGTGGCCGGCATGGTCTCGTGGGTCAGGCCCCAGTACATGCGGGTCTGCACCCATTGGTACTGACCGCTGTAGGGCTTGAGCCCCTGGTTGCCGGGGTTGACCTTGATGGCCTCGGCCATGCCCTTGGCAAAGGCCTTGTTCCAGGTCTGCTCGATGACCTTCTCGGGCACCGGAGCCTTGGTCTTGCCTATGGTGGCCCAGAAGCCGCCGGGGCCGTAGAGGTGGGGCACCAGCAGCAGCTTGTTGAGCGCATCGGCGGGCTGGATGCCCTCCATGAGCTTGAAGGGATAGATGCGGCTGTCTGGATCGCGGAACCCGCCCACCGGCTTGGTGATGTCCACCACCTTGGAGGTGTCGATCTTGTCTCCCAGCAGCACCCGCTCCACTTTGCCGTTGTACCAGGCGTAGGTGGGCTTCATGCTCTCCTTCCACTTGAACTCGCCCTTTTTCCAGTCATAGTCGGGCATGCCGTAGCGGTCCTTCTTGGGCTTGCGCTCCTTGTGGCCCGCCTTGGACCAGTCCCACCAGGTCTTGGTGGCCCGGCACTTGGCATAAACCGGACTGTGGCAGGTGACGCAGAACAGGTGCTCCACGTGGCGGTTGAGGTGGTGGTCCAGCAGCGAGTTGCCGTGGTGGGGCTTGGCGGTGTGGCAATCCTGGCAGGTGCGCGAGCCCTCGGCCACGGGCAGCGACAGCGAGCGGCCGCTGATCTTATGGTTGCGGGTCTTGTGGCACTCCTGGCAGGCGAAGTCCATACCCCCCATGTGCACGTCGCAGTTCTTGGAGGGGTAGTAGAGGATGCCGTTCATGTCGCCGTGCTTGACCGCGTCGCCGCCGCCGCCTTGGAAGTGGCAGTCGCCGCAGTTCTTGCGGTTGGGATGGCCCACGCTCTGGGCGATCTTCTTGAGATCCAGCTGCAGGAAGGGCCAGCCGGCGGCGGTGGGCACCTTGCGGTAGGTGCCGGTGGTGTCGTGGCAGACCAGGCAGTCCATGCGGGTCTGGTCGTTGAAGTCGAAGTTGGCGTCGCTCCAGCCGTATCCCGCGTGGCAGGAGGTGCAGCGGGGCCAGTTGGAAGGCAGGGCCACGCAGAAGTTGTTGATGGTGTTGGTGGCCTTGCCCATGTCGATGCGCTTTTCATGCTCCACGGTGAAGGGCGAGGGGCCTTTCCACTGCCAGTGGGCCGCGCCGTGCAATTGGTCGGCCTGCTCCTGGTGACAGCGCAGGCACTCCTTGGTCACGGTGATGGGGTCGGGCTTGTCGGGCAGCTTCACCAGCTTGCGGTGGTCGGGCACCTTCTTGGCGTGGCAATCGGTGCAGCCCACCGGCCCTTGCTGGCGCTTTTCGTGGCAGCCCATGCACTGGCGGTGCAGGGCGGCCTTGAGCCCCAGGCGGCCGGGCAGCTCGGGGTTGAACGAGCCCTGGTGACAGGCCACGCAACGGGTGGTCTCCGAGGCGTCCGGGGCCGCCGGCTTGGCGTGGTGGCAGACGAAGCACTGGTCCTGCA
Organism: Desulfoferula mesophila; assembly: GCF_037076455.1. Taxonomy (GTDB): domain Bacteria; phylum Desulfobacterota; class Desulfarculia; order Desulfarculales; family Desulfarculaceae; genus Desulfoferula; species Desulfoferula mesophila. The sequence continues at coordinate 705,102 of NZ_AP028679.1, read as the reverse complement.
GCACCGCGGCGTGCTTGCGGTGCATGAAGCGCACCGCCTCGAACTGATCGCCTTCCTGGTTGACCACCGGGCTGTCCAGCACCAGGTAGGGGCGCTTCATGTCCTTGAGCGTGGGCATCTTGTCGCCCAGGCGCAGGCGGCGCTGGCGCTGGCTCTCCTCCAGGGCCTTGACCACCAAAGGCGGGACCTCGTGGGCCAGCTTGAGGGCGGCCACCTGATCCACGGGCACCCAGGGGGTGCCGTCGGGGTTGACCTTGGGCGGCGGAGGCGGCGGGGGCTTCTTCCACTTCTTGGCCGCGGCCACGGGGTCGAAGGGCTTGGGCGCGGCGGGCGCGGCCGGGGTGGCGGCGTCGGGTCCCTGGTAGGCGTAGAGCACCAGGCCCAGACCCACCATCAGCCCCACCAGCCACAGGCTCAAATATTTCTTGCGTCGCGCGCTCATCAGTTGGCCTCCTTTCCTGCGGGGGAAAGAACCGGGAAGAAGTAGACGGTGAAGCGATAGGCCAGCATGAGAGTGGCTATGAATCCGGCGGTTATGGCCATCTCCCCCACCGAGGGGAAGTAGGACTGCACCGGATAAGGCGGCTGGTAGGCCACCAGGAACACGTTGATGCGGTTGATGACCACCCCGCCCACGATGAGGCAGGCGGCGATGAACAGGGGGGTGCGGTGGTTGCGCACCGCCGGGAACAGCAGCATGAGCCAGGGAATGACCACCCCGACCAGCACCTCCACCATAAAGGCGCGGCCCTGGGTCGAGCCGTCGAAGATGAGGGGCCACGCGCCGCGGTAGATCACGTCGCCGATCTTGAGCGCCCCGTAGATGCCCAACAGCACGATGGTGATGCGCACCATGCGCGAGAGGATGTCCATCTCGTCCTCAAGCTCGAACGAGGCGCTGACCAGGGTGTTTTCGAACACCACTATGGGAAAGCCCACCGCGATGGCCGAAGTGAGGAACAGCAGCGGCAGGATGGGGGTGTACCAAAGGGGGCTCATCTTGGTGGGGGCGATGAGCAGCAGGGAGCCCAGGCCCGACTGGTGCATGCACGAAAGCACCACCCCGGCGATGATGAACAACCACATCACCTTGCTCAGGTTGCGGTTCAAAAAGGCCAGCAGGCCCTCCAGCAGCTCGGCCACGGCCACCACCGGCCAGGAACGGTTGGCCAACGAGGCGCCGAAGCCTTTTTGGAAGCGCTCGGCCACCACGGGCAGGAACTCGGCGTGCAGCACCGCGGTGTAGATCATCACGCACATGGCCACTTCGAAGAGCACCGAGTTGGGGTTCCAAAAGACCATGGGCTTCCAGATGGCCCAGGAGCGGCCGATGTCCACCAAAAGGGCCAGGGACACGAAGACGTAGCCCAACAAGGCGGTGAGCAGGGCGGGACGCACCACCGGCTCGTAGGCGTGGCGTCCGAAGATATGGGCCAGGGCCGCGGTGGTGAAGCCGCCGGCGGCCAGGGCCACGCCCGAGGCCACGTCCACTCCGATCCACAGGCCCCAGGGGTGGGATTGGCTCAGGTGGCTCACCGCGCCCAGGCCGCCGGTGTAGCGGCCCAAGACGAACAGGAAGCCGATGACCGCCAGGGCGGCCATGACCAGGGCGCCGGGGCTCCAGAAGCGGGCCCGGCCTTGCAGGGGCGCCGCGTGGCTGTGCGCGCTCATTTGTCGCCCTCCCCTTGGTCCCGCCGCCGGTTGAACACGGCCATGGCCCCGCCCAGCAGGGCGAACAAGGACAGGGGGGCCCACATGTAGGCGAAGACGCCGTGCTGAATGGTCTCGGTGAGGTGCGGCATGGGCCGCTGGGGCAGATTCTGGAAGCCCAGCTTGGCAAAGGGCTCGCGGGAGATGTAGAGCCAACTGGTGCCGCCCACCTCCTTTTCGCCGTAGATCGTGGGCTGGTAGCGGCCGGGGTCGTCGGCCATCTTTTGCTTGGCCAGCTTGATCAGCTCCGAGCGCTTGCCGAAGGTTATGGCCTCCACCGGGCAGACCTGGGCGCAGCCGGGCTTGCCCCCCTCCTGGGAGATGCGCTCGAAACAGAAGGTGCACTTGCGCACCCGGGGAGTCAGCGGGTCGTGATACTCGTAGGCCGGAATCTGGAAAGGACAGGCCACCATGCAGTAGCGGCAGCCGATGCACTTGCTCACGTCGTAGTGCACCGCGCCGTTGGGCTTTTTACTCAGCGCCCCCACGATGCAGGCGCTGGCGCAGGCCGGGTCCTGGCAATGCATGCACTGCACCTTCACGAAGGTGGGGGCCAGCTGGTTGCGCTCGTCGCGGCGGCCGGTGTAGTGGCGGTTGATCACGGTGAAAGCCTCGGGGCCGGGGCGGCGCTTGGCGTCCAGCACGGTGAGGTCGTCAAAGGGCCGCTCGGGCTCGGCCAGGTGGTTCACCTGGTTGCAGGCCTGCTCGCATTTGCGGCATCCCACGCACACGCTCAGGTCCACCAGGCAGCCGTAGGCGTCCGGCGGCGGCTGATAGGCGCGGGCCGCCTGGGCCCGGCCGGGCTTGCCCAGGGCCGTCGCCCCCAGGGCCGTCCCGGTAAGCCCTAAAAATTTCCTCCTATTCAACTCCACTTGGCATTCCTTTCCAGTGCGGCAATACACGAGTCTTTCAGTAGGATTATAACCACTGTTTTCGTATGGTTAGATAATTTGGTCGGTAAAGAGCAATTAGCGAGCCAAGCGGGCAGGAAATTTAATTTACCAAACATAATGCGACATTGGGGGTTCTCGACCTCAGACGAAAATACCAATGGCCCTATAGCTTTTTTACGTTTATATTTACAAGTGTCTATACACCTGTCAGGAGAAAGCATGGCCCACCAAGAGATTGGCAGGCATTGGCGCAGCATCTTGGACACCTTGGGCGACGGGGTGGCCATCATAGACCCCGGCGGCGAGGTGCTCATGGTCAACCAGGCCATGTGCCGCCTCACCGGCTACGAGGCCCACGAGCTGGTGGGCAGACCCTGCACCGTGTTCAACTGCGACGCCTGCGCCCGCAGCCGCCGGTCCCAGCGGGGCGGCTGGTGCGAGCTGTTTTCCGGCGAGCAGCCCGAGAACCAGGAGATATCCTGCCGCCTCATCCGCAAGGACGGCACCTACCTGCCCGCCCTCAAGGTGGCCGCGCTGTTGCGCGACGCCGATGGGGAGCTGCTGGGCGCGGTGGAGACGGTCACCGACCTGACCGCCATAAGCCGCCGCGACCAGCGCATCAACGAGCTGTCCCACCAGCTGGCGGACGAGGAAGACTTCATGGGCATGGTGGGCCAGAGCCCGGCCATGCGGCGGGTCTATCATCTGATAGAAAAGGCGGCCCAAGGCCATATCCCGGTGTTGATCCACGGGGAGAGCGGCACCGGCAAGGAGCTGGTGGCCCGGGCCATTCACGACCTGGGCGAGCGGCGGGAAGGGCCCTACGTGGTGTTCAACTGCGCGGCCCTGAGCGAGTCGCTGTTTGAGAGCGAGCTGTTCGGTCACGTGAAGGGGGCCTTCACCGGGGCTCACCGCCACCGGGTGGGGCGCCTGGAGACGGCCCATGGGGGCGATTTTTTCATGGACGAGATCGGCGAGCTGCCGGTCTCCTGCCAGGTGAAGCTACTAAGGGTGTTGGAGGAGAAGCACATCGAGCGGGTGGGCGACCAGCGCGGCCTGTTCGTGGACGTGCGCTTCATCGCCGCCACCAACCGCGACCTGGGCGGCATGCTGCGGGCGGGGCAGTTCCGCGAGGACCTCTATTTCCGCCTCAACGTGATCCCCATCCACCTGCCGCCCCTCAGGGAGCGCAGGGAAGACCTCCCCGCCCTGGTGGAGCACTTCCTGGCCCGCCTGCGGCGGCGCACCGCCAAGGACATTTCCGGGGTGTCGCGCCAGGTCATGGAGCGCTTCACCGCCTACCATTGGCCGGGCAACGTGCGCGAGCTGCGCACCGCCCTGGAATACGCCTTTGTCCTGGCCGACCATGGGCTCATCGAACTGGAGCAGCTCCCGCCCCATTTGCAGGGCCGCGCCGCCCCCCCTGCCTCGGCCGCGCCCGCCCCCTCCTTCGCCCCGCTTCGCCCGAGCGACTCCCCGGAGGACGAGCGACAGCGCCGGGAGTTGGTGGAGGCCCTCAAGGCCGCCGGCGGCAACCAGAGCCGGGCCGCCAAGCTGTTGGGGGTCAGCCGGGCCACGGTGTACAACCGCATGAACCGCCTGGGGGTGGAGCTGAAAAAATCGGTGCGCGACTAGCCCTATAGCTCCCGGGTCAGCTTGATGATCTCCAGCAGGGCCCGGTCACGCTGGGCCTGGCGTTTGGCCGCCTTTTCCGGGGGCCAGTCGTAGAAGCCGCCGCCGCTCTTGACCCCCAGCCGCCCCTGCTCCACCAGCGCCTCCAATGGCGGCGAGGCCTCGGTGCGCCGGTCCAGGTGGGGCAGCAGGTAACGCTGCACCGCCAGGGTTGTGTCCAGACCGCCCAGGTCGGCCCGCTCCAAAGGGCCCATCAGGGCCAGGCGCAGGCCGAAGCCGTAGCGCACCACCCGGTCCACCTCCTCGGGCTCGGCCGCCCCCTGCTCCACCAGGGCCAGGGCCTCCCGCTGCAGGGCGTGCTGCAAGCGGTTGCCCAAAAAGCCGGGGATGTCGCGCTTCAGGCGCACCGGCTCCTTGTCCGCCAGCTTCAAGAGCTCCACCACCCGATCGGCCACCGCCACCTCGGTGTATTGACCCGGTATCACCTCCACGCAGGGAATGACCTGCGGCGGGTTCCAGAAGTGGATGCCCAGAAAGCGCTCCGGCCGCTCCAAGTCGCGGCTCAGCTCGTTGATGGACAAGGCCGAGGTGTTGCTGGCCAGGATAACCCGCTCCCCCACCAGGGGCTCCACCCGGGCGAACAGCTCCCGCTTGAGATCCATTTTTTCGGGCGCCACCTCGACCACCAGCCCCGCCCCGTCACACGCGGCGGCCAGGTCTGCCCGGGTGGTTAGGTTTTCCAGGCAGCGGGCGGCCTGGGCCTCGCTCACCAGGCCCACCCCCACGAAGCTGTCCAGGCTGGCCCGCACCCGCTCCCGGGCCGTGGCCAACACCTCGGAGTTGGGGTCGTACAGCCGGACCGGGTGCCCGGCCAGGGCGAAGACCTGGGCTATGCCGTGGCCCATGATGCCCGCTCCGATGACGCTCACCGGTATCGCCCTTTGCCCCTCGCCCTTGGAACCGTTTTGCTCAATCATGTCGATCTTCCCTTTCCTGCGCGTATCCGCTTCCGCCGGGGCCCCTCCCGGGCCGGGCGGCAAAACGATTCCGATTGTAATACATGGGCGTCCGCTTAGTCGATGCAAGGCGGCGGCGCTCAACCCGATCCCTGGGAAGAAAAGGGCCGTGGCCGGGCATAAACCTTCATTCCCCGACGGCTATTGCTATATGATGCCCCAGCAAGGGGGGGCAAACCTCCCGGTTAACCAGCGGGACAAAGGTGTTGGACGATGCGCTCAAAGGAGATCTTCGGGGTGGGACGGCGATCTTTTGGCCGGATTTTGCAGGTGGGGATGATTTTGGCCGCCGTGGCCCTTTGGCCCGGGACGCCGCCCAGCGCCCTGGCGCAGCCGGCCGGCGGCGAGGCGGCCCAGGATTACGCCGCCAAGGTGCGGCAGATGCAGCAGGTTATCGAGCTGCAGCAACGTCAGTTGCAGGCCCAGCAAAAGCAACTTGAGCAGCAGCAACAGATGCTGCGGGCCTTGCAGGAGCAGGTGAGCGGCCTGGTAAAGGCCGAGCGCCAACCCGCCGCCACGCCCGCCCCGGCCCAAGCCGCCGCCCCCAAGACCGCCGCCGTTCCCAAGGCGGCCAAGCAGGCCGAAGAAGATTGGCCCGGCTCCTTCGCGGTGGCGGGCAGCAAGACCCGCATGGCCCTGGGCGGCTTCGCCGAACTCGATCTGATCCACGACACCGGGGCCATTACCTCCCCGGCCGACTTCGTGACCGCCGACATCGTCACCCGGGGGGCCACCAAGGCCGAGGGCTCGGACGGCCAGACCACCTTCAGCGTAAAGGCCACCCGCTTTTGGTTCGAGACCCGCACCCCCCTGGAGGAGGGACGCCTGAAGACCTTTCTTTCCGTGGACTTTTTCGGCGATCCCCAAAGCGCCTCGCCGGACCTGCGCCTGCGCGAGGCCTACGGAGAGTTGAGCCGTTACGTCTTTGGTGGAGATCTCTTGGTCGGCCAGACCTGGTCCACCATCCATTACGCCGACGCCTGGCCCAACATCCTGGATTACGAGGGGCCCAGCGCCGAGGTGGGCCAACGGCTGCCCCAGGTGCGCTGGTCCCGCGCCGTGGGCCAGGGACTGACCCTGAAGCTGGGCCTGGAATCCCCGGACGACCACATTATCCAAGGGGCGGACGCGCTCACCACCTGGCCCGACGGGGTGGCGTCCCTGGAGTGGCTGGCCGGTCCGCTCAAGTTCCAGGGCTCGGCCCTGCTGCGCGATCTCAGGGCCAGCCAGGACAACGGGCCCAGCGAGAGCGCGTTGGGCTGGGGCCTGTTGGCCAACGGCAACCTGGGGCTGCCCTGGTTGCATAAAGGGGACAACCTGACCTTTTCGCTGGCCTACGGCCAGGGCATGGGCTCCACCATCAACGACGCGCCGCCCGACGCCTATTACAACGACACCGACAACAGCCTGGAAGTGCTGCCGGTATGGGGCTATTACCTGGCCTACGAGCACCGGTGGACCGAAAACCTGACCTCGGTGATTCTCTACGGCGGGCTTTACGTGGACAACGCCGACAACCAACCCTACGACTCCTACCACTCCTCCCAATATTCCTGCGCCAACCTGATCTGGCAACCCGCCTCCTGGTGGGTGCTGGGCGGCGAGCTGCTTTGGGGCGAGCGGGTGGACAAGGACGGGGCCAGCGGCGACGACACCCGCTTACAGCTCACCAGCAAGTTCATTTTTTAGGCGAGAAACCCGCCGATGGCCCCGGCGGGCGAAAGGGCTCAATAGCGGATCGCGAGCAGGTAAAAATGCCTTAACCATTTCCTGGTAAAGGTCGCCAGGGGCCTGCGGGCGCGGTGCCTGGGCCAGGGCCGCTCCAGGCCACTCCAGCACCAGCAAAAACGCACTGCCGGCCCCCCATTGGCCGGCGTTGCTTCCCCCCACCCCCGCGACATCTTACAGGCTGCTGCTGGAGACATTGACCCCAGCCCCTTCCAGCCGGTCGGCGGCCTCGCGGCTGGCGCGGTTCAGACGGCCGTGAGGGGAATTAGCCGCGCTCCGCAGCGCCTCATGGGCCCGCGGATCACCCAGGCCACCCAGGGCCCAGGCGGCGGCGCAGCGCACGCTCAGGTCTTCGTTGTCATTGACCAGAACCGCCGCCAAGGGCTCCAGCGCCCTTGGGTCTCCGATCTTGCCCAAGGCCCGCACGGCGATGCGCCGGATGTGGCGGTCAGGGTCTTGCAGCAGAATCACCAGCAACTCCACCGCCCGAGACTCGCCCATCTCGCCCAGGGCGTAGACCGCCACCGCGCGCACCTGGCGGCACGAGGAACCGGCCAGTTCCATCACCCCCTGAGGAGTAAGCACCACCACCTCGGCCAGGCAACCGCTTTGCGAGGCCGCCTGACAGGTCCTTTGCAGCTTGGCCAGCGCGATCTCCGGCGCCCGGTCCTGAGCCGCGGCGACGCCTCCCAAGAGAACCGTAAGGCTAAGCACGGCCAGCAGGCTGATGATTGACTTTCTCATTTTCGCCCTCCTCGCTTGGGATTGCCCAGAACGTCATGCCCTGTCGCATCCTCTTGAGTCCAGGCTAGCCTTGGGCCAGCCGAGGGCGTTAGGAGGTTTGGATGAAGGAGGGTAAGGAAAAAGTGGAAATTTGCCGCCCAGAGGGGGCGGCCGGAACCCGCGGGGGGAATCAGGCAAAATAGTTATTAAATATCAAACTATTACGAAAAATATAAGCTTACGGAGAAGCCCAAAAAAAAGCGCCCGCCGTCCCGCTAATAGGCCAGCCAGTCGTCCAGAGAGGTGACCCCTTCGCGCAGGGCATAGCGGATCAGATCGACCAGATTGTCGATGCCCAGTTTTTCCATGAGGTTACGCCGGTGGGTCTCCACGGTTTTCACCCCCAGGTGCAGCTCTTCGGCCACGTCCTTGACCTTGCGGCCCTCGGCCAGCAGTTGCAGCACCTCCCGCTCCCGGGGGCTGAGCACCGAGGCGGGGGGATGGGACACGTCCTCGCCCAGGCGTCCCACGAAGCCCTTGACCACCATGTCGGTGACCTCGGGACTCAAAAAGGTCTTGCCCTGGGCCACCAGGCGGATCACCGAGGTCAGCTCGTTGGCGGTGCAGTCCTTGACCAGGTAGCCCTTGGCCCCGGCCTCCAGGATCCCGGCCACGAAACGGGGCTCCCGGTGCATGGAAAGGGCCAGCACCTTGACCCCGTCCATCTCCGAGAGAATCTGCCGGGTGGCCTCGATGCCGTTGAGCTCGGGCATGGACACGTCCATGACCACCAGGTCGGGCCGCAGGCGCCGGGCCAGGAGCACCGCCTCCCGCCCGTTGTCCGCCTCGCCCACCACCTCCATGTCCGCCTCCTCGGACAACAGGCTCTTGATTCCGTCGCGCACGATTTTGTGATCGTCAACCAGAAGTATGCGGCTGGTCATCAGCGTCCTTCCCGGCCTTGGCCACCGTGGCCAAAGGCACCGTCAAACATGCCAAGCTGCCTCCCCGGCTGGGGGAGGAGATTTCCAACTTTCCCCCCAGTAGGTCCAAACGCTCGTGCAGACTGAACAAGCCCAGGCCGGTGCCCGAGTTGACGTGCTGGGCGGGATCGAAACCTATGCCGTCGTCGCCCACGCTCAAGTTCAGCGCCCGCTCATCGCGGGACATGGCTATCTCCACCCGCCGGGCCTTGGCGTGCTTGGCGCAGTTGAGCAACAGCTCGGAGACCGCCCTAAACAAAAAGCCGCGCAGCAGGCCGTCGTGCACCTCCACCTCGTCCGTGCAGCAAAACTCCACTTCCAGCCCGTAGCGCTCCCGCCCCTGCTCGGCCAGCCATTCCAGGGCCGGGGCCAGGCCGATTTCGTCCAGCACCCGGGGGCTGAGCCGGGCGGTGAGGGAGCGGGTGTCGGCGATGGCCTGGTCCAAGAGCGCCTGCACCTGGGTGAGCCGCTCCCGTTCGCGTCCCTCGGCGCTCTCGGCCGCCTTGGAGAGCTGAAGCTTGCTCACCGCCAGGTACTGCCCCACCCCGTCGTGCAGGTCGCGGGCGATGCGCCGCCGCTCCTGGTCCTCGGCCTTGACCAGCTCGGCGGTGAGCGCGCGCTGGCGGGTAACGTCCACCGCGGTGCCGATCATGCCGTTGACCTTGCCCTGGTCGTCCACCAGTGGTGCGGTGTAGGAGAGAAAAATCCTCTCCTCCCCGTCCGCCCTGATCACCCGGTACTCCACGTCTTCCAGAACCAACCCCAGGTCGCGCACCTGCTTGAAGGCCCGCACGCAGTGGCGATGGTCTTCCCGGCGCACGAAGGCGATGAAATATTTACCCAGCATCTCCTCGGGCCGGTAGCCCATCAGGCGGCCCACCCTGGGCCCCACGAAGGAGTAGGTGCCCTCGTTGTCCAGGGTGTAGATGAGCTGGGGGTTGGAATCGACCAGGGAGCGGTAGCGGGCTTCGGAGTGCGCCAGTTGGGCGGTGCGCGAGGCCACCTTTTCCTCCAGGGAGGCGTTCAAGGTGTCGAGCTGGCGCTCGCGCTCCTGCACCTGGGCCCGCAGCTTGAACTGCCCCAAGAGGGCCGCGCGGTGCAGCCAGTTGGCGCCCAGCAAGAGCATGCTGGCCGAAAACAGGGTGCCGGTGTTGTGCAACAGGGCGTTGCCCCCCAAAAGCGGGGTGTCGGCAATGGCCAGAGGCACCAAGTACACCAACAGCACCGACGCCGCCAGACAGACGGCCACCCCCAAGCGGATGGGGATCAACACTATGGCCGCGATCAGCAACAGGGTGAGACCGGCGTAGTAGTTGGAACCGGTGCCGCCCATGGCCACCAGCATGGTCTCCAGCATGACGGCCACGGTGAGGGCCCCGGCTATGGTGAGCCCCTCCTGCCAGGCCTGGCCGCTACGCCGGCGGTTTATGAGCCACAAAAGGGCCATGACCGCCGCCGCACCCAGGCGCAGGCTTAAGAACAGGCCGAAAAAGGGGCGGGCCAAACGCCAGTCCACCACCGCGAACAAGGGCACCAGCACCACGCCCACCGCAAAGCCCACCCCTAGGCGGCTTTGCAGCAACTCCACGTAGTGCGCCTTGAACTGGTCTTTGGCTTGTCCCGGGTTAACGCTCACTTGACTCACGCCTTGCGAGTTGGTTTGCGGCACAGGTGCCAGGGGCCTCCCGTATCCCCGGCGCGGAACCAGGGGTGGTTCAGCCCGGCGGGACGGCGAAAAACATCTGGTGCGGCAAAGGCCCGACATACCGCGTCGCGAGCCATGGGTCGGGCGCTGGGAGCATGCTCATGAAGCGACGCCCCAGCATCTGATGGCCGGGAAATCCTCGGCGGGGGTGGGGCGGCTTCATGTCTCCCATGCGGCGGCGACTGGCTGGCGCGCGAGGCCGTTGCGCCACTTTTTTAACCCCCCGGTAAGGACGGTTGGTTCGGTGCGGCCCGGGAGGGCCGACTCAACGTCCCGCCCGGTGCAAACCAAGTCGCTGGCGGACCGTATGGTCACCATAATGATAGTATAATTGCCCAGTGATTGTGTAGCTTTTTTAGTCGGGCTCCGCACAGGCGGCTTGGTGCGCCGGCAAAAACAAGGGGGGCCGGATGGATTTCCGGCCCCCCGATGCCGGCCGTGGCTCAGCCGGCGCAGGTGGCGCTAGGGACGGGCCGTGGTGGCCGAAGCCCGGGCCGTCTGGGCCGGGCCCGCCGGGGCCTGGCCGGGAGCCTGGCTCCGCAGGTATTGCCAGCCGCCGCCCAGGGCCTTGTACAGGCGGATCACGTCGCCGGTGATGGCCTCCTGGCTGATGATGCGCTGGTCGTCATAGGAGAACAAGGAGCGCTGGGCGTCCAGCACGTTGGTGAAGTTGACCAGGCCGTGGCGGTACTTTTGCTGGGCGATCTCCGCCGCCTTTTGGGCCGCGTCCACCGCGGCGGTCAGGGAGACCAGACGCTCCTGCTCCTGGCTGAAGGCGGTCAGCGAGTTGCGTATCTCCTTTACCGCGTTCAACACCGCCTTGTCGTAGCGCGCGGCCAACTGTTCCTGCTTGGCGTTTTGCACCTCGATGTTGGCCCGGATGGAACCGGCGCGGAAGATGGGCCAGGTAATGGTGGGCAAGAAGCTCCACACGTTGCTGGCGGAGTTAAACAGGTTTTCGGATTTCATGGACTCCAGGCCGATGGAGCCGATCAGGTAGAACTTGGGATACAGATCGGCCGTGGCCTGGCCGATGCGCGCCGTCTGGGCGGCCAGGGCGCGCTCGGCCATGCGGATGTCGGGCCGCCGGCGCAGGGTGTCCGCCGGGATGCCCACCACCACGTTGAAGGGGGCCTTGGGGATGGCGGCGGGTTGGGCCAGGCGCTTTTGCAGGGTGCCGGGCATCTGGCCCACCAGCACCGCCAGGATGTTGGTGGATATCTCCAGGCCGCTCTTGAGGGAGGGGATGGTGGAGCGGCTTTTCTCCAGGTTGTAGCGGGCCTGCTGCACGTCCAGCTCGTCGCTGAGTCCCGCCTGGTAGCGGGCCTGGAGGATGTCCAGGGTGTCGGCCTGGGCCCGCACGTTGCTCTCGGCCACCGTGAGCCGCTGCTGAAAGGAGCGGATGGCCACGTAGGTCTGGGCCACCTCGCCGGCCAAGGACACCCACACCGACTCCAGCGAGGCCTCCTGGGTCTGGATGTCGGCCTGGGCCGCCTGGACCCCGCGCCGGGTGCCGCCGAAGATGTCGATCTCCCAGGTGGCGTCGAACCCGGCGTGATAATAGGTATTTTCGCTATACATCGCCTCGTCGACGGTGTTATAGCCGACGATGTCGCGCCCCTTTTTATAAGAGCCGGTGGCATCGACCTCGGGGAACAGCCCCGCCCGGCTTATGGTCAGTTGGGCCCGGGCTTCGCGCACCTTGGCCCGAGCCTCGCGCACGTCCAGGTTGCCCTGCAGGGCCTCATGGATCAGCTCGGTGAGCATGGGATCGTTGAACACCTGCCACCAGGCGACCAGATCCTTTTTGCCGAGCGTGACTTCCCGGCCCTTATTGCCGTGGGCCCCGACCACGTCGGAGACGTCGGGCTGGGGCGTCTGGGGCTTCTGGTAGTCCGGCCCCACCGTTACGCAGCCACTCAGGCCGAGGCACAGGGCCGCTATGAGCAGTATTCGCATTTTCATCACAGGCCCCCCTTGGCGGCCTTTTCCGATGCGGCGTCGCGGCCGCGGGACAAAGCGCTTTTCAAGTATTCGCGCAGGCTCTGGAACAGGACGTAGAGCGCCGGCACGATGAGAATGCCCATCACCGTGGCCGCCACCATGCCCGCGCACACCGTGAGGCCGATGGCCTGGCGGCTGTTGGCTCCCGCGCCGGTGGCGAAGATCATGGGCAGGGTGCCCAGGATGAAGGTGAAGGCGGTCATGAGCACCGCCCGGAACCGTTCGCTGATGCCGATCTGGGCCGCCTCCAGGATGCTGTGGCCCTTTTCGCGTTGGGTCTTGCAGAACTCCACGATAAGGATGGCGTTCTTGCTGGCCAGGCCCACCAGCAGGATGAGGCCCAGTTGGGCGTAGATGCTCAGCGACAAGCCCATGAGCTTGATGCCGGCCAGGGCCCCAGCCACGGCCACGGTGATGGAGAGCATCACCGGCACCGGGATGGTCCAGCTTTCATACTGGGCCACCAACAACAGGTAGCCGAAGACCAGGGACATGAGCATGAGCAACAGGCCCTGGTTTTGGACCTTGCGCTCCTGATAGCTCATGCCCGACCAGTCGATGGTGTAGCCCTTGGGCAGGCTCTCTTTGGCCAGGCGCTCCACCGCCGCGATGGCCGCGCCGGTGCTGACCCCCGGCGGGGTCAGGGCGGTGATGGCGGCGCTGGGGAACTGGTTGAAGCGCAACAGCATCCGGGGCGCGGCCGTGGGCCGTACCTTGACCAGGCTGGACACCGGCACCATCTCGCCGGCGCTGTTTTTCACGCTGAGGTCGCCGATGTCCTCCAGGCTCTTGCGGAAGGGCCAGTCGGCCTGGACCATGACCTTGTTCACCTGGTTGCCGATGTTGATGTCGTTGACGTAGCGCGAGCCCAGATAGTTTTGCAAGGTGGCGAAAAGGCTCTTGATCGATACGCCCAGCGATTCGGCTTTGGCCCGGTCCACCTCCAGGTGCAGGTGGGGAGTGTCGGCCGAATAGGTGGAAAAGGCCACCATGATCTCCGGCGAAGTGTTCAGGCGCATGAGGAAGCCGCCCAACACCTGGGCCAGCTGCTGGGGATCGTTGTCGTTGATGCTCTGCAGGCGCAGGTCCAGCCCGTTGCTCAGCCCCAGCCCCATGATGGGCGGCGGGGTGAAGATGTTGGTGCGGGCCTCTTTTATCTGGGCGGCGTTGGCTTGCAGCTTGCGGACAAAAGCGCCGATTTGCATCTCGGCGCTCTTGCGCTCGCTCCAGTCCACCAGGTGGGTGACCATGAAGCCCATGTTCTCGCCGCTGCCGCCGATGAGGCTGTAGCCGGCCACGTCCATCACCGATTCCACCCCCTTGAGCTTGCGGGAGTAGTCGGATATCCGCTTCATCACGGCTTCGGTGCGGGCCAGGGAGGCCCCCTCGGGCAGCTGCACGTCGGTGAAGATGGCCCCCTGATCCTCGGGGGGGATCAGCGAGGTCTGGGTGGTGTAGAAGAACAGTCCGCTGATCCCGGCCAAGGCCAAAAGGATGACCACCGGCAGGGCCAGGCGCTTGGCCAGCCACATGGACCACACCGCGTAGCGGTCGCGGCCCTTGTCCAGGCCGCGGTTGAACCAGGCCAGGGGGCCCCGGGTGGGGCCGCGTTGCGTGCGCAACAAGGTGGCGCACAGGGCCGGGCTCAGGGTCAGGGCCACGATGGTGGAGAACAGCACCGCCGTGCTGATGGTCACCGCGAACTGGCGGTAGATCTGGCCGGTGAGGCCGGCCACGAAGCCCACGGGCACGAAGATGGCCAGAAGCACCAGGGAGATGGCGATGATGGCCACGCTGACCTCTTGCATGGCCTTGATGGCCGCGTCCTTGGGCCCCAGCCCCTCGTTCTCCATCAGGTGGTAGACGCGCTCCACCACGACGATGGCGTCGTCCACCACCAGGCCGATGGCCAAAACCAGGGCGAACAAGGTCAGCAGGTTGATGGTGTAGCCCAGGGCCATGAGCACCGCGAAGGTGGCCAGCAGCGAGACCGGGATGGCCACCACCGGGATGAGGGTGGCCCGCCAGTCTTGCAAAAAGACGTAGCATACCAAAACCACCAGGCCGAAGGTGAGCAGCAGGGTGAGGAGATTTTCGTGCACCGAGGCGGTGATGGTCAGGGTGGCGTCGTAGGCCATGGAATAGGTCACCCCGGAGGGCCAGGTCTGTTGCAACCTGTCAAGCTCGGCGCGCACCGCCTTCATGGTGGCCAGGGAGTTGGATCCGGGGGTCTGGGCCAGCATCAAGGCCACGGAGGGTCGACCGTCGTAGGTGGTGCTGTAGGCGTAGGTGTCGCGGCCCAGTTCCACCCGGGCCACGTCCTTCAGGCGCACCTGGCCGCCCCGGGGATCGGAGCGGATGACGATGTCGGCGAAGTCCGTGGGGTTGTTGAGGCGCCCCTGGGCCTGCAGGGTGTAGACCAGCTTGATGTCCTTGCCACCGGGGGAGGAACCTACCGAGCCGATGGAGGCCTGGAGGTTCTGGGTGGAGATGGCGTTCACCACGTCCTGGCTGCTGAGCCCCAGCGCCTGCAGACGGTCGGCGTTGAGCCACACCCGCATGCTGTACTGGCCGCCCAGGATGGTGACCCCGCCCACGCCGGGCACCCGCTTGAGGGCGTCCTTGAGGCGCTCGTGCACGAAGTTGCTCAAGAACAGATCGCTGCGCGAGTTGTCCGGGGAATAAACCGCCATGAAGCCCAGCACGCTGGAGGAGCGGGTCTCCACGGTGAGCCCCATCTGGGTCACCTCGCTGGGCAGCTTGGACATGGCCTGTTGCAGGCGGTTCTGCACCTTGACCAGGGCGATGTCCAGGTTGGTGCCCACCTCGAAGCTGACCGTGAGCTGGTAGTAGCCCTGGTTGTCGCTCTTGGACTCCATGTAGATCATGTTGTCCACGCCGTTGATTGCCTGCTCGATGGGCGTGGCCACGGTCTTGGCCAGCACCTCGGCGCTGGCTCCGGGATACATGGCTTCCACCACCACCGTGGGAGGGGTGACCTGGGGATACTGCTCGATGGGCAGCGAGCTAAGGGCCAGCGCTCCGGCCAGGGTCAGCACGATGGCGATGACCATGGCGAAGCGGGGCCGCTCTATGAATAGGCGCGAGATCATGACCGGCGGCCCTCCCCGGCGGCGGAGGTGTCGGCCACCTTAACCGGTTGACCGGGCCGCACCTTTTGCAGGCCCTGGACCACCACCTTCTCGCCCTGGGACACCCCCGAGGTGACGATGCGCTTGCCCTCGACGCTGTCGCCCAGGGTCACATAGCGCTTCTGGGCCACGTCGCCCTTGGCGATCACATACACGTACTCACCCTTTTGGTCGGTCATCACCGCCTCCTGGGGCAGGGTCAGGCCGCGGCGGGTGTCCGGGGTCTGTACGAACACCTTGACGTAGCTGTTGGGCACCAGCTCGCCGCCGGCGTTGGCATAACGCAGGCGCAAGACGATGGTGCCGGTGCTTAGATTCATGCGGTTGCCCACGAAATCCAGGGCGCCGTCGCCTTGGAAGGAGTCTCCGTTGGCCAGTTGCAGCTTGGCCTGGATGGCCGCCAGGCCGTCGCGCTTGCTTATCTTGAGCAGGTCCAGGTAGTCGCGGTCGCTCATGGAAAAGCGCACCCGCACCGGGTCCACCTGCACCACCCGGGCCAGCATCACGTTGCCGGGGCTCACGTAGTCGCCGGCGGTGACCTCGGCCTTGCCGATGCGCCCGGCGATGGGCGAGCGCACCTGGGTGTAGCCCAGGTCGATCCGCGCCAGCTGCAGGTTGGCCTCCGATTGCTTGATAAAGCTTTTGAGCTGCTCCACCTTGGCCTTGGCCTCCTGCTTGGCCGCCGTGTATTGGCGCACCGCGCTCAGGGCCTTGTCCACGTCCGCCTGCACCACGCTGCGGGCGCCCGCGCTCTTGAGGCGCTTGAGGTAGCTGTCGGAGTAGCCCAGCTGGGCCTGCACCGATTCCAGGTTGGCCTGGGAGGCTACCAAGCTGGCCTTGGCCTGAGCCAAGGTGGCCTGGTTGAGCTCCACCTTGGCCTCATAGCGGTCCGGGTCGATGGTGTAGAGCAGGTCGCCCTGGTTGACCATGGCGCCTTCCTTGAAGTGCACCTGCTTGATGGTGCCGGCCACCTGGGCGAAGATCTCGGCGTCCTGGATGGCCTCCACGTGCCCCACGTACCTCTTGGGCGGCTGGAGAGCCGAGTCTTCCACCGTGGCGACCATCACGCTGGGAGGGCCGCCCAGCCCGGCCATGGCGGCCATGCTTTTGCCGGCGCCCGGCTGTCCGCCGGAGAAAAGGCCGCGGGCCAGCCAACCGGCGCCCACCAGGGCCAACACCAAAACACCTAGGACGATGGGTTTATAAACGCGCACCGTAAAAATCTCCTTGGTTCCTCCGGGGAGGCTTCATCCCTCCCCCGGCAAAAGTTTCAGGCGCGGATGCTGTCCAGCACACCCCGCACTGCCGTCTTCATGCTGCACTCGAGTGGCCTTTTGGACATGCCGCTCAGGTACAGGCGCACCATGCCGGTGAACAGTCCCACCAGGATGTCGCAGATCTCCGCCACGTCCACCTCCGGGCGAACCCGGCCCCGCTGTTGCTCCTGGGTCAGCACCCTTTCGAAATCCCTGAAGGGAGTGTTGCGTAAATTGCCGTCGCGCAGATGGTCGAAGATGCGCTTTTCCGTGGCCCATTCCACCTGCATGGACATGAACCGGATGAACTGCCTGAACTTGGGATCGCTGTCCAGGAAATCGACGCGGGCCTGGAACTGCCGCTCCAAATCCTCCAGGGTATCCACCGTGGGCACCCTCTGGTAGAGCAACTCGTACTCCCACAGGTGCATGGCCTCGATCAACTCCACCAAAAGCTCTTGCTTGTCCTTGAAGTGCCAATACACCGCCCCCCGGGTCATGCCGATGCGTTTGGCTATGTCGCTCAGGGTAGAGCGGGAAAAGCCCTTTTCACTGAACACATCCAAGGCGCCTCTCAAGATGTTTTCCCGGGTCTGCTGGGCCTGTTCATTGGTCCGGCGGGCCATGGGCGGCTCCTTTCGCTCTGGTTCCAGCCTGGCCATAAAGTTATACATACATGAATGTATGTCAAGTTACAGATTGAATATTTCGTGAATGATAATTAAATACGCCATGTTACTAAGCATGCTTCTTGCGGGCTCCTCGATCCGGTGGCGCGGAGGCGCTCTGAATCCGGCCCAACACCCGCTCCACGCTCAGGGTGCAGGCCCCGAAGTTCTCCTCCACCCTTCCCTCCAGCAGATAGGGCCGCAACCAATCCAGGCCCATGGCGAAGCGGCGGTAGGCGGCCGGGAAGAAGCTGGTCTCCACCAGGCCGGTGTCGTCCTCGAAGGTGAGGAACTGCATGGGCTGATCGCTCTTGGTCCACACCGTCTTGCCGGTGAGGAGCCACCCGGCCAGGCGCACCCGGCGGCCCACGTGGCGCTCCAGGTCGCGGGCCTTGATGACGCCCCGGCCTTGGAGGGCCCCGGCAAAGAGCACCATGGGGTGGTGCTCGGGCAAAAAACCCAGCACCGCGTACTGGCGGCGCAGGCGCTCCAGCTCGTCGCCCGGCGGCAGGGGCGGGGCCTCGGCCGGGGGCGGGGCGCTGAACAGATCCGGCTCCCGGGCCGCCGCCTCGCGCAGACGGCGTCCCCGGGCCAGGCGCCAGAGCAGCTCGGCCGGGTCGCTCCCCGGATGCAGCCCCGCCAAGGCCCCGGCCTGGATCAGGGAACGGGCCTCGTCCTCGGCGGGCCGGACCCGGCGCAGGAAGTCGTCGAAATTCCTGTAGGGATCGCCCTCCCGCCGGGCCACGACGCGCTCCATGGTCTCGCGGCCCAGGCCCTTGACGGCCATGAGCCCCACCCGCACCTGGCGCCCCCGGCCGCTCCAGGCCACCCGGCTGCGATTCACGCAGGGCGGCCGCACCGTGATCCCCAGCCGCCGCGCCTCGGAGACATAGGCAAAGGCGGAGTAGAAGCCGCCCTGGTTGGAGATCACCGCGGCCATGAACTCGGCCGGATAGTGGGCCTTGAGATAAGCCGCCTGAAAGGACACCCGCGCATAGCTGGCGCTGTGGGGCTTGCAAAAGCTGTAGCCCGCGAAGCTCATCATCATCTCCCACACCTCGGCGATGCACGCGGGGCTCACCCCCCGAGCCAAGGCCCCGGCCACGAACTTCTCCCGGTAGTCGCCCAGCGCCCGGCCCTTGTCCTTCCAGGTCATCACCTTGCGCAAGCGGTCGCCTTCGGCGTGGCTGAAACCGGCCAGGGCTCCGGCCGCCTGGGACACCTGCTCCTGGTAGACCATGATGCCGTAGGTCTCGCCCAGGATGGGGGCCAGCAGGGGATGGATGTGCTCCCAGGGCGCGCCGTGCAGGCGGTGCAGATACTCCTGGATGTAGTCGTTGGCCGCCGGGCGAATGATGCTGGAGTGGATCACCAGGTGCTCGTAGTCGCCCCGGCCCGCCTTGGCCTGCAACAGGCGGGTGGCCGGGCTCTCGATGTAAAAGCAGCCCATGGTTAGGCCCCGCGACACCAGGCCCTGGGTGGCCGGGTCGTCCTCGGGCTGCCAGGCGGCCTCATCAAAGGCGTGGCCATTGCCCCGTAGATCAGCCACCGCGTCGCGGATCACCGCCAGGGAGCGGTTGCCCAACAGGTCGATCTTGACCAGCCCCGCCTCCTCGGCTCCCTCCTTTTCCCATTGGATGATGGGCACCCCCTTGGGCGCTATCTCCAGGGGAGCGTGCTCATTGATGGGGCCGGGGGTAATGACCACTCCGCCCACGTGCACGCTGATGTGGCGGGGGATGCCCACGACGGCCTGAGCTTGGGCCAGCACCGAGGGCCAGGGGGCGGCCAGCTCGGCCTTGGCTCCGGGCGGCAGGGCCTGGCGCTTGGGGTAGAAGCCGGTGTGGCCTTCCACCGGCCCCCGCAGCCAGGGCAGATGGCGCGTCACCCGCTTGATCTCCTGCGCGGGCAGGCCGTAGACCTTGGCCACCTCGCGGATGGCCATGCGGCCCTGGAAAAAAATGTGGGTGGCCACCATGGCCGCGCGGCCCGCGTATTGCCGTAGCACCGACTCGATCACCCCGTCGCGCTCATCCCAGGCGAAGTCCACGTCGATGTCCGGCGGGTCCACCCGCTGGGGGTTGATGAAGCGCTCGAAGTAGAGGTTGAACTTGATGGGGCAGACGTTGGTGATGCCCAGGGAATAGGCCACCAGCGACGCCGCGCCCGAGCCCCGGCCGCAGATGCGCGGGCTGCGCTTGACTATGTCCTCCACCACCAGGAAGTAGGAGGAGAAGCCCTTGCCCGCGATGATGGCCAGCTCGCGCTCCAGGCGGGCAATGACCTCGCCGGGCAGGGGCGAGCCGTAGCGCCCCGCCGCCCCGGCGTAGGCCCGCTGCCGCAGCGCTTCATCCGCGCTGCGCCCCTGGGCATCGTGCCAGGGGGGCATGGTGATGCCCGGCGCGGGCACGAAGCTCAGACGCTCGGCCAGGGCGGCGGCTCCGTGCAGCGCCTCGGGCAGGGGCGCGAAGCGGCGGGCGTAGTCCTCCGGCCCGGCCAGGAGGGCCTCGGGCGGCGGGGTATCGGCCGGGCCCAGGCGCTCCAGGCTGGTGTTCAGGGCGATGGCCCGGAGCAGCCGGTGGCGCGCCCGGTCGCCGGGCTCCAGCAGGCAGGCGTCGGCCAGGGCCACCAGGGGCGCGCCCAGGCGGCGGGCCGCGCGCCTGAGAGCCAGGCCGGCCCCGGTGGGTTTGCGGGGCAGGGCCGCCAGCGCGGGCACCCCCTGGCCGCGCCAGACCTCGAGCAGGCGCGCATCGTCGGTGAGCACCGCCAGGCCTTGGGCCTCCTCGGCCACCGCCCGGCCCAGGTCGAAGCCCGCCTCGGTGTGGCGGCGGGTGAGCAGACGGCACAGGCTCACAAAGCCCGCCGCCGACTCCGCCAGGCACCAGGCCCGCCCCGCGCCCTCCGGGGAGGTGACCTCGGCCCCGGTGATGGGGCGCAGGCCCTGCTCCCGGCAAGCCCGGCGGAACTCCCACAGGCCGTAGAGGTTGTCCCGGTCGGCCAGGGCCAGGCAGGCGTGGCCCAGCTCCTTGGCCCGGCGGGCCAACTCTTTGGGCGAGACGGTGCCTTGCATCAGCGAATAGTGGGAGCGCACCAGCGGCAGGACCATCAGGCCGTCTCCAGGCCGCGCCCGAGCTCGATCTTGTCCTGCCCGTGGCGGCGGCGGATGGCGTCCAGGGCGGCCAAGAGGGCCTCGCCCGGGGCGGAAGGACGTTCTTCTTGGCCCCAGGGCAGCTCCAGTTGGGCGGGCGGAAAGCTCAGGCCGGAGAAGCTCAGACGCAAATGCCGCACCCGCACCCGCCGGGTCCAGGCCGAGGCCAGGCAGGAGCGAGCCGCCTCGAACAGCACGAAATCGTTGGCCGTTCCCGCCCGCAGCGAGCGCTGGCGCCAGACGCGGGCCCCGTCGGAATAGTCCAGGCTCAGCCCCAGGCGGCGGGCCACCCGGCCCTGGCCGCGCAGGGACGCCCCGGCCCGCTCCGCCAGCCGCCACAGGGCCTTTTCCAGGGCCCGGACCTGGTTGGTGTCCTCGCCGAACTCCTGCTCCAGCCTGAGCACCGGCGGCCGTTGGCCCAGGGGCAGCACCGGGCTGTCGTCTTGGCCGCGCAGGATGCTCCCCACCTGCCCGGCCCGGGACCCGAACACCACCGCCAGATGCTCCGGGCCCCAGGCCAGGGCCTGGTGCACTCGGCGCAGATGGAACTCGCCCAGGGTCATCAGATCCCGGCGCTCCAGGCCGGGCAGCAGAAACAGTGGCAAGGGCCGCAAAAAGGCCTCCTCGCCCCCCTGCTCCACCACGTGCTCCCCCTTGGGCTTGACCACCCGGGTGGCCACCTTGGCCACCAGTTTGTTGGCGGCCAGGCCCCAGATGGGGTCCAGGCCCAGCTCGCCCCGCACGGTGCACCGGATGCGCCGGGCCACGTCCTGGGGCGGGCCGAAGAGGCGGCCGGTGCCGGTGAGGTCCAGAAACAAATGGCCGCTGTCCTCCTCGGCCTCCACCAGGGGCGAAAAGGGCGCGGCCCGTTTGAGCAGGGCGGCCATGGCCCGCTCGTAGCGGTGGGGGCGGGGGGCGGCGATCTTGGCGTCGCGGCACAGGCGCGCGGCCTGGGCCAGGGGCATGTGCTTGCGCACCCCAGCCTGGAAGGCCTCCTCGCTCATGTCCCACACCCGGGCCCGGGCCGCGCCCAAAGGGGCCACGATCACCGGCCGGTCGCGCAGCGCGGCGTCCTCCAGGCGCTCTACGGCCACGGCGAAATCGGCCACGTTGAGGTGGATCACCGCGCGGGGACGGTCGGCGGGCCAGGGGCTGGGCATGGGCGGCGGGCTCCGGCAAGGGGTCAGGCAATCGGCTTTAACCTATGCCCCCAGGATATCGCCGGACCGGTCAATAGTCAACACGTGTATAGTTTAAAGCTCAGAAGCCGATTCTCAGCCGTCTTTTGAGGAGCCTCCAGCATCGGGACCAGAAGTCGTTGCACGGGGTGGTCAAAATAAGTTGGCGCACGGTCTCCCCGCTCAGACCGGGGCGGCACTCCCCCAGCATGTCCCGCTGGTAGCGGAAAAGCCCGCCCAGCGCGGCGGCGTGCAGTTCTTGCAGCAAATCCGGAGCGGCCATGACGGCCAGGTAGCGCTCCAGCTCGGCCGCGAAGGCCTCGTCGGAGAACAGTTGGCTGCGATAGGCCTTGGCAAAGTGCAGGGCAGTGACCCCTAAGTGGCTGACGCAGCGGCACCAGGGCGCCCGCAGAAACTTGCGCCACATGTGCAGGTCCGTCGGCACTCCCTCCGGGGCGGTGTTCCAGCCCTCGGCCAGGCGCTGATAGGCCTCGCGGGTGTGCCCGGCAAAAGTGAGGCCCACGATGTTGTAATTCCTGGCCGGGTCGAGCATGGCCTGCGCGGTTTCCCGGGAGCTCAGATCGCCGTACAAAAAGCGCTGGGCCACGAAGCGCTCCCGGCCCAAGCCCCCCTCGCAGTGCAGGGTGTGGCCGAAGTCGGCGTTTTGTAAAAGCCGGATCATGGTGGACACGTGGTGGGAAAACCACAAGTCGTCGTGGCCCAGGTAGCAGATGACAGGGGCAGTGGTGGCCGCGATGGCGGCGGGGCGATGGACCTCGCCGGTGCGCGGGGCCTTGGGGTTGACCCAGACCATCACCCTGGAGTCGGATGCGGCTATTTTTTCTAGCATCTCCAGCAGTTCGTTGGAGACCCCGTCGCAGACCACACATATTTCCAACTCGCGCACCGTCTGCCTCTGGACGCTGGCCAGGGCCTGGCGCAGAAAGGGGGCCTTGCCGTAGGTAGGGATAATGACCGTGGCTGCCGCCGCCATGCCTGCCTCCCTCCCGCCTCAGATGACGTTGGGCTGGTGAAAAGCCCCGGCCTGGCTCCGCGCCTGCGGCGCCCGGCCATCCATCACCGACTGGACATAGGCGCTGATGATGGGGGGGCGGTGGCGGGTGCCGATGGGCCGGTAGTTATCCGAGTTCATCGCGGCCAGTTTGGCGCTACGCTCCGGTAGCCACAAGAAATCCTCTTCCAGGTATTGGTTCAGGTCCAGCAGGGCGTAGTCCGGCTCGTACTTGCACTCCGGCCCGGCGTAGTTGATCCCGTCGGCCCCCACCTGCAGCAGGAAATGGCCCGCGTGCAGCTTGGCGAACTCCAGGGGAGTCCGCTCGTAGCGCGCGTAGGGGAACTGGACCTCCCCGGGATAGCCGTTGTTGCTCTGGAGGCGCTCCACCGCTTGCAGCACTCCCTCCTGGGACGCCTGATAGGGGCTTTCCGTGTCCCAGTCGATGCAATAGGGGTGGAAGTAGAGCCAATCCACCCCCGTGGCCAGGGCCTGGCGCCCCACCGGCTCCAGGCGATCCGCCCAATCGCCGTGGGTGAGCAGGCTGGCGGCGATGGACAAGGTGCTGCCCTCGGCCACGGCCCTTTGCTTGAGGACCGCCAGGCTTTGCAGGCTTTGCCGGAAATAGGGGCTTTCCCCCTCCTGCCAGTCGTAAAGCGACACCCGCACCGCGGTGGCGTGTTGCAGCAGCGCGTCCTGCACCCTGGGCTCATGCAGCAGGGAGCCGTTGGTGATGGTGCAGATCTCCCGGAAGCCGCTTTGCCGGGCCAAGGCCAACACCTCGGGATAATAGGGCACAGAGGTGGGCTCGCCCCCGCTGAGCACCAGGCCGGGGACATGAGGGCCCAGGACGGCGAACAGCTTTGCCAAAAACTCCAATGAAAGGGTTAGGCCGGGGCGCCGAGCGGCGCCGTAGGGACAGTTGGGGCAGCTCCGGGTGCATTTTTGGGTCAGGTCCAGTTCCATGGTCACCGGGTAAATCGGTTCATTGCGGCAATAAGCCTCCACTCGCTCACGGTTTACCGCCAATTTGTTCGGCGAAAAGACCTGCTTTTGCGTTTTGCTCATGTCATCCCTTTACAAGAAACAGTTAATTGCGCTGCCGGGATCGTCCACCGTCCGTAGCCGGGTTACGCGCGTTATCTTGCTGTTGGGCGTCTCGCCAACTGCGGTTCCCGGCGGCCCCGCTGTTACCTTGAAAGCAGCCGAGGCGAATTGTCGGGGATCATCCGGCCGGCTCGGCGCCTAGCTCCACCGCGCGCAGGCCGTCCAAGGCTCGGGCCACCTCCCTGGCCCGCTCCAGGCCGCAGCGTGGCTCCCCGCCCCCCCGCAGGTAGCCCAGGAACTCGGCCAGTTCGTCGAACAGGGGCATGGAGTTTTGGAAAGGAATCTTCTCCTCCCCGGCCGCGTCCCGGTATATGACGTGATCGGCCAGGGGATCGACCAGGGCCAGGGTCCCTCGCGATCCGTGCAGGCAGACTGTGCGATAATACCCGGCATGGCGGGCGCTGACGCTGAGCACCGCCCGCAGCCCCCGCCCCAGCACCGCGCAGATGCCGGTGGCCAAACCGCCTTCCCGGCTCAGGTAGGAGCACTGCGGCGTGGGGATTTCGCCCAGCACGTGGCGGATGATGGTCAGGTCGTGCACCGCCAGGCACGACAGCACGTCCCCTCCGTGCATATCCGCGGCCCAGTTGTGCCGATAGCACTGTATTTCCGCCAAGCGCCCGATTTTGCCGTCTTGCGCCAGGCTGCGCAGCAGCCGCACGCCCTGGTGGTATTCCCACTTGTGCATGACGAAAACCCGGCCCTGGGCCCCGGCGTTCGCCAGTTCGTCGGCCTGGGCCAGGGTGCTGCACAGGGTTTTTTCCGAAAATATGGGCCCCGACCGGACCAAAAGCCCGCGCGCTTCGCTCGCCAGGAGATCAATGGGAACCGCAAGCACATAGCCGTCCAGCTCGGGCAGCTGGTCGCTGTGGGCCACCACCGCCTCGGCACCCATACCAGTGGCCCTTTGGCGAGCCCCCGGGTCGGGGTCGGCCACGTGGACCCTGGCTTGGAGTTTAAGCAGATCGCGCAGGATGTTCTTGCCCCAGTTGCCGCAGCCCACCAAACCCACGGATGCCCGCATATGATTTTTCCTCGTCTTCTTGCCGGGAATAAAGGCGCAAATACGTCTGATGAATCGACCGCTGAACCGCCAAGACCAGGGTAGCATATTGGGGTAGTCTGAGCCGAAGGCCCCGCCGCCTCCCGTTCCCTTGCGCCGCCCGGTGGTGCTAACCTGAATGAAAGCGGCGCGTTTGTCCAGGCCAAACCGGAAGGAGGCAACCCATGCCCATTACCCGCAAAATCAGCAAGGTCCTCAAGGACAAACCCACCCTGGAAGGGGCCGGGGTGCACCTGAACCGCGTCTTCGGCTTCAGCGAGGTTCCCCTGCTGGACCCCTTCCTGCTCTTGGACGATTTCCGCTCCGACACCCCGGAGCACTACCGCAAGGGCTTCCCCTGGCACCCTCACCGGGGCATCGAGACCATCACCTACGTGCTGGAGGGCGACGTGGAGCACGGCGACAGCCTGGGAAACCAGGGGGTCATCGGCCGGGGCGACGTGCAGTGGATGACCGCGGGCAGCGGCATCATCCACCAGGAGATGCCCCAGGGCGACGGCCAGGGCCGCATGTACGGCTTCCAGCTTTGGGCCAACCTCCCGGCCGCCCACAAGATGATCGATCCGCGCTACCAGGGGGTGCTGGCCGGGGAGATACCCGAGGCCGAGCTGGCGGACGGGGCGCGGGCCAAGGTGATCTGCGGCCAAGTGGCCGGGGTGAGCGGCCCGGTGCGCGACATCGTCACCGACCCGCGCTACCTGGACGTGAGCGTCCCGGCCCACACCGAGACCCGCCTGCCCACCCCTCCGGGGCACACCGTCTTTGCCTACGTCATCGCCGGCGAGGCCTATTTCTGCACCGAAAAAGACCCCTTCAGCTACCAGGTGGAGGGCCGCAACTATTTCGACATGCGGCGCGACCCCTTGCTGGTCAACCGGGAGCTGGCGTTGTTCGAGGACGGGGAGGAGATCGCGGTGATCACCGAGGACCAACCGGTGCGCTTCCTGCTGGTCTCCGGCCGCCCCCTGAGCGAACCCGTGGCCTGGTACGGCCCCATCGTCATGAACACCAACCAGGAGCTGCGCCAGGCCTTTGAGGAATACGAGCGCGGCACCTTCATCAAACACAAGGCCTAGGGCGGGCGTCCCGTTTTTTTGGCGTAGTTCCCGGCGTTTGGCCCTCTTGGTTTCGGCCCGCGCACGGTAGTAAAATGGCTCCATCACCCGAGGGAGCTTGATGGCCACCAAAGACGCGCCTAGCTCAACCAGCGATCAGCAGCTGGCCCAGGGGCTGCGCATGGTGACCTGGCAGGGCCTGGCCCTCCAGGCTATGCTCACCCTGACCGGAGGCACCTTCCTGGTGGCCCTGGCCCTCCGCCTGGGGGCGGACAACCTGCAGATCGGCATCTTGGCCGCCATCCCACCGCTAACCCAATTGGCCCAGATCCCCTGGGTCTACCTGGTGCAAAAGACGCGGCGTCGCAAGGCCCTGACCATTTTGGGGGCCGCGGTGGCGCGGGCATGCCTGTTCGTCCTTGCCCTGGCCCCGGTGTTGCTGGCCCCCACCCTCGCCCTCTACGTCATCATGGCCATGCTGCTCATCAAAAACCTGGGCAGCTCCCTGAGCAACAGCGCCTGGAACTCCTGGATGCGCGATCTGGTGCCCAGCGACAACCTGGGCAGCTTTTATTCCAAGCGCCACGCCTACGCCACCCTGACCGCCATGGTTCTCAGCCTGGGAGCGGCGGTTTTCCTGGACTGGTGGAAGGGCGCGGAACCCGCACACCCGGAATACGGCTACAGCATCATCTTCCTGCTGGGGATCGGGGCCGGGGTGCTGGCCATCTATTTCATCGGCCGCATTCCCGAAGTGCCCATGCCCCGGCGCAAGATCGGCCTCATCGCCCTGCTGCTGGAGCCCTTTAAGGACGCCAACTTCAGGAACTTGATCTACTTTCTGGGCTCCTGGAACTTTGCGGTAAACCTGGCGGCCCCTTTTTTCACGGTCTACATGCTGAAGCGTTTGGGCTACAGCATGACCTACGTCATCGCCCTGGGGGCCCTCAGCCAACTGGTCAGCGTGTTCTTCTACCTGATCTGGGGCAAGCTTTCCGACCGCTACAGCAACAAATCCGTGCTGGCCATCAGCGGTCCGCTGTTCATCTTCTGCCTGCTGGGCTGGACCTTCGTGACCTTTCCCGGCGAACACGAGCACGCGCTGACCATGCCCCTGTTGATCCTGCTGCACGTGGCCATGGGTATCTCCGCCTCCGGGACCAACCTGAGCACCGGCAACATCGCCATCAAGCTGGCCCCCAGGGGCCGGGCCACGGGCTTCTTGGCCGCCACCACCCTGGTTAACTCCCTGGCCGCCAGCCTGGCCCCCCTGGTGGGCGGCCGCTTCGCGGACTTTTTCAAGGACCGCAAGCTTTCCCTCAGCTTCACCTGGGAGGCGCCGGGCTCCGAGCAGGTCTTTCACGTGCTCAAGTTCCAACACTGGGATTTCTTCTTCATGTTCGCCTTTTTGCTGGGCGGCTACTCCCTGTATCGCCTGGGACGGGTGCGAGAGCTCGGCGACGAAAAGGGCAAGATAACGCTCAGCGAGGCCATGGCCCAGGTCTCCCAGCAGCTACGCAACTTTTCCACCGCCGGGGGCCTGCGCGGCCTCACCGAGTTTCCCGTGGCCCTGGTGGGCCGGGTAAGCCTGCGGCGGCCCGGCCGCGCCCGGCCGGCCAAAGGGCCCAAGACCAAACCCGTCGGGCCTCCCTCCGGGGACTGAGCACCCCAACGGTTCGGCCCGCGTCCGCCACCTGGGTCGGGCAGCCTCGGCGCGGTGACCTATTTAAACTGCGGCGGGGCAATAATGTACAATAGTTGGCTATGGGCATCGGCCGGCCTGGAGGCGAAAGCCAATCGGCCCGGCCCATGCCCTACCCGCGTGCAACCCCAACTCGGCGCTTAGGAAGCAAATGGATCAGCAGAACCAATCACGCCCCAAAGCCGACGGATCTTCCCCCAGCAACGCCGCGGGCCAGGCCCCGCCCACTCCGCCAAACGGCGAGGGTCCCGCGCGAAACGCCAAAGGCAAGCCCCTGAAGCTGATGGTCATCCTGGCGGTGCTGGCGATCATCCTGGCCGGCGGGTTGGGCTATTACTGGTGGAGCCGCGACCGCGTCTCCACCAGCGACGCCTTTGTGGACGGCCACATCTACCCCATCACCCCCCGGGTGGGCGGCTACGTGGTCAAGGTGCTGGTGGACGACAACCAACAGGTGCAGGCCGGGGACACCTTGCTGGTGCTGGACCCCACCGACTACGAGGTGGCGGTGGCCTCGGCCGAAGCGTCCCTGGCCGAGGCGGAGGCCACCCTCAAGTCCCTGGAGCAGGGGGTTCCCCTGGAGCTGAGCCAGACCCAGCAGCGGGTGCGCGGGGCCAAGGCGGAGTTGGCCTCGCTGCGCAACAACCTGGCCGCGGCCGACGGCCAGGTGCGGGCCGCCACCCAGGAGTTGGAGCGCGCCGCCGCGCTAAAGCGCCTGGCCACCCTGCGCCTGGAGCGCATCAAGGTGTTGCGCGAGAAAAAGGCGGTGGCCCAGGCCTCCCTGGACGAGGCCGAGGCCAATTTCCAGACCGCCCAGGCCCAACAGCGGGGGGCCCGCGACCGCCAGGCGGCGGCGATCAAGCAGCGCGACGCCCTGCGATCTGATTTGGAAAAGGCCCAGGCCGCCATCGCCCTGGCCGCCACCGGCCACGACTTGGCGGGCATCAAGGCCAGCCAGGTTCTGGCCCAGCAGGGACGGGTCAAGCTGGCCAAGGCCCGCTTGCGTCAGGCCCGCCTCAACCTGGGCTACACCAAGATCAAGGCCCCGATCCACGGGCTGATCTCCAAAAAGAACGTGGAGTCTGGCCAGGTGGTGGCCCAGGGCCAGCCCCTGATGGCCGTCGTGCCCCTCAATTACTCCGATCTGTGGATCACCGCCAACTTCAAGGAGACCGACCTCACCCGCATCAAGGCGGGACAGCCGGTGAAGATCGCCATCGACACCTACCCCGGCCTGGAGCTCAAGGGCAGGGTCAACTCGCTCATGTCCGGAACCGGGGCGGCGTTCTCGCTGTTCCCGCCGGAAAACGCCACCGGCAACTACGTCAAGGTGGTCCAGCGCATCCCGGTGAAGATAACCATAGACACCGACCAGGGGCCCGAGCATCCCATATTGCGGGTGGGCATGAGCGCGGTGCCCACGGTTTTCCTCAACCGATAGCCCGTTCCAGCGCCGGGAAGGCCCATGGCACCATCCGACGTCAACAAATGGCTGATCACCGCCTCGGTCATGATCCCCACCCTGATCGAGATCCTGGACACCAGCGTGGCCAACGTCTCGCTGACCCATATCCAGGGCAGCCTCTCGGCCGGGCAGGAGGAGGTGACCTGGGTGCTCACCTCCTACCTGGTGGCCAACGCCGTGGTGATCCCCATGAGCGGCTGGCTGGCCCGCCTCTTCGGGCGCAAGCGCTATCTGATCTTTTCGCTGATCCTGTTCACCATCAGCTCGCTATTGTGCGGCACCGCCACCAGCCTGGCCGAGTTGATCTTCTTCCGGGTGGTGCAGGGGGTGGGCGGTGGCGGCCTGCAGCCCATGTCCCAGGCCATACTCATGGAGACCTTCCCCCCCGAGGAGCGGGGCGTGGCCATGAGCATCTTCGGCATCGGGGTGGTGGTGGGGCCCATCCTGGGGCCGCTCTTGGGCGGTTACCTCACCGACCATTACTCCTGGCGCTGGATCTTCTACATCAACCTGCCCATCGGCATCCTGGCCATTTTGATGATCATATCCTTCGTCTTCGACCCCCCTTATCAGCAGCGCTGGGTCAAGGGGATGAAGGTGGACTACCTGGGCCTGACCCTGTTGGCCGTGGGCCTGGGCTGTTTGCAGATCGTCCTGGACAAGGGCCAGATGGAAGACTGGTTCAGCTCCAACTACATCATCGGCTTGAGCGTGGTGGCCGGGGTCTGCCTGGTGACCCTGGTGTTTTGGGAGCTAAGGCAGGAACATCCCATCCTGGATTTGCGCATCTTCAAGGACCGCAGCTTCGCCACGGGAAACGTTGTGATGTTCCTGGGCTTTTTTGCCTTTTTCGGCTCCATCGTCCTGTTGCCGCTGTATCTGCAGACCCTGATGGGCTACACCGCCTTTTTGGCCGGGGTGGTGCTGGGGCCGGGGGGCATGCTCACCCTGGCCGTGCTGCCGATAGCCGGCAAGCTCACCCAGCGCCTGGACGCCCGCTACCTGTTGGGCTTCGGGCTGCTGGCCAACGCCTATTCGGTGTTTTACATGTCCGGCTTCAACCTGAACATAGACCTGGCCACCGCCGTCACCGGCCGCCTGATCCAGGGCATCGGCATGCCCTTCTTTTTCGTGACCATCGCCTACGTCACCATGGCCTACGTGCCCAACCCCCACATGAACAACGCCTCGGCCATCTTCAACCTCCTGCGCAACCTGGGCGGCTCCTTCGGGGTGGCCTTTGTCACCACCATGCTGGCCCGCCGCGCCCAGTTTCACCAGTCGCGCCTGGTGGAGCACCTTAGCCAGTACGACCCCTCCGTGCAGATGTGGCTCACCGAACTGAAGCGCTCCCTGGCCCATCAGATCGGCTCGGTGGGCGACCAGACCCAACGGGCCTTGAGCGTCATCTATCTGCAACTGCAAAAGCAGGCCACGGCCATGGCCTTCAACGACGTCTTCCATTTGCAGATGATCATCTTCCTGGGCCTGGTGGGCATCCTGTGGATCATGCGCAAGCCGCCCATCGGCAAAAGTCCTTCGCCCGGAGGCCACTGAGCGCCCGGCCGATACGACCGGGGGTTGGCGGCCCGTCCCGCAGGGGATTCACGCACCTCGCGCGGCGAGGCCGGCTGGTGCCGGCCGTTGACTGCAAGGCCTACAACCGCCAGGTAAAACGCGGACCGGGTCGAGGCGGCCGGTTCTAGGCCTTCAGGTCTTCCAATACCTTTTCCGCGTGGCCCTTGGCCTTGACCTTGGGATAGACCGTCGACAGCTTGCCCGTGGCATCGGCCACAAAGGTGCTCCTGATGGCCCCCTGGCTCACCTTGCCGTACATCTTTTTTTCGCCCCAGGCCCCCAGGGCCTGCATCAGCTCGGTCTCCGGGTCGGCCAGCAAGGAATACTTGAGCCCCAGTTTTTCCGCGAACTTGGCGTGGCTGGCCACCTTGTCGCGGCTGATCCCGGCCACGTTGTATCCCCGGCGCTTGAACGTCGCGAGTTTCTCCTGAAACTCCGAGGCCTCGGTGGTTCAGCCGCTGGTGTTGTCGCGCGAATAAACGAACAATACCAAGCCCTTCTTGCCGGTAAGGTCCTTGAAGGTTTTTTCCTGGCCGCTCTGGTCCGGTAGCTTGAACTTTGGTAGAGCATCGCCTTTTTGCAGCATGTGCGCCTCCTTATTCATCGGTATTTTCCATGACTATACGATATAGGCGCAAGCTTTATCTATGAATTGCCGCCGGGGCGATGGATTTCGCGGCTCCCAAAGGGCGGAACTTGGTTGCTCCCGGCGCTATGTCCCCTGGGTCGGATCAGGCCGCGAACTTGGATAAAAAATGGTGGGGCATTTTACAGAAATCTGGAAAAAGGATTGCCTGGATGTAACAATAATAGGAAGTAACGAAGACAAACGACCTCGCATAAGCGATCACCGTCGTGGATCTCACTACATATTGTTAACAAGGAGGCAGGTTACGATGGTCAAAAAACTGTTGGTGTTGTTGGCCCTGATGGCTTGGGCGGCCCCCGCCCTGGCGGGTGGAGTGACGCCCGAGGATTTCAAGGCCAGAACGACGCAAAACCTGGTCAATCTTTGCGCGGCCTCTCCGGACGACCCTCTGTATAATCAAGCGGCTAACTTCTGCCAAGGTTACCTGGTCGGAGCCTTCCATTATTACCACGCCATTAGCATGGGGGAGAAGGGGGAGAAGCTGGTCTGCATCCCCAAAAACAGCGGCATCACCCGCGACAAGGCCGTAAAGATGTTCGTGGACTGGGCCCAGGCCAATCCCAAATACATGCAAGAGCTGCCGGTCGAGGCGGAGTTCAGGTTCCTGATTGAAACTTGGCCCTGCAAATAGGGCTTACCCATACGTCCGTTTCAAGACATCTTGATTAGGAGAGCCGAAATGAAAGCCATTTGCATCGCCCTGATAGCGATCTTCGCGTTTTCCATGGTGGGTTGCGCCAACATGTCCAACACCGAGCAGCGCACCCTTAGCGGCGCCGCCATCGGCACGGCCGGCGGCGCGGTAGTGGGCGCCATAGCCGGGTCGGCCGGTTGGGGAGCCGCCATAGGAGCCGCCGCCGGCGCCGCCGGAGGCTACCTCTACGACCGCGACCAAAAGGCCAAGGAACAGGCCTATCAACAGGGCTATAACGCGGGCAAGCAAAGCTCCACCACCAAGTAGCTCCGGTGATTGGCCCGCGCGCCGCTCCGGCCCGGCTACTTAGAGCAAAGGCGGTTACAGGCAGGGCCCTGTAATCGCCTTTTAGGAATGTCGCTTGCGGCGGGCAGCCGCAAGGGCGCCAAATTGGTTTCACCGCTCGCTGGCGCATTCTTTTGTTTGCTTGCCGTGGGATTCATTGGAAAAAAACGGCGCGGGGTAAGTTAATCCGCCGCCGGAGAAGAGCTAGACATGAGCCGAAAATTTTCCGCTTCGATAGTCCTGTTGCTCCTTTGCGCGTTCCTATTCGCGGCGCCCGCCGCCGCGGCCGAGGAGCCTGCTTGGCGTTTCGAGCTGACCCCCTATCTCTGGCTCATATCGGTGGATGCCGATTCCACTGTGGGCAATTACACCGCCAACGTGGACGCATCGTTCAGCGACATCTGGGACAACTTCGACGTGCTGGCCGGCGCCGCCCGGTTCGAGGCCTGGCGTTGCAAGTGGGGCTTCATCTTCGACGGCATCTACATCAAGGTCGATCAGGACAGCACCGTGCAAACCCAGGGCTACGGCGACATCGAGGCCAAGCCCGACGTGCGCCTCAACTTTATCGAGCTGGCCGCGGCCTATGAAGCCTACTCCACCGACCTATCCGCCAAGGAAAAGGGCCCTCGCCTGTCCTTGCAGCCCTATGTGGGGGTGCGCTACTCCTATCTGAAAGAAGAGCTCAACCTGCAGCCCGCCGATGGGGGGGACAGCCAGAACTTCGGCGGAAGCACCACCTGGTGGGACCCCCTGATCGGCGGCCGGGTGGTCCTGTCGTTGAGCGAAGCCTGGCAACTGGGCCTGCGTGGCGATATCGGCGGCTTCGGCATCGGCGACGCCGCGGAACTGACCTGGCAGGTGGCCCTGGGGGCCAACTGGCGCTTCGTGGATTGGGCCGCCCTGCGCTTCGGCTACCAGTGGTATTACACCGACTACAGCAACGGGGAATCGGGCAGCGGCGCCATGGCCTTCGACGGCACCCTGCAAGGTCCCTGGCTGGGGCTGACCTTCTACTTCTAAGGCTTGAAATAAGGCATTTCCGGAAAAGGCATCCCCCAACCACCAACTGTCCGGGCGCGGGCTGGTTGAGGGCCGCGCCGTCAGGCTTGCCCGCGATAGCTGATCAGGTTGATCGCCAGCATGGTGGAGACCACCTCTTTGTCTTGATTGAGCATCTCGCACCAGGAAAACAAGGCCCCGCGGTCGGGCTTGCTGGTCGAGGGCTTTACCTGGCGCACGGTGACCCGCAGGAACAATTGGTCGCCGGGACGCACCGGTTTCAGCCAGCGTAGTTCGTCCACTCCGGGGCTGCCCAGGCTGGCCTTGCCGGGCAGGTAATGATCCACGAACAGGCGCATGAACAGCGCGCAGGACTGCCAGCCGCTGGCGATCAGCCCCCCGTAAATGGACTGCTTGGCCGCCTCGGGATCGGTGTGAAAGGCCTGGGGGTCGTACTTCCGGCCGAACTCGATTATTTCTTCCCGGCTGATACCAATGGGTCCGAACTCATGCACCGCGCCTTCTTGGTAGTCCTCCAGATAGCGCTCATCCCGCGAGGTGGGAAAACCGGGTTGCTTCATCAGGCTTGCTCCTTGCTCACCGTGGCCGGAGGTTTTTGGTTTCGATCTCAATCCACGCCAAAGACCGCCACACCCCGCGGCCTCAGCTGTTTGAGGATAGTGGCGCGGGCCGCCCCGGCGCCAACAAAAAATGGCCCCGCCGGGTTGCTCCAGCCCCTGGGCATGGCCTTGGTGGCGGGGTTGCCCCCCAAGGACCCTTGCTTGACAAAGCCGGTTCCCAGGCCTGAATCTGGTCGATAGAGGATATTTGACAAAATAATTACGCAAACTCAGCCGAAATCGAGCGAATTTGGCTGAACGGAGGCCAAGATGCAGCCGATTGGTCCCTTGATGCATGAACATCGCCTGATTGAGCGCATGACAGACCTGATCCGCAAACAAGCCGAGTTGGTACAGGGCGGCGCCGAGCCGGAAGCCAAGCTCATCGCCGACGCGGTGGAGTTTTTCCGGGTCTATGCCGACCGTTGCCACCACGGCAAGGAAGAGGACCTGCTTTTCCGGGAACTCAGCCACAAAAAGCTCCCACCCGAGTTGTCGGCCATAACCGACGAGCTGATTCAGGAACACAAACAGGGCCGCGCCATGGTCAAAAGCCTTTACGAGGCCAATCTCGCCCACGTCCAATCCGGCGACGGCGCCCAGGAGTTGGTCGGCCTGTTGCAGAAGCTCGCCGCCTTTTATCCCCGGCATATAGAAAAGGAGGACAAGCGTTTCTTCTTTCCCATAATGGAGTTTTTCAGCCGCCAAGAGATGGACCAGATGCTCCAAGACTTTTACGAGTTCGACCGCAAGCTGATCCACGACTTTTTCCGTGCAAAAGTCGAGAGCTATGAAAAGAACCGCTAGCAACGCCTGGGGTGAACATGCGAGGCGGCGGACCGCGAATCAAGAGGATCTATGACCCGGCCGAACCCGGCGACGGCAAGCGCTATCTGGTGGACCTGCTTTGGCCCCGCGGAGTGAGCAAGGCCCGGGCGCGCCTGGACGGCTGGCTCAAGGAACTGGCCCCCAGCGATGAGCTGCGCCATTGGTTTGGCCACGACCTGGCCCGCTGGCAGGAATTTAAGAGGCGATACCGCCTGGAGCTGAAGGCCCGGGACAAAAAGGCCAAGCTGCGAGAGTTGGCCCAAGAGATCGAAGCGGGTCCCGTCACCCTACTCTACGCGGCCAAGGACCAAGAGCGCAACAACGCCGTGGCCTTGCGCGAGGAACTATTGCGCAACTATTGACGCGCGGCGTCGCGCGGGGACCAAGCGTCCTTTACCGACGGCCTATTCGCCCCTCTCCAGAATCGTCACGGAGCAGGCCGCTTCTTCCAGCCCGATGATGCCGCCGCCGTTCGCTTGAATGGCCAGCTCGGCGCCCGGCACCTGCCTGGGGCCGGCTTCGCGGCGCAACTGGGTGCTGAGCTCGTAAAGCATGGAAAGACCCGTGGCGCCGATGGGGTACCCCTTGCAAAAGTAGGCCGGCATGGTTGCCCATGCCGGCGCACTTTAATTTAACCGCCCGTAATCATGGCCCCGGCCCCTGCGGGGCAGCCAAGCCCTTGCCGGCTAGCCTCTATCCGCTGAACCAGGAACTCACGGGCAGGGGCACCCCCAAAAATTCTTTGAAGATAAAGTAAAAGGCGGTAACCACCGCCGCCGTGAGCAGGGCCGAGAACAGGATGTTCTTGGTGGTGAAGCGCTCGTCGGCCAGGTAGAGGTTGAAGCAAAAGTAAAAGGCGTAGCTGGAGGCCAGGAAGCCGGCCAGGGGCAGGAAGATCAGGTAGAGCAGCAGAATGCACACCCCTATGGCCACGTTGTTGCGTTCGATGGCTGAATCGAAAAAGCGGATGCGCTCGGGCTTGATGAAGCCCTTGATCACGATGATCCCGCCCAGGATCATCATGGCCCACAGAACGTAATCCACGAACACCCCGCCCAGTTTGCTCAGATGGCGGGTGTTGAAATAGGCCAGCGCGGCCAGGCCGAGGCTGAAGGACCCCACGATCAGGTCGCTGTTGAGCAGTCTGGCCTGCTTCATCGTTGCATCACTCTTCATCGCTGGCCTCCAACTTCTCCAGGGGCACCTGGCATACATCGTCCGGCTTTCTGTGCTTGGCCCGCCAGGCGGCATAGGCCGGCCACAGCAGGGACATCAGGCACAGGGCGATGAGCACCCCGCTAATGGGCCGCAAGACCATGTAGGACAGGGTGCCGCCCTCGGCCTTGCCCGCCAGCATGGACTGCACCAAACCTTCTTCCACGAAGGGTCCCAGGATCAGCCCCAGCACGATGGGCGCGGGGTGGAACTTGAGCTTGCTGCTCACGTAGCCAATGATCCCGAAGATGAACATGATCCACACGTCGAGCATGTTGTTGCGGATGGCGTAGGAGCCCAGCACGGTCATGAACACGATGGCCGGCGCCAGGTAGCGCGAGGGGATGTTGATGATGCGGGCGAAGACGAAGCTGCCGAAGGAGCCGATGATCGTAACCAGAAAAGCCGCCACCAACAGGCCCATGATGAAGGCGAAGGTCACCGTGGCGTGCTCGCTGAACAGCTCGGCTCCCGGCTTCATGCCGTGCAGCATCAGGGCCCCCAGGATCACCGCCGCCGGGGGCGAGCCGGGGATGCCCAAGGTGAGCAAGGGGATCAACGAGCCGGGGGCCATGGCGCTGTTGGCGGCCTCGGAGGCGGCCACGCCCTTGATGGTTCCCTTGCCGTACTCCTCGGGGTGCTTGTCCCAGCGGCAGGCCTCGTTGTAGGAGACCATGCTGGCGATGTTGCCGCCCGCGCCGGGGGCGAAACCCACCACCGTGCCGATGATGGAGGAACGGATCAACAGCCAGGGGCGTCCCAACAGGCTCTTGATCACCTCCCACACCACAGAAAGCTTGGGATTGGAGGCCTCCTCGGTGTAGGCGGCCCGACGCTGCCCGATGACGCTGCTGAGAATCTCGGGCAGGCAGAAGAAGCCGATCAGGGCCACGATCAGCTCGATGCCGCCCTGCAACTCGGGAAAGCCGAAGGTCAGGCGGATGTCTCCGCCCAGGTCGGCCATGCCCACCGCCGAGAGCAGCATGCCGATGGTGCCGGCCAAAAAGCCCTTAAACATGTTGCCCGTGGACAGGGTGCTGATGATGGTCAGGCCGAAGATGCCCAACCAGAAATACTCGGGCGGGCCGAACTGCAGCGAGACCTCGGCCAGGGGAGGCGCGGCCGCCGCCAACACCATGTTGGCCACCAGGGAGCCGAAGGCGCTGGCCACCGCCGCGGCCACCAGGCCGTGCTGGGCCATGCCCTTTTGGGCCAAGGGAAAGCCGTCAAAGGTAGTGGCGATGGCCGCCGGGGTGCCCGGCGTGTTGATGAGCACCGCCGGGATGGCGTCGCCGTACATGGCGCCCACGTAGATGCCGGCCAGCATGATCAGGCCCGCGGCGGGGGACATGGTGAAGGTGAAGGGCACCAACAGGGCCAGACCCATGGTGGCCGTGAGCCCGGGCAGGGCCCCGAAAACGATGCCCATGAACACCCCGATGAACAGCACCAGGAAGTTGTGGGGCAGAAAAACCTGTAGCAGGCCCTGAAATGCGACATCAAACATGGGGGGCCCCCAATTCTTTGGGCGCCGGAGCCCCTAGCGGGCTCCGGCGCGGGACACTAAAAACGTGGGAGGTTACTTTTTGAATTCCTTGACCACCGGGCCCCATTCCTTGACCTTCTCGGCGATGTAGGCCTTGGTCTCGGCGGCGCCCATGGACAGGGGCACGAAGCCGTCCTTCTTCATCTGCTCCTGCACCTTGGGATCGTTGGAGATCTTCAGGAAGGCGTCCTGCAGGACCTTGATAATGGCGGCCGGGGTCTTGGGAGGCGCGGCCGCGCCGCGGTCGATGGAGGCGTAGATCTTGTAGCCCAGGCTCTCGAAGGTGGGCACCGCGGGCAGGTTGGGGAAGGGCTTCTTGGTACCGAAGGCCAGCACCCGGATCTTGTCGGCGTGCTGTACCAGGTCGTTGCTGTTGGCCCAGACCGCCTTGACGTGTCCGCCCAGGAAGGCCGCGATGCTCTTGGCCGCGCCCTTGGAGGGGATGTAGGTCATCTTGATGCCCGCCGCCTTGGAAAACTGCAGGTGGGCAATGTGGTGGCCGGACCAGGTGCCCGAGCCGCCGCAGATCACCTCGCCGGGATGCTCCTTGGCATACTTGACCAGGTCGGCCAGGCTCTTGAAGGGGCTGTCCTTGAGCACGGCCAGGCCGATGGGCGTGGCCTGGAACAGGGCGATGGGCTCCAGCTCGTCGGTCTTATAACCGGCGTTGCCGCGGGCCAGGGGCTGCAACACGATGTGGGGAATATTGATGCCGCTGATGAAGTAGCCATCGGGCTTTTCCTTGACCAGGGTGGCCCAGCCGATGGAGCCGCCGCCGCCGGGCTTGTATTGCACGATGACCTTGACCCCCAGGATCTTCTCCAGCATGGGCTGCTGCCGCCGGGCTTCCAGGTCGGACTGGCCGCCGGGGCCAAAGGGAATCTGATAGACTATTGGATCGGACGGATATTTGGCCAGGGCCGGGACGGCCAGGACCAGGCACAGGCATGCGGCCAGCGCAATCACCAACATCTTTTTCATGACATCCTCTTGATTAATGGAAAGTCGTATCGCGGCCCGTTCCGCCGCTGGGGCGAAACGGGCCGCGCATGGTTCTATGCGCTCTCGTAAAGCTTGGTGATGACGAACTCCTGGTGTCCCAGGACCTCCTGGCAGGTGAGGCGGCCGTTGCAGGTCCGCTTGAGCATGTCCATGAGACCGTCGCCGGACTGGTCCAGGGTCATCTCGCCGCGCAGGATGGCCGAGCAGTCGTAGTCGATGTGCTCGCTCATGGTGGAGACGGTCAGCGGGTTGGCCGAAAGCTTAATCACCGGCTCGATGGGGTTGCCGATGATGTTGCCCTGACCCGTGGGGAACAGGTGGGCCACGAAACCGCCCGCCGCCCACAGAGTGACCGCCTCGGCCGCCGCGCTGCTGGTGTCCATGTACCAAAGGCCAGGACCGGTCGGAGTCTCCGCCTTGTCCAAGACGCCCACGTAAGGATGCTTCTTGCCCATCTTCTGCAGGTTGCCGAAGGCCTTCTCCTCGATGGTGGTCAGACCGCCACGGATGTTGCCCTTGGTCGGCTGGCTGCCCGAAAGGTCGTCGGTCTTGTTGGCCTCCACCATGGCCTGGTACTTGTCGAAGATGGCCATGAAGGCCTCGCCTAGTTCGGGCGTCGCCCCACGAGCCTTGCACCAGTGCTCCGCGCCGGTGATCTCAGAGGTCTCACCAAAGGAGCAGGTCGCCCCGGCGTCCAGCAGCTTGTCAAAAACGTTGCCCACCGTGGGGTTGGAGGCCAGACCGCTGGTGGTGTCGCTCTCGCCGCACTTGGTCGAAACCCAAATCTCGCTCAGGTCAACCTCTTCCCGCTTCAACTCGCTGGCCCAGTGCACGTATTCCTTGGCCTTCCAGGAGGCCTTGGCGATGGTGCCGATGTCGCCGGTGCGCTCGATGGAGAAGCCGGTCACCGGCTTGCCGGTCTCGGCGATGCCGTCCACGATGATGTTGGTCCACTCGGGCTCGATGCCGATCACCACCACCGCGGCCACGTTGGGGTTGGCCCCAGTGCCGATCAGGGTGCGGAAATACAGCTTGAGGTCCTCGCCGAACTGCAAACGCCCATAGGCGTGCGGAATGGCCTTGGTGCCCTTGATGTTGTTGGCCACGGCCTCGCAGGCCGCGTTGGAAAGGTCGTCCAAGGGAAGGATCAGGACATGGTTGCGGATGCCCACCCGGCCGTTCTCGCGACGGTAGCCTTTTACGGTTCCCAAATTGCTCATAGCTACCACCTCTTGGTCTTGAGATTGTGGATGTGCACGTGGTTGCCCTTTTTGATCTCGGCCACCACCTTGCCGATGTCCTCGCCGTATTTGGTGACGCTGCCGCCGGTGGCCAGGTCGGTGAGGGCGATCTTGTGACCCAGGGGAATGTCGTCCAGGGCCTTGACCTTCAGCTCCTCCTGGGAGTCCATGTAAAGGCCCGTGGCCTCGCTGCCCGCGGTGATGTCCACCGTGGCCACGCCCACGCTGTCGGCCTTTTCGTGAACCAAAAATTGGATCATGATGTTTCCTCCTTATTCCAGATAGTCCGCCGGCCCCTGGCCGGGGGGAAAATAAGCCCTAAAGACACTAGTGGTCAGCGGCCAGCCGCTGAAGCTGTTCATATTGTTGGTCGGTGAGGGCCAGGCCCTCCTTTTGCGCTTTTTCCCGGAGCCCCAACCGGCGATCGCCGGGCAGGCGGGTGCCCTCTTGGTCCAAGATGGCCGCGAGCAAGGTTTCCAAGCGCGAGGCGAAGGCGCCGCCGGAGACCGGGCCCGGAGCCATGGCCAGCAGCAGCTGGCCCACGCTGGGGGGCTCGCCCTCGGCGTCGAAGAAGCTGGTGGCCTCGAAACCGAAATGGCTGCCGGTGAGCACGGCGGCCAGGATTTCCACCATCAGCACCAGGGCCGCTCCTTTGGCGTCGCCCATGGGCAGCATGGTGCCGGCCAGGGCGGCCACCGGGTCGGTGGTGGGCTTGCCCGCCGCGTCCACGGCCCAGCCTTCGGGGATGGCCTGGCCTTCCTGCTTGGCGAACATGATCTTGCCGCGGGCCACCTTGCTCAGCGACAGGTCGATGACCATGGGGTCGTGCTTTTCCCGGGGCACCGCGAAGGCGATGGGGTTGGTGCCGAACAGGCCCCGGCTGCCGCCCCAGGGGGCGATGGCTTGGGGAGTGTTGGCGAAAAGCAGGCCCACCAGGCCCCGGCGGGCCAGGGCCTCCACGTGGTAGCCGGCCAAGCCGCAGTGGTGGGAGTTGAACACCGCCGCCACCGCCACGCCGCTGGTGGGGGTCAGCTCGGAGAGCTTTTCCACCGCCAGGGCCATGGCCGGATAGGCGAAGCCGTGGCGGGCGTCCACCCTGAGCGCCGCGGCGGCCGCCGGCTGGACTTGGGGAGTGGCGAAGCCGTCCACCTTGCCGCTGGCCGCCTGGCCGCAATAGGAGGGCAGCCGCGAAAGGCCGTGCCCCTTCTGGCCGTCGGCCTCGGCCGCCACCAGGGCGTCGGCCACCAGGGCGGCGTTGGCCGGGTCGGTGCGATGCTTCACCAGGGCCTGCACCACCAGGCCGTGGGCCTTCTCCAGGGTCAGGGTCTTGCCGCTCATGCGCCCTCCTCCAGCACCCGCACCACGTTTTCCATGGTCAGCTTGCTCACCCGCTCGTTGGATTCCACGGTCACCCCGCCGATGTGGGGAGTGAGGATCAGGTTGTCCAGGCCGGCGAAGCGCTGGCCATATTCCTGGGTGAGGGGCTCGTGCTCGTACACGTCCAGGGCGGCGCCGCCCAGGGCCCCGGAGCGCAGCGCGCCCACCAGGGCGTCCTCGTCCACCA
Source organism: Desulfoferula mesophila (assembly GCF_037076455.1). GTDB lineage: Bacteria > Desulfobacterota > Desulfarculia > Desulfarculales > Desulfarculaceae > Desulfoferula > Desulfoferula mesophila. The sequence continues at coordinate 663,678 of NZ_AP028679.1, read as the reverse complement.
CCCCGCCGCGCGCGGCGTTGAGCAGGATGGCCCCCGGCTTCATGGCCGCGATGGCCGCCGCGTCGATGAGGTGGCGGGTGGAATCGGTAAGCGGCACGTGCAGGCTCACCGCGTCGGAGGCGGCCAGCAGGGCGGTAAGCGATTCGAAGCGCTGGGCCCCGGCCCAGGCGGGATCGTCGGCGGGCACGTAGGGGTCGTAGGCCAATACCCGCATACCCAGGGCGCGGGCCAGGCGGGCGGTCTCCTTGGCGATGTTGCCGAAGCCCACCAGGCCCAGGGCCTTGCCGGCCGTCTCGCGGCCCATGCAGGCGCCCCTGGGCCACAGGCCGTCGATGACCTGGGCGCGCGCCGAGAAGGCCAAACGGAAGAGCAGCATGGCGCTAGCGATCACCCATTCGGCCACGGCCAGGTCGTTGGCCCCCGTGGCCGGGCAGACCGCCACTCCCCGGGCCTTGCAGGCCGCGGTGTCGATGTTGTCCAGGCCCACCCCCAGGCGGCCCACCACCTTGAGCTGGGGCGCGGCCTCCAGCAGGGCGGCGGTGACCTGGGTGCGGTTGCGCACCACCAGGGCCCTGGCCTCGGCCAACAGCCCGGCCAACTCCTCCGGCCGATCCACCAGGCCGGCGTCGTAGACCACCTCGTAGCGCTGGGACACCGCGTCCACCGCGTCCTGGTCCATGAATTCGCTTATTACGATGTCAGGCATGTGTTCAGTTCTCTGGCTTCCAGAAGGGTGATTGACAAGCGCGCATCCCTCTATGGCCCGGACCAAATCCGCCCCGCCCAGAGAGATGAGATTTTGAATGCCAATTAACAAAGCAATAAAGGTGCCAAAAAGAACAATAAATTTTTTGCAATATTATCAGCATAATAAATATGTGCCAGCAATTTAGTATGATTTTATTTGCCCAATATTGAGCACTAAGCCCAATATTGGGCAAATTTCGTGGTTTTTCGGATTTATTTCATGAAAATGCCGGCAAATTTTCATTCTGGGGGGTCTACGAGATGCCCTAGCGAGACAATATTATTTTTAATAGCTTGATATAACTTTATTTTGTTGATAAATTTTTGATGCCCAATATTGGTCAAAGGAGGACTTGATGAGTCGGGACACTGCCTCGCGTTATCGGCTGTTGTTGGAGATCAACAACGCCATCGTCAAGCACACGGACCGCAAGACCCTGTTCCAGGCCCTGGCCACCGAAATCCGCAAGATCGTTCCCTACGACCGCATCAGCATCAATATCTACGATCCGCATACCAAGTCCCTCAGCTATTTCAGCATCGCCGAGGGTGTCTCGGCCCAAGGCCTGGAGGACGAAAACCGCCCCTTGGCCAAGGGTGCCATCGCTCAGGAGGTCATCCGCTCGCGGCGGCCCCTGATCATCCCGGACCTGAACCAACGCTCCTACTGGGCCTCGGTGCGCTCCCTACTACAGGCGGGCCTTACCGCCTCCATGGCCTTTCCCCTCATAACCAGGGGGCGGGTGTTGGGCACCATCCACTTGTCCTTCATCGAAAAACCGGCTGATTTCGCCGAACTGGGCGGCTTCCTGGCCGAACTGGCCGACGTGGTGGCCGTGGCGGTGGAAAACATGCTGGCCCACACCCGCTTGCAGGAGCTCAACAAAAACCTGGCGCAACAAAAACACTACCTGCTGGAGGAAACCGAAGACTCCTACGGCCCGGACTCCTTTTTCTACGCCTCGCCCAAGATGGCCGAGGTGATGCGCCAGGCCGCACTCATGGCCGCCTCCGACGCCTCGGTGCTCATCACCGGCGAGACCGGCACCGGCAAGGAGGTGGTGGCCCGCCACCTGCACCGCGAAAGCCCGCGCCGCGAGGCCCTGTTCGTCAAGGTGAACTGCCCCGCCCTATCGGCCGGCTTGTTCGAGAGCGAGCTGTTCGGCCACACCAAGGGCGCCTTTACCGGGGCCGAGCGTCAACGGGTGGGACGCTTCGAGATGGCCCAGGGCGGCAGCCTGCTGCTGGACGAGATCGGCGAACTGCCGCTGCATTTGCAGGCCAAACTGCTGCACGTTTTGCAAGACAAGCGTTTTGAGCGGGTGGGCGACAGCCGGACCATCGAGGTGAATTTCCGGGTCATCGCCGCCACCAACCGCGACCTCGAGGACGCGGTGCTGCAGAAACAATTCCGCTCCGACCTGTTCTACCGCTTGAACACGGTGTCCCTGCGCCTGCCGCCCCTGCGCGAGCGGCGCGAAGACATCCCGCTGCTCATCCGGCGGCTCACGGAACTCCAGGCCGGGCGCACCCACCGCGAGCCGCCCTTTTACAGCCCCCAGGCCGTGGAGCAGCTCCAGCAGCATTCCTGGCCGGGCAACGTGCGCGAGCTCAAGAACCTGGTCAAGCGGCTGCTCATTCTGCGGCCCGGCAAAACCATCAGCGGCGCCGAAATCCAAAAGTTCCTCGAGCCCGGCCAGAGCCTGGCCTCGGTGCCGCCCATGACCCTGGCCGAGGTGGAGCGGCAGCACATCGAGCGGGTCCTGGCCCAGACCGGGGGGGTGCTGAGCGGCGAGAACGGAGCGGCGGCCCTGTTGGGGGTGCCGCGCACCACCTTGCAATACCGCATCAAAAAGCACGGCATCAATCTGACGGAAATCAAGCGCCCGACGGCCGCCGAGCCTCTCAACTGAAAAAAACCTGGAGCCGGGGCGCCCGGCTATGGGGCTAGCCTTTGGAGGCCTTGTTGTAGGACAGGGCGCAAGTCATGGCCCCCAGCCCGCCCAGGCCCAGCATGCCGAAGGCCAGGCCCCAGCCGGTCACGCCCTGACCCGCGGCGTCCAGGATGGCGCCGAACGCCAACGGCGCCAGGGCCCCGGCGCCGAAGCCCAGCATGGAGCGCAGGCCGAAGGCCGCTCCCAGGCGGCGCGGGTGCACCGCCTCGCTGAGGGCGGCGGAAAGCACTGGCGAATCCGACAGCGCCAAAAAGGCATAGGCCATGCCCAGGGTCAGCACCAGGCCGAAGGGCAGCAGCAGGGTCCAGCCAAAGGCCAGAGAAACCGCCGCCCCCGCCGCCGCGGTGATGACCATGATCTTGGCCCGGCCCAGCAGGTCGGAGAGGTGGCCCGCCGTAAAAGAAGCCACCAGGCCCGTCAGGTGGAACAGCCCGGCCAGCAAGGAGCCCCGGCTGGCGGCCTCGACGGCGCCGCCCGCGGCCAGGCAGGCCACGATGAAGGCCGGGCTCCAGGCCCACATGCCTAGTAGCTCCCAGTTGTGCAGGGTGTAGCCGCCGATGAGCAACATGGCCTTCTTGTTGGCCAGCACCTCCCGCACCATGCCCTGCGCCGGCTCCCGCGCCGGTGCGGCGGGCAAGGGCCGCCACAGCACGGCCCAGGCGGCCGCCGCGCCCAACACCGGGCCCAGGGCGGTCAGGCCAAAGGCCAGAGCATAGCCCCCCACGGCCAGGGCCAGGCCGCTGACCACCAGGGAAAGGGCGTAGCCCAGCGAGGTGCTGGCGATGTAGGCGCCCATCACCCGGCCCCGGCGGGCGACGGGATAAAGCTCGGAGAGAATCATCAGGCCGGTGGTGTAGGTGCCGCCCAGGGCCACGCCCAGCAGGCAATAGCCCACCAGGGCGGTGAGGTAGTCCCGGGCGGTGAGGGCGAAGGCCACGGCCAGCAGGGCGCTGGCGGTGATGGAGGCGAGAAAGACGCCGCGCGCGCCGACCCGGTCGGCCAGGCTGGAGAGCCACACCAGGCTCAGGGCGTAACCCAGATTGAAGGCGGAGATTATGGCCCCGCCCTGGGCGGCCGATATCCCCCATGCGCCCTGCAGGGTGGTCATGGTGGCCGCCACGGTCATGAAGACCATGCCGCTGCCCGCGCGGGCCAGACACATCCCGATCAGAGGCCGTTGTCCCTGCACCGTCATTGCCGCCCTCGTCAGATGATCCGCCAAGACGCCGGGAAGCGCTCCCGTCCGGGCCCTTCGCGGCGATCAAGGGAATCAATATAGGGCGGGAGCGCCCGGCGCCACAAGAGGCAAGCGGCCCGCCGCTACTTCCAATCCGGGTAAAGGTGGCCCTCGGCATCCTCCAGGTAGGGCAGCCAGGCCAGGCCGAAGAGATTCACCGTCAAATCCTTGGCCATCGCCTGGATGGATATTTCCTTGAGCTCTTGGGTGCTGGGGTCGAGCTGGGCCTCGATGTCGTCCACCTCCCGGTTGAGCGCCTCCTCCAGCTCGGCCATCTCGGCCCGTACCTGGGCCACCCGCTGTTCGGCGCGCTCCACGTCGGCCTTTTCCTTATAGATTCTGCGGGTGCCGCGCAAGGTGGTGCCGGCCCGGCCGATGGTCCCGGCGCTGATGGTCTTGCGCCCGAACAGCGCACCCAGCAGGGTGGCCCCGGCGGAGACGTACATGTCCATCTTGCTGGCCGAGGCCTGGTCGTTTTCCCGGTCCACGGCCTGCTGGGCGGCGAACAGGCGGCGCTCCAGGGTGCCCAGCTTGGACTCGTAGCGGCGGCGCAGCTTAGCGACCAGTAGGTCGCGCTTCTCGCGCATGGCCTGGCCCAGGCGGGCCCGGAACTCGGCCTCGCTCTCGCCGACCTCGCTGGTGAGCTTGTAACCCGGCGCCGAGTAGAGCACCACCTGGCGGTTCTGGCGCACGTAGCGTATCAGGGCTTGCTGCCAGGCCTTGAACTTCTTGGCGCTCACCCCGCCGGGCAACTCGGCAAAGGAGGCCCCGGAAAGGGGCTCCGCATCCAACTGACCAGGATCGATCTGCAGCTCCAGGGCCTCGCCCCAGTCGGGATCGCCAAAGCCTTCCTCCAGACCATAGGCCTGGGCATAGGTCCGGGAAAGCTTCACCCCGTAGCGGGCGCTCTGGTAGTGGGCCTCGACCACGCCCAGCAGATGGGGGAAGTAGGTGAGCCCGGCGCCGGCCCCCGAAGCGGGCAGGTAACAGACCTCCACGCCCTGGGGGCTGAGCGGCAGGGCCTCGCTGGCCCGGTCGGCCGCAGCCGCAGGCACGGCCGGGGCGGACCCGGCGGGAGCGTCCGCGGCCCCCTTCTTGTCGGCCATCAGCGTTTTGATCTGCTCGCGGGTCATGGGACCGCGCAGATAGGACATGGCCCAGCGCACGTGGAAAACCTCGGGCCGGGTCTCGTGCACGTTGTGCAGGAGGAACACCCGCTTGCCCAGCCCGGCCAGGATTTGGTCCATGGCCTGTTTATTAAACTCCGCCCGGCCCCCGGCCGCGGCCCCTTCCAGCCCGGCCAATACCCGCTCCTTGTCCCGCTGCGTCTGCAAGCGGCCCAGCCACCAGGTGCCTGCGTTGCTCAGCGCCTTGTAGTCCAGATCCACCGGGTTCTGGGTGGAGAGCACGCAGCCCAGGCCGAAGGCGCGGGCCTGCTTCAACAGGGTCAGCAGTGGGGCCTTGGAGGGCGGATTGCCGTTGGGGGGCAGATAGCCCATGATCTCGTCAAAGTAAAGCAGGGCGCGCAGGCTGGTGGTGCCGGGCTGGCCCCGCATCCAGGAGATGATCCGGTTCAGCAGCATGGAGACGAAAAACATGCGCTCGGCGTCGCCCAGGTGGCTCAGGCAGAAGATGGAGGCCCGGGGCTTGCCCGCCGGGGTGTAGAGCATGCGCGCGATGTCCAAGGGCTCGCCTTGCAGCCAGGCCTCGAAGCCCGGCGCGGCCAGCAGGTTGTTGACGCGCATGGACAGGGCGAAGCGCTCCTTGGGGGGATAAAAGGCGTCCAGGTCCATGACCCCCACCCGGCTGAAGGGCGGCTCGGCGATGCTGCGGATCAGACCGGCCAGGTCCAGGGACTTGCCCTCTTTCCAGACCGACTCCAGGATATTGGACACCAGGACGTGTTCCCGGCTGGTGATGGGGTCGGCGCCGATGCCCACCAGGGAGAGGATGCTCGAGGCCGTGGCCGCCACCTTCTCGCGCCAGAGGTCGGCCTCGGCCTGCTCGGCCGGGGACGGCGGATCGAAGTTGCGCAGCAGGCTCACCGGCAGCCCCGCGTTGGAGCCCGGCGTGTAGACCGCCATGTCGCAGGCCTCTTTCAGGCGCGCGATGCGCTCCGGCCCCTGGCCCCAGGAGGCCAGGCCCTTTTTCCACAGCGCGGCCTGGGACGCGGCGAACTGCTCCAGGGTCTGGCCCTGGTTGGCCGCGTCGGAGGGGTTGACCCAGGGGGCGAAGTCGCCGGGGGCCAGGTCGGGGAAGCTGAGCAGCAGGTTGGGCAGATCGCCCTTGGGGTCGATGGCGATCACCGGGATGTTGTCGATCAGCGCCTCTTCCAACAGGCTGATGCCCAGGCCGGTCTTGCCCGAGCCGGTCATGCCGATGATCACCCCGTGGGTGGTGAGGTCCTTGGAGTCGTAGAGAACCAGCTCTTCGTTTACCTTGCCCTTGGCCAGGTCATAGCCCTTGCCCAGATAAAAGGTTCCCAGCTTTTCGTAGTTCTCCATGAGCCACCGCTTCCCGCTTTGATTTTTATGACTACCCGGCGTCCGGCCGAGCTGGATTCGGAGTCGGTCTCGAGCGCGCCGCTTGGCGGCTAGAACGCTTCTACCAGCCGCCGCCCCCGCCTCCCCCGCCGCCGCCGCCGGAGGAGCCGCCGCCCCCGCTGCCCGAGGAACTGCCCGGCGCGGTGGAGGAAGAGCTGATGGCCCCGGCCAGGGAGCCGCTCAACTGGCTGGTGAGACCGACAAAATTGCCCGAAGTAAAGCCCCGGCCGCTATACCAGGCGGGCTGATAGTCCCGGCCGGCCTGCTCCAAAACGCCGGCGAACTGTTCGGCCCATTGCTGCTCCACATCCAGGGCCAGGGCGTAGGCCAGATAGCGCTCAAAAAGCTCGGGGGTCTTTTCCGGCGGGTGCAGCATGTTGAGGCGATCGGCCTCGGCCACGGACAGATACAACTTGAACCCGGCGATCTGGCCCATCAGGCGCTGCCCCCCCACCGTGGGCGCCTTGAGCAGATAAGCGAACAAGGGAGTCAGAGACAACAGGCCCAGGAAGATGACCACGCTGAGCGGATCGGTCACGGTGCTCAAGAAGAACAGCCCCATCACGGCGCCCAGCCAGAAGGGGACGGCAAAGGCGGTGGCCCCCAGGGCGGCCAAGCCGCCGGAAAGGCTACGGGAGCGGCGCCAGGCGCTGATTACTCCCCGGGACAGGACATAGCAGCCGCCGGTCCAGATCATCAGCCACAGGGACACCCCGGCCGCCGCGCCCGGGTCCGGCGCGAAAACAACCAGGGCCCCCACGCCCAGCAGGGTGAGCAAGACGCCGGGCCCGAGGTAGAGGCGGTTGAGCTTGAAATTGGCCTTCTCATACTCGCGGGCCAGGCTCGCGCGCAGCGCCTGCACGGCCTTGCCTATGCGGGCGTGGTTCTTCTGCTTGAGCTCCAGGATTTGGCCGCCGCCGAACAGCTTGTCGGCCAGGCGCCGCTCCCCCGGCGAAAGGTTCTCCGGCGACCGGTCGGTGCGGAGCAAGACATAGTTGTTCTTTTTGCCGGGGACCTCCTCGATGGTCAAATAGCCTTTCACCGCCAGGCTGACCACCGCCGCGGCCACCGCCTTTTTGTCAAACCCCATCCGGTTGATATAACGCACCGCCGCCGGCGACATGCCCTGGGGAGGCTCGAAAAGGGGGATGGCGTTGTCCGGCCGGGGATCGCGGCCCACCTTGAACCAGGCCAGCATGTAGTAGGCCAGCGTAAACAGCAGCCCGGCCATGGCCGGCACGGCCCCGCCTGAGCCGGCCAGGAAGTTATCCATGGCGCTGGGCTGGGCCACCAAACCCTTGGGCCAGGCCACCGCTATGGTCAGGCCCTGGCCGGGAGCCAGCGGCCTGGTGGTTTGCCAGGTAGGGCGTCCGTTTCCGCCGAGGCGATAACTGAAGTCCCTGCCCTTCACGCCGCTCTTGCCGGTGTAGGCCGCCTGTTGCAGCACCTTGGCGCCCGGCGGCAGCAGCACCTCGGCCCTGGCCCGCTCGATGGGAAAGGCCCAGTCATTGCCGGTGACGTTCCAATAGAGTTCGTCGTAATCGTTGAAATAGCCTATCTGCCGGTCGGTGGAGTAAGTCAGCTGGTAGGTGTAGACACCTGGGGACAGCAGACGGTTTTTGCTGCCGAAATATACCTTCACCCCGTTGGAGACGTGTTCGAGGTGATAAGGCTCGCTGTGTCCATCGCGCCGCGCGGACAGAACCTTGAAGCCCACCCGCGTCCGCCGGCCCAGGCGGTCGAGGTAGCTGGTGGGAAACTCCCGTACGATACCCCGCTTTATGCGCCGGCCCAGGGCCACCACCCGGATGGTCTCGGTGACCCGCAGGCCGGCGTCGGGGCGCACCTCAACCTGACTGACAAACTCCAGGATGCGCTCCGGCCCGGCGACGCTCCCGGCCTGGGCCACGGCCGGACCTCCAGCCAACAGGTACAGGCACAGGCAACCGAATAGGGCCAAGAGCGTCCGGCGGATCATGACCAGCCTCCGGCGCTCAGGAAAAATTGACCTGGGGAACCTGGCGGTCCGCCGGTTCCTCCAGCTCGAAAAACTCCGCCTGGGTAAATCCCAGGGAAGTGGCGAACAGGTTGTTGGGAAAGGACTCCACCGCGTTGTTGAGCGCGCGCACCGCGCCGTTGTAATAGCGGCGGGCCAGTTGAATTTGCTCTTCCACCTGGGACAGGGAACTTTGCAGCTCCAGGAAATTGCTGCTGGCCTTCAAATCGGGGTAGTTCTCGGCCAGGGCGAAGATGTTCCCCAAGACCCCGCTCAGGCGGCTTTCGGCGCGGCCCTTTTCTTCCGGTCCTTGCGAAGCCAGGCTATGGTTGCGCAGCCTGGTCACCTCCTCCAGCACCCCGCGCTCGTGGCCCATATAGCCCTTCACGGTTTCGATCAGGTTGGGAATCAGGTTGGCGCGCCGCTTGAGCTGCACCTCGACCCCGCTCCAGCCCTCCCGCACCATGTTACGCTTGCGCACCAGGCCGTTGTAGGCGCTTATCAGCCAGAAACCCGCCACCACAATCAGGGCCACTATCACCCAGAGCACGGTCATGGCTATCACTCCTTTGGTTGCAATGCGGGTTCCGCGCAGGGAGGCGGAAACAGGCGACAAAACCACTACGGGGCAAGGCAAATCATGTTTATAATGCCAACGCTGCCGGTAGCGGCACAAGGTTTATATCGTTTCGTCCTTTTGAACCTGGCTTGCAGTCGGAGCCCGGAGACGGATTGGCGGGTCGAGCCGACCGATCCTTCGGGGCCGGCGCACCCGACCGTCCGGCCCCGGGCCAAAAATTTGTTGTTGAGTTGAAAGTCCCCCTGACGCGCCGAATCCCACCACAGGGGTGGCATCGTCCGTGCCCGCTCGCCTATGGGGTCGTGATCCCCGGCAGGATATCCCGCCGGGGACCTCGCGCCTGGAATCTACTTGAACATGGACGCCATGGGGCCGAAGACCTGGCTGATGTTCTGGGTGATGCCCTTACCGCCGCTTTGGGGAGTGATGGCAAGCTTGTCGTTGCCCTGGTTGGCCAGGTTGACCACATCCCCCTGCGACACATTGGACAGGCCCAGGTTGCTCAGCTTGGAGGGATCGGTCACCTTGCCGCTGACCGAGGAGCCCTGGTTCAGCAGGTTCATGATGTCGGCCGCCGGCACTTTTACGCCCAGCTTGTCCGCCACCATCTGGGCCAGTTGGGGCACGGCTTCCGAGGGCAGACCGCCCAGATTGAGGGCCCAACTCGTCTGCGCCGCTCCCAGCACCAACAGGACCGCCAACAAAAAGCCAACCGTTTTTAGGTTCAGAATTTTACCTCTCATGTGACTCCTCTCCGATAGCCTGTTGGACGATATGGGCAGGTTGAAAATCCTTGAGGTTTTATTATGAACCCCCGCTGTCACTGAATGCACCCTTATGCCAAAGCAAGGCCCTCCCCTGAAACCGGCTTCGGGCCGAATCGGCCATCCCCTCCATCTTCAGCGGCCCCGCTGGTGGATGGGGGCAAGCCCGACCCAGCGGAATATCGCACCCGACCACAGGCGTCCGGGGCCGCGGCCGGGAGGAGCGAATGCGGTCCGCGGCAAATGAGTAGACCTCACATGGCTGATGGAGTAAAAATAATGAAACAGGAATAAGGGTTAGAGATGGGCCCCAACCTTTTTGACATGGATGCGGCTAAGTGTGTGGCATTTTTGGCATGGTCGGCGATATGTCCGGCAGGATACCCGCCCCGGATGTCATCGCTGATATAAACCTGCTCTTCAAGCTCTCCGAGTCCCGCGGCAAGGAGGCCGCCGGCTTGGCGGTGCGTGACGACCGGGGCATCAACGTCTACAAACAGCCGGTCCCCGCCTCCAAGATGATCAAGCAAAAGGGCTTCAAGCTTTTTTGCGCCAAGCGCCTCTCGGGCAACGGCGTCCGGCCGAATCTGCGGGCGATCATCGGGCACTCCCGCCTGGTTACCAACGGCCTGCAAAGCATCGGCAACAACAACCAACCGGTGATTGCCGGTGACATGGTCGCGGTGCACAACGGAATCGTGGTCAACGACGATTACCTGTGGTCGGTCAACCCCGATCTGACCCGCCGTTACGAGGTGGACACCGAGATCATCCTCTGTTTGATTCGCAGATATATGAGCCAGGGCAAAAGCCTGGCCCTTGCCACCTCCGCCGCCTTCGGCGATCTGGAGGGCTCGGCCTCCACCCTGGTGTTCCCCGCCGACCAAGAGGCCATGCTCTGGGCCACCAACACCGGGTCCATGTATTTTTGCACCTCCGAAGACCGGACGGTGCGGGTCATCGCCTCGGAAAAGCACATCCTGGACGAATTCAAGGAGCGCAGCCGCACCGCGGGTTACCTCAACTGGGACCAGCCCACCCAAATCCGCCCCGGCCAAGGTTGCCTGGTGGACCTGACCGACCACTCTCTGTGGTTGTTTGAGCTGGCCTCGCCCGCGGAGCCCGAGGTCGGGCTTGCCCGTTCCGGCGGCGGCCGCTTGGAGATATCTTCCTCCACCATGGAGGATGAGGCGCGCCGGGACGGGATCAAGCGCTGCACCCGCTGTGTGCTGCCCGAGACCATGCCCTTCATCAACTTCGACGACGAGGGAGTTTGCAACTTCTGCCGGGAGCACAAGCCGCCGGAGATGCTGGGCATGGACGCCCTGTTGGAGCAGGCCGACCGCCACCGCCGCAACGACGGCACCCCCGACTGCGTGGTGGGGGTCAGCGGAGGGCGCGATAGTTGCTTCGGGCTCTACCTAATCAAGGAGAAGCTGCGCCTGAACCCGGTGGCCTATTCCTACGACTGGGGCATGCTCACCGACCTGGGGCGCAGGAACCAGGCCCGTGTCTGTGGCCGCCTGGGGGTGGAGCACATCATCATCAGCGCCGACATCAAAAAGAAGCGCAAATACATCCGCAACAACGTGGAAGCCTGGCTCAAGCGGCCCTCCCTGGGGATGATTCCGCTGTTCATGGCCGGAGACAAGCAATACTTTTATTACGCCGACAAGCTTCGCCGACAGATGGGAGTGGAGCTGGTCTACCTGATGGGCAACCCCTTTGAGAAGACCAACTTCAAGACCGGCTTCACCGGAGTGGAGGAGACCTCGGGCCGGATTTACAACATTCCCGTCACCCGCAAATTGATGATGCTATCCTATTACCTCAAAGAAATTTTCCTAAGCCCCTCCTACATCAACTTTTCCCTGCTCGACAGCCTGTGGGCCCTGTACTCGTCGTATTGGATGAAGCACGATTTCTTAACCCTGCCCTTTATCCATTACATTCCCTGGGACGAGCGGGAAATCCAGGAGACCCTGCGCCGGGAGTTCGATTGGGAAGAGGCCAAGGACACCAAAAACACCTGGCGCATCGGCGACGGCACCGCCGCATTTTACAATTACATCTACTACACCGTGGCCGGCTTTACCGAACACGACACCTTCCGCAGCAACCAGATCAGGGAAAACATCCTCAGTCGCGACGAGGCCCTGCAAATGGTCAAGCGCGACAACCAGCCCAGGTACGAATCCCTGGTTTGGTACGCCAACACCATCGGCTTCGACCTGGACCACGCCCTGCAGGTGATCAACCAGATACCCAAGCTGTACTGAGCCTTCCCGGGGCCGGGCGAGGTCTTGGTTTTTTGGCGGCCCGCCGGTTGGGCAGGCCCGGCCCTCAATCGCCCGAAGGCAGGCCCGCGCCGCGGGGGTTTCTCGCCAAGCCCAATTTCCAGCGGATGATCAAGTGCACCCATAAGCCGTATAAGACGAAATTGATGGCCGTGGCCAGGGCCGCACCCTCCTTGCCCCACAAGGGCACCATGGCCAGGTTGAGCAGAAAATTCATGCTCACGATCACCCCGGTCATGACGGACTGCGCTCCTGGGCTGTTGCTCTGCAGCAATAGGTGGGAAAAGGGCAGATACCCGGCGTAGCTCATGATGCCGGCCATCAACAGGGCGAGGACCGGAAAGCTGGCTTGGTAGGCCGATAGGGCGGGGACCAGCCAGGTGGCCAGGGGAAACGCGACAAGCAGAACCGCCGCCAGGGGGGCGACGATAAGATAGGTCTTTTTGCGGCCGGCGCGGAACAGGCTGTAGAGCTGGGGCAGCTTGCCCTCGTGCCAAAGCCTGGCGATCAAGGGGTTGTAGTTGATCCGCAGCACCACCAGGATCTGATTGAACCCCTCGGCGAGCATGGCCGCGAAGCTGTAGAGCCCCACCTCCCGGTCGCTCACGAAAACTCCCAACACCAGCACGTCCACCCGGCAGTTGATATCCATGATGATCCCGGCCACCATGGCCTTGTAGCCGAACTTGATGTGACGCCCGATCCACACCCGCAACTGGGCGAGGGTGGAAGGCCATAGATCCTTGTAGGTCAGGACCATCAGGCATAGCAGCAGGACGAACTCGCCCAGGCTGAAGGACACGGGCAGGCGTTGGCCGGGCTGGCCGGTGACGGCGCACAGCAGCACCACCATGAGCACCAGGAAAAGGCGCAGGCCGTTCATGAGGGCGTAGGCCTTCATACGCCTGCGCCCGTTGAGAATGCCCAGCAACACCTTGTTCAGGGCGAAGAAGCCGACCCCGGGCAGAACCCAATACAAGCCCTCCACCACCTGGGGGCTGTCCAAGATGCTCCCGACCAGCGGGATGAGGAAGTACAGCGCGGCGCAGCCGAGCAGCGAGGTGCACAGGCAGACGATCCAGGCCGAAAGAGCCGCGGTTTTCCATTCGTCGCGGTCCTCGCCGTGGGCCGCCACCGAGCGTTGCGCCGACAGATGCACTCCCAAGGCCGCCACTTGGGAGGCAATGATGTAAACCGCGTAAACCTGGTTGAATATGCCCAAATAGGCCGGGGAGTAGTAGATGGAAATCAGTATGTTTATACTTATGCCGCTGGCGCCCAGCACCCCCAGGGAGAGCAGGTTCCACATTACATCGCCGCGGAACTTCCCTCCATCCTCGCTGGCCAAGTTGCCGGACAGGGAATCGCGAAAGCCGCCAAGCAATTTTTTTATTTCGGCTGAAATCATGCCTTGTTTTCGTCAGGTTCTTGGGAACGCAGCTATTGGTATTGGCGAGAGTAGGATGGGTCCGCCGTAATGCCGAATGAGTTGTCGCTGCTTGGATAAAGTTTGACGTTCTGGTCCGAGGCCCTCACCGTTTGCCAGACGAGATCCCGGCCGTCACTGCCGGAGCCCCGGGAGGGACAGGCCTTTTGCAAGGACAACTTGCCCACCCGTATGATGGTTTTGTGGATATCGTACACCTGCACCGGCGCCAGCCTCAGGTCCAGCGGGATCAGCGATACTTGCAGGGTGGAGGCATCCGTCCCTTGAGGAAGCTTGAAAACGATCTCCTTGCTGAGGTCGGTCAGGAAAAAATACCTGCTTTCCTCGACAAGCTTGGCTTGCCCCCTAATATCCTGCCCGGAGGTGACGTTCACCTGCAACAACCCACTGCCTTGTACTTGTAACTTGAGCCTCTGCCGGCACTCGGCGGGCCGGGGCTGCTCATCCTTGGCAACCGGTTTTAAAGCAGACAACTCACCAAAATCCTGGGTATAGGGCCCCATGATTACCTTGCCCTCGGTGCGGCTGAACACTCGCCACCCTTTCGGGTAAACGGGCCAGCTCAGCAAATTAACCCCCGATTTGCCGGACTCCATGATTTCGCTGGGGCCGGCCGGGCCGATTTCGGAAACAACCGCTTTCTTTACCCGCAAGTTGCCGGGGGTCTTCAAAACAAAAACCAGCCGGATGCAGGTTTCCTCCCTGCCCGTGGTATAGACCCCGGAAAAGTCCACCTTGCTTTTGCCGCTTCCGGGGATGGTGCCATCCCAAATCAGGGTGTTCAACCTAGCCAAGCCGTTGGGCCAATAACTGACCGCCAGCACGCTGACCCAGCCCTCCCCCTCCAACTCGCCCGAAATCCTGTAATTGGTATTTTCCCGCAATTCAGGCCAGTTAGGGGTGGGTTCGGGAGCCAAGCTCAAGGGGCCCAAACCGGTGTAAATAGCCTTATCACCCTTGGCCCAAAACGGCAGATTCAGGGTCGGAACGCCTCGGACCTCTATCAATTTTTTACCTTCAACCGCCGTCCACCTGTTTGAAACATCATCCGGATCGCCATGATCATCCGAAAACGCGTATACCGTTTTAGCCTTGGCCTCGGCTTGTTTGTTGTCGTCGCCGCCGGTCAGGATCTTGAAAACGGAGTGACCTTCGCAATAAAAGAGCCTTTGGCTAAGGCGGGGGTCGCTCAATATGCCGTTGATAACCGTCCCGCTAATCAAAGGGCTATAGTACGGCGGAACATAGATGTGGGATATGCCTAAGGCGACAAGCTGCCGATGGCCTTCCTCGGCGGTTTTGCTGGCGTATACCTTTTCCATTTTTGGATTGAGGAACAACATGGATTTTACTTTGGCGTAGGCCAAGAATTTGCCCCGTCGAAACACCAGGATCGTTTTGTCACGGGGCACGTTGTGATTGGCGTAATATGCTACCCGCGAAACGGCGTTTCCCGCGTACAAAAGCCGCTCATAATCATTCAATGTAATTCGGGGCACCAGCCCGTGGAAGGTCAGGGGAGTCTGCATTATCATAACTAAGGAATACCGCACCAGGGATTTGCCCGCCTGCGCGGTCAAGGCGATGATGGCAATAGCCAAGACGCTATATTTCAGTATTTTTTTCATAAAGAGGCTCTAAGGCCGCACAGGCCAAAACAGCCACGAAAGGCTGAAACATCAGGTAGTATCGTGAGTTTTTCAACAACAGGTCAAAGCTGAAAAGCACCGCAAGAGCCAGCAGGATCAAAAAGAACAAGAATTGAAGCATAAAAACAGCTAGCTGGGTATCAAAACGACGCCTAATCGCCAAAACCAACACGCCAACCAGGGCCAGCCAATAGGTCAGGCCCATCAGCTCGATGTCGGTAAAACCCTTTAACAACCCGTTGAAAATTTTTTGCGGGATGCCGTGGATGTTACGAACAATTTCCACGTATGCTCGGTAATTGATGCCGGAGTTGGCCACCACCGAGAAACCTTCTTCGGTGGAGACAACGTTCTTGCCGTAAATATAGAGCATGCGGACGTAGTCAAAGCCGCAAACCGCCAAAGCGGCCAGCGCCATAAGGGAGCAGATGGCCACGTCGCTTTTAAGGGCGCTCCATTTGAAACCCTTGCGAAACACGGCTATGGCCAGATAGCTCGTGGCGAGCAGGGGGCCTATCACCAGGCTGGAGAGATGCACCCTGGCGGCCAGTCCGATGGCCAGCCCGGTCATTATCGCCAAGGGCCAGCTGGGCGAGCGCAGGCACAGCAACAGCCACAACGCCGCGCCCAGGTAGGTGGCGCCGCGATTGATGTCCACGTGGGAGCTGGCTACGTTGGTGTACATCAGCGGCGTACACAAAAGGACGATGCTGCCCAAGATGGCCAGGGTCTGGCGCCGCTTTTCCGCGAATCCTATCAGCGCCAGGCAGGTAAGCAGGGCCACGCTGGGAGAGATCAGCTTGCCCAGCAGGGTTTGGTCGTAAGAATCGCGCAGATAGAAGAAATACTGCCACACCCAGAGCCCGATTACCGTCGGGGGGTGCTTGGCCTGGGTGAATACGCCTTTATAGCCATGCAAGGGATAGACCGAGAAGTCCTTGGCCTGGGCTATGATCGCGGCGCTTTTGGAGTGCTCCGCGATATCGTGGCCATAAAGAGGCAGGGAAATGGCCAGCGCGAACAGGGACAGCAATACAAGGGCGAGCAGGCCCAGCAGCAGCCGGTCCAGTTTAGAGAAAGAGCGCACCTTGTCCCGTATTTCCCGGGCAAGGTCCGTAATGTAATTGGGATGTAGCCGGAAAACAACCAGGGTCGCCAACAGCAAAAACGAGGTAATTAAAATATAAACGACACCTTCATGGCCGGGAAGCCACATCAGTTCGTGATAAAGCATCAGGGCAAGCAGAAAGGGACCAAAGATGATCGAGGCGGAAAACACTTGCAGGAGTTGTTGGCGCTGCGGCTTCACTATGGCGCAGGACACCGCAAAAAAGCCAAGGGAACTCAACATATAACTAATTATAAAATTGACGAAACCCAAATCGACGGCTAACAAGAGCTCAATCATCTTCGACCTGCCCGAGCTTTCAACTTTTCAAACCACAGAACCTGCTGGCGACATCAAAACTTGGCGATTTAATCTACGCTCTTGGTTTTTTTAAGAAATATTTTTTCCTTTCCCCTACAGGCAACTCAAGGGCGGCCCTGAAGCACAAATCCAGCCGATTCATATTTACCCGTGCCGGGGATCCGGCCATCACCTTAGTGTTGGCGTAGCGGACCATACCCCAACTTGGTGATATGCTTTTAACATACCTAATTTCCCCTGGCAAGCCCGGGCGCAATCACCGCCCCGCTTGCCCGCCGGGCAACCTATATCAACTACTGCCGAGCGCCGTTCATCGGCCGTAAAACAAGGCCGAAGCTCTTACCCCCAACGATAGCCTATCGAAAAAATTTATAATTATTGCAAACGATTTAAAACGCTTACAAGCATCTTCTCCGCCGGGCCAAATTCATCCTTTATGGCCCATGTCTTCTTCTGCTAAAAAAGGAGCAGTTTGTCGAATCTGGCATCATCATGAACAGGTTCACAAAACAAGGTTTTTAAATGCCCCTCACTCCGATCAAAAGCGACGATCCCGTTCATCTGGCCATGCAGGGCCTTTTTCCAGATTACAACCCCGCCTGCCTGGAACCCGCACAGGACCTGGAGTTGTTGCGCGGGATGCTGCGCCCGCGGAGCAGCGGAGGAGTCAAGGGCCTGGTCCACCGGAGCTTTCAGGGGGTAACCCGCCGTTGCCCCCGTCCGCTTCGCGAGTTGCTGCTGGGTTTGGCGCACCGCCTGCGCTGTGCAGATCCCGAACTGCTCAAAGAGCCCAACCAATGCGAGTTCAACCGGCTGGTCGCCGGAGTCAGGTCCCAGGGCTCGCGGCAACGGGGGTATGCCGGCAAAAGAGCGGCCCTGTGCCTCAGCTACGACGTCGACCTGCTGAGCTGCTACCGGTTTTTGCCGACCCTGCTGGATCAGTTGGACCAGCGCGGCCTCAAGGCCACCTTTCATCTGCTCACCGACTGGGAATACCGGCTGGACCCGGCCCTGGTGGAGGAGGTGAGCGCCCGGGGTCACGAGGTGGGGCTGCACGGGGCCAGCCACGACGTGGCCTTGGGCTACCGGCGCGACGAGCGCATCGCCGGGGAGTTGCGGAGAGCCCTGCGCGGCCTGGGAAAAAACGTCCACAGCTACCGCGCCCCGGCCCTATGCATGACAGAGCGGCTCATGGCTCGGGTAAGGGACCTTGGTTTTCGCATCGATTCCAGCCTGCCCATGAGCAGCATGTTCCATCCCAGCACGCAAAGCTGCTTCCCCTACCCTCTGGAGCCTTCCGGCGTCCTCTGGGAGCTTCCCATACTGTTGCAGGACTCCACCTTGTTTTTGGACCTGGGCTTGAGCCAGGAGCAGGCCTGGTCCTTTGTGGAGACCCACCTGAAACAGGTGCTGGAGCTGGGCGGGGTGGGAGTGATCAACCTGCACCCTTCCTGGGCCGCCAAATACAGCGGTTTCCACGGCCGGCTCCTGGATGCCGCCCGGGAGTGGTCGGACTTCGCGGTGATGACCCACAAGGAAGTGTACAATTGCTGCCGGTGGGGCGGCGCAGCGCCGTCGGCGCCTGCATGCTGAGCACCCGGGTCTTGGCCAATGCTGCGGAAAGTCGATGATGAGCCTGCACGCTAAATTCATCTTCCGGCCGTCCCTGCCCGAGGACTACCCGGATATCAACACGGCCTAAAACTCGGTAACCGGGCGGCGGCGCACCCTGGACCAATACCTTTGGCAGTGGGTGGACACCCCGTTCCCGCCCAGTGAATCTTGGATTATCCGCGACCCGGACGATGAAAAGCTGGTGGGGCATATCGGGGTGATTTACATCCCCTGCCAATACCGGGGCACCTCGGTGGCGGTGGGCAAGACCGAAAACACCTTTGGGCTCCCAATCCGCGCCCTGCAAGCCAAGCATGACCCTACGAACAAGCGGCCCGGCATAGCCATGCAAGCCAAGCGAAATCCGCAAAATCAAACAATTTTAACGCGTTAATCTGCCATTTAAAAGTCTTTCAGGCCCACCTTCCGGAAAACGCCAGGGTGAAGAACCAGTTCCTTTCATTGGCGATGTAGTCGATTGACACTTCATCTCGCAAGGCGCGAACCGATATGGGTATGCTGTACTTTCCGAGCATGGATACCAGCCCAAGTTTTTTAAGTTGAGCAATCATTTTCGGGGCATACAGGCTATCGCGATGAACCCAGTTAATCACAACATCACATTGGCACTCCACCCAGTAATTTGCTGCCCTATAAATCAGCGGAGCCAATACCTCCTGATGCGAATTGAGAAATAAAAAGTCCGAAGTGACTCCGATTTTTAGATCTACTTTGAAGTTACCTTTGCGCTTAACGCTTGTGCACACCAAATAACCAACTAGTTCGCCCTTACACCGCGCTGCATAAATTTCGTATTCATTGTTTGGTTTTTGATTGAATCTCCAGTTTAAGTAAGCCGATGAACGCTTAATGGTGATCACGCGGTTCTGACAAGCAAACCGTCGCCAGAGGTCATCAAACTCAGTTGTGAACCGAGTCATTCGTTCGATGGTTATACCCGCCGGCGGTGATTCGGCTCGCTCCAACCGCCTGCGAAATCTCCGCTCGATAACCTTTAGCAGGGGCCTGGCAAACCATGCCTGGTATCCGGAAATAATCCCGGCGCTTTTTAGCTCGCTCACAACCTGATCGGAACGCAAGGGTACAAAATAGCCTTCGATAGGTTTCAACGGATGGTAGCCGGCCTTGATGTGAACATCATTAGCGGTCCTGGAGATGCTGTAGGAGGCGGCATAGCCTTTTTCAGCAGCCTCATCAAAGCATTGATGTTCCAGTTTCCCGAACAGCCTCTTCCCACGGTAGTCCTCGCGCAGGCTGGAATCTTCGGATTTGCCCACCACGATTTCTTTATCCATATATTGAAACCGGATCGGTATCAGGGCGATGTGGCCTACAATAGCGCCCTTATCTTCAATCACACGAATATTGGATGGTCCCTCCGGTGTATCCATGAATTCCCATTGCCAGTCCGGTATCGAGCGCTCTTCATTAAAAACCTGAATGCAAAGCTCTTTGAGAAGGCGTTCATCGCCTTGCTGATAACCGCGATAGATCAGTTCATTGGAAATCAATTTACCCACCCTCTTCTGAATTGAAGGTGTTGAACTTATTCGCCCTCTTTGGGGGTAGTTTCTTGAGGTGCATTCTGCATAGCGTTTAGCAAACTATTGCTCATAACATCTGACAGGATTTGCAACTCTCTCCTAACATAAGGCCTTATAACAGACCACCGTTTGCACAATCAATATTCAACAAACAACCTGGGCAAAGGCCGCGGGGTCGACGGCCGACCACATCCTGGCCAACGCGGCGGACTGAGCCCGCGGCCGCGGCGCCGGCCGCCCCGCCCGGCGCCACCATCCCCAACTCGAGAACAACGGGCCGCCCATCGCAGCGGTGCGCGCAACAGCCTCGCGCCTCGGGCGGCTCTTTACATTGACGCGTGGTGGTCGGCGACCTCGTTGAGGAACTGCGACAACCGGCTCGCCTGTTCCCGGCAAGAGTACCGCTCGAGAGACGCCGACTGCGGCCGCAGGTGGGCGCCCCGCCTGGCCAGACGCAAGAATTCGCTGAGCAGGGCGGCGCAGGCCTTGGCGGAATGCACCGGAAAACCGTTGGCCACCGAGTCCAGGATATCGCTCAAACGGGAATCCGGCGAGGCGATGGCCAGAATGGGCCGGCCGGTTCCCAGGTACTCGCCCAGCTTGGAGGTCACCACGCCCTGGCCCCGGGGACCGAACCAGCCCAAGGCCAGCAATAAATCGCAGTTCCGCTGGAGCTGCAGGGCTTGCTCGTTGCTTACCGGATCGTGCAGCTCGCAGTAGCCCTGGAGCGGGGCATACTCCCGAGCCAGCCAGTCGCTCAACATGGCCCGGCTGGGGGTGTAAAAAACCAGCTTGATGTCGCCGGGCCGCAGCACGCCCGACCGGCGCAGCTCATCCAGGGCCTCCAAGAGCATGCCGGGCATGAGAAAGGGCGGGTACAGGCGGCCGGTGTAGAGGATGGTGAGAGGGATGGCCAGGTCGAACCGGCCGGCGGTTTCAGGAGCGCCATCCGGGCAAGACCCCGGCGTCCGGCCCTCGAAGCAATGGTCGATGACCTTCACCGGCTTGCCGTGACGGGCGGCCAGGTTGGCCGCTATTTGCGGGGACACGGTGATCAAAGCGTCGCTGCTGGCCAAGAGCTTGCGCTCCAGCCACAGCTCCAGGTCATAAAACACGCCCGACTTCTGGTAGTAATGATTGTCCACCCAGGGATCGCGGAGCTCGGCCACCCAGGGCTTGCCGAGCTTGGCGGCCAGGGCCTTGGCCAGCCAATGGGCGCTGGGGGGAGGCGAGGTGCTGAGTATCAGGTCCGGCGCCATCCGGCGGCTCCACGCCAGGATGCGGGGCCACTGGCGAAACCAGCCGTAGGTGCGGGGCACGGGAACCCGTCTGACCAACAGGCTCAGGGCCGCCTTGACCCGATGGATCGGCAGCCGAGAAGCGAGGCCGGGTATGGCGCAGGCGGCCGCTTTCCCGCTTGTGAGCCGCCTGGCGGTAAGCAGGGGAACGGCCAGACACCGCTCGGGGTCGCCGTAGCGCAAACAGTCGCGCGCGCTACCCACGGTCAGCAACCGAATTTCCCAGCCATGACGTTCCAGACGCGAGAACAGCTTGCGGTAGCGGATCGACCCCGGGATATTCAGCCAAGGAGCCCAGTATGCAACCACCAGGCAGGTCTTACCCCCGGCCGAATGAGACGAATAAGGTATATGCATTTGGCTAAGGCCCAAAAAACACCCGGTTCAATGAGATTTTCCGGCTGGCGTCGTTTGCCGTGAGCAACGTGAACGCCAAAACGGACTAAACGTCACCTTATGCCATGTTTCCACTATCCGCCTTGGGCAGGCCTAAGTATGTTGCCAGCATGGTAGGTGATATTTTACCATTTCCGACAACCCTCCGCCGTGGTCCTGGAGGCCGCGCCCGGTTGTTGAGTATCTGCACCAGTTTCCGGCCGGCGCCGAGGCCTGAACACGTGGGCGGCCCAGCTTGGCGCGACAAGGCATTTTACAAGTCGCCACCATCCTGGAAGCCAATCCATTATAATCGCGGTGGACAATTGAGCCTCGAGGGTAAAGTATCTCTGCCATGACACAGCCCCACAAACCGCCGACCGGCCCCATCGCCAAATCGCCGAGCGCGTTGTTATTGGTCAGAAATGATTTTTGTCGCGCGGATGGCTGGTTCGATCCCAGGGTCATGAACTGCGCCCGGGCACTATTGGGTGACGGTTGGCAGGTGGTCGTGGTCTGCGACCAAAATGGCCCCCAGCCTGGCAGCGAGACGCTGGACGGGTTGACCATTTTCAGGGGATTGTGGCATCGCGACTGCGCCAAACAAGCCCCAACGCGGCTGGTACGCCGTTTACCCCTTATATCGCTGTTGAATCATCAATTCTGCCTGGACAGCCTGCCCGTGGTCTGGCGCTCTCTGGCCGGCCAACCCGTGGACTTGGTGTTGTCCAATGACGTGGAAATGCTGCCCCTGGGGCGGGTTCTGGCCAAGCGCAAAAGGGCTCGCCTGGTCTACGACTCCCACGAATACCACGCCTCCCGGGCCTCCAACGTCATCCCCCGCCAGCTCAAGGGGCGTCTTCGGACCCTGACCTACAAGGTGGTGGAGAAGTGGCTCGTGCCCAAGGCCCATCTGGTGACCACGGTCAGCGAATCCATCGCCCAGCGCCTTCACGCGGATCACCCCCGGCTCAAGACCCGCGTCCGGGTGATCCACAACTACCCTCCCCTGCCCTTGGCGGAAAAAAACGATTTCATCCGGCGGCGTTACCACCTGCCGCCGGAGCGCAAAATAATCATTTACGTCGGCGGCCTGCAAGTGGGGCGGGGCTGCGAGACCCTGGTGAGGCTGGCTCCCCGCCTACCGGGAAGCACGGTGTTTTTCCTGGGGGACGGCCCCCTGCGGGCGGAGTTGGAGCAAATGGCTTCCGGCCTGCCGCCGGACAAGGTGATCTTTCACGGGGCGGTGCCCCAGAAGCAGGTGGGGCCCATCACCGCCTCGGCCGACATCGGGGCCTGCCTGATCAGCCCGGGCAGCGTCAGTCACCAGATGGCCGCGCCCAACAAGATTTTCATCTACATGCAGGCCGGCATTCCCTCGGTGGACTCGGATTTTCCGGAGATGCTGCGCCTGGTGGACGAAGCGGGGCTGGGGATCTGCGTCTCCCCCCTGGACGACGAAGCCATTATAGGCGCGTTCGAGCGCCTGGCGTCCAACGGCCCGCAAAGACAAGCCATGGGGCGGGCGGCGGCTGACGCCTTTGTCCGGCGCCACAATTGGGAGGTGGAGCAAAAGCTGTTGCGGGAGCTTTACCGCGGCCTGGTTGGATCGCGTGCCTGAGCAGGGCGGGCCTAACGCCGCGCCTGACGGCCCCGCCTCCCGCGGCGGCGGGGAGTTGATGACCCGGCGCATTCTGTTGCGCCTTTTCCTGTCCGCCCCGTTGTCCCTGGCTACCCTGGTATACCTGCCCATACTCACCCGCACCCTGGGCAAGGCGCAGTATGGCGAATGGGGCCTGGCCATGTCCGTTGTCACGGGCGTGTCCGCCGTGGCCACCATGGGCCTGGCCGTGGTCATCCCCCGCTTTTACGCCCAGGACCGGGAACAAGGCACGTTCGCGCAGCGGTTTTGGAGCTGCCTGCTGTTCGCCCTGGTGATGGCGGCCGCCCAGTATGCCGTCGCCTGGTTGTTCGCCGATCCGCTGGGTAGCGTCATCTTCAACTCCGCCGGCGGAGGGCCCTTGTCCCGGGCCTCCGTCTTTCTGGGCATAGCCTTGTCCATGCGCACCTTTTTGTCTTCACTGTTGCGGGCCCGATTCGAGTTGGTGCGCCAGAGCATTCTGGAACTGGCGATCACCGCGGCCAGGACGGCGGCCATCTTAGGGCTGGCCCTGTGGGGCGCCTCGGTGCGCGAGCTGCTCTGGTCCCAAAGCCTGATCGAATTTTCCGCCTGCGTATATCTCACCCTGGCCGCCTGGCGGCGGGTGCCGCTCCAGGGCGCTAAGCTCACCCTGCCCAAAACGTATTTTTACTACGCCCTGCCCCTGTTGCCCGCCGTTGCCCTGACCTGGCTGGGCAAGAACATCGAGCGCTTCGTGCTGGTGCACCTGCAGGGGCAGGCGATGGTGGGGGAATACACCGTGGCCTTTACCGTGAGCTCGGTGCTGGTCACCTTCTCGGCGGCGGTAAACTTCGTTCTGCTGCCCCAACTGGCCCAGGCCTGGACGCGGGAGGACCGCAGGGAGCAGTCCGCCAAGCTTTTCGCCACGGCCAACCGCAACCTGCTGTTGTTGGGGCTGCCGGTTATCGTGGGATTGGCCCTTGTCTGGAGCGACCTGGTGGTTTTTCTGACGGGGCGAGCCTTCGGCGTCACCTGGCCCGTGGCCGCCCTGGCCGCCGCCGGCCATCTCTCCTCGGCCCTTTATCTGGCCAACGTATACGCCCTGCACCTGCAACTGCGCACCAAGCTGATACTCCCGCTGCTGGCCTCGGGGGTTTGCCTGAGCGTGGCCCTGTCCTTTGGAATGATTCCCTCCCTGGGCATCTTGGGAGCCGCCACCGCTTTCTGGGCGGGGCAGACCATTAACGCCATGATCGCCATGGGCATCAGCCGGCGGCTGACCGGGTGGAGCCTGCCTTTGAATTTTTTCCTGCGGGCCGGTGGGGCCTGCCTGGCCATGGGGTGCCTGGTAGCCGCCGCCAAAGGGCTGGGCCACTTTAACTTGTGGGCCCTGATTGCCCTGGGAGTGGCGGTCTATGCCGCCTCCACCTTGTGCCTGGGGTTGATAACCATGGGCCAGGTCAAAGGGTTCTGGGGCAGGCTCGGGCCAAAAGCCGGTTGACCAGCGCCTTGCCGGCCCCCCACCCCGGGCGACGGCCGACAGGCGCCAATCACCCCTAAAACCAGGACGATTCCTAATCGGCTGGAAATATGCTATGCTACTCACCAACGCTGGCAGGCTGATCTAACAATCCGTTATTTAAGAATATTACAGCGTTGATCCAGCAGCTACCTCACCTTTTCCTGCCCGGTTAGGGGGATGCGAAGAGAGTACAAAAATGCTTGAAGGCCAAAGCATTTGCGTTGTAGTCCCAGCTTACAACGAGGAGACGCAAGTAGGCCGTGTCATCGACACCATGCCACCGTTCGTGGACAAAATAGTGGTGGTCGATGACGCCAGCCTGGACCGAACCTCCGAAGTCGTCAAGACCCTCCAGGAAAGCGACCCCCGGGTAGTTCTGTTGGTCCACCCCAAGAACAAGGGAGTGGGCGGAGCGATTTCCACGGGATACAAGTGGGCGCGCGACAATGACATGGACATTGCCGTGGTGATGGCCGGCGACGGCCAGATGGACCCTGACGATCTGCCCGACCTTTTGGATCCGATAATAAAGGACCAAGTCGACTACACCAAGGGCAACCGTCTGATCAGCGGCGAGGCCTACAAAAAAATCCCCAAGCTCCGCTATTTCGGCAACGCCGCCCTGTCCATGTTGACCAAGATCGCTTCCGGCTACTGGCACGTCACCGATTCCCAAACCGGCTACACCGCGGCCAACAAACAGGTGCTGCACACCATTGACTGGGATGCCACCTATCAGCGCTACGGCCAGCCCAACGACCTTCTGGTGCGCCTCAACGTAATGAGCTTCCGGGTGGCCGACGTGGAGGTGGAGCCGGTCTACGGAGTGGGAGAGCGCTCGGGGATCAAAATCTCCCGGGTAATTTTCTCGGTGGGCTGGCTGCTGATAAAACTTTTCTTCTGGAGGTTGAAAGAAAAATACATTATCCGTGATTTTCACCCCCTGCTCTTCTTCTACGCCTTGGGTTTTTTACTGCTTCTAGCCTCTCTCATCCTATTCATACGCCTGATCGTGCTCTGGGTAGCCAACAGCTACCTCCCAGAAGTCACTCTTTTGTTTTGGCTCTTTGCCAACACCATGGGCATGCTCTGCATTTTCTTCGCCATGTGGTTTGACATGGAATACAACCTGCCGCTCAAGGGATCGGGATTTTCGCGCCGGACGCGCAAATACCGCCGGGACAAGAATAGCTAGTCCCGGGAACCCTGAGTGGCCGGCATGGTCCGCTGCCGGTTAACCATTATCGCCGCCAAGCGCGAGTTGCGCACCGCGGCCTAATATCCCGAGCCCCTGAGCCCGCAAAAGGCGCCCAGCGGCTTGGGTTGTCGCCGGGACAGCTTCCCGGCGAGTGGAGACCTCTCGGACCTAAAATGTATTCTGCCCATGCCCCCTCATCCGGGCCTGGCTGGACAGGAAGAAAGCGCGACTATCCTGCGCGGCGCTTTGCCGGCGGGAGTCAGGGGATCTTTGACATGCACAACGACAAAAACATCGCCGTTATAGGTTGCGGGTACTGGGGCAAGAACCTGGTGCGCAATTACCATGAACTCGGGGCTCTGGCCCTGGTCTGCGACAGCGACTCGGAACTGCTGGGCGCCATTCAGGAAACCTATCCCGGCATTGAAGTATCCAACAACCCCCGGGACGCCTTTGAGCACGGGCAGGTTTCTGGGGTGGTAATCGCCACGCCGGCGGGGACCCACTACGGCCTGGCCAAGGCCGCCCTGGAAGCGGGCAAACACGTTTACGTGGAAAAGCCCCTGGTGCTGGACGCGGATGAAGGACGCGAGCTGATCGAACTGGCCCAACAGCGCGGGCTAGTCCTGATGGTGGGGCACCTTTTGCAGTACCACCCGGCGTTCATCAAACTGAAGGAGATCATCCAAGCCGGCGAATTGGGCCGCATACACTACATCTACTCCAACCGCCTCAACCTGGGCAAGTTCAGGCGGGAGGAGAATATCCTCTGGTCCTTCGCTCCCCACGACATCTCCATGATCCTGACCCTGGCCGGCGAGCCGCCCTGCAAGGTCACGGCCACGGGCGGCTACTATCTGCACCAGGAAATCGCCGACGTGACCACCACCCATTTGGAATTTCCTTCCGGCCTCATGGCCCACATCTTCGTCTCGTGGCTGCACCCTTTTAAGGAGCAGAAGCTGATCGTGGTGGGTGACGCCAAAATGGCGGTATTCAACGACACCCTGCCCTGGGATGAAAAGCTGTCCCTGTACCCCCACAAGATCAACTGGCAGAATCACCTGCCCCTGGCGGAAAAAGCCGATGCCGAGATGGTGCCTCTGCAGCAAACCGAGCCTCTGCGCTGCGAGTGCGAGCATTTCTTGAGCTGCATCACCACAGGCGAGCAACCGCTGACGGACGGCCAGGAAGGCTTGACCGTGCTGGAGGTGCTCAACGCCAGCCAGGCCTCCCTGGATCGCAAGCGCACCAACGGCAATGGCGCGCCCCTGCCCCCGGCCGCCAATGCGGAGCAGCAAACCGATTACTTCCTGCATCCCACCGCGGTGCTCGACGAGGGCGCCCGGGTGGGGTCGGGCAGCAAGATCTGGCACTTTTCCCATGTGCTCAAGGGCTCGCAGGTGGGTGAAGACTGCAATGTGGGGCAAAACGTGGTCATCGGCCCCGAGGTGAGCATCGGCCGGGGTTGCAAGATTCAGAACAACGTCAGCGTGTACAAGGGCGTCACCCTGGAGGACGAGGTCTTTTGCGGCCCCTCCATGGTTTTCACCAACGTGATCAATCCCCGGGCGGGCATTCGCCGCATGGACGAACTCCTGCCCACCTTGATCAAGACCGGGGCTTCCCTGGGGGCCAACTGCACCATAGTGTGCGGGCATGACGTGGGCCGCTACGCCATGGTGGGAGCCGGGGCCGTGGTCACCAAGGACGTGAAGGACCACGCCCTGGTGGTGGGCAACCCGGCAAAGCAAATTGGCTGGATTTGCGCCTGCGGGGAGCGGCTTGACCCTAAAATGCAATGTCGCGCCTGCGGCAAAAAGTACCGGGAAGCCGAGGAGGGCCTGGTGGAGCGGGAGTGACGCCTCCCCGGCGGACGGCCAGGACGACCTAATTGGGCGGCCTGACGATCAGGAGCTGAGGCTAAGCTTGCCCCCAACCCTTTTATGGCGCGCTGGGAGCCGCCCAGGTGCTTTCAAAGGCTCTTTTATTCAAGCCCGGCCGACGTATCCGTGGCCGGCGTCTGGATATAAACGGCCCCGGCCCCCCGACGGCGCAGGGGGGCGGGTCAGCCGCGACACCGAGTTTATTCGACACCTAGTGCGACTGCTGGGAGGGAGCAGCAGAATCTCCGAACTGACACCCGGCAAAGTCGAGTCGTATCAGCGCCAGCGTCTCCCATAGCCCTCACCCCGCCACCCGGATGAGAATATCCGCCCAGCGACCGTGAACAAGGAGGTCATTTGCCTTAAAACCATCCTCGCTGGAGCTAACTAGACCTTAGTGATGGTTTCATCAGACTGCGGCGGGAGCGCACCAAGACCCAATCAACCCGTTCAGTTCCACTTCATCCGCGTCTGACGGGAATGTTTAGTTCTTTGCCGCGCGCCATCCACACGGACCGGGTATTCCTGTTAAATGGCAGGCCATTCGATGACTGCAAGCGGTCTTTCAAATCGGCCTGTGAGGCTGCCAGCATCGCTGACTTCACCGAGTGTGTTCAAGCGCTATAACCTTGTGACCGAGGACGAGCTGAGTCAGGTTAAGTGGCACGATGAGACTGGCCAAGCAGGGGCTGTGGGCACCTATATGGACACCAAAGAGAAAGGGGCCACCTGGCGGCGACCCCTAACCTTTTGATTTTATTGGTAGCGGGGAGAGGATTTGAACCTCTGACCTTCGGGTTATGAGCCCGACGAGCTACCGAACTGCTCCACCCCGCGACAAATGTGGAAGTGAATATACCGGCTGGCCCTGTTCCTGTCAACCGAGGGCGCCTGGGGAGGGTTGCGTCCCCTGGCGGCCTGGGATAGGATTCTTAGGTCCGCACGACCAAGAAATTATTAACTAAACAAAGGGTGTTTAATTATGAATGTTCACGAGTACCAGGCCAAGGAACTGATGGCCCAGTTCGGGGTCCCGGTTCCCAAGGGCGGCCTGGCCCAAACTGCTGAAGAAGCAGTGGATGTCGCCCGGGAACTGTCCGGCGATGTCTTTGTGGTAAAGGCTCAAATCCACGCTGGGGGGCGGGGCAAGGGCGGCGGCGTCAAGGTATGCCGCACCCTGGAAGAAGTAAAGCACGCGGCTGCCGCCATCCTGGGCATGCAGCTTGTCACCCATCAGACCGGCCCCGAGGGCAAAAAAGTACTCATGGTGTGGGTCGAGGAAGGCACCGACATCGCCAGCGAGCTGTACGCGGCGGTGGTCCTGGACCGCGGGGCCGAGCGCCTGGCGGTGATGGCCAGCCCCTCGGGCGGCATGGACATCGAAAAGGTGGCCGAGGAAACCCCCGAGTTGATTTTTTCCACCCGCATGGAGCCGGGCCAGCCCATCTGGGACTTCCAGTGCCGCCAGCTCCTTTTCGGCTGCGGCCTCAACCCCGCCCAGGTGCGCCAGGGCACCAAGCTCATCCAGGGCCTGGTCAAGATGGCCATGGCCAAGGACGCCACCCTGGTGGAGATCAACCCCCTGGCCATCACCGGCGCGGGCGACCTCATCGCCCTGGACGGCAAGATCAACTTTGACGACAGCGGCCTGAGGCGCCATCCCGACATCGCCGAGCTCAAGGACCCCACCGAGACCGATCCCCTGGAGCTGGAGGCCACCGAGTTGGGCCTCAACTACATCCGCCTGGACGGCAACGTGGGCACCATGGTCAACGGCGCGGGCCTGGCCATGGCCACCATGGACGTGGTCAACATGGCGGGCGCCAAGCCGGCCAACTTCCTGGACGTGGGCGGCGGAGCCAACGAGGAGATGATCGGCAAGGGCTTTGAGATCATCCTGAACGATCCCCACGTGGAAGCCATCCTCATCAACATCTTCGGCGGCATCCTCAGGTGCGACGTGCTGGCCGCCGGCGTGGTCAGCGCGGCCAAGAAGATCGACCTCAAGGTGCCCCTGGTGGTGCGCCTGGAGGGCACCAACGTGGCCGAGGGCCGCAAGATCCTCGAGGAAAGTGGCCTGGCCTTCGAGGTGGCCGGTTCCATGAGCGAAGCCGCCGCCAAGGTCGCCTCGGTGTTGGGAGGTCAAAAATGAGCATCCTGGTAAACAAAGACACCCGCGTGGTGGTGCAGGGCCTCACCGGCAAGGAGGGCATGTTCCACGCCGAGCAGATGATCGCCTACGGCACCAAGGTGGTGGCCGGGGTCACTCCGGGCAAGGGCGGCCAAAGTGCTTTGGGCGTGCCGGTATTCAACACCGTGGCCGAGGCGGTAAAGGAAACCGGGGCCAACGCCAGCCTGGTGTTCGTGCCCGCCGCCTTCGCGGCCGACTCGGCCTGCGAAGCGGCCGACGCGGGCGTGGACCTGGTGGTGGTCATCAGCGAGCACATCCCGGTGATGGACATGATCCGGGCCAAGGCCTATTTGAACGCGCGCGGCGTGAAGATGGTGGGCCCCAACTGCCCGGGCATCATCACCCCCGGCGAGTGCAAGATCGGCATCCAGCCCGGCTACATCCACAAGCCCGGCACCGTGGGCCTGGTCAGCCGCTCCGGCACCCTGACCTACGAGGTGGTGCACCAGATCACCTCCGCCGGTCTGGGCCAGAGCACCTGCATCGGCATCGGCGGCGACCCCATCATCGGCCTTAACTTCGTGCAGCTGTTGGAGCTGTTCCGCGACGATCCCGGCACCGAGGCGGTCTGCCTCATCGGCGAGATCGGCGGCGACGCCGAGGAAAAGGCGGCCGCCGTGGTGGCCGCCGGTTATCCCAAGCCGGTGTTCGGCTTCGTGGCCGGGCTCACCGCCCCTCCGGGCAAGCGCATGGGCCACGCCGGGGCCATCATCAGCGGCTCCAAGGGACGGGCCCAGGACAAGCTGGCCGCCATGGAAGCCGCGGGCATCACCGTGGTGCGGGCCCTGGGCGAGTTCGGGGCCACCGTGGCCCAGACCCTCAAGTAGCCAAGGAAGTTCGGCATGGCCGGCATCGGGATCATAGGTCTGGGAAGGGTGGGGCGCTGCCTTTTGCGCGTCCTGGCCTCCCGGGGCCTGTTGGGCTCGGTGCGGGCCATCGCCGAACTGAACCCCGGCGGACGCGACAACCGCGTGCTCACCGAAAACCTGGCTTACCTTTTGGCCGCCGACTCCACCTACGGCCCCTTCCCGGTGCCGGTGGCCACGGACGGCGTTTCTCTGGTGCTGGACGGCCAAAGCGTCCCGGTGCACTACAACCCCCACCCCCAACAGGTGGACTGGGCCGGACAGGGGGCCACCGTGGTGGTGGAGGCCAGCGGCGACCCCCAGGCCGCCGCCGAGGCGCGGGGATTGTTGGGCCAGGGGGTGGACAAGGTATTGTTCACCCGCTCTGCGGCCACCGCCGACGTTACCCTCATCCGGGGCCTGAACCTGGACGCCTACGATTCCTCGGCCCACCGCCTGATCTCCTGCTCCACCTGCACCGCCAACGCCCTGGCCCCGGTGCTCAGCGTGTTGCACGGCGCCTACAAGGTGCGCCGGGGCTCCATCGTATCGGTGCACCCGGCCCTTTCCGGCGACCGCATGCTGGACGCCCCGGCCCGCGAGTTCGCCGCCGGGCGCAGCGCCCTGGGGGTGCGGGCGGTCACCAGTCAGGTGGCCCGCACCGTGGGCCAGGCCCTGCCCGATCTGGCCGGCCGCCTCACGGCCATGAGCCTCAGGGTGCCCACCACGGTGGTCAACGCCCTGCTGGCCGACCTGGTGTTGGAGAAGCCCCCCTCGGAGCTGGGCGAGGTGGAATCGCTGCTGGAGCGGGCGGTAATGAACGGCCCCCTGGCCGGGGTGGCCGCCCTGGAGCGGGGCATAATGGGGCGCCCCCGGATGGCCGCCGATTTCCAGGGCGACCCTCATTCATCCCTAATCGACCTTAATTGGCTGGCCCTCAGCGGCGAGCTTTTGCGCATCCACCTTTGGCACGACAACGAGTACGCCTATTGCTGCCGCGTGGCCGACACCTTGGAGTTAATCCTGAGCCGGCTTTAATCCGCCGGCACTGGAGGCCCTTGATGCCCTTCAGCAAGCACGGCTACCCGCGACCCCTGATCCTCAAGAGCGGCGAGGAGGTCTGGCTGCGCCCGGTGCGGCCCGAGGAGGACGACAAGGAGGTATTCGCCTTTTTGGGGCGTCTGAGCGCCGAGGACCGCTGGTACCTGGACTTCGACGCGAACGACCCGGAGACGGTGCGTTACAACTTCATCAACTACGATCCCAACAAGATCCTGCCCGTGGTGGCCACCAACGCCAAGGAGCAGATCGTGGCCCTGGCAACCCTGGAGCGCCGGCCCAAGGGGGCGCGGGGGCACATCGGGCGGGTGCGGGTGGTGGTGCAGCCCTTTTACCGCAACCAGCGCCTGGGCACCTACCTGCTGCTGGATCTGATCCAGTTGGCGGTGAACCTGGGGCTAAGGGTGCTTACCGCCGAGTTCATCAAGGGCATCGAAGACAACGCCATCCGGGCGGCCCGGCGCCTGGATTTTTTCGAGCAGGCGGTGTTGCCGGAATACGCCAAGGATTCGCGGGGCAACCGCTACGACCTGGTGGTAATGGTCAAGCGCATCCACCGGGGATACGACGACTTCTAACCGACAGCGGAAACAATCTTGAGCATCACACCCCGCCAGCGCATCATCGACACTCCCCGTGGAGAGGTGCTCTTGCGCGACCGGGTCAGCGCCGAGGAAATGGCCTCCTTGGAGTTGGACCCGGGCATCGGGGTGTTCAGCGCCTACCGTTCCATTCTCACCAGCAAGGCCAGCCTGACCAGCGTGGCCGCCCAGCCCCAGGTGAATCTGTGCCTGGCCCTGGCCGAGGACAAGCGCATCGTGG
This sequence comes from Desulfoferula mesophila, assembly GCF_037076455.1. Taxonomy (GTDB): domain Bacteria; phylum Desulfobacterota; class Desulfarculia; order Desulfarculales; family Desulfarculaceae; genus Desulfoferula; species Desulfoferula mesophila. Next base: position 631,038 of record NZ_AP028679.1, on the reverse strand, counting down.
GCTATTGCGTGCTGCGCCCCCCCCAGGAGGGCGAGCGCTGGACCCGGCTCAGGCCGCCGGTGCTCTTCGAGCTGTTCGGGGAGACCGCCCGGGGCTGGCGCGATCACAAGCTGATGCGCCCCATGCTGGAAATGTTGGTGGACGACCAGGCCAACGACGAGCGCATACTATATATTGTCGGCTATTCCTGGACCTGGGATTTGGACCACACCAAGAAATCGCTGCAGGAATACCGCGACACCTTGATCCACCTGCTGGGGCCCTTGGGCTTCAAGCAATACCCCACCAACGAGCCCAACATCAGCCTTCGGCCCGAGAACCTGTTCATGGCCCGGGTGGGCCAGGCGATCACCAAGGAAACGGTCAAGGCTTTCCACAACCTGCTTTTCGGCATGGGCGAGGACTAGAGGCCCCTCGAGCGTCCTCCTGGGAGTCAGGCTCATGTTTCGCATCCGGCGCATCAACGACGATCTGCGGAGCATCGACCGCGAGGCGGTGGCCCAGGTGCGCTCCATCCTGGCGGGCCAGTTTCCCGAGGCCCCGCCCGCCGACAACGAGAAGATCAGCCAGCGCCTGCGCGACGCCCTGACCAACCGCCTGCGCTACGTGCTGTTGGTGGCCGAGGAGCACCGGCGCAAGGTGCTGGGCTTCGCCCTGGTGGCCTACGCCCCGGACGTGAAGTTCTGCTACCTGGACTACCTGGCCACCTCCCGGCGGCTCACCGGCGGCGGGGTGGGCGGGGCCCTGTACCAGCAGGTGCGCCGCGAGGCCACCCGCCTGGAGGTGGTGGGCCTGTTCATGGAGTGCCTTCCCGACGACCCGGCCCTGTGCCCGGACCCGGAAGTCCTTAAACAGAACCGGTCCCGCCTGAAATTCTACGAGCGCTTCGGGGCCCGGCCCATAGCGAACACCGCCTACGAAACCCCGGTCAGCCCGGAGGACGACTGCGCCCCCTATCTGGTCTACGACCCCCTGGACCGGCCGCCGGATCTGTCCCTGGCCACGGCCCGCAAGGTGGTGCGGGCCATCCTGGAGCGCAAATACGGCCAGCTTTGCCCGCCCTCCTACGTGAAGATGGTGGTCAACTCCTTTACCGACGACCCGGTGCGCCTGCGTCCGCCCCGCTACACCCCGGCCCAGGTCGCCCCGCTCCAGCTCAAGAGCCGGGGCCTGGGGGCCATCCCCCTGGTGGTCAACCGCGAGCACGCCATCCACCACGTGCGCGAGCGGGGCTACGTGGAGGCCCCGGCGCGCATCGGGGCCATCCTCAAGGAGCTGGAGCGCACCAGCCTGTTCGAGCCCGCCCCGGCCCGGCGCTTTTCCCGCGACCACATCCTGGCGGTGCACGACCCGCGCTTTTTCAACTACCTCAAGAAAATGTGCGGCCAGCTCAAGGCCGGAGAGTCCGTGTATCCCTACGTCTTCCCCATTCGCAACGCGGCCCGCCCCCCCAAGGAGATGCCCATCCGGGCGGGCTACTATTGCATCGACACCTTCACCCCGCTCAACCGCAACGCCTATCACGCCGCCCGCCGGGCGGTGGACTGCGCCCTCACGGCGGCGGACACCCTGCTCAGCGGCTACCGGGCGGCCTACGCCCTGGTGCGCCCGCCGGGGCACCATGCCGAGCGCAAGGTCTTCGGCGGCTTCTGCTACTTCAACTCCGCGGCGGTGGCGGCCCACTACCTGAGCGCCCACGGCAAAGTGGCGGTATTGGACATCGACTACCACCACGGCAACGGCACCCAGGACATCTTCTATCTGCGCGGCGACGTGTTCACCGCCTCCATCCACGGCCACCCCTCCTTCGCCTACCCCTATTTCTCGGGCTTTGCCGAGGAGACCGGAGAGGGTCCGGGCCTGGGGGCCAATTACAACCTGCCCCTGCCCGAGCAGGTGGACGGCCCGGCCCACGCCCGGGCCCTGGCCAAGGCGATCTCCAGGATCAAGCGCTTTGCCCCGGACTATCTGGTGGTGGCCCTGGGCCTGGACCCGGCCAAGGGCGACCCCACGGGCTCCTGGAGCCTGAAGGCCGCCGATTTCCAGGCCAACGGGCTGACCCTGGGCCGCCTGGGCCTGCCCACCCTGGTGGTGCAGGAGGGCGGCTATTACATCCGCTCCCTGGGGGTGAACGCGCGCAACTTTTTCAGCGGTCTGGCCAAGGGGGCCGGCCTCATTTAGGCCAAGGGCTTTGGCCGTCAGGTCCCATGCGGTACAATCGCTAGACTATGAAGGCCTCTCCCCAGCCACCTCGCCGGGTGTTCCGGCTCATCACCCGTCTCAACGTGGGCGGCCCGGCCCGCCACGTGGCCTGGCTGCACCAGGAGCTGGACCCGGCCCGTTTCGCCCAGACCCTGGCCGCCGGACGGGTGCCGCCCGGAGAGGACGACCTGGGGCCGGAGCTAAAAGCCCAGGGCCTGACCTGGCGCGATTTGCCCCGCCTGGGGCGGCCCATAAACCCGCGGGACGACCTGGCCGCCTTGGGGGAGGTATTGCGCCTGCTGGTGGAAACCAAACCCCACGTGGTGTGCAGCCACGGGGCCAAGGCCGGCATGCTGGGCCGTAGCGCCGTGCTGATCTACCGCCCCTTGGCCGCCCTGGCCGGATGGCCGCGCCCGCGTTGCGTGCACACCTTCCACGGCCACACCTTCCATTCCTATTTCGGCCCGGCCAAGGCCCGCCTGTTCCTGGGCTTGGAGCGCTTCCTGGCCCGCTGGGCCACCTGGCGGGTGGTGACGCTGAGCCCCCGGCAGCGGCGCGAGCTGGTGGAGACCTACCGGGTGAGCCCGGACTGGAAAACCGTGCTGGTGCCCCTGGGCGTGGATTTGGAGCCCTTTGCCAGTCCCGAGGCCGGGCGGCGGCGCTTCCGGGCCGAGCTGGGGGTGCCCGACGATGAGCGGCTGGTGGGCGCGGTGGGCCGGGTGGCCCCGGTCAAGAACTACGGCCTGTTCCTCAGCACCGCCGCCGCCCTACGCCAGGCGCGTCCGGAGCTTTTCGCCCGCTGCCGCTTCGTGCTGGTCGGCGGAGGCGACGAAGCGCAGATGGCCGCCCTGCGGCGGCAGGCCCGAGAGCTGGGGCTGGAGGAGCGGGTGCGCTTTTTGGGCAGCCGGGCGGACCGGGAGGCCTTTTTCCCGGGGCTGGACCTTTTGCTGATGACCAGCAACAATGAGGGAACCCCCCTGGCCATCCTGGAGGGGGGAGCCTGCGGCCTGCCGGTGGTATCCACCGGGGTGGGGGGGGTGCCCGACCTTCTGGGACCCGCCGAACAAAAGCTGGATGGGGGGTTGGTCGAGCGCGCCAGGGGAATCACCGCCCCGGCGGGCGACGCCCTGGCCCTGGCCCGGGGCCTGGCCCTGCTTTTGGACCAGGGCGACCGAGCCAAGCGCCTGGGGGAGGCGCTGCAACTATATGTATGGCAAAATCATGCTAAAGCGCGCCTGGCCGGCGACATGGCCGCACTCTACGGCCAGGTGCGGAACTGAGGATACGCGGTGTTGGAGCAACTTGAAAAAATAGCCGAAATTTTGGCCGCCAGCCCCAGCACGGTGGCGCTCACCGGCGCGGGCATCAGCGTGGACAGCGGCATCCCCGCTTTCCGCGGCTCCCAAGGCCTGTGGGGCAAATACGACCCCATGGAATACGCCAGCATAGACGCTTTTCAACGCGATCCGGTGCGGGTCTGGGCCATGCTCAACGAGCTGGACGAACTGGTTCTCACGGCCCGGCCCAACCGGGCCCACCGGGCCCTGACCCAGTTGGAGGCCCTGGGGGCCTTGGATATCGTGGTCACCCAGAACATCGACGGCCTGCACCAAGAGGCCGGCTCCCGGGCGGTGGTGGAGTTCCACGGCTCCAGCCGCCGGCTGGTTTGCCTGGATTGCGGCCAAGTGCTGGGGCGCAATGAAATGTCCATGGACACCCTGCCCCCTCGCTGCGCCTGCGGCGGCCTCATCAAGCCGGACGTGGTGTTTTTCGGCGAGCCCATACCCCAGCGGGCCCTCTTGGCGGCCATGGCCGCGGCCCAGGGCTGCTCGGCCATGCTGGTGGTGGGCACCAGCGCGGTGGTGGCCCCGGCCAGCCACCTGCCCATCCTGGCCCAATCCGCCGGGGCCACGGTCATAGAGATCAACCTGGAGCCCACTCCCCTCACCGGCCGGGTGGCCGACGTGAGCATCAGGGCCGACGGCTCGGAGGTCTTGCCCGTCCTGGTAGAGATGGTGGGCCGCCTCAAAGGGATGGCGGCCGCGAACCAAGGCGACCTTGCCTGAGCGCCGGGGCTGTGCGACTATGTAGCACCTTGCCCAGGGAGGGGTGATGCCCGCGCCCAAGAGCACCCGATATATCTGGCTGCAGATGCTCCTGGGTCTGGCCGCCGGGGTGATGGCCGCCCTGCTGCTGCACGCATTTTGGCAGATGTTCGGCCTGCCCGAACGGCCCGGCCCGGTGGCCTGGGGCGATCTGGTGCGTCCGGCGGGTCTTCAGCTCTTCGTCTCCCTGGCCCTGCCCGCCGCGGCGGTGTTGCCCACCCTGGTGCTGGGGCTGCTCGCCTATCTGCTCTCCGGGGCGGACCCCGAGGCGCTGGAGGAGTGCCGCCGGGCCCAGCGCCTGGACGCCTACACCTACCTGCTCTTGGCCGCCGGGGTGGTGCTGGTGCTGGTGTACAACGTGCTGGGCAACGGCACCCTGGCCCTGGGGCTCATCTATCTGGGCCTGGCCGCGGCCAAGACGGCCATCCTCCTGCGCCTGGTATGGCGGGCCTTTCTGGCCCCCACCCCGGAGGGTGAGCGCCCCCTGGGCCGCAAGGGCCTGGCGGCGGTGCTTTTGAGCGCCCTGGTGGTCTTCAGCCTGCCCGCCCCCTGGCTGGCCCAGACCTTCAGCGCCAGCAGCGGCGAAAGCGCCTATCTCGTGCAAGCCCACGCCGTGGCTGCCGGACAGCCCCTGTCCCTGGAACCCAACGCCCCCGGCCCGGAACACCGCGGCTTCTATTGGAACTCCGAGGCCCCGGAAGACCCCGACCGCCCCGGCGGCAGCCTGATCCCCCTGTTCGCCCTGATCATCTCCCCGGCCTATGCGGTGGGCGGGCGTTTGGCGGTGCTATTGCAGCAAGCCGTTTTCATGGCCTTGAGCGCGGCGGTGCTGCTCAGCTGGCTTAGGGCGGTGGGGGTGCGGGCCGGACCCGCCGCCGTGGCCACCGTCTTGGGCCTTGGCGCGGCGCCGGTGTTCATCGCCGGGGGCATGGCCCTGCCCGAGGCCCCGGCCATTTTGCTGGCCCTGTGCGCCCTGCGTCTGCTTACCTGGGCCCGCACCAGCCCCTGGAGCGCCCTGCCCCTGCTCACGGTCGCCTGCCTGCTGCTGCTGGGCCTGGACCTGCGCTATTTCGCGCTGGCCGGGGGGTTGTTGCTCATGGGCCTTTTCGAGTTGCTGCGCCGCCCCCTGGGGCCCTGGGCAGCCGGAGCCCTGGCCTCGGCCCCGGCGCTGGTGTTGGCCGCTACGCTATTCGGCCCTTGGGAGTCCTGGCCCCCGATCCTGGGCCCGGCGGTGCAGGAAAACCTGGGCTGGTGGCAACAGGCCCTGTATTGGTGGACCCCTCTGGCCGCCTTTTCCGGCGGCCTGTTCCTGGACCAGGCCTATGGCCTGTTGCCCGCCGCCCCCATCCTGCTGGTGGCCCTGGGCGGCTTGCCGCTGAGCCTGCGGCGGCGTCCGGCCCCCAGCCTGCAGTATCTGTTGCCCGCCGGGCTGCACCTGGCGGCCATGTGCTTCACCGGCTGGTACCGCTGGCACGGCGGCAGCGCCCCGCCCGGCCTTTTGGCCGTGGTGCTCCTGCCCCCGGCGGCCCTGTTGTTGGCCCCGGTGCTGGAGGCCCTCAGCCGCCCCTGGTGGCGGCTGGCCTGGTGGTTGCCCGCCGCCCTGGGGCTGGCCTACACCTGGTTGCTGACCTTGCTGCCCTGGCTGCGCCTGGCCCTGCCCGGAGCGCCCAACCCCCTGATCCTCAGCCTGGGCGGCCGCCTGGGCCTCAACCTGACCCGGTCGCTGCCCAGCGGGTTCGGCACCTTGCCCGAGATTCTGCCCACCACCTGCCTGGCCCTGTCCCTGGCCGTCTTCTACGCCGTGTGCACCTGGCGCCTGCCGGCCCCCGCCGCGGCCGCGATCCCGGTAAAGGCCAACGAGGTCCTGCTCCTGCTTCTACTCCTGGGCCTGGCCGCCTGGGGCCTGGTGCTGGGGGCCGCGCCCCTTCCATAAAACCTACCCCGCGCCATCGCTTTTGCCTTGACTAAAACTAGACCCGCGTATAGTATGAAGGCATCCGCTAAGGGTGGAGGAAGCTTATGACTCGTGGGTTGACCCAACGCCAGGCCCAGGTCCTGGAGTTCATCGAAGAGTTCACCAGCAGCCAGGGATATCCTCCCACGGTGCGCGAGGTGGCTTCTCATTTCGGCTTCCGCTCCCCCCGCGCGGCCCACGACCACATGAAGGCCCTGGAAAAAAAGGGCTATATGCGCTCCCGGGCCGGAAGACCGCGGGCCCTGGAGGTGTTGCATAGCCGCAGGGGCATCCCGGTGTTGGGCCGGATCGCCGCCGGCCAGCCCATCCTGGCCGTGGAAGACGCCGAGGAGGTGCTGGGCCTGGAGCCGGGCTTCTTCGGCTCGGGCCGCTTCTTTGCCCTCAGGGTGCGGGGCGACTCCATGGTCGGCGACCACATCGCCGAGGGCGACCTGGTGATCATCCGGGCCCAGGAAGACGCCCGCGCCGGAGAGGTGGCTGCGGTGCTGTTGGGCGACGAGGTCACCCTGAAGCATTTCGTGCCCCACGCCCAGGGCCTGGAGCTCAGGGCGGCCAACCCGGCGGTCAAGAGCATCATGGTGGGCCCGGAAGACGATCCCCCCCGGGTTTTGGGGGTCATGGTGGGCCTGGTCCGCAAGAATTAGGCGGCTTCGCCGTCCGTCCACGTCCTTTTCCGCATGAGAATCGTTGGGTTTCGGGCTGGCAAGCCCTCTACCCAACCTACGCTATTGCCTGGATGGCTGCCCGAGCGGCCCCCATCCCCGTGGCACAGCCAGGGGTTCGTGGGCCAGGCACCGGTGAGCGCAGACCGCAGGCGTATATGCCAATACACCGAGGTCCAAGCGATTCCGGCAACCCAGCCCACGGACGACTGGCGCAGCCGCCCTTACTTGCGGCACAGCCAGGTGGGGCTAGGCAAGGCTTCGGGCGGGCGATGCCCGTAACGCAGCATAGCGTCGCCTGGCGCAGCCGCCCTTTCCTCAGGCTTGTCCCACCCGATAGGCCGCCAAATCCTCCACGGTCACCACCGGATAGCCGCTGCTCCGGGCAAAATCCACGATGCGTGGCAAACGGGCCATGGAGCCGTCGGGGTTGGTCAGCTCACAGAGCACCCCGTAGGGCGCGAGCCCGGCCAGGCGCATGAGGTCCACCGTGGCCTCGGTGTGCCCCCGGCGCTCCAAGACCCCGCCGTCGCGGGCCTGCAGGGGGAAGACGTGGCCCGGCCGGTTGAGGTCGGCGGGGGTGGCGTCCTCGGCGATGGCCGCCCGCACCGTGGCGAGGCGGTCCGCGGCCGACACCCCGGTGGTCACCCCTTGGGCCGCCTCGATGGATACGGTGAAAGCGGTCTGATAGCGGCTGGAGTTGGCGGGGGTCATGGGGGGCAGGTCCAGGCTCTTCACCTTGTCCGAAGGCAGGCACAGGCAGACGATGCCGCTGCACTCGCGGATGAGGGCCGCCATCTGTTCGGTGGTTAGCGATTGGGCCGCAAAGATGAGGTCGCCCTCGTTTTCCCGGTCCTCGTCGTCGGTGACCAAGACTCCCCGTCCCTGGCGCACCGCCTCCAGGGCCCGCTGGACCCGTTGCTCCTGATTGCCGAACTGCTCCAATAGTGCTTCGCCCATGTGCATACTCCTGCGCCTCCGGCGCGGTTGATGGTATGGGCGGGGAGACAGAACGGGCATGCGCGCGGCGCCGGGCGCGCCGCGAAACGGCCCACCGGCACCCCGAGGGATGCGGACTGTCTTATCCTCTCTCATCCGGACTGTCACCGTCGGCTCTGGCCTCTCACCAGATCTGCTGACCCCCTTCGCGCACGAAGGGGCGCTCGCGGGCTCCCCGGCCTTGGCCGGGATACCGCCGGTGGGGAATCGCACCCCGCCCCGAGAATAAGCTCTTATTGGTGTAGTCCCTGGGGAGACGCCTGTCAAGCCGGTCTTCGCCCCCGCTCCGGCCAGGGGCGAAGCGTTGCGTCGGCGTGGAGGTTTTTTATTTCACCTCAAAGGCCACCCGGCCCAATCCGCCGCTGAACACCGCCTCGTAGGAGCCGGGCTCGCCGGGGAACATGGGCCCCAGGGAGCCGGTGAGGATCACCGAGCCCTCGGACAAGGGGCCGTACATGGCCAGGGCCTGGTTCACACTCCAGGCCAGGGCCTCCCACTGGGAGCCCAGCGCCGCCTTGGCGCCCACCGCCGGGGTCAGGGGCTTGCCGCCCCGCCAGAGCTGGCCCTGGGTGACGTTGGGGTCCAGCTTGTCCGCCCGCACCATCGGCCCCAGGATGAACCCGCGGCAGACGACGTTGGCGGCCACGATGTCGGGCAGGGTCACGGCCGACATGTCGGCATAGGCCAAGTCGGGCAACTCCACCGCCGGGGCGATGCCCAGCACGTACTCGCGCACCGTGCGGTGGGTCACCGGCCGGCTGATGGGCTTGCCCAGCAGATAGGCGATCTCCACCTCCAGGGCCAGGTTGCGGAAGTCGGCGCGCCTGACCACCTTGTAGCGGCGCATGGAGGCCATGAGCACCCCCAGGGCCGGCCCCTTGGCCCCGAAGCGCTGCTGCACCGCCTGGCTGGTGAGCCCGGCCTTGTAGCCGGCCACCTGGTCCTCGTGGGAGCGGAACAGCGCCACCAGGGCGGTCTGCACCCCGTAGGCCTGGGCCAGGGTCAGACCCGGCCTCATCTTGGAGGCCAGGGGCAGGGCCTGGCCCGCCTGGAAGTTCTTGTAGATGGCCAGGGCCACCTCGCGGTCGCTTTGGGCCAGGGCCGGCAAGGCCAGGGCCAACGAGATAACGGCCGCGCTCAGCCCGGCCAGCAATTTGTTCATCACCCATCCTCCTGAAACGGTCCGGGTGAAACCTCCCGGCCATGGGCCGTAATCCTGACACAGGCTCCGGGGAGCGACAACCTCCGTTTCGGGGGCCTTGCCCGGCCCGGCGCTTTGTGAAATATTGGGGCCTGGCCGCACCTTAGGCATTGGGGGGAGATATCATGACCGGCTTCATTCCGCCGCGACAACTGAGCCCCCATCTATGGCTTTTGGGCGAGCACCATCTGAGCCTGTACCTGATACGGGACGGCGAAGAAGCCGCCCTTTTCGAGGTGGGCATGAGCTGCACCACCCCCCTGGTGCTGACCCAGCTGGCCCGCCTGGGCCTGGCCCCCGAGCAGGTGGGCCGGGTGATCCTCTCCCACGCCCACAGCGACCACAGCGCCGGGGCCAGGGGGTTGCTGGAAGGCCTGCCCCAGGCGCGCCTGGTGCTCACCGCCAAGTCCAGCGAGCTGCTGGGCCGAGCCAGCACCCTGGGCCGCTTCAGCGCGGACGACGACTTCAGCAGCGCCGAGGTGATCCGCCGGGCCGGCTTGGCCGAGCCCCGGGCCTGGCCCGCCCTGGAGCCCCTGCCCGCCCAGCGCCTGGAGATTTTGGAAGCGGGCGAGAGCCTGACGGTGGGAGGCCAGCGGGTGGAGTTGTTGCCCTCCCGGGGCCACGTCCCCGGCGGGCTCTTGGCCTGGTTGCCGGATACGGGGGCCTTGCTGGCCTCGGACTCGGCCGGGTTCCACCACCCGGACCGGCCCGGCTTTCCCCTGTATTTCGTATCCTACCCCGACTACCTGGCCACCCTGGCGGACATCGCCGCCCGGCGGCCCACGGTGCTGGGCCTGGGCCACCAGGGCGCCTTGCCCGGCGACCAGGCCGCCCGCTATCTGCAAGACACCCAGGAGCACCTGGCGGACTGGCACCGGAAAATCGCGGCCCGCTTCCGCCACTGCCGGGACGCCCGCGAGGTCGGCGCCTGGCTGTTCGACAGCTTCTATCGCGACGAGTTGACCATCTACAGCCCGGCCAACATCGGCTATTGCTGCGACCTGTTGGTCAAGCGCTCCCTGCAGTTCGAGGGCTTGGCCGGCTAATTACAGGGAGGAACCACCCGGGCGGGGTCGTTTCCCAGCCGCCAGAGCTCGGCTCGGCTGCCGTCCGGCAGGGGGAAGGCCGCCACCAGGCGCGCCTGGGGCAACACCGCTTTTCTGGCCTCCCGCAACACCCGCCCGAAGTCCGGATCCAGGCCCAGGCCGCCGGTCTTGGTGACCAGGTAGTCCGGGCCCAGCAGGCCGTGGATCATATCCCGCTCCACCTGGCCGGGCCGCCAATGGGTGGGCTTCACCACGGAAACCACGCACACCCCCCCGCCGTGGGCCGCGGCCCAGGACTCCAGGGCCATCTTGTTGAAATAGGTGAGCGAGGCCAGCACCCCCAGGCGGGGCGGACGGCCCGGCCGGGACCAGTCGGCCCGCGCGGCTCCCAGGATGGCCGCCATTTGCCAATCGGCGGGGCTGGGGGGCCGGGCGTAGACCGCCTTGGGGCCGCTGAGGCGCAGGGGCTGGCCCGCCACCCGCCACACCCTCTCCCGGGCCAGGGGTCCCCAGGCGTAACTCACTGCGCCGAAGTGCAAGGCGGCCAAGGCCAGCACCCCGGCCAGAGCGGCCCAGCGCAGCCAGCGGCGGCCCAGCATCCCGGCCCAGCCTACGGCCAACAGGCAGGCCGGGGCCAGCAGGGGATAGAGGTAGCGGGAGTCCTTGTTCCTGAGCAGGGTTATGAGCACTAGGCCGCTCAGGAACCAGACCAGCGCCATGGCCCCGGCCTCTCGCCGCCGGGTAAGGACCGTGGCCAGGCCCACCGCCACCAACAGCGCCAGGGGCAGGAACATCTGGTGATTGACCAGCGATAGGGGGTAGTAGAGCAGGCCGGCCAGGGAGAACACCGCCGGGTCGCCTTCGCGCAGGGCCACCGGCCCGGCGTTGATGAGCATGTTCTTGATGAGGGTGGCCGGAGAGTGCAGATACCAGGGCAGGCACACCGCCCCGGCGATGAGCAGGCCCCAGGCCACCCCCGGCCAGTCCACCACCCGGCCCTGGCGGCGGCCGGAAACAAGGCACCAGGCCAGGGGGCCCAGCAGGTAGAGCACCAGGGTCCACTTGGCCAGCATGCCCAGCCCGGCCAAGGCCCCCAGGGCCAGCAGCCAGCGCCGGCGGGACAGGCCTTGGCTGCGCTCCAGGGCCCACACCGTCCAGGCCACCATGGCCGCCAGGCAGAGCTCCATGAGCACCTCGCGGGCCAGGCCGGCCGAGGCGGGGATGAGGGCCACCAGCAGGGCTCCGGCCAGCCCGGCGGCCCGGCCAAAGGCCTTGCGGCCCAGCAGCCAGGTGGGCACCATGAGCATGAGCAGCCAAAAGCTGTTGATAAGAGGGGCGTATTGCAGACTCACCCCACCGAGAAGCATCATGGCGGCCAGGGAGGTGTGAAACAGGGGCGGATAGTAGATGGCGTAGGAGAGCAGGCGCGCCCATTGCCCGGGGTGGGCCAGGATGTCGCGGTAGCCCAGGGCCAGGAGAAAATGGTGCGACTGGTCGAAGGACAGGGGGGCGTGGTTTTGTCCGAGCCACTGCGCGGTGATCGCGGTGATGCCCGCCCAGGCCGCCACCAATATAACCAACTCCAGCCATGCCCAAGGCGCCGAGACGCGCGAAGGCGGCTGCCGGCTGTTCGCCATAAGTTGAAGCCTCTATACCGGCCACAACCGCCCGAGGTGTGCCGGGTAACTTTTGTCCAGGGTCAGGCTAAAGGGCCCATTGAGCGAAAGCTCGGGGGAATCTTGACAAAAACGGGCTCACTAAGCAACGAGATTAATGGGCCTCTCGCCGCGCCGCCGTTCACGGTTTGGCCGGGGGAGCGACCTTTGGTACACTGCTCGCCATGGCCAACTTGGAAGACATAGAGTCCCCCGCGGCGGACAACGGCCCTCCCCCTGAGCCGCCTCCCCGCCCCGGCAGCATGGGCCCGGTGGGGCGCGCCGGGTTGAACCTGTTGCTCATGCTGGGGGGCAACCTGTGCGCCGCGGTGGCGGTCAACGGCATCCTGGTGCCCCAGGGCTTTCTCTCCGGCGGCTTCACCGGTCTGGCCCTGCTGTTGTACTACCTGCCCCCCAACCTGCCGGTGAGCCTGTGGTATCTGGTGCTCAACGTGCCCATCTTCGTGTTGGGCTGGCGCATGGTGGGGCGGCGCTTTTTCTGGTGGAGCCTGGTGGGCATGGGCATGCTCAGCCTGGCCCTGCAGGTGGTCAAGGTGCCGGTGATCCTCATGGACCCGGTGGCCGGGGCCCTGCTGGCGGGCATTCTCATCGGCGGCGGCGGCGGCCTGGTGCTCCGGAGCCAGGGCTCGGCCGGGGGCTTGGACATCCTCTCGGTGATCCTGATGCAGCGCTTCAGCGTGCGCCTGGGCACCACCCTGCTGGCCTTCAACGTGCTGGTCCTGGGCTTGGGAGCCCTGTTGTTCCCCCTTACCAAGATCATGTACACCCTGGCCATGATCTTCGTGGCCGCCCAGGTGACCAACCTGGTGTTCAACGGGCTCAGCCAGCGCAAGGCGGTGACCATCATCAGCCCCCACTGGGCCGAGCTGGCCCAGGCCATCGTCGCCGACAGCCGGGCGGGGGCCACCCTGGTCCCGGCCAAGGGCGCCTTCAGCGGCCAGGACGAGCCCATGATCTACACGGTGGTCAACCTTCGAGAGCTGGGGCGGCTCAAGGCCCTGGTCAACTCCCTGGACCCGGACGCCTTCGTGGTGGTCAGCGACACCCTGGAGGTGAGCGGCCAGCGCATCGGCCGGGCCACTCCCTGGTAAGCCGCCGCGCGGCTCATAAAAAAAGGCCGGCCCCCGTCTGGGAGCCGGCCTCGGTGTTTGTGGTCGCTAATCCGTTGTCGATACTGGTTGTCTATCTCACGCTGCTCGGTGCCTGTTGTCTCGTGCCGGATGTTCGCTGCTGGTTGTTCCGTGCTCGATGTTCGCTTCTGGTTGCCTATGCCGGGTGTCTCTCGCTTGCTGCCTAGTTCTCGGTGAACTCCGCGTCCACAACATCATCGTCCTTGGGGCCCTGCTGACCGCCGCCCTGCTGACCGCCGGGCTGACCACCGGGCTGTCCGCCCGCCTGCTGGCCGCTCTGGTACAGGCTCTGGGCCATGGCGTGGGAAGCGTTCTGCAGGTTCTCGAAGGCGGCCTCCATCTGGGCCCGGTCGTCGCTCTCCAGGGCCTTCTTGGCCTCGGCGATGGCCCCGTCCATGGAGCTCTTGGTGGCCTCGTCCAGCTTGGCCTCGTTTTCCTTGACCAGCTTTTCGGTCTGGTAGATCAGGCTGTCCAACTTGTTCTTGGCCTCCACCGCCTGGCGCCGCTCCTTGTCCTCGTTGCTGAAGCGCTTGGCGTCGGTGACCATCTTGTCGATCTCTTCGTCGTTGAGGCCCGAGGAGGCCTTGATCTCGATGGACTGCTCCTTGCCGGTGGCCAGGTCCTTGGCGCTCACGTTGACCATGCCGTTGGCGTCGATGTCGAAGGTGACCTCGACCTGGGGCACGCCGCGCGGGGCCGGGGGCAGGCCGGTGAGCTGGAAGTTGCCCAGGGTCCGGTTATCCTTGGCGAACTCGCGCTCGCCCTGCAACACGTGGATATCCACCGCCGGCTGGTTGTCGGCCGCGGTGGAGAACACCTCGCTCTTGCGGGTGGGGATGGTGGTGTTGCGCTCGATGAGCTTGGTCATCACCCCGCCCAGGGTCTCGATGCCCAGGCTCAGGGGGGTGACGTCCAGAAGCAGCACGTCGTTGACCTCGCCGCCCAGCACGCCGCCCTGGATGGCCGCGCCCACGGCCACCACCTCGTCGGGGTTCACGCCCTTGTGCGGCTCCTTCGCGAAGAACTCCCTGACCATCTCCTGGACCTTGGGGATGCGGGTGGAACCGCCCACCAGGACCACCTCGTCGATCTGGCCGGCGCTCAGACCCGCGTCGGACAGGGCCGCCTTGCAGGGGCCCAGGGTGCGCTGCAGCTCGTTGTCCACCAGGGCCTCGAACTTGGACCGGCTCAGCTTGATGTTCAGGTGCTTGGGGCCAGATGCGTCGGCGGTGATGAAGGGCAGGTTGATGTCGGTCTCCACCGCGCTACTGAGCTCCATTTTGGCCTTCTCGGCCGCCTCCTTGAGGCGCTGCATGGCCATGGGGTCACCGGAGAGGTCCACGCCCGAGTCTTTCTTGAACTCGCCCACCAGCCAGTCGATGATCTTCTGGTCCAGGTTGTCGCCGCCCAGGTGGGTGTCGCCGTTGGTGGCCTTGACCTCCACCACGCCGTCGCCCACCTCCAACACCGAGATGTCGAAGGTGCCGCCGCCGAAGTCGAACACGGCGATGGTCTCGTTGGTCTTCTTGTCCAGGCCATAGGCCAGCGCCGCCGCCGTGGGCTCGTTAATGATGCGCTTGACCTCCAGGCCCGCGATCTTGCCCGCGTCCTTGGTGGCCTGGCGCTGGGAGTCGTTGAAGTAGGCCGGCACGGTAATGACCGCCGCGAACACCTTTTCACCCAGGTAATCCTCGGCCGCCTTCTTGAGCTTGCCCAGGATCATGGCGCTGACCTCGGGGGGGCTGTACTCCTTGCCCTGGGCCTCGATCTTCACCTGGTCCGCGCCGGTGTCCACCACCTTGTAGGGCACCTGCTTGATCTCTTCGGCCACCTCGGAGAAACGCCGTCCCATGAAGCGCTTGATGCTGTAAACGGTGTTGGTGGGGTTGGTCACCGCCTGGCGCTTGGCCGCGGCGCCCACCAGGCGTTCGCCCTTATCGGTGAAAGCCACCACGCTGGGGGTGGTGCGGTTGCCTTCCTCATTGGTGATAACCTTGGCCTCGCCGCCTTCCATTACCGCCACCACGCTGTTGGTGGTGCCCAGGTCGATTCCGATAATTTTTTCGTTGCCTGCCATGGTTACTTCGTACCTCCTGGATATTGATATCTCGAAGCCCCCCGCCGGGGGGCCTAATCTTTCTCTAACTTTGACAAATCGCTATGAAAAGCGTCCTAATTCCATTTCACATACATCAAGGTAAGTCCCCCTCGGCCATAGTCAAGGCTTGGCGGGCGGATAAATGCGCCAAAAGGCTTTTTTACACCCCGCCCATTTGCTTATAGTGGAATTGTACTTACCTTAATTTCTAAATGACGTTCTCGGGGTCGAAGCGGCCCCGGCGGAGCGTTCCCGAGCTTTCAGGAGAGTTACAGCCATGAGCCGAGACTATTCCGCCCCCGGTGACGCCCTCAGGGCCCAAATGCGCAGGCTTTTGCATAACCTGGAGCGTCCCGACATGGGCAGCGACGAAGGGGCCTGGGCCCCGGCGGTGGACATCGTGGAGACCACCGAGGCGATCATAATCATCGCCGACCTGGCCGGGGTTTCGCGTAAGGATCTCAAGATCATGGTGGACGACCAGGTGGTGCGCCTGTACGGACGCCGCGAGCCCACCCTCCGGGTGGCCGGGGCCCGCTATCACCGCATGGAAATCGAGACCGGCGAATTCGTGCGCTCCTTCCGGGTAACGGTGCCCATCGCGCCCAACCGGGTGGAGGCCAGCCTGTCCGACGGCCTGCTAAGGATAGTGCTGCCCAAACGCTCCCGCGCCTCCAGCGTCGAGGTCCAGGCTGTCTAAATTTTTTGCCAAGCGAGTAGATCATGAGCAATGAACATCTGCTATTGCCTGAAGATTCCATAAACGTCAGCGTGGGCAAGGGTTCGGATTTGAGCGAGGCCCTGCTGGGGCGGCGGCCTCCCCTGCCCAAGCTGCTGCCCCTGCTGCCGGTCAAGGATATGAGCATGTTCCCCCGCATGGTTCTGCCCATGCTCATCGCCGACAACCGCCACCAAGGCCTGGTGGACGAGGTGTTGGCCGGGGACAAGATTTTGGGCCTGGTGGCCTTGAAGGGCGACATCGCCTCCGAGGAGGTCAAGAGCGCCGCCGACATCCACCAGGTGGGGGTGGCCGCGCTGATCTTGCAAATGGCCAAGAGCGAAACCGACGGCCTGCGCCTGGTGGCCCAGGGGCTCACCCGTTTCCGCATCCTGGAGCTGTTGCGCACCGAGCCCTATCCCATGGCCCACGTGGAGGCGGTGGAAGACATCGTCACCGACGACCTGGAGAGCAAGGCCCTGTTGAACAACCTGCGCTCGCTGTTCCGGCGGGTGTTGGAGCTGGCCCCCCATCTGCCCGATGAGCTGGGCTCCTTGGTGGCCAGCGTGGACCACCCCGGCGCCCTGTGCGACATGGTGGCCAGCGCCATGAACATCAGCCCCGAGGAGCGCCAGAGCATCGTGGAGGCCCTGGACGTCACCGAGCGCCTGCGCCGGGTCACCACCCTCATGAACCGCGAGATCCAGGTCTTGGAGCTGGGCAGCAAGATTCAGGACCAGGTCAAGGAAGGCCTGGACAAGACCCAGCGCGAGTATTACCTGCGCCAGCAGCTCAAGGCCATCAAGGAGGAGTTGGGCGAGGACGAGAGCGAGGGCGGCGAAACCGACGAACTGCGCCAGCGCCTGGATGAAAAGGCCCTGCCCGAGCAGGTGCGCGCCGAGGCCGAGCGGGAGCTCAAGCGCCTGGCGGCCATGCACTCTTCCAGCGCCGAGTACCACGTCATCACCACCTACCTGGACTGGATACTCAACCTGCCCTGGGAGGAAGAGACCGAGGACAAGCTGGACATCAAGCAGGCCCGGGCCATTTTGGAGGCCGACCACTACGACCTGGACAAGGTGAAGCGGCGCATTTTGGAGTATCTGTCGGTGCGCAAGCTCAACCCGGACATGAAGGGCCCCATCCTGTGCTTCGTGGGCCCGCCGGGGGTGGGCAAGACCTCCCTGGGCCGCTCCATCGCCCGGGCCCTGGGGCGCAACTTCGCCCGCATCAGCCTGGGCGGGGTGCGCGACGAGGCCGAGATCCGCGGCCACCGGCGCACCTACGTGGGGGCCATGCCCGGCCGCATCGTGCAGAGCCTTCGGCGCGCGGGCAGCCGCAACCCGGTGTTCATGCTCGACGAGGTGGACAAGGTGGGGGCCGACTTCAGGGGCGACCCCAGTAGCGCCCTGTTGGAGGTCCTGGACCCGGAGCAGAACTTCAGCTTCAGCGACCACTACCTGGACCTGCCCTTTGACCTGTCCAAGGTGATGTTCGTGACCACGGCCAACGTGCTGGACACCATCCCCGCGCCCCTCAGGGACCGCATGGAGATCATCGAGATTCCCGGCTACACCGCCGAGGACAAGCTCAAGATCGCCAAGCGCTACCTGGTGCCTCGCCAGCGGGGCGAGCACGGCCTGAGCGCCAAGCAGCTGAGCATCAGCGACGCGGCCCTCATGCTGCTCATCACCGGCTACACCCGCGAGGCCGGGCTCAGGAACCTGGAGCGGGAGATCGGCTCGCTGTGCCGCTGGGCGGCGCGGGCCATCGCCGAGGGCGAGACCGAGGCGGTGAAGATCAACAAGCCCGAGGTGGCCGAGGTGCTGGGGCCCCAGCGCATCCTGCCCGACACCGCCCTGCGCACCGCCGTGCCCGGCGTGGCCACCGGCCTGGCCTGGACCCCCACCGGCGGCGACATCCTGTTCGTGGAGGCCAGCCGCATGCCCGGCAAGGGCGGCTTGGTGCTCACCGGCCAGTTGGGCGACGTGATGAAGGAGTCGGCCCAGGCGGCGGTCACCTTCCTCAGGGCCAACGCCCCGGCCTGCGGCCTGGAGAACAACTTCAACGCCGAGAGCGACATCCACATCCACGTGCCCGCCGGGGCAATCCCCAAGGACGGCCCCAGCGCCGGGGTGACCCTGTTCACCGCCCTGCTCTCCTTGTTCACCGGCCGCCCGGTGAAGAGCGAGGTGGCCATGACCGGCGAGATCACCCTTCGGGGCATGGTGCTGCCCGTGGGGGGCATCAAGGAAAAGGTCCTGGCCGCCCACCGCGCGGGCATCAAGACCATCATCCTGCCCGCGGCCAACGAGCGCGACCTGGTGGACGTGCCGGACAACGTGAAGAAGAAGATGACCTTCAAGTTCGCCGAGCGCATCGGCCAACTGGAGGCCTGGGCCCTGGAGCCCGTGAAGGGCGCCAAAAAGGCCAAGCCCCAGGCCGCGCGCCAGGCCGGGGCCAAGAAGACGGCCAAGCCCAAGCGCCCCCAAAAGGCGCGGTCCGGCGGCGGGGTGGCCGCCATGGAGAAGAAGGCGGCCCGCCAGGGCAAGAAATAGACGCAAGCTAACGCCCCGCCCAGCGGCGGCGCTGATCAAGGACCAGGGACCGCCCCCAATCGGGGGCGGTCTTTTTTAGCCGGCGGCTAGGACTCCAGGACGAAAATCACTTCCATGCGCACCCGGTACTCCAGCACCTGGCCGTCCACCACGGAGACGTTCTGCTCCTGGATCTTGAACCCGGTGATGCCGCGCAAGGTGGCGTTGGCCCGGCTGATGCCCACGGCCACGGCGTCGTCGAAACTGGTGGGGCTTCCGGCAATGATCTCGGTTACGCGGGCGACTCTCTTTTCGGCCATGACTTCCCTCCGACCCCTGACGGGGCAATAAATGGTTCGCCGTTGCGTATAATCAGGATGCCATGTTTGGATGGGTCTTTGTTCCAGGGTAACACGCCCAAATTTTGACGAACAAGGCCCTTCGCGCCTGGGGCGCGTACGCCGGTTGCCAAGGGGGGCGCTGGGAGTTAGTTTTTAACCCATGGAACTCATCGATCTGCACACCCATTCCACGGCCAGCGACGGCACCCTGGCCCCGGCCCAGGTGGCGGCGGCGGCGGCCGAGGCCGGCCTGGCCGCAGTGGCCCTCACCGACCACGACACCACCCAGGGTCTGGCCGAATTCCTGGCCGCGGCCGCGCCCGGCGGCCCGGAGCTGGTGCCCGGCGTGGAGCTCAGCGTGGACCGGCCAGACGGCGGCTCCCTGCACCTAGTGGGGCTGTGGGTGGACCCCGAAGAGCCCCGGTTCAAAGAGGGCCTCGAGCGGGTGCAGAACGCCCGGCTGGAGCGCAACCCCAAGATCGCGGCCCGCCTGCGCGAGCTGGGCCTGGACGTCTCCCTGGAGGAGGTGGCCGCCGCGGCCGGGGGGGGCCAGGTGGGGCGGCCCCATTTCGCCCAGGTGCTGGTGGACAAGGGGATGGTGGGGGGGCCGGGCGAGGCCTTTGGCCGCTACCTCAAACGGGGCGCCCCGGCCTACGTGGAAAAACAGCGCCTCACCCCCGAACAGGCCATGGCTCTGATCCGGGGGGCGGGCGGGGTCAGCGTGCTGGCCCACCCCGGCCTGCTGGAGCTGCACCCGGCGGCCCTGGAAAAGCTGGCCGCCCGGCTAATGGAACAGGGGCTCATGGCCATCGAGGCCTATTACTCCGAACACAACCCGGCCCAGGAGCGCAGCCTCAAGGAGATGGCCGCCCGTTTGGGCCTGGCGGTGAGCGGAGGAAGCGACTTCCACGGCTTCAACAAGCCGGGCATCCGCCTGGGCGCGGGCAAGGGAACCCTGCGGGTGCCCGCCTCCCTGTTGGCCGGGCTCAAGCAGGCCCGCGACGCCGGGGCCCGCTAGGCCCTGCCCTTCCCTGCCAGACGCTTCTCGCGACACCTACGGCCTTGCCCCGTCCGGGCGCGGTTATATAAAATCATGGCCAACCTTGGGAGGCAAACATGCGCCTAACCGTATTGGGCTCGGGCACCTGCGAGCTGCGCCCCGAGCGCTCCAGCCCGGCCTATTGGCTGCAGGCCGGGGGCAAAGGCATCATGCTGGACCTGGGGCAAGGGGCCTGGCGGCGCCTGCTGGAGAGCGGCTTCCGGGCCGACCAGGTGGACGCGGTGATCATCAGCCACCCCCACCCAGACCACATGGCCGATCTGATCCCCCTGCTCTTCGCCCTGAAATACGACCCCGAGCTGGCGGCCACCGCCCGCATGACCCTGTTGGCCCACGCCGGGCTGGAGCCCCTGCTGGCCTCCCTGAACCAGGCCTGGGGCGGCTGGCTGGACCCTCCCGGCCGGGCGCTCACCCGGCGCTGGCTGCGACCCGGCGAACGTACCCAGGTGGGCGAGGTGAGCATCGTCACCGCCCCGGCCACCCACCACGCCCACAGCCTGGCCTGGCGGCTGGAGCACGGGGGCCACAGCCTGGTGTATTTGGGCGACAGCGAGGCCGGTGAGGAGTTGGCGCGCTTCGCCCAGGGCGCGGACCTGATGATCTGCCACTGCGCGGGCACAGACCAGGAGCCCAAAAAGGGCCACCTCTACCCCGCCGCCTGCGGGGAGTTGGCCGCCCGGGCGGGGGTCGGCTCCTTGCTGCTCAGCCACTTCTACCGGGTGGTGGACCCCCAAAAGGCCACGGCCTCGGCGGCGGCCCGTTTTACGGGTCCGGTGTGGGCCGCTTTTGACGGACTGCGCCTGGAGTTGACCTCCCAGGGGCGGGCGCCGCGGGGGTTTGTGCCGAATAGGGCAAGGTTTCCCAGGGATTAACGCGCCTTTTTGCCTTGACACTGCGGATAACGCTTTGATAGCGTCAATTTTGTAAGTAGCTTCAATATAGCTATCCTGTCCAGGCATTTCCCGGCGAAAGGTGATGCATGGTCCGCAAGCCTGATGATGACCCTCACCGGTGGCGTACGAGTTTCGGCTCCCGCACCGGCGCGGGGTTGTTTGCCCGCCCGGCGCGGTCCCGCTCCCTTCCATGCCCCATGCCCACTGGCCCAAACGCCGGCGGGGCTTGCAATCTAGGGTGAAAAAAAGGCAGTATTGATTAGTTTCGCTTAGCGCAAACGCATTTTCGAGGGTGACCATGAAAAGCAAGGTTCTCATTCCCGTGGACACCGCCCGCAACTCCCTCACCGCCGAAGAGCACGCCATAAAGCTCAGTTGGCGCATGCCCCTGACGGTCACCCTGCTAAACGTCCTGAACACCAAGCGACTGGAGCAGCACGGCATCAGTCCCGACGATCAACAGCGCATCAAGGATTCCATGCGCCGCCGCGCCGAAAAGGTATTGCAGGCGGCGGCCGAGCCATTCCAAAAAGCCGACATCGAATACGATATCCGCATCGAGGAGGGCCAACCGGCGGTGGTCATCTGCCGTGAGGCGGAAGAGGGCGGATATGACATGGTCATCCTGCCCCAAAGCGGATTCAGCGAATTGGAAGAGATTTTAGGCGGTAGTGTGGTTCACAACGTCCTATGGAAATGCAAGACGCCTATCCTTCTGGTTAAACACAGCCAGCAGCAGCTTGAGGAACAACGTAAAAAACTGGCTCAGGGTGAGCTATTGCCTCGCTAGGCCCCGGCCCGGCGAAGCGGCTTTTCAAAGACACTCGAAGCACTAGGACGCCCCGGGAAAGGAGGAGGCAGGGGCGGGGGCCGGCTCCATGGGTTCATGGGCGGCTTCCGGCCAAGCGGCGCGTCCCGGCCCGCGCGGCCTGCTTTGAGAAAGCAAACGTTGTGTGTACTCGCCAAGCAATCTAAAGGGAGGGGTTATGCGATTTTCCAAAGTCTTGCTGGCGCTGGTAGTGGCCTTGGTGGCGTTTGCCTTGGTGGCTCCGGCGGCCATGGCCGCGAAACCGTCCGTGGATAAGTGGAAGCCGGCCTTTGACTATTCCAAGGCCAAGTACAAGATAAAGGTTTCCAACGTCTCGCACCCGGCCATCAAGGGCGTCTACGCCGGTTTCGCCATCCGCGATGCCCTGTGGAAGGCCACCAACGGCCAAATCTATTTCGAGTATCTGCCCTTCTCCATGCTGGGCGGCGAGGTGGAGGTGCTCAACCAGCTCCAGATGGGCGCCATCCAGGGCATGGCCGTCTCCTCGGTGGCCAGCACCAACCTGGGCCCCCGCATGGGACTGGTCAACCTGCCTTTCCTGGTCAACTCCTACGAGAAGCTCGACAAGTTCATCGCCAATAAAAAGCTGTTCCAGCACTTTTTGGACGGCATGGAGCACCAGGGGATCATGGGCCTGGACGTGACCGCCTACGGTCGCTACGGCTGGGCCACCACCATCCCGGTTAAGAACATCGCCGACGCCAAGAAGGTGAAGTTCCGCATCGCCGAGGCGGCGGTCAACAAGCTGCTCTACAAGGCCTGGGGCTTCAACCCCGTGGTCATGCCCTGGCCGGACGTGCCCACCGCCCTCAAGCAGGGCGTCATCACCGGCCTGGACCACACCTTGATCGTGTGCTACCTGACCAAGAAGTTCGAGGTCGCCAAGAACTTCACCCCCGTCAACTACGCCCAGGGCCTGTTCATCTGGATCTTCAACCAAAAGTGGTTCAAGTCCCTGCCGGCAGACCTGCAGACCACCTTCAAGAAGGTGGTCAACGAGCAGTGCGCCATCTACCGCAACGAGTGCAAGGCTCAGGAAGCCGCGGCCAAGAAGGGCGCCATGGAAAAGTCCGGCGTGAAGTTCTGGGATCTTTCCGCGGCTGACCTGGAAACCCTGCGCGTCCAGGGCAACGTGGTTCACCAGCAGTTCGCCAAGGAAATCGGTCCCCAGTACCTTGGCGAAGTCCAGAAGCTCCTGGGTTACAAGATCACCCGGGACATGGGCGCCAAGAAATAGCCAAAATCACGCAATAACCGCGGGCCGGGGCCAACCCCCCGGCCCGCCGTTCCCACCTGTGAATCGACGGCGCGCTATGCGCCACAAAGGAAACCGCGACACATGGCACAAGGGCGGACATACCTTTTCGGCTGGGTGGCCTTTCTCTGCATAGTGGCGGTCGCCGTGCTGGGATATTGGTTCCTGCACCTCAAGGGGCTCACCTGGGGGGCCATCGCCACCTGGGGCCTGTTCATGCTCCTCGCCGCCTTCACCGGCAACTGGGACCGTTTCCTGCGCTTTCAGGACAAGGGGCTCTCCTTTTTCGAGGAGTGGACCCTGTACCTGGCGGTGATGGTGGGGCTCATCTCCCTGTTCATCAACGTGATCCTGCGCTACGTGTTTTCCTACTCCATGTCCTGGTCCGAGGAGCTGATCCGCGAGATCATCATCCTCACCACCTTCGTGGGCCTGGCCCCGGCCATCAAAAACCGTTCCATGATAACCATCGACGCCCTGGTGCAAATCGTGCCCCGGCTGCGCGCTCCGCTTACCTACTTCAGCCACTTGGCCGTGCTGTCCTTCGCGGTGCTTATCACCAAGATGGGCATAGACATGGCCCTGATGCAGGAGCGGACCTCCCAGAAAACCATCATCTTGGAGTTTCCCCTGGTCGTCCTCTACCTAATTTTGCCCCTCATGGGAGTCACCATGGGGGTGCGCACCATCCAGGTGCTTTGGTGGGACTATCAGGAGGGCAAGGCCAAGAAGGAATCCGCGGGCTAGGGGGCGCAGATGGAAACCAGCTATATCATCATCATCCTGGTGCTGTTGGGGGCCATGGCCGCCACGGTGCCCGTGTTCCTTTGCCTGTTCTTCACTGCGGTGGCGGGTTTTACGCTCTTCACCGACCTGCCCCTGTTG
The DNA here is from genome assembly GCF_037076455.1 of Desulfoferula mesophila. Classification (GTDB taxonomy): domain Bacteria; phylum Desulfobacterota; class Desulfarculia; order Desulfarculales; family Desulfarculaceae; genus Desulfoferula; species Desulfoferula mesophila. Next base: position 607,426 of record NZ_AP028679.1, on the reverse strand, counting down.
GTGCTGGCCCAAAGCCTATTCCGATCAATGGACAATTTCGCCCTGGTGGTGGTGCTGTTCTTCATTCTCTGCGGCAACATCATGACCAGCGGCTCCATCGTGAACAAGCTGATTCGCTTTGCCAACGTGATAGTGGGCTGGCTGCCCGGGGGCCTGGCCATGGCCGGCATCCTGGCCTGCGGCCTGTTCGGCGCCATCAGCGGCTCCACCGTGGCCACGGTGGTGGCCATCGGCGGGTTCATGATTCCCGCGCTGATCGACAACAAATACAACATGCGCTTCAGCGTGGGGGTCATGACCACCGCGCCCAACCTGGGGGTGATCATCCCCCCCTCCATCAGCATGATCCTCTATTCCATGATCAGCGCGGTGAGCCTGGAGGGCCTGTTCCTCACCGGGTTCGTGCCGGGCATCCTGATCATGGCCGGCATGTGCGGTTATTCCTACTTCTGGGCGGTGCGCAACCCCGGCTTCATCAGGGCCCCCAAGCCCACCTGGAGCGAAGCCTGGCACTCCTTCAAGGAGGGCTTCTGGTCGCTGATGCTGCCGGTGATCATCTTCGGCGGCATCTTCAGCGGGGCCTTCACCGCCAACGAGGCCGCGGTGGTGGCCTGCGTTTACGCCCTCATCGTGGAGCTGTTCATCCACCGAGATATGAAGTTCTCCACGGTCAAGAAGGTCATGGTCAACTCGGCGGTGACCAGCGCCACCCTGCTGATCATCGTGGCCGGGGCCACCTGCTTCGGCCGCTACCTGACCATGGAGGCCATACCCAGCAAGATCTCCGAGGCGGTGGTCAGCTCCATCACCCAGCCTTGGATATTCCTGCTCACCGTGAACATCCTGCTTTTGATCATCGGCATGTTCATGGACATCATCAGCGCCACCTTGATCCTGGGCCCCATCTTTCTGCCCATGCTGGCGAGCTACGGGATCAACCCGGTGCACTTCGGGCTGTTGATGACCGTGAACCTAGGCATCGGCTACTGCACCCCGCCCCTGGGAGTGAGCCTGTACATCACCGGAGCCTTGGTGAACCGAGATTTACTTTACGTGTCACGGGCGGTGGCCCCCTGGGTGGCCATCCAGATCGCGGTGCTGCTGCTCATGACCTACTGGCCCGACGCGGTGCTGTGGCTGCCCCGCGCCATGGGCTGGAACGTCGACTAGCCCGGCGCCATCGACCAAGCAAATGCGCGCCCGCCGGGGAGACCCGGCGGGCGTTTCGTTTGCCGCTGGGGACGCGGCGCGCCTTGGGGGGTGAGCCCATCGTCGGAGAATTCCCCTCCGGGCATTTGCCCGGCGAAGGGCCCGCAAAAAAGGCCGCCCCCGTGAAGGGGCGGCCCGGTGCTGCTTGGAAAAACTCGGCTAGCGCTTGACGGTCAGCTTGTCGCCTGGAGAGATGGCGCTGGAGCTCAGGTTGTTCCAGCGCTTGAGCTGATTGGGGGTCACGCCATAGCGGCGGCCGATGGTCCACAGGTTGTCGCCGCGCCGCACCACGTAGACCTGCTCGACCTTGGTGTCCACCTTGCCTTCGGCCTTGGCGCTGGGCACGTAGAGCACCAGGTGCTGGCCGACCTTCAGGCGGCTGGTGTTGTGCCCGTTCCAGCGCGGGATGTCTCGCCATTCGATGTTGTAGGTGCGGGCGATGTGCCAAAGGGTGTCCCCGCTCTTGACGGTGTGGTGAATCTTGCGGGTCCCCTTGGGGCTGCCGGCCAGGGAGCGGTGGGAACGCGAGCCGGAGGAGCTGGCGACCAGCGTCGCGGGAGCGCCGCCCTTGGGAGGCACCACCACCTTTTGGCCGATGGCCAATCTACGCGGGTTGATGCGGGGGTTCATGGCCATCAGCTCGTTTAGGCTGACGCCGTGGGTCCTGGCGATGCGCCCCAGGGTGTCTCCCCGGTGCACGCGCACGGTGACCATGCCCACCCTGGCCTTGCGCTCCGCCAACGGCAGCTTGGCGTAGGCTATCTCGAAAGTGGCCTTGGTCCCCGGCGGGATGCGCAGATCGTACATGCCCCCGGTTGGCGGAACCGCCCAGCGGCGCAGCTCCGGGTTCAGATCGTTGAGCTCGTTGGGCTTGATGCCCGCCAGCTTGGCCGCCACGCCCAGGGAGGTTCCCGGGTGCACCTCCACCACCTCGTAGGCCAGAGGCTGCTCATAAACTATGTCCGTAAAGCCGTACTTGTCCGGCTCCTTGGCGATGAGCGCCGCGGCGATCATCTTGGGCACGTATTGGCGGGTCTCTTGTTTCAGGTAATAGCGCCGCCCCTGGCTGATGGACCAGAAGTCGTCGGCGTCGTAGCGCTTGAGCGCCCGGCGGATCTTGCCTTCCCCGGCGTTGTAGGCCGCGGCGGCCAGATACCAGGAGCCGAACTCCTCGTGCAGATCCTTGAGGTATTTGGCGGCGGCGTGGGTGGACTTCACCGGATCGCGCCGCTCATCCACCCAGTAGTTGATCACCAGGCCGTAGCGCCTGCCGGTGCCCTGGATGAACTGCCAGGGGCCCACCGCGTGGGCCCGGGAATAGGCTTGGCAAGAGAAGCCGCTCTCGATGAGGGCCAGATAGACCAGGTCCTCGGGCAGGCCGTGCTCTTTGAGTATGGCCCGCATCATGGGCAAATAGCGGCCGGAGCGGGCCAGCCAAATGCGAAAGCGCTTGGGCATCCGGGTCTGGAAATAGTCTATGAAAAACTCCACCCGGGAGTTGATGACGATGGGAATGTCGTAGGTGACGGCTTCCTGCTGGCTGGGATGGCCGGCCTGGCCCGCCTTCTCGGTAACCATCTCATTTTCGCCCAGGTCTTTCAGTTCCTGGGCCACCTTGGCGTTGATCTCCTCCTGGGGCGGCTTGACCGGCTTGGCGGTCAGCACCACCGGCTGGGAGGGACCGGTCTGGCTGGTTTGGGAGGAAGTGGTGGCACAACCGGCGGCGGCCAGTAGGGCCAAACAGGCTACGGCGAGAATTGGCTTAAAATGCATACATCCATCCGCTGGAGCGCACGTTAATACGCCCAAACATATTTGGGCTAAGATAGCAGAACCCAACCTGGGTGTAAAGTGCCTGTTTAAATAAACGGTTGCGCCCCCCGCCCGGCCCTGATTAATGGTTTGACCCCTAGCCCGGCCTCGGGTATTTTTTAAACGCGAGGGGGTGACGATCACATCCTTCCCGGGAGCCGATTTCAACCAAATGACCACATATGCACTTTGCAAGCGGCTTGGTGCGGCCTTGGCCGTTATCACGGTGGTTTGCCCCACCGCGGCCCTGGCCGCCGGTACCGCCGCCGCCGCCGATCCTTTTGCCGGCCAGAGCTTCTGGTGGGTGCTGGTTTTGGTGTTCGCCGGCGGCCTGGGGCTCAACCTCACCCCCTGCGTATACCCGCTTATCCCCATTACTATCAGCTACTTCGGCGGGCGCTCCTCCAGCCGGGGCGGCCTGATCGCCGACGCCTTGGCCTATTGGCTGGGCATGGCCATCATGTATGCCGCGCTGGGCAGCCTGGTGGCCCTGGGCGGGGCCTTTTTGGGCCAGGCCCTCAGCCATCCGGCGGTGATTTTGTTCCTGGCGGCGGTGCTGTTGTTCATGGCCGCCAGCATGTTCGGCCTGTGGGAGCTGCGCCTGCCCGCCTCACTGAACCGGCTGGCTTCCTCCAACCGGACCGGGGTGTTGGGCGCGCTGATCATGGGCCTGACCCTGGGGCTTTTGGCCGCGCCCTGCGTCGGGCCCTTCGTGGTGGGTCTCATGGCCCACGTGGCCAAAGAGGCGTCGGTGGGCTACGGCCTGCTGGTGTTCTTCGTCCTGGCCGCCGGGCTGGGCCTGCCCTTGGCGGTGCTGGCCGCCTTCAGCGGCAGCATCCAGAGCCTGCCCGGCGCGGGCGAGTGGATGATCTGGGTGCGCAAATTCTTCGGCCTGGTGCTGATCATCATGGCCGTGAACATCGCCGAGCCGCTGCTCGGCGCGGGCCTGGCTCGCTGGCTGATGATCCTGGTGGGCCTGGTCGGGGGCATCTACCTGGGCTTTATGGAAAAGAGCGGCAAAGGAGCTTTCGTGAAATTCAAACACGTGGCGGGCATAGTGATCCTGGCGACGGCCGCCGCCTTCTGGTGGTTCTGGGCCCCCGGCGGCGGCGGGCAAGACAAGACCGCCTGGGTGCATTTCAGTCCCCAGGTGCTCGAGGAAGCCAAGGCCTCCAACAAGCCGGTGGTGGTGTTCTTCACCGCCGACTGGTGCAACCCCTGCAAACAGCTCAAGAGCGAAACCCTGCCCCGGCCCGAGGTGCAGGAGCTTCTTAAGCATTTCGTGCCCGTCAAGGCCGACGTCACCAAGGCCCCCGGCCCCGAGGCCCAGAGCTTCATGCGCCAATACCGGGTGCGCGGAGTGCCCACCATGATCTTCATGGACGGACGGGGCCAGGAGATAACCGAAAGCCGGGTGGTGGGATTTTTGCCCCCCAACCGCTTCCTGCCCCTGATCAAGATGGCGGTGGCCCGCACCTCAACCGCATCGGGGAAATAATCCATGGCCTTCCACCCGCGAGAGCTGGAGCCCGCCGAGGTGATCCGCCTGGCCCAGGTGGCCTTGGGAAAACAACCGGCGGACACCATCATTCGCCGCGCCAGGGTGGTCAACGTCTTTGATTACAGCATCAGCGAACCCCTGAGCGTGGCCCTGGCCCAGGGACGGGTGACCGCCCTGGGCGAGGAAGCCCCCGCCTGGCTGGGGCCGGACACCCAGGTGTTCGACGCCGAGGAGCGCTACCTGATCCCCGGCCTGGTGGACGCCCACACTCACCTGGACTCCATCTTCGAGCTGGGGCCCTTTGCCGAGCTGGCCCTGGCCGGCGGCAACACCACCGCCGTCAGCGAGATGGGCATGATGGCCGGGGCCTGGGGCATCGAGGGAATCAGGCACTTCATCCAGGCCGCCCAGGCCTCGCCCCAGCGGATTTTCCTCACCGTGCCGCCCCTGTCCCCGCCCTTCCCCCAATGGGAGACCAGCGCCGGGTTGGACCGGCAAGGCTTCAGCGAGGTCCTGGACCACCCCGCCTGTCTGGGGGTGGGCGAGACCTATTGGCCAGCCATAACCGGGGGCGAAGAGCGGGCCGCCACCAACTACGCCCAGGCCATGGCCCGGCACAAGCGCCTGGAGGGCCACGCCGCCGGGGCGCGGGGGGCCAAGCTCATGGCCTACGCCGCCGCCGGCACCACCAGTTGCCACGAATCGGTCACCGGCGAGGACGCGGCCGAGCGCCTGGCCCTGGGCCTGGCGGTGCAGGTGCGCGAGGGCTTCGTGCGCAAGGAGATGGCCGAGGTGGTGCCCACCCTGGCCGCGCTGCCCGAGAGCGGCCAGGTGATGCTGGTCACCGACCTGGCCGATTTCAATGAGCTGATGACCTGGGGGGCCATGAACCCCCTGCTGTCGCGGGCGGTGGCCCTGGGGGTGGAGCCCGCCCGGGCCGTGGCCTGGTGCAGCCTCAACCCGGCCCGCTACTTCGGCCTGGACCGTTTGGGCGCGGTGGCCCCCGGCTGGGTGGCCGACCTGGTGCTGGTGAACGACCTCCGGGAATTTAGGGCTCACGCGGTGTGGCTGGAGGGTCTCCTGGTGGCCCGCGAGGGCAAGCTGACCGTGCCCGCCCCCGCCTTCGCCTATCCCCCCGAGGCGCGGCGCACCATGCGCTGCCCCGCCCTGACCCCCGCCGACTTCGCGGTAAGCGCCCAGGGCAGGCAAGCGGTGGTGCGGGTGGTGGAGGCCCAGAACGCCACCATCACCCGGGAAGGCGAGGCCACTCTGCCCATCGAGCAGGGCAACGTGCGGCCCGACCCGGCCCAGGGGGTGATAAAAATCGCCCACATCAACCGCCAGAGCTCCGAACTCAAGATGTCCGTGGGCTTTGCCAGCGGATGGGGGCTCACCCAGGGGGCCCTGGCCAGCACCATCATCTGGGACACCACCAACCTCTTCGTGGCCGGGGCCAGCGAAACCGAGATGGCCGTGGCCGCCGAGGCGGTGCGGGCCATGGGCGGCGGCTGGGCCGTGGCCCAGGGCGACGAGGTGGTGGCCGCCCTGCCCCTGCCGGTGGCGGGCATCCTCTCCACCGAGCCCTTTGCCGAGATCGAACGCCAGGCCGACGCCTGCCGCGCGGCGCTCAAGCGGCTGGGCTGCCCCCTGGCCCGGCCCTTTTTGACCGCCCAGACCTTTTGCTTCACCGGTCTGCCCTTCATCCGCCTCACCGACAAGGGCCTGGTGGACATTCGGGGCGGCGCCTTCGTGGAGGTGGTCAAATCATGCGCCTGAGGCCCGGCCGGACCCTGGGGCCGCTCCTGGCCCTGCTGCTGCTCCTGGCGGCCGCCGCGCCCGTCGAAGCCCTTACCGTGCGGGGCCGGGTCTTGGACGCCGGGGGACATCCCCTGGCCGGGGCCTATGTCAGCGACGGGGTGGGCATCACCCAAAGCGCCCCGGACGGCGCCTTCCTCCTGGAAAGTCAGGCGGGCCGGGTGGTGGCCCTCACCGCCCCGCCGGGCCACGGCGACGGCCCCCGCTGGTGGTGGCCCGCCGAACAGGCGGCCCAAATCGGCGAGTTCCGTTTGGGGCCCGCCAAGCCCGGCGGCGCGGAGAGCCTGCCCCTGGTGGTGCTCAGCGATCCCCATCTCTACGACGCCTCGGCCGCGCCCACCTGGTCGGGCAAGTTGGACCCCACCGTGCCCCTGCGGGCCTGGCAAAAGACCATGGCCGAGCTAAAGGCCCTGCGCCCGGCCCTTACCCTGGTGCTGGGCGATCTGGCCATGGACGCCGAAAAGGGCCAGCCTGCCTACGGCCGCGCCCAGATGGGCCTGGCCCGGCGGGCGGCGGCCTTGCTGCCCGCTCCCTGGCGGGCCTGCCCCGGCAACCACGACGTGCGCTACGGCCCCCATGGGGTGGACTACTCCCTGTGGCGCGAGTTCCTGGGCCCGGTGCGCAGCCTGAGTTTCGCGGGGCCGGTGGCCGTGCTGCTTCTGGACAATACCGGCATCTCCACCCGCCAGGACGGCACCCCCCGCCCCTGCGGCATCCTGCCCCAGGAGGCCCTGGACTGGCTCAAGGCGGCGCTGGCCCTGCTGCCCCCCGAAACTCCCCTTTTGGTGGGCAGCCACTATCCCCTGGCCTCACCCCTGGCCGGGGTCAACCCCCTGCGCAAGGGCTCCTTGGTGCGAGCCCCCGGCCCCACCGGCCTGGGCCTGCGCAACGTGGACCAGAACGGGGTGCGGGCCATGACCCTGTTGGCCGCCCGGCCCCTGGTGGGCCTGCTCAGCGGCCATCTGCACGCCGCCAACCGCTCGGCCCTCTTGGGGCGCCAAGCAACGGTGCCCCTGTGGGGCGCCCCGGCCCTGTGCGGCCGCTGGTGGCAGGGGGACATGAACTACGGGCCGATCGGCTTTCCCCCGGCCTATATGCGCGGCGCGCTGCGGCGCGGCCCGGCGGGCTGGAGCCTGGAGCTCGGCCAGGTGGTCATCACCCCTCCCGCGCAGCCCCGGCCCTAGGCCATGGCCGAACACCCACGATTTTTGCTAGATTGAGCCATCGGAGGTCAGACTATTGGCTGGAGTTAACGACTTCGCGGTGCGCCGCCGCCGCATGGTGCAGGACCAGATCGCCGCGCGGGGGGTGCGGGACCAGCGCCTGCTCACGGTGATGCAGGAGATTCCCCGGCACCTGTTCATGGAGCAGGCGCTGTGGCGGCGGGCCTACGAAGACCATCCCCTGCCCATCGGCGGCGGCCAGACCATCAGCCAGCCCTTCATAGTGGCCCTGATGACCGACGCCCTGGGGCTCACCGGCCGCGAAAAGGTGTTGGAAATCGGCACGGGCAGCGGCTATCAGACCGCCATCCTGGCCAAGCTGGCCGACTGGGTTTTCTCGGTGGAGCGCCTGCCCGAGCTGAGCCGCAAGGCCCAGACGGTGCTGGAGGAGCTCAAGATCTTCAACGTGAACCTCCTCGTGGGCGACGGCACCAAGGGCTGGCCCGAGGAGGCCCCCTACGACGCCATCATCGTCACCGCCGGGGCCCCGGTGACCCCCCGCCCCCTGGTGGAGCAGTTGACCGAAGGCGGCCGCCTGGTGGTGCCGGTGGGCCAGCGGGGGGAGCAAAGCCTCCTGCGCCTCACCCGCCGGGGCGACAAGGTGCTTCAGGAAGACCTGGGCGGTTGCCGCTTCGTGGACCTGGTGGGGGAATACGGATGGTAGAGGCGGCCCGGCTCATCAGCGTGATCGGGGCCGGGCAGGCCGACCAGAGGCAAAAGGAACACGCCTTTCGGGTGGGCGAGCTATTGGCCCGCGCCGGTTGGGGAGTGGTGTGCGGCGGGCTGTCCGGGGTGATGGCCGAGGCCTGCCGGGGCTGCGCCTCGGCCGGGGGCCTCACCGTGGGGCTGCTGCCCGGCACCGAGCGCCAGGCGGCCAACCCCTGGGTGCAAGTGATCCTGCCCACCGGCCTGGGCCAGGCGCGCAACGCCCTGGTGGTGTTGGCCGGGCAAGGGGCCATCGCCGTGGGCGGCGGGGGCGGCACCCTGAGCGAGATCGGCCACGCCCTCAAGGCGGGCCGCCCGGTGGTGAGCCTGGGCTCCTGGGAGGTGGCGGGAGTGCCCCAAGCCGAAAGCCCCGAGCAGGCGGTGGGCATGATCCTGGAGTTGACGGCCGCCTAGCCCCGCCCCGGCGGCCTCGTTGACGAGGCCCCGCCTTTCGTGCCATGCTGACGGCGGTTTTTCATTCACACGAGGCCGCCGCCATGACCAATGCGCACAACACCCAGGACGACTGGGATCTGATCCTGGCCAAGCTGCACCTGTTCGACAAGCTCAAGCTGGTTTGGGAAAAATCGCGCGACTGGGTGACCCAGGACCTGCTGGAGGTGGACACCCTTTACGAGCTGGCGGTGCTGGCCGCGGTCTTCGGGGTTTCCTGGCTCCTGGCTCGCCGGCTGCGCGCCGTGCTGGCCCCGCGCTGGGCCGAGGTCATGGAGCGGGGCGGCCGCCGGGCCCAATGGCGGCGCGACCTGTTGCGCTTGCTGGACCCGGTCATCTCCCTGGTCTTCCTGTGGCCCCTGTACCTCCTGTCCTCCGCCGCGGGCATGGACAACGACCTGTTGACCCTGTTCGCCAACGCGGTAGGGGCCTGGGTGCTCATCCGCCTGGTGACCACCGCCCTGTTCAAGCCGTTCTGGGCCCGCGTTTTCGCCATGTTCATCTGGGCCATCGCAGCGCTGAGCATCTTCGGCCTGCTGGGCGAGGTGGTGCGGCTGCTGGACGCCATGAAGATGACCGTGGGCAGCCTCAAGCTCTCCCTGCTGGATCTCTTGGAGTCCCTGCTGTTCTTCACCATCCTCTTGCGCCTGGGCATCCGGGCGGGCACCTTCATGGAGAATCGCCTGGCGGCCAGCGGCGAGCTGGAGGCCTCCACCCGGGCCCTGATCGGCCTGTTGGGCAAGACCGTGCTGGTGCTGGTGGTGGGCATCCTGTCCCTGGAGATCATCGGGGTGGACATGGACATGCTCACGGTGTTCTCCGGGGCCCTGGGCTTCGGCCTGGGCATCGGGCTGCGCACCGTGTTCAGCAACCTGATCAGCGGGGTGATCATCATGGTGGACAAGTCCATCCGGCCGGGCGACGTCATCTGGGTGGGCGAGGTGTTCGGCGAGGTCACCTCGCTTAGGGCCCGCTACGCCTCGGTGGTCACCCGCGACGGCCAGGAATTCCTGATCCCCAACGAAGATCTCATCTCCCGCCAGGTGATCAACTGCTCCTACTCCTCGCGGGAGGTGCGCATCAAGGTGCCCATCGGCATCGCCTTTGGCAGCGACGTGGATTTGGCCATGTCCCTGGCCGAGCAGGCGGCGGCCGACGTGCCGCGCATCCTGAAAAGCCCGCCCCCGGGCTGCCGCCTGGTGGGCCTGGGAGAATTCGCCATCAACCTGTCGTTGCGCTTTTGGATAACCGACCCCGAGCACGGCGTGTCCAACGTCACCACCGAGGTGCTCAAAAGGGTGCTCAAGCTTTTCGAGAAAAACGGGGTGGAGATTCCCATGCCCCAGCAAGAGGTGCGTATCAAGAGTCGGGCGGCGGAAGAGGCGTCCTAGCTCAGACGGCCGCCCCCACCCGGGCCGCCAGCTCCCGCACCTTGGCCATCACCTCGGCCACGTCCAGGGTGAGCAGCTCGCCGTCCCCCACCACCTGGCGGCCGTTCACCACCACCTGGCGCACCTCGCCGCCGCTGGCCGCGTACACCAAATGGCTGGCGGCGTCATAGCAGGGGGTAAGGCGGGGGTCGCCCAGATCCATTACCACCGCGTCGCAGGCATAGCCCGGCTCCAGGCGGCCCACCACGCCCGTCAGCCCCAGGCAGGCGGCCCCGCCGCGCAGGGCCAGGTCCAGGGCCGCCTCGGCGGGCAGGGCGGCGGGATCGCCGGTTTTCACCTTGGCCAAACGGGCGGCCAGGCCGATCTCACCAAAGAGATCCAGGTTGTTGTTGGAGGCCGCGCCGTCGGTGCCCAGGCCCACCGCCGTCCCGGCGGCCAACAGGGCGGGCACATCGGCCCAGCCCGAACCCAGCTTGCTGTTGGAGCCGGGGCAGGCGGCCACGGCCACGCCGCGCCGGGCCAGCAGTTCGGCCTCGCCCGGTTGCAGCCACACCGCGTGCACCGCCGTGCCCAGGCGCTCCAGCAAACCCAGCCGCTCCAGATAGGCCACGGGCGAGACGCCGTGGGCCTGAACGCAGTTGGCCACCTCCTCGGAGGTCTCGGCCAGATGGGTGTGCCACAGGCAGCCCAGCTCCCGGGCCGCCTCGGCCACTCCCCTTAGCGTGGCCTCGGAGCAGGTGTAGGTGCTGTGGGCGAAGACGCCCGCGCTGATGAGGGGGCCGTGACCCTGCCAGCGCTCCACGAAGCGCCGGGCCGTGGCCAGGTTGTCCGCCGGATCGGGCACGCCGGGGGCGGGGAAGTCGATGACCCCCTGATAAAGGGCCGCCCGGATGCCCGCCGCCGCGTAGGCCTGGGCCGCGCCGTCCAGGCAGAAGTAGGAGTCGCCCACCGTGGTGGTGCCCGAGAGCAGCATCTCGGCCGCGGCCAGGCGGGAGCACAGCTCGGTCATCTCCTGGCTCACCCAGCGGGCCTCGGCCGGGAACATGTGTTCCTGAAGCCAGACGCGCAGGGGCAGGTCGTCGGCCAGTCCGCGAAACAGCACCATGGCCCCGTGGCAGTGGGCGTTGACCAGGCCGGGCAGGATCAGCCCGCCCTGGGCCGCCACCACCCGGGCCCCCGGTGGCGCGGGCGCGGCCTCGGCCGGGCCGGCGTAGACGATCACCCCATCCACGGCCACCACCGCGCCCTGGGGCCAAAAGCGCCCCGGCCCGGCCCACAGGGGCCCGCCGGTGATGACCAGCTCGGCGGGCATCACAGCACCTCCCGCCCGGTGAGGGCCATCGCTTGCTGCCTGGCCTTGGCCACCACCTCCTCTTGGTCCATGACCTCCACCACCCCCTCGGCCATGAGCACCCGTCCGTGACACACAGTGTGCACGACGTCGGAGCCGCGCGCCGCGTAGACCAGGTGGCTCAGCGGGTTGTACATGGGGGTGAGATGGGGGCGGTCGGTGTCCAGCACGATGACGTCGGCCAGGGCGCCGGGCCGCAGCACCCCCAGCTCGCCGGGCAGGCCGAAGGCGACCGCGCCCCGGCTGGTGCACAGGCCCACCACCGCCTCGGCCGGGGCCGCGGTGGGGTCCAGGTTGGCGGCCTTGGCCAGCTTGGCGCAGGAGTCCATCTCCCCGAAAAGGTCCTGGTCGTTGTTGCTGGCGCAGCCGTCGGTGCCCAGGCCCACCTTGACCCCGGCGGCCAGCATGGCCGGCAAGGGGGCCACCCCGCTGGCCAGCTTCATGTTGGACTCGGGGCAATGAGCCACCCGGGCCCCGGCCTGGGCCAGGCGCTCAATCTCCGCCTGGTTCAGATCCACCCCATGGTCGATCCACAGGCGCTCGTTGACCAGCCCCAGGTCTTCCAAAACCGCCAGGGGCCGGGCGCCCCACATCTTTTGCACCTGGGCGGTCTCCTCCCGGTTTTCGGCCAGGTGGATGTCCAGGCAGGCCCCGGTCTCGGCGCTGAGGGCCCCGGCCCGCTCCATCAGCCCGCGCGAGCAGGTGTAGAGCGCGTGGGGCATCACCGCAGCGCTCAGGCGGGGGTGGGGGGCCAGTTCGGCGATGAAATCCCGGGTGAGGGCCAGGCCGTTGTCGATTTGGCCGTAGGAGGGGGAGTCGAAGTCGTAGAGCACCTCGCCCAGCACCGCCCTGAGTCCCGCGTCGTCGGCCGCCCGGGCCACCTGACGGGCGAATAGGTACATGTCGCAAAAGGCGGTGATGCCCGAGCGGATCATCTCCAGGCACCCCAGCATGGCTCCCCAGTACACCGCCTGGGGGGTGAGGTTCTTCTCGGCCGGGAAGATGTGCTCGTTAAGCCAGGTGTCCAGGGGCAGGTCGTCGGCCAGGCCGCGCATCAGGGTCATGGCCGCGTGGGTGTGGGCGTTGATGAGCCCCGGCATGATCAGCCCGCCGCGGGCCCGCAAGACCCGCCGCGTCGAGTCGGCGGCGGGCGGCAGCGCGGCGGTGGGGCCGCAATAGGCGATGCGCCCCTGTCGGATGAGCAGCGCGCCGTCCGGGATGAGCGAGCCCGCCTCGTCCATGGTCAGGACGGTGCCGCCCGTAATGCAAAGTTCTTCCACCTGCCCGGCTCCCGCTTGCAAGATTGGCTGGCCCTATAAGGTAGCACAAGAGCCGGGAGCGGGCGATGGCGGCGCACCGGCCTGCATCGCCCGTTCCCGGCTCCCAAGGGCGGCCCGGGGCCAACGGCCGGGGGCAAAAGTGATTAGCGGGAATAGGCGCAAATGGCGTCGTAGATGCCCGGGATGACCCCCTTCTTGCGGGTAACGGTCACGGTGATGCTGTCGCCCGCTTGCATGTAGTTGCGGCCGAGCACCGAGGAAAGGCCCTGGGAGAACCCTGAGGCGTTGCAGGTGTCGCTGCCGTCGGAGGTCATGTAGCGATCCGGGCTGGTGATCCTGAGCCCCCGGTCCAGGTAGAAATGATCGCCTTTGCCCAGCGGCGGGAAGTCGGTGTAGACCCCGCTGGCGCCGATGTCGGTGGTGGCGCCGCTGCCCTGGCGGGTGCTGGAGCCGTTGACGATCTTGTAGCTGGCAAAACCGAAGTTGATGTCGGAGTAGGTAGTGTTGTTGACCACCTTGATGGAGGTCCCGGCAAAGGCGGTGCCGGCCGCGCCGATGGCGACAAGGCAAAAAATGGCAAGCAAACCTAGGGCCAAGGAAAATCTCTTCATTTTAACGACTCCGGATTGTCGGTTCTGGCCGGTAAGACGGACCGGGATGATCGATTAAGCCAACGTTACAATGGTATTTAGTTGAACCAGGCTCAAAGATCAACCCCCTTAAGGCCCTCTCCACCTTTTACCCGCCAAAAGCCCGGGCCATGCGTCTGGGTGCGAGCTGCCCCCGCGCGTGGAGGCCTTGCGCGCTTGACCGTTGACATCGATTTTTGAAAACCGGGAGAATTAAACAAAGGCCGTGCAGAAGTTGTCGCGTCCCCAATCCCCGGCAGGGCGTGAGCCCAGCCTCTGGTGAAAGGATGTCTCATGCAGCAGGACGCCTTAAGCATTCGGTTGATGCGGGCCGAGGATTTCGACGCCGTGGTGGAGATAGACCGCAAGATCATGCGCACCGCCCGTCCGGAATATTACCAACTTAAGTTCGACAAGCTGTTCAAGTCCAAGGACTACGTGCCCGCCTCCCTGGTAGCCGAAAACGCCGACGGCACGGTGGCGGGCTTTGTCATGGGCGAGCTGTACCTGGGCGAGTACGGCATCCTGCAGGAGGAGGCCACCCTGGACACCATCGGGGTGGACCCCGACTTCCAGCAACAGGGCGTGGGAGAGCGCCTGATGCGCGAGTTCATGGAGCACATGAAGAGCCTGGGGGTGGAAAAGGTGCACACCCTGGTGCGCTGGAACGACTCGGGCCTGCTCCATTTCTTCAGCGCTAACGGTTTCGGCCCCTCCCAGACCATCAACCTGGAGAGGAGCGTGTAGCCGAATATCAGGTTGGGGCCCCGGCCTCCCTCCGGCCGCGCCGCGAGGCTCGGTTCAGCCGGCCCGCTTGAACAGCTTGAACGCTCTGAGGCCGGCCAGGGCCTTGGCCGCCACTATCGCGGCCGGAAAGAACATCAAGAACCCGATCCTGGCCTGGAACCTGACAAAGGGCCCGTTGACGGTGGCTATGAACAGGGCGTTGATCAAGATGGCGATAAGGGCGAAGGCCGCCAGTTTGACGACTATATCCTGCTCACGTCTTTTCCAATACCGCACCACATAGGCCAGGCAAAGCAACATGGAACCCGCGAAGGTCAGGGCCAGGGGTTTTTTAAGCCTATTGAAAATCGGCAGGAACTTGCCGGTCTGCTGCCAGGAGCTCATATATTGCGGCAAACCGTCCGGCGCGTGCTTCTTGAACGCTTCGAAAAACCAGGCGCCCTCGTTGGGGTACAACCCGCGGCGCAGGTCGTAATGGGAAAGCAGGCGAAAGGTGTCTTGGGCGATCGCGGCAAGCTGATCGCCGTAATGGCCTCGCAAGCTGAATAAAACGAATTCCTTGCAGGCCTGATCAAACTCTCCCCAGGACAGGTTCAACTGCTCGCGCCCATCCCAGATCAGCCGGGCGTAACGTTTCTTTTCACTCCAGCCATGGATTTCATTCGTTAGCCGGCAAAACGCGAAGTCCGGATCTCGCGCGCATTTTTCATCTATCAGCTCGGGCATGTCCGTCGAAATTCTGGCGGCCAACGTCATCCACCCCGTCAGTCTCGGTCTGATTTTCCCCTGGCCGGCGGCCAGGTTGCCGGCATATATCAGGGCCAGGGCCCCTACCAGGCAACAGGCGACCAGGGTGATGAATTTCAGCTTTTGCCGCGCGAAAAACAAAAAGAGCCCGGCCGTGGCCAGGAAGATGGGGAAGTTGCCGTAATGCGCCGAACAGGCGATTGCGAATAAAACGACGATGACGGGATAGCTTAATCCCGTGGCCATGGCGAACAAGCAGATGAAGCCGATCAGGGCCCACACGTCCGCCATCAGATAGCCGGAGATAAAGCCCACCCCCGAAACGACCAGCGCCGCGTAATAGGAGTATTTGTATTTTCCGCCCAGGACAACGTTGGCCAAAAACACCAGGGCGAAGGCGGTGACGGCGGTCTGAACCAGGGCGTATCCCCAAGGGCCGCCCAACACCACCGCCGGACGCATGAGCAGGCCCAGCACCGGGCTTCGGGACGTGCCGGGATACCCCCCGGCATAGCCCCAGGAGTCGTAGTAGACAAAGGGGTAGCCGTTCATCAAGGGGAACCAGAGCAGAATCAAAAACGTGAATAAAAATAAAATCCACTCCGGCTTTTTCCACTCCAGCCGGTTTTGCTCCAACCACGGCATAGTCGTTATCATCCCCTCCAAAGGCCATCCCAAGCGCTTATCGCGCCGCCCCTGTTTCAGCGCCCCCGCTTGGCCCCCGCCCACAGGTTCCGCGCGTATTGGCGCAGCGCGGTCAGCAAGACGAACCACAGCGGGCGGTTCTGGTGCAAACGGACCTTGCCCAGAAAAACCTCCCGGAAACCGCGCTCGTCGCCATGGGCCGCGGCCGGGGCGCCGTAGGCCTGGTAGTAAATCTTGTCCAATGGCCGCGAAGACAAGGCAGCCAGCCGCCGCGAGAGCGCGCCGGGCACCGGAGCCGCCAGAAGATCGCAAAGGCCCTCCAGGGGCGGCCGCAGGGCGTTGGCCGAATGGAGGGCCCGGGCCCGGGCCAGCACCCGTTCCCAGTCGATGGAGCCTTGACGGAGCATGTGGAAGGCATCGGCCAGCCAGGCCAGCGGCTCCCCGTCCCGGCGCCAGCCACCGTCCGCCAGGGCCAGGAACAAGGCGTCGCCGTGCTGCATGACCGTTAGACGCATTCCCTGGAAATCCAGGGGCAGCGCGTCTTGCCACAACGGCCGGCACGGCTCTTCCTGAAAAACATGGGGCAGTAAGCGCCACCGCAACTCCAGGCCCGGGTCTTGGCGCATCTTGAACTGCAGCGAACCGCCGTAGCGCAAATTTGCGGGGATCTGGTTCAGAGGCTGCCAGCCCAGCTCTTGCGCCGCCTGGGCGGCGGCCCGCAGTTGGGAAGGCCGCACGGCCAAGACCATGCGGTTCAGGGGGCGCAGGCCCGGGTCTTGGTAGGCCGTCAGCAGCGCAGCCAGGCCGCCCAGGGGCAGCGCGGTCACGCCCTTGGCGGCGAAGGCCTGCACGATTTGCCCCAGCCGTTTGCAGGCCATCTGGTTGACCAGCCAGGTCCTCTTGTAAACCCCCTTGAGTATGGATACCAGAGGGTCGTCCACCCCCAGGCGGGTCAGGTTCTGGTACAGGCTGGGCATCAGCGCATAGGCGCCGGGCTCCAGCACCTCGATGTCGGCCGCCTCGCGCCAGCCTTGCCAGGCCCGCAAGGCCGGGTCGCCGGTCAGGAGCGAGGCCTGGAGCAGCAGCGCCTGGGTGGGGCTGAGCCCCAACCGCGCCGCCGGCGAAGCGCCCCGCCCGTGCATCTAGGCCGGGGTCCCAGGCTGGGGGTCCTGCATGAACCGGGACGCCTGCAGGTTGTACATCCGGGCGTAGCGCCCGCCCAGGGCCAGCAACTCCCGGTGGCCGCCCAGCTCCACGATGCGTCCCTGCTCCATAACCGCGATCCGGTCGGCCATGCTGACCGTGGTGAAGCGGTGGGAGATCAAGATGGTGGTCTGATTGCGGGCCATCTCGCTGAAGCGCTGGAAGATATGGTATTCGGTCATGGCGTCGAGGTGGGCGGTGGGCTCGTCCAAGACCAGGATGGCGTCCTGGCGGCAAAAGGCCCGGGCCAGGGCTATCTGCTGCCACTGGCCGCCGGACAGGGAGTATTCGCCGAACAGCCAACCCAGCTTGGTGTCGTAGCCGTTGGGCAGGCTGGTGAGCATGTCGTGGATGCCGGTTTCCCGGGCCACCCGCTCGATCCTCTCGGGGTTGCCGCCCAGCTCCAGCCAGTTGCCAAAGGCGATGTTCTCAGCGGCGCTGGCCTCGTAGCGGCCGAAATATTGCAAGGCGAAGGAGAAGCGT
Source organism: Desulfoferula mesophila (assembly GCF_037076455.1). GTDB lineage: Bacteria > Desulfobacterota > Desulfarculia > Desulfarculales > Desulfarculaceae > Desulfoferula > Desulfoferula mesophila. The sequence goes on along the minus strand of NZ_AP028679.1, from coordinate 590,232 downwards.
TGATGCAGCGCGTCCCTTCGCCAAAGCCGCAGGTCCAGGCCGTCCACCAGGATGCGCCCCTGGTCCGGTGAGTACAAGCGGCCCAGCAGCTTGACCAGGGTGGACTTGCCCGTACCGTTCTCGCCCACCAGGGCCAGGGTCTCTCCCGGTTCTACGCTCAGGCTGATATCGCAGAGGGCCGGGCGCTCCCCGCCGGGATAGGTGAAGCTCACCCCCTGCACCTCGATGCGCCCGGTGCGGCGCTCCGGAACCTGGCCGCCGTCCGGTTCCTGCTTCAGATCGTAGTCGTACAGGGACATGAGGGCGGAAATATGGAAGAGGCTCTTGCGCATTTCGCCCACGCCGCTCATGGAGGCCTGCATCAGCGTGCGCACCTGGGTCACGGCCCCGGCGAAGATAACCAGGTCTCCGATGGTGAGGCGGCCCTTCAGGGCGTATTGCACCACGTCCCACAAGAAGTAGTACACCACGGCTACCAAGATGGCTGTGAACCCCAACTCGCCGATCAACTGGAGGCGCAAGACCGCTTTGCGCCGCCCAATGATGTCCAGCACCAGCTCGCGGAAGCGATCGATGCACAGGCGGCCCAGGGACAGGAGCCTGATCTCCGAGGCGGAGGAGGCTTCGGTCAGCATGCGCACGTAGTAGTGGGACCAGCGCCACTTGGAGACGTTGGCCTTTTCCTCCTGATATCCCCGGCGGGCCAGGACCAGGTTGAACAACAGGTAGGCCACGGCCACCGGCAGCGCCACCAGGAAAAAGACCGGGGCGATGGCCGTGATGATGACCACGAAGCCCAGGGCGATCAAGGCGTTGCTGGCCACCCGGATGGTGTTGTTGATGAAGATGGAAAAATGCAGCCCGGCGCTCTGGCGGACCTGGTGCAGCACATCCTGGAACTGCCTGTTTTCCAGCAGGGCGAACTCCAGGAGCGACACCCGGCGCAATACGTCGGAGACGATCTCCAGGTCCAGCTTGTCCTTGAGCAATTGGCTGCAAAAATTGAACACCGAGACCATTAACGCCATGACCATGGTCAGGAGCATGCTCAACACCAGCCAGGGCCAAGCCCGCTCCAGGGAACCGGCGGCCACGGCGTTGATGAGCTCCCGCCCGGCCAGGGCCAGGCCCAGTGGGATGAGGCTGCGCACCAGGCCGGTGGTCAGCACCAGCAGGAGCAGCCTTTTGTCGATGCCCCGGGTGCGGCGCAGGGCCCAGAGCACCGCGCTCTTGATGCTGCGCGTCTCGGGTTGTGCTTCGGGTTGGTTCATGGTGTTTCGGGCCCTAAGCCTTTTCCGGGTCGGAGGTTGCCGGCCCGCCGGCTTGGGCCCGGCGGCGGTCCAGGGCGGCCTTCAACAGGCGCGCGTAGTCGGCGCGCTTGCCGCCCTGCAAGATGCCGGTGTTGGTGGTATGCAGGCGGCGCCGCAAAAGCACCCGGGGCACCAGGTGGCTGACCAAGCCCAGCTCCTGGGCCCTGGCGTACCAGTCGATGAACTCGCCCACGTCGTAGCTGGTGTCGAAAAGCCCCACCTTTTCGAAGGATGCGCGCCGGATCAGGCAGGTGCCGGCCACCATGCCTTTTTGTATGGGCGGCGGCTCCTGCGGCACCTGGCTCATCTCCGGGCTGTAGAACTGCTCCGCCAGGCCGAAGACCATGTCCACCTCCGGCCTTTGCTCCAGCACCGCGAACTGGGCTTGCAGCTTGCCGGAGGTCCAGAGGTCGTCGGCGTCCAAAAAGGCCAGGAATTCCCCCGAGGCCGCTCCGATGCCCGTGTTGCGAGCCCCGGCGATGCCCTGATTGGCCTGCTGGAGGCAGGTCACTTGCTCGAAACCCCGGGCCACCGCGGCGGTGTCGTCGGTGGAGCCGTCGTTCACCACGATGATCTCCCGGGGCGGTGGCTGTTGCGCCAGAACGCTCTCGATGGCCTCGGCCAGGTATTTCCCGGCGTTGTAGGCGGGGATGATCACGCTGGTGTCATGGAGAGGAGCTAGGGAAGGCATGGCTATAACGACCTGTATACCGCGCTGTTTTTAAAGCTGTCCAGGAAGTAATCCCAGGTGATCTTGTCTTGCACCCCGCTGTGCGCCAGATAGTCGTGCGCCTTTTTTACGAGCTCCAGGTCGAGCGCCTTTTGGGCCGCCTCTTCCAGGGTGTCGTAGTACAGCGGATAAGCGTCCCCCAGATACTCCCGCACCGCCGGCAAGGGGTTTACCAGCAGGGGCGTGGCCCGGGCTATGCACTCTACTATGGTGTTGTTGGCCGCGCTATCGAACAGATAGAGAAACACCAGGTTTTGTGCCAGCAGCTCGTCGTATTCGGCATTGGGCAGGGGCCGCAGGGCCTGGGTGTTGGCCGCGTACTCCGGTTCGATCTCCACGCCATAATGCGCCTTTTCCCGCCGCACTATTTCCTCGATGGCGGCCAGAAAACCGGGCGACGGCTCCAGGAAGGCTTTCCCGTAGCCCAGGGGATTGCCCTTTATTAGCGGCAGGCGCCGGATGGCCACGTGGCTGCGCAGCCAGTTGCCGATCTGCACCACCAGCTTTTGCCGGTTGTCCATGAAGCGCCCGAAATCGAAGCGGACCTCGGGCGTCTCGGTGGGGTGCAACAGGCTGGAGACCGGTTTGCCGGTCTGTTGTTGGACCCAGCCTTTCAGATGGCTCGAAAGGGTGAACAGCCCCCGGCAGTGGTCCAGGCTTTTTCGCCAAACCGGCTTTTTGAAAATACTCTGGGGAGCCAATTGATATTCATACCACTCGGGCATTTCATGGGGATCGTGGATGAAACCGACCCACGGCTCGGTGTAGGGCACCAGGCCCTTTTCCTCGGAGGTGGCCAGGGCCTGGAAGGTGCCGTCCTTTTTCATCTGCTCCAGCACCTCTGGCGGATTCACCCAATCCTTCCATTGGCTGTGACCGAAATTGGCCTCGATGGCCGTGTCCAACATCACCCCTTTGGCATTGTGCAAAGGGCTGAGCGCCTTGACGGCCGGCCCCCAGCCGCTACGGTGATGGGACCAGGAAATGCGCTGATCCAGGCATATCTTGCCCGCGGGGTTGCTGGGTGAGTCTTCCCGGCCGCCGGTGACCGTGGGCATTTGCGAGTTGGCTTGGCTCGATTGCAACAGGCTGTCGACATATTCGAGATATTTGCTTACGATAAAATCCTGAGGGTCCAACTCCAGGGCTCGGGCATAATATTCCCGAGCTTTTTTTACCTGGCCGCTTACCAGCATCAGCAAACCCAGCCTTTCATACGCCTTAACAAAGGTGGGGTCCTGTGCTAGTATCTGTTGGTAATTCAACTCCGCGTTAGCGATGTTTCCCTTCAGACGCCATATGTTGCCGAGGTGATATAAGTGCTCAATTGTGTCCGGCCGTTTGCTGTGCTCCGTCATGCGCTAGACATCCAAGACCGTTAAATGAAAATATTAATGATAGCCCCCTATTTGCCTTATCCTCCCAATTCGGGCGGCAGAATAAGGATGTGGGAGGAGATACGCTACCTGGGGCAACGGCACGATTTGGACCTGGTCTGTTTGTCCGAGCCCGCCGAAGCCGAGCATGCCGATAGTATACAAAAGTACTGCCGCGAAGTTAACCTAATTGTACGTTCGGTGTTTCAGCCGCCCCCCGGCGAGAATGCCAACCTGCCGGTGCTGGTTCTGCACCACTGTTCCCGGTCCCTGGAAAGGGCCTTGGTGCGGGCGGCCAAAAACACCTACGACGCGATAATGTTCGAGCACATATACACCTCGCAATATCAGCCGCTTTTCGATGCCGGCCCCAGCGTTTTGGCCGAGCACAATATCGAGTCGGAAATCATGGGACAAGCCGCGGTTTCACCACCGGATATTACAGGCAAACCCCAAAAGATAGTTGACTGGAAACTATACGCGGCCAAGATGCATATGGCCGCCTATGAAGATAAGGTTTGGCCAAGATTTCCGCTGCGCTTAACGGTAAGCCGGGAGGATAAATCCGTAATCGACGAACGTTGCCAACGCGGCAAAACCGTGGTGATCGAAAACGGCGTCTCCGTGGAATCCATCCCGCTGATCGAGCAAGCCAACTCCCGCGACATCCTGTTCATGGGCTCGATGAGCTACTTTCCCAACGTCGACGCGGCCCTGTATTTTTCCGAGCGCATCCTGCCCCTTATCCATCAAGCCGACAGCCGGGTGCGGTTAATCATCGCGGGCCGCGACCCCACGCCGGAGATCAGGCGCTTGCACGGCGCCCCCGGCATCCAAGTGGTTTCCAACCCGCCCAGCATGGAACGCGTGGCCGAACAATGCGCCCTGACCGTCGTGCCCTTGCGCCTGGGGGGCGGAACCCGTCTGAAAATCCTGCACGCCATGGCCATGGGCCTGCCGGTAGTGAGCACCAGCCTGGGTTGCGCCGGGTTACAGGTGGCCCACGGGCGGCATTTGCTGGTGGAGGATCAGCCGGAGGCCTTTGCCCGGGCGGTGCTCGAGCTGCTGGACGACCGCCCCAGGCGGGAGGCCCTACGTCACGGCGGGCGCGAGTTGGTGGAGCAGCGCTACGACTGGCGCATCATCCTGGCCAAATTGGACGATTGCCTCGCCGGTTGAGTTCCGCCCGCGGCAAAAATCCCCGACCGCCAAGGCGCTCCACCCAAGCCTGCAATTTATGGCGCTCCTCACTACACAAGCCTATCGGTTTTTCTGGATAACCCGGCGCGACTAAAGTATTCTGATAGTGATTATGGCTACTGGTCCGCCTCCTTTAGGCCCGTTGTTTTCCGACAAGGCCGATTTAGAGGCATAGCTGGCGTCTCGCCGCGTAGCGGATAATCTGCCTGCCCAATCAGCCTCCGAGCCGCCCAACCGTTTGACGGATTGGAGGGCGTGGACACTGGATTGTTGCCATGCTCCGCCCGGCAGCGACGCCGGGCCATGCAACGCAGTTGGACAACGTTTCAAAAGGATGCCCCATGTCTATGAGCTTGCAGATCAAAGGATTCGACGTTCATTCGGAAACTATCGCCGGTGAGACCGTGATCGTGCATCTGGCCACCGGCAATTATTACAGCCTACGGGGCGTGGGCACCGCCATCTGGAAGCTAATCGAAACGGGCGCCGGCGAAGAGCGGATAACCCAATGTCTCGCCGAGCATTATGGCCGGTCCGTGGAAGAGCTTAAAAAAGACGTTGGCGATTTCATAGCCAGGTTGCGCATGGAGGAGCTGATAGAGGACGGCCAGGCGGGGCAGGACGCGGCGGGCCTCGCGTTGGACACCCAGTCCCTGGAAAGCGCCTATGCTCCCCCGACCATAGAGACCTACAGCGACATGCAAGAGTTGTTGTTGATCGATCCGGTGCACGAAGTCGATGACACCGGATGGCCCAACAAGGGCTCGGACGCCAACTAGCTGATCCGGTGGCGGCTTCATCCAAAAACGAATTCGACGCGCTGTTCGCCCTGGCGCTGGCGGGCTTTGAGGCCCTGCGGGAGGAACGTGGCGTGGTGGAGCACCACTATGCCATCGGCCGGGACCAGCTCAAGCTGTGTTTCGCCGGGGACGCCTTGCAGCCGCTCATCACCCCGGCCTTGGAACATCTGGCCGTGGCGCCGGTGGACCAGCCGGAATTGACCATCATGGCCTGGGACTTGAAGTCGCTCACCAGCCGGCCCATGGTGGCCCTGGAAGGCCTGATGCGCACCTTCAGCTGGCATTGGTACTACTACCTGAACTCGCGCGGCGAGTTGAAAGGCCTGCTGGAAGACGACTTCATGGCCGCGTTCCATCCCGGGCCCAACATTTTCAGTCTGCTAGACGTGAAAAACCGGCGCGCCATCTATTGGGCCAACGACGCCGCCGAGGTTCCCTGGCACGAAACCGGCTCTCCCATGCGCAGCATCCTGAGTTGGTGGACCGCCAGCCAGGGCTATCAGTTCGCCCACGGCGGGGCGGTGGGCGTGGACGGCAAGTCCGTTTTGATCGTGGGCAAGGGGGGCAGCGGCAAATCCACCACCTGCCTGGCCTGCCTCAACGCCGGCTTGCAGTATTTGGGGGACGACTACACCCTCATCGACACGCGCGAAGAACCGCGGGTGTTCAGCCTATACAATACGGCCAAGCTCAAGGGTCCCGCCGACTTGGCCAGGTTCCCCCAGTTGACGCCCCACCTGGTCAACGCCGAGCGCCTGGACAGCGAAAAGGCCATGCTTTTCCTGCACGGCGATTTCGATGGCCAAATCATTGCCCAGAGCCCCCTCAAGGCGATCCTGATCCCCGTGGTGATGGACCAGGAGCACACCAAAATCTTGCCTGCCGGCCCAGCCGCCGGTTTGGCCGCCCTGGCTCCCAGCACCATTTTCCAACTGCCGGGTTCCGGCCGACAGTCCCTGCGCAACATAGCCGAGTTGGTGCAAAGGGTGCCTTGTTACAGCTTGCGGCTGGGCCGCGACCTGGCCGGGGTGGCCGAGACGATCCGGCGCTTTATAGCCAATAGTTCTTAACCGGGCGTGCCGGACGAAGCGGGCGGCTCAATAGCGGGGCCGAGTGCAATGGTTCGCCTTTTTCAGCAGCTTCCACCCGAGAGCCTTCAGCCTGCTCAGGTCGTAGTAGTGGCGGTTGGCATACTTGTAGTAACGCGCCGCCAGGCTCAAGGGCTCCTCTTGCGCCGGATAGCCCAGGTCGGCGGCCACGCCGGGAAACCTTTGGGCGAACCGCTTGGCCACCGCCTGGCTGAAAACCTTCTCGTACTGCCGGGGCTTGCCGTTTTGCACGTGCTCTTGCTCGAGCAAACCCTGGTTGCCGAAGATGGTGTTGTCCAGAAAGGCCTGGTCCGCCAAGGGCACCAGGTCTCCGCTCAGCCCGAGATGGGCCAGCACCCGGTGCCACAACTCCAGGCGGTAGTCGGTGATCAGATCCTCGTACCTCACGGTGGCGAACACCCCGCCCCCCCGGAAATTGAGCATCTGCAAGATGGTGTGTTTGGCTGAATGCCTCATCTCGAACAAGAGCTTGTCATCCAGCTCCCGATAGGAATTCAGCTGTTGCTGGTAAGACAAGCCCCCGAAAGAGTCCTTGGGCCGGTGGAGCCATTCTTCCCGTGACCAAGCGTGATATCTGGCGCTGGAGACCACCACGTCCCGGGGGTCGCGGATCATCCTGATCCCCTTGAACCATCCGGCGTCGATGGACCCGGGAACGAAGCGGCAATGGCCGTCGAAAACAATGCAGGGAATCCGCTCCGCCCCGATCTTACGGAGCGCTTGCGCCAATTGCTCCTCGGAGGGCATGAAATCGCTGGAGACATCATAAAACGGAACCGAAAGCTTGCGGGCCAACTCCCTGAACACGCAGAGCAGCCACACGGTACCGGTTTTATGGTATGTGCCTACTAGGATGGCTCCATGCATGGCCAATATCCGCGGAGGAGGTGATGCCGGGCCCCAATACGCCGGGCCGAGCGCTTATCGCAACGGCTTGGCGATCAGGCGGCACCAGCGATAGGGGTAATACAATAGGCGCAGCCCCTTGGGCAAGCCCAGGGTGCGCACCTCCTCGAATCCCACGGCGTTGGCCAGCCTCATCAGGCATTGCGCCTTGGCCCCCAGGTTGGGGCAGGCCATGAGTTGATATTTCAGCAGGCTGGCCTGGCCGGGTTCGCGCCCCCGGCTTTCGTAGATGCCCTGGCCCACGGCCTGGGCCAACTCCCGCGCCTTGGGCATCAACTCTCGGCAGAGGGCATCCTCTTGCAGCCCCGGGTTGAGCGGCACTCCCAAAAGAGACTCGACCAGGCACAGACATGACAGGAAAATCAGCATGTTCTGGGTGTCACCCAAGAAAGAGCCGCGCAGGGCGGCCAGATCCCAGTCCGGGGCCCGGACAAGCAGCATTGCCAGATCCACCAGCCAGGCCAGGCGATTCCAGCCGTGCTTGAAACCATGCAGGGCCAGGTAGACCAGGAGGTAGTCGGTGGCGAGCCGGGGGATTGCATGCCCGGCCAATTGGAGAGGCTCCGGGCTGAGCCGGAGGGACCAGTCGTCGTCGCCTCCGGCGATCAACGACAGCATGCGCCAGTGGAGGTCGACCTGGATCAGGTTGTCCCGGTTGACCAGGGGAATTTCGCCGCGTTGCCCCGTGAGGTAAGCGGGCCATTGCTGGGCCTCAGGCGGATGATCCGTCCCGTCGTCGATCACATAACCCGCCTCGTGCAGACAGGCGAGGGCCGGCAACGCCTGGTCCTGGGGAATCAACAGGTCGAGATCGCTGAACTCCCTAAAGGAGACGTCGCGGTATAGCTCCAGGGACAGGCAAGGGCCCTTTACCGGCACCGGCTCGAGGCCCCGCTCCCGCATGAGCAGCACCACCCGCACCAGCTCAGCGGTTCTTTTGAGATTGTCCAGGGTGATCATGCGGGCCTTTTGGGCCCACCAAGCCAACTCGATCGCGGGCACCTCCTCGGCCTGGACCGCGAGTTGGCGATAGATCAGGGGATGCAGCCGGTGGGGGGCGGCCAGGCCGCGCAAGGCGGCCCAGTCTTGAATCCGGGCTACGGGGGCCTCGCCGTTATGCAACCAGGCGCGGCAAAGGGACAGCAGATCATCGGTTGGCGTCAAGTGATTCCGGCCTCGTTGGCTTTTGGTGTGCGTTCAATCTTCCGTTGCCGTCCAATGTACCATTTTTTGGGCCAAAGCTCTTTCGAGTTGTCGCGGACCTGAAGGCGCGGCAGGCCAAAACCCGCGGTCATGCCCGTAGGCCCCAACTGGTTGCCGCGTAGAAAATCCCTTATCAACAAATCTTTACGGCGCTATCATCTTACCAAGCCAGATGCAAAGAAGTTGACGTCCTTATGATTGTTGCTCCCAACCAATGCGGTTGAGGGAGGGCAGGACAATTTTCGCCATGGGAGACCATCAAGTGGAAGATATAATCAGGCACATAAAAAATTTTATCAAGCCACTGTTATCCCGGGAAATGTTGGAAAGCTATTATAGATTTCGCCACCAGCGTCATTTTGCCCAAAGCTCCGTTGTTCCCTTTGCCAAAATCCTTGTCACCGGATCCAGTGGCTTCATTGGCAGGACCATAACCCCTTATCTGAGCCAATGCGGTTTCAGCCTGAGAGGCTATGACCGCGAACCGGCGGCCGGCCCGGAGGAATTCATTCAAGGGGACCTGCTGGATTTCACCACGCTCAGCCACGCGGCCCAAGGGGCCGATTGCATAATTCATTTGGCCGCTTCCCCCCATTTCGCCGATTTTGAGAGCCAATTGGTGCCATCCAACGTCTTGGGGCTTCACAACATCCTGGAAGCCGCCCGGCTGGCTGGCGTGAAGCGAATCATCCTGGCGAGCAGTTGCCAGGCGGCCTTTTTGCATGAAAAACAAAAACGCGTCAGGGTCAATGACCGCTCCCCCCTAGGCCACTATGGCCTCACCAAGCTGTGGGGGGAGGAAATGGGCCAACTGTATTCCCGCCGCTACGGCTTGTCCGTCCTGGCTGTGCGCCTGGGTTGGGCGGTCAACTCGCCGGCGGAGTTCGAAAACATGGCCACCTCGGCCGAAGGCAGGCCGCTGTTTTTAAGCCACGACGATTTAAGGGAATTATTTCGGTGCAGCCTGTATGCCCGGCCCACGCCCTTTGACGTGGTCTACGCCTTCAGCAAGCAGGAGCCCGAGATTTACGACATGAAACCGGCCAAAAGATTGTTGGGGTTCCGGCCACGAGACACCTATCCCCACGGGCTCGATTTTTAGCCGCATTCCCAGGCGCAATACGCCCAAGGCCTTTTCGGCGATCACTTGACCCGGTTGGATCAACCCTGCCCCGCTAGACGGCGCTCCCCGGCGTATTTCCCAACGGCGGGACCGCTATTCATGGGTCATCGGCATGCCATATTCCCTCTAGACGCCGACGGAAAAAACATCCATACTCTGCCGTCCTCGCCGCTCGAGGGCCGCGAGGTGGCAGGCTTACGCCAGGCAGCGCCCGCGGCGATCAAACGGTCCGCGCATATAAAAACCGGTGAATTGAGGGGTACCATGTCAAAAATGGCTGTGCGCTTCTTCGGTTTCCTGTTGTTGATGCTGCTGCTATGGCCCGGTCTGGTGGGGGCCGAAACCGACCGCAAGGGCAGCAAGGACCATCCGTTGTTCACCCGCATGCCTGACACCTACATCATGGGGTATCGCCAGGTCAATTTTGACGCCTACACCTTCACCCTGCCCAACCGGGGCAAAGAGCGGGTGGAGGGAAAGTTCTTCCTCATCGAGTATCAGACCAAAAAGGGCCAGCCCCGGGCCAGCGCCCTGGAAATCGTGCGCAACCACCAAGCGGCGATCACCCAGATCGGCGGCGAGGTGCTCTATGACGACAACAACCACATCACCACGCTGCGCCTGATCAAGGACGGCCAGGAGATATGGGCCAAGGTCGACTCGATCCAGGGCCGTTATACCCTGATCATCGTAGAAAAAAAGGCCATGAAGCAGTCCATCAGCTCCAAGGCCATATTCGATCAGTTGAGCCAAAAGGGTTTCATGGTCATCGACGTGCACTTCGACACGGCCAAGGCGATCATCAAGCCGGAGTCCTACCCCCTGATCGACCAGGTGGCGGGGATGCTCAAGCAACACCCAGAGTTAAAGGTGTCGGTGGAAGGCTACACCGACAACGTGGGCAGCCCCCAGGCCAACCAGAAGCTGTCCGAGGCGCGGGCCCAGGCGGTGGTCGCGGCCCTTACCGCCAAGGGAGTCGCCGCTTCGCGTTTGCAGGCCAAGGGCTGGGGTGAGCAAAAGCCGGTGGCCGACAACGCCACCGCGGCGGGCCAGGCCCTGAACCGCCGAGTGGAGTTGCGCAAGATGTAGGTGTTTGCCCGCCGGCGCCTGGTGTACCTGAGGGGCCGGCGGGCCGTCAAGGCTGGGGGGGGCAGACTACCAGTCGATCCCCGGCCAGTCGATGGGCATGGGGTCGCGGCTGGGATCGGGGTCGCCTTGACCTATGTCTCCCTGGTTTTTGCCGCCGGAGGCCTGGGCCAGGTAGGCGAACAAGAACAGGACCGCCAACGTCATTGCGATTGCCTCTTTCATAATCACCTACTCACGAGAGCGATTGAGGATCGCGCCCTCTCCCAGGTGGAAGTCGGCGCCGGCGGACCATCTTTATCAGTAATCATTTGTAGATAACTAAATCCCTCCAGTCAATATATATTTGGCCGCCGCCGGCAGGGCCCGCAGGAGCGAGACCGTGTTTGGCCAAACAAAGCGTCCGGGAGCGGCCCGCTCACCCCGGCAGGGCCAAATTTGCCTTCAGGCCGGGGCGTTGGGCGCCCCCGGCCGTTTCACACCATTGTAATGCCGGCGGGGTTGACCAAAGCATTCGATAAGCATTACCATTGTAATTTATAGAATGTTTTCATACCCCTGCCCAAAATAGACTATCTCGTAGCGTGCAAAGGCGTTGCCGGATAGCGGCGGCAGGGTGCGACAAAGCCCTGGTTTTCGATGAAAACGTTCCAGGGCTCTACGCTTTTCCGGCCCCCCACTTGGGGAGTTGAACATTCGCCAGGGCCTTGACCAGGGATTTTTGCATGACGCGCGAGGACAACAAGCTGCAGGGCGAACTTGAAGAGCGCTTGCGCTTTGAGATATTGCTGGCCGACATCTCCGCCCGCTTCGTTAACTTACCGGCCAGCATGGTGGACAGCGCCATCGAAGACTCGCAGCGCCGTATCTGCGAATGTCTCGGCCTGGAGTTTTCGGCCTTGTGGCAGTGGACCGAGGATTCGCCTCAATTTTTGACCCTGACCCATATTTTCACCCCGCCCTGGGGGCCGGAGCATCCCTACGGCATCAACGGCCTCGAAGAATTCCCCTGGACCTATGGGAAATTGGTCAACGGCGAGACGCTCTGCTTTTCCACCGAAGAGCTGCCCTCCGAAGCCCAGCGCGACCAAGACAGCTTCAGGCACTTTGGCGTCAAGTCCACGGTGGTCCTCCCCTTCCGCGCCGGCCAGGGGCCTTTTTTGGGCGCCGTATCCTTCAACATGCTCAGCCGGGAGAGGGCCTGGGCCCAAGACATGGTGCAACGCCTGAAGTTGCTGGCCCAGGTATTCACCAACGCCCTGGAGCGGAAACGCTCCGAGCGGGCCTTGCTGCTCAGCGAAGAGCGCCTGAGCTTGGCCGCGGATTCGGCCCAGGCGGGCCTGTGGGAACTCAATATAACCGACCAAACATTCTGGGTCACGGAGCGGGCCAGAAGCATTTTCCAATATCCCATGGGCGCGGACATCACCATGGATATGGTTGAATCCTCGGTGCACCCTGACGACCTCCCCCGTCTGCGCCAGGCCATCAAGGCGTCCATCACCAAAAACGAGCCCCTGTTCATCGATTACCGCATAACCACCGCGGACGGCGTCCAAAAGTGGATTTCATCCAGCGGCCGGCCCTATCGCAACTCGGCGGGAGAGCCGGAGCGCGTCCTGGGCGTGTCCATCGACATAAGCGAGCGCAAGCGAACCGAAAGGCAACTGCGCGAGCGCATGCAGGAAATAGAGGTTCTTAAGAAGGCGCTGGAGAAGGAAAACCTGGTCCTTCAGAAAGAGATCCAAAGCAGGGACGCGCGGGGCAACATCGTGGGGCGCAGCCCCGAGATAAAAACGGTCTTGGACAAGGTGGAGTTGGTGGCGCCCACGGACGCCACCGTGCTCATAGGGGGGGAAACCGGGGTGGGCAAGGAGCTCATCGCCCGGGCGGTGCATCGGCTCAGCACGCGCAAAAACCGGCCCCTGTTCGTGGTCAACTGCGCCTCCCTGCCCCCCACCTTGGTGGAATCGGAGCTGTTCGGCCGGGAAAAGGGCGCCTACACCGGGGCCATGACCCGGATGATCGGCCGCTTCGAGGCCGCCCATGAAACCACCCTTTTCCTGGATGAAATCAGTGAGCTGCCCCTGGAAATCCAGGCCAAGTTGCTGCGGGTGTTGGAGGAAGGGAGCTTCGAGCGCCTGGGATCGAGCAAAACGGTGCAGGTGGACGTCAGGATAATCGCCGCCTCCAACCAGGATTTGGAGCAGCTGGTCAACGAGGGCAAATTCCGCAAGGACCTCTTTTACCGGCTCAACGTATTCAGCGTTGAGGTGCCGGCCCTGCGACAGCGCGCCGAGGACATCCCGGCCCTGGTCTGGGCCTTTGTCAAACAGTACGAAGAAAAAATGGGCAAGCGCATCGATAACATCCCGCAGGCTTGCATGGAACGGTTGCAGCGGCACAATTGGCCCGGCAACGTGCGGGAGCTCCGCAACCTGGTCGAGCGGGCCATGATCGTTTGCGCCGGCCGGACCCTGAACATCGACCTTCCACCAGGCTTTCAGGATCAGCTTGGCGTCGAGGCCCCGACCCTTCAGGACACCGAGCGAAACCACATCATCAGCGTTCTGGAGCAAACCGGCTGGCGCATCTCCGGCCAAGGCGGGGCCGCCGAGATACTCGGGCTCAAGCGAACCACCCTGCAATCCAAAATGAAGAAACTGGCTATCCGGCGTCCTCAGGCCGATGCCTAAATGACGGCACTATTGACTAAACTTAGGCAATAATGCCGTACCCCCTCCGCCGCCCCGCGGGTGCCCAAGCACGACAACCCATAGTAAGCAAAGACCTTTTCCCTAAAAACCGCCCCTGGGCTTGGTTGGCATGTTTTTGGCTATTGTTTAATAGCCTTAGAGGTGTTGTGCTTATGATCGCGTCGCCAAAAAAAACCCGTGCAAGGGGGGGGATTCGCTCCTGCATAAGGATGCGCATACCCCCGGCCAGCCAAAACGAGGCCATTGAAATCCTTGCCTCCGTAGCCGCGCGTATTCAGGCGGATACTCGCTGTTTAAGCACGGGCATATACCGCTGCCTGGACGATGCCGGCACCATCATGCTCGAAGAGTTCTGGCAATGCCCCGAGGGCATCCTCCAGCATTTGCGCTCAGACGATTACCGCCGCATTTTGCTCGTTCTGGAAATGGCCATAGAACCGCCGGATATACGTTTTGACACCATTGCCCAATCCAGCGGAATCGAGGTCATCAAGAAGGCCAGAATTGCGGACGAAAGCTGACAACCATGGCAATGACCCATCCCCAAGAGAGGGCTAAAAACGTGGCCAAGAAAATACTAACCGCAATCGTCTTTTTGCTGCTTGTCACTCCCCTGGGGGTGATGCCTGCCTCCGCGGCCGAAAAGCCGGGCTGGCGTTTCCAGTTCACCCCCTACATCTGGCTTACCGCCATCAACTCCGACATCACCGTCGGAGCTTTGAACGCCAGCGTGGACGCCTCGTTCAGCGACATCTGGGACAACTTCGACCAGGTGGTGGCCTTGGCGGGGCGTTTCGAGGCCTGGCACGGTGACTGGGGCTTCATGGTCGACGGCACCTATTCCAAAATATCCACCGACCAGACGGTCCAGACCCAAGGATTGGGCGACGTGACCGCCAAGCCGGACTTCAAGATCAGCTTCGTGGAAATGGCCGTGGCCTACGAGGCTTATCGCAGCAGTTCAGAAAGTCACCCCCAGGTGATCATCCAGCCCTACCTGGGCGGGCGCTACAATTATTTCAACCAAGAGTTGGAGCTGCAGGGCGCCGAGCAGGGCAAGACCGTGGGCAACAGCGACTCCTGGATCGACCCCATGATCGGAGCCCGGATCGAGGTTCTGTTGACCCGGACCTGGCGGCTGGGGGCGCGCGGCGATATCGGCGGCTTCGGCATCAGCAACTGCGCGGATCTCAGCTGGCAGATAGCCGCGGGGGTGGACTGGCTCTTCGTGGACTGGGCTTCTCTCAAGCTCGGCTACCAGTGGTACTACACCGACTACAACAACGACACTTCCGGACCCGATGCCTTTGCCTTTGACGGCACCCTTCAGGGACCTTGGCTGGGTCTGACTTTCTACTTTTAATCTCGGGCTCTACGTGAACACCCGAAAGGAGGTATCGGGATGAAGCTACTGAAGGGGGCTATGGGCGCAACGATCATCGCGCTGGCGGCGCTGCTGTTGGTGTCGTTCATCGACGCCCAGGCGGCGCCGTTCAATGCGCAGATGAATCCCGTCGCGATCCAGAAGCTGAAAAAGCTGACGGATTTCATGAACCATTTGCAGGCGTTTAGCGTGCGCACCCAAAACACCATGGAAGACCTGCTGCCCTCCGGGCACAAGGTCGATATCGACGTTTCGGCGGACGTGATCATCAAGCGGCCCAACATGCTCCGGGCCGAGCGCAAGGGCAGCCGCCGGACCGACCAGGTCTTCACCTACAACGGTAAGACGCTGACCCTCTACAACCCCGCCGACAAGGTCTACGCGGTGGAAGCCCTGCCGGGCACCATCGAGACCGCGCTGGGTTTCGCGCAGCAAACCCTGGGGATCACCATCCCCGCCTCAGACCTGATCTACCAAAACAACTTCAATTTGTTGATGCAGGGCGTGACCATGGCCGCGGACCTCGGCAAGACGGTGATCAACGGCGTCAGTTGCGACCATCTGCTGTTCAGCCGCCCGGGAGTGGACTTCCAGGTGTGGATCGCCGACAAGGGCGACCCGCTGCCTTACAAGTATGTGGTGACCGACACCAGCTCCCCCGCGCTGATGAGCTTCACCACCTACATGATCGGGTGGAACACCAAGCCGAACCTGAAGAAGGTCCGGTTCGGCTTCAGCGCGCCCAAGGGCGTCAAGAAGATAGATTTCATGCCCGTCAACACCACCGGCGGGGCCGGCCGCTGAGGACGAAAGGAAGCAGGCCATGAAGGCGACGATAAAGATTTTTTCGATAAGCGCGGCCCTGCTGGCGATGCTGCTGGCCGACATACCGCTTTTACCCATGCAACTGGTGCCCGACGCCCAGGCCATCTTCGGCGTCCGGCGCCGGACCGCCTTTAGAACTGCGGTCATAGTGGGCGGCGCGGCCTCGGCCGAGGTGGCCGCGGCCAACAACCGGGCGGCGGTGGCCCAACAGCAGGCCGTGACGGCCCAGCAACAGGCGGCGGCGGCCGAGCAACAGGCGGCGGCGGCCAGGCAGCAGGCGGCGGCGCCCGCCGCGGCTCCGGCCCCCGCGCCCGCCGCGGCGCCGACGCCCCCACCGCCCCCGGCGGGCGCGACCCTTCCGTTGGGCTCGGTGGTGTCGGCGCTTCCCCCGGGATGCGCCGCGCAAGCGATCAACGGCATCGAATACTACCACTGTGGCGGCAACTATTACCGGGCGGTGTTCCAGGGCAACAGCTTGGTCTACGTGACCACGAAGCCCTAATTGGAGCCCGCCCCGACGAAATAAAAGGCGAGCCCTTTTTCGCCCTACCCTGCCCAAGGTGAAAAGAGCAAGCGCCTGGAAGGCAAGCAGGCCGGAGCCGCGCCATCAACTCGCATCGGCACTACCCGTCCAAGCCTTTGCCAAAAGCGTTTGAAAATGACCCCAAGGAGAAGAGAGATGAACCGCATCAAGAAATCATTTATCTACCTGGCGCTGATCGCCATGGGATTGGTGGGCTCCTCGGCCATGGCCCTGGAGACCACCGGCACCCCCGGAGCGCCGGATGCAACCACCACCATCAGCGGCAAGCAACTGCCGGCTCCCGCCCCCAAGTTCGGCGGGGTGATCAAGCATGACGCGCTCACTTCCAAGCCCTGGTGGGCGCCGCGCATCGTGCCGCCCAAAAAGGCGCCCAACATCCTGCTGATCATCACCGACGACGCGGGCTTCGGGGTTCCCAGCACCTTTGGCGGGGTGATCCCCACCCCGACCATGGACAAGATCGCCAACG
The DNA here is from genome assembly GCF_037076455.1 of Desulfoferula mesophila. Taxonomy (GTDB): domain Bacteria; phylum Desulfobacterota; class Desulfarculia; order Desulfarculales; family Desulfarculaceae; genus Desulfoferula; species Desulfoferula mesophila. The sequence goes on along the minus strand of NZ_AP028679.1, from coordinate 573,450 downwards.
CGGGCCTGCGCTACAACCGCGTGTTCTCCACCGCCCTGTGCTCCCCCACCCGGGCGGCGCTGATCACCGGGCGCAACCACCACTCGGTGGGCTTCGGGGTCATCTCCGAACAGTCCACGGGCTTCCCCGGATATAACAGCATCATCGGCAAGGACAAGGCCACCATCGGCCGCATCCTGTTGGACAACGGCTACTGCACCTCCTGGTTCGGCAAGGATCACAACACCCCCGCCTTTGCCGCCAGCCAGGTCGGGCCCTTCGACCAGTGGCCCACCGGCATGGGTTTCGAGTATTTCTACGGCTTCGTGGGCGGCGACTCCAACCAGTGGCAGCCCAACCTGTTCCGAAACACCACCCAGATCTATCCCTTCGAGGGTAAGCCGGGCTGGAACCTCATCACCGGCATGGCCGACGACGCCATCGCCTACATCAACCGCATGCACCAGACCGACCCCAGCAAGCCCATCTTCATCAAGTACGCGCCTGGGGCCACCCACGCTCCGCACCACCCCACCAAGGAGTGGGTGGACAAGATCCACGCCATGCACCTGTTCGACGACGGCTACAACAAGCTGCGCGAGCGCATCTACGAAAACCAGAAGCGCCTGGGCGTGATCGACAAGGACGCCAAGCTGACCCCCTGGCCCAACGAGGTGCTCAAGCCCTGGGACGAGCTGAGCCCCGAGGCCAAGAAGCTCTTCATCCGCCAGGTTGAGGTGTTCGCCGCCTACGCCGCCTACAGCGACCACGAGATCGGCCGCGTCATCAAGGCCTTCGAGGACCTGGGCCGGCTGGACGACACCCTGATCATCTACATCAACGGCGACAACGGCACCAGCGCCGAGGGCGGCCCCTTGGGCACCCCCAACGAGGTGGCCTTCTTCAACGGCATCAACGAGATCCCCGTGGACGTGCAGATGAAGTGGTACGACGTCTGGGGCACCGAGCATACCTACAACCACATGTCGGCCGGCTGGTCCTGGGCCTTTGACACGCCCTTCGACTGGTTCAAGCAGAACGCTTCGCGCCTGGGCGGCATCAACCAGAACATGGTGGTGTCCTGGCCGGCGCACATCAAGGACAAGGGGGCCCTGCGCCAGCAGTTCATCCACGTGATCGACGTGGTGCCCACCATCCTGGAGGCCACCGGCATCTCGGCGCCCGAGGTGGTGGACGGCATCAAGCAGAAGCCCATCGAGGGCACCAGCTTCCTGTATACCTTCGACGCCAAGAACGCCAAGGCCCCCTCGCGCCACAAGACCCAGTACTTCGAGATGATGGGCCAATGGGCCCTGTACGACCAGGGCTGGCTGCTCAGCACCAAGGTGAACCGCGCCCCCTGGCAGGCCTTTGGGGCGGCCAACCCCGACCCCTTGAACAACCAGGTGTTCCAGCTATACGACCTGACCAAGGACTTCAGCCAGGCCCACGACATCGCGGCCCAACACCCGGACAAGGTCAAGGAGCTGCGCGCCAAGTTCGTGGCCGAGGCCAAGAAGTACCAGGTGTTCCCGATGGACGCCTCGGTGGCCGCCCGCGTCGTGGCCCCGCGGCCCAACATCACCGCCGGCCGCACCGAGTTCGTCTACACCACGCCCATGGTGGGCCTGCCCCAGGGCGACTCGCCTTTCCTGCTGGACAGCTCCTACACCATCACCGCGGAGGTGACGGTGCCCGAGGGCGGCGGCGAGGGCATGATCCTTACCTCCGGCGGTCGCTTCGGCGGCTACGGCTTCTACCTGCTCAAGGGCAAGCCGGTGTTCCTGTGGAACCTGGTGGACCTCAAGCGCATCAAGTGGGAAGGCCCGGAAGCACTGACCCCGGGCAAGCACACCCTGGAGTTCGACTTCAAGTACGACGGCCTGGGCTTGGGTACGCTGGCCTTCAACAACATGAGCGGCCTGGGCCGCAGCGGCGTGGGCACACTCAAGGTGGACGGCAAGGCGGTGCAGAGCATCACCATGAAGCGCACCATGCCCATGATCCTGCAGTGGGATGAAAGCTTCGACATCGGCTCCGACACCCTGACCGGGGTCAACGACGCCGACTACAAGCCGCCATTCACCTTGACCGCCAAGCTCGACAAGCTCACCATAAAGGTTGATAGGCCTCAGCTTACTCCCGAGGATATCAAAAAGCTGGAAAAGAGCATGGCCGAGGCGCTGGACGGAACTCCCCTGCGCCGGGTGCAGCCTGGGCCGGGCTAGAGCGACAACGATTTAACCAAAAGTAACGCTAGGACCGGTCATCATCATCGATGGTGACCGGTCCCAACCTTAGGCCTTTGCCCAGACCCGACGAGACGAAACGAAAGGACTTGAGACCGTGCCCAAAGCAATCTTTGGAAAGCTGGCCCTTACGCTGGCGCTCTGCCTCGGCCTGGCCCTGCCGGCCTGGGCCGATGCGCCCCAGATGAAAATGACCACCCCCATCGCGCCGGGGGTCATGGTGCCGGACAAGGTCGAGACTTCCATCGGCGCCCTGAATCTGCACTACGGCTACCCCGACGACGCCACCACCCAGAAGGTCTACGACAACCTGGACGCCTCCCGCGCGCTACAGGCCTACCTGCTGGCCATTCCCATCGTCAACCAGGTGGGCATGCGCGACACGCTCAGCAAATTCGGCCCGGTGAACCAGACCGACGTGATCTGGGAAGACCTGGTGGACTCCAAGACTGTGGAGCTTACCGCCAACGACAACACCATCTACAGCTTCATCTGGCTCGACACCAAGAAGGGCCCGCTGGTGGTAGAGATCCCGCCCATGGTCCTGGGGCTCATCGACGACTTTTGGTACAAATGGGTCGCCGACGTGGGCATTACCGGCCCGGACCACGGCAAGGGCGGCAAGTACCTGATCCTGCCTCCGGGCTACCAGGGCGAGATACCCCAGGGCTACTTCGTGGTGCGCCCCAGCACCTACGGCTCCTGGATGCCCTTCCGCTCCTTCTTGGTCAAGGGCTCCACCAAGCCCGGCGTCGAGGCGGTCAAGAAACACCTGAAGATCTATCAGCTGGCCGACAAGGACAATCCGCCCAAGATGAAGTTCGTCAATGCCTCCGGCATTCCCGCCAACTTCGTGCCGCCCAGCGACTACGCCTTCTGGGGCATGCTCAACCAGGTCATTCAGGAGGAGCCCAGCGCGGGCAGCGACCCCACCACCCTGGGCCTGTTCGCCTCCATCGGAATCGAGAAGGGCAAGCCCTTCAACCCCGACGGGCGCATGAAAAAGATCCTGACCGACGCCGCCAAGATCGGCAGCGTGACCGCCAGGGCCATCGCCTTCCGGATTCGCGACAAAAACGCCTTCTTCTATCCCAACAGCCCCTGGCGCCTGCCCTTCTTCGGGGGCTACAAGTTCGAGGCGGCCCCCGGCGTGGCCAACCTGGACGGGGCCATATTCTTCTACTACATCGCCACCGGCGTGACGCCGGCCATGGCCGAGAAAATGGTGGGCAAGGGCTCGCAGTATCCCTGGTGCGCCCAGGACGCCAAGGGCAACCCCTTCGACGGCGCCAAGAACTACAAGCTGCACCTGCCGCCCAACGTGCCGGTCAAGGACTTCTGGTCGGTCATCGTCTATGACAACCAGACGCGTTCCATGATCCAGACCGACCAGCGTTTCCCCAGCGTCAGCAGCCAGAACAAGAACCTCATGATCAACCAGGACGGCTCGGTCGACGTCTACTTTGGTCCCAAGCCTCCCCAGGGCAAGGCCAACAACTGGGTGCAGACCATACCCGGCAAGGGCTGGTTCATGATCCTGCGGCTGTACGGGCCGCTGGAGCCCTGGTTCAACCAAACCTGGAAGCCGGCTGCCATCGAGCCGCTACCCTAATCCGGCGACAAGCCTGATAACCGTGAACAACGATAAGTTAGAGGAGAACGTCATGAAAAAATTGCTTTTGGTACTTTTGTCCGCGTTGCTTGTGCTGAGCGCGGCGCCCATGGCTTTTGCCGCCGGCGACGGCGTTTTGGGCGGAGTGGTGGCCGTTGACACGCTGCAGCTCAAGGGCACCGTGACCGCCCTGGACATGAAGGCCCGCACCGTGACCATCAAGGGCGAGGGCGGCCGGACCGTGATGCTCAACGCCAAGAACGCCCGCAACCTGGAGCAGGTCAAGGTGGGCGATATCGTGGTGGCCGACTTCGTCGAGTCCCTGGCCCTGTTCGTGACCAAGCCCGAGGGCGGCCCGGCCGCCGGTGGCGCCCAGGTGGTGAAGCTGGCTCCCAAGGGCGCCATGCCCGGCGGCATGGTGGCCGACGTGATGGAGATCCGGGCCCAGGTGGTGGCCATCGATTACAAGGCGCGCACCGTATCGCTCAAGGGCCCCCAGGGCAACGTGCACACCCTGAAGATCCCGCCCCAGGCCAAGAACTTCGACAAGGTGAAAAAGGGCGACGACGTGGTGGTGCGCTACACCCAGGCCATGGCCATCAACGTGACCAAGCCGTAAACAAGCGCCACGGGCTCGGTCCCCTAGGCCGAGCAGTATAGATAGCGAGCGGTGGAGGGTCCGGGGCTGTCCCGGACCCTCCACCGCTCAAGCTTTTCAGGCCTCGTAAATCTTTTGCCCGCCCGGCAAACCTGGGCCAGCCCGGCAAGGCGCGGGCGCTCCGGCAGGCGTTGCCTAGGTTGTTCCCTCGGCGGTTTGCGCCTTTAGCTCCTTGGCATAGGCCAGGTAATAATTGCGTGCGATGGCGCTGGTCTGCCGATCCGCCAGGGCGATCAAGGCGGCGGCCTTTATCTCCTTGGCCGGCCTCTCGCGCACCCCCAGGGCGATTATCATGTCCGCCAGTTCCAAGGCCCACTGGTGCTCGCCGCCAGCGGACGCCTTTTGCAATTGGGCGAAAAGGGCCTCCTCGCCGCCGGCCAGCTGAGCCGTGCGCTCGGCCCGTTGGCGCGGGGAGCAGGGGAAAAGGTTGGTGGGGTTTCCGTCGAACCAGCCCAGGGTTCCGGCGAAATAGGCGCGCACCGACCAGGGCACGGTCCCCAGAAATTCCTGCAAATAGTACTTGCCGGCCAACTCCTCCGGCAGCTTCACGTAATCGACCAGTTCGTCCGGGGTCAGGCCCAGGTTCATGCCCTCGGCGGTCTTGGCGATGACCAGGCGGATGGCGTCGCGGTAGTCGGCCAGGGCCTCCAGCGCTTGGGGGCCGGACAGGGGGCGGGTATGCCCGGGCACCAAGTGTTCGATGGGAAAACGCGTCATTTGATCCAAGCTGTCGGCCCACAGGTTGAAATCGCGGTAGACCGTGCCCCGGATGGCGTAGAGGTTGGGGAAAGCCTGATAAAAATTATCGCCGCAGAACAAGGCCTTTTTGGCGGGATACCAAACGAAGAGTTGGTCATCGGTCTCGCCGGGGGCCTTGTACAGCTCAAGCTCGATCCCCACCGCGCTCAGCCCCATTTTTTCGCCGCTAAAGGTCTGGGTGGGCGGGATGAATCCCTGGCCCAGCCCTTGGGCGTTGAACGTTGCCGGGCCCAAGCCCATGCTGACCTTTTCGCTGTGGGGCTCCAGCACCCCGATTCCGTATTGCCGCACCGTGCGCTTCTGCAAAATTTTGTAGGGACCCACGCGCTCCAGATTGGCGTCGTCCAACGGGTTGTCCAGGTTGTCGCGGGCGTAAATCTCGGGGTTGGAGCCCTCGTCCACGAACACCTTGGCTCCGCTCACGTGATCGCGGTGGCCGTGGGTGTAAATGATCGCCTTGATGGGCTTGTCCGTGACCTTGCGGAACTCGGCCAGGATGTCCTGGGCCGATCCGGTGCTCTGGCCGGTGTCGATGATGATCACGCCGTCGTCGCCGATTAGCATGGCGGAGTTTGAGGGCGCGTAGCCCACCGCGACATGGACCCCCTCGGTCACTTCGAGAACGTCTTTAGCGAACATGATCTTGGCGTGTTCTTTCATCGCCTCCAGGGGCGAGAAGGCCTTGGGGCTCGAGGGCATGTTGTACTCCTGTCGGGCATGCCGGGACCGAAGTCGCCGGGAGTGGGTGCGGGGCCGGAAATTTTTGGCCCAATTGTAGTCGAGTTTCCCACTCCTTCCACCAAACAATATCGACGCCCAGCCGTCCGGCTTAACCCCGCAATACTTTTGCACCGCCCCGAGGGGCCGCCCCACGCAAACGCATGGGGGCAATACGGGAGTCCGGCCCGCAACTCCGCCGCCACCATCAGGGAGCCTTACGCGCCTCGGGCTGCCGGTTGCCGAGGGAGTTTTCCAAGGAGCATACTTGAAATACCGAGATAATTAATCGGATATGGGCGGCGCTTGGCCGCCCGCAAGGAGGCTGAACATGAAAATGCTGCTAACGGTCGAATTCCCCCCCGAGCCTTTCAATTCCCTGGTCAGGGAAGGCAAGATCGGCGCTGTCCTGGGGAGCATCCTGGAAACCATCAAGCCCGAGACCGCCTACTTCACCGAGCAGAACGGCAAGCGCGGCGCCATTTTCGTCGTCAACCTGCAATCCTCCTCCGACGTGCCCTTTTTCGCGGAGCCGTTCTTTCTCCAATTCGAGGCGGATTGCAAATTCAGGGTCATCATGTCTCCCGCGGATCTGCAAAAGGCAGGTTTGGAAGCGCTGGGCAAGAAGTGGGCGTGACGCCCGTTTGAAGCGGGCCCGATCGACTGCCCAATCGGCGGGGATGAAGCGGGTCGCTTGGGCCGTGGCTGCCGGTGTAAGGACGCGGCCGAGGCGGCTTAGGCCAGGGCCCCCAGCGCCTGACCCAGGCGGCGCACCAGTTCCCGGACGTCGTCTTGGCTGGTGGGCCGCCCCCAGGAAAAGCGGATGGTGCCCTGGGCATATTCCAGGGGCACTCCCATGGCCGCCAGCACGTGGGACACGACGGTGGTGTCGCCGTGGCAGGCCGCCCCGGCGCTCACCCCCACGTCCAGGACCACCAGGCCGGAGATGATGTCCCCGGCGTTCAGGCCCTTGAAGCCCACGGCCGCGGTGCCCGGCAGGCGGGGGGCCCGCTCCGAATACAGCCGCCAATCCACGTCCAGGGCGCCCAACCCCTCCAGGAAGACGCGCCCCAACTCGCGCTGGCGGGCCATCTCGCCGGGCAGGTCCTCGGCCGCCAGGGCGCAGGCCTCGCCCAGGGCCACCATGTAGGGCACGTTTTCCGTGCCCGAGCGCCGGCCCCTCTCCTGGCCCCCGCCCCAGAGCAGGGGCGCAAGCTCCAGGCCCTGGCGCACGTAGAGGGCTCCCACCCCCTTGGGCGCGTAGAGCTTGTGCCCGGCGATGGTCAACAGGTCCACCCCCAGGGCCGCCACGTCCACCGGCACCTTGCCCACCGCCTGGGCCGCGTCGCTGTGCACCGGAATGCCCTGCTTGCGGGCCCAGGCCGCGATCTCGGCCACCGGCTGCAGGGCCCCGGTCTCGTTGTTGGCCAGCATGACGGAGATGAGGTCCGCCCCCGAGGCGCAGGCCGCCCGTACCGCCGCCGGGTCCACCAGGCCCTGCTCGTCCACCCCCACCCGGCTCACCCGCGCGCCGCAGCGTTCCAGGTAGGCGGCGCATTCCACGATGGCCGGGTGCTCGATGGCGCTGATGACCACATGAGCTCCGGGGCGGGCCAGGCCCAGGCCCAACAGAGCCCAGTTGTCGCTCTCGGTGGCGCAGGAGGTGAAATACACCTCGCCGGGCGCGCAGTTGATCAGCCCGGCCACCTGCTCCCTGGCCAGCTCCGCCCCCCGCTTGGCCTTGAGCCCCCAGAGATGGCCCGAGCCGGGGTTGCCGAAATGCTCGGTCAGGTAGGGCCGCATGGCCTCGTAGACCCGGGGCAGTATGGGAGTGGTGGCGTTGTAGTCAAAGTACAAGGGGCGCATGGCTCTCTCCCGCGGGGGTTTGGCCCCAGGTTAGCACACACCACTCCGCTCCGGCGCCGGGCGGCCTAGTACTCGGCCGGCAGGCGCTCCAGTTGGGCCTTGGTGAACACCGGGCCGTCCTTGCACACGTACTCGGGCCCTACGTTGCAGCGTCCGCAGATGCCGATGCCGCACTTCATGCGGTTCTCCAGGCTCATCACGATCTGCTCGGACTGCCAGCCCAGCTTGTCGAACACCGGCTGGGTGAAGCGGATCATCACCGGCGGGCCGCAGATGAGGGCCACCGCGTTGTCCGGCGAGGGGGCCACCTGCTCGCACACCGAGGGCACGAAGCCCACCATGCCGTCCCAGCCCTGTGCCTCGCGGTCGATGGTTACGTGGCAGTTGATGTCGTCGCGCTGCTGCCAATCACGCCACTGCGGCTCGTAGAGCAGTAGGCCGGGGGTGCGCGCGCCGTAGATGAAGTCGATGTCGCCGTAGTCGCCGCGATGGGCCGGGTCCAACAGCCAGGTCACCGTGGCCCGCAAGGTGGTCACCGCGAAGCCGCCGGCCACGATGACGATGTTCTTGCCCCGCATCTCCTCCAGGGGGTAGCTGTTGCCCAGGGGGCCGCGCACTCCCATGATGTCACCCTGGGCCATCTGGTGGAGCCGGTTGCTAACCACCCCCACCTTGTTCACCGTGAACAGCAGGGTGTCGCCCTCGGTGGGGCTGGAGGCGATGCCGATGGGGATTTCGCCGTAGCCCGAGACGCTCAGTTCGGCGAACTGGCCGGGGGTGTAGTCAAAGGCCTGGGCATGGTCCGGGTCCAGAAAATCCAGCCAAAAGGATTTGAGTTGCTTGTCCTCGGTCTCCACCAAGCTTTCGCTGATCTTGACCGGATAAGGGACGTATGGATTAGGCATGGTCGAGCCTTTCTTTCGCCGGGACGGCCTCAAGCGTTCATATCGCGCACGACTTCGCGCACGTCGATGTTCACCGGGCACTGCTGCACGCAGCGGCCGCAACCCACGCAGCCGATCTCGCCGCCGCGCTTGAGTGGGATGTAGGAGAACTTGTGCATGAAGCGCTGGCGCACCCGGTCCTTCTTGGCGCCGCGCGGGTTGTGCCCGCTGCCGTGCTGGGTAAACAGCCAACTCATGCAATAGTCCCAGTTGCGCACCCGGCGGCCCTGCTCACCCTGGGTCTCGTCCTGGATGTCGAAGCAGTGGCAGGTGGGGCAGAAAAAGGTGCAGGTGCCGCAGTTGAGGCAGGACTCATGCACCCGGTCCCAGTGCTTGGCCTCGTAGAGCTCCATCACCTCGCGCCCCCCGATGTTATCCATGGCCACCTGGGTGGTGATGGCCGCCTCGGCCTTTTGCTTGGCCCCCTCCGCGGCGGCCAGGTCTGCCTCGTCCGCCTCGGGCAGGGCGGCGATGGCCTCCCGGCCCTTGTCGCTCACCCCCTTGGCCAGCAGCCTCTCGCCCAGATCCACCAGGAGCACGTCGGCCCCGGCTTCGGCGTGGGGCCCGCAGTTCATGGAGGTGCAAAAGCAGGTGGGACAGGGATCGTTGCAGGCCAGGGCCACGATCAGCGACTTCTCGCGCTTGTCGCGCCAATAGGGATCGTCGGTCATCTGGTCCTGGCAGAAGATCAGATCCAGCACGCCAAAGGCCTTGGCGTCGCAGGGGCGCATGTTGACCAGCGCCCGCTCCCGGGCCAGCTCGGGCTCCGGGTGCATGATCATGCCCTCCTCGCCGTCTTGGCGGTTCTTGAAGCGCATCAGGCACTCGGTCTGGGGGAAGAAAAACTCCTTGGGGCTCAGGGCGGTGTTGCTGAACCGCCAGAGCGGCTCTTGGCCGGGCTCCAGGGGGGCCCAGACCACCTTGCCCTGGCTCACGGCCGGGGCGAAGAGGTCGCGTTCCCGGCCCAACTCGGCCAAAAAGGAGGCGGCCTGGTCCTTGTTGAGTATCTTGTCGGACATGGCTGGCTCCTTTTACTTGATAAACCCCTGAGGGTCGTCCGGCTTGTGGGCGCTGAGCGGAGGCACTGACTTTTCATCCAGGCCTGGGGCGTAGCCGTAGAGCTCGCGCACGTCCTTTTCTATCTTGCTGGTCAGGCGGCGCACCTTGATGCCCTGGGGGCAGGCGCTCTCACAGGCCCCGCAATCAGTACAGCGGCCGGCGCAGTGAAAGGCCCGGAGCAGATGATAGGTGAGCACGTCGGAGCCGTCCTGGGTTTTGCCGCACCACTGGGGCTGGGACTCGTCCACGAAGCACACGTGGCAATAGCACAACGGGCAGGCATCGCGGCAGGCGTAGCAGCGGATACAGTCCTGGTAGTTTTCGGCAAAGGCGGCCAGACGCCCGGCGGTGTCGAGCTTTTCCCAGGGCGCGGCCACCTTGTCGATTTGCCCGCCGTGGGTGGGCTCGCTTTCCTCGCCGATCATGTCGTCGTGGATCACCGGGTTGCGCTGCACGCAGGTGTAGCAGTTGTCGCGCATCACCTTTTTGCGCGGCAGGCGCTCCTGCCAGCCGGGGCCCTCCACCAAGAGGTCCTCGCCCTCCTCGCTCACCGCGGTGATCACCTTTTCCGGGCCCACCAGGGCCTGCACCTTGTCCCGGTCCAGCATGCCGGGGCTGGCCACCCCGATGACGTGCACCTGCTCGCGGGTGATCTGGTGCTCCTTGATGAGCCCCACGATGCTGCGGCTGACGCAGCCCTGGGCCACCACGGCCACCTTGCCCGCCTCGCCCTGGGGCCGGCGCACCAGGAAATTGGCCAGGTTGTTACAGCAGAAGCCGGTCCAGGTGAGGCGCTGGGCCTCCTCCGGGGTGTAGGCGAAAAAGGGGCGCTCGCGCATGGGCAGGGTCCCTGCCTCGTAGCCGATCACGCAATCGACCGCCCCCTCGGCCAGGAGGCGGGAGGCCGCCTCGCGGATGGCTTGGGCAATGTCTTTGTTGTCCATCAGGCCACTATGCCTATGTCTTTGCGCAGGAATTGGTTGGGCCCCAGGGCCTTGACCGCCTCGGTCACCTCGATGACCGTTTGCTGGAACTTGGTGGCCTCGGCCGACGAGATCCAGGAGAAGTGCAGGCGGCCGGGCTCCAGGCCCACGTACTCCAGCAGGTTCTTGAGCACGGTGAAACGGCGGCGGGCATAGAGGTTGCCCTCGATGTAATGGCAGTCGCCGGGGTGGCAGCCGCTGATCCACACGCCGTCGGCCCCTTGGCGAAAGGCCTGCAGCACGAAGCTGGGGCTGAGGCGGCCGGTGCAGGGGATGCGGATGGCGCGGATGTTGGGAGGATATTGCAGGCGGCTCACCCCGGCCAGGTCGGCGCCGCCATAGGTGCACCAGTTGCAGAAGAAGGCCGCGATGCGCGGCTCGAAGCTTTCGTTGGGACTCATCGTATTACCGCTCCCGTCAGCCCAGCAGCATGGTGCTGATTTGGGCCAGTACGTCTTGATTGGAGAAGCCGCGCAGGTTGGGCGCGCCCGAGCGGCAGGAGGCCACGCAGGTGCCGCAGCCCTTGCACAGGGCCTCGTTCACCACGGCCAGGCCGTTTTCGTCCTGGTCGATGGCCTTGAAGGGGCATACCGTCCAGCACACCCCGCAGCCCACGCACTTGTTCTGGTCGATCACCGCCACGGTGCCCGGCAGCCACATCTCGCCCTTGGAGAGCACGGTCACCGCCCGCGACACCGCGGCCTGGGCCTGGGCCACCGCCTCTTCCATGGGCTTGGGATAGTGGGCCAGACCGGCCATGAACACCCCGTCGGTGGCAAAGTCCACCGGACGCAGCTTGACGTGGGCCTCCAGGAACCAGCCGTCCTGGTCCAGGGAGATCTTGAACATCTGGGCCAGGGCCTCGTCGCGGTGGCTGACCACCGCGCTGGCCAGCACCAACAGGTCGGCGTTGAAGACCAGGTCGCGGTCCAGGATGTTGTCCTTGATCACCACCGAGACCTGCTCGCCCGCCGCCTCCACCCGGGGCTTGTTCTCCGGGTCGTAGCGCACGAACAGCACCCCGGCCTTGCGGGCCTTCTTGTAGAGCAGCTCCCGCTCGCCAAAGGTGCGCATGTCGCGGTAAAGGATGGTCACCTGGCTCTCGGGGTTGTGCTCCTTGAGCCACAGGGCGCTCTCCACCGAATGGGTGCAGCAGACCTTGGAGCAGTAGGGGCGATCCGGCTCGCGGGAACCCACGCACTGGATGAACACCGCGCAGTTGACCTTGGCCGGGTCCACCTCGCCGGAGGCGATGGCCGCGTCCATCTCCAGGTGGGTCTTCACCGCCGGGTGCTGGTCCATGAGGTATTCGGTGGGCCGGTATTCCCCGGCTCCGGTGGCGATGATGGCCACCCCGTGCTGCACCACCTGATCGCCGCCCTCGCCGGCCAGGGTGGTGTTGAAGTTGCCCACGAAGCCGTCCACCTTGTGGATGGTGGTGCCCAGGTGCACCGTGATGTTGGAATCGTCCTCCACCCGCTGCACCAGCTCGGCCAGATAGGGGGCCACCTCGTCGCCCTTGGCGGTGATGCGTAGCAGGCGGGCGTTACCCCCCAGTTGGGTGTCGCGCTCCACCAGGTGGGTGGGGTAGCCCTGCTTGGCCAGCTCCAGGGCCGCGTTCATGCCGGCCAGGCCCCCGCCGATGACCAGGGCGCTGGGCAGGATGGAAAGCTTGGCCTCGTTCAAAGGCTCCAGCAGGCTGGCCTTGGCCACGGCCATGCGCACCTGGTCCTTGGCCCGCTCGGTGGCCTTGACCGGGTCGTCGGCGTGCACCCAGGAGGTCTGGTTGCGGATGTTGGCCATGTCGAACAGATACTTGTTGAGCCCGGCCGCCTGCAGGGTCTCCTGGAACAGGGGCTCGTGGGTGCGCGGGCTGCAGGCCGCCACCACCATGCGGTTGAGCCCCTGGTCGCGGATGACCTGGGCCATCTTGTCCTGGGTGTCTTGGGAGCAGGTGAACAGGTTGTTCTCCACGTAGGCCACGTTGGGCAGGGTGGCGGCGTAGTCCATGACCGCCTGCACGTCCACCACCCCGGCGATGTTGATGCCGCAGGAGCAGACGAAGACTCCCACCCGGGGGGAGTCGCCGGCCACGTTGCGCTGGGGAATCTCCACCGGCGGCGCGACCAGGCTGCCCCGGGCCACGGACAGGTCGCCCGAGGCGGCGCAGGCCGCGGCGGAGGCCTCCATGACGCTCAGGGGTATGTCCTTGGGTCCGGCCAGGGCCCCGCACACGTAGATGCCCGGGCGGCTGCTGGCCACCGGGGTGAAGGAGCCGCTGGCCACGAAGCCCGACTCCGCCAGCTCCAGGCCCAGCCCGCGGCACATGTCGGCGGTGTCGCGGTCCATCTCCAGGCCCTGGCTGAGCACCACCAGGTCGTATTCCTCGCTGTGGGCCCGGCCCTTTTCGTCCACATACTCCAGGCGCAGGTCGTGGTTGGGCAGCTCGCTGATGGAGTGGATGCGGCTGCGCACGAAGCGCACCCCCTTGTCCTTGGCCCCCTCGTAGGTGCGCTCGAAGTCCTTGCCGAAGGTGCGCATGTCCATGAAGAAGATGGTGGTGTCCAGGCCGCCGTGGGAGTGCTCCTTGGCGATCACCGCCTCCTTGATGGCGTACATGCAGCACACGCTGGAACAGTAGCCGTGGTCGCAGTTGTTCACGTCGCGCGAGCCCACGCACTGCAACCAGGCGATGCGTTTGGGCTCGCCCTCGTCGCTGGGGCGCACCAGGTGGCCCATCCAGGGGCCGCTGGCGCTCAGGATGCGCTCGAACTCCAGGGCGGTGACCACGTTGGGGAAGTTGGTGTAGGAATACTGGGCAAAGGGGGTGGGATCAAAGGGCTTGAACCCGGCCGAGAGCACCACCGCGCCCACGTCCAGGGTCAGATCCTGGTCCTGCTGGGTGAAATCCACCGCGCCGGCCGGACAGAACTTCTCGCAGGCCCGGCACTTGCCCTTCTGGAAATAGATGCAGTTGTCCGAGTCGATGGAGTACTTCAGGGGCACGGCCTGGGGATACTTCACATGGGCCGCCCGGCGTTGGTTCAGCCCGCAGTTGAACAGGTCGGGCACCCGTTTGGGGCACTTTTCGGCGCAGGCCCCGCAGGCGATGCACTTGCTCAGGTCGATATAGCGGGCCTTCTGGTGCAGGCTCACCCGGAAGGCGCCTACCGACCCCTCCACGCCCATGACCTGAGTGTTGGTGAGTATCTGGATGTTGGGGTGACGGCCGCACTCCACCAACTTGGGCGAGAGAATGCACATGGAGCAGTCGTTGGTAGGGAAGGTCTTGTCCAACTGGGACATGACCCCGCCGATGGCCGGGGTTTTTTCCACCAGGTAGACCAGGTAGCCGGTGTCGGCCAGATCCAGCGAGGCCTGGATAGCGGCCACGCCGCCACCCACCACCATCACCGCTCCCACCGGTTTATGCGCATTGAACTGGGTTGCCATAACTACTCCTTGGCCATTGATGTGGCCGCAAAAAGGCGGAGGCAGCGCCCTGCCCTCCAAGGCTCGCCCCCCTCGCGGGTAGGCTGGGGTTGCAGGGGCAAACAGCGGGCCATCCCCTCACCTCCCGATGAAATACGCGCACCAGACGGACCCGTCCGAAGCTATGATCAACCCGGTGGGAGCAGGGATTTTTATCGGTTTTTAAGGAAGTAAGCGGAGAGAGAGGTTCACCGGCTTTCCCTGACTACCTTGCCCGGGCAGCATGATCAGTAGGCTCTCAAGTAAAGCCGAAAAATTGGGACATGGCGCACACCATTGTTTCAAGTTTTGCTGCTGATATTAAATGAGAATCAACTCCCCCAGTCAAATCGCTAATTTCAATGGTGGTTTAGCCGGGGGCCTCCTTGGGCCTATCGGCCAAGGGCAGACCAGGACGCCCGGGGCGGCCATGGGCGGGCCCGGCCCGTGGTCCGCCGCCGGCGCCGTGATGGCCGGCCCATGGCAGCGGTATGACCCGCGGGTTCTTCTCACCGGCCTCTAATGACGCACGATAGGCACTGGTGACTATATTTAGGCACCACCCAGGCTCCCTTCGGCGCGCCGCGTCTGGACCCTTACAGATAACCATGCAATATTATTATTAATCGTGTGGTATGTCCCGCAAAGGGGATATTGGCACGCTTTTCGCTGATTAAAGCCCAATCAGAATTGGCCCGCGTTTGCCGATGGAGCGCGGAGGCGGTCTTGCCCCAAGGGCAGCATTTTCTCCCGTACAAGAATGCTGATCTCCCCCGGCCAGCAAGAAAGGCCGCGGGGTGGTTCGGCCACGGGGAAGAAACCAAGCCCGGGGAAAGGCCCGCAACGACAACTTTTGGACCAGAGAAACGGCAAATGAAGTTCAAACCCGCCTTGATGCTGACCCTGGCCTTGCTTTGGCTCGTCACCTGCCTGTCGGCCGTCCCGGCCCAGGCCGCCGAGAAGGAGCCGGCCTACGCCAAGCTCACCGAGCAGTCCGCCAAGATGCTGGACGATTTCCTGAAACAAAAGCAGGCCCAGGCCATCCGCAACATGCTGGGCGGAGTCCGGGCGGTCTACCTGGTGCCCAGCGAGGATATGGGCAGCCTCATCGTGGGCTACGAGCGCGGCCAAGGCCTCTTGCTCCGGCGTCACGGCAAGGTCTGGAGCGACCCGGTGTTTTTGAAGACCAGCCAGATCACCCTGGGCCTGCAGGCGGGAGCCTCCAGTTCCCAGGTGCTCATGCTTATCATGACCGACAAGGCGGTGGACGAGCTCATCAAGGGGGTGAGCAAGTTCGGCGGGATGGGCGGCTTTGCCCTGGGTGATTGGGGCGTGAGATCTTCGGGCAGCGGGAACGTCGGCGAAGGCCTGGAGGTTTTGACCGTCTCAACCTCCAGCGGCGCCTATCTGGGCACCGCCTTCCAGAACATGTCCCTGAGCCCGGCCCAGTCCATGAACCAGGCGGCCTACGGCAAGGAAAAGATGGAGACCGTGCTGGCCCATCCCGGCGGCAAGCTGGCCGCGGCCAAAAAGCTCCGGGCGATCCTGGAAGAGGCCGTGGCCAAGGCCTGGCAATAGCCGGAACGGCGGCAACGGTGAGGCGACTCACCCTGAGGCCGCTGAAATAACCAGCTCCCCCGTGTACGCGGGACAGACTCGGAGGCTTGCTCCGGGCCAAAGGGAGGCAGCAAAGTGCAAAAGGACTTCATGGGTCACCGGATATCGTGGACCAAAAACGCGCGAAGATTCGCCCTCGTGGCCGCGGTGGGTTTGGCCGCCCTCGCTTTGACCGGCACCGCCGGCTGGGCCAAAGCGCCGGACGGCTCCTTGCCTATATTGGCGCCCGGCCAAAGCCTGGGCCTGGCCCTGGGCATCCCCCCGGTGCCCAACCTGCGCGACGTGGGCGGCTACAAGACCAGCCAAGGCGCCATTGTCGCGCGCGGGCTGGCTTATCGCTCGGACACCTTCAACCCGATGAGCGCCGAAGACATCAAGAAGCTCGAGCGCCTGGAGTTGAAGAACGACTATGACCTGCGCACCACCTCGGAGGTAAAGGCCAGACCCGACCAAATTCCGCCCGGCGTGCATTACCACCTGTTGAACGTGCTGGCCGACGCCAAATCGGCCGCGCCGGCGGAACTGGAAGCGCTGATGCACGAGCCGAAGAAGGCCAACGTGGTGCTCGGAAACGGACGCATAGAGGCCCTGTTCCAAGGGGCCTACCGCGAGTTCATTACGCTGCCCAGCGCCCGCCAGTCCTATCGCCAGCTCTTTTTGTCCCTGGCCGAGCCCGGCAAGCTGCCCGCGGTGTTTCATTGCACCACCGGCAAGGACCGCACCGGCTGGGCCGCCGCCGCCCTGCTCACCCTGCTGGGGGTGCCCAGACAGACGGTCATGGCGGATTACATGCGCACCAACCAGTACACCCTCCCGCAGTTTCAACGGGCCATCGACGCCTTCGCGGCGGCCGGCGGCGACCGCTCCATCGCCCTGGCGATCTTCGGCGTGAAGCCCGAGTATCTGCAAGCCTCTTTTGACCAGATGGACAAGCAATACGGCTCGATCGAAAAATACTTCTCCGAGGGCCTGGGCATCGGCCCCGCCCAGCAAGAGACTCTGCGGAAGATGTATATCGTCAACCCCAAGCCGTAGCAGAGCAATCGGGGCGGAAAACGATAACCGCGCTTTGATCGCGGGCCAAGCGGTGCCAGGCCGGGCCGGCGATCGCGCAACGCAACCCAGAAGTTGAAGGGGAGTTCCCCATGTTGTCCTCAAAAAAACCGACCAAGGGCGCCAGGGTGATTTTCGCGGCCTGCCTGTTGTGCCTGGGCCTGCTCTGCAGCGTCCCGGCGGCCCTGGCCCAGCCGCAAGAAGACGCCGCCAAGAGCATCTTGCAGGCCATGTCGGATTACATGAGCAAGTTGAAGACCATCGAGCTGACTTTTGACAGCTCCATAGAGATCATCACCCCCCAGCTGGAGAAGATACAGTTCAACAGCTCCGGCGAGTTGCTGCTCAGCCGGCCCAACCGCCTGTGGGCCCACCGGGTCTCGGGTCACGCGGACGTGACCATGTTCGTGGACGGTAAGACCGTAACCGTCTACGGCAAGCGCGCCAACGGTTACGCCCAGTTCGCATTCGGGGGGACCCTGGATCAGTTGATCGCCTCCTTGAGGGCGGGCCGGGGCGTGGCCCTGCCGGGGGCGGATCTGTTGGTGGCCGATCCCTACGCGGCCTTGGCGGCCGGGGTGCTGGAAGCCAAATACCTGGGCACCGGGATCGTCGACGGGGTGTCCTGCGAGCATCTGGCCTTCCGCAACTTTGATACGGATTGGCAATTGTGGGTGCAGGCCGGCGACCAGCCTATACCGCGCAAGCTGGTTATAACCAGCAAGACCATGAACTGCGCGCCGCAACATACGATTCACGTCAAGTCGTTCAAGGGCGGGGTCAAGCCCAAGGCGGGCGCCTTTACTTTCGTCCCGCCGGCCGGAGCCACCCAACTGGAGCCGGAGGCCCTCATCGAGCTGGATGAGTTGCCCAACCAGCGCCCCCAAGGAGCAAAAAAGTGATGACCTTTACCACCACGAGGAAGAGTCTGTTGGTGCTGCTGGTGGTCGCCGCCGGTTGGTTGGCGTGGCATGGCGATCTTCTGGCCAGCCTGGGCGGCGGTTTTTCCAACACAGCGGAGGCGGTTGTCGGCCGGCCGATGACCCCGGTGAGCTATGCGGGCGTGGCGCGGCGCTCCACCGTGGGCGTGGGGGCCCCGGGGGTCGGTGTCATGCCGGGCGTAGGGGTGGGGGCTCCGGGCGTGAGCGTCAGGCCCGGGGTGGGCGTGGGAGCGCCGGGCGTGGGCGTCATGCCCGGCCCCGGCGTCGCGCCCGTAAACCTTGGCGGGCCCGTCAACCGGGTCGGCCTGCGCTAACTTGACTCGCGCCAAGGTAGTACAATAAGGCAAGCACGGCTTGGCGCGAATCCGTTCGCCCTTTTGCCGGCCCCTTTACGGCCCCAATGGGGCATGGCCGCCCTTGGAGCAGCGAGAGAGTTTTGCCAAAATGAGCGCCGCTTGCAGCATTAACCTGACCAGGCCTTCACCCCAACTCCTGGCGGTCCACTTGGCGGGCGACTGGCTGCGGACCGTGGAACGCCCCAGCGCCGCTTTATTGCGACAAGAGCTGGACGCCGGTCCGTCGGTGACCGCAGTGGACCTGGAGGCCGAGGGCATCACCTCCTGGGACAGCACGCTTTTGATCTTCGTGCAGCATTTGCGCGAGGTGTGCTCTGAAAAAAAGCTGCCCTTTACCGTCAAAAGCCTGCCCGACGGCGCGGTGCGATTGTTGGATTTGGCGGCGGCGGTGCCCGAGCGCAAGGGCGCGCGGCGCAAGTTCCAACAGGAGTCGTTCTTGGAGAGGGTTGGCCTGGAAGCCCGCGCCTTCCAACATTCCGCCGGAGAGATGCTGGACTTCATCGGGGCGGTGTCCATCTCCTCGCTCAAGCTGATCAAGGGGCACTCCAAGCTGCGCGTCTCGGACATGCTGGCCATCGCCCAGGAATGCAGCGTGCAGGCCCTGCCCATCGTCTCGCTGATAAGCCTCCTGGTGGGCCTGATCCTGGGCTTCGTGGGGGCCGTGCAGCTGCAGATGTTCGGGGCCCAGATCTACGTGGCCTCCCTGGTGGGCGTGGCCATGATCCGGGTCATGGGCGCCATCATGACCGGCATCATCATGGCCGGCCGCACGGGCGCCGCCTTTGCCGCCCAACTGGGCACCATGCAGGTAAACGAGGAAATCGACGCCCTGAGAACCATGGGCATACCGCCCATGGAGTTTCTGGTCCTGCCCCGGGTGTTTTCCCTGGCCCTGATGATGCCCCTGCTTTGCGTGTACGCCGACCTGTTGGGGGTATTGGGCGGGCTTATCGTGGGCGTGGGCATGCTGAACATAGGAGTGGTCGAATACTATAACCAGACGGTGCTCTCGGTGAGCCTGGCCGATTTCGCCATCGGCATTTTGCAGGCGGCGGTTTTCGGAGTGCTGGTGGCGGTGGCCGGATGCATGCGGGGCATGCAATGCGGACGCAGCGCCTCGGCGGTGGGCAACGCGGCCACCTCGGCGGTGGTTACCTCCATCGTGAGCATCATCGTGGCCACCGCCCTGATCACCCTGATGTGCAACGTCCTGGGGATATAAACCATGGCCACACCTGAACCCAGCATAGTGGTCAAGGATTTGACCATGGCCTATGGCAGCTTCGTGGTGCAACGGGACCTCACCTTCACCGTGAACCAGGGCGACATCTTCATCATCATGGGGGGCAGCGGCTGCGGCAAAAGCACCCTCATGCACCACCTCACCGGGCTCAAGGAGCCAGCTACCGGCGACGTCTGGTACGGCAAGGTCAACTTCTGGAAAGCGACGGTGGCCGAGCGCGAGGCCATCATGCGCAAGGTGGGGGTCCTTTACCAGAGCGGGGCCCTGTGGAGTTCCATGACCCTGGCCGAGAACATCGCCCTGCCCCTCAATGAATACACCGATCTGACCAAATCGGAGATCCAGGAGATGGCTTCCCTGAAGCTGGCCCTGGTGGGCCTGTCCGGCTTCGAGGACTACTACCCCTCCGAGATCAGCGGCGGCATGCAAAAACGGGCGGGACTGGCCCGGGCCATGGCCCTGGACCCGAAGATACTATTCTTCGACGAGCCCTCGGCGGGGCTGGACCCGGTGAGCGCCCATCTGCTCGACGAGTTGATTCTGGAGCTTCGCGACAGCCTGGGCACCACCATCGTGGTGGTCACCCATGAGCTGGCCAGCATCTTCGCCATAGGCAACAACTCGGTTTTTCTGGACCCCGAGAGCAAAACCATGATTGCCGGCGGCGATCCCAATATGTTGCTGAAACAATCGCGCGATCCCAAGGTGCGCAGGTTCCTGACTCGCGGGCTGGACGATGGCACCAAACCGGTAAGTTCACCCGCCGGCCCGGCGGCGGAGAGGGACGGACAATGAGCAAACAAGTCAACAACAAGATGGTCGGCGGGTTTTTGGTAACCGCCTTGGCCTTGTTGGTGGTGGGGGTCATGATCTTCGGCTCGGGAACGTTCTTTGAAAAGACCGAGACGCGGGTTATGCACTTCCAGGGCGCCATCAAGGGACTCACCATCGGTTCGCCGGTGCTGCTCAAAGGGGTCAAGGTGGGCACGGTCAGCAACATCGTCGTCAACTACGACCCCAGCAAGCTGACGGTGGACATCCCGGTATACATCGCCCTGAACCCCAGCAGCTTTTCCATAATAGGAGGCGAAGCGCCCAAGACCCTGGAAGCGCAGCGCAAAAGGACCAAAGACCTCATAGCCCATGGTTTGCGGGCCCAGCTGCAAACCCAGAGCTTGATCACCGGCCAACTGGTGGTGGCCCTGGACTTCTTTCCGGACACCCCGGTAAAGCTGGTGAACCCGGATGGACCCGTGATTGAAATACCCACCATCCCCTCGGCCCTGGACCAGCTGAGCGATACGCTCAAGCGCATCAACCTGGACGAAATCGCCACCCAGACCTCCGCCGTGCTGGAGGGCCTGGCCAAGCTGGTCAACGCGCCGGAGCTGAAGGCCTCGCTCAAGGATCTGCAAACGATCATGCAGAAGACCAAAAGCACCATGTCGATCGTCGAGTCGCGGGCACAACCCCTGGCCGACGAGGTGGTGGGCACGGTGACCGATACGCGCAAGCTGGTCAACCAGACCAATGAAAGGGTGGCCCGGCTGTCCAACAGCGCCGAAGCCATTTTGCAAAAGACCGACAACGGCCTGGGGCCCTTGGTCGCCAGCCTGAACACGGCCTCCAATACCGCCACGGACACACTGCTGGCCGCCAAGAAGGCCCTGGAACAGGCTGACAACATGTTGGGCAAGGACTCTCACTTCAGGTACCAGATCAACAACGCCCTGGAAGAGTTGGCCGCGGCCGCAAGCTCCATAAGGGACCTGGCCGCCTATCTGGAACGCCACCCAGAGGCCTTGATCGAAGGCAAGAAATAAACCGTGGAGACGGCCATGAACAAAAAAACCATCGGGGCCCTAGCCTTGTTCTCCGTGTTGATCCTCGCAGGCTGCGCCTCCAGCCCCCCGAGCAAGTTCTACATGCTCAACCCGATTGCCCCCAAGGACGCCACCAGCCAATACAAGGCGGACCTTGGCGGCAAGATGATCAGCATCGGCCCGGTTACCGTCCCGGCCTACGTCAATCGTCCCCAGATGGTGGAACGGGTCAGTCCGGAGGAGTTGCGCCTGCTGGAATTCAACCGCTGGGCGGAGCCGGTCGATAAAGCCGTCATCTTGACCTTGCAGGACAACCTGAACGAGCTTTTGGGGAAAAAGGGTTACACCTTCTTCAAATGGAACGAGTTCAAGCAATCCAACTACCAGCTCATAGTGCAGGTGACCCGGCTGGACGGCGCGCCGGGCGGGAAGTTCGGGCTGACAGCCCGCTGGTCGGTCCTGGGCGGCGACAACCACAAGCTGCTTTTGTTCCAGGGCTGCCGGATCATCATCGACGTGCCCGGCTCCTCGCCCAAGGATCTGGTAACCGCCCACAGCGAGGCCCTGGCCGACCTGAGCCGCCGCATTGCGACCTCCCTGCAGGAAACCCTGCCGTAGATTAGGCCCCAGACCTTTGGCGCTAAAAGGGCCTGCCGCATGAGTTGCGGCAGGCCCTTTATCGTTGGCGGCTAGGCCGTGGTCGGCTGCGCCCTAACCCGAGCCTAAAACTTGACCAGCGGGGAGGGACAGTCCGCCTAGGTTCCCATCTGCCAAAACGGCCCCATGCCCGAGACCGTTTGCACTAGCTCCTGCACATACTCGCCCAGCTTGGCGACGTAATCAGGGTCCAGGCGGCGGGTGAAAAGGCTAATGCCAAAGGCCTGGGCCAGGTTTTCCACCGGGACGATGCCAGCCTCGGTGTTGTCCTTGTAGCCCTTCCAGTTCTTGGCGTGCTCTTCCGACCGGAAGAGGTTCATGGTGCTTCAGGCGTAGGACATGTTGTCGAACCACTGTTTGAACGGCAGGCAGGTGTAACCCACTATCCCCTCGGCGGGATCGCAATTCAGTATCTTGCCGTCTTTCATCTCCAGATGGATCGGCTCACCGCAATCCAGGCAGAAGGTGTCGATCTGGACTTTTTTTCCGGGATATAGCCAGCAGACCGCCAGCGCTTCGAAGCCTCACTGGGCGTACCATCCCGGCTTGCCTTCGATGCTTATGCGGTTGTGGGTGGGCAGGCTGCTGAAAGGGGGCATGGCTACGATGTGGTCGGTCTCGGGGAACAGAAAACCCGGCACCCCGGCCTTGATGAGTTCGTGGACAAGCTGACGCCCCTCCTCCATGCTCACTCCCAATTGGGCGGCCACCTCGGTGTAAAAGGGCGCATATCCTTTCCCCATCAAATGGCGCAGGATAAAATTGTGGGCCAATTCCAGCTGTTGCGGCGTGGGCATGTTTACTCTCTCCTTCCCATAGGTTTATTTAATTATTATAAACGTTGTACATTGCCCAAACCTATTTACGACCATTAAATTTCCTCGCCCCGCACTGCCCTGAGAAAAGCCCGTTTTGCTTGCAGCCGCTTCACTAAAACAAAACGGGGCCCAGCCCAATGGCTGTGCCCCGCGATTTTCAGTCTCTCTCCGCAGTCCTGGGCCGCCTGGCCACTTTAACCGGTACACGCCCCGGCGGATCAAATGGTGGCAGCGTAACCAGTCAATGCAAGCGACTTGGCAATTATGGCCCCGTTCAAATGAAGTGAATATAAAATATTATTCCCCACAGGCCTGAACCGTTTTATTTAAATTTTCCGTTTGGTACCCCATGTCCTTTACTTTTTCTATCAGCTCTTTATATAAAGCCGGAGAGATATGAGGCTTGCGCGCAAGGATCCAAAGATATTTCTTATCCGGGTGACCGACTATGGCCCACTGGTAATCCTCATCTAAACCAATGACCCAATAATCTCCCTTAAAAGGCCAAAAAAAACTTACCTCCAAGCGTGAGTTGTTGCTTCCCTTCACCGGCCAAGCCTTACCGACCGCTTCGTCCTCTTGACCATGGACATATCCTCTGCGGCAGCGATTGACTACTTTGACATAACCATCTTCCAAAGAGTACTCGGCCGAGGTGCAAAAGCAGTCTTTTTGAAAAGAATTCGGCAGAGAAGCGATCTCGTACCATTTGCCGCTGTATCGCTGCAGATCGACCTTGGAGACCGTATGACCGTCAACAGGCGCTCTGTCCGCGCATGACACCATTAGAGGTAACAACAAAAGGAAAGCCAGGAAGGTTTTGACCATGAAATCTCGGTCTCCAAAATGTCTATCACGCGATGAAAGGCAGGTTGATGAACCTGCCTCTCATCACAGCGCATCGGTAGGATTTGGCGGCTAGTCGCCCAGGGGCACACCGGCCTTGGCATCGTCAAGGCATTTGGCGAGTTCCTCCTTGGAGGCCTTGGCGGGATCCTTGAGGTCGCCAATCTTGCAGATGAACTCGTTGCCGGCCTTGTCCTTCACCCAAACATAATTCCAGTCGGTTTTCGTTGGTTCAGCCATGGCTCTCTCCTCACATAATAGTGTGCGGAAGGGTTCTAGGGCGCTTACTTCTACTGGTAATTATTCCTACTTATATTATACGGAAATTGCCGCCCGCGGTGGTAGGTTTTTTGATTTTTAGCAAACCCGCCTCCCCAGAACAAAACGGGGCCCAGCCCTTTGGCCGGACCCCGCGATATGCTATGGCGTGCCCAACGGGATTTGAACCCGTGTCGCCAGTGGGAGGGGCCGCGCATCTGACCAGGAGCATGACGCCCCATCAAATAATTATATTTATTTCAGATCTTTACCTCGTTACGACCCGCAATAATGCAGCAACACGATTTCCCGCAAAAATTCCCGAAAAAAATGTAGTGTGTAAGTTAGGGCGATGGCCTTCCAACCTAAGATGCTGGCTTAACAACCTGTCTGTGACTCACGCGCAAGATCACTTTTAGCTATGAGGCGTTAAGGCTCCCTTAAAAACCTCCATAGAAGGAGAGAGACCAATGGCAAAAATTATTAGGCCTTTGGCGCTACTGGTCTTTTTTTTCGCACTGGCCATGCCAGGCTCTGTCGCGGCTCAGACGGCCACCGTGATACCTCCTGAGTTGATCACCCCGGATAAAACGCAGTCGAGCATCGGCCTCTTGGAGTTCCAAGACGGCGCGCCAAGCATGGCGACCGCCGAGAAGGTGCGTGACGCGCTCGCTTTCAACAACGCCCTGGCCGTGTACAACAACAGTTTTCGCGGCGCCTCGGCGTACGGTATTGCCAAGGGGTTGCAAAGCATCGGAGCCCCGGACAACAGTGTCACCATCTTTTCCAAACTGATGGACAGCAAATCGCTGTTCCTCACGGGCAACTGCGACACCCTTTATTACATGTCGATCGTCAACCTGTCCCAGGGGCCGATGGTGATCGAACAGCCGCCCATGGGCCTGGGCACGATCAACGACATGTGGTTCAGCTGGATTATCGACATCGGCGGCCCCGGACCGGATCGCGGGCAAGGCGGCAAGTACCTGCTCGTGCCGCCCGGCTACACCGGCCCGTTGCCCGAAGGCGGATACTACATTGCCCACACCAAGACCAACCGCGTGATTTACATGGCGCGTTCCGTCCTGGTGAACAGCGACCCGGCCCCCGCCGTGGCCAACGTCAAAAAGCACCTCAAGATTTACCCCTATCAGCCCGGCGGCATGGGAACCAGCATCGCCACCGCGTTGGAGGGCAAGGTTCGTCTGAGCGGCAACCCGCCGATTCTCGAAACCAAGTTCATCGAAGGCAGCGGCAAGGCCTTCAACACCATTCCGCCCAGCGGCTACGGCTTCTTCGAGATGATCAACGAGAATTTTCAGAGCGAGCCGGCCACCAGCTACGACGTGGAACTCGCGGGGCAACTTGCCGCCATCGGCATCGTGCACGGCAAGCCCTTCAAGCCCGACGCGCGGATGAAAAAAATCCTCACCGACGCCGCGGCGGTGGGCAACGCGGCGGGGCGCACCCTCAACTGGCGCTACGCACTCATGCATCCGGAGTGGACGTACTACCGGAATTCGATGTGGATGAACATGATGTTCGAGGGCGGCGCGTTCTTCGAAACCCCGCCGCCGGAGTACACCAAGGAGGGGATGTTCAAGCCGTATCCCCCGACAGGAGCCCGCACGCTCGATTCGCGCACCGCGTTCTATTACGCCTACACCTTCGACTCGCCCGGCATGATAATGCGCATACCCAGGATGGGCTCGCAATACCTCGTGGGCTTCACCGACTCCGCGGGCCGGCTGCTCGATGGAACCAAGACCTACCGGTTGAAGTTGCCCAAGGGCATTCCGGCCGCCAACTTCTGGTCTCTGACACTCTACGACAACCAGTCGCGCTCCATGCTCGACACACCCCAGCGTTTCCCTCGCGCCGGCAGCCAGACCTACCCCTCACCTGCAGCTCAGGCGGGCTCCGATGGCTCCACGACGATCTACATCGCTCCCCAGCAACCCAAGGGCGTGGCCCGGGGCAACTGGGTTCAGTCGGTGCCAGGCAAGGGTTGGTTTACCGTCCTGCGCCTGTACGGGCCGGAGGAAACCTTCTTCAGCAAGGCTTGGCGGGCGGGCGAGATCGAGTTGGTGAAGTGAAAGATGCGGACCAGGACAAGTGATTAACCGGAGGGAACGGAGTTGAAAGGCTGCGCTCTTTGGGCTCCATTTCCTCCCGAGGCGCTGCCCGCTTCGCGTCCAAGCGGGCACAAGCTGTCCCCAATGATCGCCATAGGGTATCGGCTGTTCCCAAGCGCCCGGATCACCTCCATTCACGATGAAACGGCATGGTGCTTATCGCGAATAAGGGATAATTCACGGAACTCAAACCAAGAGGATTAGAGATGGACAAGGCTTTTGAATTTACGCCGGATATCGAGGTCCTCCCCTCTCACGTCCCACTACCCGGAATGGGGTATCTCCCAGTCAACGCCTTTATCATCAAGGCCGATGAGCCGGTCCTGGTTGATACGGGAACGGGAAGAGATAGTGATGAGTTCATGAAAACGCTGCGGATGGTCGTGGATCCACAGGAGCTAAAGTGGGTGTGGATTACCCATGATGACTCGGACCACACCGGAAGCATTCAGAAAATTCTTGAAGCCGCACCCAAGGCCCGACTCGCGGCCAACGCGCTCGCGGTGATGCGTATGAATGCTGCTTGGCCGGTCCCCATGGATCGCGTGTATTGGCTTAACCACGGCGATGGCATATCGGCGGGAGACCGCAAGTTGACCGCGATCAGACCGCCCCTGTTTGACAACCCGACTACCATCGGTATTTACGACGACAAGTCGGATGTTTTTTTCTCCGCCGACTGTTTTGGGGCCATCATCCCCACCTTGGCGCAAGATGCCGATGACCTGAAAGAGGACGCACTGGCGCAAGGGATGCTCAGTTGGGCCAGCGGAGATTGTCCCTGGGTTCACGCGATTCCTCCGGAGGTGTTTGCGCGGCAACTCGACACTCTCCGCCAACTTGCACCGAAGAGCATATTGTCGGCCCACTTGCCACCGGCATCGAGGATGACCGCAAAATTCCTGGACACGCTGGCTTTAGTTCCGGCTTCGAAACCTTTTATAGCCCCCAACCAGGCGGTATTGGATCAAATGATGGGTCAAACGGAGAACTAGAACCAGCCAGAACCTAATCTGCCGGTCGACGGGGTGAGTTTGATGATCCCCTAAAGTTCTCGTGCATCGCTCAAACAGATGACCTCGACGACTTATACAACCCCACGCATCTAACCCTACTTCACCACCTGCTTCACCAAAACAAAACGGGGCCCAGCCCAATGGCTGAACCCCGCGATATTCTATGGCGTCCCCAACGGGTACCGGGAATGAACCGCTGTGGGCGACGGCTGAACTTAAAGTGGCCTAAGGCAGGCATGATATAATTAATTGAACTTAAAGGGAATATGCCTTGTTGATCAGGTGGTACTGGCCCGGATGCACTTACAGGGAGCGGCGTTGGAATGCCGAGCCCATAGACTGTTTCTGGGTGGAAGCTAACCGGGAAGAAGCAGAAAGGCAAATATTCCCGCTCTTAGACCGAGAAAAGGTGATGTTATCCCATGAGATGGCGGCCAAGGGCCACGGCATTGCCCAGCCGGCTGACGGGATCGCCCGGCCCTACTGCTTCCTGGTGGCCAAGGATCTGAGCAGCATCGACCCGTTTCAGGCTACCTACCCATATGCCAACCTGTGGAACGGGTACTCACCGTTCCGGGAAATGGCCGAAAAGTCCCTCAGCACGATGGAAGAAATCAAATCAATGGAGCCTAAGCTGTCCAATTAGCCCTGCCGATACCCGTAGCCATCGTCGAAATCTCTCCCCAAGCCCAACTCCTGACTTGAAATCAAGACCAGGGTTAGAAGTGTAGCAGGTCAACTACTCGGCCGATAATCCACAACCTCAGCTGAAGCCTCGGCGCCGAGCGGTGTTGAAAAGCCGGCTGTTAAGGTATCTCGTGCCCCTTTGCGCAGTAAATTCCTCCCTGCTGTCCGGTGGCCAGGCACTTGCCACAGGAGACGCAACTGGCCGGAGACTCATCGCCTGCCCGCCAGAGAGCGGGCAGGTCGGGCTGCTTTATCAAGGGCCGGCTCATGGCGATGGCATCCAGCCGGTTCAGGGCTTCGGTTATGCGCCCCACACTCCGCCAGCCTCCCACGCTGATCACCGGCACCTTCACCTTTTCCTTGATCACCAAGGCATTGTCCAAAAAATAGCCCTCCTCTTCGGGGCCACCCACCACCCGTCCCGGGCCGTTGCGGTGGGCCTTACCACCACCGGCAACCCCACCGCTCACCTCGATGGCGTTCATTCCCTTATTGGCCAGTTCCTGAGCTACTTTCACTGCCTGGTCCACGGTGAATCCCCTGGGCACGCCATCATCGCTGTTCATTTTGATGAAAACCGGGTACTCCCGGCCCACCTCGGCGCGGACCGCCTGGTAAGCCTCTACGCAAAAGCGGGCCCGGTTTTCCAAACTGCCGCCATATTCGTCCTGGCGCTGATTGAAGGCCGGGCTGAGGAACTGGTTAATCAGATAGCCGTGAGCCGCATGTAACTGCACCGCATCGAAGCCAGCTTCCTTGGCCCGGCGAGCGCCCTGGCCGAAGGCCTGTATCGCCTTTTTTATATAGTCCGAGTCCATTTCTCGAATTTCTTCCTTCAGCGCTTGGTTGTAGCCTCCACTTGGACCCAGAGGCTGGCGACCGATCCAGTTGGCATGGGTGTGTCTCCCGGCGTGAGCCAGTTGGGCAGCAATGAGGCCTCCGGCCTGGTGCACTCTTTCCACCAACTTGGCCAGAGGCTCAACATGCTGATCGTCGAAGATGCCGGTCTGGCCCGGTAGACCCTGTCCTTCCGGTAAGACATGCATATAACCGCCAACGATCAAGCCCACTCCGCCGTAGGCCAAGTCGGCCCACAAATCTCCCAGCCGGGTGCCAGGTATGCCATGGGCATCCGCCATACCTTCCCAGGTAGCGCTACGCACTAGGCGGTTCGGGAGCACCAGCCCACCAAGATGCCAGGGACTGAACAGTTTATTTATTCCGCTCATTACATCTACACATTAGAATTGGCTTTGCATTGGGTTGGGGACACGGTCAGCCAGGGCAAGGCTACGGCGTTTCCGGGTTCCACCTCCGCTTTGGCCGGACCAGGCCCGGCCGGAGCCCGGTCGAAGGGCCCGGGTTTCAACTCGGCTCTGTTCAACTGGTCCAGTTATTTCAGAAAGCGTGACATGGGAGCTACCGTCACACCCGCCGAGGTCAGCTTCTTACGGATGGATTTGACCAGATCCAAAGCGGTGGGCGTGTCCCCGTGCACACAGAGGGTCTGCGCCTCCAGGTCGATCGCACTGCCGTCGATGGTGATCATCTTTTGTTCCGTGGCCACGCGCAAGGCGATTTCCGCCACCTGGTCCGGATCAGTGACCACCGCGCCGGGGGTATCGCGAGTAGTCAGCCTGCCATCGGGGGTGTAGGACCGGTCGGGGAAGGCCTCGAAAGCCACCTTGAGGCCCACTTCGGCGGCCACCTTGCGCATCACCTCGCCCCGCTGACCCGCAAAGGCCACATATATGAGCTCGGGGTTGTAATCGTACACTGCCTGGGCGATTACCATGGCCTGCTCCTCACGGTCCAGACAGTCCAGGTACAGCTTGCCGTGCGGTTTTACATGGCTGAGCCCCACCCCGTGTAGGCGGCAAAAGGCCTCCAGGGCTCCCACCTGATATATTACGTAGTTGCGCAACTCCGCCGATGAGCACTCCATGTGGCGCCGTCCGAAGCCCATGAGGTCGGGATAGCCGGGGTGCGCCCCCACGCTGACGCCCAGCTCCACCGCCATGGCCACGGTTCGGTCCATAACCACGGGGTCTCCGGCGTGCCAGCCGCAGGCGATGTTGGCCGAGGTGATGTGCTGCATCACCTGTTGGTCGTAACCCATGCGGTAGGGCCCGAAACTTTCACCCAGGTCGCAGTTGAGATCTATCACGCTCATTTCAAACGCCTCGCTTCAGAGGTGGGCGCCAGGCGTCCAGGGCCCGCCAGCGGTCCCGCTCGGCCTGCTGCGCCTGTTCCAGTCCCACGGTTTTAAAAGTAAGTTCGCCGCCCGGCGGCACCTGACAAATCGTGTCGATGTCCGCCGAAACGATGCAGGCGATTTTGGTGTAGCCTCCGGTGGTGCCGCGTTCCCGGAGCAACAGCACCGGATGCCCCTGACCCGGGACCTGTATGGCTCCCAGGGGGGTGGCCTCGCTCACCACTATGGGGCCGTTGGAGTGTTCTATGGGCGGCCCTTGCAGCCGGTAGCCCATGCGGTTGGACTCGGTGGTGACGCGGAAGCTGGAGTTGAGGAAGGTCTCCAGGCCCCGGCTGGTGAAGCGGTCCTCATGGGGACCCATGATCACACGCAGGACGCGGGGGCCGTCCGGTGGCAAGCGCAAATTTCCGGGCAGGGGCTCCGGCGAGGCCGCGGCGCAGGCGGGATCGGCCAGGCATTTAAGTTGGTCGCCCTTTTGCAGGGCCCGGCCCTCTGGTCCCCCGAAACCGGCGTAGATATAGGTGGAGCGGCTCCCCAGCACCAAAGGGGCGGCAAAACCGCCGGGGACCGCCAGGTAGGCGCGCATGCCGTTGCGCCGGGGGCCGAACCTAAGTATTTGGCCCGCCGCGGCGCGGTGGGCCCGGCCAGGCACGAGCGTTTCATCGTCCAGTTGGGCGGACAGGTCGGACCCAGTGAGAGCGAAAACCCCCTCCCGTTCGAAGCGCAGCTTGGGGCCCACCAAGGTCATTTCCAGGACCGCCACGCCATCGGGATTGCCCAAAAGGCGATTGGCCTGTACCAGGCTATAAGTGTCCATGGCGCCGGACTCGGCGATGCCCAGTCTCTGATAACCCGGCCTTCCCAGGTCCTGCACCGAACTCAGGGCCCCGGGCCGCAGGACCGTGAGGTAGGTGACGGGTGGATTATCGGTCATCTTTCACGATCTCCACCCCATCGTACAGATTCACGGCCCGCGCCTGGATAGCCCGGTACTCAGTTTCGTCCACCGCGGCGAACTGCACCCGATCCCCCGGCTTGAACAGGGTAAGGTCAGAATGATCGAGTTGGAACAGCTGCACCGGGGTGCTGCCCGCTATGCGCATGCCCCCCGGGGTGGCCCGGGGATAGATCACGGTTTGCCCCACGCTGATGGCCACCGCCCCCTTGGGGGTGTTGGTGCGCGGCGACTGCATCAGGGGCACGTGCAGTTGCTCTTGCAAAGGGCCTATAAAGGGGCAGCCGGGGGTGAAGCCGAGCTGAAACACGAAATAGGCCTCCTGGGTGTGCAGGCTGATCACTTCCTGGGGGCCTAGGCCGGTATAGCCGCAAATATATTCCATGTCCGGCGCACAAGGCCCCTGGTAGCAAACCGGGATACGCAGCAGGCGCCCCGCGTTTTCCGCGTCCTGGTGGCGCATGGCGTCTTCGGCCATCTGTGCCAGGCGCGACTTCAGCTCCTGGAAAGCGACAGCGTCCGGGTCGTAGAGCACGGTCAAGGAGGCGTAGGTGGGGACCATCTCCCGCAAGCCCGGAATGGGTTGCGACTCGAGCATGGCACTCAAGGCGCGCACCGGCCGATTGACCTCCAGGCTGCGCTCGTCCCCGAAGGTGATGCGCAGGGCTCGGTCCCCGGATGGCTTTAGTTGGGGTTTCGGGTATAGCATGCTCGATCGATTAACCCAGCACCTCGCTGATGGCCTCCTTAATGGCGGCGGCCACCAGGGTGATTTGTTCCTGGTTGATGATAAACGGCGGCGACACTACCAAGGCGTCTCCATCCACGCCGGCCAAACCTACCGCCTTGTACAAGATGACTCCCTGCTCGAAAAGGTGTTGCCAAAGACGTTCGGCCACCTTTTCGCTCCGGGCAAAGGGGCGTAGAGTTTTCTTGTCGGCCACCAACTCTACACCCCATAGCAGGCCCACCCCCCTCACGTCGCCCACGAAGGGAGAGTCGGCTAGGTGCTCCCGCAGCTGTTGGCCCAGGAAGCGCCCCATGGCCTCGGCCCGCTCGACGAGCTTCTCTTGCTCCAGGATGCGCACCGCGGCCAAGCCGGCGGCGCAGCCCACCGGGTGATGGCTGTAGGTGCCGCCATGGCTGAAGGCGCCCAGGCCTTGCTCCACCGCCGCATAATGCTCCTGGGTCACCGCTACGGCCGACAAGGCCAGGTAGCCGCCGGTGAGCCCCTTGCCCAGGGTCATAATGTCTGGGGTCACCCCATAGCGGCAACCGGCGAACCAGTCGCCGGTGCGCCCCATGCCGGTCATGACCTCGTCGAAGATCAAGAGCACCCCGTGTCGGCTGCAGATTTCCCGTACCAGTTGCAAATAGCCTTCGGGTGGCGGCCACGCAGCCAGGGTAGCCCCGCTGACCGGCTCGACAAGAAAGGCCGAGACCACCTTGGGGCCCAGGTTCTGGATGGTTTCGTCCAGGGCCAGGGCGCAGCGCAACCCGCATGAGGGATGCTCCAAGCCGTAGGAGCAGCGCAGGCAATAGGGTGGAGGTATGTGCACCGCGTCGTGGAGCATGGGCATGAAGGGAACGCGGAAGGCCGGGCGCCCGGCCGCCGCCAGGGCCCCCATGGTCAAGCCGTGGTAGGAGCGCCACCGAGATATGAGAACGGATCGGTCATGCTCGCCCCGGGCCTGGTGGATTTGCCGGGCCAACTTCAGGGCGGTCTCGTTGGCCTCCGATCCGGAGGTCATGAAGTAAAAGCGGTTCAGGTCTCCGGGGGTGTGGACGGACAAGGCAGTGGCCAGATCCTCCACCGGCGGGCTGGTGAACATGGTGGGGTGGGCGTAGGAAAGCTTGCCCAACTGCTCGGCCACGGCCCTGGCTATCTCGGCCCTGCCGTGGCCCAGGTTGACCACCACCGCCCCGCCGGAGGCGTCCAGGTAGCGCTTCCCTTCGGCATCGACGATCCAAACGCCCTCGCTGGAGACAGCCACCGGCAGCGGCTGGCCGAGGCGACGGGAAAAAACCGAACTCTTTGCCCCAGGCATTTCAGATACTCCCCTGCAACCGAGCCCGTTCAAAAGGCTAGGTAAGTCCTAGTCCTCAGCCAAATAAACCTTGCGCACCACTTCGCTTCGGGCCATTTCTTCGGCCGGCCCCGAGGCCACGATGGTCCCCGATTCCAGGAGGTAACAGGTGTCGGCCACCTCCAGGGCCAGCCTGGCCTCCTGCTCGACCATGAGCAGGGTCACCCCCCACTCCTGGTTGATCCTAAGCAGGGTGTCGTAGATATCGCGCACCACCAGAGGGGCCAGACCCATGGAAATTTCATCGGAAAGGATAAGCTTGGGCCGGGACATCATGGCGCGGCCCACGGCCAGCATCTGCTGCTCCCCCCCGCTCATGGTTCCGGCAAGCTGTTTGCGCCTCTCGGCCAACCTGGGAAATAGATCGAACACCTGCTTGAGCAGGACGTCCTTGACCTCCTTGTCCCGCAAGGCGGTAGAGCCCAGTTCCAGATTTTCCCAGACGCTCATCTTGGGAAAAATCAGGCGGCCCTCAGGTATCTGGGCTATGCCCCGTTCCACCACCCGGTAAGCGGGGCGCCCGTCGATCCTTTCGCCTTCAAACCAAACCTCGCCAGAGCGAATGGGCAACAGGCCGCTTATCACGTTGACGATGGAACTCTTGCCCGCTCCGTTGGCGCCCAACAAGGA
The DNA here is from genome assembly GCF_037076455.1 of Desulfoferula mesophila. Taxonomy (GTDB): domain Bacteria; phylum Desulfobacterota; class Desulfarculia; order Desulfarculales; family Desulfarculaceae; genus Desulfoferula; species Desulfoferula mesophila. The sequence continues at coordinate 539,816 of NZ_AP028679.1, read as the reverse complement.
AACGCGTTGCCCCTGTTCAAGGGAGAGGTTGATCTTATGCAGAGCCACGGCAGGGCCGTAGCCCGCCACAACACCTTTCAACTCCAGCAAGGCCACGCTTATTTCCCCAGATATGAATTTATTACGTCGGGGTTTTTCTGGATTTCCGAGGGCGTGCCCTCCGCGATCTTGTTCCCAAAGCTCAACACCATGATACGGGCGCAATAGCTCATCACCGCCCGCATGTTGTGCTCGATGATAAAGATCGTCATGCCTTGTCGGTTCAAGCCCGCTATGTGGTGCATGACCTGATTCACCTCCGCAGCCACCAGGCCGGTGAGGGGTTCGTCCAGGATTAGCACCTTGGGCCGGGGCGCGATGGCGATGCCGATGGCCACCACCTTTTGCAGGCCGTAGGGCAGATTGGCCGCCTTCTCCTCGGCCTGTCCCTCCAGTTCCAATAGCTGCATTACTTCCTTGGCACGTTGGCCTATGACCTGGTCCTTTGCCCGGGCGCCGGCGGATTGCAGGATGGCTTGGGCCAACCCTATGTCCCCGATCTCCCGCACGCCCATCATTATGTTTTCCCGGACCGTGAGATCGAAAAACAAGGTGGAGTGCTGGAAAGTGCGACTCAGGCCCATCCTGATGATCCGGTCGGGGCGCATGCCGGTGATGACCAAGCCGTCGAACTCGATGTTACCCTTGTTGGGCTTGTACATGCCGCTGATCAGATTAACCATCACCGACTTGCCCGCCCCATTGGGCCCGATGAGCCCCAGGAACTCCCCTTGTTTAACCCGGAAACTCACCTCGGACAAAGCCACTAGGCCGCCGAAGTTCTTGCTTACCTTGTTCACCCGCAGGATGTCGCCGTTAGCCATGGTGGGCAGCCTCCTGTTTCTCGACTTTGCGGCTGAACCTGGCGCGCACCACCGCGGGTAGGGAGACCATGCCGCCGGGTAGCAAGGTGATAAAGAAGATGATGATCAGGCCGTAGACCACCATGCGCCAGTAGCCTACTGCGAACAGGTATTCGTTGAGGCCCGACAAGATCACCGCGCCCACTATGGGGCCGGCCATAGTCCCCATGCCGCCGATAAGGTTGAACATGATGATATCCAACGAGGTGAAAAAGGTGAAAGTCTCGGGCGATATGGCCGAGAGATAGCTGGCCAGGATGCCACCGCCAATACCGGTGATAAAGCAACCCACCACAAAAACCATCACCTTGTACTTGCGAACGTGGAGGCCGCAGAAGGTGACCAGGGTATCGTTTTGACCTATAGATTTGTTGATTAGGCCGATTTTGGAACCGGCCAGCCGCCAGACTATCCACAACACCGCGAAGCCGTAGACCAGGGCAATGTAGTAATAGCCGGTCCAAGTCTCGCTGAACAGGGATAGGCCTTCCGGGCCCGGGATGTCGATTATTCCCATGGCCCCGCCGAAGGGGTGGTCAAAAGATGTGAGCACAGGGTGCAGCATCTCCGCAAAGGACCAGGTGACTAACAAAAAAAAGATGCGCTTTAGGTGAACGATGAGGTAGCCCAGCATTAAGGCCAGAATCGCCGCCGCTACCGCCCCGGCCAAATAGCCCAGCCATACGATGCTTATCAGCTTGTACTTGGCCACCAAGATGCCGGTGGTATAAGCCCCGATGGTGATGAAACCGCCTTGGCCCAAGCTCAACTCCCCCGCCTGGAGCATCAGCCAGAGGCAAAGGCCAAAGCCTACGTTGAGCAGGATCTTGATGCCTATGTGGGCAGTGAGTTCCCACATTTCCGGCGCAACCAACTTGACCAGCAACGGGAACAAGGCCAACAGGGCCATTACTCCCAGCGCGACCAAATATGGAGTCAGTTTGCTATTCATCGCCCATGATCCCGGCCGGTTTGAAAATGAGAATCAGGATCACCAGCCCGAAACCCATGAAGTGGCCGGCCTGGGCCCCCAACAAACTGCCCCCGAAGGAATCGATTAATCCCAGGATATAGGCGGCTATCACCGATCCGGTGACGTTGCCCAGCCCTCCCAGGATGATGACAATGAATGCCTTGAGCATGGGGGTGGAGCCGCAAGAGGGGTCCACCGAGTACAAGGTGCTGACCAGCCCGCCCGCCAGGGCGGCCAGGGTCACCCCCAGGGCGAAACCCTTGGACACGGCGCGGTCGGAGTTGATGCCCATCAGTTGGGCGGCGCGCGGGTTCTGCTCCACCGCCCTCAGCTGCCGGCCCAAGGCGGTGCGCCCCACCAGATAGTAGACTCCTATCATGATGGCTATGGCGATCAGGCATACCCACATCTTATTGGCCGGCAGCACCGCCCCACCCGGCAATTTGATCAGGCCGGTCACGGGGAAGGAAACAGATTTTTGTTCGGTGCCGAAAACCTGCCAGCCCAGGCCCTCCATGAGCATCCACACGCCCACCGTGGCCATGTAGCCCGCTAACCATATGTGGCGGATGTTGCGGAATATGGCCCGCTCAAACGCCGCCCCGATGAAGGGAAAAATCAACACCAGCAAAAGGAGAGCTGCGAAATAGGGCAGCCCCAATATTTCAGTGGCGTAATAGGTTGCCATGGCCCCCAGCATGAAGAACACGCCGTGTGCCATGTTCACCTGGTGCATGATGCCGTAGATCAGGGTTAGCCCCGATGCCACCAACATATAGATGGAGCCCAGCACCAGGCCGGTCACCGCCATCTGCATGAACATCTGTGTCGTCAAGTTGTCAACCGCTTACCCTTGAGGTCAGGGATTCGAATCGGCCGGCGCCCCGGCGAAGGGGCGCCGGCCGACAACACGCTGAAGCAGCGTAGATAGCCCTCAGGCAACTACTTGTAGATAGCCGGCTTGCCATCCTTGAGCACGGTGACCGGCAGGGGCGAGGTGTACTGGTTGTTTATGCCGTAGCCGGGCAGCAGGGGGTTGTCTTTGCCGATGAGCTTTAGCTCGCCTAGCAGGGACTCGATCTTTAGGTCGCGCATGGTGGCAACGATCTTGTCCGGGTCCAGGCTCTGGGCCTTTGCAACCGCGGCCGACAGGTGCATGAAAGCCATGTAGCCTTCCCAACTGTTGGCTCCGGGATCCTGGTTGTAGCGCTTGCGGTACTCCGCCCAGTAATCCTTGAAGGCCTGGGTGGGAAGCTGGTCCGGCGGCCACAGGCGCAGCATGATCACGCCTTCTACGTTCTTCTTGCCGCCGATCTTGACCAACGGGTCCACCTTGGGGGCCCCGGTGAGGTTGGTGATGGTCCCCTTGTAACCCAATTCGCGCGCCTGCTTGATCAAAAGGGCCAGGCCCGCCGCGGGCCAAGCGCCGCCCTCGATGTGGTCCGGGTTCTTGGCCAGAACCCGGGTAAGAGCCGGGGTGAAGTCGCCGGTGTCAATGGGCACGAACTCCTCGGCCACCAGGATGTTGCTCATGTTGTTGACCTTGAGGGCGTTCTCCAAGGTCTTGGCATCGCTGTGCCCCAGGACATTGTCGGCGGTGAGCAGCACCAGCCTTTTGACGCCGAGCTTCTTGTAGATTTTAATGCCCTCAATGGCCATGGTCAGGTCGGCCGAAGGCATGGTGCGGAACAGATACTTGTTGTTAGCATTGGTGAAGTCGGCCCCGCCGGCGATGGCGGCGAGGGTTACGATCTTGTCCTTGTTGATCAGTGGGATCTGCGGCTTGGTTACCGCACCGCCGAGGGTGCACATGAACTTGATCCCTTGAGCCACGCCGCGTTTAAGACAAGAGACCGCATCCGCCGGGATGTAGCGGTTGTCGCACTGAATTTTTTCCCACATGTAGGTCTCGCCGCCGATCTTGATCCCACCGGCCTTGTTGACCTGTTCCACTGCCAAGCCGACACCGCGGTCCTGTGAGAATCCCCAGGAGGCAGCCTTGCCCGAGAAGGGGTTGTTGGAGAGAATTTTGATGGTTTTGGTTTCGGCCGTCCCGGTCCCTGTCAAGGCCGGGGAGACCAGCAGCAAACCAGCCATGGCCATGAGGCCCAGCAGCCTGAGGGCCCTACTCAAGGTTTTGGTAGATACGCACATTGCAATGCCTCCTTATTCTGCTTTTATCCTCTAAATCTGTGCCGCCAATATTTGGCAAAAGACCCTATGAGCGCCGGCAGACGCTTGGTGACGACTCCCACGGGGGCCGCAAGCAATGAATATCCCCGGCCTCGTCTATTGGGCAGGCACAAATTCACCTACAGGACAACTGCGATGGGGCGGATGGGCGATCCCGTGCCGCCCTTTATTTTCAGAGGTAGAGCGATAAACAAGAAACCGGTGACCCTGTCGGCAGCAAGTTTCTCCAAGTTAAGCACTTCCATGATGTGTATGCCGTTTTCCACCAGCAGGATGCCGTGAACCGGCAACCCTGGTGAAGGTGTCTTTTCAAGCGCCACGGTGTCACTGCCCACGAATTTGACGCCTTTCCCGGCGAGCCAGCGGGCCCCGTCTTCCACAAGGCCCGGTGCACCGTGCTCATGGGCGATGTATTTGAGAGGATCGGAAAAGTGTTGAATCCATCCGGTGCGGATGAGCACGACATCGCCTTGCCCCAGCTCGGCGCCGCATGCCTGCGCCGCGCCCTCAAGAGCTGGGGCGTCTATGCGGTAGCCGCTATCCAGGCATTCAACTCCCGCGTAGCCGGCTAAATCCAACAGGTGCCCTCGGCAGAAAATGGGCTCCACTTCCTCGATGCCGCCCTTTTGCAGCCCCGAATAGCTCTGGTAAGGGGTGATGTCCCCGACTTTGTGAACTTGGCGGTTGACGCTTATATGACCAAGCGCGTCAATGTGGGTACCGGTGTGGCCGCCAGTGGAGAAGACGCAATTGGCAGAGGTCAAACCGTCCGCATAGGGTAGGTCACCGTGGATGCGCCCCAGGGAAAAAGTGAAGGGTGGATGAGTGGGGAAATGGGGCATACCCACGAAATAATCCATGCCCAGGTCGTAAACTTTGGCTTTTTGGGCCAAGGCGGCTATTTCCTTTGGATTCAAGCCTCATTCCCCTCTTAAGGACGGTCACACCAAGAAAGCGAGTTATGTTCGGTTGCTCTTACATGGGCCTCCATGGCCTTGGCTGCCTCCTCAGCGTTGTTTCCAGCAAGTTTTTCGATTACCAGCGCGTGCTCAATGTCTACCTCCGGCAGCCGGCCGGGACGGACCATGGCGCGAACCCCCATCCAGTCGATTAGGTCGCGTACGTTCTCCAAGGCTTCGACCAAGTAGCTGTTGCCCGCCAGTGAGGCCATATAGGAGTGGTATATGCGGTCGTTTTTGATGTAGCCGACGTGATCGTCTATCTCGGTGGCCGCCACGCAGGCGTTGTGTATAGCCCACAGCCGCTCTATTTGTGGGGGAGAGATATGCCCGGCCACTTTGCGCATCACAGCCACTTCCAACACTAGGCGGAAATCGTAGAGGTCTTTGATCTCGTCAATAGTTAGTGTTTTGATGACCACTCCCTTGCGCGGCAACAGGGTAACGAAGCCTCGCAGGGCCAGATCTAACAGCGCCTCGTGGACCGGGGTTTTGGACATACCCAGTTGCTTGGCCAAAGAGTGTTCGCTGTAGGTATGCCCCGACTTGAGGGTGTTACCCATGATCCCTTCCTTGATGGCCTCAAAGGCCATCTCCCTCAGGGACGGTGGGGTCTTCACGGCAGCGAGGATTTCATCTTCCATGTGTTGCATAATGTGCCATCTAAGATATTAGATGTTACGTCTCACTATTAACACCTGGTGTAAAAAGATGTCAATTGAGATTTCCTATATAAAATCGAACGAAACCATTCGGCAACAATTCAGGCAGGTCAACTTGGCCATAAGAGCTTGGCCGCATGACCTGCCTACCTAAAAGCGGTCCAAATTTCAAGTTAACATTTTGGGCTTAGAAAGGAATGCCTACCGTGGCCAGGAAGCACTGGTCAGCCTAGCAGAACATAGGCAAGCTTCGAAAGGGATTGATTAGTTATCTGTGAAAGTATTTCGTGCAGGTGGAAGCCTGAATCTTTCGCCGTGGGTGACCCGCCTCAGATCGGTGCGTCACTTCAAAGATTGAACTTTCACATTCGTAAGGTCACCCAGTAACGCCCCATTGTGGAAGATTGTGGATATCAACCTTGAGTAGCGTGCTTGTGGCGCTTGAAAAATTTAATCGCTTCGAAGGTCAACAAATAAATTCCCGTTGCTCCCAAGATGCAGGCCCAGTCCTGCACGCCAATGGGACCAAAACTTAAAAACTGACTGATATAAGGACCATAAATGGCCAAGGACACCAAGACGATGGACACCAGAATCGAGTTAAGTAGTATCTTGTTGCTGAAGAAGTTGCGGTTAAACAAAGAACTGCGCTCTGATCTTCTCTGCAGGATATTTAGGAACTGGCAATACACGATGGTGGCGTAGCTCAAGGTAGTAGCCATGAAATAGTCCATGCTATCTACGCTGCCCATGTCCAGTGAGATGCCCTTCCGCTGCATGTAATAGACGAAATTGAAAAACGCCAAACAGCCGATTAGTGAGCCTAGCAGGGTGATTTCCAACCCGCCCCGGAGATTTAGCATGTACTCCCCCGGCCTCCTGGGCCGCATGGTCATCACGTCCTTGTCCGGCGGATCGAAGGTAAGAAACGTCAGCGGCGCGATCTCCGCCAAGAGGTCCACGGCCAGGATTTGGCCAGCCAGAATGGGTATGGGGTAGCCCCACACCGCAGCCGCCAACAGGCCCAAAAGCACCAGGATCAGCTCGCCAATGTTGGTGGTCAGAGATGCGAAGATGGTCTTCTTGAGGTTGCTGTAAATAGTCCTTCCCTCCTCCACCGCGTGAAACAGGGTGGAGAAATTGTCGTCCAGCAACACCAGCCGGGCGGCTTCCTTGGCCACGTCATTGCCTCTCTGGCCCATGGCCACCCCGATGTGAGCCCGTTTGAGGGCGGGCGCGTCGTTCACCCCGTCGCCGGTAACGGCTACAATCTCGCCCTGCTGCTCTAATAACTCCACAATGCGCAGCTTGTCCTCCGGATCCACCCGGGCAAAGATGGCCGAATGCTTCTCGGTCAGCAGCCTCTTAAGAGCATCGTCGTCCATCTGCTTCAGCTCGGTGCCGATGACCACGGAGGCATCCTGGCTGGGGTCGTGCAGCCCCACTTCCCGTCCCACGGCCAAGGCCGTGTCCGGATGGTCGCCGGTGAGGATGAACACCCTTATATGTGCGTTTTGGGCGTCGGCGATGGCCTCCCCGACCCCCTCCTTGGGCGGATCGATCATGGCCATCAGGCCCAGGAATACTATTTCCTTTTCAACTTCTTCCCTGGTGAATTCCTTATCTCCGTTGCCCAACTCCCGGTAGCCGATGGCCAACACCCGCATGCCGTTTTGGGAGTATTCCTTGTTCAAGGCGGTGATGTGTTCCTTGTCCGCCTGCGTGAGCGGCGCCTGCTCACCGTCCCGGTAAATACGGTTGCTGATGGCCAGAATACTGGCGGTCGAGCCCTTGACCGCCAGCCTCAACTCCTCGCCGAATCGCCTTACCGAACTCATCCTCATTAGCTCGGAGTTGAAAGAGAATTCCTGAAGCTCCGGGTTCTCCTGGTCCTCTTGGGGCGAGCGGGTGCCCAGCTTGGTGGACAGGGCGACAAGGGCGGCCTCGGTGGGGTCTCCCACCGAATACCAGAAATCATGCTCGTCGTCAGGCTCGTGTATTTCCGCGTTGGAAGCCATGGTGGCCGCATCCATGATCACTTCGACCTGGTCAATGTGCTGATCGGTGAGTTTGTTGCCCTGGTCATCGAGCACCTCGCCCTTGGGCTCGTAGCCTATGCCGGTGACCTGGTATTTCCTGCCGTTGAACCACACCGACTGCACGGTCATCTCGTTCTTGGTCAGCGTGCCGGTCTTGTCCGTGCAGATCACCGTGGTGGAGCCCAGGGTCTCCACCGAGGGCAAGTCCTTGACCACCGCCTGGTGGTCGGCCAGCAGGTTGCTGCCCGTGGTCAGGGCCACCGTAACTTGGGCGGGAAGGGCCTGGGGCACCATGGCCATGGCCACGCCCAGGGCGTAGACCAGGCTCATGTACAAGGAAAACTCCTGCATGATGCCCAGGACGAAAAGCCCCACGCTGATGATGGCCACGGCGATGGTCAGTTGGTTGGCCAGGCGCCCCAACTCCTTTTGCAATGGGGTCTGGGTTTCGCCGGCCTCATCGGTCAGTTCCGCGATACGGCCGGTTTCGGTCTTCATTCCCGTGGAGACGACCACCCCCGTGGCGCTGCCCGAGGCCACGGTGGTGCCCGTATAGGCCATATTGGTGCGGTCTCCCAGCGGTGGGTCGCCGGCAATAGCCTCCAGGGTCTTTTCCTGGGGCACGGACTCCCCGGTCAAGGCGAAGTCATTGGTTTTGAGGCCGTTGACCGTGATGAGGCGCAAGTCGGCGGGCAACTTGTCCCCGGCTTCGATCTGCACGATGTCGCCGGGCACGAGGTTTTCTTGGGATATCTCCATCAGCTTGCCGTCCCGAACCACCTTGGCGGGCGACTTTATCAGGGTCTTGAGCTTGTCTATGATCTTGCCGGCCTTGCGTTCATGCAAAAAGCCGATGATGGCGTTTACCAGGACGATGATGAAAATGATGGATCCGTCGCGGAAATTGCCGATGAAAAAGGAAATGAGGCCGCCCAGGATCAAGATGAAGATGAGCAGTTCCTTGAACTGCGACAGGAACACCAGCCACACCGGCAAGCGGACCTTGGTCTGAAGTTCGTTTTTACCATAATGCTTCAGGCGCTTGTCCGCCTCGCTCTGGGAGAGCCCCTTGACGATGCTATCCAGGGATTGCAGGGCCTGTTCCACATCCATTTGAAAAGGCTTCACGCTGGGCACGACTGGTTTCCTCGGTGGATTGAATGTATCAGCGAAGGCTCCAGGGGGTAGAGCGAGTTAACTCCGGGCGTCAGGTGAACTGGCCCTTATCAAGGTACCATTTATGGATATGGACTTCCAAATATCCTACCTGTCTCAAGAAATTGTTTTAATGGCCTTTTCCATGCTTTTTTGGTGTTACACAGGGACCATTGTGAAACCTGGAGTAATATCAAATGTTTGGAAAGGCTATCGGGTATCTTAGGGTGAGCACCGAGGAGCAGGGGCAGAGCGGCCTGGGCCTTGAGGCTCAGCAGGCGGCCATTGACAGGTTCTGTGAGGCAAACGGCTGGGAGGTGGCCGACGTCGGCCAGGATGTGGTCAGCGGCGCCTCAGGCTTGGACAAGCGCCCTGCCCTGTTGGAGGCCATAGGCCAGTTGGCTCAGGGCGACGTGTTGGTGGTGGCCAAGCGAGATCGGCTAGGTCGTGATCCCATCGTGGTCGCCATGATCGAGGCGGCGGTCCAGCGCAAGAAGGCCAAGGTGGTGTCGGCCGCCGGCGAGGGCACCGAGGGCGAGGACCCCACCCACGTGCTAATGCGGCGGATCGTGGACGCCTTCGCCGAATACGAGCGGCTGGTGATCGGGGCCAGGACCAAGGCGGCACTGCAGGCCAAGCAGGCCAGGGGGGAACGCGTAGGCCACGTTCCCTATGGGTTCAGGTTGGCCGAGGATGGAGTGCACCTGGAGCCACAGGAGCAGGAGCAAAGGGTGATGGCCATGGCGAATGAGTTCAGGGTCAAGGGGCTCACCTACCGGGCCATCGCCAAGCGACTGAAGGCCAGGGGCCACCTGAACCGCAACGGCAAGCTATTCCACCCGGTCCAGATCATGAGGATGGTGAGCTAAGGAAAGGAAAATGGGCGCTGGACTGGCGTTGGCCGCACAAGATTGACTTAGGTGTCAAGGGGCAGGCGGATAGGCCAATGCCCAAGGCGACTGGAGGCAAGGCATACCGCTTGACCTTAGGGGATGCCACCATGCCCCCATTGTTTCCGCCGGTAACATATCGCCTGTGGCCTGTGTCAATTCTCCCCCTGAGACCCCATTACGGGAATATGTCTCCGGCTTTTTCCTTGGTTTCCGTTGGCCTCGGGGGCATTGGTTGGTATATGAGTGCCAATCCGGCAACTGGAAAGCAAGGGAGGGCAAAGAAGATATCCATGGGGCATGGGCTGGTGCGTGGGATGGCCAGTGAGGTATTAAGATAGGAATTATAAGCTTTGCCCATTGGCATGTCTCGAACAGTAAAGGTTGCTTCTCTGAGTGTGGTCATTCTGGTCAAGGGCAAAATTTATCAATAGGCCTTTTCCTTTTTTCCGGACAAAGCCAGTTTAAGGGCGATCGCGCTTTCAAGCTTCTCTTCGCGCTCAGTTAAGACCCGGCGCATGGATGTGGATCGAGAATTGGCGCCCCTCATCTTAGCAACGTGGTCCCGGCCACAAGCAAGTATTTCAGGTTCGACGCCAATCCTCGAATAGCGCGTTCGCTTTTTTTAGGCCAACAATCTCCTTTTTGCTCAGGCCACGACTGGGTATTTGGAGTTATAAACTTCTCCGGTGGTCAATAGCTTGTGGGCCAGGACTAGAAGTCTTCTGGCCAAGGCAACTGCAGCCACCTTCTTTCCCCGCTTCACAATCAGCCTGCGGGACCATTTACGCAAAGGGATCGTGAGATTCTTACTGCGCATGGCCGCCCAGGCGGCCTGCACCGCGAAATAGCGCATCAGACTTCGTCCCTGGCGGGTTATCCCTCCCCGGCGTTGCACCGCTCCGCTGTCACGGGACGAGGGGATCAGACCGGCATAACTGGCCAGCTGATTTGAGCGCCTGAAACGCTTTATGTCATCTATGCCGCTGAGAATGCCCAGGGTGACGATGGGGCCGAAACCGGGCATCTCCAGAAGCAGTTGCGCCTCAGGCCAACAGCTCAACTCCTCATGGACCAAGGCATCAAACTCCTGCCTTTGCTGCTCCAAGTGGTCCCAGATGCTGCGTTGGGTGATCAGGAATGGCTTCATCCAAATGGGCACCGCCGGATTATCAAGGACTTTTTCCCAGTGGCTATCCTTGGGCCATTGGGCCTTTTTCATCTCCACCCCAACCGAACGCAGCATGGCCTTTACTGCGTTTACCGTCATATTGCGCTGCTTGAGAATTTGCTGCCGAGTCTGCATCAAAGAGCGGGCCCGACGTGCTTTTTCTCTAGGCACATTGACCGCGATTCGCTCAGCCAAGCCACCTCGCAGCCCATCGGCAAGGGCCCGGGCATCGTGGCGGTCGCTCTTCTTCTTACTGTCGGCGATCATTTTGAATTGACGGGCGTCGACCACGATGGGCTCAATTCCAGCCTCACGCAACACATCCACCACCCACCAGGTCATGGAGCCAGTTTCAAGAGCAACCGCTATTTCGTCTTTGGGCCAACGATGGATTGCATCAAGCCATCCAGTTTCACCGCTGGGAACCGTACCCCGGTGGATGACTTTGCCCTCCTGATCCAAAGCGCAAAAAGTCGTGGTCTTCTTGTGAATGTCCATGCCAACATAAATCATGGTCAACCCTCCCTTTAATGGTCTCTAAGTACCCAAGACCATTGTCCCAAAGCGGGGGGATGACCACACTCATCTCATCTTAATACATCATCACCCCTACACGCGCCACCTATCCGATTGACATCAGCCCAAAGGTCCAGCACACAGACAACAGACCCTGTGGCTGGATGTTGAGATGCCCTACAAGCGCAAGTGCGTCAGTGGAAAGGTCAAGTATGTCGCTCAAGTGATTTGGCAGGGCACTCGTCACCAGAAGCTCTGCTCCACCAAGAAGCAAGCTGTGGAGTGGGAAGCTGCAAAGAGAAAAGAGCTAGAGACCCCAACCCCCGACTCTCCTATTTTAAGTTTTCATGCACTATGTAAATCCTACCTCACCTACTCCAAGCCAAGACTCTCCACCAAGACCTATAACGAAAAACTGAAAGTGCTGGATGACCTACGACCTGCGTGGGGAGATTTGCACTTAGACCAAATTACCCCAGCCCTAGTCTCGACCTATCTCAATCAGCGGGCCAAGGAGCAATCCAACAACGCAAGCAACAAGGACAGGAAGCACCTACTCGCGATGTTTAATTGGGGTCACCGCTTCCTAGAGGTCCCCTTCAACCCCATTGCCCGCATCGATCCACTCCCCCATGCCAGAAAGCCCATCTACACCCCCTGTAGAAAAGACGTGTTGAAGGTCATGGGAGCAGCAACCCCACAGGAGCGAGTCCTGCTCAACTGCTACTTGCAAACTGGGGCAAGAAGGTCCGAGATATTCCGCTTGAAATGGAGCGATCTGGACTTTGACCGCAAGACCATCGCCCTGACCACTCACAAAACAAGAAACGGAGCACCCCGTAGAGACATTCTGCCCATGAGCGATGAATTGTATTCATCTCTGTTGTGGTGGAGGGATTGGGAGGAGCGCAAGTTCAAGGACAAATCTCACGTCTTCATCTGCGACCACGGCGGTCCTTGGTACGGAAAGCCTTTTCGGGTGCGCAGGAAGTTTATGCGCGACTTGTGCGAACGGGCTGGAGTCAAGGTGTTTGGGTTCCATGCCCTCCGGCGTCATGTTGCGTCTTACTTGGCAGATTCAGGTAATGTCTCTATCAAGGCAATACAGGGTCTCCTGCGGCATCAGAGTTTGCAGGTTACTGAGCGGTACGTCCAGCGCATATCGAGTGATCTGCGGGATACGGTGGGGATGTTGAGTACTCTGGGGACAGGTCACTAGCTCCTATAATTGGCTTCCGTTCCACCCAAAAGCAGATTTCCGGACCAAAACCTAACAACAAGGTTCTACTTTAATTCCCAAGTACCCAGATCGCTTTTCTTGACGATGTAACTGCATGGTGCTTATCGTGAAGAAGGTGCCGTTCATGGAACTCAAACCAAGAGGATTAGCGATGGAGAAGGCCTTTGCGTTTACGCCGGATATCGAGGTCCTCCCCTCTCATGTCCCACTTCCCGGAATGGGGTATCTCCCAGTTAATGCCTTTGTCATCAAGGCAGAGGACCCAGTCCTTGTTGATACGGGAACGGGAAGAGATAGTGATGATTTCATGAAAACGCTGAGGATGGTCGTGGATCCACAGGACCTAAAGTGGGTGTGGATTACCCACGATGACTCGGACCACACCGGAAGCATTCAGAAAATTATGGAAGCCGCCCCCAAGGCGCGGCTCGCGGCCAATGCGCTGGCGGTGATGCGGATGAATGCCACCTGGCCGGTGCCCATGGATCGCGTGTATTGGCTTAACCACGGCGATAGCATATCGGTGGGAGACCGCAAGTTGACCGCGATCAGACCGCCTCTGTTCGACAATCCGACAACCATCGGCATTTACGACGACAAGTCGGATGTTTTTTTCTCCGCCGATTGTTTCGGGGCCATCATCCCCACTTTGGCGCAAGATGCCGATGCTCTGAAAGAGGACGAACTGGCTCAAGGGATGATCAGTTGGGCCAGCGGAGATTGTCCCTGGGTTCACGCGATTCCGCCGGATGTGTTTGCGCGGCAACTCGACACTCTCCGCCAACTTGCCCCGAAAGGCATATTGTCGGCCCACCTGCCGCCGGCATCGGAAATGACCGCAAAGCTCCTGGCCACGCTAGCTTTAGTTCCGGCTACGAAACCTTTTATTGCGCCCAACCAAGCGGTACTGGCTCAGATGCTGACTCAAACGCAGAGCTAGAACTAGCCGGAACCTAATCTGCCGCTCGACGGGGTGGGTTCGATGATCCCCTAAAGTTCTGTGTATCCCTCAAACCGACGACCTATATAACCTAACTCATCAAAATCGACTTCACCTCCTGCTTCACCTAAACAAAACGGGGCCCAGCCATATGGCTGAACCCCGCGATATGCTATGGCGTCCCCAACGGGATTTGAACCCGTGTCGCCGGCGTGAAAGGCCGGTGTCCTGGACCTGGCTAGACGATGGGGACGTTTCCACCAAAACTGGTGGGCCGTGCGTGATTCGAACACGCGACTCTCTGCTTAAAAGGCAGATACTCTACCAACTGAGTTAACGGCCCGTTTTTACAGAGGATGGTTTTTTACCATGCAAGGGGTGGAGTGTCAAGATAAGCCGAAGCAATCCCATCATTACACGACCCTTGTGCGGCGCGCCGTTTCCGGTTAAATTCAAATAGTGCCTAACAACGCGGCGATACCGTTGATTACCCCCGAGCGCGATGACGAGGGAACATGTCTCAACTCACCCCCGGACTCAAGGGCCAGCTGGGCAAGCTGGTGGAAACGGCCGATTTGGCCAGCGCCTACGGCAACCCCGGGGTTGACGTGCTCTCTTCCATGACCCTGATGACCCTGCTGGAAGGTTCGTGCCTCAGGGCCATCGAGGGAGGCCTGGAACCGGGGCAAATGACCGTGGGGGCGCGCATGGAGATGGATCACCTGGCCCCCACCCCGGCTAGCTTCACGGTCACCGCCACGGCCGAGTTGCTCGAGGTCAAGGGGCCCAAGCTGGTGTTCGCGGTAAGCGCCCACGACGGGGTGGAGCAGGTGGCCCGGGGGAGGCACGTGCGCTTCGTGGTGGAGCACGAACGTTTTTTCCAGGGCGTGACCCAAAAAGCGGCGAAAAGGAGCGAGGTATGACCCCCAGGAAGAAAAAGGCGGAGGCCAAGGCGGCCCCCGCCGCGATCCAGCCCGAGCAGCACAAGGTCAGCTTTTACCCCGCCTGGTGCAAGCGCTGCGGCAACTGCTCCTCTTTCTGCCCCCGCGACGCCCTGGCCACCGACGAGTGGGGCTATCCCTTCCTGGCTCGGCCGGACCGCTGCACCAGCTGCGGCCTGTGCGAAATGCTTTGCCCGGACTTTGCCATCAGCCTGGGCGAGCCCGAGCCCGGCGCCGCCGTGTCTCCGGGGGCGCGCTGCCAGCGGCCCTCCCAGCCGGCCAATATAAGCCCCGAGCGCCTGGCCCCGGCGCCCCGCGAAGACAACTGAGGCCCGCCAACGCCGCCTCGCGCCTTTTCATCGGCCCCTTCGCCCAGGCCCCGCCCCCAGGGGCCGGGCTCGCCGCGCCCGGCGCCGCCCGGGTCGTGAAATCCTCGTTGACCCCGCTTGTTACACCTGGTACATAATCAGCACCACTGAAAAATTCGGCATCTGCCGCATAATGGCCCGGCCCACCTCGGCCGGGTTTTGGCGAGGAAAACCATGAGCGACGACCGCCCCAAGCTGCAGCTTGACGACGACTTCACCTTCGCCTGCCACAAAGGCCTGGAGTGCTACACCTCCTGCTGCGGCGACGTGAACATAATGCTTACGCCCTATGACGTGCTGCGCATGAAAAAGGCCCTGGGGCTCACCTCCAGCGAGTTTTTGGAGAAATACACCCACCTGGTGCAAGTGCCGGGCAAGGCGGTGCCCCTGGTGCAGTTCCGCATGAACGAGGAGAACAACAAACGCTGCTATTTCGTGGGCCCCGGCGGCTGCGCCATCTACGAGCACCGTCCCTGGGCCTGCCGCATGTTCCCCCTGGACGAGCACGCCCAGGGCGGCTTCCAGGTGGCGGTATCCCCCCAGCGCTGTCACGGCCTGGCCAAGGGCGATCCCTGGAAGGTGCGCGAATGGCTCAAGGACCAGGGAGCCACCCAGTCCAAGGAGATGGACGGCTCCTACGAATCCTTGGTGAGCCACGAGTGGATCAACAAGCTGGGCGAGCTGGACAACCCCAAGGTCCAGCAGATGATCATCCTGGCCCTGTACGATCTGGACCGCTTCCGCGAGTTCATCCTCAACTCTTCGTTCCTGGACCGTTTCGACCTGGACGAGGACACCATCTTCGCGGTCAAGACCGACGACGTGGCCCTGATGGACTTGGGCTACGCCTGGGTGCGCTTCGGCCTGTTCGGCCAAAAGACCCTGAAGCTAAAAGAGCAGCCCGGGGACGGCCAGTAGTGCTGCCCGACATCGAGGACCCGCGCTTCAACGAGCTGGGGCCGGAGGGCTTCACCTTTGCCTGCCATCCCGAGGTGCCCTGCTTTAACGAGTGCTGCCGCCGCCTCAACCTGGTGCTTACTCCCTACGACGTGTTGCGCCTGAAGAACCACCTGGGCCTGAGCTCCGAGGAGTTCATCGAGCGCCACACCGTGGTGGAGAGCGGCCAGAACGGCTGGCCCCTGCCCCGCCTGGCCATGGCCGACAACGACGAGCAGACCTGCCCCTTCCTCTCCCCCCAGGGCTGCACCGTATACCCCGACCGGCCCGGCGCCTGCCGCACCTATCCCCTGGGCCGGGCCACCAAGGGCGGCGGGGAAGGCGGGCCCTCCCAGGAGAGCTGGTTTTTGGTCAAGGAGCCCCACTGCCGGGGCTTTGAACAAGGCCGCTGCTGGAGCCCCCAGGAATGGACCCAGGACCAGGGGCTCACCGCCTACAACGCCTCCAACGACCTTTTCCTGCCCTTGGTGACCCGCCAGGCCCCGGCGGCCAGCGCGGCCGAGGCCCAGAAGAAGATGCAGATGTTCTTCATGGCCTGCTACAACCTGGACCAGTTCAAGCAGTTCGTGACCCAGAGCCGCCTGACCCAGATCATCGACCTGGAGCCCACCCGGCTGGAGCTGATCCAGAGCAACGAGTCCCAGCTGCTCAAGTTCGCCTTTGACTGGCTGCGCTTCTCCCTGTTCGGCGAGCCCACCCTGCGCCTCAAGCAGGGCTGAGCCTCCGGACGACCCCTGCTTGACAAGCCGGGGGTGGGGACCGTTATTGTAAGTAGCTTCTTTTCCGGCGCTGGGCATCATGTAGGTTCGGATGTAGCCAACGCTACCGCCGGTACCGTCCCCAAGCCGGTAAGCTATTGTTCAGCGGCCCCACGCGGTTTGTGCGAAGCAAAAAAGCGAGGAGACTCCATGCCTAAAAAAATCGCCGATCCAGGCGCTTGGATCACCAAGCTGATCAACGACTTTCTGGCCTCCTCGCCCACCAACAGCATGCAAAACCAGGCCGGCGACCGGGCCTGGGACGACGCCCTGGTGGGCTTTACCGCCGGCTCCGACCCCATCTGGCAGCAGTACAAGGAATACGTGGGGCCTTTCCACTGGACCCCCTGGGAGGTGTTCAACCAGTACCACCCCGGCAGCCCGGTGACCGCCGAGGAGCTCACGGTCGTCTCCTGGGTGCTGCCCCAGCGCGAAGCGGTGCGCCAAGCCAACCGCCGGGCCAAGAAATACCCGGCCGAGGAGTGGGCCCGCACCCGCATCTACGGCGAGGAGTGCAACGAGGCCCTGCGCGCCCACGTGGCCAAGTCGCTTAGCCAAGCCGGACACGACGCGGTGGCCCCGGTGCTGCTCCCCGGCTGGGCGCGGGTTGAGTCCCAGCGCTTTGTCTACGCCTCCTCCTGGTCCGAGCGCCACGCGGCCTACGCCGCCGGGCTGGGAACCTTCGGCCTGTGCGACGGGCTCATCACCGCCCGGGGCAAGGCCATCCGGGCCGGCTCGGTGGTGGCCCGGATAAAGGTGCCCACCAAGCCCCGGCCCTATTCCGACCACCATGCCTATTGCCTGTTCTACGCCGAGGGCACATGCGGCAAGTGCATCGACCGCTGCCCGGTGCGGGCCCTGTCGCCGGCCGGCCACGACAAGGTCAAATGCCGCGAGCATCTGCTGGTCAGCCGCAAATACGTGCCCGAGCATTATGGATTCGCGGGCTACGGCTGCGGCCTGTGCCAGGTGGGGGTGCCCTGCGAGAGCGGCATCCCGGTGAAAAAGGCCCGCGAGGCCCTGGAGCGCGGCGAGCTGCCACCTGAGCGCCTGCATTAGCCGCAAGCACGCTACCCTGAAAACACAAGACCGGCTCTCCCCAGGGAGGGCCGGTTTTTTCTTGGCGGGCGGTGGCGGCAAAATTTGCTGGTGACAAAACCGCCCGCCGGGGGTAAACCCACTGACTCGTAAAGCCAAGGACCCCGCCGGGAGACGAGCCCTTCGCGCCGTATCCCGTGAGCGGTCCTTGGCTGAAGTATTTTAGAGACCCTGAACCGCAAAGGAGCTTCGTTTTGAGTCCCACTAGTTTAGGCACCATATTGCAAGCCTCCATCGCCCCCTGCGTGCTCATCTCCGGGGTGGGGCTGGTGCTGCTGGCCCTCACCAACCGCCTGGGGCGGCCCATCGACCGGGTGCGCGAGTTGTGCGCCGGGTTTTCCCGTCTGCCCGAGGACGAAAAAAGCGTTATCAGCCACGAGATCAAGATTCTCTACCGGCGCTGCCACCTGCTGCGCCTGTCGGTGATTTTCGCCGCCCTGTCCATCTTCGCGGTGGCCATGATCATCCTGGCCTTTTTCGCCACCTACACCCTGGGGGTGTGGATCCCCGACTTGGTGGAGGTGCTGTTCACCTGTTCGCTGGCCTGCCTGATGATCAGCTTGGGATTTTTCCTGGCCGACGTGCACCAGGCCCTGCGCTCGTTGCGCATCGAGGTGCGCGATCACCTGGGCCTGGAGATCGGCAGCTACTGGCCCAAGGGGAACGGGCGGTTATACTTGGGAGGAAGCCCCCAAAACCGGGAGAGCCTTGCTCCAAGCCCAAGGTAGAGTAGCGGCCATGTCCCAAAAGGTCTTGATCGCCTGCAAAATCTTCGAGGAAGAGCTCACCACCCTGCTGGAGCGGGAGGACGAGGCCGACCGTCCCCAAGTGGTGTGGCTGGACGCCGCCCTGCACCTGGACCTCAAGCTGCTGGAAAAGGAACTGCGGGCCGCCATAGACGAGGCCCAATCCCAGGCCCCGGACCAGGTCCGGGTGTTTTTCGGCCGGGGCTGCCTGCCCCACATGGATGAGCTGCTGCGCGAGAAAGGCCTGCCCCTTTGCCCCACCTTCAACTGCATTTCCGCCTTTGTGGGCGAGGACAAGGTTCGGGAACTGGAGCAGGGCAACACCATCCTCATGACCCCATCCTGGGTCCGCTACTGGCCCAACAACGCGCGGCGCCTCTCCGGCTGGGACCCGGTGGATTTCCGCACCGGCCTGGGCCGCTACGACCGCATCCTGGTGATCGATCCGGGCATCAACCCCCTGAGCGACGAAGAAATCCTGGAGTTCTTCGATCTGGTGCAGGTGCCCATCGAGGTGACCAACATCGACCTCGACCATTTCCAAGCCACCGTGCGGCAACTGCTGGCCTAGACCCGCCAAAGCTAAGGGCGGGGACAAACCCCGCCCTCGCCTTGCATACCGCGCCTTTCGGTGAGGCCCTATTTCGGGTCCTTGAAGCCGATCTCGGCGTGGTTGCCGTCGCAAAAGGGCTTGTTGCGCGAGCTGCCGCAGCGGCACAGGGTGCAGTGCTCTTGGGACACCTCCTGGGCGCGGGGCTCGTGCCCCACCACCTCTATCCCTCCCACCAGGCAATAGGGGCCGTCCTGGGTGACGATCACCTCGGGCTCCCGCTCCAGGTCGCGGTGCTCCAACCCCTCGATGCTGTAGCTCAGGGCCCCGGAGGGGCATTTTTCGATGGTGGCGATGATGGCCGCCACCTCGGCCCCGTCCGGATTGACCCAGGGGCGGGCGCAGCGGTCGAACACCCCCGGCAATTCGTTGACGCAATAACCCGCATGGGAGCAGATGTGGCGGTTGTCGTGGATGACGATCTTGGCGCCCTGGTAGCTCTTGCGCCGATCCAGGTGGCCGTCGCTCTCCTTGCGGTCGTTGAAATGGTTCTCGCCGTGGGAACCGTCGCAAAGGGGCTTGTTGTCCGAGCCGCCGCAACGGCACAGGGCCGCGCCCTTGGGGTTGGCGTAGGTCTGGCCCTCTTCGCCGCGCAGGCCCGGCACCGGTTGGGGAGTGAAGTCGGTGAAGTAGTAATATGGGCCGTTGGGCAGAGGAATGACTTGGGGTTTGGGCTTGTCGGCGCTCATGCTCCTGGTCGTCTCCGGCAAGGGTTGCGCGGCGGCGCGCCGCGATCAAATGGGGGCCATAGAGCCTCTTGCTAAATTATAAATGTATTGGGGCGCCAAAGCTAAGGGCGGGGTCAAACCCCGCCCTCGCCGCAGCCGTGATTGGCGCCGCGCCTATTTGCCGCCGGTGTAGCCCTTGCGGTTTTTGATGCGCGCGTCGATCTCGTCCCTGGAATCCTGCATGAGGCGCATGGTCTTCTCCCCGGCCGCCACCAGCTCGGCCCCGTTGCCCGCCGCGATCAGGCGGGCGGGCAGGAGCATCTGGCGGCGGGTGAGAAAGGCCACGATCTCGTCGTCGGCGTCCAGCTCCACCCCGAAGCGCTCGGCCAGCTCCAAGAGCTGGTCGCCGAACTCCTGGGGATGCTCCAGGAGCTCCACCGGCAGCTGGGTCTCCCGGGCCAGGGCCGCGGCCTTGCCCGGGGGCAGCGAGGAGCCGCAGATCAAATCCGTGGCGTGGGCCAGTTCGTGGATGATGATGGAGTCGTCGGCGTCGGGGCTCAGGGCCAGGTAGAGGTGGGTGGGGTCCAGCACCCGGGTCTTGTGGGGGTTGATGAGCACCCCGCCCGAGGTGGCCCGGGGGGCGTCTGTTGCCCCCACCTGCAGCTTGGCGTAGGCGGCCAAATCCACCAGCTTGATGCCGATGGTCTTGCCCGCCGGCGAAGTAAGGGAAAAGCCGGCGACGATTTCCTCGGCCCGGGGATGTTCGCAGGCCGGGAGCTTGGTTATGGCCAGGGCGATTTGGCCTGGGTCCTGGTTCAAGCGGTCGGTTACCATCTCATTTTCGCGTCCCATGTGGCACCGCTTGAACTTTTTGCCGCTTCCGCAGGGGCAGGGGTCGTTGCGTCCGATGTTGGATAGGTCCATGTGTCACCCGCGGCCAAATCCGCCCGGTTTAGGTTGGTTTACTCGGCTACGATGCAGTCGCGACCCGCGTCCGGGGTGTTGACCGGGAAGGGCCCGCACTGACCGGTGTTGGGATCGTAGCGATGACGGTAGCTGGCCTTGATACCTATTTTCTTGAAGGTGTGGTCCCAGCCCCGCTGGTAATAACCGCACTCGTCGTTGAAGCAAATATAAAGGCACTCGCCGCCCCAGCTATTCACCGCCGGGGAGACCCACTTCTCCATATGCTGGCCGCAGTGCGGGCAAATGGTCTTGGCTTCGTCGAAATCGGCCATGATGCACTCCTTGGCAAGTTGGCAGAGTTGAAAAACCCGCGCCCGGGCGCTGGGCCCAGGCGCGGGCGATTACGTCCTGCCTTAGAAGTTAATCACGCGACGAGGTTTTTCAACGCCTCGGCGGCCGAAACGATGTTGCGGTCCAGGGCGGCGTCTTTTTTGTAGTCGCCGCCAAAGGCCAGAGCCATGAGCTGGGTCACGTAGACCACCGGCATATTGTACTCTGTTTTCAATATCTTATTGAGCCGGGGCTGGTAGATTTCCAGGTTCATCTGGCACATGGGGCAGGCGGTGACGATCATGTCCGCCTGTTTTTCCTCGGCCTCGCCCAGGATGCCTCCGGCAAGGGGAGCGCAAGTTTCCATCTCGGTGAAGAAGATGCCCGAGCCGCAGCACTTGGCCTTGTGCTCAAAGGGCACCACCTCGGCCCCCAGGGCCGTCAGGATCTCGTCCATGGTGTGGGGGTCTTCCACCGAGTCGTACTCGCCATAGGGGCGGGTGGTCTGGCAGCCGTAGTAGGAGGCCACCTTGAGCCCGGCGAGGGGCTTTTTCACCGCCGCGGCGATGCGCTCCACGCCCAGGTCGTGGTAGAGCACGTCCAACACGTGGCGCACCTTGACCCCGCCGGTGTAGTTGAGGCCGCCCTCGGCCAGGATCTCGTTGAGCTCCTTGGCCAGCTCGGGCTCTTCATCAAACTCGTGGGCGGCCTTGACCATCTGGATGTAGCAGGAGGAGCAAGGGGCGACGATGTCATAGCCGCCCTGCTTCTGGGCCAGGGCCAGGTTGCGGGCGTTGAGGGTCTTGGTCTGCAGCTCGGTGCCGCCCACGTAGTGAATGGAAGCGCCGCAGCAGTTCCAGTCGTCGATCTCCTTGAGGGTGAGGCCCAGAGCCTTGGCCACCGCCTCCACGCTGACCATATAGGGAGAGCCGCCGGCTTCCAGGGAGCATCCAGGGTAGAGGAAATAAGTCATCCTAACCCTCCTTTCCCGGGCTCATGGCCTTGGCCTTGTCCAGCATCTTCTTGAGGCCCTTCATGCCCTTGATCTTCTTGGAGGGAGGCAGGCCGGGGCCGATCTTGAACTTCATGCGCTTGTGGGAGAGCAAGGCGCGGCCGATGTCCATCATCTCCAGCATGTTGAAGATGCCGTGGATGGGACCGGCCATCATGGTGTAGCGCATGGGCACTTCGGTCTCGTCCACCCGGCCGGTCTTGTAGATGCTGTCCCAGAAGGCCTTGCCGAACTTGGAGGTTTCCTTGCGCGGAACGATGCCCTGCTCCAAGGCGTAATGGGCCAGGCCGTGCATCACGTCGATGACCTTGACCCCGCGGGGGCAACGAACCTTGCAGCTATAACAAGAGGTGCACAACATGATGTCCGGGCTGTTCATCACCTCGTCGCGTTTTCCGGCGCGAATCAGCGACCAGAGCTGGCGGGGGCCGTGGGTCATCTCGTCCCGCAGGGGACAGGTGATGCCGCAGACGCCGCACTGCATGCACAGCTTGACGTCCTCTCCCGAATCCACATTCTGATACACCTCTTCGCGGAAGCTTTTGTCATAGGCCTTGGTGGCCATAGCCATCCTCACTGCAAAGCGGTTAAACGAAATATTGTCAAACCCCGACAAGGTGAAGGGGGCCCACCTGGCGGCGGGCCCCCTTTATCAGGCTAGAATCCCTTATAGGGGTTGGGTCCGACTTCCTCGATGGTTTCCATGAACTCGCTGATGATCTCGGGAATGCGGTCCACTTCGTTGAAGCTGATCTCTTCCACCCGCACCCGGTCGCTTTCCAGCACCAGGCGGTCCAAGGTCTCGGAGATCTTGGACATGCGCACGTTGGCCAGCTCAGAGCCCTTGATGAAGTGGCACTGATAATCGTCCCCGTGGCGGCAGCCGAAGAGCATCACGCCGTCGATGCCCGAAGACAACGCGTCGGCGATCCACACCAGGTTGATGGAACCCAGGCAGCGCACCGGGATGAAGCGCACGTAGGGGCTCCACTTGTGGCCCTTGCGCGCGGCCATGTCGATGGCCGGCAGGGCGTCGTTCTCGCAGGCCAAGACCACCACCCGTGGCTTCTCCTCGTCTTCCTCGGGCACCTCGATGGACTTGATCATCGAACCGATCATGTCCACGGAGTAGTTCTTGAAGCTGATGATGCGCTCGGGGCAGGCGCCCATGCACACGCCGCAGCGACGGCAGCGGGTGGGGTTGGGCAGCGGGTTGGCCTTCTCGTCCTCGTTGATGGCCCCGAAGGGACATTCCTCGGTGCAGCGCTTGCACTGGGTGCAGCGTTGCATGGCGAACTCGGGGAAGCTCATGTCGCCGCTGCGCGGATGCACCGCCACGCCCTCGGCCGCCGCGCGGGCCGCCTGGATGGCCTTGAGCGCCGCGCCGGTGGCGTCTTCCACCGCCTGGGTGACCCGCATGGGCCGCCGCACGGTCCCCGCCGCGTAGATGCCGGTGCGCCGGGTCTCGTAGGGGAAGCAGATGAAGTGGCTGTCCGGGTAGGCATACTTCAGGGTGGGCAGGTTGGGGCCCTGGCGGTACTGCAGATTGAGCACCGACCAGGAGTCGCAGGCCGCCTTGGCCTCCGCGGCCAGCTTCTTGGCCGCTTCCTGGTCCATGCCCAGGGCCACCAGAGGCGCGTCCACCACCTTGGGGTTGTTGGGCTTCATGCCGGTGGCCAGCACCACCAGGTCCAGTTCGTCGATCTCAACGGTGTCGTTGAGGGTCATGTCCTTGGTTTCGATGGCCAGCTTGCCGCCGGATTCGCTGATCTTGGGGTAGTCCTCGTCGCGGCGGATGAACACCACGCCCTTGCGCTGGGCCTCGCGATAGACTTCCTCGCTCTGGCCGGGGGTGCGGATGTCCTTGTAGATGACGTAGACCGCCGCCTCGGGGTTGGCCTCCTTGACCAGCATGGCCTGCTTGAGGCTCACGGTACAGCACACCGCCGAGCAGTAGGGCAGGTGGTTCTGGTCGCGGCTGCCCGCGCACTGGATAAAAGCCACCGCGCCCAGGCCGCCCAGGTCGCCGCCCTTGGCTTTGGCTTCCATGTCCACGTTGGTGATGATATTGGGGCTGGTGCCGTAGGCCAGCTCGTCGGCCAGCTTCTCGGGCTCGTAGGGCAGCCAACCGGTGGCCTGCACGATGGCCCCGCAGCGGAAGCTGTCGCCGCCCGTGAGGGTCACGGTGAAGTTGCCCGGGGCGCCTTCGGTCTTGTCCACGGTGGTGCCGGTGTAGACCTTGATCTTCTCGTCGGCCTCCACCTGGGCCACCAGGGCCTCCAGGCCGGGGTCTTCCAGCTCCTGATAGGGCGGGTTCTCCGGGGCCAGCTTGGCCATCTTGCCCAGGAAGCCGCCCAGGGCGCCTTCCTTTTCCACCAGGTAGACCTGGGTGCCGGTCTTGGCCGCGGCCAGGGCCGCGTTGATGCCGGCCACGCCGCCGCCCACCACCATGAGGGCGGTCTCGGGCTCCAGCTCCAGCTGGAAGGGCACGGGCACGTTGGACTTGGCCAGCTTCACCGCGCTCATGCGCAGATAGTCGGCCGCCAGCATCTGGCGGTCCTCGCCGGCCTCTTCCTCGCCCTCGTACTCGGCCTCGGAGCACAGCAGGGCCTGCTCGCGCAGGCTGGCCCGCTCCACGATGACCTGGGGCCCGAAGTTGAACTCGTCGTTTTTGACCCGCGAGGAGCAGGCGCCGATGAGCACCGCGTTGACCCCGCCGTCCACGTCGCCCTGGATTAGGGCTACGCCGTCGGGAGAGCACAGGGCGTCGTGGAACTTGACCTCGCCGATGCCGGCCTCTTCCACGACCTCCTGCAGGTTATCAAAATCCAGGGCCTCGCCGAGGCCGCAACCTTTGCAGAGATAGCACGCTTGGTTCTTATCCATGATCACTACCTCCCGGCCACTACTTGGATGGCCTTGAGCGCCGCCGACGTCCCGTCCTGCACGCTGACGTGCACCTCGCCGGGCCGGCGAACCGTGCCCGCGCCGAAGATGCCCTCGGCGCTCTGCACGAAGCCGTACTCGTCATAGACCATATCGGCCGGAATCTTGCTCAGATCGGTGTTGGGTTGCATGCCCGCGGCCAACACGACCAGGTCGTGCTCGGCCTTGAAGCGCTCGCCGGTGGTGGTGTTCTCGCCGTTCAGCACCAGCATGCCGTTTTCGCCGGGCTCGATAAGGCCGACCTTGCTTTTCACAAAGCTGATCTTCTCGTCGGCCTTCACCTTGGTGTAGAAGTCCTCGTTGCGGTCCATGGCCCGGATGTCGATGAAGTAGATGGTCACCTCGGCGTCCTTGAGCTGCTCGCGGACGTAGGTGGCCTGCTTGAGGCTGGCCAGACAGCAAATGGTGGAACAGAAGGGCAGGTGGTTCACGTCGCGGCTGCCGGCGCACTGCACGAAGGCCACCTTCTTGGGGGCTTCGCCGTTGCTCAGCTTGACGATCTTGCCGCCGGTGGGGCCGTTTGCCGCCGCCAGGCGCTCCATCTGCACGTTGGTGATGATGTCCGGGCTGCTGTCTACGTTGTAGTACTCCACCTTGGAGACGTCGTAGGGGGTCCAGCCGGCGGCCCACACGATGGCCCCGGCCTCCTCGGTGATCTCCTTGGCGGCGTCATCGAGCACCACCGCGTCGTAGGGGCAGGCCTCCTTGGCCTTGGCCCCGTCTTCGGTCTCCACGATGCTGGGATCGATGACGTAGCGGTAGGGATAGGCCAGCTCGTGGGGCAGGTAGGCCGCCTTGATCTCGCCCAGGCCGTAGTCGAAGGGGCTGGGGATGGTGGCCTCGACCGCTTCGGCGCACTTGCCGCAGACGGTGCAGCGCTCGTTGACGTAGCGGGGCTGTTGGGCGATGGTCACCTTGTAGTCGCCCGCCTGGCCCTCGATGCCCGTGACCTCGCTCATGGTGTAGAGCTTGATGCGCGGGTTGGACTTTATGCGCTTGAAGTTGATTTCCAGTCCGCAATAGGGCGGGCACAGTTTGGGGAAGTATTGGTGGAGCTGGGCCACGCGGCCGCCGAGATAAGGATTTTTCTCCACCAGCACTACATCGTAGCCGGCTTCGGCAGCTTCCAGCGCCGCGCTGACGCCGCTCATGCCCCCGCCGACGACCAGTATGGATTGGCCCATCGTGCTGTCCTCCTCGCAAGGGATATAGCTGTTGACCTAACTAAAACAAATCTGTTCCGCCGGGCGGGCGGGGCCCGGGGGCCAAGCCCCTGGTTGATCCCCAGCGCATTTCGCCGAGCGGTTTGCCGGGCCTATTAGGGAAACCGGCGGATAATCGATCACCGAATATACTATGGCCGCGCCGCCCCAGTCCAGAAAAACTCTTCCCTGAACGGAAGTCATTTTGGCCAATCAGCACGGCAACTTCCCGGCGGCGGGGCCAGGGCCTCGCCGAGCGGGGTCTTTTGTCCGTTTCGGGCCTCCGGGGCCCGATACGGGCAAAAAACTCCAGGCGCCCATGGGCGGCGCCTGGAGTTGCTATCAGGTCAAAACATGGAAGTTAGCCGAGCAGGTCGACGACTTCCTTCTTCTCGAACTTCCACTCACCGTCCTTGAAAGTGCAGTTCACGAAGCACTTCCAATTGGCCTCGTCCATCTTGGGAGTGTCGGCGCGGAAGTAGTAGCCGGGCCAACGGGTCTCCTCGCGGAAGAGGATGGTGCGCACGTGGGCCTCAGCCTGCCACATGCGGTGGGTGTTCTCCCAGCAGCGCTCCAGCTCGTAGCTGTCCTCGGCCGCCAGTTTCTCGGCGTCTTCCTTCAGCATGTCGAGCAGCTCGATGCCGCGCTCCAACAGGGCCTTGGAGGTCTTGAACGCGCTGACCACGCCACCAGCGTACTCGTCCATGATCTTCTGCAAACGGAACATGAAGCTCATGGGACGGATGTAGTTGGGGTTGATCTCCGGGTCGGTGGTCATGCCCTTGAACTGCTCGAAGCGGTCCATGGGAGCCATGCACTTGGCCTTGAGGGCATCCACGTCGCCCACGCTGGGCTGGCTGTTGTTGTCCAGGATGAACCGGACGGCCTGCTTGGCGGCGTAACGGCCCTCGGCGTGAGAACCGCTGGAGAACTTGTGGCTGCTGGCGCCCGTGCCGTCACCGGCGGAGAACAGGCCCTGCACCGTGGTCATGTTGCCGTAGCCCCACTTGTAGGGGGTCTCGAGATCTTCGGGGCCGGAAACCCAGGCACCGGAGCCACCGGAGTGGGAACCGATGAAGTAGGGCTCGCAAGCGGCGATCTCGGAGCGGCTCTTCTCAGGGTAGATGTTGCTGGCGGCCCAGAGGATAGCCTGGCTCACGGTCATGTCCAGGAAGTCCTCCCAAGCCTCGGCCTCCAGAGACTTCATCTTCTTCTTGAAGGCCTTCTCGTCGGGAGCCGCGGCGGCCAGCTTCTGGATGGCCTCGGCGGTCTCCATGTACAACGGACCCAGGCCGGCGTCGGTGTCGAGCATGCCCAGGTAGTTACGCAGGTTGGCCGGGATCGGCTTCACCAGGCCATAGGGAGCCCAGTTCTGCAGCTCGGCCTTGCGCTCCACCATGTACTCGCCGCCGGTCGCGCTGGTCGCACGGCTCTTGAAGAGCAGGAACCAGGCGCCCACAGGACCATAGGCGTCCTTGAAGCGCACGGGGATGAAGCGGATCTCCTGGCAGGTCATCTCGGCGCCCGCCTGGATGGTGAAGTAGGCGCTGGAACCGCTGTTGAAGGGCGGATACCAGGAACGGCCCAGACCTTCGCCGACGCTCCGGGGACGGAACACGTGCACGGCGCCGCCCATCATGGCGCAGACGGCCTTGGCCTTGAACACGTAGAACTTGTTCTCGCGGGTGCTGAAGCCGTAGGCGCCAGCCACGCGCTCGCCGTCCATGATCGGGCCCACGATGAACACGCGCTCGAGAATCTCGAAGCCGGCCTCGTTCATGGCGTTTTTGGCGGCCTCGGCCACGATGACCTTGTAGGACTCGCCGTTGATCATGATCTGCCAACGACCCTCGCGAACGTACTTGCCGTTCTCGTCGGTCCAGATGGGCAGACCCCATTTTTCAAACAGGTGCACGGAGCTGTCGACGTGACGGGCGATGTTGTACACCAAGTCGTCACGGGCGATGCCCATCAGGTCCTGCTTGACGTAGTTCACGTAGTCGGCGAGGCTGTTGTCGCCGGCAGCGTAGCCGATGTACTCGTTGATGGCGCTCAGGCCCATGGCCACGGCGCCGGAGCGGTCAAAAGCGGCCTTGTCGACCAAGGTCACCTTCAGGCCGTTTTTCTTGGCCCAGTAGGCAGCCTCGACGGCCGCGCCGGCCGCGGCCATGCCGCCACCACAGATCAGAAGGTCAGTGGTGACCTCCACAGTCTCAAAATTCGCCATAGTTCCTTACCTCCTAAACCTTCGCGCCCCTACAGGGTGGGCGTCTTGTCCTGGCCCGTGGAGGCCGGCTCGGTCATCAGGTCGATGCTGTTGATGTCGCCACTGCCCTCATCAAAGCCACCCAAGGGAGCAGCCGCGCCCTCACCAGTGGTCCGGATGGGGAACTTGAAGCGTTTGACCGCGCCGTCACGGAACTTGACGGTCCACATAATGTTGTCCGAGCCGCGCAGCGGTACGCAGCTGGCGCCCATGGGCACGAAGTCGGCATAACCGCGAACGTCAATGGCCTGCTGGGGGCAGATCTTGACGCAGTTGTAGCACTCCCAGCACATGGCGGGGTCGCGGTTGAAGGCCTTCATCTCGCCGTAGCCAAGCGACCCGTCCTTGTCCAGGAGCATAAGGTCGTTGGGGCAGATGTACATACAAGCGGTCTTATCCTGACCCTTGCAGCCATCGCACTTTTCAACAATGACAAAACTTGGCATTCAGTTCCTCCGTAGTGTTGACGGGTTGGCCTTTTGCAACCTGCCTAAACGACTACCAAATGAGCCCAACCTCCCTAGGCGGGGCCAGTTCACGTCCCTAATTTCCCTCACGCCTCCTTCGAGCTTTTTACTCGAGTTTGGTCTCTACCTCACTTTTATGGACACGTCCCCGAACCGAACCTGGGGACGAAAACCATCGATTGTGCGTATGGGAACAAACTATCCCGCACTTACCCCCCATGTCAAGCAATTTCGCCATTCCCTCGCAGCCTTTTGGTCTCGGGCGACCAGGCGCCACAGAGGATTCGGCCTACTTTTTCCATGGGGTCGGCCTTTTCTAACGTAGAGTTATCTTTGATGTCAAGAAAAATGTGTTATTCGTCACAAAGTCCGGATCAGGCCAATTCAGAACGATTTCCAGAGGGATAGGGTAGCCGGCATTTTCGCGAACCCCGGCGCCTTTCGCCTTGCCGGGCCTTTTTTCCACCAGGCGCCGCCCAGCGAGGCTCCGGCGGCCCGGAATCCGGCCGCAAAGCGCGAGCAAACACCACTTGTTTTATGTTATTTAGGGTTTTGGTGGGATAATAATCTAGGGAACCGGCGCCATGGCCGGGAGGCCGGTGCGCCTCCCAAAATGCTTGGCGCCCCAATGATTCGAAAAGGCTGGCAACCGGAGAACTCGCCGATAGACCATCTTTGATTTCAGCATGATAAGCCGCTAGACCCCAATCTGGCCCCAAGGGGCCCGAAATGCGTGGCCAGGGAGGTGCGTGTGCCCCATGCCCTAAGCGGAATCAAGGTGCTGGATCTTTGCCTCAACCTGCCCGGCCTCTACCTGAGCTGGCTCATGGCCTGCCTAGGGGCCGAGGTGCTCAAGGTGGAAAACCCGGTGGGCGGCGACTACAGCCGCAGCGTCACCGGCGGCGAAGAAGAGGACTCCCCCTATTTCGCGGCCCTGAACCGGGGCAAGAAAAGCCTGGCTCTGAACCTCAAGGACCCGGCGGGGCGCGACCTCCTGTTGCGCCTGGCACAGGATTACGACGTGCTGGTGGAGGGGTTCCGGCCGGGGGTCATGAGCCGCCTGGGCCTGGAGTTCCCCACCCTGAGCGCTCGGCAACCCCGCCTGATCCAGGTGTCCATCTCCGGCTACGGCCAGCAGGGCTCCCTGGCCCACAAGGCGGGGCACGACATCAACTACCTGGCCCTGGCCGGGGTGTTGAGCCTCACCGGCGGCCACGAGGAAAACCTGGCCATTCCCGGGGTGCAGATGGCCGACCTGGCCGGAGGGGCGCTGCTGGGCCTGACCGGAGTATTGGCCGCCCTGTACCAGCGGGAGCGCACCGGCCGGGGCCAGCACGTGGACACGGCCATGTTCGACGGCTCCATGTCCCTGGCCACCATGATCTGGGCCGGGGTGCAGGCCGGCCTGGACGCCCCCCGCCCCAAGGGCATGACCCTCAACGGGGCCTACCCCTGCTACAACCTCTACCGCACCAAGGACGGGGGCTGGTTCTCCCTGGGGGCCCTGGAGCCCAAGTTTTGGCGGACGTTTTGCCGGGCGGTGGAGCGCCCCGACCTGGTGGACAAGCAGTTCGCCGGGCCGGAGGCCGTTCAGGAGGTGGCCGCCATCTTCGCCGGGCGCACCCGCGAGCAGTGGAGCGAGTTTTGGGCGGCCCACGACGCTTGTTGCGAGCCGGTGCTCTCGCTGCCCGAGGCGGTGGCCTCGCCCCTGGCCGGGGAGCGGGGCCTGGCCGAGCCCCTGGAGGACGGGGTGCAGTTGGCCTGCCCCCTGAAGATGTCGGGGTCGCCCCTGGCCGCCACCGATCCGCCCCCGGCCCTGGGCCAGGACAGCGCCCGGGTGTTGGCCGGGCTGGGCCTCAACCAAGACCAGATGCAGGAACTGGCCGGCCGGGGAGTGGTAAAGCTGGCCTAGCCTAGCCCTCGGCCGCGGCGTCCGCTCCCTGGTTCCCGGCGTCCGGCGCAGCCCCGTTCTGGGATTCTTCCCGGGCCTTGGCCTTGGCCCGGGCCCGGCGCTGGGCCCCGGAGGGACGGCGGCGGCGGCGCTTCTTGGCCGCGGGCGCGGTTTCCTCGGGCGGGGTTTGGCCGTTGGCGGCCGGTTCCGCACTCTGGGGAGCCGCTTGGGGGGCCGGCTCCGGGGGCGAAACCGGAGGGGCTGGGGCCTGGGAGGCTTCGCCGGCGTCCGCCTTGGCCTCGGGGGCCGGTTTCTTGCGGCTGCGGCGGCGCTTGCGCGCGGCCGGCTTGGCCGGGGCGGCCTCGGCCCGGCCCTCCTCGGCGGGGGCCGGCTTGGCCGGGGCCGGAGCCACCGGTTTGGGCGGCGCGGCGGCCGGCGGCGGAGCCACCGGCTCCGGCTCCTTGGGCACAGGGGTCACGGCCCAGGGTTCGCCGCAGGCCTCGGTCTTGCAGTCGTCCAGGTCCACGCTGTGGTCGGCCACCAGCTCCAGGCACACCCCGCTGACCGACTCCAGGCGGGCCAGTTCCACCCGTTTGACGTTTTGCAGGTGGTGGGCGGTTTCCGGGGCCAGACGCACCTTGAGCCCCTTGCCGCCGTAGCCCCGGAGCTTGAGCTCCAGGTCCCTGAGCACCTTGCGCCCCAGGGCCTCGCTGGTGAGCAGCAGGCCCCGGCCCTGGCACACCGGACAGGTGCGGGTGGCCCCGAAGTCTATGGCCGGGCGGATGCGCTGGCGGCTCATCTCCAACAGCCCGAAGCGGCTGATATGGCCCACCGTGGTCTTGGCCTTGTCGCCCTTTAGCGCGTCGCCCAGGGCCTTGCGCACCTTGCGCTGGTTGGAGCGGTCGCGCATGTCTATGAAATCTATTACGATCAGCCCGCCCAGGTCTCGCAGGCGCAACTGGCGGGCTATCTCGGCCGCCGCCTCCAGGTTCACGGCCAGGGCGGTGTCCTCCAGTTGCCTGCCCCCGGCGGTCTTGCCGGAGTTGACATCCACCGCCACCAGGGCCTCGGTGGGGCTGATGACGATGCCGCCCCCGGAAGGCAGGCGCACCGCCGGCTGGTAAACGCTCGATATCTGCTCTTCCAGAGCGTACTTGGCGAAGATGGGCCGCTGCTGCTGGTAGAGCTTGACGATCTTCTTGCGCCGAGGGTTCACCGTGCCCACGAAGGTGCTCACCCGCTGGAACACCACAGGGTCGTCCACCAATATCTCGCCCAGGTCGGAGGTGAACAGGTCGCGCACCGTGCGCACCGCCAGTTCCTCCTCCTTGTGGATCAGGGTGCGGGGCTTGGCTTCCTTGCCCCGCTTTTCGATATCCTCCCACAGGCGGATGAGCTGCTTCAGGTTGGTGGTGATATCGCGCTTGGAGCGCCCCTCGGCCGCGGTGCGGGCGATCACCCCCAGGCCCTCGGGCCGCTCCAGGGAGTCCAGCACCTCTTTGATGCGGCTGCGCTCCTTGTCGTCGGCGATCTGGCGGGAAACCCCCACGTGGGAATGGCCGGGGGTGACCACCAGGTATTGGCCGGGAATGGACAGATGGGTGGTCAGGGCCGCGCCCTTGTTGCCGGTCTCCTCCTTGACCACCTGCACCAGAAGCTGACGGCCCTTTTTGAGCACGTCCTGCAAGGGCGGCAGGCCCTTGGCCGGGGTCTGGTGTTCGCCCCAAAGATCGTTGCGCAGATCCGATATCTGCAAAAAGCCGTGCTTGGCGCGGCCGTAATCGATGAAGGCGGCCTGGAGACTGGGCTCCACGTTGGCCACCACCCCCTTGTAGATGTTGCCCCGGGTCTGGGCTTGGGCGGCGGTCTCCACGTAAAAGGCCTCCAACCGGCCCTCCTCGACCACCGCCACCCTGAGTTCCTCCACCCCGGTGGCGTTTATGAGCATTTTGCGTGACATGTAGGCCAGCTTACCTGAATCCTTGAATTTTTGCTACGGAGTCGTGGGAAAGTTTTTAGTGGGGCCCGCTTGGGGCAAAACGGTCCCCCTCCGGCCTAGCCGAAAGGGGACCGCTTGTTTTTGCTGGCAAATCAGTTTTCGCGGGCCTGCTGGAACTGGCGCACCTGGTGCATGAAGGCCTCCAGGCGGATGCGGCTGCCGGTCTGCTCCTGGCCGTCCATGGCCATGGGCAAAAAGGGCAGGTTGCCGTGGTCTTCCCGGAAGCGCTTCATCAGGGCGTTGACGATGGTGCCGGGCATGCAGGTGAAGGGGATCACGTTGACCACCCCCGAGGCCCCCCGGCTGAACATGTCCCGGCTCTTGCCCAGGGAGAGGATGGCCTCGCCCTCGAAGCTGGGCTCCAGATAGGGGTGGGCCATCTTGAGCACTTCCTTGACGTCCGGCTCGTGCAGGCTCTTGAGGGCCCCGGCCCAGGGCTTGGCCAGGTTGCGCTCGTCCTTGTGCTGGAAGTAGTTCTCCAACAGGGTGCCGATGAGGTCGCGGCGCTTTTTGAGCATCTTGGCCCGCACCGCGGAGGTGAAGTTGGTGTAGAGCACCCACTCGCCGATGGTGGGGGTCCAGGCCTCGCCGCCCAGGGCCTCGATGGTGCGCACGACGTCCTCGTTGGCAAAGCTGTTGGCCCGGGTGTAGATCTCGCCCACCACTCCCACCAGGGGCCTATGGTTTTGGCCGGAGCGCCTCACCGCCGCGAACTCGTGGCGGGCCTCGGCCATCACCGGCTTGAGGTCGCCCTTGGCCCGGATCACCTCGGAGACCCGGTCCAGCATGTGGTGGTACACCTCGTCGCAATCGCCGGGGTGGTCCTCGTAGGGCCGAGTTTCGTGCAGGGCCTTTTTGAGCAGATCCACGGCCACCAGGCCCTGCCAGCCCAGGCGCACGAAGTCGCTGCCGCCCACCATGCCGAGTTCCTTGTAGAAAACCTCCGACTGGTCCGGCGAGTAGATGCGGGCCTGGTTAAAGCCCAGCTCGTCCAGGATCAGGCGGTGGTAGCGGTGGTATTGGCCGAAGCGGCAGGGGCCGGTGCCGCCGGGCATGAAAAAGGCCACCTGGTCGGCGGGCACCTTTTCATCCATCAGCAGCTTCAAGAGGTCGCCGGTGGTCAGGGCGCAGGGGTAGCACTCCTTGCCCGAGGTATAGCGGCGGCCCAGTTCCAGGGTGCGCTGGTCGCTCTCGGGCAACACTTCGGCATGCCCCCCGCAGGCGGCGAAGGCCGCGGCCACGGCCACCGAGTGGTCGGTCATGGGTGGAATGTAGATGGTGCGCTCGCCGGGCTGGATGTTGCGCCGCCGGGTGGTGGTGGCCTTGGGCGGGGCGGTGGTCACGTTGCCCAGGGAGTCCAGGAAGGCCTCCAGGCGGGTGATGGCCCCCACGTCGGCCGAGTGCTCGTCGATCTCGATCTCCAGGAAGGGCTTGCCCTCCATGATGCGTCTAAAGAAATGGCCGATGAAGCTGTCGGGCCCGCAGCCGAAGTTGGTGATGTACACCGCGTGCAGGCGAGGGTCTTGGCGCACCTGAAGGGCCGAGGCCAAAATCTTCTGGCCGTAGCGCCAGTACATCTCGGACAGCTCGGGATGGCCCATGTGCTGGTCCAAGTCGAGGAAATCCATGGGGATGGAGTAGACCCCCAGATGGCGCATCTTCTGGGGCAGGCCCAGGTTGAGGCCGGGGTCGGCCCCGTTGTAGGGGCGGCTGATCACCACCATGGCCCGGTCGTCCGGCTTCATGGAGGCCAAGACCTCCCTGCCCCGCTCCACCAGGCGGCGGCTGAAGTCGTGCTGGGCCTCCCAGCCGGCGGCGATGGCCTGGCCGAGCCCCCGGGTCCCGGCGCCCAGCCGTTTGGCCAGGGCCTTGAGGTCCTTGCGCATGGTGGCCCCGTCGTAGCCAAAGCGCAGCGGGCTGTCGATTAGCTCGCTCTTGCCAAAGTCCAGGGCCGCCGGGGCGGTGTAGCACAGGGTCTGGGCATAGGGGCACACCTGGCCGTAGGTCAGCTCGTTGCCCGGCGCGGGCAGGTTGACCAGCGAGGGCAGTAAAATTTTCTCCACCCCGGCCTCGATGAGCTCGGCCAGGTGGCCGTGGGCCACCTTCACCGGGAAGCAGGGCTCGTTGACCACCGCCTCCACGCCCTTGTGGATCAGGCGCTTGGTGCTGGGCCCGGAGATCTGCACCTCGAAGCCCAGGGCGTTCAAGAAGGCGCTGAAAAAGGGCAGCCATTCCCGGAAGAACATGGTGCGGGGAATGCCGATCACGCCTTTTTTGCGCCCAGGGTCCACCGGTCCCGCGTAGGAAAGCAACATTTCCTCGCGCTCGGCGAACAGGTCGGGGATGTCCTCGCGCACCTGGGCGTCGCGGTCCACGTCGTATTTTTCGCAACGCGAGCCGTAGAACAGCGGCTTGTCCAGGCCCTCCACCTTGACCTTGCGGATGGAGCAGGTGTTGGGGCAGCCCGAGCACTCGAAGGTGGTGATCTCGTAGCCGGTCTCGCTGATCTGGAAGCCCTTGAAGGAGCTTTCTTTCCAGGTGCGCTCGCGCATGGCCAAAAGGGCCGCGCCGATGGCCCCGGTCACGTCGTGGTGGGGGGGCACGATGATGGGGCGTCCGGTCACCGCCTCGAAGGCGGCCACGATGCCCTGGTTGGCGGCGGTGGCCCCCTGGTAGAAGATACGCCCCCCGATCTTGCGGTCTTCCACCACCTTGTTCAGGTAGTTGTGCACGATGGAATAGCTGAGCCCGGCCACCAGGTCGTCGATCTCGGCCCCGGCGGCCTGGTGGGACACCAGGTCCGATTCCATGAACACGGTGCAGCGCTCGCCCATGCGCACCGGGTTGGGCGCGGCCAGGGCCTTGGAGCCGAACTCGCCCTTGATCTGGATGCCCAGCTTCTCGGCCTGCTCCTCCAGAAAGCTGCCGGTGCCCGCCGCGCAGACCTTGTTCATCATGAAGTCCACGATGGCCCCGTTCTCCAAGGAGATGTACTTGGAGTCCTGGCCCCCGATCTCGAAGATGGTGTCCACCTCGGGGTCGATGTGGGCCGCGGCGGTGGCCTGGGCGGTGATCTCGTTGCGCACGATGTCCGCCCCGATGAAGTCGGCGGTGAGGTAGCGGCCCGAGCCGGTGGTGCCCGCGCCCAGGATGGTCACCCGGTCGCCGATCTCGGCCCCGGCCAGGCGCAGGCCCTCCTTGACCGCCTCCAGGGGCCGCCCGGCGGTGAGCAGGTACTGCTTGGAGAGCACGTTGCCCTCTGGGTCGATGACCACCACGTTGGTGGAAATGGAACCCACGTCCACCCCCAGGTAGCCGGTCAGCTGCCCTTCGGGCACCTTGATTTCCTGCAGGTTTTTGCCGTGGTGCTCGCCCAGCATGAGCTTGGGCAGGCGCTTGGTTTCCCCGGCCACCTCGGCCGCCCGCCGCTCCAGGTCCGCCAGATCGGTCAGGGGGGCCACCAGGCCCTTGTCCTGGGCGAACAGGGCCGCGCCCAGGGCCCCCACGCAGCCGAAGTCAGGGGGCACCAAAAGCTCGTCATCGGCCAGCTTCAAGATTTCCTTGAGGGCCCGGTGCACCCCCTGGTTGGCGGCCACCCCGCCGATGAAAGCCACCGGCGGCACCACCTTCTTGCCCTTGGCGATGTTGGACTTGAGGTTGCGGGCCATGGCGAAGCACAGCCCGGCCACGATGTCGTAGTCCGGGGTGGCTTCCTGTTGCAGGTGGATCATGTCGCTCTTGGCGAACACGCTGCAGCGCCCGGCCAGCCGCGGCGGGTTGGCGCTGTTCAGGGCGATCTCCGAGAACTGCTCGATGGTCAGCTGCAACCGGTGGGACTGCTGGTCCAAAAAGGAGCCGGTGCCCGCCGCGCACATGGTGTTCATGGCGAAGTCTTCGATGCGCAGCCCGCCGTCCGGGCCGGGGCTGACCAGGATCAGCTTGGCGTCCTCGCCGCCCATGTCGATGACGGTGCGGGCCTGGGGACACAAGCGCTGCACCCCCCGGGCCGCGGCGATGATCTCGTTGACCACCTCGCCGCCCAACAGGGGGGTCAAGGTGGGGGCGCCGCTGCCGGTAACCGCCACCGCCGCGAAGGACTCGCGGCCGAAGCGCTCCACCACCCCACCCAACACCTCGGCGGCCACGGCCAGGGGCCGTCCCTTGGTGCGGGTGTAGTCGGCCAGGAGAATCTGGCCTTCGCCGTCCAGGACCACCGTGTCCAGGCTGACCGAGCCCACGTCCAGGCCCAGGTAGAGTTTGCCTTTATCCGTCACCTTGTCGCCAACGGAGGATTCGCTCATGCCGCACCTTTCCGGATGAACCTACAAACCGCGATAAAAAATCTCGCCCCCGAAATCTTCCGGCCGCACCAGGCCCTTGCGGGCCAGCTCGTGCAAAAGCCGCTCGGCCCGCTCCGGCTGCACCCCGGCCATGGCGGCCACGTCGGAGACGGTGCAGGGCCGGCGCCGGGTCATCTCGCACACCTGGAGCTCCAGGTCGCCCCGCTCGCCGCCGGCCGCGGGCCGGGGAGGGGCGCTCACCGTGCAGGGCAGGCCGAAGCCGGTGGCGATCTCCTCCAGGCGCTCCAGGGACAGGGCGCCCACTCCGGGCACCGCCGGAGGGCGGATCACCGTGTTGAGCTGCACCAGCTCCGGGCCGATCTCCCGGGCCGCGGCCGCCAGGGCGACCAAGTGCTCGGGAGAGTCGTTGATGCCCGAGGCCAGGAGAATCTCCAGCCACAGCTTGCCGTCGAACTCGCGGGCAAAGGCCTTCAGGCCTTCGACAACGTCGTCTATTATAAGCCCAGGCACGGGCCGGTTGATGCGTTCAAATATCTGTTGGTCCACCGCGTCCAGGCTGGG
Organism: Desulfoferula mesophila; assembly: GCF_037076455.1. Taxonomy (GTDB): domain Bacteria; phylum Desulfobacterota; class Desulfarculia; order Desulfarculales; family Desulfarculaceae; genus Desulfoferula; species Desulfoferula mesophila. The sequence goes on along the minus strand of NZ_AP028679.1, from coordinate 502,149 downwards.
GATCACCACGTCGGCCAAAGCCAAATCGCGGCGCACCTGGGGGTCGGGCAACAGCACCCCGTTGGTGAGCACCGCCACCCGGCAGGGGCTGAGGCGTTTAAGCTCGGCGATGACCCGGCCCAGCTCCAGGTGCAGGGTGGGCTCGCCGCTGCCGGCCAGGGTCACGAAATCCGGCGGGGTGTCCATCTCGGACAGGCGCCGGGCCACTTGGGCCAACACCTGGTCCGCGTCGCGAAAGCGGCCGCGCTGGGCGGTGTGCACCGTGGTGCGGCCCAGTTCGCAGTAGATGCAATCCAATGGGCAGGTCTTGGGGTAGACCAAGTCCACCCCCAAACTCCGGCCCAGCCTCCGGCTGGGCACCGGCCCGAACACGGCCTGCTGGCCGTCGGAACCGCTCACGCTTAACTCCCTCCAGCTTGCGGAAAGGCGACGCCCCTAAATGTTCGTACCTGACCGCCCCCATGTCAAGTGAGCAGGTTTACAGCCCCTCGGGGCTCAGGTAGACTCAACCCCATGCAACTACTGGGGCTTACACTGCAATCGCCGTTTGTGGCCGCGCCCATGGCCGGGGTGTCGGGCCCCGCCTTTCGCCTCATGGCCCGCCGGGCCGGCGCGGCCATGGTCTACAGCGAAATGATCAGCGCCCCCGGCCTGTTGCGCCGCCAGCCCCAGACCCTGCGCCTGGCCCGCAGCCTGCCCGGCGAGCGGCCCCTGGTGTTGCAGCTGTTCGGGGCCGATCCCGATCAGATGGGCCGGGCCGCGGCTTTGGCCGGCGACCTGGAGGCCGACGCCCTGGACGTGAACATGGGCTGCCCGGCCAAAAAGGTGCGCCGCCCCGGCGCGGGCAGCGCCCTGTTGGAAGACCCGGTCCGCGCCGCCGAGATCATGGCCGCGGTGGCCGAGAACTCCCGCCTGCCGGTTAGCGCCAAGATTCGCCTGGGGCCCAGCCGCGACATCACCGAAGACCTGGTGCCCCGCCTGGTGAAGGCGGGAGCCCAGGCCATAACCCTGCACGCCCGCACCACCCGCCAGGGCTTCGGAGGGCGGGCCGATTGGGGGGCCATCCGGCGCCTGGCCGCCTGGTGCCCCGTGCCGGTTATCGGCAACGGCGACGTGACCAGCGGGCGCGACGCGGTGCGCATGCTGGCCGAGACCGGCTGCGCGGCGGTGATGATCGGCCGGGGGGCCATGGGCGATCCTTGGATCTTCACCCGCGCCCTGGCCCGCCTGGAGGGCCGCGAGCCCTCGGCGGTGACCCCGGCCATGAAGCGCCGCGCCCTGGCCGAGCACCTGGAGCTGGCCAAGCAATTGGGCGGCGAGGGCCATGCCCTGCATTTCGTGCGGCAATTCATGATGTGGTATTCCCGGGGCCTGCCCGGAGCCTCCCAGTTTCGCCGCGCGGCCGGGCCCTGCCGGGAGTTAGGCGAGTTGTGGGCCCTGTGCGACCAATTTTTCCTGGAGCCGGGGCCCGCTGAACCCCAACAACCGGAGCAGGCGGCATGAAGGTTCGGCTGGCCCGCTACGCCGGTTTTTGCATGGGGGTGCGCCGGGCCATGGAGCTGGCCCTTACCCAGGCCCACCATGCCCAGGGCCCGGTGTTCACCTACGGCCCCCTGATCCACAACCCCCAAGTGCTCGATCTGTTGGAGAGCAAGGGCATCCGGGTGCTGAGCGAAATACCCCCGCCGGGCAGCGTGGACGGCGGCACGGTGATCATCAGGGCCCACGGGGTGCCGCCCCAGGACAAACAGCGCCTGAAGGCGGCGGGCTTCAGCCGCGTCGTGGAGGGCACCTGCCCCCGGGTCATCCGGGTGCAGGCCATCATCGCCCGGGCGGCCAGGCGGGGGGCGGACGTGATCATCGTGGGCGACGCCAGCCACCCCGAGGTGGTGGGCCTCATGGGCCACTCCCAGGGGCGGGGCCGGGTGGTGTCCAGGCCCGAGGAGGTGGCCCAGCTACCGCCGCTCAGCGACGTGGTGGTGGCGGCCCAGACCACCCAGACCGGCGAGAACCTCGCGGCCATCGTGGCGGCCCTGGAAAAGCGCTTCGGCGCGGTGGAGGTGCACCAGACCATCTGCGAGGCCACCCACCGCCGCCAGGACGAGGTCAAGAACCTGGCCGGAGAGGTGGACGCGGTGGTGGTGGTGGGCGGTCGCAGCAGCGGCAACACCCAGCGCCTGGCCCAGGTGGCCGCCGATCTGGGCAAACCGGTGTTCGCGGTGGAGACCGCCGAGGAGCTGCCCCGGGAGAAGCTGGCCCGCCTGGACACGGTGGGGGTCACCGCCGGGGCTTCCACCCCCAACTGGCTCATCAAGCGGGTGCTCCGGGAACTGGGCACCCTGCGCAGCGAGGGCGAGGGGCACGGCTCCTATTTGCTGCGGCGGGTGTTCCGCTTCTTCGTGCGCAGCCAGCTGCTGGTGGCCCTGGGCGCGGCGTTGATGACCTGCGCGGCCAGCCTGCTCCAGGGGATGCGGCCCCACCTCTCCCTGGCGGCCACCGCCTTCTTCTACATCTACGCCATGCACATCCTCAACCACTTCCTGGACAAGGAAGCGGGCCAATACAACGACCCGGACCGGGCCCAATTTCTGATCAAGCACCGGGTCTTCTTGATCGGCTCGGGAATCTTCAGCGCGGCCGCCGCCCTGGCGCTGTGCCTTGTGCTGGGGCCCTGGCCCTTTGTCATCGTCAGCCTCATCAGCCTGCTGGGCATCCTCTACTCGGTGCCCGTGGTGCCCGCCGCCCTGAGCCGGCGACTGAAGTTCGCCAGCCTCAAGGACATCCCCGGCTCCAAGACGGTGAGCGCCGCCGGGGCCTGGGCGGTGGTGGTGGCGGCCCTGCCCGCCGTGACCCTGGGGGTGTGGAACCCCGCGGCCCTGCTGTTGGCCTTTGTCTACACCACGGTGCTGGTGTTTTGCCGCTGCGCGGTGTTCGACGTGCTGGACGTGCAGGGCGACCTGGTGGTGGGCAAGGAGACCATACCCATCATGCTGGGCGAAAAGGGCACCTTGCGCCTGGTCTCCTGGCTGCTGGCCGCCCTGGCCCTTCTTATGCTCCTGGCCCCCCTGGCCGGGCTGCCGGCGGGGCTGTGCTGGTTGCTGCTTTTGCCCGTGGCCGGGCTGGCGACGATGCAGCGGGTGCTCAGCCGGGGCGACCTTTTGCCCGGCACCATGGGCGAGGCCCTGGTGGACGGCAATTTCTGGCTGGCCGGAGTCCTGGCCCTGGCCTGGTGGGTTTTCTAGACGGTACGCGAAGAGGAAATCATGGAAACTAGGCAAGCCATCCTGGCGCGGCGCTCGGTGCGCAGCTTTTCCCAGGAGCCCTTGGAGCGCGGCTTCTTGGAGGATCTGGTGGCCGTGGCCCGCCTGTCCCCGGCGGCGGCCAACCTGCAACCCCTGGAATACGTGGTGGTAACCCAGCCGGAGCTCTGCGAAGAAATCTTCGGCTGCCTCAAGTGGGCCGCCTACACCGCGCCGGTGGGCACCCCCGACGAGGCCCATCGCCCCACCGCCTATGTCGCGGTGGCCGTGCGCCAGGAGTATCTGCCGTCGGTGGGCAGCGACTACGACCTGGGCGCGGCGGTGATGGCCATGCTGCTGTTGGCCCAGGACCAGGGAGTGGGCACCTGCTGGATCCACAGCATCAACGGGCCCAGGGCCTCCAAGCTGCTGGGCCTGCCCCCGGAACTCAAGCTGGATTCGGTGATCGCCCTGGGCCGCCCGGCCGAGGAGCCCACCACCGTGGACCTGTCCCCGGAGCAGGTGGGCAAGGAGGTCATCCGCTACTGGCGCGACGACCACGGCCGCCAGGTGGTGCCCAAGCGGGCCCTGGGCAACATGCTGCATTGGAAGCGCCACGGCGGCAAATAACCCGCACCCGGCAGGCTACGGTTATTTTTCAGTTCTTTCTTAAAATCACCACGCCCAGCGGCACAGCTAGGCGGGCGAGAGCAAGGCGTCCGGCCAGCGAATGGCGCGGATGTAGCAGAGCCTACATCGAGCCTTGAGCTAAGCCGGCAACGCAGCTATCGGCCACCTGGCGAAGCCGCTCCCCCCAGCGGCACAGCCAGGGGATGCCAGGCAAGGCGCCGGGCCAGCGAGACCCGCAGGCGTATATGCCAATACGCCGAGGAGGCGAGCGCCGCCCGCAACGCAGCCTGGTGCCGCCTGGCGAAGCCGCCTAGAGGGTGGGACGGGCGCGTCCCCTCAACTCTTGCGCTCTTCTATCAAAACGGCGGGCCACCTCCAGATGGAAGGGCTGGCCCACGTAGCGGCTCTGCTCGGCCAGCTTATTTTTGGCCCGCTGCCACAGCTCGTCCAGTTCCTGGAAGCTGCCCACCCGCTCCAGGCGGGCGGTGAGGCGTTCCAACAGTTGGGCCCTGAGGCGCTCGGCGTTCATTTCGAACAAGTCGCGCAGGCTGCCCTGGCGGTCCGGCCCCAGGGGCAGCTCCTGGCCCTGCTCCCAGGCGAGCTTGAACACCTCCTCCAACCGGGCCAGGTCTTCCACCGCGGCCATGGTCTGGCCCACCCGCTCCAGCATCGCAGAACCCAGACGCTCCAGGCTGGCCTGGAAGGCCTCTTCCAGGCGCTGCTGGTAGTCCACGTTGCGGTGGGCGGTGAGGCTGAGCTTCTTGAGCTCGTCGTGATACAGGCGCTTGAGCTTGCCCGGGCTGGAGGCCCGGCGCACCGCCTCGATCTTGCGGTCCAGGCGCAGGGAGTCTTCGGCGGCCAGGCTCACCTTGTTCCCCCGGGCGGCCAGAATGAGCGACAGGCCCTCCTTGGCCCCTACCAGGCGCTTTAGATCCTCGGGGTTTTGCACCAGGGCCTTGGCGTCCAGGGAACTGACCAGCTCGTTGACCATCTCGAACTTGCGGCCCATCACCCGCGCCAGGGGCGCGAAGCTCACGGTCACCGGCCGCCCGTCTCCCTGGGAGACCAGGCCCGCCGCGGCCAGGCCCAGCACCAAAAGGCGTACCTGGTTGAGATAGGTCAGGCGTTCGGCCGCCGGGGCGAAATATGCCAGGCGCACCGCCTGGGCGCTGTCGCTCAGGGCCTGCAGCAGAAACTCCTGCACCTCGGGGCGGACCTGCTCCAGGCCCCGGAGCACCCGGCGGCCCTCGTAAAGGTCGCGCTCGAAGTGGGTGACCCCCACCGAGCGCAGGGCCTTGAGGCGATAGATGTATTTTAGCGGCACTTCGTTGTAGAGCATGAACAGGTCCTGGCAGTCCACCAGCACCAGGCCCCGGAGCTGCAACAGGCGGTTGATGCCCGTAAGCACCCGCCCCTGGGCCAGCCAACTCTCGCGCCCCTCGTCGGGCAGGCGGGTGTTTTCCATAAGATAGCGCAGGCTGGTGGCCGGGGAGCCGTCGGTCTGCACCTCCAGATAGCGCTCCAGGGCCAGGCGGCGCCGGGCGTTGTCGGCCACCAGGTCGTCCTGCGCCTGCCGGGCCGGGGTTCGCTTGCGGCTCAGGCGGCGCACCAGATCCAGCAGGGCGAAGTAGCGCTCCAGGAGATCCTCGGTGAGATAGCCCTCCCGCCGGGCCGCCCCGCACACCACGGCCATGATGAACAACACCTCCACCATGGGCGGATCGTTGTTTTCCAAAAGCGGCTGCAGGCCCACCAGGCAGGCCTCGCCGAAGATGATCTGGCGGAACAGCCCCTGGTGCTCCAGCAAAAAGGCCAAATCCTGGTGCTGGACCGTGGTCAGGTCCAGGTGGGCCAGCATGACCGAGTCTTCCAGGGACTCGGGCGCGGGCGGCTCGCCCTCTTCGTAGAGCAGCACCGCCAGCATCATCAGGCGACCCAGATAGGGCTGCACGTCCAATAGCTGGGCCAGGCTGGCGGTGAGGCGCTGAAACTGCAGAGGGGTGGCCCCCACGATGCCCGCCGCGGCGGCCCCGAACTCCTGGCGGGCCATCTCGTGGCTGAGCTGCATGTCCTGGAAGCCCTCCAGGCGGCGCAGGCCCATGGCGCTCAGCTTGGCCGCGGCGGCCAGACGGCGACGGGTCATGGGGTGCTGGGCGTCTTGGGGCAGCAGCCGCTCCATGATCCGGGGACATCGCCGCAGCAGGCGGCCCAGGTTCAAGGAAAAGCGCGGGAGCACCAAGAGTTCGTCCAGGAGATGGCGCTCCAGGCGGGTCCGCAGGCGCCGCAGTTCCTCGGACATCTGGGCCAACTCGCCGGGCTGGGGTTGGGGCTGCGCCCTAAGAAAACACTCCAGCTCGTGGCAACAGCGGTCCATCTCCGCCAGACGGCGGGCCGGCACCTCGGCCAGGGCTTGGCTCTGGGTGTGGCTGACCAGCTGGCCCAGCCGGGAAAGCTCCTGGTGGGGGTCCATGAAGTGGGGCATCAGGGCCACGGTGGCCGGGTCCAGGCTGAAGTAGATGCCCGAGTCGCCCAGGTAGGCCTCGCCCCCGGTGGCCAGGCTGCGGCGCAGGCGGGCCAGGTGGTCCGGGGGCAGGTCTTGGGGCGAGAAGGCCAAGAGGGCCCGGCGCAGCTTGGCCAGGCGTCCGGCCAGCTCGTCCTCGTCGCCGTTGGCCAGCAGGGGGTTGAAGTTGATCAGGTGCTTTTCGCTCAGATGCACGCAGATCCACAGCAGGGTGAAGCTGGCCGCCGTGCCGAGGCTGGGCAGAAGCCGCCCGCTGCCGTGCAGCTCGCTGACCAATAGGGCCCGGAAGAAATAAGGGCGCACCGAGGAATCGCCGGCGTAGAAGTGCTCCACGAAGCGGCGCAGCTGTTGCACCAACTCGATGACCTGGTTGACCCGCTCCAGCCTGAGCTGGTCGAAGCCGGCCAGGGCCTCCTTCTCGCGCGGCCCGGCCATCTCCAGGCGCTGCCAGTCCTCCAGGTGCTCGAACAGCCCGAAGAGCTTGAGCAGCTTGCGGGTGGCCTTGGCCTGCACCCCGCCCACCTGGCTTATCTGCTCGTCCAGGATGTCGTCCCAGGTAAGCTCCGGTTCGGTGAGCACCCGGATGCACTTGTCGTAGAGGGTGAACATCTCCCAGGCCTGGCCCCGGCTCAGGGCGCCCGGATTGGCCGCCGCCGCCTCGGCCACCGAGAGCAGGCGGTACAGGCGCACCACCTCCACCGCCTCCGCCAGGTCCTGGTAGCCGCTCAGATCGGTGAGGGGCCCCAGGGAGTTTTCCGGCAGCTTGCCAAAGGTGACGCGGGTCATGGTGCTGTGGCCCAGAACCATGAGGTACAGCTGCAACAAGGGGGCGGCCTCCACCCCCATCAGGGAAAGCTTCTCCAGGTTGTCCAAGACCGGGGTGCGCGGCCCCAAGAGCTTGCCGGGGTTGAGGCGCTGCTCCAGGCGGGCCAGGCGGGGGGCCAGCTCCATGAGGCGGCGCACGTCCTTGAGCTGGCTCTGGTGCACCACGGTCTCGAAGGGCTTGCGCAGGCGGCTGAGCTCCAGGCCCGGCAGCTCGGTGTAGGTCCCCTGGCGCACCCGCTCCAGGATGTCCAACACCCTGAGCACATAGGCGAAGGAATCCTTGTAGGCGGCCAACAGCTCCCGGTCGCAACCGGCGATGCGCTTGCGCCTCACCCGGCTGGCGATGGCCGCCAGGGTCTCCGGCGGCTGGCGCCGCGCCCCTTGGAAGGTGCACAGGGTCTCCGGAAAGCTGCCCTCCAAGACGTACTGGGCGGCCCAGGCCCGTTCCTGGGCCTCGGGCAGGGCGGTGCCCAGGTGCTGCTGGCTGAAAAAGGCCCCGAACCAGCGGCTCCAGGAGTTGAGCAGGCGCTCGTCGCTGCCCCGGGGCAGGGGCAGGTCCTGGTGGGTCAGGCCGTCTATCTCTTGGGGCTCCAAATAGGCCAGGCTGCGGCCCTCCAAAAGCCCCTCCACCGTTTCGTGGTACACCCCCAGGCCCGAGAGGAAGGAGTAGAAGTCGAAGCGATTGACCTCCAGGCTCATGCCCGCCCCGCTCTGGTAGCGCCGCCTGGTGCGGTAGACGTGGCTGAACATGAGGAAGCGCTTGAACTCCAATTGGTTCTTGAAGCTCACCTGCATGGTGTCGTTGGTGCTGGCCAGGGGCCGGTCGGCCAGGATCATGAGCTCGCCGCCCTCGGCCAACAGGTCGTAGAGCCGCCCGGCCGCGAAATAGCCCAGATCCTCGCGGCCCCGGCGGTCGTTGGGGGTGTCCCAGCCCGCCCGGCGCAGGCGCTCGGCGAAAAACTCCCAGGGATCCTCCACCAGCACCACCGCCTCCAGGGGCTCCCGGTTGGCGGCCACCTGCTCCAGACTTTCCAGCACCACGAATTCCAGGTGGGGCATGCGGCTGGCCAGCTCGGGCAAGAGCAGCTCGCTCTCGGCCGAGAGCAGCCCCACCCGCATGGTTTCGCGCAGGCGGCGCACCATCAGCCCGCTCAAAAAGGCGATGATCTCGTCGGCCCGGGCGCGCACCTCCACCAGGAAGTGGGCCACGAATTGGCGGGGGATGAGGAAAAAGGGCGCGCCCTGGCTGGTGTAGCGAATCAGCAGGCCCAGGCGCTTGAAGATGTCGTTGAGCTGGCGGTGGTTGGCGGCCACCGCCTCGGAATCGGCCAGGTCCAGGCCCTCCACCAGGCTGGCCTGCTCCGGCGGCAGGGTGGCCTGCTCGAAAAGGCCCAGGCCGTAGGCGTTGCCCCCCAGGCGGTCGGGCAAAAAGGGAGGGTGGTCCTCGGCGGGGTAGGTGCCCAGGGGCACGTCCTCCGGGTCGATGCCCAACTCGGCAAAGCGCTCGGGGTCAATAAAGCGGTATAGCCCCGAAAATCTTCTGACTTCCGGGGGCAGAGCCGCCTTGGCGACGACGTCGGGCACGGTACTCCTTTGGCCCGGGGGGGACTGGGGTGAGCTCACCCCCCGCTCCCGGGCGGACCAGCAAGGTTCAGGAATGTTAACCCCTTGAATTGCAAGTGTCAATGCGCCTTGACCCCCGGCGGCCGTCAGGCTAGCCTACTCTCAGGCCCTTGGGCTCGAACCGGCATTCAACAGGGAGCGGACATGGACCAGGCGCAGAGGTTGTTGCAAAGGATAGGGACCTACGGCGAGCGGATGATCGAGGCCCAGCGCGAGCTGGTGGCCGTCCCCTCCCTGGGGCCCACCAACGGCGGCGAGGGCGAGGGCGAAAAGGCCGCCATATTCGAGCGTTGGCTCAAGGAGTTGGGCCTGGAGACGGAGCACGAGGACGCCCCGGACGAGCGGGTGCCCGGCGGGGTGCGGCCCAACCTGTGGGGGGTGATGCCCGGCGGCGACGGCCCCCCGGTGTGGGTCCTGGGCCATCTGGACGTGGTGCCCGAGGGCGACCGCTCCCTGTGGTCCAGCGATCCCTGGGAGCTCAAGGTGGACGGCGACCTCATCTACGGCCGGGGGGTCATGGACGACCACGCCGCCCTGGTCTCGAGCTACTTCGCCCTGCAGGCTCTACAAGACGAGGGCATCGCCCCGGCCGGGCCGGTGGGGCTCATCGCCGTGTCCGACGAGGAGACCGGCTCGGCCTACGGCCTGGAGCACCTGCTAAAAAAGCGGCCGGAGTTGTTTTCGCCGGACGACCTTATCCTGGTGCCCGACGCGGGCGAGCCGGACGGCAGCTTCATCGAAGTGGCGGAAAAATCCATGCTCTGGCTCAAGGTCACGGTGCAGGGCAAGCAGGTGCACGGCTCCACCCCCCACAAGGGGGTCAACGCCCTGTACGCCGCGGCCAAGATGATGGTGGCCACCCGGGAGCTGGCCCAGGGCTTCGGGGCCGCCGACCCCCTGTTCGACCCCATGGTGAGCACCTGCGAGCCCACCCGCAAGGAAGCGGGGGTGTCCAACATCAACACGGTGCCCGGCCGCGACGTGTTCTACGTGGACTGCCGCATTTTGCCGGGGATCACCCTGGAAGAAGTGCTGGCCGTTTTCACCGAACGCTTCGAGGCCATCGCCGCCCGGGAGGGGGCCACGGTGGAGTTGGAGGTGGTCAACCGCATGCAGGCCGCCCCGGCCACCGACCCCCAGTCTCCGGTGGTGCAAGCCCTGACCCGGGGGGTAAAGCGGGTGCGCGGCCTGGAGCCCAAGGTGGGCGGGGTGGGCGGCGGCACGGTGGCCGCCTTTTTCCGCAAGGCCGGCCTGCCGGTGGCGGTGTGGTACTCCTGCGAACCCTCGGTGCACCAGCCCGACGAGTTCGCCCGGATCTCTTCCATGATCGCCGACGCCCAGGTGATGGCCCTCATCTACGCCGGGCTGGCCTGAGCCCAGGGAAGGAGCAAGCATGAAAAGGTGGTACCTGGCCCTTGCGGCCCTCGTTGCCCTGACCCTGGCCGCCGCTCCGGCCCAGGCCGGGGCGGTGATAGATCGCGTGTTCGCCAAAAAGGAGCTGGTGGTGGCCACCTCCGGGGCCTACCCTCCCCTCACCGCCGTGAGCAAGGACGGGGAATTGATCGGGCTGGACGTGGACATCGTCAAGGATCTGGCCCAGTCGCTGGGGGTGCGCCTCACGCTGAAGCGGATGCCCTTCGAGCGCCTGGTGCCGGCCGCCGCGGCCGGGGAGGTGGACCTGGCCATCGGGGGCATAGGCGTGACCCCCCAGCGCAACGCCAAGGTCTACTTCGCCGGGCCCTACTTCATCTCCGGTCAGACCCTGTTGGCCACCCAGAAGGTGGGCGCGGGCATCAAGGGTCTGGACAGCGTGAACCAGCCCGGCTTCAGCGTCTCCGTGGCCAAGGGCACCACCAGCGAGCAGGCCGTCCGCCAGGTGATGAGCAAGGCCAAGATCGTCGTGGCGGACACCCTGGACCAGGCCCTGGAGCTGCTGTTGAACGGCCAGGTCAAGGCCATGGTGGCCGACTACCCCTACTGCGCGGTGGCGGCCTTCCGCAACCCCGAGGCCAAGCTGGGCACCCTGGAAAAGCCCTTCACCTTCGAGCCCCTGGGCATCGCCTTGCCCCCCGGCGATCCCCAATGGGACAACCTGGTGACCAACTTTTTGTTCAACATGGAAGGCGGCGGCAAACTGAATTTCCTCAAAAACCGTTGGCTCAAAAACCCCGCCTGGATGCGGCTATTGCCCTAACCCGCCCGGCCCCGCTGGGGCGGGCGGCGATATCGTAAGCAAAGCCGGGGCCAGGGCCCCGGCTTTTTTGCGGTTCCGATGGTTTTCAGTTGAATAACGCTTGTCACGGGGCCATATATGTGGCCATGATAACCATCATTTTCGCGATCTTATTTTAAGGAGAGTTTCATGCGCAAGACTGGAATCGTCATCGCCCTGGTGGCTTTTATGACCCTGGCCCTGGCCTCGGCCGCCCTGGCCGGCCCGGTGATGGACCGTATCGTCAAAAAAGGCGAGCTGGTGGTGGGCACCGCGACCGACTACCCCCCCTTCAACTTCAAGGCCAACGACGGCACCATCATGGGCCTGGACGTGGACCTGGCCAAAATCTTGGCCCAGGCCATCAAGGTCAAGCTGAAGATCGAGGTCATCCCCTTCCCCAAACTCTTGGAGGCGCTCAACGCGGGCAAGGTGGATCTGGTGATCTCGGGCATGACCATGACTCCCGAGCGCAACACCAAGGCCTATTTCGCCGGGCCTTACTTCGTCACCGGCCAGGGGGCCCTGATGAAGGGCGACATGATGCAGAAGATTCGCGACCTCACCGACTTCAACAAGCCTGAATACACCGTGGCGGTTAACAAGGGCACCACCGGCGAGACCACCGTCAAGCAGCTGTTGCCCAAGGCCAAAATCGTGGCGTACAAGGATAACGAAGACGCCCTCAAGGCCTTGCTGGCCGGCAAGGCCCAGGTCATGGTGGCCGACTTCCCCTACTGCGTGCTGGCCAGCTTCCAGTACAAGGCCGACAACCTGGCCGCCCTGCAAAAGCCCTTCACCTTCGAGCCCCTGGGAGTGGCGGTGCCGGCCAACGACTCCCTGCTGCAAAACATGGTGGACAACTACCTGGGCACCCTGACCGCCGGCGGCGGCCTGACCGAGCTGAAGGCGCGCTGGTTCAAGCAGTCCGGCTGGATCAAGAAACTGCCCCGCTAGCCCCGCGACCAGCTTAAATAGCGAGCCCCGCCCGGTTTCGGGCGGGGCTTTTCTTGTCTTTAATCATGATCTGGCCGGAAAAAGCTCCCTCACAGCGGCACAGCCAGCCGCCGCAGGGCAAGGCGGAAACGAGCGAGGAACGCAGGGGTAGCCAAACCTACCCCGAGGACCGAGCGAAGTTGACAACGCCGCCATGCGGTGGCTGGCGAAGCCGTCAGTCCTGTTCGGCCTTGCATTCGGGGCACACGGTCCCCACCCCCTTCTTCTTCTCCACCACAAAGGGATGGCCGCAGGCGGGGCAGGCTTTGGCCACCGGCTTGCTCCAGGTGGCGTAGTCGCACTTGGGGTAGTTGTCGCAGCCGTAGAAGTTCTTGCCCCGGCGGGAGCGCTTTTCCACGATCTCGCCCCCGCATTTGGGGCAGGCCACGCCCACGGGCAGGCCCCGGCTGTAGCGGCACTTGGGGTAGCCCGAGCAGGAGATGAAGCGCCCTCCGCTGCGGGTGGGCTTGATCACCAGGGGCTCGCCGCACTTGGGGCAGTCCTCGCCCAGGGGCTCGGCGGCCGGCTTTTCCATGGCCTGACCGTTTTCGTCCAGGGGCAGGATGTGGCTGCATTTGGGATAGGCGGTGCAGGCCAGGAAGGGGCCATAGCGGCCCTTTTTGACGGCCATGGGCGCGCCGCACTTTTCGCAGGCGATGCCCGGGTCCGGGGCGGGCTCGTCGGGGATGATGTTGCCCTTTTCGTCCCGGCTGAAGTCAAAGGTGGTCTTGCACTCCGGGTAGCCGGAGCAGGCCAGGAACTCGCCGTGCTTGCCCAGGCGGATGGCCATCTTCTTGCCGCACTCGGGGCAGTCCACGTCGGTGATGAGTCCCTTGCCCTTTACCTGGCGCATGGTGGACTTGGCCTCGTCCAGGGCCCGGGCAAAGGGGCCGTAGAAGTCGTCCAACAGCTTGCGCCAGTCGCGCTTGCCCTCCTCCACCTGGTCCAGGCTTTGCTCCAGCTGGGCGGTGAAGTCCACCTCCATGATCTGGGGGAAGCTCTCCACCAACAGGTCGTTGACCACCAGGCCCATCTCGGTGGGGGCCAGCTGGCGCTTGACCTTGCTCACGTACTTGCGGTCCACCAGGGTGGAGAGGATGGCCGAATAGGTGGAGGGGCGGCCGATGCCCTTTTCCTCCAGCTCCTTGACCAGGCTGGCCTCGGAAAAGCGCGGCGGCGGCTGGGTGAAGTGCTGCTTGGGCTCGATGCCCTCCAGCTTGAGCTCCTGGCCCTGGGCCAGCGGGGGCAGCAGGCCCTCCTGCTCCACCTCGTCGCCCTGGTCCTTGCCCTCCTCGTACACGGCGGTGAAACCGGGGAAGGTCTTGATCTGGCCGTTGGCCCGGAGCACCCCGGTGCCCGAGGCGATGTCGGCCTGGGTGCGGTCGTAGAGGGCCGGGGCCATCTGGCTGGCCAAAAAGCGCTGCCAGATGAGGCGGTAGAGCTTGAGCTCGTCGCCGCTCAGGTATTTAGTCATGTCCTCGGGGGCGCGGGCCCCGCTGGTGGGGCGGATGGCCTCGTGGGCGTCCTGGGCCCCGGAGCGCGACTTGTACACGTTGGGTTTGGGGGGCACGTACTCGGCCCCGTAGCGCTCACCGATGATATCGCGGGCCTCGGCCACGGCGGGCTGGGCCAGGCGGGTGGAGTCGGTACGCATGTAGGTGATCAGACCCACCGCGCCCTCGCCGGTCTCCTTGCCCTCGTAGAGCTTCTGGGCCAGGGTCATGGTCTTCTTGGTGGTGAAGCCCAGCTTGCGATAGGCCTCCTGCTGCAGGGTGCTGGTGATAAACGGCGGGGCCGGGCGGCGTTTTACCTGGCGCTTGTTGATCTTGGCCACGGTGAAGGGGCCGCTCTGAATGGCCGCCACTCCGGCCATGGCCTCGGCCTCGTTGCCGGGCTCGAACTTCTTGCCCCCCACCTCCACCAGCTTGGCGCTGAAGCGGGGCGGCTGGTCCCCGGCCAGGGCGGCGGTCACGCTCCAGTATTCGCGGGCCTCAAAGGCCTGGATGGCCCGCTCGCGCTCCACGATGAGCCGAAGGGCCACCGACTGCACCCGCCCGGCCGACAGGCCGCCGCGCACCTTTTCCCACAACAGGGGCGAGATCTGATAGCCCACCAGACGGTCCAGGATGCGCCGGGCCTGCTGGCTGTCGTAGCGGTGGGGGTCCAGGTGCACCGGCTCGGCCACCGCCTTCTTGATGGCGTCCTTGGTCAGCTCGTGGAACAGCACCCGGTGGTAGCTGTCCAACGGCCGACCCAACTGGTGGGCGATGTGCCAGGCGATGGCTTCGCCCTCGCGGTCGGGGTCGGGGGCCAGGTAGACCTCCTGGGCGCTTTCCGCGGCTTTCTTGAGTTCGCGGACCACCTTTTCCTTGCCCTTGATCACCTGGTATTCCGGAGTGAACTCCTTGTCCAGGTCCACCCCCAGGCGTTTTTTGGGCAGGTCCACCACGTGTCCCACCGAGGCTTTGACCGAGAAATCATTGCCCAGGTACTTCTTGATGGTGCGGGCCTTGGCCGGCGATTCGACTATGAGCAGGTTTTTGGCCATAACGGTAAAAAGCGTTTATCTCCGTTGCGGGTTACCTACAGGTTAAGCACATAAAGCTTGCCCGGCAACTCCACCACCCTCTCGGCCAACACCAGGTTGAGCAAAAGGGTGGCCAACTCGCCGGGGGCCAGGCCGCTGGCCCGGCCTATCTGGTCTATGTGCTGGGGCTCGGGCCCCACCAGCTCCAAAAGTTCGGCCTCGGCCGGGCTCAGCTCGCCGGGCTCCATGGGCCGCGGGGCTCCCGGCCCCGGCCCCGGCGGCAGGGCGCCGGGCTCGAAAAGATCGCGGCTGCTTGTGAGCAGCCGGGCCCCTTCCTTTATCAGTTGATTGCTGCCCGCGCTAGTGGCCGAGCCCACCGGGCCGGGCACCGCGAACACCTCGCGACCCTGTTCCAGGGCGTGGCGGGCGGTGATCAACGATCCGCTCTTGAGGCCCGCCTCCACCACCACCACGGCCCGGCTCAGCCCGCTGATCACCCGGTTACGCACCGGGAAGTTGGCCGCCACGGGCTGGGCGCCCAGGGGAAATTCGCTCACCACCGCGCCCTGGGCGGCCATGCGGGCGATGAGCTCGCGGTTCTCGCGGGGATAGACCACGTCCAGGCCGCAGCCCAACACCCCCACGCTGTGGCCCCCCGCCTCCAGGGCCCCGGCGTGGGCCACGGCGTCCACCCCCCGGGCCAGGCCCGAGACCAGGCTCACCCCGTGGCGGGCCACGTCGCGGCCCAGTTCCGCGGCCAGGCGGCGGCCGTAGGGGCTCATGGCCCGGCTGCCCACCACCGCGACGCCCCCCTCATGGCAGGGGGCCAGATCGCCCAGCAGGTAGAGCAAGGGAGGCGGGGCGTGGATGCCCGCCAAAAAGGGCGGGTAGTCGGGATCGCTTTGGATGAGCAGTCGGCCGCCCAGCTTGTCGAGGCGCTCGAGCTGCTCCTGGGGGTCGGACTCCCAGGCTTGGCGGTGCACCGCCCGGGCCACCTGGGGCCTGAGGCGGGGCAGGGCCTCCAGGGCGGCCAGGGGAGCGCCCAAGGCCGCGCCGGGGCTGCCGAAGGCCTCCACCAGGCGGGCGAAGGTGACGCTTCCCACGCCGGGAATGAGCTTCAGCCCCAGCCAATCCAAGAGCTCCTGGGAGCCCTGGGCTCGTGTTTTTCCTTCCATGGGGTAGAAAAGCTACCCACAGCCCCCCCCGCCGGTCAAGGTCTTTTTCCACGGGCCGGAACCTCCGCCTCCATGAAGGCCGGCTTCGCGGCCGCCCCCGCTTATCATTGACAGCCCGATGGCCAGTGCGTTACTTTGCATTTGCGCCCGCCACCGCACAATCAGGCGGGGCCTCACCGGCCCCAGGAGGATAACCATGGCCCAGGACCTTGGCGACCGCCCCTGGTACGGCGACTGGCCGCAGAACGTCCCCAAATGGATCGATTTCCCCAAGATAAGCCTTAGCGACATGCTGCGGGAGTCCGCCGCCTCTTATCCTGAGGACAAGGCCATTGTGTTCTTGGACTCGGTGATGACCTATCGGGAGCTGGACGACGCGGTGGACCGCTTCGCCACCGCCCTGGCCAACCTGGGGCTCAAAAAGGGCGACGTATTGGCCCTGATGCTGCCCAACTCCTTCCAGTTCGTCATCACCTTCTACGCCTGTCAGCGCCTGGGCATGACCGCCACGGCCATCAACCCCACCTACAAGGCGTTGGAGATCAAACACCACCTGAATGACTCCGGGGCCAAGGCCCTGGTGGTGCTGGACTCGGTGTACGCCGAGGCCGGGCGCATCCTGGACCAGACCCAGGTCAAGCACCTCATCGGCACCAACATCACCGACCTGGTCAAGATGAGCGGGCTCAAGAAATGGCTGGGCAAGAAGCTGGGCAAGATTCCCACCGGCCAGATGCCTCAGGGGACCCTGAGCTACAAGCAGCTGCTCGCCACCGCGCCCAACCCGCCCTCGGTGGAGATCGACCCGGTAAACGACATCGCGGCCCTGCAGTACACCGGCGGCACCACCGGCACCCCCAAGGGGGCCATGCTCACCTCCTACAACCTGGTGAGCAACGCCCTGAGCGGCAAGGCCTGGATCGGCGTCAACTTCCCCCGGGATGCGGGCTGGGTGGGGGTTCTGCCCCTGTTCCACGTCTTCGCCATGACCTGCTGCATGAACTCGGCCATCGCCTCCGGCGGCTTCATGCTGCTGTTCCCCAAGCCGCCCGATACCATGCTGGAGTGGGCCGAGCAGATCCAGAAGTGGGGCAAGGGCACCCAGCTGTGCATGGCCGGGGTGGCGGTGCTGTTCAACAAGATCAACAACACCAAGGGCCTGGAGGCCTACGACCTCAGCCCCCTTACCGCCTGCCTCTCCGGGGCGGGCCCCCTGCCCCGCGACGTGCAGATGAAGTTCGAGGAAAAGATCGGGGCCAAGGTGGTGGAGGGCTACGGGCTCAGCGAGTCCTCCCCGGTGGTCACGGCCAACCCCTTTGTCATCCCCGAGGGCCATGAACGGGTCATGGGCTCCATCGGCATCCCCTTCCCCAACACCGACTGCAAGATCATGGACCTGGAGACCGGCGACAACCAGCTGGGCTACGGGCCGGACCAGGTGGGCGAGCTGTGCGTGAAGGGCCCCCAGGTGATGAAGGGCTACCTCAACCGTCCCGACGAGACCGCCCGCACCCTGCGCGACGGCTGGCTCTACACCGGCGACATCGCCTACATGGCTGATAACGGCTACATCTTCATCATGGACCGGGCCAAGGACCTGGTGAAGTTCAAGGGCTTCAGCGTCTTCCCCAAGGAGGTGGAGGACTACATGTTCAGCCACCCGGACATCCTGGAGGTGGCGGTGATCGGCCTGCCTCATCCCAAGGTGGGTGAGATCCTCAAGGCCTTCGTGGTGCTGCAGCCGGACAAGGTGGGCCAGGTGAGCGAGGATGACATCATCGCCTGGTGCAAGGAGAACATGACCCATTACAAGGTCCCCTCCATCGTTGAGTTCCGCGACGAGCTGCCCAAGACCATGGTGGGCAAGGTGCTCAGGCGGGTGCTCAAGGAGGAGGAAGCCGCCAAGAAGGTCTGATGCCGCCAGGGCTGGGCCTATATCTGCATCTGCCCTTTTGCCCGGCCCGCTGCCCCTATTGCGACTTCAACGCCAAGACCTACGACCACGGCGAGGCCCGCCGCCTTCTGGCGGGCCTCGCCGTTCATTTGGGCCGCATCGCGTCCCTGGCCGGGGGGCGCCGCCTGGCCACCGTCTACTTCGGCGGCGGCACCCCGGCCATGCTGCCCGCCGCCGTCCTGGCCTCCCTGTTGGCCCAAATAAGCGAGGCCCCGGGCCTGGAACCCACGGCGGAAATCTCCCTGGAGGCCAACCCCGGGGCCCTCTCCCCGCTCAAGCTGACGGCCCTGCGCGCCGCCGGTTTCAACCGCCTGTCCCTGGGAGCCCAGAGCTTCGACCCCTCCCTGCTGAAGGCCCTGGGCCGCCGCCACTCGCCGGAGAGCACCCGCCGGGCGGTGGCCGCCGCCCGCAGGGCTGGTTTCGCCAACCTGAACCTGGACCTCATCTACGGCCTGCCCGGCCAGAGCCCGGCCCTGGCCGCGGCCGACCTGGAGGCCGCCCTGGCCCTGGAGCCGGAGCACCTGTCCCTCTACGAACTGACCCTGTCGCCCGGCACCCCCTTTGGCCGCCACTTTCGCCCCGGCCGCCCTCCCCTGCCCGGCGACGAGGAGATCGTTCAGATGGAGGAGCGGGCCGAGCGGTTGCTGGAGGCCGTTGGGCTCAGGCGCTACGAGGTGAGCAACTACGCCCGGCCGGGACTCGAATGCCGCCACAACCAGGCCACCTGGCAGGGGGGTGATTACCTGTCCCTGGGGCCGGGGGCCCACGGCCATCTGGCCGGGGTGCGCTGGGCCTGGGTGGCCGACCCCTCGGAGTATTGCCGCTTGGTGGAGGCGGGCGAGGAACCGCTGGCCATGCGCGAGGAACTGAGCCCCGAGCAGCGGGCCCTGGAGCTGATCCTCCTGGGGCTGCGCACGGTGCGCGGGGTGGAGCTGGCCCCCCTGGCGGTGCTTTTGGGGGCCAACCCCCGCCGGGTCTACGCCAGGGCCCTGGCCGAGCTGCACCGGCAAGGCTGGGGACGCATCGCCCAGGGCCGCATCATCCCCACCCGGGCCGGGCTCAACATGGCCGACGCGGCGGCCGCCCTGTTCGCCTGATCCCCCCAAAAAGACGGCCCGGACGGCAAGCGCCCAGGCCCCGGAATTATGCGGACAACGGGCTCACGCCGCCGCGCCAACCGCGCTTTGAGCCGGGCTCAGCGATTCATTACGAAGGTGCCCATGCCCAGCGAGCCGCCGTCGTATTGGCCCTCGAAATGGTCTCCGTTGAACTTGCCGGCCAGACCCACGCTGTAAGAGCCGCACATTATGGTGCCGGCGAATTCATAGTCGCTGGCCACCACGGCTTTTTTCACCTTGCAGCGCAGGATGCCCTTGACCGTGTCATGCATCGCGAAATCGCCGGTCACGTTGTGATTATCGTCCTGCTGCAAAGAGGCGCTCATAAAGCCGCCGTGGGCCTTATCGCAGGTTCCGCTGGTGCAGGTCCAAGAGCCGTCCCAATAGCCGGTGACACTATCCCCGGCCCAGGCCGGGAGGGCGGCCAGCATCAGCACCATGAGCAGGCCAAATACCGAGGCATGTTTCAGCATAAATTTTTCCCTCTTTCATCCGCGCCGTAGGCTGACAAGGCAATGCCGCCTCTTTCCTCGAGGCGGCGGGAGGGGCGGCGGGGCCAGCAGAACACAGGGCGGCGCCAATGATCCACACTACCCGGGGATTAGCCGTGCCCGGCCGAACGTAGTAAATTATTATGTTGTCGCGAGTTTGAACCCAAAATGAACGGCCCGGGTAATTTATGACCGACACCACCCTGCAGCGCGCCGCCCTCACCCTGGCGGTCATCAGTTCCTTCGTGACCCCGGTCATGGCCTCGGCGGTCAACCTGGCCCTGCCCGACCTGGGCCGGCGCATGGCCCTGGACGCGGTGACCCTCTCCTGGGTGCAGACCGCCTATATTCTGACCACCGCGGTGTGCGTGGTGCCCTCGGGGCGGCTGGGCGACATCCTGGGGCGTAAGCGGGTCTTTATCTGGGGCATGAGCTGCTTCGCCCTGGCCTCGCTGCTGGCCTGCCTGGCCCCCAACATCGTGGTGGTGCTCGCGGCCCGGGTGGCCCAGGGGGTGGGCAGCTCCATGGTCTTCGGCACGGGCATGGCCATCCTCTCGGAGGCCTACCCCCCCGGCCAGCGGGGCCGGGCCCTGGGCATCAACGTGGCGGCCATCTACATTGGCCTGTCCCTGGGCCCCCTGCTGGGCGGCCTGATGACCAGCTACCTCACCTGGCGCAGCGTCTTCGCCCTGGTGGTGCCCCCCAGCGCCCTGGCGCTGTGGGTGGCCGTGTACAAGCTGGACGCGGAGTGGGCCGAGGCCAAGGGCGAGCACTTCGACCTGTTGGGCTCGCTGTTCTACGCCCTGGCCCTGGTGGGCCTCATCCTGGGCCTGACCCGCCTGCCCTCCTGGGGCGGCGGAGGGCTGGCCCTGGCGGGCCTGGCCTTTTTGCTCGTCTTCGGCTGGTGGGAGGGCCGCAGCCCGGCCCCTGTGTTTCCGGTGCGCCTGATCAAGACCAACCGACCCTTCGCCTTTTCCAGCCTGGCCGCGCTGATCAACTACGCCGCGGTGTTCGCGGTCACCTTTTTGCTCAGCTTGTATCTGCAGCAGGTCAAGGGCTTCAGCGCTTCGCTGGCCGGGCTGATCCTGGTGGCCCAGCCGGTGATGCAGGCCATTCTCTCGCCCATGGCCGGGCGCCTCTCCGACCGGGTGCAGCCGCGCCTGGTGGCCTCGCTGGGCATGGGGCTCACCGCCCTGGGCCTGGCCGGGCTGGCCCTGCTGCGCGCCGACAGCCCGGTGGCCTACGTGGTGGGCTGCCTGATGCTCAACGGCATCGGCTTCGGGGTGTTCTCCTCGCCCAACATGAACGCCATCATGTCTTCGGTGGCCCCGCGCTATTACGGCATCGCCTCGGGCACCGTGGCCGCCATGCGCCTGATGGGCCAGATGGTCTCCATGGGCATCGCCGCCTCGGTGTTGGCCATGTTCGTGGGACCGGTGCAGATAACCCCGGCCGCCTATCCCGCCCTGGTCACCAGCCTAAAGGTCACCTTCCTCATCTGCTGCCTGTTGTGCGTGGCCGGCATCTTCGCCTCGCTCAGCCGGGGGGAGTTGCCCAAGGACAAGAAGTAGCGGGCGGCATTTTCAGTCTTGGGCTTCCGGCGGCCCCTGCCGCTGCGCCCGCTTTTTGCGGCGCCTGGCCACCCAGGCGTCGAAATCCACCACCTTCATGCGTTGCTGGCAGCCGGTGAACACCTGCTCCACCAGGGCCAGGGCCCCTTGCAGGGACTCCAGGCCGCGCAGGCTGAGGCCGCCCGCCCCGGCCTGGCGGGCCCGCCGAACCCGCCGCCGGCGCAGGCCCACGGCCAGCGCCAGCCCCAGGGCCACCCCCGCGGCCAAGACCCACAACCAGACCCAATCCCAAACAGCAAGCGGACCGGGGGCGGGGGCCAAAAAGGTCCCCTGGCCGGGCGGCCGGTTAACCGCCCTACCAAGGCACCCCATGGCCAATTCCAGCCCCAAAAGCAAGCATGCCGCCATCATTCGACTCAACGGTGTTCCCCCTGCCCTTCCTGTGGGCAGCCAGGAACATGCAAAAGCGTCGCCTAGCGGCTTTTACTTACAAACGCTATGTAATTCAGAGGGTTGGTTTCTCGGGGCCGAAGAAACCTGGAGCAATGATACCGAAAGGCCGGGGCAGGTTACCGTATCGCCGACGATTCTCGCTCCATATGCCTGGGGAGTCGAGCGACGCCCGCAACGCAGCATGGCGCCGCCTGGCGAAGCCGGGGGCAAGGTCCGTATCCAGGCTGAAGTTAAAAAGAGGCCGCCCCGCGCCAAACGCGAGGCGGCCCCAGGCAAGGGCTAGGTCTAGGGTCTATTTGGCCAGGCGCGAAGCCACCAGCTCGGTGATGTCCATCACCTTTATCTTGCCCAGCTTTTCCTTGCGGGCCCGGGCCGCAGCCTGGTTCAGGGAGTTCTTGCAGGAGGGACAGGCGCTGACCACGGTGTCCGCTCCCTGGGCGATGGCCACCTTGATGCGCTCGAAGGCGATGTCGCCGCCCAACTCGTTGGCAAAGGCCTTGACCCCGCCGCCGCCGCCGCAGCACTTGGCCAGGGTGCGGTTCTGGGGGAACTCCAAGAGCTCCACCCCCGGCAGGGCCTTGATCACCTCGCGGGGCGGTTCGTACACCCCCAGGTGGCGGCCCAGGTCGCAGGGGTCGTGGTAGATGGCCTTCATGGGCTTGCCGTCGGGCTCGAAGCTCAGCTTGCCCTCGTTGATGAGCCTTTCCAGCAGGAACACCACGTGCTCGGGCTTGTAGCCGTCGCCGTGGCCCTGGTGGGGATAGACGTCCTCGAAGGTCTTGTAGCAGCCCGCGCAGGTGGTGAGCAGGGTGTTCACCCCCTGCTCCTTGAAAATCTTGTCATTGGCCGCGGCCACGGTGTGGAAGGTTTCCATGTCCCCCACCAAATAGGCCAGGTAGCCGCAGCAGTTTTCTTCCTTGCCCAGGGTAGTGAACTCTATACCCGCCGCGTCCAGGATCTTCATCACCGCGGGGATGATCTTCACGTCCTGGTAAGAGGCCACGCAGCCCAGGTGCAGCAGGGTGTCGGCGCCCGGCTTGGGCTCATAGCCCACGGGGTAGGAGTCGGTGCGGGTGTCGCGGGGCATGCTGAAGGGGTTGCCCGCCTCCACCATGTCGCTCATGAGCTTGACGAATATCTCGGGCAGGTAGCCGGTTTCCACCAGGCGCTTGCGGGCGGCCTGCACCACGGCGGCCAGGTTGATCTGGGCCGGGCAGGTGTATTTGCAGTTCAGGCAGAGCATGCACTTGTACAAACGGTCTGCCATCTCCACCGAGGGCTGCATGTGCCCGGCCAGCAGGCTGAAGGCCAGGGTGATGCGCCCCTTGGCGTTCATGGACTCCAGGTCGGTCTGGGCGTAGGTGGGGCAGCCCAGGCGGCAGAAGCCGCACTGGATGCAGGCCACGATCTCGTTGTCCACCTCGCCGAAGGTGTTGACCTCGCCCGTTTGCAGGCGCAGGGGTTCGAAGCCGCTGGTGTCGTAGACATCCTCGATGGAGCCCCTCAGGCCCAGCTTGCCGGGGTTGAGCACCCCCTTGGGGTCCATGGCGTCCTTGATGGTCTGCATCACCTCCAGGCCGGTGGCCCCCAGCTCCTTGACGATCACCGGGGCTTTGGCCATGCCCAGGCCGTGCTCGGCGCTCATGGTGCCTTCCATGGCCGCGGTGAGCTCCACGAACTCCAAGACGATCTTCTTGACCGCCTCCCACTCGTCGGACTTTTTCACGTCCATGATGAAGGTGGCGTGCAGGTTGCCGTCGCCGATGTGGCCGAAGGTGGCGATGGGGAAGCCGTGCTTTTCACCGATGGCCTGGATCTGGCGGATGGTCTCGGGGATCTTGGTCATGGGCACCCCGAAGTCTTCCATCAAAGGCACCAGGCGATAGCCGGGCTTGAGGCGGCTCATGGCCGGCACCAGGCGGTGGCGGGCCTCCCACAGGGGGGCCTTTTCCACCGGGTCGTCGGTCCACTTGGCGCCGATCAGGCTGTGCTTGCCCGCGATGTCGTCTACCTGCTTGACGTAGTCCTCCACCGCCGCGCGGTGGCCGTCCAACTCCAGCATGATCATGCAGCCCACGCCCTCGGCCACCTTGAGGTCGATGGCCTTGGCCAACACCGCGATGGACACGTTGTCCAAAATCTCGCAGGTGGCGATGGGCACCCCGGAGGTGAGCATCTCGGTCACCGCGTCGCCGGCGGTCTGGATGTCCGGGAACTCCAGGCGGGCGCTGATGGCGTAGGCCGGAGCGGGCAGGATCTTCATGGTAGCCTCGGTGATCACCCCCAGGGTGCCCTCCGAGGCGCAGAAGAGCTGGGACAGGTTGTAGCCGCTGGAAGTCTTGGGCGCCTTGGACCCGGTGTCCAGAACGCGCCCGTCGGCCAGCACCACCTTGAGCGCCATGACGTAATCCTTGGTGGTGCCGTACTTCACCGCCCGGATGCCGCTGGCGTTGGTGTTGATCATGCCGCCGATGGTGGCGATGCCCGCGCTGCCCGGATCGGGCGGGAAGAAGAAGCCCTTTTCGGCCACCGCCGCGTTAAGCGCCCCGCAGACCACGCCGCACTGCACCCTGGCGTAGTGGTCGGGCAGGTTGATCTCCAGGATCTTGTTCATGCGGATGAGGTTCAAGAGCACCCCGCCCTTGGGGGCCAGGGCCGCGCCGGTCACGCTGGTGCCGCCGCCCCGGGCGATCACCGGCACCCCGGCCTCGTTACAGGCGGCCAGGATGGCGCTCACCTGCTCGGTGGTCTCGGCGAATACCATCACCTGGGGCGGGGCCATGTGCACCGACATGTCCCGGCTGTAGGCCTGGCAGTCGGCCGGGTTGGTGACTACGTTCTCCTCCCCCACGATCTCCACAAGCTTCTGGTTGATCTCCATGACTCCTCCTGTCCCGGCGCGCCTTGCCGCTTCGGCCTCCTCTCCGAAACGGCGGGCAATGCTCGGGTCTCGACGTGGCTGGGGCTGGGCCTTCGGGCCCAGTTTCGCGGCGGCCCGGCGGGGCCGGGGCCTGCGGGGCAACCCCGCCCCTGATGCGCCGGCGCTTGTCCGGCGGGGGCCGCGTGAATCCTAAATTACCGGTCGACAAGCCTCCGGCCCGTTCAACAGACGGGACCGGCGCTAAACAGCGGGCGGGGAGGGTGTGGGTCCCCTCCCCGCCTCAAGCGATCCTATCGCAGGCCATAGGTGCGGGGCCAAAGGCCCCGGCTCCCCACGGCTGCGCACAAATATCGATGTTGACGCACGGCCAGCACGCCTAGGCCTGGTCCTTTTCCATCTTTGCGATCTCGGCGGCCACCCACTCCTTGTAGGCCTCGCCCTGCATCAGCTTGGACAGGTCGCCGGCAAGATCGCCGGGGGTGATCTTGCAGATCCAGCCATCGCCGTAGCAGTCGGAGTTGATCAGCTCGGGCTCGTCCTCCAACTCCTCGTTGCCCTCGGCCACCTCGCCGGAGACCACGGCGTAGACCCGGCCCACCCATTTGCCGCTCTCGATGGAGCCGAAGGGCTTGCCCTGGGTCACCTCGTCGCCCTCCTCGGGCACGTCCACGAAGGTGATCTCGCCGGCCAGTTTTTGGGTGAGGTCGGTGGTGCCCATTATCACCACGCCGCCCTCCACCTTGGCCCAGTAATGGTTCTGGTCATAGTAGAGATCGTCGGGAAAATTATAGCCGCCTACTTCCATGGACGCCTTCCTCCTGGCCAGCCCCCGTGGGGGCGTCTTAATACAATCCGAACGCCGACAACCCGGCCAAAGCTTTTTCTTATAGCATCGCCCCCGCCGCCGCCACCCTCCTACTCCTTAAAGGCGGCCAACAGCTCCTTGGGCTTGGAACGGTTGAGCTTGAAACCCAGCTCATCGGGCGTCATTCCCAGGCCCAGGCCCAGAATTTGGGTAAGGTAGACCACCGGCACCTTGAACTTGGTGTCCATGCGCTTGGCGATGGCTTTTTGCTGGCCCTCGTACATCACGTTGCAAAAGGGGCACACCAGGGCCATGGCGGTCACCTGGCGGGCGTCGAGCTCGGCCAGCTTGGCCCCGGCCAGCGCCCCGGCCAGCTCCTCGTCGGCCCCCAACACCCCGCCCCCGCAGCAGTCCTTGAGCCGGGGGTAATTGTCCACCTTGGCCCCGGTGGCCTCGATGAGCGCCCCCATGCTGGTGGGGGCCTCGGGGTCGTCCAGGCCGCCGATGGTCTCCGAGGGCTTCAGGTAGTGGCAGCCGTAGTGGGGGGCGAAGGTGAACTCGCTCAGGTCACGGGTCATCTTGGCCTTGATGGCCTCCAGGCCCACCTCCTCCAGCAGATAGCGCACCAGGTGGGTCACCCGCACTCCGGGGGCGTACTCCAGGCCCAGGGGAGCCAGCTCGGCGTTGACCCGCGCCACTTCCTCTGGGTTGTGGCTTAGACGATGCTCGGCCTCGGCCAGGGTGCCCGCGCAGGCCGAGCACAGGGCCACCAGGGGCAAATCGTGGCCCCTGGCCTGGGCCAGGGCCCGGGCGGCGATGGTCAGGGCGTGGGCCTGGTCGGTGCCCTTGAGGGGGTAGCCGCAACAGGCCAGGGCCGCGTCGTCCACCAGCTCCACCCCCAGGGCCTCGCACACCTTGCGGGCGCTCACCTCGTAGTTGAGATTGCGCACCGGCACGGTGCAGCCCAAGAACAACAGCGCCTTCATCGCGGCTCCTCTCCGGCCTCGCCCTGGTCTGGCTCTATCCCCAGGATGGCCTGGAAGTCGCCGGGGCGCTGTTCCACCGGGGGCAGCCCCAGGTCGGCGCGTTTTTGGTTTTCGAACTCGGTGATCTCCAGCAGGCGTCCCTGCTTGGCCAACAGCTCGGCGGTCACCTTGGCCGAGGGCGGGGCGTGCCCCTCCCGGGCGGCGATGTTCTTGATGGCCGTGAGCACCTCGGTGAAGCGCACCTGCTGGGGGCAGACCTCGCCGCAGGAATAGCAGGAGGAGCACAGCCAGATGAGCGGCGAGGCCAGGACCTCCTCGCGCCGGCCCAACAGGGTCAGGCGGATGAGGCGGCGGGGGTCGTAGTCCGGCCGGTTGGCCCCCACCGGGCAGCGGGCGCTGCAGGCGGCGCAGGCGAAACAGGCGCGGATGCCCTCGCTGCCGGGCTCGGCGGCCACCTCGTGCTTGAAGCCGGGATCGCAATCGTTGAGGCGCACGCTCATTCCTGGGCCTCCTTGGCCATCCGGGCCACCTCTTGGGCCAGCTCCCTGGTCTGGTTGGCGGCCAGGGGCAGGAAACGCACCGCGTCGGTGGGCAGGCCCAGCGCGGCCAGGTCGCCTTGCAGGGCGGCGATCTTGGCCATGGCCTTGTGGTTGCCGCTCACCGAGCGGCAGTTGCCCGGATGGCAGCCGGCCACCAACACCCGCTTGGCCCCCAGTTCCAGGGCCTTGAGCAACAACACCTGGCTCATGCGGGCGGCGCAGACCAGGGGGTATATCAGCAGCCCGGCGGGCCACTGGTGTCCCTCGGCCGACAGGGAACCCACGGCGGGCATGCCCGAGGCGGAGCAGGCGAAGAGCACCATCTTGGGCTCCGGCGCCAGCCCGAGGCCCCACTCCAGGCCGGAGAACATCTCCGGGTTGCCCCAGCTCGGCGGGGCGATGGCCTCGGCCGGGCACTCGGCCGCGCAGGCCCCGCAGGCCACGCAGGCGGCCGGGGCGCAGCGGATATGGTCTTCCACGTAGCGCGGCACGCCGTGGGGACAGGTGCGCACGCAGGTGAGGCAACTGGCGCAGTAGGCGTCGCGCACCGCGGGCATGGGCACCACCCTGCCGCCCAGCACCTCCTGCATGGCGGCGGCGGCCGAGGCGGCCTCGTCCCGGCGCTCGGGGCCGGGCGCGGTGCCCCGCAGGGCGCCGGTTAGGTAGAACCCGGTGCGGCTGGTGCGCCCCCCGGCCAGACGGGGGTTCTCGGGCACCAGTTCCTCCCAGGGCTTGACGATCAGCTCGTTGTCCAGCCAGGCGGGACGCGGGGCCGTGGCCTGTTGAGCCAAAATCATCGCCGCCGGGGCCAGCGCCAGCTCCTCGCCCAACAGGGGATCGAGCCAGGCCAGCTCACGGCCGCTCTCGCGCACCGTGAGCCCGCCGGGCGCCACCCGGGCCAGGAGCACCCCGGCCTCGCGGCAGTCGCGGAAGAGCCGCTCTCCGCCGGGCGTCGCCACCCGGGCCTCGCTGAACAACAGGGTCACCTGCACCCGGGGCCGCCGGGCCAGGGCCAGGGCCGCCTCCAGGGCGGCGCTGAAACTGTAGGAAGGCACCGCTTGGGCCGTGCCGGCCATGACGGCCACGTGCAGCCAGCCGTCCGTTGGCCCCTCGTACTCCTCGGGGTTCAGCTCGCTCACCGGGCGGCACAGCTCCGGGTCCAGGCCGGCCACCTCGCAGCCCACCGTGAGCTCGCCGGGCGGGGCCAAAAACACCGCGCCAAAGGTTTGGGGCGTCTCGCCCGCGGCCGAAAGCCAGGCCTGGAAACCGCCCGCCCCGCCGGTGAGGCGGGTCAGCTCGCAACCGGGCAGGGTCTCAACCTGGGCCGGGAGCTGGGCGGCCAAGAGGCTCACCGCCTCGGGGTCGTCGTCTTCCCCGGCCTGGTGGGCCGCCTCCCAGGGGGTGGCCAGGGTGACCGGATGGCCCAGGGCCGCCGCCTCCCAGGCCGCGGCCACCGCGCTCAGGCCCGCGCCGGCCACCAGCACGCTCTGGGCGGGCTGGGGGGCGTACACCGGGGGCAGGGTGGCCTTGGCCGCCCGCCCGGCGGCGCGGGAAACCGCCGCCGCCGCCCGGGCCAGGCGATGGGGCTGGGGCCCGCCGCCCACCTCGGCCGCCAGCTCCAGCCAGGTCACCGGCAAGCCCACCAGCCGTTGCAACACCTGGCGGGGGGCCTGCTCCCGGCTGGTGGTCACCACCGCCGCCTCCAAGAGGCCGCCTTTATCCAGGACCATGCCGGCGGACTGGGCCACCTGGGCCGGGTCCAACTCTTCGAGGCCCGGCGTCGCCACCCAAACCAGACTTACCTTAGCCATGGCGCGCCTCCGCCAGGGCGGCCACCCGCCCGGCCGCCCACGAGGCGGCCAGGGAGCCGTGCACGATGGATTCGTTAAGGGAGCGGGGACCGGCCGCCGCCCCGGCCACGAACACCCCGGCCGGACCGTCCTGGCTGGCCAGGAAACCGTCGCCGTCCACGCCCGCGCCGAACAGCTCGCCCAGGGCGGTCGCCCCGGCGGGCGGGCCCAGGCCCACCGAGAGCACCACCAGGTCGAAACCCTCCCTGAGCGGCGGCTCCCCGGCCAGGGCGTAGTTCACCAGGGGGCCCTCAGGCCCGGCGGTGACCTCGCCGGGCATGGCCCGCACGAAGCGCATGTCTTGGCGCAGCTCGGCCAGCTCGGACTCCCAGGCCCGGCCGTAGTCCTGCACGTCCATGTGGAAGAAGGTGATTTCGCTTTCCGGCAACAGGCCCCGGATGACCCGGGCCATGCGCAGGGCGTAGCCGCAACAGACCCGGGAGCACCACAGACGGCCCAGGGAGGCGTCGCGGCTGCCCACGCATTGGATGAAGGCCACCTTGGCCGGGGCCAGGGCCTGGGGCCCCAGGGCCCCCTGGGCCAGCATGGCCTCCAGCTCCAGGGCGCTGAACACCCCGTCCACCCGGCCGTGGCCGAAACGGGTCTTGCCCGCCGGATCGAAGGCCTCGGCCCCCACCGCCAGGATCACCGCCTGGGC
This sequence comes from Desulfoferula mesophila, assembly GCF_037076455.1. Taxonomy (GTDB): domain Bacteria; phylum Desulfobacterota; class Desulfarculia; order Desulfarculales; family Desulfarculaceae; genus Desulfoferula; species Desulfoferula mesophila. Next base: position 473,095 of record NZ_AP028679.1, on the reverse strand, counting down.
GGCCACCGTGGTCCGCTCCTCAAGGGGGCGGCCCGGACCGGGCCCGGCCTCGCCGCCGGGCTGGGGGGCCAGCTCCACCAGCCATCCCTCGCCCCGGGGCTGGGTCGCCACGGCCAAGGCGGCGGTGTAGATACTCAGCTGGGGCAACTTGGCCGCCTGGGCCAGCAGCTCGCCCAGGCGGCAGGCCCCGCAACGGGCGCAGGCCTCTGTGGCCTTGCAGCAAAACCCGGAGGCCCTGCCTCCCAGGCGGGGTTCCCGCTCGATCAAGGTGGCGGCCACCCCCCGGCGGCCCAGGTCCACCGCCGCGGCCAACCCGGCAACACCGCCTCCCAGGATCAGCACCGGCGTGTCCAATTGGGCGTTGGTCAAAGCTTCCTCAACTGTTATAAGAGCTTTATCTGCCGGCCCGAAAAACCGCCCCCGCAAGGGGGGGGCAAAAGGCCCTAAGCGCCGGATTAAGCTCCGGAAATTAGCGCTTGACAAGCCTGACGGGCCTGCCTATAGTGCAAGTTAGCTAGATTGTAGCTAACTTGTAACCATGTGTCTACCATTTTTGGCCCGCTTTGCCGTGTTTCCGGCCTTGCACGGCGGCAAAGTGTCGCATAGGCCGGAGACGATGTCATGTCTGAAAAAACACCGCCGATTCAAGCAACCAAGATGATGAAAAAGCTGATGGCCGACCACTTCCTGGCCCTGGACCGCGCCGCGGCCGAGGGCAGCCCCAAGGTGGCCTGGTGCACCAGCGTGGGTCCTGCCGAACTGCTCATCGCCATGGGTTTCGAGGTCTACTACCCCGAGAACCACGGGGCCCTTTTGGGCGCCTCGCGCATCGCCACCGATACCATACCCGTGGCCAACGCCATCGGCTACAGCCCGGACATCTGTTCCTACCTCACCGCCGACGTCGGCGCCTTCCTCAAGGGCATCACCCCCCTGACCAAGGCCTACGGCATCAAGGGCGTGCCCAAGCCCGACGTGTTGGTGTTCAACACCAACCAGTGCCGCGACGTGCAGGACTGGTTCGAGTGGTACGGCCGCCACTTCAACGTGCCGGCCATCGGGGTGCGCACCCACCGGGGCGTGGGCGAAGTGCGCGAGTACATGGTGGCCGACGTGGCCCAGCAGATCAAGGATCTCATCCCCACCCTGGAAAAGGTCAGCGGCAACAAGTTCGACATCGACCGCCTGCGCGAGGTGGTGGGCCTATCCAAGCAGTGCACCGAGCAGTGGCGCGCGGTATTGGAATACGGCGCCCGGGTGCCCGCCCAGATGAACTTCTTCGACCACACCATCCACATGGCTCCGGCGGTGGTGCTCAGGGGCCGTCCCGAGGCCATCGAGTATTACAACACCCTGTTGGCCGAGCTGGTGGAGCGCGAAAAGGCGGGCTACTCCGCCGTGCCCGGCGAGCGCCTGCGCCTGTATTGGGACGGCATGCCCGTTTGGGGCCGGTTGCGCATGCTGGCCGAGCTGATGAACGAGCTCAAGGCGGCCATCGTCTGCTCCACCTACTGCAACTCCTGGATCTTCGGCGCTTTTGACGCGGCCGATCCCTTTGAGTCCATGGCCCGGGCCTACACCGAACTGTTCATCGTGCGCGACGAGGCCTACAAGGAGGCCTACATGCTCGAGCACGTAGAGCGCTACGGCTGCCAGGGCATCATCTTCCACGACGCCAAGACCTGCCCCAACAACTCCAACAGCCGCTACGGCCTGCCCCAGCGCTTCGCCGAGGTGCACGGGGTGCCCTCGTTGGTCATCAACGGCGACCTCAACGACCTGCGCTGCTTCAGCGACGAGCAGGCCAAGACCAATATCGAGGCCTTTGTGGAGCAGATCGAGGAAATGGCCGCCTGATGGTCTTCGGCGGCATAGACATCGGCTCCACCGCCACCAAGGCGGCGTTGATAGACGACTCCGGCGCCCTCTTGGGCAGCGCGGTGCGGCGCTCGGGGGTGGATTTCACCGCCAGCGCCAACCTGGCCTTGGAAGAGGCCGCCAAGCAGGCCGGGGTGGACCAGAAAGACATCGTCGGGATTTTCTCCTGCGGCTATGGCCGCAAGAACGCCACCATGGCCCAGGAGACCCGTACCGAGATAGCTTGCCACGCCGCCGGGGCCTATCATCATTTTCCCCAGGCGCTCACCGTGGTGGACATAGGAGGCCAAGACAACAAGATCATCAAGCTCAACGCCAAGGGTATGCGCACCTCTTTCAAGATGAACCGCAAGTGCGCGGCGGGCACCGGAGCCTTTCTGGAAGAAATGGCCCTGCGCCTGGATCTGCCCCTGGAGAGCCTCGACCAACTGGCCCGGGACGCCCAAGAAGAGGCCACCCTGGGCGCTTATTGCACCGTATTCACCGCCACCGAAGTGCTGTCCAAGATACGCGACGGCGTCAAGGTCGAGGCCCTGGTCAAGGGCCTGTTCCGCTCGGTGGTCAAGCGGGTCATGGAAATGGACATCCTCGAAGGCACGGTAGTCATGACCGGCGGAGTGGCCGCGCACAACCCCTATCTGGCCCAGATGCTGAGCGAGGAGTTGGGACGCCAAGTGCTCCTGCCTCCCCGCCCCCAGCTCAACGGCGCCTGGGGGGCGGCCATCCTGGCCCGGGACTTCAGAGCCCGGCAACTGGCGCGCGAGTAGCCAAGGCCCCACGGCCGGGGCGGTTTGAGGGGACCCCCCGGCCAAAAGGGGTTTAACCCTAACGGGAGAGGATGTAGTTATGAACCGCTGGCTCACCGTGGCCGATATTCTTCGGGTAAACGCCATCAAGTTTCCGGACAAGGAGGGGGTGGCGGATCTGAACCGATCCTTGACCTTCAAGGAGTACAACGAGCGCTGCTGCCGCCTGGCCAACGCCCTGGGCGACCTGGGGCTCAAAAAAGGCGACCGCATCGCCATGTTGGCCTACAACTGCCTGGAGTGGATGGAGTTCTACGGGGCCTGCGCCAAGGGCGGCTTCGTGGCCGTGCCCATCATGTTCCGCCTGACCCCTGTCGAATACACCTACATCCTCAACAACGCCGAAGTCAGCGCCATCATCGTGGAGAAGCCCTTCGCCGCCGACGTGACCGACGCCAAGCCAGATTTCGAGACCATCAAGGACAAGGGCTACATCTACATGGGCGAGGGCGACGCCCCGGCGGGCTACACCCACCTGGAGGAGCTGATGGCCGCCGGTTCGCCCGAGGAGCCGGCCACCAAGGTCTACGACGAGGACACCTGGATCATCATGTACACCTCCGGCACCACCGGCCGCCCCAAGGGCGTGGTGCGCACCCACGAGTCGCTGGCGGGCAAGTATTGGACCAACATCGCGGCCATGGGCTACGACCGCGACGACCGCGGCCTGTTGGTCATGCCCATGTGCCACATCAACAGCGTGTTCTACTCCTTCGTGTTCACCTGCCTGGGGGCCACGGCGCTGGTGTACAACTCGGTGTCCTTCGACCCCGAGCACATGATCAAGACCCTGAGCGAGTTCGGCATCACCTTCACCTCCCTGGTGCCCACCCACTACATCATGATGCTGGCCCTGCCTGAGGAGGTTAAGGCCAAATACAACGTGGATTGCGTGAAAAAGCTTTTGATCTCCTCGGCCCCGGCCCGGCGCGATCTCAAGCTGTCCATCATGGACTACTTCGTCAACAGCCAGCTCTACGAGGCCTACGGCTCCACCGAGGCCGGCCTGGTCACCCTGCTGCTGCCCTCGGAGCAATTCGACAAGCTGGGCTCCATCGGCCGCGAGATCCCCGGCACCGATGTCATCAAACTGTTGGACGAGGACAAAAAAGAGGTGCCCGTGGGCGAGGTGGGCGAGCTCTACTCCCGGGGCCCGGCCATGTTCAGCGAATACTGGAAGCTGCCCGAGGTGACCAAGGACGCCTTCGTGGGCGACTTCTTCAGCGCCGGCGACATGGCCTACATGGACGACGAGGGCTACTACTACCTGGTGGACCGCAAGAAGAACATGATCATCACCGGCGGGGAGAACGTCTACCCCAGCGAGGTGGAGGACTGCCTGGGCGGCCACTCGGCGGTCAAGGACGTGGCGGTGATCGGGGTGCCCGACGACAAGTGGGGCGAGAGCGTCACCGCCGTGGTCATCACCCACCAGGGCTACGAGCCCGGCGAAGAGCTGGCCAAGGAGCTCTCGGAGTTCACCAAGGGCAAGATCGCCGGCTTCAAGCGCCCCAAGAACATCTATTTCGTGGCCGAAGAGGAGATGCCCCGCACCGGCACCGGCAAGATATTGCACCGGGTGCTAAGGGACCGCTACGGACACTGGTCGGACAAATAGGACGCAACATCCAGGAAGCAACACCAGTAAATCACGGGCTGCCATTGTGGCTACCACCGTTTAACCGATACGGAGCAGACCATGTTTAGCAAAGCCTTCGTTCCCTACAAAGGATACTGGTCCTCGCCCTTTTCCCGTTGGCAGGGATCGTTCCAAAACGAGCATCCCATCAAGCTTGCGGCAGACACCACCAAGAAGTTCCTGGAGCTCAGAGGCATCGACCCGGCCGTGTTCGACGGTTGCACCTTCGGCATGACCATCGGCATGCCTTCCTGGTTCTATGCCAACCCCTGGTACTGCGCCCTCATGGGCAACGACCGCATCTCCGGCTCCACCGTGAGCCAGGCCTGCGCCACCAGCGCCACCGCGCTCTACACCGCGGCCGCCGGCCTGGAGTGCGGCGCCTACGAGTGCAACCTGGTGGCCACCACCGACCGCTGCTCCAACGGCCCCCACACCGTGTGGCCCAACCCCAAGGGCCCCGGCGCCGAGGTGATCAGCGAAAACTGGATGATGGACAACTTCAACAAGGACCCCTACGGCGGCAAGGCCATGTTCATGACCGCCGAGCTGGTGGGCCAGGACAACGGCGGGGTAAGCAAGGAAGAGTCCGACGCCATGGCGCTCAGGCGCTATGAGCAGTACGAGATGGCCTTGGCCGACGACCGGGCCTTCCAAAAGGGCTACATGATCCCGGTGGACGTGAAGGTCAGCAAAAAGAAGACCATCACCGTGGAGGCCGACGAGGGCATCATGCCCACCACCGCCGAGGGGCTGGCCTCCCTGAAGCCCATCCTGCCCGACGGCGCCCTGACCTTCGGGGCCCAGACCCACCCGGCCGACGGCAACGCCGGGCTCATCGTCACCACCCAGGAAAAGGCCCAGGAGCTAAGCGCCGACAAGAGCGTGACCATCCAGATTCTCTCCTACGGCTACGCCCGGGCGGCCAAGGCCCGCATGGCCGCGGCGGTGACCCCCTCGGCCCAGATGGCTCTGAAAAACGCCGGGCTGGAGGTCAAGGACCTGGCCGCGGTGAAGACCCACAACCCCTTCACCATCAACGACATCGTCATGGGCCGCCTGATGAACATCCCCGACGAGATATTCAACAACTACGGCTCCTCCATGATCTTCGGCCACCCCCAGGGCCCCACCGGCTCCCGCTGCATGGTGGAACTTATCGAAGAGCTGGTCATGAAGGGCGGCGGCTACGGCCTGTTCGCGGGCTGCGCCGCCGGCGACACCGCCGCTTCGGTGGTGTTCAAGGTTTCCTGAGCCAAGGCGGGCCTGCTCCGCCGGCCATAACCCTTGTCTGACGCATCGCCGCCCGGCCCCGGCCGGGCGGCGATTTTTTGCCCGTTGCGCCCCGCGCGCTCGATGGGGCAAGCTGGACCAAGCCCCTACATCACACCCTTGCCGGGAGTAAAGGCATGAACGTCAACCAGGTTCCCCTGTTGGTGCGCCGGGAGATCGAGGCCACGGTGTTGGCCCAGGTATACGAGGTGCTCAAAAAGCGCCTGGGTCAGGAAGAGGCCCTGGCGGCCATGACCCAGATGGTGGAGCACACCGCCGAGGAGGCGGGCAAGGCCTTTGCCGCCGAGTCCAAGACCGGGCCCAGCCTGGAGCATTTCGCCACCATCTGGGACCGGCTCATGGCCGTGCCCGGCTCCCTGGAGACCGAAGGCTACGAACTGGGGCGGGACCGCATGAGCCTGACGGTGACCGGCTGCGGCTATCTGAAGCTGTATGAAAAGATGGGCCTGGCCCCGGAGCTGTTGCCGGTGCTCTCCTGCTGCCGTGACTTCGCCTTTGCCCGGGGTTATTCGCCCAAGCTGCACCTGGAGCGCCCCACCTTCATCGGCCAGGGCGACGAACTCTGTCAGTTCGACTACACCTGGCAGGAAGACCTGATAGCCTGAGCGCGGCGCTCGGCCCTGGCGGCCGGCGGCGAGATTGTTGGGAGGTAAAGCGCGACGGCTATCCCTTGGAGGAAGCGGCCTCGTCCTTTTTATCTTGGCAACGGCCCAGCCAGGTGATGAACAGGGCCAAGGCGATGGAGCCCCCCACGATCAAATAAAATTGCCAGTTCATGGCCGCATCCTCCCTGGGCGCTTTGGGGTGTGAGACCTCTAAACCATAGCATCGCCGATGGGAAAAGGGCAAGGCTCGCGGCGGCACCGCCCTACTTGAAGCTGGCCACCACCGGGGTGTGGTCGCTGGGCTTGGGCAGCCCCCGGGGCTCGGTGTCCACCAAACACTCGGTGCAGGCGGCGCTCAGGGGCTTGGTGGCCAGGATCAGGTCGATGCGCCAGCCCAGGTCGCGCTTGAAGGACTGGGGCAGGCGGTAGTCCCAGAAGGTGAACTGCTTGTCCTCGGGGTGGTGTTGGCGGAACAGGTCGGCGAGGCCCCAGTCCTCGATGCTTTGCAAGGCGGCCCGCTCGTCGGGGTGGCAGCTTACCTTGCCGGCCATGCGCTTGGGGTCGTACACGTCCAGGTCGGTGGGGGCCACGTTCATGTCGCCGGTGACCACCAACGGCTCCTGGGGATCAAAGCGCCGGGGCAGCATGGCCGCCACCTGCTTCAGAAACTCCAGCTTGTAGTGCCAGGCCTCGTGGCCCACCTCGCGCCCCTGGGGCACGTAGAGGTTCACCACCCAGCCGGTGGCCAGGCGAACGGCCAGCACCCGGGCCTGCCCCCCGTCGCCGGGCTCCAGCCCTGAGACCACCTCGGACGCCTCCTGCTTGCTCAGGATGGCCACCCCGTTGAAGGACTTCTGGCCGTGGAAGTAAACGTGATAACCCAACTCTTCCAGGGCGGCGGTTGGGAAGTCCTCGTCGGTCACCTTGGTCTCTTGCAGACAGGCCACCTCGGGCGAGGCTTTTTTAAGCCAGTCCAACAGCAGGGGCAAACGGGCCCTGATTCCGTTGACGTTGAAGGTGGCCAGGCTCCAGGACATGCGGCGCTTCTCCTTGCGGGGGTTACGGCTCCATCTTAGCATGGCCGCCACGCCTTGCCAGGCCCGGGCGGGCGGTATAGACTAGTGGTTCCCATGATGAATCCCGGCCCCGGAGAGGTGGAGCATGCCCATTTACGAGTTTCGTTGCGAATCCTGCCAGAGCGTTTTCGAGCACTTGGCCATGACCTCCGGTGAGCTGGTGGAGATCAAATGCCCCTCTTGCGGCGGCGGGGAGATCAGCCGGGTTATGAGCACCTGCGCCTCGGTGGTGCACGGTTCCAAGAACGCCCCTTCCGCCAGCGGCCCCACCGTGGAGAACCGCTCCTGCGCCAACGCGGGCAACTGCGGCACCATCACCCTCCCCGGCATCGACTAGACGCCGAACCCACCGTTTTCCAGCCCTGCGCCAAATAAGGTTTGGGAGTCAGGCCCATGTCCCCTCACCCGGTGGAAAAGCTCATCGCCCAGGCGGACGCGGCCATCAACCGGGAAGACTTCGATTCCCTGATGGAGTTTTATGCCGAAGACGCCGTTTTGGTGGTCCAACCGGGCAGGAACGCCGTGGGCAAAGAGCGGATCCGCCAGGCCTTCGAGGCCATAGCCCAATACTTCGGCCACGGCCTGGAGGTGAGGCAGGCGGGCCTGGAGGTCCTGGCCACGGGCGACACCGCCCTGGCGCTGGCCAAGACCCTGGTTCGCGCCCCGGGCCATCCCCCCGCCCAGCGCAAAGCCACCTATGTCTTTAAAAAGGACGCGGCGGGCGACTGGCGCTGCGTCATCGACAACTCCTACGGCCACGACCTGCTGGGCTAGCCCGCATCAACCAAGCGCGACTCGCGCCCTTAACCGGCACAGCCAGGGAGGGTCAGGCCAGGCGTCCCAAGGCTTGGGCTGCCAAAGCGTGTCAACGGGAGCCACAACCTTTGGTGGAGGCAGCAGCCTGCCCGACCCGCTTTGCCACCGGAGGCACGCCGGGCGAGCGCAGACCGCAGGCGTATTGCCAATACGCCGAGGTCTAAGCGATGCCGTGGGCGCAGCATGGCGCTTCCTGGCGAAGCCGCAGGCTAGGGGATGGGCAAGAGGACAAAGGCGGTGGTAGTCCACACGGCGTGGGAGACGATCACCGGCGGGATGCGCCCCAGGCGCCAATAGAGCAGGCCCCAGAACCCCCCGGCCACGGCGGCCGCGCCCATGAGCATCAGGTTGAGCGAGGGCAGGTGCACCAGGGTGTAGAGCCCGGTGGCGGCCAGCCAGCCCTTGAGCGGCCCCAGGCGCTCCATGAGCCCGCCCTGCAGGTAGCGCCGCCAGAACAGTTCCTCGCAGGGCCCGATGATGAAAAACAGCAGCAGGGCGATGAGCCAGGAGGGGGTGCCCTGGGCCTTGGCGTAGATGGCCCCCACCTGGGCGGCCAGGGCGGGGAACAGCCAAGCGACGGCCAGCTTGGCCAGCCAGAAGATGAGCCACAGGACCGCGGCCGAGATGAGGCCCCAGGCCGCATCTCGCGGCCGGAAGGCTAGGCCGCCGGGCGCCGGGGGCCGCAGGAACAGGGAGGCGATGGTGAGGATCAGGGCCGTGGCCGTGATCTTGAGCCAGAAGTTGCCGCCGGACCAGCCGAAAGCCCAGGCGAACAGCAGGGCGGCCAGGGCCGCCATGGCCCCCAGGGCGGCCCAGTTCTGCCGCTTGGGCTTTAGATTCACGGCCCGCATCGCCTCTCCCGGTCAAAATATGGCCCCCTCCATCACCTTAGAGCAGATAATCATGGGTAGCAATGCTCCCGGCCCGCATCTGCTAAAATCAAACTCGTATAACGAGGATCAACCTTGCCTTTCAGGGAGAGCATCATGAGCCCGTCGCAAAGCACACCGCTGGATTCCTATGCCATGGCCTGTCGCCAACTGGACGACGCCGCCGCCCACCTGGACATCGACCCCGGCTTGTTGGAGCGCCTGCGCCTGACCGAACGGGAGGTCACCGTTAACTTCCCGGTGAAGATGGACGATGGGACCCTGAAAATGTTCACCGGCTATCGGGTGCAGCACAACGACGTGCGCGGCCCCTTCAAGGGAGGCCTGCGCTACCACCCGGATACCGACCTGGGCGAGGTGCGCGCCCTGGCCATGTGGATGACCTGGAAGGCCGCCGTGGTCAACATCCCCTTTGGCGGGGCCAAGGGCTCGGTGCAATGCAACCCCAAAAAGATGTCCCGCGGCGAGGTGGAGCGGCTCACCCGGCGCTTCACCTGGAGCATCGCCTCCATCATCGGCCCGGAGCGCGACATCCCGGCCCCGGACGTGTACACCGGGCCCCAGGAGATGGCCTGGATCATGGACACCTACTCCATGATCAAGGGCCAGACCACGCCGGGGGTGGTAACCGGCAAGCCCCTGGAGCTGGGGGGCAGCTTGGGGCGTTTCGAGGCCACCGGCCGCGGGGTGGTCATCGCCGCGGCGCGGGCGGCCCGCCATCTGGGCCGGGAGCTGGAGAACATGACCGTGGCCATCCAGGGCTCGGGCAACGTGGGCGGGGTGGCGGCCCGCTATTTCGAGAGGGCCGGAGCCAAGGTGGTGGCCATGAGCGACTCTGGCGGCGGGGTCTACAATCCCCAGGGGGTGAGCAGCGCCAAGGCCCTGGCCTGCAAGAACCAGTACTCCTGCCTGCTGGGCCGCGAGGTGGCCGCCGAGGACATCAGCAACGAGGAGCTGTTGGAACTAAAGGTGGACCTGTTGGCACCCTGCGCCATGGAAGGGGTGCTCACCGAGGCCAACGCGGCCAAGGTGCGGGCCGGGTTGGTGGTGGAAGGGGCCAACGGGCCCACCACCCCGGAGGCCGACGCCATCCTCGCGGACAAGGGGGTGCTGGTGGTGCCCGACATCCTGGCCAACGCCGGGGGGGTGACGGTCAGCTACTTCGAGTGGGTGCAGAACCTGCAAAACCTCCTGTGGAGCGAGGAGCAGATCGGCCAGCGCCTGGAAGAGATAATGGGCAAGGCCATGGACGAGGTGCTGGCCATCGCCGGGGAAAAGAAGGTCAGCCTGCGCACCGCGGCCATGATCCTGGGCGTGAATCGGGTGGCCGAGGCCACCAAGCTCCGGGGCATCTACCCCTAGCCGGGCTTGGATTCGGATAGCGAGGGCAACGGGACGTAGTAAAGATTGAGGGATGGAAGACATGGAACATGATTTGAGAAAACCGCCCGCCCTGCTCACGCCCGAGCAGTGCCTGCTGGTGATCATCGACATGCAGCAGAAGCTGGTGCCGGTGATGGACGACCAGGAGCGGCTGGTGGCCAACGTGTCGCGCCTGGCTCGCTTCGCGCGCATCATGAACCTGCCGGTGGTGGTCAGCGAGCAGAAGAACCTGGGCCCGACCATCGAGGAGATCGCCTCGGTGCTGCCCCACGCCACCACCCCGGTGGAAAAGATCACCTTCGACTGCTTCGCCTGCGGCCCCTTCCAGGAAAAGCTGTGGGAGCAGCAAAAGCCGGTGCTGGTCTTCGCGGGCATCGAGAGCCACATCTGCGTGGCTCAGACCGCCCTCAGCGCCCTGGTGGGCCACGAGGTGCACGTCATCTCCGACGCGGTAGCCTCGCGCTACCTGCCCAACCGGGAGGTGGCCCTTAGGCGGCTGGAGCAGGCCGGGGCGGTGATCAGCTCCACCGAGATGTTCATGTACGAGTTGCTGGGCCAGGCGGGCACCGAGGAGTTCCGGGCCGTGCTACCCCTGGTCAAGGAAGAGCCTTAGCCGGGTTCGTTTACAAACCGGGCCAAGCGGTCGAAATAGGCCGGTCCGCCGACCACATAGGTGTTTTCGTGGCCCGCCCCAGGCAGGGTTATGAAGCGTTTGGGCTGGGGCAGGGCCTCGAACAGCTTTTGCCCCAGGCGATAGGGCACGGTGCGGTCGCGGTCGCCGTGCAGCATGAGCACCGGGCAGCCCACCGAGGGGGCCCGGTCCAGGTTGTTGTAGCGGCCCTTGAGCCAGCCCTCCAGGCCGGGCAGGGGTAGGAGGCTCTTGGCCATGGCCCCCAGGTTGGTGAAGGTGGACTCCAGGATCAGCCCGGCCGGTTGATGCCCGGCGGCCAGATAGGTCGCGGCCACCCCGCCCAGGGAACGGCCGAAGATCACCACCCGGCCGCCCTGGCTCTCGGCCTGTTCCCGGGCCCAGAGCCAGGCCGCCTCGGCGTCTTGGTACATGCCCGCTTCGCTGGGCTTGCCCTGGCTTCGCCCGAACCCCCGGTAATCGAAGATGAACACCGCGATCCCCGCCCGGTGCAGCCGTTGCAGATTGTCCAGGCGGTGGGAGATGTTACCCGCGTTGCCGTGGCAAAAGAGCAGCAGGTTCACCGCCCCCGGCGCGGGCAGGTGCCAGCCGTGCAGGCTCACCCCGTCGGCGGTGGTGACGTTCACCTCCCGGCAGGCCAGCCCGAAGTCGGCCGGCTGGGCCTCGTGTTTGCGCTGCGGGAAAAACACCTGCCAGTCTATGAAGTTGTCGCAACCCAGCATAGTAAACCCCAGCAAAACCAGCCCCAGGGCCGCTTTCACTTACCCTTCTCGTTGGTAAAAGGCGAAATTCTGAGCACCTGCCCTGGCGCCAACTCCAGGGTAACTTCTTGTTGCCGCAGGTAGACGTACACCGGCTCCTGCCAGGTGCCCCCCTCGTCCCAATAGTGGGTGACCACGCAGGCCCAGGTGATGCGGTAGTGGTTTTTGCCGCTGGGCGCCTCAAAGGCGGCCACGCCGCGGGCCTCCATGCCCACCTGCGGTTTGGCCAGTCCTTCCAGGGGCTTGAGCGCCCAGATGGCGTCCGCGCTGCCCAACATGAAGGCCTCCACTTGCCAGGTGGGCTTGCCCAGCCAATGATACAGGGTGGGCTGGTCTTGCAGGGAGCCCACCTGCTGAAACACCGCCCGGTTGATGTCTTCCTGGGTGATGCTGCCCTGGGCCGCTATTTCCAGGCGGGCGGGGTCCAGGCCGGAGGGGGCGTAGCCCACGCCACACCCGGCGGCCAGGCAGGCCACCACCAATAGCGCTCCCAAACTTTTCACGAACCCACCGGTCATGCGCCACCTCCCGCTGAAGATATCGGCTGCCCCCATTATAACGTCCCGACCCGCGCATAGTGTATTGACACCTCGGCGGGATACTTTTAGCATGGGTGGACACATTAAAATTCAATCCTGGCCCTAGCTTGGGAGGAACCCGATGAAAAAAGACGACCTGGCCGCCAAACTCAAAGAGATGTATCCGGAGATCAACGAGCACAAGCTGGATCTGGACCTGGAGTTCAAGCCGGAGAACGACTACTGGGTGATCAAGCTTTCCAAGGGTGACCACCTAATGCACACCCTGTTGGACCAAAAAGACGCCCTGGCCTGCATCGAAGGCACCCAGTGCGTGTACCTGGGAGTGCAGATCGGCCAATTCGTCAAGAACTTCGAGTACTACGCCTAAGCATCCAAAGACCCGAGGCAATGGTTTTCGGCCCCGGGGTTTCCCCGGGGCCTTTTCAATGGTCCTACAGGAGCCTAAGGAGTGCTGCGCAACCAGCGCCTCATAACCGTCCCCCTGGACCAGAACCAGCTAAGGGAGCGCAACCGGGCGCTGTCGGTGCTGTTGCAGCTCAGCAACTACCTGAGCACCCGGACCAACTTGGAAGACCTCCTGGGCGGAGCCCTGGAACTGGTCATGGAGCAATTGGGGGTGAACGCGGGACGGCTTTACATGGCCGCGCCCGATGAGGATTGCTATCACCTGGTGGTGCACCGGGGGCTAAGCCCCGAGGGCCTGGAAACGGTGCCCGCCGGGGTGGGTTTCACCAGCAAGGCCGCCCGCACCCGCAGCTTTTTGGCCATGCGGGTGGAAGACCTGGATGACACCGACCGGGTGGCCCTGTTGTCCTCCAAGGGCTTCAAGCTGGTCATCTGCCTGCCGCTCATCACCCGCGACCAGGTGATCGGGGTGATGAACCTGTCCGCCGAGGATATCATCCCCCTGGAGATGGCCTCCATCGACCTGGTCATGGTCATGGGCAACCTGGTGGCCACCACCGCCGAAAGCGTGCTGCAGGCCCAGGCCCTCAGCGAGCAGGCCCGCCAGATGGCCGAGCAAAAGGAGGCGGTGCAGTTTTTCGCCTACACCGCCTGCCACGACATGAAAAGCCCGGCCACCGGGGTGCACGGCCTGGCCCGCATGCTGGCCCAGCGGGCCGGCCACAACCTGGACGAAAAGGGCCGGGCCATCATCACCCAGATCGAAAAGGCGGCCCAGCGCATCGAGGACCTGGCCCAGGAGGTCAACGCCTACATCCGGGTAAAGGAAGCGCCCCTGAATCTCAGCGAGGTGAGCCTGAAAGAGGTGTTGGACGAGGTGGCCGGGGAGATGGCCGAGCGCCTGGAAAAACAGGGGGTGGTCTTGGAACTGCCCGCCGAGGAGGTGGTGCTCAAGGTCGACCAGGGGGCCCTGGTCCGGGCCGTCACCAACCTGGTGGACAACGCCCTGAAATACGGCGGCCCGGGCCTGAGCAAGGTGCGGGTGTTGCACCGTCAGGACGAGGGGTTCCACGTGTTGCAGGTCAGCGACGACGGGGTGGGGGTCACCGAAGACCTGGTGGAAAAGTGCTTCACCCTGTTCAAGCGGGCCGACACCTCCCAGGGCACCGAGGGCACCGGCCTGGGGCTGGCCATCGTGCGCGAGATCGCCCGCCGCCACGGCGGCAAGGCCTGGCTGGAAACCTCCCAGCCCAAGGGGGCCTGTTTCTGCTTTTCCCTCTCCCGCGACCTTCCCCTCAACTCGACGAAATCCTAAAGCCGGAACACCGGACAAACCCATGCGCCGGCGCGCGGGGCGGCACGGCCCCGCGTCCACGCAAAACCGAGCCCCCGCCCGGGGGCGGGGGCCGCGAAACCAGCCAGAGGCGGGCGGTTATTTCATCTTGTAGGGGTTGATGGTCATCACCGGCACGGGCGAGTTACGCACGATGTTCTCGGCCACGCTGCCGAAGATGGCATGCTCCAGGCCCTTGCGGCCGTGGGTGGCGGTGATGATCAGGTCGATGTCGTGCTCCTCGGCGTACTTGATGACCTGGCTGGCCGGGTCGCCGTCCATCACGTCGGAGGTCACCCCGGACAGGGGCTCCAGATGCTTGGCCACGAACTCTTCCATCTTGCGCTGGGCGCCGGACTTGAGATCGGTCTCCATCTTGTCCAGGGAAGGATGGGGGATGTAGAAGCTGGCATAATGACCCAGGTCTTCCACCACGTGCAGGGTGTGCAGGGTGGCCCCGAGTTTTTGCACCATCTCTATCACCATGGGCAATATTTTGGCGTGGTGCTCGGTGAAGTCCACCGGGTACAGGATATTGTTTATATGGGCCATATGAACCTCCATCTCCTCTTCCTTTGTGCCTGGCTTGGGCCACGCTAGCCGAAACGCCCCGACAAGTCAACGCCCAAGCGGCGCCACCCGGCTAGCGCATGGGTTTTTTTAGGGGCGGCTCGCCTTCGCGCAAACGCTGCTGGACCGCTTGATAAACGTCCAGGCTCACCTGGGGAGATATCCGGGCCACGGCCTGGCTCATGGCCTGGGCCAGGCTTTCGGCCGTTTTGGCGGCCATTTTCTGGGTGGCCTTGTATCTCTTTTGGAACAGCACCCTTTTTATCGTTTGCCCCTGCTGAATGTCCAGCAAGGCGATCTCCACTTCCAAAACGGCCTCCGGCCCTCCGGCCCGGTCGTCTTCCCAGCATTGCACCAAGCCGCCGGTCAGGTCGAAACGGGGCGTCTGGGGCGATACCGGGCCAAACACCGCCGCGAACATGTGGGAGGCGGCCATGTCCCGGGCCAAAAGCCCGGCCACCATGTCCGAGGGATAGCCTTGCCAGCGGCGATCCACGTAGTGGTCCATCCGGTAATTGCCGGGAATGTAGAACATGCGCTGGGAGGAGAACTGGGGCAGGGCCTCGAAACGCTGCACCTTGATCCCCACGGGCAGGCGCTCGATTTTTTGCGGCGCCGGGGGGGGATAGGCGAAGATGTAGTTTTGCACATACGCCGTGGGCTTGCCGCCGCAGGCGGCCAACAGGGCCATGCCGGCCACAAGCAGCAGCGCGGCTGCCAGCGTGGGGTATGAGATGCTACTAGGCTTGCGGTTCATGGCTGGCTCCCTTCCTGGCGCGGCGAAGTGGGCGGCGGGCTGGAGAATATGACGCTGCTGGGATCGCGCTCCAGGTTATGCAGCAGATCCTTGAGGCTTTCCGAGGCTTCCCGCAGGTTTTGCATGGTGAGCTGGGCCTCTATGGCCAACTGGTAGCTGCGCTGCTCCAAGCCCTCGAAAAGCCGCCCGGCCCGCTGGCCCGTGTTGCCCAAGTCCATTTTCCTTACGTCTTCGGAGAGCTGGTCCACCAGGGAGCGGGCCGCCACCACGGCCTTCTCGGCCTCGCTCAATATCCGCCGGGTGTCTTGCACCACGCCCTTGACGGCCTTTTCGCCCAGGGCCTTGTTGACCCGGGCCACCAGTTCGTCCACCTGGAGCGAGGCGTCGGTCACCCGGGCCAGTATCTCCTGCAAGCGCTTGTCGGTGGCCAGGTTCTGAATGCCCTCCAAGGCCGCGTCCATGCGCTTGCCCATCAGCTCAAAGTCGATGTTGCTGAACTGCTGCATGACCTTGTCCAGGGTACCCACGATGCGCTGCAGTTCCGAGGGCCGCGAGGGGATGATGGGATACTCGGCCACGAAGTCGATCTTGGGCGAAAGGTCGGGCTCGCCGGACTTCTTGCGGTCCAACTCGATGAAGGTTATGCCGGTGATGCCCGCGGTGGAAAGCTGGGCCACCAGTTCCTTGGACAAATCGCCTTGGAACTCGATCTCCATGAGAACCTCGATGAGCCGGGCGTCCGGGGCCACCCGGATGGCCTTGACCCGGCCCACGTCCACACCCCGGTAGCGCACGGTGCTGTCGTTTTGCAGCCCCTGCACCGACTCGTTGAAAAAGGTGACGTATTGTTCGGCCCCCTTGAGGTATTGGGACGTCCCCAGCCAGGCTATGGCCCCAATTCCCAAGCCCAGGCCCAGGATGACGAACAAACCCACCTTGAAGTTGGAAGCGTGGGTGGACATGGTTCCTCTCAGTTCCGGGGTTTGCGGTGGAAAAAATTGGTTACCCGGGGGTCGCTCGAGGTGTCGCGCAACTCTGCCGGCGGTCCTTCGGCGATGATCCCCTTCTCGCTTTTATCCAGCATGATGACCCGGTGGGCGATGGTGTAAATGGAGTCGAGCTCGTGGGTCACCACCACCATGGTGGTGCCCAGGGCGCGGTTGATCTTCAATATGGTCTGGTCCAGCTCGGCGCTGGTGATGGGGTCCAGGCCGGCGCTGGGCTCGTCGAAGAACAAGATGGTGGGGTCCAGGGCCATGGCCCGGGCCAGGCCGGCCCGCTTTTGCATGCCGCCGCTTATTTCCGAAGGCAGGTACTCCTCGTACCCGTCCAAATCCACCACCGCCAGCTTGAGGCGCACCATCACCTGACGGGCCGCCTTGCTCAAGCGGGCGGTGTCGGCCAGGGGCAGCTCCACGTTCTCGGCCAGGGTCATGGAGCCGAACAGGGCCCCGCCCTGAAAAGCCACCCCGATTTTGCGGCGCACCTGGCTGAGCACCTTTTCGCTGGCCCCGCTGACCTCCAGGCCCTCCAGCCACACCTGGCCCTGGAGGGGAGGCAAAAGGCCCACCAGGCCTTTGAGCAGGGTGGATTTGCCGCAGCCGCTCCCCCCCGCGACGACCACTATCTCGCCGGGGTCCACCTCGAGGTTCACGTCCTTGAGGATGGGGGCGCGCCCATAGCCCAGCGAGAGGTTCTTGACCACGATGGGCTTGACCTGGGCGGGCGCCGGCTCTGGCGCCGGGACGGGTTGGTTTTGGCCGACCACCGGTTCCACGCGCTAACTCCTACAGGACATAGTACTGCACGACCGCGAAGATGCTGTCGCACACCACTATGAGAAAAATGCCGGCCACCACCGCCGAAGTGGTGACCCGCCCCACGGCCTCGGCCCCGCCGCGCGCGGTAAAGCCGCGCTGGCATCCGATGCCGCCGATCAAAAAGGCGAAGACAGCCCCCTTTGCGGCCCCCAGCAGGATGTCGCTCACCGCCAAGGCACTCATGGTCTGCTGCACGTAGCCGTAGACGGTGAGGTCAAGGTAGGTGACCCCGATGACCAGGCCGCCAATGATGGCCAGCAGGTCGGAGAACAGGATCAACAGAGGCATCATGAGAATCATGGCCACAATGCGCGGCAGGGCCAGGAAGGTGGGCGGATCGAAGCCCATCACCTCCAAAGCCTCCACCTCCTCGCGCACGATCATGGTGCCTATCTCGGCGGCAAAGGCGCTGCCGGAGCGCCCGGCCACCAAGACGGCGGTCATGATGGGCCCCAACTCGCGCACCATGGCCAAGGCCACCAGATCGGCCACGTAGATGTTGGCCCCGAAGCTCCTGAGCTGGATGGCGCTCATGAAGGCCATGATCAGGCCCAGCAAAAAACTGATGAGCCCCACGATGGGCAGGCCGTCCACCCCCACCTGCTCCATGTAAAGCTCGGTATCTTTCCAGCGCAGGGAGCGAGGCCGGCGGATCACCATGACCAAGGCCTTGAACAGGGTGCCCACGAAAGCGATGACCTCGACTAGGTCGTCTATCAGGGCGAATGTGCCCTTGCCGATCACCGCCACCAGGCCGCCGGGGGCGCGCTTGGGCTTGGGGGGCAGGGGCTTGAGCTCATCGATCTGGATGAGGTCCATCATGCCCTGCGCCTGGGGGCTCACCCCCTGCAGGCCCACCTGCACCTTGGCCCCGGCCGCTTTTTGCTGCAGCATATTGAGGGCCATCACCCCGCCGGTGTCCAGATAGGTCACGCCGGCCAGGTCCACGGTCAGGCTCTTCAGGCCGCTGGTGGCCACCACCGCGCCGAAACGGGAGATCAGTGGGTCGGTGGCGTAGACGTCCAGGCGGCCGGAGAGCACCAGGGTTCTGGCTCCGCCGTCACCTTGCAGGTCGGCCTTGAAGTCCATGGTGGTTTTTTTGCTGGTCATGCCTTGCCGGAACTCACTGAACCCCTGTGCCGGTATCAGTTGAAATTCAGGGATTCGAATTCTTTTTCATCGATCTTCAAGTTGCCGGGCAGGGTGCCTTCCTGAAAGGCCAGGCAGGCCGCGCCGCCGTTCCCGCCGGTCTTGAAGGGAGAACATACCATGTAAACCTTACCCTCACCGGTGTAAAGGGTGAAATGGGCCACCCTCCCACCTTTCAGGGCTTGCCGCAGCTTTTCGTACTTGGAATAGTCCTTGGTGGTCTTCACCACCTTGGGCCCTCCCCCAGCCTGGGGGTCGGCCATCGCGCCGGCCGGCGTCTTGCCGCCTTGGCCTACGACCGCCAGGGCGTAGGGCATGTTCATGCCCTTGGCCGCGGCCTTTTGGATCAGTTCGTTCATGACCGGGCGCAACTGGAGCTCCTGCTCGGGGGTGGCCAAGGGGCCCAGGTTTTCATCAGCCGCCATGAGCATTTAATGGATCTTCTCGCGAAACGCGGCGGCCTGGGAGCTCACCGTGGGGGACGGCTCCGACCCGCAACCCAAACCCATGCCCCAGGCCGGGCCCAATGGCAAAATACAGGCCGATATAATTTGCAATCTCGCGGGCACGGTCGGATTCCTTCCGGGATGAAGGTAGCTTACGAATGCTAACATAAGATTCATCCGTTATTGTAGCCTATTACGAGGCATGAAAACAGGGAGCTTCCGGGAGCCATCGGACGCGAGCATGACCAATACGGCGCGTTTCATACGACACGGCCAGAGCGTGGAAGACCGGGCCACCGGGCTGGTGTGGAGCCGCTCGGCCAACCCGGCGGGGTGGCCCCTGTTCTGGGATGAAGCCCGGGAGTATGTGGCCACTCTAAACCGGGAAGCCTACCTGGGGCACGGCGACTGGCGCCTGCCCAACCGGCGCGAGCTGTTCTCGTTGATGGACTATGCCCAAGCCAGGCCGGCCCTGCCGCCGGGCCACCCGTTCACCCAGGTGGAGCTGGCCTGGTATTGGTCCGCCACCCCCTACGCGGCCAACCCGGCCTATGCCTGGTACGTGCACACCGAGGGCGGGCGCATGTTCTATGGCGACAAGGGCCGTTCCTATTACGTATGGCCGGTGCGGGGCCGCAGCCCGGCCTTGTGGGTGACCGGCGGGCCGGAGACTGCCAGCGGGACGCCCTGGCCCGACCCGCGCTGGCGGGCCCATGGCGACACGGTGCGCGACTTGATGGGCGGCCTGACCTGGAGCCGCTGCGCCGACCTGGGCCCCGGCCCGGTGAGCTGGTTCCGGGCCATGGAGCTGGCCAAGGAGGCCGATGCCGCGCGCCTGGGCGGGCTGGGCGGCTGGCGGCTGCCCGCCATCGCCGAGCTGGAGCTCATGGTGCACGCGGGCCACGCCTTCCCGGCCCTGGACCCGGCCGCGCCCTTTAGCAACCTGCAACCCCAATATTGGTCGGCCACCACCAGCGGTTTCGACCCCGAGTGGGCCATGGCCCTGTATTTGGACAAGGGCGGGGTGGGGGTGGGCATGAAAAAAGATGCCCATTATCACGTGTGGCTGGTCAGCGGCCAAAATAGCGCCGACGAATAAAGACCTCTTGCCTAGCGCTGCAATATCGAGCAAAAATAAGGGCCGGTAATCGGCGGGCCATTCCCGCCCGTTCTCACCTTAATGATCGTAGAGGTATTCCATGAAATTTTTTGGTTTTCTATTGGGGGTGGCGGCGGTGGCCATCCTGGCGGCGGTCCCGGCGGCCGCTTGCACCGGCATCACGGTCAAGGCCCAGGACGGCGCGGTGGTACACGCCCGCACCTTGGAGTTCGGGGTGGACCTACAATCCCAGGTGCTCATCATTCCGCGCGGCTACGCGATGACCGCCACCGGGCCCAACAACAAGCCGGGCTTGAAGTGGAAGGCCAAATACGCGGCCGTGGGCATGGACTGCTTTGGCTTGACCGCCTTGGTCGACGGCATGAATGAAAAAGGCCTGGCCGCGGGCTTGTTTTACTTCGCGGGTTTCGCCAAGTACCCCGAGGCCACTCCGGCGGACCAGGACAAGTGCCTGGCTCCTTGGGAGCTCATCGCCTGGCTACTCACCAACTTCAGCAGCGTGGACCAGGTTAAGGAGGCCCTGCCCAAGGTTGCGGTATGGCCCGCCGCCCTGACCCAGGTGAGCCCCGAGCCCCTGGGCCTGCATTACATAGTCACCGACAAGGAGGGCAACAACCTGGTGGTGGAGTACGTGGGCGGCAAGCTGCACCTGTACGACGACCCCCTGGGGGTGCTCACCAACGCGCCCACCTTTGATTGGCACATGACCAACCTGCGCAACTACGTAAACCTCTCGGCCAAAAACGTGCCGGACCTGAAGCTCCAGAACATCACCCTCTATCCCACCGGCCAGGGCTCGGGCATGCTGGGCCTGCCCGGCGACGTGACCCCGCCCTCTCGCCTGGTTCGCGCGGTGGCCTTCTCCAAGGCGGCCTTGCCCGAGCCGGATGGTCAAGGGGCGGTGATGAGCGCCCTGCGCCTGCTGAACTCCTTTTTCATCAGCAAGGGCATGGCCCGCTCATACAAAGACGGCAAGGCGTCTTACGACATAACCGAGTGGATGGACGCCTGCGACCTGAAGAACCGCAAGTTCTACTTCGCCACCTATGACAACCTGACCCCCAAGGTGGTGGACATGAACAAGCTGGACCTGGGGGCGGCCAAACTCAAGCGCCTTCCCATCAACACCGGCCCGCTATTTCAGGATGTGACCGGCATGGCCAAGTAGGCTGAGTAGTTAGACGATGCGAAGCGGTCGGGCGATTGCTCGGCCGCTTTTTATTGAGGTGGTTTCGGGTGGCCCAGACAGCTCTGCTGTCTGGGCCGCGAGACCTTCAGGCCGAGCGGCGAGAGGTCGGAGAAGGAGGGATCAGAGCGGTTTGAGCGGCGCGTAGCACTGTGCTGGACCTCCTGTTGCCTCGCGGGGCTAGGCAACCCAGACAGCGCAGCTGTCTGGGTTGCCCTGGGTGGGGTGATTGTTGCGAGTGATTGGTGAGCGGGAGCAGAGGAATTGTTGGGTTTCGCTGCGCTCTACCCAACCTACGCTATCCCTGGATGAGCCGCGTAGGGGCGGGGTTTCTACCCTACCCTCCCCAGCAACTGATCCCGCAGCTTTTCCACCGCCAGGTTGAGTAGCGGCTCCAGGTTCACGATGTCGCAGGCGTTGTATTGCAAAAGGGTGGTCAGGGCGTCGGGGTCGCCGGCCAGGTGGTCCTGCCAGAGCATCACCGCCATGTAGCCGTTCATGTCGCCCACCTGCTCCGGGCGGCCGATGCCCAGGCGCTTTTCGATGCGCTTGAGCCCGCCCTTGTAGCCCAGGCGCCTGAGCACCCAGCGCAGGTCGATGTGCACCGGTGGCACGATGAAGTTGGCGAACGCGCTTCTCAGCACCGGCACGTCGAAGCTGGAGCCCGCGAAGCTCACCACCACCTGGTAGCCGGCCAGGGCCTGGGCCGCCTCGTGCAGATTCACCCCGGCCACGTACTGGGTTACCTCCACCCCGTCGTAGACCCCCACCACGGTTATGCCGCCGAAATCCTCGGGGTCGCCGCCGGTCTCGATGTCCAGGTAGGCCACCCGATGATAGCTGGGCCAGAAGCGCCAGTGCTCGGCCGGGGGGATGGCCTCGGCCAGCTCGGCCAGGCCGCCGGGGCGCTCCAGGGCGGCCAGGCTGCGCTCGATCACCGGGCGGCCCAGGTTGTACACCGCGCGGGGGGCCAGGGATTCGCCGCGCTCCAGGAAGTCGCGCCAATCGGTCAGTCCGGCCCGCCACAGGGACAGCTCGCGCTTGGGGCCCACGGAGGGGATGTGCAGGAAGGTCTTGGTCAGCATGCGGGTTTTTCCGCCGGGGTGAACATCATGTAGGCAGGGCCTCGCCTGGGTCGGTCAATGATAAGGATATCTCCCGAGCCCCGGCACAGCCAGGGGGCGGCAGACAAGGCATCCGGCGAGCGACAGCCGGAGGCGTAGCTGGGCACTACGCCGAGGCTGGAGCGTTGCCGGTAACGCAGTATGCCGCCGCCTGGCGAAGCCGGCCCGCCTAGAACAGTCTTTTTTGGGCGCTGTTGCTAGGCCTGAGCCCCAGGTGCTCGTAGGCTCTGGGGGTCGCCACGCGCCCGGCCGGGGTGCGCTTGATGTAGCCCTGCTGGATCAGGTAAGGCTCGTAGACCTCTTCAATGGTATGGGCCTCCTCGCCCACCGCCGCGGCCAGGGTGTTCAGCCCCACCGGCCCGCCGTCGAACTTGGTGGCGATGGTGTCGAGCAGCTCGCGGTCCAGGCGGTCCAAGCCGCTGGTGTCCACCCCCAGGCGGCCCAGGGCGTAGTCGGCCATCTCGCGGTCCACCTTGCCCCCGCCCTCCACCTGGGCGAAATCGCGCACCCGCTTGAGCAGCCGGTTGGCCACCCGGGGGGTGGAGCGGCTGCGCCGGGCGATCTCGGCCGCGCCGTGGGCGTCCATGCTCAGGCCCAGGATGCGGGCCGAGCGGGTGACGATGGACGCCAACTCCTCCGGGTTGTAGAAGTCCACCCGAAGCTGCACCCCGAAACGGTCGCGCAGGGGCGGGGTGAGCAGGCCCACCCGGGTGGTGGCCCCCACCAAGGTGAAGGGGGGCAGGTCCAGCTTGACGGTGCGGGCGCTGGGGCCGGCGCCGATCACCAGGTCCAGGTGAAAGTCCTCCATGGCCGGGTAGAGCACCTCTTCCACCACGTGGTTGAGGCGGTGAATCTCGTCCACGAACAACACGTCGCGGCTTTCCAGGTTGGTCAGGATGGCCGCCAGGTCCCCGGCCCGCTCCATAACCGGGCCGCTGGTGGCGGTGATGCCCACCTCCATCTCGGAGGCCAGGATGTGGGCCAGGGTGGTCTTGCCCAGGCCGGGGTGGCCGTGCAGCAAGACGTGGTCCAGGGCCTCGCCCCGCTGGCGGGCGGCGGCGATGAACACCTTGAGGTTGGCCTTGGCCTCGGCCTGGCCCACGTACTCATCCAGCGACGAGGGCCGAAGGCTCTCCAGGGACTGGTCTTCCTCGCTGGGCGCCCCGTCCACCAGGCGGCCGTGCAGCTCTTCGGGGTTGTTCACCGCGTATGCCTACTCCACCTCTATCTTGGTTACCCGGGGCTCGCCCTCGGCCGCGGGCTTTTCTTCCATCTTGTCGATGCACTCGTCCATGAGGGCGCGCAGGCCCTTCATGACCTCGAGATGGGCCTGGTGGAAGTGTCCCAGGGCCGGCGACTTTTCGCGCCAACGCCGGGCCAGGTCGCCCAGGGCGCACAGGGGGCAGTCGCACTGGGCCCGGGCCTGCTCCTTGCCTTGATCTTGCGCTGAGTTCATGACTCTTCTCCCGCTTGGCTACTAAAGTCTATCAAAAGATCGTCGCCGATGAAGCCGGCTTTTACCGGCCGGGCCAAAACAAAGCTGTGGGGCAGGGCCAGGTGCTTGCGGAAAACCCCCACCTCCACCACCAGTTCGTCGCCCACCTTGTGCAGCTTCACCTCCTCCTTGCCCACGTTGGGCAGGTGCAGACGCACCTGGAGGCGTTCCCCGTCCTTTTCAAAGCTCAGCGGCTGGCGGTCGTAGAGGTGCGAAGCCGGATCCCGGCCCTCGTACAGGCCCCGGCCCAGTTCCAGCAGCGGTCCGTGGCCCAGCACCTCGCGCTTTTGGTGGGCCACCGGCAGGATGGGCAGGGGCGAGAAGAACTCGGCCGCCTGGGCCAAATAGGGCTCTTGCAGGGCAGCCATCTGCCCGGCCAGGCCCTCGCCCGCGGGCCACACCCGGTTCATGATGATCGCCTCCACCGCCAGGCCGTAGAGGGAGAAATAGGTGTAGGCCCGCTGCGACTCCTTGAGCACCATCTTCTCGGGGTTGCAGATCAGGCGCACCGTGGTGCTCTGGTGGTCGGTGAGCAGGCGGTCCACCCCTTCGAGCTTCTCGAACAGGTTCTCCAGGTTGGCGAAGTAGTCGTCGCCGGGCAGGGGCACGTCGGTCAGGCGGGCGGCGATGGGCCGGGCCACCTTTAGCACGGTGCGCTCCAGCTTGAAGACCTTTTTCATGTACCACTCCAGGGCCGAGGGCACCGAGACGAAGCGCATGGACTCGGCCGTGGGCGCGCAGTCCAGGATCAGCAGGTCGTAGGTCTTCTCGCGCACGTACTGGTTTATGTAGAGCAGGGCGCTGATCTCCTCCATGCCCGGCAGCACCGCTATTTCATCGGCCACCACCTCCTTGAGCCCCACGTTGTTGAACAGGGCCGAGAGGTAGGAGTGCACCTGGTCCCAGTATTCCCGGATGGCCAGGTTCACGTTGATTTCCTGGATGGCCAGGCGGGGGGCCACCGTGACCGGGGCCCCGCTGAGCCCCAGCAGGTTGCCGCTCAAGTCGAAGGCGTCGGACAGGCTGTGGGCCGGGTCCAGGGACATGACCAGGGTGTTGAGCCCCTGTTCGGCGCAGAGCGCGCCGGTGGCGGCGGACATGGAGGTCTTGCCGCTGCCTCCCTTGCCGGCGAAAAGAATCAGGCGCATGGGGCTTATGGCTCCTTCCATGGGTGGTGGGGCGGCCCTTTTGAGCGAAGCCTATCAGGTAATGGGGCGGGAATAAAGCCTCCGCCCCCCCGGGGGTCGCCGGCCCGGCCGGTGATGTCGGCTAATTGTCTACGGCGCGTCACCCAGGCGTAACAAGGTGTCAATAACATCCTGCCCAAGGAAAGAGCGTAACACCGTGCACAAGGCACGGCCGCATACACGTGTACTCAAGGAGGAAAGACAAGCCATGAAAAAAGGCAACTTGGCCAAAGGCCTGCTGGGCCTGGCCCTGGGCGCGGCCCTGATGATGGGCGCCAGCGCGGCGCAAGCCGACGACACCATTACCATTACCGGCTCCACCACCGTGCTGCCCATCGCCCAGAAGGCGGCCGAGGTCTACATGAAGAAGAACCCCGGCGTGCGCATCAGCGTGGCCGGCACCGGCAGCGGCGACGGCATCAAGTCCGTGATCGACGGCACCGCCGACATCGGCGACGCCAGCCGCGACATGAAGGCCAAAGAGATCAAGCTGGCCAAGGAAAAGGGCGAGAACCCCCAGAAGTTCACCGTGGCCCTGGACTGCATCGTGCCGGTGGTCAACCCGTCCAACCCGATTACCAACCTGACCATCGCCCAGCTTAAGGACATCTACACCGGCAAGGTCAAGAACTGGAAGGCCGTCGGCGGCCAGGACAAGACCATCGTGGTGATCAGCCGCGACAGCTCCAGCGGCACCTTCGAGGTGTGGAACCACCACGTGCTGGGCAAGAAGACCCGCGTGCGCCCCGACGCGCAGCTGCAGGCCAGCAACGGCGCCGTGGCCCAGGCCGTGGCCGGCAACAAGTACGCCATCGGCTACGTGGGCATCGGCTACCTCAACGACAAGCTCAAGGGCCTGACCGTCAACGGCGTCAAGGCCAGCGCCAAGACCGCCATGGACAAGACCTACCCCATCGCCCGCGGCCTGTACATGTTCACCCAGAGCAAGCCCAAGGGCCAAGTGGCCAAGTTCATCGAGTTCGTGATGAGCCCCGAGGGTCAGAAGATCGCCGTGGAAGAGGGCTTCGTAGCCGTCAAGTAAGCATCCCTTCATGAAATAGCCCGCGGCCCTTGGCCGGGCCGCGGGTTTCACCAACCCCCAGCCGGTGCTCCCCACGGGGCGCCGGCGACGCTAAACAACCCGAAAGGAGAGGCTAGAACATGAAAGGAGTTGGCAAGGTAGCCGGAGCCATGTTTATGGCGGCTACGATGGCCATCGGCCTTTGGTCGGCGGCGCCGGCCAGCGCGGCCACCCAGGCCGAGCTCGAGGCCAAGATCAAGATGATGGAGCAGACTCTCAATGAAATGAAGAGCCAGCTCAAACAAGTTCAGACTACTCAGGTTCAACAGCAGAAGGCGGTGGAAGTCGCCGCGACCAGCAAGCTGCCCGGTTGGGTGGAGCGCATGACCTTCTTCGGCGACACCCGTTTCCGTTACGAGGCCACCAGCTACAGCAACCTCAACGGCAAATCCAAGGACGGCAAGGATCGCTTCCGGGTGCGCCTGCGCTTCGGCGTGCGCAGCCAGATCAGCGACGACGTTGAGCTGGGCATGCGCATGGTGACCGGCGCCGACGCCGACGCCACCAGCACCAACCAGACCATGGGCAACTACTTTGGCGAGTACAGCAAGTGGGGCCTGGACCAGGCTTACGTCAAGTGGACCCCGAGTTTCGTGCCCCAAAAGGCCTTCATGTTCGAGTTCGGCAAGGTGCCCCAGCCCTTCATGACCTCCAAGGTCATCTGGGACGGCGACGTGGTGCCCGAGGGCGCCTTTGCCCAATGGACCTTCAACAAGGGCGGCTCCTGGCAGCCTTACGTGTTGGGCTCCTACATGACCGTGGAGCAGACCGGTACCTGGGGCCAGAACGTATACGCCCCGGCCGGCCAGCTCGGCATCAAGGGTAAGGTCGGCGCCTTCGGTCTGAAGGCCGAGACCGCCTACACCTCCTGGGGCAATCTGGGCGACGCGGGCGACGTGCCCCCCGACACCAACGGCAACCCCACCTGGACCCAGGGCGACGGCGAAACCCGGATCAGCAACTTCGCGGTGTGGGACATCTACGCCAAGGCCGACTACAAGTTCAACAAGCAGGGTTCCGTGTTCGCTTGGGGCCACTACCTGGTCAACCAGTCGGCTGACGGTCCCTGGCAGGACCAGGACACCGGTTGGGGCGCCGGCGCCGGCGTCAAGTACTGCAAGTTCGGCTTCAACGCCTGGTACAAGTACGTGGAAGCCAACGCGAGCCCCGGCTTCATCGCCGACAGCGACTCCGGCTACGTCAACCGCAAGGGTTATGTGCTCTCGGCCAGCTACCAGATGTGGAAGTACGGCAAGGTGCAGTTGAGCTGGTACGACACCGAGCCCGTCGAGGAGAACATCCCCGGGGCCACCAACCCGTCCCAGACCTTCTTCGCGGACTTTATCTTCAAGTTCTA
Source organism: Desulfoferula mesophila (assembly GCF_037076455.1). Lineage (GTDB taxonomy): Bacteria > Desulfobacterota > Desulfarculia > Desulfarculales > Desulfarculaceae > Desulfoferula > Desulfoferula mesophila. The sequence goes on along the minus strand of NZ_AP028679.1, from coordinate 445,727 downwards.
AGCACCCACCCAGGGATCGCGGCGCCCACCCAACCTGCCGCATCCCTCTTCGGACCCAGGCCTGGGGCCCCGCGCCCCAGGCCATCTTTTTGCCCCCTCCCCCGCAGGCCCGAGCTCGCCGTCATTTGATAACGTTTTTTGCACCTTGACGCCGCCCGCTCCCTTTTGGCATCATGGCCTCATCTAGTTGTGAATATCGGCACAACTAGATGGCGGTACGGTTACATTTCAACCTAGCACTTCGATTTCACGTTGTTCATACTGGAAATGGCACGCAAAAGCGGGAGGAGGGAGCAGTGGCAAGCATGAAAAGGCTTTTGATGACCATTGCCTTGGTTTTGGGGCTCACCATGCTGCCTTCGGCCGGGGCGTTCGCCGCCACCCAGGCGGAGCTGGAAGCCAAGATCAAGGCCATGGAGCAGACCCTAAACCAAATGAAGGCCGAGTTGGGCCAGGTCCGGCAACAACAGCAACAGCAGCAACAAGCGGTCCAGGCCGCCGCCACCAGCAAGTTGCCCGCATGGGCCGAGCGCATCACTTTTTTCGGCGACGTGCGTTTCCGCTACGAGCACACCACCTATGACGAAACCACCCTCGACGGGGTGCCCACCAGCAAGAGTGACAAGGACCGGTTCCGGGTGCGCCTGCGCTTCGGGGCGCGCAGCCAGATCAACGAAGACGTGGAACTGGGCATGCGCATGACCTTGGGCAGCGACGACGACCCGACCAGCACCAACGTGACCATGGGCAATTACTTCGGGGAATACACCACTTGGGGCATCGATGAGGCCTACGTGAAGTGGACTCCCTCCCTGGTTCCCGACAAGGCGTTCACCTTCAGCTTCGGCAAGGTGCCCCAGCCCTTTGTCACCACCAAGGTCATCTGGGACTCCGACGTGGTTCCCGAGGGCGCGTTCATCAACTACACCTTCAACAAGGGCGGCGACTGGCGGCCCTTTATCAACGCGTCCTTCATGACCGTGAACCAGCCCGGCGATTGGAGCAGCAACGATTACGCTCCGGCCGCCCAGGCCGGCATCAAGGGCAGAGCGGGGGCCTTTTCATTGGTGGGCACGGCGGGCTACACCGCCTGGGGCAACCTGGGTGATCCGGGCGATTTGCCCCCCAACCTGCACGGCACCCCCACCTATACGGAAAACGGCGAGACGCGCACCACCAATTACCAGGTGTGGGACGTGTTCGCCCAGGCCGCCTTCAAGTTCTCGCCCAAGGGTTCGGTGGGCATGTGGGGCCAGTACGTGCAAAACGCCGATTCCTCCGGCCCCTACCAGGACAAGGACAGCGGCTATGGCGTGGCCGGCTTTGTCACCTACGACAAGTTCAAGTTCCTGGTTCTGTACAAGGACGTGGAGGCCAACGCCACCCCGGGCTTCATCGCCGACAGCGACTCCGGTTATGTAAACCGCAAGGGCTGGCAGCTGGAAGGCGAGTACCAGATGTGGAAGTACGGCAAGCTGCAGGTCACCTATTACAACACCGAGCCGGACGACGCCAACATCCCCGGGGCGACCAACAAGTCCCAGACCATTTTCGTCAATACTATCTTCAAGTTCTAGCCAAACACTCCAGCGCCCCCGGCCCCGGAGGGCCGGGGGCGCTTTTTTGGGCCGTCATTTTCCCTCGCGGGCCCCTCTTTGTCACATCTCTGTAACATTCCAGTCACCCCAAGGAAATATCCGCGCATTACATTTAGCCGTAAGTCATTGTGCTTCACCAAGGATGTAATGCGATGTTGCAAGTTCCCCAGGCCCAGGCCATCACCGGAGACAACGCTCCGCCGGTGGCCGTCGCCCCATTGACCAAACGCAAGGTGACCAGCACCGTGCAAGAGGCGCGCATCAAGCGCCTGTTCGTGGCGTCCGGTTTCTTCTCGGTCATTATCATGGGGCTGATCGTCCTGTTCTTGTTCAAAGAGGGCTTGGGCCTCTTCTCCACGGTCAGCGTCAAGGACTTCCTTTTCGGCGACTTCTGGTACCCCACCTACGATCCGCCCGACTTCGGCATCCTGCCCCTGATCGCCGGGTCGGTGGCGGTAACGGTCATCTCCTCGGCCATCGCCGTGCCCCTGGGCGTGGGGGCGGCCCTGTATCTGGGCGAGGTGGCCGGCCACCGCACCAGGGAGATCCTCAAGCCGGCGGTGGAGCTGCTGGCCAGCCTGCCTTCGGTGGTGCTGGGCTTCGTGGGCATGGTGGTCATCGCCCCGCTGATGCAGCAATGGTGGGACATCCCCACCGGGCTCAACGTGCTCAACGCCTCCATCATGCTGGCCATCATGGCCATCCCCACCATCACCTCCATCGCCGAGGACGCCCTGCACGCGGTGCCCAAGGATCTGGTGGAGGCCTCCCTGGCCCTGGGAGCCACCCGCCTGGAAACCCTGACCAGGGTGGTGGTGCCCGGAGCCATGTCCGGCATCGGCACCGGCACCATCCTGGGCATGAGCCGGGCCATGGGCGAGACCATGGTGGTGTTGATGGTGGCCGGCGGCGCCGCCCAGATCCCCGGCAGCATCTTCGACTCGGTGCGCCCCCTGCCCGCCACCATCGCCGCCGAGATGGGCGAGACGCCTTTCGGCTCCGAGCACTACCACGCCCTGTTCGCCATCGGCATCGTGCTGTTCTTGCTCACCCTGGGCTTCAACCTGGTGGCCGCCTACATCAGCCGCCGCTTCCAACAGAGAGGAGCGGCCACCTTATGATCCGCCACTCCCTGGCCTCGCGCCACCTCAGCCAAACCCTGGCCTTCGGCCTGTTCCGCCTGCTCATGCTCACGGTGCTGGCGACCCTGGGCGGCATCCTGCTCTACGTGTTCATCCACGGCATCGGCGCCATCAGCTGGGAGTTCCTTACCGCGGCTCCCAAGGACTCCATGACCGCCGGCGGCATCTTCCCGGCCATCATGGGCACCCTCTACCTCACGGTGGGGGCCATCCTGGTGGCCCTGCCCCTGGGGGTGGCCGCGGCGGTGTATCTCAGCGAGTACGCCACCGACGGCAAGGCGCTGAGGATCGTGCGCCTGGGCATCCAAAACCTGGCCGGGGTTCCCAGCGTGGTCTTCGGCCTGTTCGGCCTGGCCCTGTTCGTGGGCTACTTCCACCTGGGCATCTCCATCGCCGCCGGTTCCCTCACCCTGGGCCTGTTGATCCTGCCCACCGTGATCGGGGCCAGCGAGGAGGCGCTTCGCCAGGTGCCCAGCACCTTCCGCGAGGCCTCCCTGGGCCTGGGGGCCACCCGCTGGCAGACCATCCGCAAGGTGGTGCTGCCCGCCGCCCTGCCCGGCATCCTCACCGGCTCCATCCTGGGCATCGGCCGGGCGGCCGGGGAAACCGCGCCCATCATGTTCACCGCGGCCACCTTCTTCACCGTGGGCCTGCCCCGTTCGCCCCTGGACACCGTAATGGCCCTGCCCTATCACATCTACGTGTTGGCAACGGCCGGGACCCACATAGAGCAGACCCGGCCCCTGCAATACGGCACGGTGCTGGTTTTGATCAGCATGGTGCTGGGCCTGTCCCTGGTGGCCATCATTATCCGCACCCGCATGCGAAAGACCAAAAAATGGTAAAGACCAGCGCCGCGCAAAACCTGAAAGCGCCGACGGAACCTTCCGGCGTTCCCGAAAGACCCATCATCGAAGTCAGGGGTCTGAACTTCTATTACGGTGATTTCCAGGCCTTGACCGACATCAACATGACCGTCAAGCGCAACCAGGTGACCGCCCTCATCGGCCCCTCGGGCTGCGGCAAGTCCACCTTCTTGCGCCTACTCAACCGCATGAACGAGCTGATCCCCGGCACCAAGGTGGAGGGGGAGCTTTTGTTCGAGGACATCAACCTCTACGATCCCCAGGTGGACCCGGTGGACGTGCGCCGCCGGGTGGGCATGGTCTTCCAAAAGCCCAACCCCTTCCCCAAGACCATCTACAACAACGTGGCCTACGGGCCGCGCCTGCACGGCCTGAAGGAAGCCAAGAACCTGGACCAGATCGTGGAGCGATCGCTCAAGTCCGCCGCCCTGTGGGACGAGGTGAAGGACATCCTGCACCAGAGCGCCCTGGGTCTCTCCGGCGGGCAGCAGCAGCGCCTGTGCATCGCCCGGGCCATCGCCATGTCGCCCGAGGTGCTTTTGATGGACGAGCCCACCAGCGCCCTGGACCCCATCGCCACCAGCCGCATAGAGGAGTTGGTCAAGGAACTCAAGCAAAGCTATACTGTTATAATCGTTACTCACAACATGCAGCAAGCAGCCCGGGTCAGCGACGACACAGCCTTTTTCTACATGGGCCGTTTGGTGGAAATGGGCCCCACCGAGGGTATTTTCACCAAGCCCCAGAAGGAACAGACCGAGCACTACATCACCGGCCGCTTTGGTTAGACCGCTCCTGTGGAGAAATAATTCATGCAAGGGCTATCGTATTTTCATCGTCGCATGCAAGAGGTCAAGGAAGACCTTTTGAAAATGGCCGGCCGGGCCGAGGAAGCCGTGTACACCGCCACCCAGGCTCTGGTCAAGCGCAACCGGGCCCTGGCCCAGACCGTTATCCAAGGCGACCGGCGCATCGATTTGATGCAAAACGAGATCGAGGAACGCTGCATCAGCCTGTTGGCCACCCAGCAGCCGGTGGCCGTGGACCTGCGCTTCCTCTCGGCGGTCATCAAGATAACCAGCTTCCTGGAGCGCATGGGCGACCAGGCCGTGAACCTGGCCCAGCGGGTGGACGTCCTGGCCGAGATGAGCCCCAGCGACACCCCGGCCACCCTGGTGGCCATGGGCGACATCGCCCGCGAGATGGCCAAGACCTGCCTGGACGCCTTCGTGGCCGAGGACGTGGCCAAGGCCGAGGCGGTGTTGGCCCGCGACGACGAGCTGGACCACCTGTGCCGCACCTTCCTGGAGGAGATGATCGCCTGGATGACCGAGGAACGCCGGGTCATCCGCCGGGGGGTGGAGCTGGTCCTGGCCAGCCGCCATTTGGAGCGCATCGGCGACGAAGCCACCAACGTGGCCGAGGAAGTGGTGTACCTGGTGGAGGGCCGCATCATCCGCCACGGCGGCAAGAAGGGCATCGCGGCGGGCCAGGCCTGACAATCTTTCCCAGCCAAACCAAGCGCGGCCGTCCCCCGGGGCGGCCGCGATCTTTTTAGACCGGCCGGAGGCCGCAAAGGGCTTGCAAGCGGGGCGCTATGCGGTTATTAATCCAGACTCGTCCCCTGGCCCCAACCCCGTTTCCCAAAGTGAAGGTAATATTTCATTGAGCGAAAATCCCCCTGCCGCCGAAAAGAACCTGTCGCAAATAGCCGACGAGCTTAAGCTGGGCCTGGGCCAGGTGCGCGCCACCGCCGCCCTGTTGGAGGAAGGGTCCACCGTGCCCTTCATCGCCCGCTACCGCAAGGAGGCCACCGGCTCCCTGGACGAGGTGGCGGTCATCGCCATCCGCGACCGCCTGACCCAGCTCAAGGAGTTGGACGCCCGCCGCGAGGCCATCCTCAAGTCCCTGGGGGAGCGCAACCTGCTGACCCCGGAGCTCACAACCAAGGTCAACGAAGCGCCCACCATGGCCCAGCTGGAGGACGTGTACCTGCCCTTCAGGCCCAAGCGGCGCACCAAGGCCATGATGGCCAAGGAAAAGGGCCTGGAGCCCCTGGCGCTGTTCATCCTGGCCCAGGAGCCGGGCGCCGATCCCTTGGCCGAGGCCCAGGGCTACGTGGACCCCGAAAAGGGGGTGGAGGGCGTGGGGGAGGCCCTGGCCGGGGCGCGGGACATCATCGCCGAGATCGTCAACGAAAACGGCGAGGCCCGCGCCGCCATGCGCGCCCTGTACCAGGAGCGGGCCATCCTCTCCAGCAAGGTCATCACCGGCCAGGAGGAGGCGGGGGCCAAGTTCAAGGACTATTTCGAGGCCAGCGAACCGGCGGCGGGCGCCGCCGGGCACCGCATCCTGGCCATCCGCCGGGGGGCCAAGGAGGGCCACCTGATCATGCGGGCCGCCCCGGACCCGGATCAGGCCCTGGCCATCCTGCGCCCCATGTTCGTCAAGGCCGAGGACCCCTGCGGCGAGCAGGTGGGCCTGGCCGTGGACGACGGGTACAAGCGCCTGCTGGGCCCGGCCATGGAGGTGGAGCTGCGCCTGGCCCTGCGCAAGCGGGCCGAGGAAGAGGCGGTGAGGGTCTTTGCCGAGAACCTGCGCGAGCTGCTGATGGCCGCGCCCCTGGGCCCCAAGCGGGTGTTGGCCCTGGACCCCGGCTTCCGCACCGGCTGCAAGGTGGTCTGCCTCAACCGCCAGGGCGACCTGTTGCACCACGGGGTGATCCACATCATGGGCGCGGGGGCCCGCCAGGAGGCGGCCGCCACTCTGCGCCACCTGGTGGAGACCTACCAGATCGAGGCCGTGGCCGTGGGCAACGGCACCGCCAGCCGCGAGACCGAGGAGCTGGTGCGCTCGCTGGAGCTAAAGGACGTCGTCGTGGTGATGGTCAGCGAGGCCGGGGCCAGCGTGTACTCCGCCTCGGAGGTGGCCCGCCAGGAGTTCCCGGACCTGGACCTGACCGTGCGCGGGGCGGTGTCCATCGGCCGCCGGCTCATCGATCCCTTGTCCGAGCTGGTCAAGATCGACCCCAAGTCCATCGGGGTGGGCCAGTACCAGCACGACATCGATCAAGGCCAGCTTTCGCGCAGCCTGGACGACGTGGTGGTGAGCTGCGTGAACTCGGTGGGGGTGGAGGTGAACACCGCCAGCCCCCAGCTGTTGGCCGCGGTCTCGGGCCTGGGGCCCGCCCTGGCCCAGAACATCGTGGCCCACCGCGAGACCAACGGGCCTTTCAAAGAGCGCGGCGAGCTGCTCAAGGTACCGCGCCTGGGGCCCAAGGCCTTTGAGCAGGCGGCCGGCTTCGTGCGCATCCAGGGCGGGGTCAACCCCCTGGACGCCTCGGCGGTGCATCCGGAGTCCTACCCCCTGGTGGAGAAGATGGCCCACGACCTGGCCTGCCGCCTGGAAGACCTGATCCGCGACCAGAGCCTGCGCGCGGGCATCAAGCCCGAGGCCTACGTGAGCGAGGAGGTGGGCCTGCCCACCATCAACGACATCCTGGCCGAGCTGGCCAAGCCGGGGCGCGACCCCCGCGAGAGCTTCGAGGTCTTTTCCTTTGCCGAGGGGGTGCACACCCTGGAGGACCTGCAGGTGGGCATGCGCCTGCCCGGGGTGGTGACCAACGTGACCAACTTCGGGGCCTTCGTGGACGTGGGGGTGCACAACGACGGCCTGGTGCACATCAGCCAGCTGGCCGACCACTTCGTGCGCGACCCGCGCCAAGAGGTCAAGGTACACCAGACGGTGGAGGTGGTGGTGATCGGTCTGGACCTGGGCCGGGGCCGGGTGTCGCTGTCCATGAAGAGCGACCCCTTCGCCGACCTGACCGGCCGCGAGAGCGGAGACGGCCAGGGGCGGCCCCGCAGCAAGGGCAAGGGCTCCCGGCCGCCCCGCCGGCCGCAAGGCCAACGCCCGGAGCCCCCCAAGCCCTTTAACAACGCCTTCAGCCGGGCCTTCGAGAAGCTGAACAAGAGCTAGCCCGCCCCCTGATCGAGCTATCGCAACCGCCCCTCGGCCCTGGGCCGCGGGGCGGTTTTCATGGGTCGGGCGTCTGTTACTGGGCCGCCTCCACCCGGCAGGGCACGTAGCGGTGCAGCGGGGTGCCGATGAAGTCGCGGTGCGCGGCCGAGGTAAGGCGGTTCACGTTGAGGCCGTAGACCTGGCCGTCGTAGACGAGCCCGAAACCGTGGGGGATGAGCACCATGCCCTGGCGCACCTGGCCGCTCACCTGCAGCTCGCCGCTCCCCGTGCCCGCCGCGGTGGTCACGCTCACCGTCTGGCCGTCCACAAGGCCCAGGGCCTCGGCGTCGGCCGGGCTCAGGGCCACGGTGCAGGCCCGCTTGCCCTGGTTCCAGGCCGGGTTGCGCATCATGGTGTTGGCGTTGTAGTCCATGTGCCGCCCCGCGTTGAGCACCAGGGGCCAGGCGGGGTCGGGCTGTAGTTCGCGGGCCTCGTCCGCCGGATTCAGGGCCTCGGCTTCCTGGGCCAGCTCGGGGATGTACACCTCCAGCTTGCCGGAGCCGGTGCGCACGTCGCTCCAGGCCTCGGCCGGGTCCGCCTGGCCGATCCACAAGCCTTGGGGGTTGTCCAGGATTGCCTGAAACACCCGGTCGCCCAGGTCCGGACCCGGCGCGAAACCGGCCCGAGCCGCATTGGCCGCAAAGGCCTTGGGCGCGGTCATAAGCATGCCCCAAAGCCCGGCCAGGGCCGCGCTGTCCCACTCTTGCCCCAGGGTTTCGGCCAGCACAAAGGGCAGCATCATCTTGGCCGCCGGCTTGTCCGCGGCCCAGCGCATGAGCTGCATGCCAAAGGCCAGCCGGTTCCCCTGGGCCGCTTCCTTGAGTTCCTGGGAAACCTCGGGCACCAGGCCCAATTCCTTGGCCAACAGGTGGTAGATCTGCGAGGCCTCCTTGCACTGGGCCGGGGGCTCCACCAGGGGGCGCCGCATCTGGAAGTACACCTCGGGGTAGGTGTTGGCAAAAAAGGTGCCGTCCCAGGACTCGTAGAAGGTGCGGCAGGGCAGTACGTAGTGGGCCAGGCGGGCCGTCTCGCTCATGACAATGTCGTTGACCACCAGCAGGTCCAATTGGGCGAAGGCGCGCTCGTAGGCGGCGGTGTCCGGGTAGGAGCGCAGGGGGTTGCAGGCGCTGACCAGCACCGCCCGCAGGCGCTCGGGATGGCCGCTGGTGATCTCCTCGGGCATGGCCGCCGGAGGGAAGGAGCCGGCCGCGGCGGGGGGAAGGTTGGTGGCCACGGTGCGCCACACCTTGGGGTCGCGCTCGTCGGCGTGATAGCCCAGGGGCATGATCATGCCGGGCACCAGGTTGCCCCCGGAGCGGCACAGCCTCCCGCACACCGCGCAAAGCAGCATCAGCAGGTAAGAGTTCAGGGTGCTGCGCCGTCCCATGTACAGGCCCAGGTCCGGATGCACGCTCCAGGCCTTGGAGCCCAGCAGGCGGCACAGCTCCACCACCTGGCCGTAGTCCACCCCGCAGACCTCCAGGGCGGCTCGGGCGTCGAAGCCCGTGAACCAGGGCTTGATCTGCTCCCAGCCCTCCACCCGGCGCTCCAGGTAGTCGGCATCCTCCCAGCCGTTTTGCACCATCAGGGCGATCATGGCCTTGAGCAGCAGGGCGTCGCTGCCCGGCCTGAGGGCCAGGTGCATGTCGGCGATGGCCGCCGTCTCGCTCTTGCGGGGGTCCACGGCCACCAACAGGCGGTTGAAGTCTTTGCCGATCTCGGTGAGAACCGCGCGGGCCCGGGGCATCTGGTGGCTCATCATGCCGTTCCAGCCCCAGGCCAGCAGCATCTCGCTACGCTCCTCGTCAGACTTGGTCACGTTATACTGCCGGCCCAGGAGGCGCCCGTGCACCCACCAGTGCCCGCTGAATTCCTGACCGGCCGAGGAGTAATAGTAGTGCGAGCCCAGGGCTCGCAGCAGGCGCACCCCAAAGGAGGCCTCGAAGCTGCCGCCGGGCGCCCCGCCACCCATGTAGGCCAGGCAGCGGGGACCGTGTTGGCCCACCAGTTCCTTGAGCCGTGCCGCGATCTCGGCCAGGGCCTGCTTCCAGCTAATAGGCTGGAACTCATCCCCCACTCGTTTGAGCGGCTGGGTGAGGCGGTCGGCGGGGTATTGGTGGTAGATGACCTTGAGCCCCTTGCGGCAGGCGTAGCCCTTGGAGCGGGGGTTGTCCTTGTCCGGCCGCACCCTGGTCAGCCGGCCGTCCTCCACCATCATCTCCAGGCCGCAGTTCTGCGCGCACAGCACGCATCCGGTCTTTTGCCAAGCACCCATGGTCATCCCCTTGTCGCGGTCAGGCCCGCTCCGCCCTGCGAAGTTTTGTTTGAATACGAACTATATCCTCAAAAAAAATAATCCCCTTTTTACGCGGCCAGGTCCTTGAGCAGGCGGCCCAAAAGCAGGCGCTCCTCGCTGCTCAGGCCGGCCAGGAACTCCTGGTTGGCCGCCTGGCGCTGGTCTACGAGCTCCCGGCGCAGCTCGTCGGCCTTGGCCGAAGAAAACAGGCGCAGCATGCGCCCGTCGTCCGGGTCGGGCCGCTTTTCCAGCCATCCGGCCTCGTTCATGCGCTCCAAGGCCCCGGAAAGGGTGGCCTTATCGATGGTCAGCTCCTTGCCCAGCTCGGTGGCGCTGGCCCCCGGCCGGCCCCAGAGCATCTCCAAGATCACGTATTGCAGGTTGGTCAGGCCATAGGGCTTCAGCCGGGCCTGCACCAGGCTGTGCCCCTTTTGATAGGCCTTGGACAACAGAAACACGTAGCACTCTTGGGTCACGATGGTCGGCGCCTCTCGGGAAGATAGTTCGTATGCCAACTTATCTCGGAACCGATAAAGGTGTCAACGGCTGAATGCTCCCCCCGCTTTCACACCGCCTTCATCCCCCTGTTACCTGGCCGTCACATTGCCTTGGTATCCCTAAAAGCATCGAAGGCGGATCAACGCCAAGGGAGATGTCTCGTGGGCAAAATTGACGAAAACCTGGTGATGTTCCTGCTGCTAGCCACAGCCACCTGGATCTGGTCCATGGTCGTTTTCGCCGGTTGGCGCCTGCGTCGGCGGGTGCGGGCCGGGCTTCCCGGACCGGTAGTCCACGATCACCTGGTGCAGATCACCTTGCGCGGCACGGCGTTGTTGCTCCTGGCAAGCCTGGCCGGTTTGGTGGCCCTCTCCTAAGCTGCGATCTCGATTCACGCCTTTCTCCCGACTTCTCCTCCCTTGCCGAGCCCGGACAGCCCCCAAGGGGCCGTCCGGGTTTTTTTATGCCCGCGAGAGCGGGGATTTCACGGTATTATATGGTAATACGCGTTAACCCGGCAGCGAAGAGACGCATATGAAAAAAGGCAAGCCCGAGGTCATCACCTTCAAGGCCGATCCCGCCCTGGTGGCGGCCATGGAAGGCATCGACAACCGCTCGGAATTCATCCGCTCGGCCATCTTGTCCGCCCTGGACGGGGTGTGCCCCCTGTGCCAGGGCACGGGCATCCTCACCCCGGAGCAGAAACGGCACTGGGCGGGATTCGCCCAGCACCACCACGTGGAGCGCTGCTCCACCTGCGACGCTCCCCACCTGGTTTGCGACGCCGGCAGGACCCGCGAAGCGGCGGACCACTAGGAAAGGCGGCCCTTGGCCCTTATCGAGATCAAAGGGGTGGATTTCGCCTACAACGGCCGCCCGGTGCTGGCCGGGGTGGACCTGAGCATCGAGCAGGGCGAGTTCCTGGCCCTGGTGGGCCCCAACGGCGGCGGCAAGACCACCCTGCTCAAGCTGATGCTGGGGCTGGTGGCCCCCCAAAAGGGCACGGTGCGCGTATTCGGCCTGCCCCCGGTCAAGGCGCGGGCCCGCATCGGCTATCTGCCCCAGCACGCCCCGGTGGACCCCGGCTTCCCGGTGTCGGCCCTGGAGGTGGTGCTCATGGGCCTCATGGGCGCGGGCTCCGGCCTGGGTTTGTGGCGGCGGGGACAGAAACGCGCCGCCCTGGCCGCCCTGGACAAGCTGGAGGCCGGCGACTTGGCCGGACGCAGCTTCGGGCGGCTCTCCGGGGGCCAGCGCCAACGGGTGCTCATCGCCCGCTCCCTGGTGGCCGGGCCGGAGCTGTTGCTCTTGGACGAGCCCACCGCCGCGGTGGACCCCCGGGGCGGGGTGGACCTGATGAACATCCTGGCCGGGCTCCAACCCCAGGTGACGGTGGTGCTGGTCACCCACGACTTGGGTTTCGTGTCCCCGGCGGTCAGCCGGGTGGCCTGCATCAACCAGAGCCTGAGCATCCATCCCACCCAGGTGATCAACGGCAGTCTCATCAGCGAGCTCTACGGCGCGCCGGTGCGCCTGGTGCGCCACGACCACGACCTGGAGCACGGGGGGGCTCATGAATGAGTTCCTGAGCGCCGTGGCCGGCCACGCCTTTTTGCAGCAGGCCCTGGTGGCCGGGGCCCTGGCCAGCCTGGCCTGCGGGGTGGTGGGGGCCTACGTGGTGGTCAAGCGCATCAGCTACATCGCCGGGGCCATCGCCCACAGCGTCTTGGGCGGCATGGGCCTGGCCCGCTATTTGGCGGTGGCGCACGGATGGAGCTGGCTGCACCCGATGCACGGCGCGGTGGCCGCCGCCCTGGCCGCCGCCGGGATCATCGGCCTGGTGAGCCTGCACGCCCGCCAGCGCGAGGACACCATCATCGGCGCGGTGTGGGCGGTGGGCATGGCCACCGGAGTGGTGTTCATCGCCCTGACCCCCGGCTACGACGTGCAGCTCATGAGCTACCTGTTCGGCAACATCCTCATGGTCACCCCGGAAAACCTGTGGCTCATGGCCGGGCTGGACGCGGTGGTGCTGGGGGCGGCCCTGCTCTTGTACCGCCAGCTCTTGGCGGTGTGCTTCGACCAGGAGTTCGCCCGTTTGCGGGGCCTGCCCGCCGATTTCTACTACCTGCTCCTGCTGGGGCTCACGGCGCTCACCGTGGTGCTCTTGTCCCAGGTGGTGGGCATAATTTTGGTGATCGCCCTGTTGACCCTGCCCGCGGCCACGGCGGCCAACTTCTTCCGCCGCCTGGGGCCCATCATGGCCCTGGCCGCCCTCGTCTGCCTGGGGGTCACCTGGGGCGGCCTGGCCCTGAGCTACGGCCCGGACCTGCCCGCCGGGGCGGTGATCGTGCTGTTGGCCGGGGCGGTGTACCTGGTTTCCCTGGGCCTGGGCCGGCTGGCCCGCAAGGACTAGTCCACCTATTCATTAATGCAGGGCGCCCGCGAACGACTTTTGTCTTTATTCGATCCCGCTAAAAAGCATTGGTGTCGTAATGGTGCGTTTACAAGCCGAGCCCGGCACAGCCAGGCACCGCGGGGCAAGGCGGCAGGCGAGCGGGGGCCGCGGCTGTAGCCAAGCCTACAGCGAGGCCGACGCGCAGCCGACGACGCCGCCATGCGGGGTCTGGCGAAGCCGGCGGCCCAACTCTTTGGCCCAAAGTCACCTTTATGCTAGACTAATTTAGCCCCGCGGGGCGGCAGGCAAAAAACTACCCATGGGAGTCTAAAATAATGAGCAAGTTCAGCTCGGTGGACGAGGTATTGGATTTCGCGATCGCCCGCGAGGAAGAGGCCACCGCCTTTTATCTGCAGATGGCCCAGCGCATGGACAAGCCCTGGATGAAAAAGGCCTTCGAGGACTTCGCCGACGAGGAGCTGGGGCACAAGGACAAGCTCATGGCCGTGAAGCAAGGCAAGACCCTGACCCCGGAGGGGGTGAAGGTCACCGACCTGAAGATCGCCGACTACGTGGTGGCCGCCCCGGTTAGCCCGGACATGACCTATGGCGACGCCCTGAGCGTGGCCATGCAGCGGGAGAAGAAGTCCTTCATGCTCTACAGCCGGTTGGCCGCTAACTGTAACACTCCGGAGCTCAAAAGCACCTTCGAGGCTTTGGCCCAGGAAGAGGCCAAGCACAAGCTGTGGCTGGAGGTGGAATACGACGACAAGGTGCTGACCGAAGACTAGTCAGGGCGACCCTCAAAAATTCAGCCCCCGCCCGAGATCGGGCGGGGGCTTGTTTTTGCCTCGGGCTGTCGGGGGCCTAGCGGCAGGACCCGCAGCGCAGCTTGCCGTTGCAGTTGTTCAGGTTGTTGCAGTTCCTCAGATTCACCCGGCTGCCGCGCCAATCGCCGTTGCTGGCCCGGCACTCGGCCCACAGGGTGTCGCCCTCGATGCGGGCCCGGCGGCAGGAGTTGCGCCAGGAGCCGCCGGGCATCTGCCACTGATGGCCCTGGCCCTCGCAGACCAGGCGGCCGTCCTGGTTGGACAGGTTGCCGGAGCATTTGTTCAGCGGTATCCAGGCCTGCACCCAGCGCCCGCTGCCGTCGCGGCATTCGGCCAGCAGTTCCTTGCCCTGCACCCGGGCGTCCCGGCAGGAGTTGCGCCAGCTGCCGCCGGGCAGGCTATGCCCCCCGCCGCCGCCGTTGCAGGTGAGCCAGCCGCCCTGGTTGGCGATGTCGCCGTTGCAGCGGGTGTAGTGAATGCGGGTGTCGTTGCGGCCGTCGCGGTTGTTTTTGCAGCGGCAGTAGAGCCAGCCGTTTTCCACGTAGCAATCCTTGCAGGAATTGCGATAGCTGCCCGGCGGCAGCACCTTGGCCTGGGCCGGCTCCGGGGCCGGGGCCGGAACCAAGAACAGCGCGAGCAGCAAAACGGCTAGGCCGGTCCACAGGGCCTTTCCGTAGAGTAAGCGTTTCATGTTTTCATTCCTCCTCCGCGAACCTGGTAACACCTTGTTGCGGCCCTCGGCTACCACCAGCTGTAAGGACCATAGTACCAATAAGGATTGGGGCCCATGCCCACCGGGCCCCACATGGGGTCCGCAAAGCCGCCGGCGGGATAGACCCGCACCACGTCGGGCCGCTTGGGCCACAGCTTGACTTCCTTGCCCCTGAGCAGCACGTACTTGTATTTGACCTCGCCCACCGGCAAAAGCTCCACCCCCACCACCTGGCCCACCACGGTGACCTCGCGGTTCTTGTGGTAGATCTCCGGGTCCAGGAAGCCGGGCATGGCCACGACGAAGCGGCCCGAGGACTCATAGCCGGTCTTGGGGCGGTCCTGGGAATCCAGGGCCAGCTGCAGCACCTCGATGAGGGTGCCCTTTTTCTTGTTTACCGTGCGGATGATGCGCCCGCCCCACAGCACCATCTTGTCCATGTTTTCCTTGGGATTGTCGCGGACCTGGGGCAGGGTGAGCTTCTGGTCCACCTGTTTCATCAACGCCGGCGGCGCCACCGGGGGGGCGCACCCGACCGACAACAGCAGGCAGGCTGTCATGGCGAGGGCCAGACAAAGGCCCGCGCTGCGCTGGAACATATTTTCCTCCAGGTCTGGTGTGACATTTTTTTGGATTATAAGCCAGGCCGGGGCGTAGCCCTAGAAAAAAGCGGCCTTTGGCCGCGCGCGGGAGCCCCGATCCGGCCGGAAGGGGCCTTTATTCGGCCTTGACCGGCTCGTTGATCAGCTTGTTAAGGGGATAGGCGTAGTAGATGATGGACATCTCTTCCAGGGTGTAGTCCTGGTTCACCCCTATGGTGAAGCTGGCTTCCTGGGCGGGGAGGAACACGGTCAGGTAGGTGAAGCGCGGCCAGTCGCCGGCCTGCATGTACAGGGCCTTCTTGCCGTCCAGGGTGGTGGAGCGCCCCTCGCCCTGGTCCAGGTTTTCGTCCGGGTTGTCCAGATCCAGGCGGTATTCCAAAAAGGCGCCCTGGTCCTTGAAAATGACCATGAGCTGGGGAGCGCAGGAGCCGGCGCTACGCAGGCTGGCCGAGTCGTTGAGCTTCCAGCCCGGCGGGGCCGCTTGCACGGCCAGGGAGCGAAACTCATCCAGGGTGGGCGGCCAAGCCGCGGCGGAAGCGGCGCTGAACAACACTAGCAGGCATGCCAAGATAACGCGGCGCATAATCTCCATCCTTTGGGCTCTATTGTGGAGCAGAGTCCGCCATTGGTAAAGGGCTTTCTAGGAGGGAGGCGCGCGGGACGCCGTATCGGAGGCAAAAATAGCGGCCGGCCCCTCCGGGGAGGGGCCGGCCCGGCAAGCCTTGATCTATCCGACCGCCTTGACCGTGCGGTGGCCGTTAGGCAGGGAGTCGATTATATCGAGAGCCTCCTCGCGGTAGGCGTCCATGATGTGATCCAGGCCGGTGACCAGGGCCGCCTCGTCGCTCAGGGCGGCCAGGTCGCGGCGCTCGATCAGATCCACCCGCCATTTGCGCGCAC
The DNA here is from genome assembly GCF_037076455.1 of Desulfoferula mesophila. Taxonomy (GTDB): domain Bacteria; phylum Desulfobacterota; class Desulfarculia; order Desulfarculales; family Desulfarculaceae; genus Desulfoferula; species Desulfoferula mesophila. The sequence goes on along the minus strand of NZ_AP028679.1, from coordinate 429,868 downwards.
CGGCCATGAGCTGCTGCAGGCCCACCCGGAGCTTCTGGCAGGCGGTGTAGATGCCCACCGCGCCCAGGGGGATGTTGTTCATCTCCTCGCCGAAGCGCTCCTTGAGCTCCTCGTAGCACACGAAGATCTCTTCCTTGGTGGCGCCGTATTTGCTCACCGTGCTGGGCAGGCCGCCGTCTTCGCCGGCCATCCAGCGACCGATGTTCTTGCCCACCATGCCGGGGATCATCAGGGCGCGGCCCATGCACACGGCCTTGGTGTAAGGCGCGCCCAGGGCCAGGGCCTTGAAGATATGGTCCTCGGCGCTGAAGCCACCGGCAAAGGCGATGTCCGGCACCCAGCCGCCCCGGGCGTCCAGGCGGCTGCACAGCTCGTGGGCCATGCTGTGCAGATAAAGGGCGGGCACGCCCCACTCGCACATCATGCGCCAGGGGCTCATGCCGGTGCCGCCGGGCGCGCCGTCTATGGTCAACAGGTCGATGCCCGCCTCGGAGGACCAGCGGATGGCCATGGCCAGCTCGCGCATGGGATAGGCCCCGGTCTTGAGCGTCACCCGCTTGGCCCCCAGGGAGCGCAGGCGCTCGACCTCGGCCATGAAGCCCTCCTGGTCCACGAAGCCCAGGCGGCTGTGGCGCTCGAACTCGGTGATGGCCCCTTCGGCGAAGGCGGCCTGGACGGCCTTGCTGTCCGGGTCTGGGGTGACGATGTAGCCGCGCTTTTTTAGCTCCCGGGCCCGCTCCAGGGAGTGCACCTTGATCTCGCCGCCGATGCACTTGGCCCCCTGGCCCCACTTGAGCTCGATGGTCTCCACCCCCAGCTTGTCGATGACGTATTCGGCCACCCCCAGGCGGGTGTCCTCCACGTTCATCTGCACCAGGATGTCGCCATAGCCCTGGTGATAGCGGCGGTAGGCCTCCACCCGGCGCTCCATGTCCGGGGCCTTGGCCACCTTGCCGTGCTTGTCGAACTCCAGGCCGGGGTCGATGCCGCAGACGTTTTCACCGCACACCAGGCTGATGCCGGTGATGGCCGCGCCCACCGCGAAGTGCTCCCAGTTGGCCCGGGCGATCTCGGTGGAGCCCAGGGCCCCGGTGAAGATGGGCATGGTCTGCTGCACCGGGTGGGTGGTGCCGAAGCTGGTCTCGGTGTTCACCGCCGGGAAGGTGGCCTGGTCCGGGTCGGCCACGCAGCCGCCCGCGCCCAGGGCGTAGCCCATGATGTTCAGGTGGCTGTAATCCACCGGGTAGTCCTTGTCCGCCCCGGCGGTTATTTCTCCGAAGGGGCCGGGGTAGAGCAGCTCGCGGCCCCGGAAGGTGGCGTTGAACATGTCGCAGTTTCCCTTGCAGCCGTCCACGCAGCGGGAACAGATGCCCGACTGGGGGGCCACGCTACGCGAGCGGTTCTTGGTCTGCAGGGCCTCGTTGGCATTGGGGCGGTTCAGGTTCATGGTATCCTCCCGATCCTGGCGCGGCGGCAACGCCCGCCGTTTATATTAGTTTTACTTAAAGGCAACTATTGCCTTATCAGCCAAAACCAATACCTTTGTCAAGCCCCCGCCCCGGGACTTTTATCTGGGTTTATTAGTATTTTTACGTGTTATATAAATATGTTATATTATAGGGCCTCATGATGGGCTCAACGAAAAACCTAGGGCTTGTCCGGCGTTTTACGGCAATATTGCAGTATTACCTGGAATAATATCTCGTTGATGCGGCATGCACCCCGGCAGGCTATAAAAAATTATAATTAATTTAAATTATGCTTGTTTTTTTAGTGATAAGAACAGAAGCCTCGGCAACCGGATTAACAACAAATTAAAATGGCGGGTGCTCGTGGAGGGGTGCCGGGCGGCAATTGCCGCCCTTGGCGACGCCATAAGGAGTAGGTATGGATAGGCATTGTTGGGTTTCGGGCCGCGCCCTCTACCCAACCTACGCTATCGCCGGATAGGCATCAGCGGCACAGCCGGGGGTTCGTGAGCAAGGCGTCGGACCAGCGAGGCCCGCAGGCGTATATGCCGATACGCCGAGGAGGAGAGCACCGCCTGGCGAAGGGGCCTAAAGACCTAGCTGATCTTGAGCCACAAAAGACGGGCCGGGCCCCGGCCGGGGTTGCTCCATTGGGTGGGCATCTCGGAGGTGAGGTAGACCACGTCGCCCGCCTTGAGGTTTTGCACGCTTTGGCGCAGCTTGAGCTGCAGGCGCCCGCTGAGCACGTAGCCCATCTCCTCGCCCTTGTGCATGAACCAATGCGAGGGCAGCGAGCCGCCCGGAGCCACCTCGATGAGATAGGGCTCGGCCTTGCCGCCAAAGTCCATGGGGGTGAGCAACTGGGCGCTCACCACCCCGGGGGACAGGTCTTCCAGGCGCACTTCCTGGGCGTCCTCGGCGGGAAACACCAAGCGCCGGGAGGACTGGCCGGTATCGGAGAAAAAGGAGGCCACCTCCACCCCCAGCACCTCGGCCATCTTGAGCAGGGCGGGCAGGGAGGGATAGATGTGGTTGCTCTCCACCTGGCTGATGGTGGAAGGGGTCACCCCCACCATGCGGGACAACTCCGTCTGGCTCAGCCCCTTTTTGACCCGCAGCTCCTTGAGGCGCAGGCCCAGCTCCACCAGGCCGGTGGCCCGGCGCTGCTGGTCGAAAACCACGGTGTGCTCGCGCACCCAGTAGTTGTGGGGCTGGTGCTGGCTCTCCAGGGAGCGGTTCTCGGCCTTGAGGATGGTCAGGCTGGTGGTGCCCCGTTTGATGGCCAGTTCGATGACCACCTGGGCTATCTGGCCGATCTGGGCCTTGAGCCGGGTGGTGTGGGCCTGTTTTTCCATGATCCAATAGGCCACGGTCTGCAGCTCGTAGAGCCGGGGGCAGGCGTGGCCGTAAAAGCGCAGGATGGCCTCCTCTCCGCCCCACAGCTCGCTCATGCCGGTGAGGCTCTCGAAGACGAAGCGCACGTCGCCGGTCAGCTCCCCGTGCAGGGCGTAGAGGACCTCGCCCACCGCCTCCGGATCCTGGGGGCGGTTCATGGGCTCCACCCGGCAGGGCGGCTCGGTCTCTTGGTAAAAGCGCTGGAAGATCTCGCTGCCCTGACCCTTGCCCCAGGTGAAACAGTCCAGGATGGTCAGTCCCTGGTAATTGGCCAGAGGCCCCAGCTTGTCCAAAAGGTTTTTGGGGGAACGGTCGAAGGTCACATAGATGATGGGGCGCTGTTGAGCCTGGGAAGCCAGGATGAAGTTGTGGCAAAACTCCCAGGCCAGGGAGCCCGCGTCGTCCTGCCACACCACGTTGTCGCCGATGTGCAGTCCGCCCAACAACTTGTCCAACTGGCTGACCCCCGAAGCCACTCTCTGCGCTTGCGTCGCCACGACTCCTCCCAACCAGGCCCCAAAATAATTAACCGGCAAAAAGCATTGTAGGGCCAATCCCTTATAAGTGCCGGTTCGGTTTTACAGACTTTATTATAACCTCTACTTAAATACTAAGCCAGTCCGGGTAATATCGTCATCTCCTATACCCATATAAATCCACCATATATATTTCCTATTTTACAACTACGCGAACCTACATTACTTTCAGTGAAACTCTTAAAGGGCCGGACACCTTTCAGGAGCGCCGCATGCCTTTAATGGCGTACGCGCAAAAGCTTTTTCTATCCCCTTGGCTTTACCGCTTGGCGCGTTGGGCTCTGGGGGCGGTATTCGTCTATGCGGGAGCGGTGAAGCTCATGGACCCTGGCTCCTTCGCCTCGGTCATCGACCGCTATGGCATGGCCCCGGAGTTCCTGGTTCCCGTGGCGGCCCTGGGCCTTCCCGCCCTGGAGGTTCTGGCCGGGGTGGGGCTCATCCTGGATATCAAGGGGAGCCTCAGCGTGTTGGCGACCCTCTTGGTCATGTTCGCGGTGGTGCTGTGGTTCGGAGCCTTGCAGGGCCTGGACATCGACTGCGGTTGTTTCAGTTCCAGCGATCTGGCCGAGCACGACTCGCTGCGCCAGGCCCTTCACCGAGACCTGATTATGCTGGCCATGGCGGCCTATCTATACCTCTGGCGCTGGCGGCGCCGGGGAAGCCGGGCGGCCGTGGCCTGGCGTTACGCTTACCAAGCAAACTCTAGAGAGGTGAGAACGTGAAGAAATTTTCCCTGATTACCGTGCTGACCCTTACCGCCGTGCTGGCTTTGGGTTCCCTGGCCTACGCCGGGCTGTTCGGCGACAAGGAGTTGGAGAAGGAAAAGCTGGTGGTGACCTTTTATGAAGAGGTCAAGCGCGGCGACTATGAAGTAGTGGACACCGCGACCCTCAAGGGCTGGGTGGACGCCAAAAAACCCATGGTCATCGTGGACACCATGCCCTTTGAGTCCTCCTACAAGAAGAACCACCTCCCCGGCGCGGTGCAGTTCCTCTTCCCCATCCCCGATGTGACCGAGATGAAGCCCGAGGACCAGGCCAAGTACAAGAAACTGCTGGGCGACAACAAGGACATGGTCATCGTGGTCTACTGCGGCTTCCCCAAGTGCACCCGCAGCCACAACGGCGCCATGTGGGCCAAGAAGCTGGGCTACAAGAACGTCTACCGCTATCCCGGCGGCATCAAGGCCTGGATGGAGTCGGACTACCCCGTAGCCTCCTCCGAGTAGCTCCCAACGGGACCGTTGGTCCGCCGGTCCTCCGACCCGGGGCTTCGCGCCCCGGGTCTTTTTTGTGCCCGAAATCTGCGCTGTTGGGCCTGGAGCGGGCATGGTTTATCATGAAAGGGAGGTTTGTCCATTCGATCCGGGAGGGGGACATGAAAAAGTGGGACGGTAAGCAGCTCGCCGCCGCCTTCGCCTTTTTGGTGGCCGGCCTGCTGGTGGCCTGGCTGGCCGGGAGCGTGTTGGGCCTGAAGCAGGAGTCGGTGATCATCGCCATATTCCTGCTGCCGGTCCTGCTCTATTTGGTGTTCACCGGCCAGATCGAAAACCTCAAGGGCCCGGGCGGCTGGGAAGCCAAGTTCCGAAAAGAGGCGTCCCAGCCGATGGAAAAGAAGGTGGCCGACCAAAAGATGGAGACGGAGAAGGCCAACCAGATCGATAAGGCATCCGTGTCAAGGCTCTTCGAGCAGTTGGAACAGTCCGACCCTTCCCTGCCCTTTTTGCTCAACATCCAGATGCCGGCCCCGCGAGCCGTTGACGAGAACCGCGACCCCCGGGAGGAAACCCACTCCCCCTTTGATTCCGAGATAATGATCGACTACCTGCGCAAACTGGAGCAGTGGGGGGAGTTGGCCTTCGTGGTCTTTCTGGCCCCGGAGGGCCGCCCCCTGGGCTATGTGGGGCCCGAAGTGCTGCTGGAACATTTGAAGAACAACCAGAACAGGGCGGTTTTCATGAACCGCCTGAACCAGGGGGACCGCACCGCCCCGTTCCTGCTCCCCTCCCTGCACACCCAGTTCCTGCCCGCCCAGGCCACCCAGTCCCAGGCGCTCAGGAGCATGCTGGAACTGCGCATGAAAGACATGTTGGTGCAAGACAGCCAAGGCAGGATTTTGGGGTTGGCCAACCGGGAGCAGTTGACCGGAGCAATGCTGCTTTCCCTGGCCCAGGCCACCGAAAAGCCATAGGGCCTTTTCCATGAGCCGCGATGCATGGCGGCAACGAGGCGATTTCGCCGATGCCTGCTGCCGAGTTCCACCTCTTGTTGCCTCGCAAGGCTCGGCAACCCAGACAGCAGAGCTGTCTGGGCTACCCGCCGGGCTTTCTCCACTCGGCGAGCCGTGTAGGGGCGGGGTTTATCCCCGCCCTTTTGGCTCAAGGGAATTGTTGGGCTTCGCTTCGCTCAACCCAACCTACGCCATCACTCGGAGGAGGCACAGCCAGGCACAGCCTGGCGCAGCCGCCTACACCCGCGGATCGTCCGCCTCGGCCGACTGCAACAGCACCGCCCGCCGGGCCCGGCCAAAGGGGATGCCCGCCCGGTCGAACTCGGCCTTGATGCTCTTGTAGCACTCCACCTTGGTGCGAAAGGCCTTGACGTTGGGCACCCAGCAGCGGCCCGAGATCTCCACCCCGCTGTCGCCGAATCTGAGCACCCAAAAGCGCGGCGGCGGCTTGGGCAGCACGTGCTCGTGCTCGGTCATGATCCGAAGCATGATCTCCTCGGCCTTGCCCAGGTCGGCCTGGTAGCTCACGGTCACGTCCAAGTCCACCCTGAGGTTGGGGGTGAAGTGGAAGTTGACCACCGTGCCGCCCAATATCCTAGCGTTGGGGATGAACACGGTGCGTCCCTTGAAGGTCTTCAGGCGGGTGTGGAACAGGTTGGTGGCCTCCACCTTGCCAAAGAGCCCCTCTATCTGCACGGTATTGCCCTCCTTGAAGGGCAGGTTGGGCAACAGGGGCTTGAGCAAAAAGGCCAGCACCACCAAAGTGATGACCACGGCCAACATGAGCCGCACCACCAGGCGGGGGTCCAGGCCCATCAGGCGCAGGCAATAAGTGAGGGTCACGGCGATCAGCAGCGCGGCCACCACCACGCCCGCCATGGTGGCGGAGCGCGGCGTCATGCCCAGGCGGGGCAACTGGGCCTTGCACAGCCAGAAGGCCAGCCGGGCCGCCACCAGGCCCACCAGTAGAACCGCCAGGTCCTTCAGGACCAGGGGGCCGTAGGTTATGCTGAAATCGCTGAACTCCTTCAGTTGCGCCTCAATGCCCATATCGCCTCCTCGCCGGGATCAACTAGGCTATTTTGAACCGACCGGGCTCCAGATTAAAGGCTTTAATGCGCCATCTCTTGACAAGCCCCCCCGCCTCTGAACAAATTGGGGACAGGGAGGCGGCGCTGGGCCGCCGGCCCTACGTCCATATGAAGCGCAACGATTTTTCCCAAGGAAGCAATATCGTGGAAAGAACCCTGATTCTCATCAAACCCGACGCCATGGCCCGCGGCCTGGCCGGCACCGTGCTGTCTCGCTTCGAGGCCAAGGGCCTGAAGATCGCGGGCGTCAAGATGATCCAGCTGGACGAGGCCCTGCTCAAGGCCCACTACAGCCATTTGGCCGACAAGCCCTTTTTCCCCACCATCTGCGAGTTCATGAGCCGCACCCCGGTCATCGCCCTGTGCCTGGAAGGCCTGGAGGCGGTGGAGGTGTGCCGCAGCCTGTGCGGGGTCACCAACTCCCGCAAGGCCGCGCCGGGCACCATTCGCGGCGATCTGGGCATGAGCATGCAGGCCAACCTGGTGCACGCCAGCGACTCGGTGGAGACCGCCAAGGCGGAGGTGGCCCGTTTCTTCAAGGACGAAGAGTTGTTCGGCTATGAGCAGCCGGTGATCAACTTCCTCTACGCCTCCGACGAGCGCGGCTAACCCATGCCCCCCGACGCCCCCGCCCACCTGAGCGAAGAACAGATCATCAGCCTGGTGGCTTACCTGGCCGGCGGGGCGGGGGGCGATCTGGCCGTGGGCATCGGCGACGACTGCGCCGTTTTGGGCGGCGACCAGACCGGCCTGGTGGTCACCACCGACCTGTTGGTGCAGGGCTCCCACTTCGATCTGGAGCTGATGAGCCCGGCCGACGTGGGGCACCGCTCCATGGCCGCCAACCTCTCGGACCTGGCGGCCATGGGCGCGCGCCCGGCCTACGGCTTTTTGTCCCTGGGCATGCCGGCCCGCCCCACGGCCGCTTTCGTCTCCGAACTGGTGGGCTCCATGGTGGCCCAGGGGCGGGCCCACGGGCTCAAGCTGGCCGGGGGCGACACGGTCAAGGCGCCCCAGGTGGTGATCAACCTGTGCCTGCTGGGGGCCATGGGCAACCTGGCCCCGGTGCTGCGCTCCGGCGGCCGGTTGGGCGACGCGGTGTGCGTCACCGGGCTCCTGGGGGGCAGCGGGGCGGGTCTGGCCTGGCTGCAGGCGGGCCGCGACCCCGCCGAGGCGGCCGCCGCCGAGGCGGTGGCCGCCCATTGCCGCCCGACGCCCAGGGTGGCGGCCGGGCGGGCCCTGGCCGAATCGGGCCGGGTGCACGCCATGATGGATTTGAGCGACGGCCTGGCCGCCGACCTGCCCCGCCTGGCCCGGGCCTCGGGCCTGGGGGCGGCGGTGGAGGCCGAGGCGGTGCCCATAAGCCCGGCCGCCCTGGCCGTGGCCCCGGCCCTGGGGGGCGACGCCCTGGGTTGGGCCCTGGGGGGCGGCGAAGACTTCGAGCTGCTGTTCACCTGCGACCCCGGCGAGGTGCCCCTGCTGGCCCAAGTGGTGGCCGAGGCCGCCGAAGGCCTGACCGTTACCCAGGTGGGCCGCCTGACCCAGGGGCCGGGGGTCACGCTTATAAAACAAGGAGAGGAGGAGCCCATCACTTATAAGGGCTTTGACCATTTTCAGGAGCCGGCGCCATGAAGCGTCTGTTGTGTTTGATCGCCATGTTGGCCCTGACGGCCGCCTGGGGCGCGGCGTACGCGGCCGAGCAAGAGTCCGCCCCCGCCACCACCGGCGCATCCGCGCCCGCCGCCGCCCAGGCCCCCGCCCCCAAGGCCCCCAACCAGCCTCCGACCTATTTTGTTCCCACCCTGCCCGCCGAGCTGAGCCTCTGCGGCACCCGGGTGCCCCTGGAGCGGCGGATGGTGGCCGAACAACTGGAGCGGGAGCTGATAATCGTGGTGCACGACCCGGCCCAGGTCATCATGTGGCTGAAAAGGGCGTGGCGCTATTTCCCCTATATCGAAGGCCGCCTGAAAGCCAAGGGCATGCCGCAGGACATCAAGTACCTGGCCGTGGCCGAGAGCAGCCTCATACACTACATCCGCTCCCCCGCCGGCGCGGTGGGGCCCTGGCAGTTCATGGCCGCCACCGGCCGCAAGTACGGACTGCGCATCAACCGCTGGTACGACGACCGGCGCAACGTGGCCCTGGCCACCCAGGCGGCCTTGTCCTATCTGTCGGACCTGCACCAGGAGTTCGACTCGTGGCCCCTGGCCATGGCTGCCTACAACTGCGGAGAGAACCGGGTGGCCCGCGAGATAAAAGAGCAGGCCACCAAGGACTACTTCGACCTGTCCCTGCCCCGGGAGACCCAGCGCTACATCTACCGCATCCTGGCCGCCAAGCTGGTCATCAGCGATCCCCAGTCCTACGGCTACGTGCTGCCGCCCGAGGCCCGCTGGGAGCCCATGGCCGGTCAAAGCGTCACCCTGACCCTCAAGAAACCCGTGCATCTGACCGTGGTGGCCCAGGCGGCGGGTACCAGCTACCGCATGTTGCGTGAGCTAAACCCCGAGCTGCGCCGCCGCTATCTGCCCAAGGGCCGGGTGACCGTCGTGGTGCCGCCGGGCCATGGCCAGGACCTGGCCGCCCGCCTGCAAAAGATGCAGCCCGCGACCTCGCCGCAAAACGAGGTCTACGTGGTGCGCCGGGGCGACAGCCTGGGCGCCATCGCCCGCCGCCACGGGGTGAGTCTCAACGAGATAAAGGATGCCAACGATCTGGAAGGCGATTGCGTCATCGTGCCGGGCCAGCGCCTGAACATCCCGGAAAAATAAAAAAAGACGGCGAAGGGTATATAGGCCCTTCGCCGTCCAGACATTTCCCCCCACCGGGCCGCGGCCATGGCGGCTCCTTCCCGACGGGGCAGGCGCGGAGGGGGCCCCCCCGATTGACGCCCCCGTAATTGCCTCGGCGGCGGGGCGGCCCCGTAAAGCGGGCCCCAGTCGCCGCCGAGTCGTTTCACGATACGATACGACGCGAAGGAAGTCAACCTTGCAAGCAGGGGATTAATTGATCCAGCCGATTGATAAAACCGGCGACCCCGGCGATGCGGGGAAAATCCTGGGCTCCCCGGGGGGCCATGATCCAGGTGGCCAGACCGGCCCCGGTGGCGGACCTGGCTCCCATAGGCGCGTCCTCCACGGCCAGGGCCTGGTCGGCCCTGAGGCCGCTGATTTTGAGCGCCAGCAGGTAGGGCTCCGGGTCGGGCTTGCCCCGGCGGATGTCCTCCACGGTGACCACCGCGTTCACCATTTCCCTGAGCCCCTGGTGGGCCAAGAAGCCCTCGGCCACCGAGCGCAGGGTGCTGGTGACCACCGCGGTGAACACCCCCCGTTGGGAGGCCGCGGCCAGCAGGCGGCGGCCGCCGGGCATCACCGTGGCCTGGTCCGTGTAGGCCGCGTCCACCAGCTTGTAGTAGCGCTCCACCAGCTCCTGAACCGGGATGTCCAGGCCGTTGTGCTCCTTGAGGGCGCCCATGATGTCAAAGGGGGTGCGCCCGGCCCAGCGGTGGTGGCCGCCGCCCATGCGCTCCAGGCCCAACTCCTTGAGAAAGCGGTCGGTGGCCGCGGTCATCACCGGCATGCTGTCGGCCAGGGTGCCGTCCAGATCCAAAAACAGGCCTTGCGCTGGGTGTTGCGGCAAAATATTTCTCCCAAGCTTCAAGAGGGAGCATGGCAGGCTAACTGCCTTGCATGTATATCTTAATTTAAACTTTACCCTTTCGGGAGACCCATGGCCAATGTTCATGCAAAAGCAATAGACCCTTCCTTGACTTTAAAGGTGGCCAAAGCTAAGATAACCGCAATATAATGGGCTAGGTGTATCAATGCATTACTATATCTTGGGATTGTTGGCCGTCTTAGCTTCCACCCCCGCTCTGGCCGCCGATCTGGGCGGCAATACCGGCACCGACGTATGGCAAATGGTATGGTCCGCCGGGCCGGTGGTGCAGGGCGTTCTATTTATTCTAATCACATTCTCGGTGGTTAGCTGGGGACTCATCCTTTCCAAGCTCCGCTCGTTGCGCGAAGCCAAGCGCCAAAACCGCGAGTTCGAAAACCTGTTTTGGAACGCGGGCAGCCTTTCGGCGGCCCAGGCCCAGACCAAGCACCTGACCACCAGCCCCCTGGCGGGCCTGTTCGCGGTGGCCTACGGCGAGTTGGCCAAGGTGATGCGTATGCGCCGGGGCGAGCCCGGCCTGCCCGTGGGGGTGATGCCCAACCTCAAGCGGGCCCTGGACCGGGCCCAGGCGGCGGAGAGCACCCGCCTGGGCAAGGCCGTGACCTTCCTGGCCACCACCGCCAATACCGCCCCTTTCATCGGCCTGTTCGGCACGGTGTGGGGCATCATGGACGCCTTCCGGGGCATCGGGGCCACCGGCGCGGCCAACCTGGCCACCGTGGCTCCGGGCATCGCCGAGGCCCTGGTGGCCACGGCCACCGGCCTGTTCGCGGCCATCCCGGCGGTGGTGTTCTACAACCACTTCGGGCGGCGCCTGGTGGTGCTGGAAGCGGAGATGGACTCCTTCAGCCAGGACTTCTTGAACCTGGTGGAGCGCGATCTCATGCAGCGCCACGGGCCGGCGGTGGAAGCCGTGCGCCCCTCGGAGTTGCAGGGCGGCGGGAATTAGAGCTATGGCCGGCGTGGGCAACAAGGGCCGTTTCATGGGGGAGATCAACGTGGTCCCCCTGGTGGACGTGGTCCTGGTGCTTTTGATCATCTTCATGGTGGCCGCCCCCATGATGGTCCAGGGCCTGGACGTGAAACTGCCGGCCACCGACAGCGCCGCCCTCAAGACCACCGACGAGATGCTGGTGCTCACCGTGACCCAAAAGGGCGAGGTGTATCTGGACGAGTTCCAGGTGGGCCTGGACGACCTGGCGGAGAAGCTCAAGAACATCACCGCGCGCAAACCGGGCACCAAGGTCTACCTCAAGGCCGACAAGGACGTGCCCTACGGGGTGGTGGTGCAGGTCTTGGCCGAGGCCAAAAAGGCCGGGGTGGACAACCTGGGCATGGTTACCGAACCCCAGCGGGTTCCCCCGCCGGAGAAGAAGAAAAAGTCTTGAACTCCGCGACCCTGAAACGCTTCAACTTTTGGGACGACGAACAGGTGGCCTGGGCCATCGGGGTCAGCCTGGGCCTGCATCTGCTGCTCATCTTGGTGCTGGCCTTCTGGCCCGGCTGGCATGTAAGCCGTCCCAAGTCCTTCGCCCCGGTCTACAACGTGGCCCTGGTGAGCCCGGCGGTTTTGGCCCGCCCGGCCCCGGCCCCGGCGCCGCCCGCGCCCAAGGCCGCGCCCAAGCCGGCTCCCAAGCCCGCGCCTCCCAAGCCGGTCCCGGCCAAGCCGGCCCCGCCGGTGAAGGCCAAGCCGGAGCCTCAGAAGGAGGCGGTGGCGCTAAAGAAGGACAGCCCCAAGCGTATCAAGCCCAAGCCGGCGGCCAAGCAGCCCGACCCCGACAGGCTGTTGGCCAGCCGCCTGAAGAAGATGGAAAAAGAGGTGGCCGCCGAGCGCCGGGACGAGCAGAAGCTGACCAGCGCCCTGAGCCGTCTGGAGAGCAAGGTGGCCACCCGCCAGGCCGCCTCCGGGGCCTTTGCCGCCGGCAACGCCTCGGCCGACACCAGCAGCCTGCGCTTCCAGGTGTATTACACCGAGATATGGGAGCGGGTGCGCCGCCAGTGGGTGCTGCCCGAGGCCCTGGTCAAAAGCGCCGCCCATTTGGAGGCGGTGGTGGTGGCCCGCATCCGGCGCGACGGCGCCCTGGCCAAGGTGTGGCTGGAAAAGAGCTCGGGCAACAGCCGCCTGGACGCCAGCGCCCTGCGCGCGGTGGAAAAGGCCGCCCCCTTCCCCCCCCTGCCCAGCGTGGTCAGGGGACGCGAACACGAAATAGGGCTGCGCTTCCGGCCCGAGGACCTTAACGGCTAAAATTCAGCGGAGAAATAATGCGCCGACTACTCGCCGCCCTTACCTTGAGCCTTATAATCCTGGGGATGGCCCTGCCGGCCGGCGCCCGGGTGTACATCGACATCACCCAGCCCTTCAGCAAAAAGCTGCCCCTGGCCCTGGCGCCTTTCCAGCCCCTGCCCGGCGGGGGCACCGACCCCGTCGGCGCCGAGGGCACCCGGATGCTAGAACGCTACCTGAGCTACACCGGCCTGTTCGACTTCATGGACCCCAAGAGCTTCTTGGGGGCGCCGGGCCTGGAAAAGGTGGACTACCGCCGCTGGTCGCGCATCGGGGCCGAGCTGCTCACCACCGGCGGCTACAAGCTGGAAAACGGCGTGCTGACCCTGGAGCTGAGGTTTTTTGACATCACCGAGGGCAAGCTCCTGGTGGGCCGGCGCTACGACGGGCGCACCTCGGACCTGGGGGCCATGCTGGCCCGTTTCTGCGACGAGGTGATCAAGGCGCTCACCGGCGAGCGCTCCATCTATTCCACCATGATCGCCTTCGTGGGGGCCAGGGAGCGGATCAAGGAGATCTACCTGATGCGCTTCGACGGCTCCGGGGTGCGCAACCTGAGCCAAAAGGGCGACATCAGCCTGTATCCCGCCTGGAGCCCGGACGGCTCGCTGGTGGCCTACAGCTCCTACATCAAGCGCCGCCCGGCCATCCTGGTGCACGCCCTGTCCGGCGGCACCGGCAAGGTCATCATCAACAAGCCGGGGGTGAACCTGACCCCCGACTTCAGGCCCAAGCACCAGGGGCAGCTGGCCGCGGCCCTGTCCTACACCGGCCAGAACAACATCTTCCTGGTGGACGTGGCCGGCAAGGTGCTCAAGCGGCTCACCGACGGCTGGGGCATAGAGGTGGCCCCCTCCTTCAGCCCCGACGGACGGCGCATGGCCTACGTCAGCGACCGGGGAGGCAACCCCCAGATCTACGTGTTGGATCTGGACACCGGCACCAACCGGCGCATCACCTTCGGCCAGAAGTACTGCGCCGCGCCCTGCTGGAGCCCCCGGGGGGACCGCATCGCCTACCAGGCCCAGAACAACGGCGACTTCCAGGTGGCCACCATCCGGCCCGACGGCAGCGAAAACAAGATCCTCACCTCCGGTCTGGGCGGTGGCGAAGACCCCACCTTTTCCCCGGACGGGCGGCTCATCGCCTACGCCAGCCGCCGGACCGGACGCTATCAGATCTATTTGATGACCGCGGGGGGAGAATACATAACCCGGCTCACCAATTTGCCTGGAGAACAGACCGACCCCGCTTGGTCTCCCCGTGGAATCATGGTTAAATGAGACATACAACCCTTTTTGCGGGAGGCTTGACGTGAAAAAATACGTGGTTTGGCTGGCTTTGGCGGTACTTTTGGCCGGTTTGGCGGCGCCCCTGGGCTGCGGCAAGGACACGGTGCCCGGCCCCGACTCCACCATGACCGAGCAGGAGAAGGCCCGATTGGAGGCGGAGCGCGAACGCCGCCTGCGCGAACAGCGCCTCAAGGAGGCCCAGCTCAAGGAAGAACAGGCCCGGGGGTCCGAGGCCAAGATGAAGGAGGTGTTCGTCAACACCGACGTGCACTTCAACTACGACCGCTACGACCTGAGCGCCGAGGCCAAGCAGATCCTCAACGAGAAGGCGGCCTACATGCAGCAGCATCCCTCGATCCAGGTGATCATCGAGGGCAACTGCGACGACCGAGGCTCCAACGCCTACAACATGGCCCTGGGCGAGAAGCGGGCCAAGGCGGTGGAGGCCTACATGGTGGCCATGGGCATCAGCCCCAGTCGGATGGAAACCGTGAGCTACGGCGAGGAGCGGCCCCTGATGATGGGCCAAACCGAGGAGGCCTACGCGGCCAACCGCCGGGTCCATTTTGTCATAAAGTAAAGGACTAGCTGTCCGGGCGGGCGAACCGCTGTCTGGGAGGAATAAATGAAGGCAAAAGCGCTGGCCCCCTTCATGCTCGTGTTGTTGATGATTGCCGCCGTGGGCGCGGGCTGCGCCACGGTGGAGCCGGATCAGTTCGCGGCCCTGCAATCGCAAGTGACCCGCCAGCAACGCCAGATTACCCAGTTGGAAGAAAAAGCCAGTGTCCTGGAGAAACAGGTCTCCCAAGGCCGCCAGCCCCAGGCCGAGCTTACGGCCGAGGTGGCCGCCCTGCGCCAGGACCTGATGCGCCTGTCGGGCCGGGTGGAAGAAAGCGAGCACTCGCTGGGCCAGGCCATCAATCAGCGCAGCAGCCAGGAGGCCCAGGAGGCCAAGCAGAGCGTGGCCAAGTCCCAGGCCGCGACCGATAAGCGCCTGGCGCGCCTGGAGGCCTATCTGGGGTTGTCGGCCGACGGCGCCGCCGCTAAAGCCGCCGCCCCCGCGGCCAAGGCCCCGGCCGCCAAGCCCGCCGAGCAGCCGCCGGCCGCGCCCAAGCCTCAGGACATCTACGACCTGGGCATCCGGCTGTACAAACAAAAGTCCTACGGCCCGGCCCGGGACCGCTTTGCCGAGTACATCAAGAAGTACCCCAAGAGCTCGCTGGCCGACAACGCCCAGTATTGGATCGGCGAGTGCTTCTATGCGGAGAAAAAGTACGAAGAGGCGATCCTGGCCTACAACCAGATGATCAAGCACTACCCCAAGAGCTCCAAGGTGCCCGCCGCCCTGCTCAAGCAGGGGCTCTCCTTCCGGGCCCTGGGGGACAAGCGCACCGCCAAGATCGTCTTGAGCAAGTTGGTCAAGGACTACCCCAAGACGTCTCAAGCCGATCTGGCCCAAAAGATACTCAAGAAGCTCTAGTACCCGCAGCCTTCCGTTGTCTCGACTCCCCGCCCGGCCTCCGGGCGGGGAGTTTTTTTATAGGCCGGCCGAGAGAGCTAGCCCGCATATCTCATGAGGGCTGGGTGGCGTTAAATAACGAGCCTCTATTCGTGGGGCTGTTTTGAAAAAAGTGCCCGCATTATCAAGGCACGGATTGTATCCCGGCCTGGCACAGCCAGACGCGCGGCCTTCATGAAATATGCGGGCTAATAACCGCCGCCGGGGCAGGCCCATCCCTTGTCGCCGAACTTCTGGCGGCACTGCATCAGGAACTCGTTGTGCTCCTGGGTCAGCTTGCCCTGGATCTCGCTGAGCTCCTTGGACAGCTCGCGCACCCGCTTCTGATCCGGGTTGGGCTGGGCCCACAGGGTTTCCAGCTCCATCTGCTTGGCCACGTATTCCTGGCGCAGGGGCAGGGTCTTTTGCCGTTGCTGCTGCACCATCTCCTGCCAGGCCTGGCGATCCTGGGAAGACATGGACTGCCAGGCGGGATTGCCCGGCCCTGGGCCGTAGCCGCCCTGGCCGCGCATGCCGTAGCCGTAGCCCGGTCCCATCATGCCCGGCCCCATGCCGTAACCATAGCCCGGCCCCATCATGCCGCCCCGGCCATAACCGGGGCCCATCATGCCCGGCCCCATGCCGTAGCCGTAACCGTAGCCTTGTCCCGGACCATAGTAGGTCTGAGGCTGTCGCTGCTGGGCGGAGTCATTCGACTCGGCCCAAGCCACGGCGCCCAGGGCGGCCACCAGCGCAACACACAGCGCGAGGATAAGTAGTTTTTTCATGCCAAGCCTCCTAGTAAGTTGGTGGGCTATGCCTTAAGTCTGAGGCTTGGCGCGCGGACAGGCAAGGGGGCCCCCCGGGAGCCCCCCGCCGCGCAAGGGTCTGGTTCGGCGAGCCGGGGCTCAGTCCAGGGGCCACTGCCCCCGCTCTTCGAGCACCTCTTTGAGCACCTTGAGCCCCTGGTTGACCACGGGCATGCCCGCGTAGATGGCCACCTGGAAGATGGTCTCGGCCACGTCGTGGGGGTCGCAGCCCACGTTCAAGGCGGCCCAGATGTGCAGCTTGAGCTCCTCGGTGCGCTCCAGGGCGGTGAGGGTGGCCACGGCCACCAGCTGGCGGGTGGGGTGGGGCAGCTTTTCCCGGGCGTACATCTGCCCGGTGATGAACAGGCTCAGGTCCAGGGCCAGGTCCTTGTCGAAGCTGCGCCAGAGGTCGTAGGGGCGGTCGTCCTGATAGCCCTCGAAATACAGCTTGGCGGTCTGGCCGGTCTTCTTCTTGAGTTCGTCGATGGACATGGGGTGCTTCCGGGTTGGAGGTTGCAAAAGGCGCGTCGTGTCAAGGCGCTGAAAATTTCCTAACCTATTATGCAAAATTTACAAAGCAATTTTCTCCAGCATCGCCCTGGCTCCTACCGCCCCTTTTTACCGCACAGAGTCGTCGATCTTGCACTCGTGGCAACCGCAGTGGGGACACTCCACGCCTTGCAGGGTCTCTCCGCCGTGGCCCTCGTGCTCCTCGGGCAGGATGCGGTCCACGTAGGCCTTGAACCCCCGGCCGCACTCGGGGCACAGGGCGTCCACTTCCTCCCTTGGGTTCTCGTCGTTCATGGGGCGCGCCTCCAGGTTTGGGGTGGCTTATCCCAGCCTAACACGCGGCCCACGCCAAAAAAACACCGCCATATTGCGCGAGCAATATGGCGGAGAATTCTTTGGGAAGGGAGCCCGAGGGAAACCCTTTCTTGCAAGAAAGGGTTTCCCTCGGATTGCTTTATCTCTTAAGCCCTCAGCCCTTGATGATCCTGGGGAGCATCATGTGGTGGTGGGGGCACAGGGAAGTGGGGTTCTGGTAGGCCGCCTCGGCGAAGGCGGTCAGGTAGCTCCGGAGGTCCGGGTAGTTGACCACCTCGTCCACGAAGCCGCGGAAGGCGCAGTACCAGGGGCGGGACTTGTCGTAGTACATCTGGGCCAGGTCGTTCATCTTGTCGATGACCGGCTGCAGGTCGCGGCCCGCGTCTTTCTCCTTTACCAAACGGCGGGAGAAGGAGGCGGCGGCGGCGGTCTCGCCGTGCATGACGTAGATCTCGCTGGTGGCGGTGCCCAGGGTGAAGGCGTTGTGGTTGTTGGCCGTGGGGCCGCCCATGACGTAGTGGGCGGCGGCGGTGCCCTTCCTGAGCAGCACCATCATCTGGGGCACGCCGGTCTGCTCGATGGAGTAGATGAGGCTCTGGCCCAGGCCCAACAGCTCGGCCTGCTCGGCGATGTCGCCCACGTCGATGCCGCTGGTGTCCTGGAACCAGATGATCGGCACCCGGTCGCGGCCGCAGAGGGTCACGAACTCGTTCATCTTGATCAGACCCTGGCGGTAGAGCTTGCCGCCGATGCCCATGTACTCGCCGTTCGCGTACTCGGGGTAGCCCGGAGGCAGGAAGCCCTGGCGGTTGCCGATGACGCCCATCACCAGGCCGGACATCTTCACCAGGCCGGTGTAGATCTCGGGGCCGTAACCGGGCTTGAACTCCATGTGCTCGGAGCCGTCCACCAGGCGGGCCAGGCACTGGTCAAAGTCGTAGGACATCTTCTGGTTGAAGTTGACCAGGTAGTACAGGTCGTCCGCCGGGAACAGGGGCTCCTTGGGCTCGTCCACCCGGAAGAAGTCCAGGTCGTAGGCGGGCATCTGGGTCATGTGACGGCGGATGGAATTCAGCACGCCTTCCTCGGTGTCGTGCACCTCTTTGAAGAAGCCGGTCTTGTCGTAGTGGATGCCCACCGAGCCCGG
Source organism: Desulfoferula mesophila (assembly GCF_037076455.1). GTDB lineage: Bacteria > Desulfobacterota > Desulfarculia > Desulfarculales > Desulfarculaceae > Desulfoferula > Desulfoferula mesophila. Next base: position 411,615 of record NZ_AP028679.1, on the reverse strand, counting down.
GGGAACCTCCTTGAAGTGGCGGGTGGCCTCGATGAGCTGCTCGGCCCCTTCCACGTCGAAGCCGCCCTTGGGGCTCATGCCGCCCACGATGCCGCCGCCGCCCACCGCGATGTTGCAGTCCTTGTGGGCGATGAGGTAGGTGGGGCTGATGCCCTGGTAGCCGCCGCCGGCGGGGTTGGTGCCCCAGATGCCGGCCAGGATGGGAATGCCCTTGGTCTCCAGCTCGGCGTGGCGGAAAAAGGTGGTGCCGTTGCCCCGGCGGTCGGCGTAGACCTCTTCCTGCTCGGTGAGCTTGACGCCCGAGCAGTTGACCAGCCACACCAGGGGAATGTGCAGGCGCTTGGCCAGGTCGGTGATCCGGAGCTGATTCTCGGCTTGGCCCGCGATCCAGGCGCCGGCCATGACCTTGTTGTCAAAACCGGCCAGCACGCACCACTTGCCCTCGATCTTGGCCAGGCCATCCACCACGCCGGTGGTGCCTTCCTCGTTGTTCTTGGGGTTGTAGAGAATGTGCAGGGGCCTAAAGGTTCCGGGGTCCACCAGCTTCTCGATGCGGTCCCAAATGGTGAGCTGGCCGCGGGAGTGGATCTTCTCGGCGGGCAGACCGGCGTTTTTCACCCGCTCGATCTCCTCGGCGATCTTGGCTTCCACCTCCAGGATGGACTGCTTGTTGTCCTCGGCCTTGGCCTTTTTCTTGTCGCTCAAGGCCTTGCCGAAGGTGGGCATGTTCTTGAAATACGGATGCATGTTCTTGGCTCCTAACTGTTGGCGCTGATTCTAGCGATTGGCCTTCCTGATACCCAGGGCGTCCAGAGCGGTGATGAACTTGCAGATGTTGGCGCTGCCCTCGACCATGAAGTAGGTGGGCGCGTCGCGATAGAAGCGGGCCACCGGGTATTCGGTGCTGTAGCCGTAGGCGCCCAGGATACGCATGGCGTAGCCCGCGCACATGTTGGCCGTCTCGCCGGCCTTGTACTTGGCCATGGCCACTTCCAGGGTGTTGCCCAGCATGCCGTCGTCCTTTTGCACGGCGGCCTTGTAGACCAGAAGGCGGGCGGCCTCGATCTCGATGGCCATCTGGGCGATCTGGTCTTGGATCATCTGCTGCGCGGCGATGGGCTTGCCGAACTGCTCGCGCTCGTTGGCGTACTTGATGGACTCGTCCAGGCAGGCCTGGGCCAGGCCCACGCCGCCGGCCGCGGCCGAAAGGCGGGTCTGGTTCAGAGAGCCGAAGACGATCTTGGCGCCGTCGCCCACCTTGCCCAACAGGTTCTCCTTGGGCACCTTCACGTTGTCCAGGTAGATCTCGCCGGTGGGGCTGGAGCGGCTGCCCATCTTGTCCAGGTCGGTCACGCTCACGCCCTCGGCCTGGGTGCCGTCGGCGTTGCGCAGCTCAACCACGAAGGCGCACAGCTTCTTCTTGTCCTCCACGGTGGCGTAGGCGTAGTAGATCACGCAGTGGGCGGTGGAGGCGTTGGAGATCCAGGTCTTGGAGCCGTTGAGCACCCAGTGGTCGCCCTTGTCCTCGGCGGTGGACTTCATGGACATGACGTCGGAGCCGGCGTTGGGCTCGGTGATGCCGAAGCCGCCCATGTACTCGGCGGTGACCAGCTTTTCTATGTACTTCTTCTTGGCCTCTTCGGTGCCGTAGCGGTAGATGGTGAAGGCGCAGCCCAGGGTGTTCATGTTGATCTGCACCCTGAGGCTGCTACTGGCGCGGGCGATCTCCTCGGTGATGATCATGGCCGCCAGCCAGCCCATCTCGTTGCCGCCGTATTCTTCGGGAATCACCGTGCCGAACAGGCCCAACTCGGCCATGGGCTTGACCACTTCCTCATAGGGGAAGTAGTGCTTTTCGTCCCATTCGTCGGCATAGGGGGCGATTTGCTCCTTGCCAAAATCGGCCACCATGTCGCGCAACATGGTCAGCTCTTCGCTCAGCTTGAAATCCATTTGTCTTAATCCTCCCTCAAATAGTAGGGGCCGTCCCACGGTCCCCTCGGTTTGGGCCTGGTATGCGTTTGTCCCGGTTCACCGGGCGTCCTAAACTAGCTCCCTGCCCTTGGCGGCCAGATTGCGGGCCACGATCAGGCGTTGGATCTGGTTGCTGCCGTCGAAAATCTGGATGCCCTTGGCCACGCGGAAAAGCTGGGCCGAGGCGTTGTCGGCCCGCGCCATCTCGTTGCCCAAGACGTTGGAGGCCAGATCGGCCACCTTCATGGCCGTGTCGGCGGCATAGCATTTGGCCATGGAGACCATGGATTCCACCTGGCGGGCGCTGGAGCGGTGATCCTCCACCAGGCGGCAGACGCGGTAATTCAAGCTGCGGCAGGCCTCGATGTTCATCTCCATGTCGGCCAAAACGAAAGCGACGGCCTGTTCGGAGAACAGGCGATGTTTGGTGGCGTGCTCCAGGCAGTCGTTGAGCACCCCCTGGGCGGTGCCCAGGGCCAAGGAGGCCGCGCCCCACACCCGCATGGGGTTGGACACGTCGGCCAATACCCGCCAACCCTCCCCCTCGGGCCACAGGCGCATGTTCTCGGGCACGAAGGCGTTGTCCAAGAACATCTGGCTGGTGATGGAGCCGTGCAGGCCCATCTTCTTCTCCGGCGGCGTGAAGACCACCCCCTCGGCGTGGCGGTCCAGCAAAAAGGCGCTGATGCCCGCCGCCTTGGGCCCCGGCCCGGTGCGGGCGAACACCAGGTAATAGCGGCCGTGGGGGCCGATGGTGATGTAGACCTTGCTGCCTGAGAGCAGGTAGCCGCCCTCGGTGGGCTCGGCCTTGGTCTGCAGGCCCGCCGCGTCCGAGCCGTAGTCCGGCTCGGTGAGGCAAAAGCCCATGGGCTGGTCGCCGGTCTTGAGCTCGCCGAACAGGCGCTTTTTCTGCTCGCGGGTGCCGGTGATGGCGATGGTGCGCACCACCGCGTTGGTGACGAAAACCATCAACGCCGCGCTGGGGCTGGCGGTGGCGATGGTCTCCACCATCAGGGCCAGGCTGGTGGCATCGCCTTCCATGCCGCCGTATTCCTTGGGCATGGAAAGGCAAAAGAGCTTTTCGCCGGCCAGGGCTTCATAGGCTTCCTGAGAAAACTCGGGCGTGGCCTCGATGTGGCGCGCGAGGGGAGCGATTTTTTCGCGCACCAGGGCCTTGATCCGCTGGTGTATGTCATGTTGTTCAGGAGTCAGAAAAAGCATGCACCCTCCCCGTAAAGGGTCCTCCACCCTTCAGGCCTAAGGTCTAACCTTAGTCATTCCCTTATAGCCCATTTAGCCGGGGTTGACAACAAATCCCACCCCGCAATGTAGCTATAATGTGACTGCTTTGTAAATCTTTTTTTATAAAAACCCTTACCTTGCGGGGCAGAGGCTTGGTGCCCGCCCGCCGCGGAGGTTAGAATTTTACGTATGATCCGCCTCATATACTTACCAGCTTTGCTCCTGGCCGGCCTTCTGTCCCTGGGGCCCCCCGCCGCCTGGGCCCAGGAAGAGGAGACCTCCCAGGCTCCACCCGCCGTGGAGGGAGAGCGGGAGATAACCGCCGGGGTGCGTTCCGGCCGCCTGGGCCGCGACGAACTCATCGCCAAGGGCAAAGAGCTGTCCTACTTCCAGAAACTTCGTTTATACTACTATGCTCAGGAGTTGGAACCTTTTTTCGGGGGCGTGGAAGGGGCCATCCGCGATTTGGCCCGGACCTCCCCCGAGGACGCGCCCAAGATAGACGCCGCCCGCGCGGCCTTGTACCAGGCCATGGAGCGCTCTTACCAGCGGTTGGCCGCCGCCCGGCGCCCGGAGTTGGACCTCGAGTGGCGACGGGGGCTTACCGGCCTGATCTACCTGGACTACGACTGGCGCGAGCGGGTGTACGAGCAGAAAAAGGACGAGATCAAGAACCCCTACGACCTGGTGGCCTTGCTGGACTGCCTGGACGCCAAGCTGAGGGGGCTGGAACCATACGACATCACATCCTGCCCGGCCGTGGCCGGGGCCGCCGGGGGAATGCAGCCATGAGCCCGAACGACCCGCACCGTGAGATCGCCCAACTGGAAAAGGAAATCGAAGACCTGAGACGGGAACAGGCCGAATGCGCCTCGCGGGTGCAGGAGCTTTTGGCGGCCGAGGCCGCCGGAGAGGGCAGCCGGGCGGCCGAGATACACCAACTCAAGCAACGCAAGATGATGCTGGGCACCCAGATGCAGCATCTGCGGGCCAAGATCGGGGCCATGAAGCTGGGCATCATCTAACTATAAGGAGGAGCAAGGTGGAGAAAAAAATCCTGGTGGCGGTGGACGGATCTCCCGCGGCCCTCAAGGCGGTTGACTACGTGGGGCTGATGGAGGGCGCCTTGATCCGCGACCTCAGGGTCACCTTGCTGTTCATCATGAGCCCCATTCCGCCCTATCTGCGCCGGGAGGGCCAGCGCAACCCCGAATCCTTCAAACGCCTGCGCGAGCTGGAGAGTCGCAACCGCAAGCAGGCGGCCCAGGTGCTGGACAAGTGCGCCGAGCGCCTGGTGCGCCACGGCCTGGACCCAGAGGCGGTGGAGAAAAAACCCCTGCCCCGCAGCAGCGACGCGGCCCGCGACATCCTCTTCGAGGCCGAGCAGGGGCTCTACGACGCCCTGGTTATGGGCCGCCGGGGCATCTCCAAGACCCAGGAGCTGTTCGTGGGCAGCGTGACCAACAAGATCGTACAGCACGCCGAGCGCCTGCCCCTGTGGGTGGTGGGCGGCCAGGTGACCAGCCACAAGGTTCTCTGTCCGGTGGACGGCAGCGAAGGCTCGCTCAAGGCGGTGGACCACCTGGCCTTCATGCTGGGGGAAAACCCCGAGTGCAAGGTAACCCTCCTGCACGTGGGGGCCTCCCTGGGCAACTACTGCACCCTGGATTTCGTGGAGACCGAGCTGGCCGAGGACATAGAGGAGGACATCATGCACTCCGACGCCCAGTGCATGGACGACTTCTACGCCCGGGCCCTCAAGGTGCTGGACCAGGCGGGCCTGAGCCCCGACCAGGTGGAGACCAAGACCATCGAGGGCGGCCTGTCGGTGCCCGGGGCCATCCTGGACGAGGTCAAAAAGGGCGACTACGGCACCGTGGTCCTAGGCCGCCGGGGGGAGAGCCGCTCGTTTTTCCTGGGCCACGTCAGCGACAAGGTCATGTCCAAGGCCAAGGACGTGGCCGTTTGGATGGTGGGCTAGGAGCCCGGCGCGGCAGGTTACATTGTCCCCAGCACCCCCATGATGATCCGGCTCATGTCCTCCCCGGCCTTGCCCGCGTTGGCGATGACCAGCTCCAGGGGGGCGGGCTGCATCTCCTCGGGATCGTTGACGTTGCTGATGGCCGCCAGGCCCAGGACCCTGAGGCCCATGTGGCGGGCGGCGATGACTTCCAAGACGGTGGACATGCCCACCGCGTCGGCCCCCAGGATGCGCAGCATGCGGGTCTCGGCCGGGGTCTCCATGCTGGGCCCCTTTAGCCCCGCGTAAACCCCCTCGTACATGGTGACGCCCCCCTGGCGGGCCGCGGCCCGGGCCAGCTCCAAAAGCCGGGGGTCGTAGACCTGGCTCATGTCCGGGAAGCGCTCGCCCCAGGCCTCCACGTTGGGTCCGACCAGGGGGTTTTCACCGGTAAGGTTGATGTGTTCGCGAATGAGCATCACCCGGCCCGATTCCATGGCCAAATCCAGCCCCCCGGCGGCGCAGGTGACCAGGAAGGCCTCCACCCCCAAGAGGGCCAAGGCCCGAATGGGCAGAGTGAGCCGCCGGGCGCTGTAGCCTTCGTAGAGGTGGAAGCGCCCGGCCAGGGCGGCCACCGGCCGGCCGGCCAAACGCCCCAGCACCAGCTCCCCGGCGTGGCTGTCCACCGTGGAGACGGGAAAGCCGGGGATGCTCCCGTAGGGCACCCGGGTGGCCTCCTCGATGGCCTGGCCCAGACCGCTCAGGCCGGTGCCCAGGGTGAGGGCCACCTGGGGCCTGAAGCCTCGGGGCAGGGCGTTTTTCAGATAGTCCGCCGCCCCGGTCACGTCTTTTTGATAACTCATCCCTCGGGCTCCCCGGCTTGCCGGTAATGCGATTTCCCTACCCCAAGGCCATGCTTCGCGCCTGGCCGCCACGCTTCCCGGCGATTTTTATCATGCACAACCACTAGAGATCACAAACCATACAAGCTTGTAACTTTTGGGTGAACAAATACCCGTTGACACAATCCAGCATGCTTACCATATTTTTTAGTATAAAGGCTGACCATGTCATCCCTGAAGCACCATACATCCCGCCTGACCCTGCTGGCCATCGCGGCCGGTATAAGCGGTTTGGCCGGGATAATGTTTTTAGAGCCCGCTCCCCGGGTGACGGTGTCGGGCTCCGTCTCCTGGCAGGGGGTCGATCCGGCGGCGGCGGCCAACCAAAGGGTAACCCTGGTGCTGCCCCTGCGCCAACGCCAGCGCGCCGTGTGGCCTCTGGCCCGCGAGGCCGCGCGCAAGCACGGCCTGGAGCCCGCCCTGCTCATGGCCGTTATCCAGACCGAAAGCCGCTTCCTGCCCCAGGCCCGCAGCCCGCGCGGGGCCATGGGCCTCATGCAGATCACCCCGACCACCGCCCGCCATCTCAAGCTGACCCACCCCATGGACCCCCAGGCCAACCTGGACGCCGGAGCGGGCTATCTGGCCCAGCTATACCGGAACCACCAGGGCGACCTGCGCCTGGCCCTGGCCGCCTACAACGCCGGGCCGGGCAGGGTGGCCGAGGCGGGAGGCATCCCCGACATCCCCGAAACCCGCCAATACGTGGACACGGTTCTCGAAAACCTGGACCTTTTCCGGGCCAGGTACTCCGCCCTCGCCAAATTCTAGACCTGTTTGTGCTCGAGAAGGTTGCGTCGGCCGGTTGGGCCGAGCGCCTGGCTCGGCTACGAAGGATGGCTCCTCAGCGCCTTGCGCCGCCGGGGGCTGAATCGGCGCAGGGGACAACCCCGTTTTGACTCGCGGGGCGCGGGGAGTACAGCCCTCCGAGGCCCGGCGAGAAAAAACACCACCACCCGGTGCCCGAACCTGTCCCGCCCTGTGGAGGCGGTGGCGGACGCCGGGTGGCGCGCGGGGGCCGGAGGGACCGGCCCCGATGACAAGCTAGCTACTTGCGGCGCTGGTGACGCGTGGACTTGAGCAGCTTGCGATGCTTATGCTTGCGGATCTTCTTACGCCGCTTTTTGATCACAGAACCCATGAAATCTGCCTTTGTGGGTGCTAGGGCATCCGGCGAACCATGCCGCCGGGCGTTACGGAGTCAGATATATACCGGACAAGGCGGCCCACGGCAAGGGAAAATCTGTTCCCGCCGCGAGTCGGGCACCGGGCGCGGCCTCTCGGACCGGCCGTTTCACCCAGCCCGGACCAAGCAAATACCACAACGGATAGCGCCGGACCCCGGCAAGCCAGCGCCCTGCGAGCGAGGCAATCGGCAAGCGCAGGCCGGAGTTGTGGCAGAGTCACAGCGAGGCCTAAGCGCGGCCGATAACGAAGCTCCCGGGGGGCTTGCGCAGCGGTATCCCGGCACAGCCAGGTGGTGCCAGGCAAGGCGTCGGGCCAGCGAGACCCGCAGGCGTATATGCCAATACGCCGAGGAGGCGAGCGCCGCCCGCAACACAGCCTGGCGCCGCCTGGCGCAGCCGGCTAAATACTGGTGGTGTGGGTAAGCTCCACCTGCCCCGCCTGATTCAGAGCCTTGTAGCAGGCGCGGCAGGCCTGCAACCCCTCCCCTTCTTCCAGGGGTAATAGCTGGATAAGATGGCTGAAATCGGCGCAGGGCATCTCCCCCAGGGGCGCGGCGCTGATGAGCACCGTGGCCTGGTTGGGGTTGGCCAGGTCGGTGGCGATGAGGACGGGCTCCCGGGCCTGGTCCGGGGCTCCGGCCCGGGCGTGGGGCAAAAAGGAGTTTTGCTCGTAGCTCCACAGGGCCCGGTCCAAAAGCTCGGCCTGGGCCGGGTCGGCCGCCAGGATCAACACCTTGCGGCCCTGGGAGAAGTGGCGCTCAGCCAGCCGGGCGGCGGCCTGCTCCAAGCCGGCGCGGGCCTGGCGCAGGTTGACGTATTCCACCTTTACGCGATCCACGGGCATCCTCCGCAGAGTAATCTAGCACACTGGCCCGCCCCCACCAAGACCGCCGGGCCGCCGAGCCGCAAGCGCTCGGCAAAAGGGAACAATCGCCCTGGGCTTTCTTGACACCCCCAGCACTGGTACCTATATTAAAAACCAGCGGGCCACCGCAAAAAGGGGCCCGTCTGATAGAATATCGCCTAAACCTTCCGCCGCCCCTGGGCGGCGTTAACCGCGAGAAGCGATAAAGATATAAATGGCCAAAGATTACTACAAGGTCCTGGGGGTGGACAAAAGCGCCTCGGCCGAGGAGATCAAGAAGGCCTACCGCAAGCTGGCCCTCAAGTATCACCCGGACCGCAACAAGGGCGACAAAGAGGCCGAGGACAAGTTCAAGGAAATCAACGAGGCCTACGCCGTCCTGAGCGACCCCAAGAAAAAGAAGGAATTCGACACCTACGGCTCCAGCGGCTTCAAGCAGCGCTATAGCCAGGAAGACATCTTCCAGGGCAGCGACATCAACGACATCCTCCGGGGCATGGGCCTGGGCGGCGACGCCTTCAGCCAGTTTTTCGGGGGCGGCGGCCGGGGCGGCTTCCGCACCTACACCACCGGCGGACCCCACCAGGGCTTCGGCGGATTCCAGCAACCCTTCGGGGGCATGGGCGGAGCGCCGGCCAAGGGCGCGGACCTGGTCTACGAGCTGCCGGTGACCCTGGAAGAGGTGTTCAGCGGCGGGGACAAGATGGTCTCCTACCGCCTGGGCCAGCGCACCGAACGGGTCACCGTAAAGGTGCCGCCGGGCATCGAGAGCGGCAAGAAACTGCGCCTGGGCGGCAAGGGCGAGCCCAGCCCCATGGGCGCTCCCGCCGGCGACCTGCTCATCAAGATCAACGTCCTGGACCACCCCCAGTTCAAGCGCGAAGGCGCGGACCTGGAGACCACGGTCACCGTGCCCTTCAGCCAGGCCGCCCTGGGCACCAGCGTGGAGGTGGCCACCATCGAGGGCAAGAACCTCACGGTCAAGCTGCCCAAGGGCACCCAGCCGGGGGCCCGCCTGCGCCTCAAGGGCCAGGGCCTGCCCAAGTTCAAGGGCTCGGGCCGGGGGGATCTTTTCGTGCGGGTGGCCCTCGAGGTGCCCAAGCGCCTGAGCAAAGAGCAAAAGGAACTGCTGGAGAAGCTAGCCGAGGAGGGCTTGTGATCGTCCGCCGCCTGTGTTGTCTGACCATCGCCCTGGCCCTGGTGTTCATGCTGGCCGCCGGGGCCCTGGCCGCTCTGGACTATCCCCGGCCCACCGGACCGGGGGGAGCCCCCAGCGCGGTGGGCGACTACGCCAAGCTGCTGCCCGCCCAGACCAAGCAGGCCATGGAGGCCATAGCCACCGAGCTGTTGCAAAAGACCGGCGCGGCGGTGGTGGTGGCCACGCTGCCCTCCCTGGACGGCGAGAGCATCGAGCAGGCCGCGGTGCAGCTTTTTGAGAAGTGGGGCATCGGCAAAAAGGGCGAGGACAAGGGCGTGCTCATCCTGGTGGCCCCCACCGAGCGCAAGCTGCGCATCGAGGTGGGCTACGGCCTGGAAGGGGTGCTCACCGACGCCACCTCCGGGGCGGTGCGCGATCAATACATGCTGCCCTACTTCAAGAAGGGCGACTTCGCCAAGGGCCTGCTGGCCGGCGAAGTGGCGGTGGCCTCGGTCATCGCCCAGGCTTCGGGCGTCAAGCTAACCGGCGTGCCCGAGGTCAAGCTGCGCCAGGGCTCCCGGGGCTTCAGCCTGGGCGGCCTGTTTTTGGTGCTTATCGTTTTCTGGCTGGTGCTACGCATCTTTGGCAAGCGCGGCGGCCGGGGGGGCCGGGGCGGGGGCGGCGGCGTCCTGCCCGCCCTGCTGTTGGGCTCCATGATGGGCGGCAACATGGGCGGCGGCTTTTCCCGGGGCGGCGGCTTCGGCGGCTTCGGGGGGGGCTTCGGCGGCTTCGGCGGCGGCATGAGCGGGGGCGGCGGCGCCTCCGGTTCCTGGTAGAGGAGAGTTTAAGCAAATGGCCAAAAAACCGCCCCAGCGGCCCGAGGACATCTTCGACGAGCTGCTGGAAGACCTGGCCCACGCCCTGGGCACCGATCTGGTGTCCGTGGTGCTCTTCGGCTCGGCCGCGGCCGGGCGCTACGTCAAGGGCCGCTCGGACATGAACCTACTCATCATGGTGAGCGAGGGGGCCCGGCGCACCACCAGCCGCCTGCTGCCCTTTGCGGGCAAGTGGGCCCCGGCCGGGGTGGCTCCGCCCCTGGTGATGACCCCGGACTACCTGGCGGCCAGCACCGACGTGTTCCCCATCGAGTTCCTGGTCATGGCCGCCAACCACAAGACCCTGCACGGCGAGGACCCCCTGGCCGCGCTGGCCCTGGAGCCCGCCCACTTGCGCCTGCAACTGGAGCGGGAGCTCAAGGGCAAGGTGACCGCCCTGCGCACCCGGCTGTTGGGCAGCGGGGGCGACGCCCGGGCCCTGACCGAGCTGAGCCGCGAGGCCCTGCCCGCTTTTGTGGCCTTTTTCCAGGCCTATCTGGAGCTGACCAGCGGGGGCTTCCCGGACGAGCCGTCCGAGGTGCTGGCCGCGCTGGCCCAGGCCGGGCTCAACGTGGAGGCCTTCCAAAAGCTGGGCCAGGTGCGCGCCGGGGCCCTCAAGCCCAGCCCGCCGGAGCTGGTGGCCCTGTGGGAAGAAGGCATCGCCGAGTTGGACCTGATCAGCCAGCAAGTGGATAAGCTGCAAGTCTAGTTATTGAGCGGCCGCCGGGCCGCAAGGAGAGAGTCATGGGCCGTGGAGCCAAATGGGCCATAGGCATCGGCGTGGTCGCCCTGCTGTTGTTCCTGCTGTTGGTCAGCCCCTACAACAGCCTGGTCAATCTGGACGAGCAGGTGAACCAGGCCAAGAGCAACATCGAAGTGACCCTGCAACGCCGCCTGGATCTGATCCCCAACCTGGTGGAGACGGTCAAGGGCTATGCCTCCCACGAACGCGAGACCCTGGAAGGGGTGACCAAAGCCCGCCAGCAGGTGGCCGCCGCCCCCACCCTGGAGGGCAAGATGGCCGCCAACCAGGGGCTGACCAGCGCCCTGGGCCGCTTGATGGTGGTGGTGGAGCGCTACCCGGACCTCAAGGCCAACCAGAACTTCCGGGCCTTGCAGGACCAGTTGGAGGGCACCGAGAACCGCATCGCCGTGGCCCGCACCCGCTACAACCAGGCCATCCTGGCCTACAACACGGCCATACGCCGCTTCCCCACCCTGATTTTGGCCCGCTTGCTGGGTTATACTCCCAAACAGGGCTTCGCGGCCACGCCGGAGGCCCAGACGGCCCCCAAGGTTAAGTTCTAGCCGGGGAGGCCCCAACCGTTTCGCACATAGGAGGATGGGTCATGATGGTTGACGAGTGGACCATGATCTGGCGCATCCTCGCGGCCGCCGGGCTGGGGCTGATCATCGGCCTGGATCGGGAGATCCACGGCCGGGCCGCCGGCCTGCGCACCTGCCTGTTGGTGGCCATGAGCGGGGCCCTGCTCATGAGCCTGTCGCTGTACCTGACCCAGATGTTCGCGGCCACCGCCGACTCCAGCGTGGTGCGCCTGGACCCCGGCCGCCTGCCCTCCTACGCCATCGCGGGCATGGGCTTCTTGGGGGCCGGGGCCATCATCCAGGGCCGCCTGCGCTCCCGGGGGGTCACCACCGGGGCGGCCATGTGGGCCTGCACCGGCATCGGCCTGGCCGTGGGGGCCGGGCTCTACCTGCCTGCCGTGGCGGCCACGGTGGTCACCCTGGTGGCGCTCAAGCTCTTCCGCGACATGGCCCGGTACCTGCCCAGGGAGCAGAACGTCATGCTGCGCCTGGACCTGAGCGACCCGGAGGCCGAGGACCAGGTGCGGGCCCTGCTCAAGCAGCACCACGCCCGCATCCTCTTCGTGGGCCGGGAGCGCTGCCTGCCCGCCAACACCGAGGAGGTGGAGATGTCCCTGTCCATCCGCTCGGGCGCGGGCTGGCGCAAGATGCTTCAGGAGATGGACAGCATCGAGGGTATTTCCTGTTACTCCTGGAAGCAGGCCGAGGTGCCCTAGGCGGGCGGCGCAGGGCGCAATCGATGAGTCGATGCAGGGGCGGGGTTCATCCCCGCCCTTCTCTTTTGCATATGGCAATAGCCGTCATCGCGAGGAGCATCCCGGCAAAGGAAACGGAAGATTGCCGCGCCGCGGCGGGAGGGCCGCCCTTTCCATAGCAACCTCTTCTCCGCCGCTTCTCGCAATGACGGCTATTGGCTGGAGCCCATCGGTGAAGGGTCAAGGCTGCGCTCGGACGGGGGAGGTGGGATGGGGTGTGCGCCTTGCGCAGGCAGAGATTGCTTCGTCGCCGCGCAACCGCCCCTGGCGAAACCCGCCGCTTTGCTCTAAAAATGAGGCATGGGTGGGATCGACCTAGAAGCCCTGGGCCAGGCGGCCGTTGACCTGCGCTACCTCTTGGGGCGGGGCTATCCCCGGGAGCTGGGCCTCAAGCTCACCGGCGACCGCTGGGGCCTGGACGCCGAGGCGCGCCAGGTGCTCCGGCGGGCGGTGGTGGCCCCGGAGCGGGCCCGCGCCCGGCGGGAGCGCCTGCTGCCGCTCACGGCCGTGCGCGGCCAGGCGGTGGGGGTGGACGGCCACAACGTGATCATCATCCTGGAAAGCGCCCTGATGGGCGCGGTGTTGGTGGCCGCCGACGACGGCACGGTGCGCGACATCGGGCAAAAGGGCCGCCACTACGGCCCCGGCCCCCACAGCGAAACGGCGGCCCGGCTCCTGGTGGAAACCCTGGCCCGGGCGGAAGCGGCCCGGGCGCTGATCCTCCTGGACGCGCCCCTGCCTTTTAGCGGCCAAACCGCCGGGATGCTGCGGGAGCTCATGGCCTCGGCCGGGCTGGCGGGCGAGGCCCGCGCGGTGGCCGACCCGGAGAAAGACTTGGCGGTATTTGACGGCATCGTGGCCAGCGCGGACGGCCCCCTCATCGACGCGGCGGCCCGTCCCCTGGACCTGGGCGGGGCCATAATCCTGGCCATGGAGCCCGTTCCGGCCATGATCAGCTTGGAGAACTCATGAGCGACGGCAAACAGATTAAGGCCTTGGGCATCTTTTCCGGCGGCCTGGATTCCATGTTGGCGGTGAAGGTGCTGGAGCGCGCCGGGGTCCAGGTGGCCGCGGTCACCTTTGCCACCCCCTTTTTCAGCCCGGAGCGGGCCATCGTCTCGGCGAAGCACATCGGGGTGCCCCTGCAGGTGGCGGCCGTGGGCGAACCCCATCTGGAGTTGGTAAAAAACCCGCCCCACGGCTACGGCTCCAACATGAACCCCTGCATCGACTGCCACGCCTTCATGTTCGCCCGAGCCGGGGCCCTCATGGCCGAGCAGGGTTTCGACTTTCTCTTTTCCGGCGAGGTGCTGGGCCAGCGGCCCATGAGCCAAAACAAACAGGCCCTGGCCCAGGTGGCCAAGCTCTCGGGCATGGCCGAGCACATCCTGCGGCCCCTGTCGGCCCAGGCCTTGCCCGTCACCCCGGTGGAGGAAAGGGGCCTGGTGGAGCGCGAGCGGCTCCTGGGCCTGAGCGGGCGCAGCCGCAAGCCCCAGATGGCCCTGGCCGCCGAGCTGGGCATCAGCGACTACCCGGCCCCGGCCGGGGGCTGCCTGCTCACCGAGCCCGGCTTCAGCCGCCGCCTCAAGGACCTGTTCTCTCACTCGCCCCAGGCGGGCCTGGCCCAGGTGGAGTTGCTGAAGCACGGGCGGCACCTGCGGCTCGGCCCCACGGCCAAGCTCATCGTGGGGCGCAACCAAAAGGAAAACCAGATCCTGGAAAAGCTGGCCCCGCCCGAGGCCCAGTGGCTGGTCACCCAAGGGCTGCCCGGCCCCCTGGGCCTGTACTTCGGCCCCCAGGGCCCGGAGCTGGAGCTGGCCGCCGCCCTGGTGGCGGGTTATGGCAAGGCCAAGCCGGGCCAGACGGTCAGGGTGCAAGCGGACCAAGGGCCCGGCCTGGAGGTTATCGCCCAGAGCCCCCGCCTGGCCGCCGCCTATCTGCTGTAACCACGCTGATTTCCAGACCATAGGGCTCAGGCCCGCGGCCGGGCAAACCAAACGACCCGGCTCCTCCCTGGGCGGGCGGGGCCGGGACGGCGTTTTTGGCGCGGAGTTCTAGCTGATTATCTTTTGGTTCAGGGTGCGCACCAGGGGCACCCCGTCGTCGAACACGTCGATGAGGTTCAGGCAGGCGTAGGCCTGGTCCAGGCGGAAGATGCGCTCCAGGGGCATGCCCAAGAGCCCGGCCAAAAACACCCGGTTGACCCCGGCGTGACCGATCACGCAAACTCGGCCCCCCCGGTTGCCTTCGATGATCCGCTCGAAGGCCGGGGCTACGCGCCGGGCCAGGTCGGTCAGCGACTCGCCGCCGGGCACGCGGTAGCCCGCCAAGTCGTCCCAACGGGCCTTCATTTCCTCGGGGTATTGCTCCCGCAGGGTTTGGTAGCTCAGGCCTTCCCACTGGCCCAGGAACAGCTCCCGCAGGTCTTTGTCGACAATCGGCTCGCGGCTGGGTTGCTGCCCCCCGCCCACCGCCTGGGCCACCAGGTGGGAGCGTTGCAAATCGCTGCCATAGATCGCGCTCACCTTTTTGTCCGACATGTAGGCGGCTATGCCCTCGAGCTGCTTGGCTCCCTCACTGCTCAGGGCCGTGTCGGTGTGGCCATACACGATCCCCTCGGTCCCGCCAAGCACCTCGGGATGGCGCCAAAGATACAACCGGGTGAACTCTTGCTTGTCGTACAGTTTGGAGCGAGCCATGCTGCCGTCCCCTCTTGCGCACTCGGGTGGACGCCCCCCGGCCGCTGTGCTATTCTCGCCAGAAGGTTACCATGATCGCCCAGATGATCACCACTCTCGGGGGAACGACATGACCCGACGCCTTATCCTGACGACTTGTCTGCTCCTTGGTCTCATCCTCATGGCCGCGCCGGCCCTGGCCGTAAAGGGCCCTGCCATCGCCTTTGACAGCAAGGAGGTGGTGTTCAAGGACGTGGTGGAGGGCAAGGAGCTTACCGCCGTGTTTCACTTCACCAACACCGGCGGCCAGAACCTGATCATCGACAAGGTTAGCCCCTCCTGCGGCTGCACCGCCAGCCGCTGGGACGAGGTGACCGAGCCGGGCAAGAAGGGTACGGTGACCCTGCTGCTGGATACCAGCGGCATCGGAGGCTCCTTCCGCAAGACCGCCACCGTGACCACCAACGACCCCTCCAACCCGGTGATCACCCTGATCATGACCGGCGAGACCCTGGGGCGCATCAAGGTGGACAAGGGGCGGCGCATCTCCCTCAACGGTTGCCTGGGCTCGCCCATCACCGCCGAGGCGGTGCTCAGCGATCCCAAGGGCGGCAAGCTGGTGATCACCGGCTTGGAGAACCCCATGTCCGACTACCTGGACGCCAAGGTAAGCCCCCAAAAGGACGGCAAGACCTACAGGTTGGACCTGACCTCCACGGCCACCGAGCCCATGGAGTTCGCCGGGCCGCTGTTCCTCAAGGCCCCCGGCGGGCCGCCGGTCAGCGTCTGGGTGGTGGCCAACGTGCGCGGCCCCTTCACCGTGCGCCCCCACGAGGTGATGTTCGGCACCATCGACAAGAACAACCCCAAGCCTCCCCAGCGTTCGGTGTTGGTCAGGAAAGACTGCGTGGGCGACCTCAAGATGGACCTGATCGATTACAACAAGAAGCACTTCATCGTGGAGCGCATCTGGCAGAAGCCCGGCGAGGAGCTCTTGATGATCATCTCCCCCATCCTGGAGAACCTGCCGGAAGGCCCCTTTGACGAGAACCTGCTGCTCCAGACGAATCAGAGGGCGTTCACGATCAAGCTGACCGGCAGGATCAAGTAGCCCCGGCGTCCCCCGCGAAAACGAAAAGCCAAGGCCCGGCTGGAGAACCAGCCGGGCCTTTTCTCGCGTGAATTTAGCTTCGCCCCCGCCCACCCGTGCTATTACAAGGCAATTTCCAGCATGGTGTAGGTTGGGTTGAGGGCGCAGCCCGAAACCCAACAATTCCCCATTTTGCGAAGACTATGGCGCGGCCCGAACCCTAGGTGTTTTCCCGGCCGCCCGCCGGGCACAACAGGCCCAGCGCCGCGATGGCCAGCCAGGCGCTCAGGGCGTTGGTGATAACGTCGCGCAGGTCGCAGACGCGTTGGGGATGGAAATACTGGGCCACCTCGTCGGCCAGGCCCACCAGGGCGCAAAAGGCCCCGGCCCACACCAGGCGGGCCGCCCCGCCCTTCCAATGCCCCGCCACCCGCCAGGCCAGCACCCCCAGCACCCCGTAGAGCACCAGGTGGGTGCGCTCGATGAGTAGCGGCTGCCACCAGGCCAACAGCCCCAGGCCCGCCAGGCAGCCCAGCGCGCCCAGGGCCCGCCCGGCCCGCCCGCCGGGCGGCAGGCGACGGATGCGCCAGGCCACCCAAACCACGAACCCGGCCCCGGCCAGGGCCAGGCCCAGCATGGTTCAGGCGGCCTGCGCCCCGCTGAACCAGGGGGACAGGGCCCGGCCGTAGTACATGAGCAGGAAGATGAGCCCCACCCAGGCCAGGCACCAGGCCAGGTCCCGGGCGCGGCCCCGAGTGGTCATCAGGAGTCCGCTTCGGCCTTGGCCCTGAGCTCGTCCACCCCGGCGGCGTAGCCCCCGGCATGGCCGAACAGATAGGAGCCGGACACGAAGCAGCGGGCTCCGGCGGCGTACATGCGCCCGATGGTGCCGGCGTCGATGCCGCCGTCCACCTGGATGAGGATGTCTTTCCCCGCCCCGGCGGCCATCTCACGGAAGCGGGCCACCTTGTCCACCACCGCCGGGATGAAGGCCTGGCCCGAAAAACCGGGGTTCACGCTCATCATCAGGACGTAGTCCAGATCGCCCAGCACCCACTCCAGGCCGTCCAGGGAGGTGTGGGGATTCAGGGCCACCCCGGCCTTGGCCCCCAGCTCGCGGATGCGGCTAAGGGTGCGCTGCAGGTGGGGGCAGACCTCCAGGTGCACGCTGATCCAGTCGGCCCCGGCGGCCACGAAGCTCTCCAGGAAGTCGTCGGGGTTGGAGATCATCAGGTGGCAGTCCAGGGGCAGCTTGGTCACCGGCCGGAGCGCCTTGACCACCGGCGGGCCGATGGTCAGGTTGGGCACGAAATGGCCGTCCATCACGTCCACGTGGATCCAGTCGGCCCCGGCCGCCTCCACGGCCCGCACCTCGTCGCCCAGGCGGGCGAAGTCGCTGGATAGGATGGAGGGTGCGATTTTGATCATGGGCTTCTCCAGCCGCTATGCTAGGCGCGCCGGAGCGCGCGGTTTTACTCTTTCACCAGCCTCGCCGCGAAAAAGGCGTCGGCCTGGTCCCGCTGGGGCATGGTGCTGAAATAACCGTCCGGGCCGATGCAGGCCCTGAGCTCCGTGGCCAAACCCTGGGGCCATTCTAGCCGCAGGCCGGGGCAGCGGGCAAGCAGCCCGGCCACCACCTCCTGGTTCTCGGCCCGGGTAAAGGTGCAGGTGGCGTAGACCAGGGCCCCGCCGGGCCGCAGCAGCTCGGCCCCCTTGGCGGCCAGGTCCAGTTGCAGCTTGGCCAGGCGAGCCGGGTCTTCCGGGACGCGCCGCCAGCGCACGTCGGGCCGCCGGCCGCACACCCCCAGGCCCGAGCAGGGGGCGTCCACCAGCACCCGGTCCAGAGCGCCGTCCAGGCCGGTGAGGCTCAGGGCGTCGGCCTGTTTAACGCTCACCCACTGCACCCCCAGCCGGCCCAGGTTTTGCCGGAGGGCCCGGACGCGGGCCGGGCTGGGGTCCACGGCCCAGAGCCGTCCCTGCCCCCGCAGCAGGGCGGCCAAGTGGCCGGTTTTGCCCCCGGCCCCGGCGCAGAGGTCGGCCACGGCCATGCCCGGTTCCACGCCCAGCAGATGGCTCACCGCCTGGGCCGCCGCGTCCTGGATGGAAAACAGGCCGCTTTCAAAGCCGGGCAGCTGAGCCGCCGGGAGCTTGAGCCCGCGCAGCAGAAGGCCCTCGGGGACCAGGGGGTGGGGCTCCAGCGTCTCGGCGTGCTGGCGCAGATCGGCGGCCAGGCCCTCGCGGGTGGCCCGGGCCGGGTTGAGGCGCAGGGTCAGGGGCGGCTGGGCCTGGTTGGCCTGGAGCCACGCTTCGACCACCTCCGGCGAATGCTGGGCCAAGAGCTCGGCCACCAGCCAGGCGGGGTGGGAGTAGACGAGCGGCAGGCGCTCCAGGGGAGCGGCCTCGGGACCGGGCAGGGGCACCTCTGGCCAGCCCCCCACCAGACGGCGCAGCACCGCGTTGACGAGCTTTTGCCCCCGCCGGGCCGGAGTGGCCTTGGCCAGCTCCACCGCCGCCGAGACCACGGCATGGGCCGGGGTGGACATCAGCGCCGCCTCGGCCGCGCCCAGACGCAGCACGGCCAGCACCGGAGGGTCCAGCTTGGCGGGCGGGCGGTCCAGGAAGCGGGCCAGAAGGTGGTCCAGAAAGAGGCGGTTGCGCAGCACCATGAAGATCAGGCTGGTGGCAAAGGCCCTCTCGCGGGGCGCGGCCTTTTCCAGGTTGCGGGCCAGGCTGC
The DNA here is from genome assembly GCF_037076455.1 of Desulfoferula mesophila. GTDB lineage: Bacteria > Desulfobacterota > Desulfarculia > Desulfarculales > Desulfarculaceae > Desulfoferula > Desulfoferula mesophila. The sequence goes on along the minus strand of NZ_AP028679.1, from coordinate 392,889 downwards.
TTTCCAAGAGCGCCGTGCCGGCCTCCAGCTCCAGGAGCACGCGAAAGGCGTCGCGCCGGGCCCGGCTCATGCTCCCAGCCGCTCGCCGGGGGCCGCGCCCGCCCCGCGCAAAAACGCGGCCGCTTCCATGCGCTGCTTGCCCGCCGCCTGCACCGAGCCCAGGGCCAGGGCCCCCTGACCGCAGGCCACGGCCAGCATCTCCGGGGCCTGGGGCGCGGCCAAGACGGTGCCCGGCGCCTGGCCCTGGTTGTCGTCCAGGAGCATGGTGGGCGCGAATAACTTGAGCGGGTTGCCGCCCAGGGTGGTGTGGGCTCCGGGCCAGGGGTCCAGGCCCCGCACCCGGCGGTCCAGCTCCGCCGCGCTTTGGCTCCAGTCCATGAGGCCGTCGCTTTTACTGAGCATGGGCGCCCAGGTGGCGGCCGCCTGGTCCTGGGGTTGGCGCGGGGCGTGGCCGGTGGCCAGGGCCTCCAGGGTGGGCAAAAGCACCTGGGCCCCCATCTCGGCCAAACGCTGGGCCAGGGAGCCCGCCGTCTCCTGGGCTCCGATGGGGCAGGCCTTTTGATAGATGACGTCGCCGGTGTCCAGGCCCTGGGCCATGAACATGCTGGAAACCCCGGTGCGCTCATGGCCGCGCAGGATGGCCCAGTTGATGGGCGCGGCCCCGCGCAGCTGGGGCAGCAGGGAGAAGTGGATGTTGATCGCCCCCAGGGGAGCGGCGGCCAAAACCGCCGGGGAGAGCAACTGGCCATAGGCCAGCACCACCAGGGCCTGCGGCTCCAGCTCGGCCAGGCGCTCCAGGGCCTGGTCGGCCTTGGCCGGTTGGGCCACTTCTATGCCCAGCTCGTCGGCCAGGGCGGCCACGGGCTGGCGCTTCAGCTTGCGCCCCCGCCCGGCCGGGCGGTCCGGTTGGGTGAGGCACAGCACCACCTGGTGCTCGGCCGCCGCCGCCCTCAGGCAGGGCAAGGCTATCTCCGGGGTGCCCCAAAAGGCCAGGCGCAAACGGCTCACTCGTCGTCCCGCTTGAGCTGTTTGAGGCGGCGCTTTTTGTACAGGGAGCGCTTGAGCGGGCTGATGCGATCCAGGAACAAGCGGCCTTCCAGGTGGTCCAGCTCGTGCTGCAGGCAGATGGCCAACAGGCCCTCGCCCTCGATGGTGATGGGCTGGCCCTCGGCGTCCATGGCCTTGACCACCACTCGCTCGGCCCGGGTGACGTCGCAGGTGAACTCGGGCACGCTCAGGCAGCCTTCCTCGAACACCACCTCGCCGTCCATCTCCACGATGCGGGGATTGAACAGCACCAGGGGTTGGGGCTCTCCGTCTCTTGGCGAGCAGTCGATGACCACCAGGCGTTCGTCGCGGCCCACCTGGGGAGCGGCCAGGCCCACTCCGGGGGCGGCGTACATGGTATCGAGCATGTCCTGGGCCAGTTGCTTGAGGTCTTCGTCCACCTCGTGCACTTGGCGGCAGGTCTTGCTCAAAACGGAATCGGGAAACGTCTTTATGGGCAATACGGCCATTGTTCTCTAAGTCCGGTTGGTTGATTACCGGGTAAGTATAACGCGCCTCGCCGCGCACATAAAGCCCGGCCGGGAAATGCCCGCGCCGCCCGCCCTGCCCGGCGCTTTTCGGCATAACCATCCGGCACAGCCGGGGAGGGCCGGGCAAGGCGGCGGCGAGCGCGGGCCGCAGGCGTATTGGCGCATACGCCGAGGCCCAAGCGATGCCGCCAACGCCGCCCGGCGTTTTCCGGCTGTGTCGGTGCGGGTGTTGTCTGCGGTTGGGGCTTATGCCAGCATAATAAGGACAACCCCAAGGAGAACGCCGTGAACCGGCCCGCACCCGCCTTTGTGTCCCTCGCGCCTTTCACCTGGGAGGTCAACTTCGGCCTCGGCCCCGAGCACCGCGAGGAGCTAAGGCCCGAGCTGACGGACCTGCTGCACCGGGTGTTCATAGATCACCCGGACTATGACCGCGACTATCTGCCCCATTTTTTGGCGGCGGATATTTATCTGCGCGCCTTTCGCGGCAAGGAGCTGGCCGGGCATTTCATCAGCGAGCTGGTCTACGTGGACGGCGAGCCTCTGCTGCACCTGATCCTGGGTCTGGCCGAACCGGCGGCCTCCGGGCGGGGCAGGCTGATGCCCCAGGCCATGGGGCTGTGCCTGCGCCTGGCGGCCCAGGCCTTTGGGGACGAGGGGTTCTTCGTGGCCTTGCGCACCGCCAACCCCAGGGTGGTGGCCAAGTTGTGGGACTCGCCCTGGGTGCGTTTTTATCCCCGGCCCGACTGGAGCGCGGGAGACCAGCGCCTGAGGGCCTTGCGGCCCCGGGTGTGCGGCCGCCTGTTCGGGGCCGACCGCTGCTCCCTGGAGGGCACGGTGTTCCACGAGATATACCCCGCCCCGCCCTGGCGCGGCCGCGCGCCGCAACACCGCGACCCACGGGCCAACCGCTTTTGCGCCGAGCACCTGGGCCCGCGCGACGCCTTCTTGTTCCTGGGACCCACCCGAGCGCCGCTCGAGGATTTGCCCGCAGCGGGCCTGGCTTGGCCTGCGGGGTCTGGGAAGATATCGGCCTAGACGCCGTCCAGGGGCAGTTTTTGCTGGATCGCCGGGGCGGTGGGCAGGCGCACCCGGGCCACGGCCCCGCCGCTTTCGCGGTTGGCCAGCTCTATGCGGCCGCCGTGCTCTTCCACGATGCGCCGGGCCACGGGCAGGCCCAGGCCGGTGCCCCCCGCCTTGGTGGTGAAGAAGGGGGTGAAGATCTCGCGGATCGTCTCGGGCTTCAGGCCCGGACCCTGGTCGCGCACCTCCAAGAGCACCCCCTCGGACTCGGGCTCCACGCTCACCTCCACCTTGGGATGCTCGCCGCTGGCCTGCAGGGCGTTGTTGATGAGGTTTATGAGCACCTGGCTCAGGCGGTCGGTGTCGGCCATCACCGGCGGCAGGCTCCCGTTGCGGCTGACCACCAGCTGGGCCCCGGCCCGGTTGATCTCCGGCTCCATGAGCTCGGCCACGTGCTCCACCACCTGGGAGACGTCGGTCTCCATCCAGTTGTATTTGTGGGGGCGCGAAAAATCTCCCAGCTCGTTTAGGATCTTCTCCAGCCGCTCCACCTCGTGGGTGATGATGTTCAGCTTGTTGAGCGACTTTTCGCCCAGGTCGGGATCGCGCTCCAGCTGGCGGGCGAAGCCCCCGATGAGGGCCAGGGGAGAGCGTATCTCGTGGCTCACCGTGGCCACCATCTCCCCCAGGATGGCCAGGCGCTGGCTCTGGCGCACCTCCCGCTCCAGGCCGGCCTCCTTGCTCAGGTCGCGCAGGATGGCGGTCATGAGCAGCCCGCCGGCCACCTCGGCGGTGGAAAAGCTGATGTGGATGGGAAAGCGCGAGCCGTCGCGGCGCTCGGCCTCCAGCTCCGCGGTGTGGCCGATGAGCTTGCCCCGGCGGGTGCGCACGTAGCGTTCCACGTAGTTGCGGTGGCGCTCCCGGTGTTCCGAGGGGATCAGGGGCGAGAGGTCTCCCCCCATGATCTCCTGGCGGCCGTAGCCGAACATGGCCTCGGCCGCGGCGTTCATGTACACCACCTCGTGGTTTTCATTGATGGTGACCACGCCCAGCTCGGCGGTTTCCACGATCTGGCGGAACTTTTCCAGCTCCTGGGCGGCCTCGTGGAGCTCGGCTCTGCAGGTGTTGTCGTCGGCCGGGGTGCGAACCATGGTAAATCCTGAACAGAAGCATGTTCAATTTCTACATGTTCTTTTTCTAGCAGATGCCCACCGCCGGGGCAAGACAATCTAAAGGAGGCCAAAGCGCCCTTATCAAGGCCGGCAAAGGATCAGGGCCGGGGTTTTAAGCCGGCCCTGAGCGGGGAGGGGGAAGATCAGTGACCTTCCTGGGGGGAACGACCACCCTGTATGCGTCCAGTGCACCCTGTCGGAAAGGCTTACGGCACGGCTACGGGGTGGAGAGAGGGCAATCATCAAGAGGTATAGTGCATTCTGTATTAACAACAAATTAACAAGGTGGTTTACACCATGTCAAGCATAAAACTATATATTGTGGATATTTTTTTGATCCCCACTAAATATTGGCCAAGATCGGCCGGGGATCGGGCACGTTTAACCGTTCAGTGCGGCCAGAAAATCCACGGCTTGCCGTTTTAGTGCACTGAGGCCTTCCCACCAGAAGTGATCGCCGCCCTGATGCAGGTTTAGGGTCCCCAGTGCACCCATGGCCTGAATATAGGCCTGCAAGCGGGGCAGATTCCCATACTCGTCGTTGTCGCCGGTGATGACCAGCAAGGGGCCGCTGTTCACGGGCCAAGGGGGCAGATCGCCCAGGGTGTAGGGCGGGGAAACCCACAGGCCGCCGGCCAGCCCGGCAACCCGCGCCGCCGCCTTGGCCCCCATCAACGAGCCGAAGGAATACCCCATGAGCACCAGGGGGCCGGGAACCTCCCCGGCCAGCCAGGCGGCGGCGGCGAGCACGTCGTCCTGCTCGCCCAGCCCCTGGTCGTGATGGCCGGTGCTGCGGCCAACCCCCCGGAAATTGATGCGAAGCGAGGCCCAGCCCGCCTCGGCGCAGGCCCCGGCCAGGGCCTGGACCACGTTGTTGTCCATGGAGCCGCCAAACAGGGGGTGGGGGTGCAGGATCAGGGCCGCCCCCCCGGCCTGGGCCGGCAGGTCCAGCCTGGCTTCCAGGCTCACCTGCCGGTCCACTGCGATGGCAACGCGCCTTTGGCTCACTATTCGCCGCCGCCTCCGACGCGCATGTCGCCGGTCTGCATGAAGCGCTGGTGGAAGCTGAAGGCCTCGCCCAGCAGATGGGGCTCGTGGCCGCCCACCTCACGCACCGCCCGCTGATAGTAGTCCATGAGCTGGTCGCGGTATATGGGATGGGCGCATTTGTTGATGAGAGCCTCGGCCACCTGGCGGGGGGTCAGGGAGCGGGTGTCCACCAGGCCCTGCTCGGTGATGATGACCCCCACCGAGTGCTCGGAATGATCCACGTGGCTGACCATGGGCACGATGCAGCTGATGGCCCCGCCCTTGGCGATGGAGGGAGTAACCATGAAGGAGATGGAGCCGTTGCGCTCGAAGTCGCCCGAGCCGCCGATGCCGTTCATGAGCTGGCTGCCCATGACGTGGGTGGAGTTGACCTGGCCATAGATGTCGATCTCCAGGGCGGTGTTGACCGCCAAGACCCCCAGGCGGGCGATGACCTCCGGTGAGTTGGATATCTCCACCGGCCGGAGCACGATCTTGTCCTTGTAGCGCTCCAGTTCCTTGAAGAAACGCTCGCGGGCGTGCAGGGACAGGGTAAGGGCCGAGCCGGAGGCGGCGCGCACCTTGTCCATGTCGATCAGATCCAGGACCGTGTCCTGCAACACCTCGGAGTAGATGCTAAGGTCTTGGAAAAAATGGTCTTCCTGGAAACCGGCCAGCACCGCGTTGGCCACGTCGCCCACGCCGGACTGCCAGGGCAGGCCCTCGGGCAGACGGCCCTTTTTGGTCTCGTGCTGCACAAAGTCCAAGAGCTGTTCGGCGATGAGCAAAGACACCTCGTCGGGGTCGGAGAAATAGGCGCTGGCGTCCGGCTCCTGGCTGTAAACCACGGCCACCACCTTGTCGGGATCGATCTCGATGAAGGGCTTGCCCACCCGGTCGCCCGCCCGGTAGATGGGGATGGGCATGCGCCAGGGCGGGTCTTCGGGAATGTAGATGTCGTGGATGCCTTCCAGCTCGGGCGGGTCGGCGGCGGCCACCTCCAGGATGACCTTTTCGGCCATTTTCACATAGCTGGGGGTGTTGCCCACGCTCAAGGTGGGGATGAGTTGTCCTTTTTCGGTTACCGCGGCCACCTCCACCACGGCCACGTCCACCGGGCCCCACTCCCCGGCGCGCACCGCGGCCGACAGGCTGGACAGGTGGTCGTCCTTGAACAAGATTTCTTCACGGTTGATGGCCGCGCGCATGCCCCGGTCGCTCATGTAGGGGCGCCGCCACTTGACCAGGCCGGCCCGGGCCAATACGCCGTCCACCGCGTCACCGGTGGAGGCTCCGGCGTAGATATTGATCTTCATCTTTTCGCCGGCCTCGGCCCTTTTGACCAACTCGGCGGGAATGAGTTTGGGGTAACCGGCGGTGAACCCGCTGATGAACAGGCTGGTACCGTCTTTGATGTGGCTGGCCGCCTCGGCGGCACTGGTAATCTTGTCCCGCAGGGGTGCATAGCGTATTCGATGTTCAGGCATGATTGTAGTTACTCTCAATTCAGGTTACGCTGGCACTGTTTTCTGGACCCAAGGCTAACACAACAATCCTTGCCAGGCGAGCTTTTGAATCCAGTTCATGTTCACATGCAAAAAGCCGTGTTTGACTATGTGGAACTAACTACTTAGCGTATGTATGCCCCCATTTGCCGTCCCTGCCAAGGTTTTTTTGAGCCGGAGGGTGATATTGCCTAATAAAGTTAATTTTAACAATGACTTGTCCTTTAGCCGCGTTGTCTATGACGCCGTGCCGTCTCCCATCTTGGTGGTGGACGAGGATGTTCGCATCATTGATCACAACCAGGCTGCCGGCGATATCTTGGCGCCAAGCTCCCAGCGCGTGTTGCGCCGCCGGGCGGGCGAAGTATTGCATTGCCTGAACTCGGAGTTATCCCCCGGGGGGTGCGGCCGGGCGGAGCCCTGCGGCCAGTGCGTCATCCGCGGTTCGGTGAACCGCTGCCTGGACTCGGGGGCCGTATCCCGGCAAAGGGCCCGCTTGGAGCTGAACGACGGTCAAAAGGTGCAAGAGGTGCACTACTTGGTCTCGGCCGCGCCGCTCAGGCGCCAGCAGCAAGACCTGGTGGTGCTGATCCTGGAGGATATGGGAGAAATCGAGGAGTTGCGGCGCTTGCTCCCCATTTGCGCCAAGTGCAAAAAGGTGCGCGACGCCGACGAGTTGTGGCACAGGGTGGAGCACTATTTCAGCAAGCACCTGGACGTGGACTTCACCCACGGCCTGTGCCCCGAGTGCGCCGCCGAGCTCTACCCCCAGCTCATGGGCCGCCAGGACCGCAAGCCGGGCTAAAAGCTAGACCGGCGCACCCTCCTCTCCCCGTGGCCTGAGCCACATCACCTGGTAGGGCTTTAGCTCCACCTCCAAGGCGCCGCCCTGCTCCGTCACCCGGCCGGGCCCCAAAAGATCGGCCCAGATCCCCTTGCCCCGGGCCGGGGCGGGCAGCTCCAACCTGCAGGGCACCGGCGAAGCGCTCAGGTTTATCAACGACAACAGGCGCTGCTCCCCGTCCGAGGAGACGCGCAGGAGGGCCAGCACCGCCTCCGGGGCCGCGAGCACCTTTTGGCTCCCCTGGGGGTGGAAGGCCTTTTGGGCCACCCGGGTCAGGTTCAGCAGGCTCATACGCGGGGCCAGGCGCCCAAGGCGCGAAGAGGGGTCGCGGGACTCGGCCTCCAGCACGGCCAAGTCCACGGTGGCCCGGTTCACGTCGCGCTTGACGCCGGTGCGCTGGTAGGTCTCCAGGTCCGAGGAGGAGCCCAGGGCTCCGTGCAGATACATCCCCGGCACCCCCTTGAGGGACAGGGCCACCGCCCGGCTGGCCAGGTAGCGCTCCAGTTGCAGGGCGTGATCCTCGCCGCCCACCGGGTTGACCGCGCTCCACCAGGTGCTGTTGATCTCGTAAGGCTCCTCGCCGCCGCCCTCCACCGTTTTCTGGGAAATCAGGGCCCCGTGGGCCTGGGCCGTGCCCACGATTAACTCTATCTCCTCGGGGGGCAGGATCTGCTTTGCCCCCATCAGGCCGATGCCGTCGTGGGTGTCCAGAATGTTGAAAAAGGCGGTGGCCTCGCTGGGCGGCTCCAGGTCTGCGGCCCAGGCGGCCAGGTATTTGGCGCATTGGCGGTAGATGGCGTGCAGCACCAGGGGGGGCAGGGCGAAGTTGTAGACCATGTGGGCCTCGTCGTAGCCGCTGCCGAAGTAGCGCACGTTGTCGGCGTGGGGCACGTTGGTTTCGGTTACCAGGGCCACCCCCGGCGCCACCGCCTCCACCACGGTGCGCAACAGCTTGACGATTTCGTGGGTCTGGTCCAGGTGGATGCACTCGGTGCCCGGCTCGGCCCAGATGTAGGTGACCGCGTCCAGGCGCAGTAGGTCCGCCCCCTGGCGGATGTAAAACAATAGCGCCTGCACCACGCTCAGTAGCACCTTGGGATTGCGGTAGTTCAGGTCGATCTGGTCGGGGCTGAAGGTGGTCCAAAGATAGCGCACCCCCTCCAGGGTCATGAAGGGGGTGAGAATGTCGCTCACCCGCGGGCGAAATATCTTGGAGCGCTGGTCCGGGGTCAGCTCGTCGGGCGAGTCGTAGGCGATGAAAAATTCCTTCAGCTCGGGGTCGCCGTCCAAGAAGCGGTGAAAGGCCTGGCTGTGGGCCGAGATGTGGTTGAGCACCCCGTCGAACATCAGGCGAAAGCGGCCGGCCAGGCGGTGGATGTCATCCCAGGTGCCCAGGCGGGGGTCCACCTTGCTGAAATCCACCACCGAAAAGCCCCGGTCCGAGGAATAGGGGAAAAAGGGCAGGATGTGCAGGATGTCCGGGGCCAGCATGTGGTCGTCGCAGGCCCGGGCCAACACCGCCAGGGGCGTGCCCTCGCCGTCCTTTATCATGTCGCCGTAGGTGATGAGGATCATGTCCTTTTCACTGAACAGGCGCCGGGGGTCGCGCCCCGCCAGCAGCTCGCGCAGTTCCTCGGACTTGTGGGCGTGGTGCACCTTGAGGATGCGCTCCATCTCGGGCATGGCCTCTTGGGCCTGCTCCTTGCCGTAGAGAAAGGTGAGATGGGCCAGAAGGTCCTCGCGCGTGGCGTGGTCCAGCTCCAGGGCCGGGCGGCTGTAGTTGGGCCTGCGGTCGTAGAGAATCTTGCGGGGCACCCCTCTTTGGGCGGCTGAATCGGGCATTGGGACCACGTCTCCTCATGGGTTTGGGGCTTGGTTTCTCCATTTTTGCCCATGCGGGCCCCGGAGGCAAGGGCGGCGGCTTGTGGGCCGCCTTGCGGGGTAGTATGTTTGGGCAACATTGCCCGCACCGGAGATTCAAACATGTTTTGGCAAGAACAAATCGAACTGCTGCCCCGCGAAGAGCTTAGCGAACTGCAAACCGAACGCCTGCGCCGCTCCCTGGCCCAGGCCAAGAAATCACCTTTTTATTCCCAGGCCCTCAAGGGGATCGACCCCCAGGACATAAACTCGCCCCAGGACGTGCGTGGCCTGCCCTTCACCGTGAAGCAGGACCTGCGCGACAGCTTCCCCTACGGCATGTTGGCCGTGCCCCGCAGCCAGGTGGTGCGCCTGCACGCCTCCAGCGGGACCACCGGCACCCCCACCGCCATCTTGCACAGCAAGGCCGACCTGCGCGCCTGGGCCAACCTCATGGCCCGCAGCCTGTACATGGCCGGGGTGCGGCCGGGAGACGTGTTCCAGAACATCACCGGCTACGGCCTGTTCAGCGGCGGCCTGGGCATCCACCAGGGTGCCGAGCGCCTGGGGGCCATGGTCATCCCCGTGGGCACCGGCAACAGCCGCCGCCAGATCGCGCTCATGCGCCAGTTCGGCACCACGGCCATGCACCTTATCCCCAGCTACGCCCTGCGCCTGGCCGGGGTGTTCGCCGAGCAGGGCCTGGACCCGCGCAGCGACACACAGCTTCGTATCGCCGTTATCGGGGCCGAGCCCCACAGCGAGCAGACCCGCAAGCGGGTGGAGGACCTGTTCGGGGTGAAGGCCTACAACAGCTACGGCCTCAGCGAGATCAACGGGCCGGGGGTGGCCATGGAGTGCCCGGAGCAGAACGGCCTGCACCTGTGGGAAGACGCCTTTCTGCTGGAGGTGCTGCACCCCATGACCATGGAGCCGGTGGAGCCGGGGCAGATCGGCGAGGTGGTGCTCACCACCCTGGAGCGCCGGGCCATGCCCCTGATCCGCTACCGCACCCGCGACCTGGCCGCCCTGTTGCCCGGCGAATGCGCCTGCGGCCGCACCCACCGCCGCCTGAGCCGCATCGTGGGGCGCAGCGACGACATGTTCATCATCAAGGGGGTCAACGTCTACCCCATGCAGGTGGAATCGGTGCTCATGGACTTCAAGGCGGTGGGGGGCCAGTACCTCATCATCCTGGAAAACAAGGGCGAGGCCGACTCCATGACCGTACGGGCCGAGCTGAGCCCCGAGGCGGCCGGGCTGTCGCCCCTGGAGCGAGCGGGCCTGGCCCGCAACCTGGCCAAAGCCCTGCGCGACGAGCTGCTGGTCACCCCGGCGGTGGAGATTTTGGACCCCGACGGCCTGCCCATGACCCAGGGCAAGGCCGAGAGGGTGCAGGACCACCGCAAGCTTAGTTAAATCGGCAACACGCCGGCTTCGCCAGACATCGGCATACGGCGTTGCCGGCATCGCTTGGACCTCGGCGTATATCGCAAATACGCCTGCGGTCCGCGCTCGCCGGACGCCTTGTCTGCCGGTGCCTGGCTGTGCCGAACTTATTTACACATCTTTGCCAAATAAAAAAGGCGGAGCCGCGGATGCGGCCCCGCCTTAAATTTTATCTCGTCGGGGGCTGGCGCAGCCGGCCGGCCTAGACTTCCTTGATGGCCTCCTCGGCCGCCGACAGCGTCTGCTCGATGGCGTCGGCGTCGTGGGCCAGGCTCATGAAGGTGCACTCGAACTGGCTGGGGGCCAGATACACCCCCCGGCCCAGCATGGCCCTAAACCAGCGGCCAAAGGCCTCGGTGTCGCTCTTGGACGCGCTGGTCCAGTCGGTCACCGGGCCTTTCTGGAAGAAGTAGGAGAACATGGCTCCCACCCGGTTGCCGTAGTGGGGCACCCCGGCCTTGGTGAATATGTCGCCCAGGCCGTCGTAGAGCTTGGCCGAGTTTTCTTCCAGGCGCTGATACACCCCGGCCACGTCCAGCATGTCCAGAGCCCGCAGCCCGGCGGCGGTGGCCAGCGGGTTGCCCGAGAGGGTGCCCGCCTGGTAGACCGGCCCGCAGGGGGCGACCTTCTGCATGATCTCGGCCTTGCCGCCATAGGCCCCCAGGGGCAGGCCCGCGCCGATGATCTTGCCCAGGGTGGTCAGGTCCGGGGTGACGCCGTAGAGCTCCTGGGCCCCGCCCAGGGCCACCCGGAAGCCGGTGATGACCTCGTCGAAGATCAACAGGGAGCCGTACTCGTCGCAGATCTCGCGCACCCCTTGCAGATAGCCCGGCGCCGGAGGCACCACGCCCATGTTGCCGGCCACCGGCTCGATGATCACCGCCGCGATCTTGTCTCCCTTTTCGTGGAAGAGCTTTTCCAAAGCGGCCAGGTCGTTGTAGGGGATGCTCACCGACAGCCCGGCCACCTCGGCGGGCACGCCGGGGCAGGAGGGCAGGCCCAGGGTGGCCAGCCCGCTGCCCGAGGCCACCAGCAGGCCGTCGCTGTGGCCGTGGTAGCAGCCGTCGAACTTGACGATGAGGTCGCGCTCGGTGTAGCCCCGGGCCAGGCGCAGGGCGCTCATGGTGGCCTCGGTGCCGCTACTTACCAGGCGTACCTGCTCCATGGAGGGGATCAGGCGGGTGAGCATCTCGGCGAAGTTGACCTCCGCCTCGGTGGGCGCGCCGAAGCTGGTGCCCTTTTCGGCCGCCTTTTTCACCGCCGCCACCACGTCGGGGTCGGCGTGGCCCAGGATCAGCGGCCCCCAGGAGCCCACGTAGTCTATGTAGCGGTTGCCGTCCACGTCTTCTATGTAACAGCCGCGGGCCGAGCGGATGAACAAAGGCTCGCGCCCCACCGCAAGCATGGCCCTGGCCGGGCTGTTGACACCTCCGGGAATCACCTTTTGGGACCGCTGCCACAGCTCCCGGGATCTATCATCCTTCATGGATATCACCTTCTGTATCAAAGTAGCGCATGGAGGTTTTTTTTAGCTCCTCCACGGAGAAAAGCAACTCGAACTCCTCGGCCTGGGCCTGCTCCGCCATTTCCCGAACCAGGGAACGGCACTCGGCCTCGCTGCGGCCATGCACCATGGAAAACAGGTTGTAGGAAAACCCTTCGCAGGGTTCGCGCCAGTAGCAGTGACTGACGTTGCGGAAGGCGGCCAACTTCTCGCCAACTTCGGAGGCCCGCTCGGGCGGCACTCGCCAGGCGACCATCACGTTGCTGGCGAAGCCGGAGCGCTGGTGGCGAAGAGTGGCCCCGAAACGGCGCATCACCCGCCCTTCGGCCAAGCCCCTTACCCGGCGCACCACTTCCTCTTCCGTCAGACCCACTTCTTCGGCCAACGCAGCGAAGGGCCGGGGAACCAGGGGCAGGTCTCCCTGTAAACGGGAGATAATCTTGCGGTCCGTGGTGTCCAACTCCATAATGCCTCCCGAAAGATGGATTATGTCGGGGCCATGGTGGCTTGTCAAGAATGCCGGGGGGCTCCGGAGGGGGACTCATACCAACTGGGATTCAATGTCAAAATTCTTAGTATTAATTATCGACGAAATCGCACCCGGGTGTAAAGGGATCGCTGCGCCCCGGGACCAGTTTTAGCGACGCCCTTGACCCCGCGCGGCCCGCGTCCTATAGACTAGGGGTGCCAACCCCCTATCGCTTGGAGGCCCCATGGCCGGCAAACCCATATTCGATCCCTCCCGGGCGGGACGCCCCCTCAGGGTGGCCGCTTTCATGTCCGGCTCGGGCACCAACGTGGTCAAGCTGCTGGAGGCCCCGGGGGCCTCCTACGAGGTGGCCTTCATCTTCAGCGACACCGCCTCCGACAAATGCCGGGGCCAGGAGATCGCCCGGCGTTTCGACCTGCCCTACTTCGCCTATGACGTGCGCCGCTTTCACGAAAAGCGCGGCCTCAAGCGCAGCGTGAAGAGCGCCGAGGGCCTGGCCGCCCGGCGCGCCTACGACCAGGTGGCCCAGCGCCTGGTAAAGGCCTTTGACATCGACATCATCGCCCTGGGCGGCTACATGAGCTTTCTTACCCTCACCGGGGCCATCAACGTGCACCCGGCCGACTTGAGCCTAGTGGACGAGGCGGGCAAGCGCCGTTTCGTGGGCGACGACGCGGTGTTGGACGCCATCGTGGCCGGCCAAAGCGAGCTGCGCTCCTCCACCCTGTTCACCGACCTGGGGGTGGACTCGGGCCCCCTGCTCATGGTCAGCGACCCCATCCCCGTGGAGCTGCCCGCCCCCCTGGCCGAGATCAAGGCCGATCCGGCGCACCTGCGCCAGGTGGCCGACCAGCACCAGGAGCGCCTGAAACAGGCCGGGGACTGGGTGGTGTTCCCCACCACCCTGGAGCTGATCGCCCAGGGCCGTCTGGGGCTCACCGACGAGGGCGGCGTGGCCACCCTGGACGGCGCGCTCAAACCGGGCGGGGTGCGCCCCGCCGAGCTGGCCTGAGGCTTGCGGCGCCTTGGGGCCTGTGGTAATTTGCCCATGACTCAGCCAGGATTCAGCCCCGCGGACGCCGGCCACATGCGCCGGACCCTGGAGTTGGCCCGCCGGGCCGCGGCCCAGGGCGAGGTGCCCATCGGCGCGGTGTTGACCGACCCCCAGGGGCAAGTGATCGCCCAAGCGGGCAACGCCACCATCGCCCAAGGCGACCCCACGGCCCACGCCGAGATGCTCTGCTTGCGCCAAGCGGCGCGGGCGCTGGGCAACTACCGCCTGGGAGGCTGCACCCTGTACGTGAGCCTGGAACCCTGCGCCATGTGCGCCGGGGCGGTGGTGTGGGCCCGGCTGGCCCGGGTGGTGTTCGCCGCCCATGACCCCAAGGCCGGGGCCTACGGCTCGGCCCTGGACCTGGGCGCGGTGCCCAGCCTCAACCACCAGCCCATCGTGCAAGGGGGGTTGCTGGCCGGGGAGGCGGCGGATATCCTAAAGGAGTTTTTCGCGGCGCGCCGCTAGGGGTGCCGCTATACTATTGGCCAATCTTTGCGGAGAGGTACCGAAGTCCGGTCGTAACGGGCCCGACTCGAAATCGGGTTAGCGGCTAATAACCGCTACGTGGGTTCGAATCCCACCCTCTCCGCCACCTTTTTCTAACCCCTTGGAACCACTCCAAGGTATCGATATCAGGCACTTCTCCAGTTGCGCTGTTCCAGGAAACTGTTACAGTGGAGGTTATGGAGAAGATGCCTGGACACCCCCGTCTTTACCGTCGAGGCGCGGTCTATTACCACCGTGCAGCCATCCCCGTCGATATCAAGGATACCTACCCGAAGGCTGAAGAAACTTTCTCGCTAGGGACCAAGGACTACAACGAAGCGCTCAAGCGCGTCCGTATTGCGGCCGTGGAGATAGACAGGCGCTTCGATCAGCACCGCCACAAGCTTCAACAGCAGGCCAGCGCTCCCATCCTCGATGAGCTGACCGAATTCCAGATCAAGCAGCTCGGGAGATGTAAATGGCGGTCCAAAAGCGAGACGATTTTAGTGGCGGTTGAAAACCGTGACACATTGATTCAGTTTTCTTCAGGTGTTTTGGTGCGATGGAGGCCATGGTGGCTTCCAGGCCAGGACTCTCTGGAGGAGCGGAAGGGGTGTACACGGACATGGATCAATGGGCCCGGATCAGACTTGAGTTGCGCGATGGCCAGGCGAGCAAGCGCGAGTTAATGCGTAGAGAGGGCATCCATTGGGATACCCTGCAAAAGATTCAGAATTTTCCCGAGCCTCCCGGATACCGGCTCAGCACCCCCCGAGCCAAGCCCAAGCTTGGCCCCTACCTTGAGTTGATCGCCCGGATCATAAAAGAGGACAAAAAGGTTCCCAAGAAGCAAAGGCACACGGCCACGCGCATATATCACCGCATCAAGGAGGCGGGTTATCAGGGCAAGTACACCCAGGTAAAGGAGGCGGTGCGCGCAATCAAGCGCGTGAGCCAGGAGGTGTACATGCCCCTGGTCCATCGTCCCGGCGAGGCGCAGGTGGACTTTGGCTATGCCCTGGCCAAGGTTTCCGGGGAGCTTCGCAAGATAGCGCTTTTTATCATGGCCTTGCCGTACTCCGATGCCTTTTTCGTGGCGGCCTTCGACAAGGAGTGCAGCGAGAGCTACTGGGAAGGGCATGCCAGGGCGTTCGAGTTTTTCGGTGGGGTGCCCCACCGGATCAGTTACGACAATAGCAAGGTCCTGGTTTCCAAGATCATAGGGCCTCATGAGCGCAAGCTGACCGATGGTTTTCTCAAGCTGCAGAGCCATTACCTTTTTCGGGAGCATTTTTGTCGGGTGCGGCGTCCAAACGAGAAGGGCGTGGTGGAAGGGGTGGTCAAGTACGCCCGGCAGAATTTTTTGGTGCCAGTGCCCCAGGTGAAGGACCTGGCCGAGCTCAATGCCATGCTTTTAAGGCAGTGCCGCGACGACATGAAGCGCCGTTTGCGTGGCAAGGGCGGTAGCAAGGCCGAGGTTTTGCAGGAAGACCAGACAGCCTTTGTCCCCCTGCCTCCCTCCCGCTTCGATGCCTGCCGCAAACAGCCTACCCGGGCCAATTCATTGTCCCTGGTCCGCTTCGACGACAATGACTACTCGGTGCCGGTGGCTTGTGCCCACCATGAAATTGTGGCCAAGGGCTATGTGGATCGGGTGGTGCTCTGCCACCATGACGTGGTGGTGGCCCGCCACTCCCGATCCTGGGGCAAGGAAGGGGTGTTTTTCGACTACCGGCATTATCTGCCCTTGCTGGAGCGCAAGCCTGGCTCCCTGGACCACGCCCGCCCCCTGGCTGACCTAGATCTGTCTGAGTGCTTTGAGGTCTTGAGGCGGCGGCTGGTGGCCGGGGAAGACATGCCTGGCCAGGGCACCCGTAAATACATAAAGGTCCTACGTTTGCTGGAGGACCACTCCATGGCCAGACTGAAGCGGGCGGTGGAGCAGGCATTGTACGCGGGAGCCTATGCCCCGGAGGCCATTGTCCACCTGCTGGAGCCGCCATCATCAGGGCCCGCGGCCACCTTCCTGCTGGACGGTCGTGAGCACCTGGGCCGAGTGAGCGTGGCCGGGCCCGATATCACAGTCTATGACTCCCTCCTCGCGCAGGGAGGGGCGCTGTCATGAAGGACCAGGACAAACCCACCGTGCTCTTGGAGTACCACCTCAAAAAGCTGAAGCTGCCCACCATTCTCCGGGAATACGCGGCCATGGCCAAGGTCTGCAGCCAAGACCGCTCCGATTACATGACCTACCTGCTGCGCCTGACCGAGCGGGAGCTTCTGGACCGCGAGAAGCGGGCAGCCGAAAGGCGCATCAAGCAAGCCGCCTTTCCGGTGATCAAGACCATGGACACCTTTGATTTCAAGGCACAGCCCTCCATCAATCAGCAGCTGGTCAGGGAGCTGATGAGGGGCGAGTACATCGCCAAAAAGGAAAACGTGCTCCTGATCGGAAACTCCGGCACCGGCAAGACCCACCTGGCCAGCGCCATGGCCTTTGCGGCCTGCGCCCAGGGAAGCAAGGTGAAATTCTACAGCGCCACCGCCCTGGTCACAGAGCTCATGGAATGCCGCGAGGAAAGACGTCTGCAACGCCTGCAGAAACAGCTCCAGCGCCTACACCTGCTGGTCATCGATGAACTGGGCTATGTGCCCTTCTCCAAGATAGGCGCTCAAATGCTATTCGAGGTGGTGGGTAGGGCATATGAACAACAAAGCCTCATGATCACCACCAATCTCCCTTTCCAGCAATGGACGGAGGTCTTCGGCTCCGAAAGACTCACCGGTGCACTGCTGGACAGACTGACCCATAGGTGCCACATCATCGAGGCCAATGGAGAAAGCTACCGGCTCCGCCAAGCCAAAAGACGATCCCAGGCAAAGCCCAAAACCAACTAAGGCAAGATCATGATTGACAGCATGAACAACAGGACTATATCTCTAAAACAAGTGTCACGGTTTTAGACCGCCAACTGTCCCGCACTTACTCCGCCATTCACACCAAGGAACGCGCCAAGGCGCTCTGGGCCAGGCTGAGAGCTTCTGAGGTAGACCCCCGCCTCCCTGTGGCCGCCTGGCTGGCTGTGGAGATGGTCCTTCGAGATGACCCCCAGGCAGAGCTGAAGCCCGAGTACAAACGTGTCCAGGCCGCCAAAATCGTTCACCGCATGGCCAGCGGGACACACAAGCGCTGGGAGCGCGAAAAGCCCCACCCCCTGCATCACGGCTTGCCCCCTATCAAGGAGGTCGAGGAGAAGCTCTGGTATCCGAAGAGCCGAGGACGGGTGCTGCGGCATATCGGGGGGGACCTGGAGGAGGCGGTGGAGTTGCTGGTGGATCACCGGCTGGAAGAGATCAGGGAGTTCAAGAAGCAGCGGAACGAGAAGGGGGCTTATGCCAGCTCGCCCTACCCCAAAGGTATTGTCGCAAGGCACCACTAATGAGCCAGTCTGTCCTTGAAACTGTTACAGTGAGGTGTTACATTACGGGTCAGCGCGACAAGGATAAGTGGCTGATTTTATGGCGCTTGGGTGGTTGATCGCGAAAATCCCACCCTCTCCGCCACTTCAAACGATGCGAGGAGCCGGTCCCAGGGGCCGGCTCCTTTTTTCATTGGCGGGGGGTCCCGGGGTATCTCTGGTCCAGTTTCAAATAATCGGATGCCGTTTCAGAGCCCCTCGCGCAATGGTTTGCCTTGACGCGCGTTGCAAGCGGCCCACCCCCAGGATGGCGACCTGGCGCAGCCTCCCCGGCCACGGGACAAGCCGCGATCGACGCGGTTGGGCCCACGTGGATGCCTGGTTTCCCAAGCTTGGCGTGGTGGCGCGGTTATTGGCATGATGCGCCCGGCGAAAGTCGGTTGATTTGGTTTGGGGGAGCGGTTATCATGAGAAACCTCATCGCTTTTAATTCGCATCAGGCTTAATACACCAGTTGTTTCAGCGAATTGCCCGCCAGGTCATTGTGGGTTGTCGCGACAAGTTACGGGCGCATCAAGAAATAACGCAAGATATAGAAAAACGGTACACGCACCGCCGGCCTCATGTTTTGAGGACGGATGCGTTTTGGAAAGCGGCTAAATTGCATATTTGTTTCATGTTTAATTTGTATAGGTATATTCGATGACTGACCAAACTAAACCCACAAATTTGGACCCAAACGCCTTACTCGTCATTATGGGGGAGACTGATAAATTGGCGCACACTGGTGGGTGGGAGTGGGACATATCCAAGGACACCTGGACGTTCTCAGCCAACTGGCTCCGCTTGCATGGCTGCTCCCAGCCTCAGTTGGCCACAGCCGATCTGATCATGATCGCGCACCCTGACGATCGAGGTGATATTCAAAAGGCTTTTGACAGGACGATCGCAGAAAAAGTCGACTATAACATTAAGCACAGAATAATTCGTCAGGACGACGGAGCGGAAAGAATCATACTCGCCTCCGGAAAACTGATATTGGATGATCAGGGCAATCCCGCGAAAATGTTCGGGGCGGCTCAAGATATTACCGAACAAGATAAAATCAACAGGGAAATAGTGATCCGTGAGAAAAATTACCAGAGTTTGGCTGATAATGTGCCGGGCGTGGTGGTTAAATACAAACGCAATAAAGACGGCATGGACGAGATAATTTACATCAGCAAAGGCGTTGAGGATATTTTTGAAGTTTCACAGGATGACGCCTCCGGCAACCTCGATTTGCTATGGGGACGCGTTCACGAGGACGACCTGATAAAATGCGTTGAAGCCGTAAAAGCCTCCGCCGAAAATCTCTCGATAGTAGAGCAGGAAGCCCGCCTCAAACTTCCCGGAGGCAGGACAAAGTGGCTGTACGCGCGTGGCGTTCCCTTGCTACAGGAAGATGGCAGCGTTGTCTGGGATGGCATAGGCCTGGATATCACTGAGAAGAAGCAAAAAGAGTTAGAGCTGCGACAAAGTCTGACATTCAACAAGGCGATCATCGATAGCAGCCTGGACTGTATTAACACTCTTGATTTGAACGGCAATTTGCTCTTCATGAGCCGAGGCGGCCAACTATTGTTGGAAATTGACGATATAGAGCAGTATCTGAATAAATCCTGGACGGCCTTTTGGAAAGGCCAGGACCAGCCAAAGGCCCAACAGGCTATCCAGTCGGCGAAAGCGGGCCGCGTCGGCTCCTTTGAGGGATACTTCCCCACCTGCAAGGGAACCCCAAAATGGTGGAGTGTAATTATTTCACCCATCCTGGACGACGAGGGCGGCGTGCGCGAGCTTTTGTCCGTGTCTCGTGATATCACCGAGCGAATAAACGCTGAAAAAGGCTTGCGGCAGAGATCGCAACTCCTCGAGCGCGTCACCGAAAAAATGTTCGACATGGTTACGCTGGCCGATCTGAATGGAACCTACACTTTTGCCGGAAAGTCCCACGAGAGAATCATGGGATATAAAGCGTCCGATTTGCTCGGTAACCATATCACGAGGTTAGTTCACCCTGACGACCTGCCAGGGGTTGAAGCGGAGCTGAAATCCCTGCTGGAGGCAGGAGGTTCAAGGACCGCCCAATACAGGTATAGGCACAAATCCGGACATTATTTGTGGCTTGAAAGCATCGGGGAACTTTTGCTGGACGACGACAACAACCCTTTTGAAATGATTTTCAGCACCAGGGACATCACAGAGCATAAAAAGGCGGAAGCCCTATTAAAAGAAAACGAAAAGCGTTACAAAAGCGCCCAACGCATGGGGAATGTGGGCAACTGGGAATATGATATAGCGAACGAAACCTTTTGGGGGTCAGACCAGGCCAAGCGCATTTATGGATTTGACCTGGATAATGGCCGGTTCACCGTGGACGAAGTGGAAAACTGTATCCCGGAAAGGAATAAAGTTCACCAGGCGCTGATAGATTTGATCGATTCCGACGTCCCGTATGATCTCGAATTCGACATCCAACCGTTATCAACAACTGAAATCAGGACGATTCGATCCATAGCGGAGGTCGAAAGAGACGATTCAGGTTCGCCTGTAAAAGTTAGCGGTGTCATCCAAGATATCACGCAACAGAAACAATCCTTGAAACAAAAGATGCGACTTGAAAGGATGCTCGTCCAGGCCCAAAAGGCACAAGCCCTTGGCACGTTGGCTGGTGGTATCGCCCATGAGTTCAACAACATCCTGGCTGTCATCATGGGCTATGCGGATTTGGTCAGGGACGACGCGACTGATGGCAAGATCAATCTGCCAGATATCGACAGAATTTTGGAGGCAACCGACCGGGCCAAGGAAATAGTGCAACGCATTTTGTATTTCAGCCACCAGGCCAATTATAATTTCAAGCCGCTCAACGTCAACCGGCCGCTGATGGCCGCGGTGGATCTCCTCAAAACAACCTTGCCCGACAACACCCACATTCATCTGGAGTTGTCGGAAAAAATCACCCCCGTTATGAGCGATGCGCTTCAGATAGAACAAGTTGTCATGAATCTTGGGACTAATGCCCGGGACGCCATGCCCGACGGAGGCACCATCACTATTGCCACCGGCCGGCAGCACGTGTCGGGCCTGATGTGCCAAGCTTGTGGGAAGCCCTTTTCCGGAGACTATGTGGTTATCTCGGTCACCGACACCGGCGAGGGCATGGCCGAGGAGACTTTGGATAGAGTTTTCGAACCATTTTTCACCACCAAAGAAGTGGGCAAGGGTAGCGGCCTGGGGCTGGCCGTTGTATTTGGGATCGTCAGATCGCACGACGGGCATCTCACCTGCACCAGCGAGCCCGGCAAAGGCACCAAGATCAGTATTTACTTTCTCCCGGCCGAAGGCATGGTCGAATTTGCCGAGAAAGACGGCCGGGAATAGGCAATCAGAGGGGTTGGAGCCGCAAAAAATTCCATCAACACCCCCGACATTACCGGTAACCAAATAGCGTCTTTTTGACCATGCCTCCGGATCACCACCCGCGACATATCGCCAAATCATTTTAACCCCGGCAAGCCGGCAAAAACCTCTCCACGCCACGGTTTATACTCCCGGGCGAAAGGTGTCCTGAAAAGGCAATAACACGCACCTCCTTTGTTGGGAAACCAAATGGCCGCCGATCAGACTACATCGTTAGTTTGGCTATGGATATTGCAGATAGCCTGGTGGTTGGCGACCATGCTGCCCCTGGCCGCGGCCGGTTTTTTCATAACCTTGGGCTTGAGGTATTTACATAGACGAGCCCTAGCAATCGAAGCGAAACCGGTTGATTCCACCCCCGGTGGATTGCCGGAAATATTCCGTGATAAATTTTCCCATCAGGTCCTGGGCCAGTCCATGCTTTTGGTCATCTTCGGCGGCTTGGCTTTGGCCGGCATGGCGGGCTTGTTTTTGCAAATGTTGATCCGGCCCGCAGTGCAGAGCGCGGTTGAAACGCAAGGGATCACTTCTGAAAATGCGCCTGTTCCTCGCGACACGGGGCCGTCCCTTGACCTTATTTTTCTTTTGGCTCTTATCGTTGGGGCGGTGACCTTAGGCCTAGCAATTTATACGTACCGTTATTTTCGTAGGCGGGCCGAAGTAGTAGCAGGTTTGTATCATGGGCGGGAGGCCCAAAGACCGCTCATCGTTCGCTGGTTCCATGACAGTAAAACAATCGGCATAGTGCTATTAGTTATTGGCGGTTGGCTTTGCTTTGGCATGATCATGCAGGTGGTGGGGTTTATCTTGGTAGCCATCCCTTGGCCCGCCAGTCTTGTGAATGTCTCGGTTCCTTGGGCTACGGATGCGATGATATGGATTTTGGGTATAGCCGGTGTCGTCATCTTTTTGCTGGTCCTGTCACCAGCGATTTGGATGAGTGTAAGGCATTTCAAAATGGACATGGGCTATTACCAGAGTAATCGTGCCTACAGGAGAGCGGTAAATATTATTTGCGCATTTGGGGCCGCCCCCATAGGCGGTCTGCTCTTTATCATGCTCTTGGGCCGCCTGGGCATCGCACCCCTAACCGGCCGGATGTTTGATTTCATTCCCGGCATCTGGCTGCTGTCCTATTTAATCGCCTATGTCGCCGCTATTTTAATTCAGGTATTTCTGACAGCTAATAAGAAGCGAAGGTTTTCCTTGATTAACATTGGCATTGCTTTTTTGGCGGCCTTTCCTGGCGCTGTACTGATCTTTATCCCTCTGTCATCGTTATTTTCTGATATGTTATTTCAATGATTCTAGCCAGTTGTCTGAAAAATTCGGCTTGCGGCCAGTCGCCGGGCCTGGGGCGACGGGAAACTTCCTTGTCCAAATATGGCTAAAATGGTAGACGAAGCTAACTGCTCCCTCGTTTACCCGAAAGGAAAAATAGGCCATGGATCAGCAGACATCTTTGGAGATCGGACAAGTCATTTCCGTCGCCGGTTCCAAGGTAACCGGGATCATGGTCAAACACAGCGATGCCCAACAAACGGAGCAGGCGGCCAACGCCACCCAGGTGGGCTCCATCGTCACCATAAAAACGCCGTCTTCCCTGGTGTTCGGCGTCTTGGCCAGCCTCACCACCCAGGACCCTTCCTATCCGTTTTCCTCCGATCAAACCCGGATCACCGAAATAGACCTGGTGGGGGAGTCCCTGCGACAGGACGAGGCGGGGAATTTGATCTTTCAGCGGGGCGTGTCGATCTATCCGGGGTTGGGAGCCACCATCCTGTCCACCACCTCACGGGATCTGGCCCAGATCTACGCCCAGCCATCCAAACCGTCCATAAAGGTAGGGGCGCTGCGCCAAGACCTTTCGCAGCCGGCCTATCTCAAGGTCGACGAACTCGTGGGCAAGCATTTCGCCATTCTGGGTCATAGCGGCACCGGCAAATCCTGCGCCATCACCCTGCTCCTGAGGACAATTTTCGATGACTACCCCGATGGTCATGTGGTCATGTTTGACCCGCATGACGAGTACACCAAGACCTTTGGGGACAGAGCGGAGGTCATCACTCCCGACAATCTTCAGCTGCCATATTGGCTGCTCAACTTCGAGGAGATTACCGAGGCGTTGTGCAGTCATGAACCGGGAAACCGGGAGGTGGAGGCTCCCCTGCTCAAAGAGGCGATCATCGAGGCCAAGAAAGCCTATATGGAAAGAAACGGGGAGAGAATACCCTTCACCGTGGACACGCCGATTCCCTATCACCTGAACAAGGTGGTGGAGCATCTGAACGCCGCGATGGGACGGCTCAACCGGACTGAGAAGCCGCAGGCCTATCAACGGATCATCTACCGAATCGAGAGCCTGAAGCAGGACAGCCGGTACCGCTTCATGTTTTTCAATACCAACGTGCATGATTCCATGGGCGACATACTCTCGCGCCTGTTGCGGATGCCGGGGGAAAACAAGCCGATCAGCATCATAGGCTTGGCCGGCATGCCCTCGGAGATCGTGGACGTGGTGGTTTCCCTGCTATGCCGCATGATCTTCGATTTCGCCGTGTGGGGCGATAAAGAGCGCTCGGTTCCCATCCTGATGATCTGCGAAGAGGCGCACCGCTACGCCCCCCACGACCCGGATCTGGGCTTCGCCCCCACCAGGCGGGCCATCTCCCGCATCGCCAAGGAAGGCCGCAAGTACGGGGTGTCCCTGGGCCTGGTCACCCAGCGGCCCTCGGAAATCTCCGAAATGATCATTTCTCAGTGCAGCACCCTGTTCATAATGCGCATGAGCACCGAGTACGACCAGAATTTCGTGGCCCACGTATTGCCGGAGACCGCCGCCGGCCTGCTCCTGGCGCTGCCGGTGCTGCGCACCCAGGAGGCCATCGCGGTGGGCGAGGCGGTCAACTTCCCGATGATGATTTATTTTGAAGCCCTCGACTCCGAATACCGCCCCAGCAGCGACACCAGGAGCGTCTCCCAGGGGTGGCTTGAGGAGCAGGCCGACCGGGAGCTGGTGGACCGAACCATCGAGCGGTGGCGCAACCAAAAGTGATCCTTCTGGCGGCGCCGACCGGTTCAGGGGCATAGCGGGAAGCGGGCTTGGCCGAGATATAGCTGCCTTGATGGTGAGTTAGAGCGTTGGGCTCGTAAGGGGATGTCCCGCGTCCCGCCCTAAAGCGATAAGGGAAGCCGGCCCAGCGGGCCGGCTCCCTTTTTGGGCGGACGGCGCCAAACCGGTGAACGCCACCCGTGAATTTTAAAAAAATAGCTTAGCCGCCGCGGGCGGCTATGCTACCTCGATGACAGGATAGCTATTTCCGGACAAGCACAGGGAGCGCAACCATGAATAAAAAGCTGATCTTGCTGATAACCTTCTTGGCCTTCGCGGCCGGCCTGGCGGGCGGGACGGCGGGCAGTCAACTGGTTCTGGCCAAGGAATTCAAAATCATCAAGGGCCAGGAGTTCCAGCTCCTGGACGCCCAAGGCAATACCAGAAGCACCCTCAGCCTCACCAGCAAGGGCTACATGTTCCTGGCGGTGCACGACAACACGGGAAAAATCACCGATTCCGTGGTGGTGACCCCTGAACTCATCAAGAGTTCCCAAAAAACGGCCAACACCCTGGAAAAACTGCACGACATGTTCAACAAGAAGTAGACATGACGCCTAGCCCATGGACCCGGCGGGGACGAGGCGGCCACGCTTGCCCGGCCGCGTGAATATGCACTATACTGTTGGAATTATAAAAAGGAGACGCCATGTCCCCCAAAAAGCAATACGATAAGCCCCAACTGACCTCTCACGAAAGTCTCACGCAAGTCACCGCCGGCAGAGACGGTTCGGAGAGGTAATTATAATCCGCTTGTGGACTTGGGACGTGGGCTAGGTTGACCAACTTGGCGTTTGGCCGGTTCGCGGCCGCGCTTGCCTTGCCGATTTAAAATGCCCTGCACTATGCGAACACGAAAAGGAGACGCCATGACCAGCAAGAAGGAATACGACAAGCCCCAACTGACCACCCACGAAAGTCTCGCGCAAGTCACCGCCGGCAGAGACGGTTCGCAAGTTATAGATTAGCGGGCCAAAATCCCCCCCCACCTCCAACCAGCGGGGCGGGGCCTAGCCTGATCACGGTGGCCCTAGGGCTTGGCCAAGCGGATTGCCTTGGCGCTTCGCCTATGGACCGGCGCAACTGTTTTAAGACCCTGCGGGTTTGCCCGTTGGGCCTTTTTATGGGCGGCGCTCAGATGGTGCAGGTGCGCTGGCGCTTGGCGATGAGCATGATGTCCCGCAGCCGGGCGGCGTCCTGGGCCGTGTCCCACTGGTCGGCGAAGGCGGGGTTGCCGGCGGTCTGGGCGATGGCCGCCAAGGTGCTCAGATAAGCCCCCCGGTTGTCCGGGCTGAAGAGCACCACGAACATGGCCGAGCAGGGAGCCTGGCCGGGGTTCAGGGCCACCGGGGGCGCCAGCCGGGCCATGATCAACTCCACCTGGCCCGAGCCCGGCAGGGCCGCGTCGCTGATGGCCACGCCGGGCACCAACTCGGTGGCCTGGGCCATCTGGTGTTTTTTCAGGGCCTGGCCCAGCCACAAGGCGTCCAGGCCGAAGCGGCGCGCGCCGGCCAGGGCGACGCGGGCCAACACCTCGTCGCCGCTTTGCGCGCCCGCCACCTCGATCACCTCGGCCCGCTGCACCGCCTGGTCGAACTCGTCCCAGCAAAGCTGGTCCCGCTCGCGCACGATGCCCCGCAACTCCTCTTCCAGGCCGCCGTTGACCAGATCGCGGTCGGTGATGCGCCGCACCAGGTGCATCAGGGCGTACTCGCGCTCGTAGCGGATGCGGCCGTAGAGCCAATAAAAGGCCAAGCCCCCCAGCACCAGCACCAGGCTGATGATCAGGGCCTGCCAGCCCATCTCCAACAGCAGGATGACGAACCCGATGGCGCCCGCGATCTGCAGCCAGGGATAGCCCGGGGCGCGGAAGCGGGGGCGGTAATTGGTGAGCCGGGATTCGCGCAACACGATCACGCACAGGTTGGCCGCCAGGTAGGTGAGGATGAGCACCGAGGAAGCGGCCTTGACCAGGATCTCCAACTCCAGGAACAGGGAGCCGAAGACAAAGGCGCCGGTGACCAGGATGGCCACGTGAGGGGAGCCGAAACGCTCATGGATGCGGCTGAGCGCCCGGGGGGCCAGGCCGTCGCGCCCCAGGGCCAGCAAATAGCGCGAGGCCGACATGATGCCCGCCCCGGCGGTGCTGGCAAAGGCGGCGGCCGCGGCCAGGCCCATCACCAGGGCCCCCAGGCCGCCCGCGAAAACCCGGGCCCCGTCGGAGATGGGGGTGAGGGAGTGGTCCAGCTCCGCCGCTCCCAACACCCCGCTGGTGACGAAAACCATGGCCACGTAGAAAAGGCCCACCACCAACAGGGACAGGATCATGGCCTTGGGCACGGTCCGGCCGGGGTCCTTGATCTCTTCGGCCACCGAGGCGACCTTGAGCAGGCCGCCGTAGGAGACGAACACCACCCCCGCGGTGGAGAGCACCGCTCCGATGCCCTGGGGCGCGAAGGGCTCGAAGCGGGCCCACTGGATGGAGCCGAAGCCGGTTAGCACGTAAAGCAGCATCAACGACAGCAGCGTCACTACCAGGATCACCTGGAGCAACCCGGCCTTCTCGGCCCCCAAAAGGTTGATGGCCACGAAGACCAGGCACAGGAAAAGCGCCGCCCAAAGGGGGTTGAGGCCCAGCAAGGGCTGGATGAAAGCGCCCATGCCCACCAGGGCGAAGGCGCTCTTCAAGGACAGGGAGAACCAGGAGAGCAGGCCGGTGACCGCCCCCGCCGCCGGGCCCAGGGTCCGGGCGATGAAGAAATAATCCCCGCCCGCCTTGGGCATGGCGGTGATTACCTCGGCCACGCTGAGCATGCCGGTGCAGGCCAGGCACCCGGCCAGGAGGTAGCTGAAAATCACCGCCGGTCCGGCCAGGGCATGGGCCAGCCCGGGCAACACGAAGATGCCCGAACTGATCATGGCCCCGCTGGCGATGCAGAAGACGGTGAACAGGCCCAGGCCGTTTTTGTTATCCAACATCAGTCAGTTTTCGCGCCGGATCGAGCAGGCGCCCCTATTCCGGGTGGTTAACGAGCCCTTTGCCTCATCAAAATTATAACCCATTTCAGGCTGAGAATCCCCGCTCTCCCCGGGGGAGGCCTTGCCCGGCTCTCCCTAGCCGGCCATGGCCGCCAGCCCGCCGTACTTGGCCGCCTGGGCGGCGCTCAGGGCGTTACGCATCCGGTGGATGTCGGCGGCCAGGGGCACCAGGGCGGCGAACTCCTGGTTGAGGCTCTGGGCCCCGTCGCACAAGGCCTTTTCCGGCTGATGGTGCACCTCCACCATCAGGCCGTCGGCCCCGGCGGCCATGCCGGCCAGGCCCAGGTCCCCCACCAGCTCGCGCACCCCGGTGCCGTGGCTGGGGTCCACGATCACCGGCAAATGGTAGTGGTGCTTGAGGTAGGAGACGTTGTTCAGGTTGAGCACGTTGCGGTGCACCCGGTCCGCGGTCTTGTCCCCCCGCTCGCACAGGATCACCTGGGGGTTGCCCTCGTAGAGCCTGAGCGCCGCGCCCAACAGCTCGTTCAAGGACACGTGGTCGCCGCGCTTGAGCAGCACCGGCTTGGGATTGGGCACCTGGCTCAGGGCGTCCAGGAAGGTGTAGTTCAGGCAGTTGCGCGCCCCCACCTGCCAGATGTCGATGTCGTATTCCACGAACAGGGGGATGTCGCGGGCGTCCATTATCTCCGAGATCACCGGCAGGCCCACCGCCTCGCGGGCCTCGGCCAAGAGCTTGAGGCCCTCCTCGCCCAGGCCCTGGAAGCTGCGGTGGATGGTGCGTGGCTTGAAGGCGCCGCCCCGGAGGATGTTGGCCCCGGCCCGGGCCACCAGCTCGGCGGTCCGGAAAAGCTGCTCGCGGCTCTCGATGGCGCAGGGCCCGGCGATGACGCTCAGATCCCGGCCCAGGCAATGCCCGCCCCGAAGCTCGATCAGGGTGTCGTCGGGGTGGAACTGGCGCGAGAGCTCCTTGAAGGGATCGGAGATGCGGTGCACCGTGAGCACGTAGTCCAGGGCCTGATACTTGTCCAAATCCAGCTTGCCCGCGTCGCCCTTGACGCCCACCAGCGTATAGGTGTCCCCGGAAAAGATATCCAGCCGCTCCCGGGGAACCCCGTCCTGGGCCAGATGGGACACGATTTTTTCCAGTCCGCTTTTTCCCGCGCTCGCCTTCAGTTGAATGATCATTTTCCTCTTCCTTGTTCTTGGCCGCTCAGGGCCCCGCCGTCTTCGGCCAAATAAAAAACCCACCGTCCGGAGACGGTGGGTGCTGCTGATTTAGGGCGTGTTAGATGCTAGGCCTTACGCGCTCCATGCAAGCTCACCGTCCCGGTGGCGGGGGCGTAATAATAATAATAGCCGAACACGTAGGCGCGGGGACGCCCGCCGATGGCGGCGTCTAGGCTCTTAAATTGTCCCCGCTGGTGGTTCATGCTTCACTCTTCGCGTTATGCGGCCTGATCTATACTTTCATCTATAGACGCAAAAGCGGCTTTTGGCAAGCACCGTCTTTGGGGCGGGGCAAAGGCTCCCCGGCGCCTTTGGGCCCCGGCGAGGCCGCTAGATGGCCACGAAGGATTTGAAGAAAGCGGGGGGCTGGGTCTCGAAGGTCATCTTCTCATGGGTGTAGGGATGGGTGATGGTCAGCGAGGCCGCGTGCAGGGCCAGCTTCCTGGCCCCCCGGCTCTTTTCCCCGTAGACCTTGTCACCCACCACGGGATGGCCTTTTTCCGCGAAATGGACCCGGATCTGGTTCTTGCGGCCGGTGAGCAGCTCGATTTCCAACAGGGTGTAGCTCTTGGATTCCTTCACCACCCGAAACCCGGTCTTGGCCAGCTTGCCCTTGGCCGGGTCGGCCACGGAATACACCCGGTGGGCGCGGTTTTCCGCCAGGTATGAGCTGATAACCCCCTCCTTCTCCGGCAGGGTCCCCTGCACCACGGCATAGTATTTCTTGGAGAACTCCGGCCACCGGTCCTGCAGATAGCGTTTGGCGTCCTCGGTTTTGGCGAAAACCAGGACCCCGGAGGTGTCCCGGTCCAACCGGTGCACGATGAACACCCGGTTTTTGGATTTTAGATTCCCTTTCCTCACGTAGTCGGTCAGAAGAAAATAGGCGGTGTTCTCCCGGATTTTTTCCGTGCCGATGGTCAAGAGGCCGCCGATCTTATCCACCACCAGGATGTCCTGGTCTTCATAGAGTATGGTCAGCCCCCTGGGCTGATACCTTTTGGGGGGCCTTTTGAATTCCTTGCGGTTTTCCGCCATGGTGGTTGCCCAACTAGACTGAAGGTTTGACCGGCTATTGCGCCAAGCGGGGCGAAAAGCTTCCTCTCCGGCAGTATACGCCACTCCCCGGGCTTTGCCCCGTTTGGCCTCCGGTCGCCGCCGGGTGCGCACCGCATCGCGGGCCGATCCGGTGTAGACTTGGCCTAGGCAGGTACGCCCCGGGTCTTGGCCCGAGGCCCACGGCATACCCGGACCGGAAGACCCATGGCCAAACGCCCCGCCCCCAAAAAACCCGCGACCAAGGCAAAGCGCAAGACCGCGGCCAAAAGCAAGGCTCCCGCCGAGCGCAAGAGTCCCGCCAAGGCCAAGGCCAAAACCGCCAAGCGCAAGCCTACCAAGCGCAAGACGGCCAAGAAGCGCCGCTTCACCCTCAAGCGCCTGCTGGCCTATCTGGTGCTCATCGGTTTGCTGGCCGCCGCGGTCTTCACCCTCTACCTGGACGTCACGGTGCGCGCCCGCTTCGAGGGCAAGCGCTTCGCCCTGCCCGCCCGGGTCTACGCCAGGCCCCTGGAGCTATACCCCGGCCTGAAGCTGAGCCCCGAGGACATACGCCACGAGCTGGACCTGCTGCGCTACCGCCGGGCCGCGGACCCCGGCCAGCCGGGCTCCTACGCCTGGAACGGCTCCACCCTGGATTTGCGCACCCGGCCCTTTGTCTTCGGCGACGGCTCCCAGGCGGCCCTGTCGCTCCGGGTGGAGTTTAGGGGCGGCCGGGTGGCCGAGCTGTCCCAGCGCGGCCGGAATAAAGCGCTGGCCATCGCCCGCCTGGACCCGCCGCTCATCGGGGGCATCTACCCCGGCCGCAACGAGGACCGTATCCTGGTGCAGCTCAAGGACGCCCCGCAGTGGCTCATCGACGCCCTCATCGCCACCGAGGACCGCCGTTTCTACTCCCACTACGGCCTGGACCCGCTGGGCATCGCCCGGGCCCTGGTGGTCACCGTGGGGGGCGGCCGGGTGCAGGGGGGCAGCACCCTGACCCAGCAGCTGGCCAAGAACTTTTTCCTGACCCCCGAGCGCACCCTGCAACGCAAGTTCACCGAGATGGTGATGGCCCTGCTATTGGAGCTGCATTACTCCAAACAGGAGATACTGGAGACCTACCTCAACGAGGTTTACCTGGGCCAGGACGGCAACCGGGCCATCCACGGCTTCGGCCTGGCCGCCTCCTTCTACTTCGACAAGCCCCTGAACGAGCTCAGCGTGCCCCAGGCGGCCCTCTTGGTGGGCATGCTCAAGGGCCCCAGCTACTACAGCCCCCGCCGCCATCCCCAGCGGGCCCTGAAGCGGCGCAACCTGGTCTTGGAAGAGATGGCCCAGGATGGCAAGCTGAGCCCCAGGCAGTTGGCCCGGGCCCAGGCCGCGCCTCTGGGGGTGGTGGCGCGGCCGCCCAGCGGGGCCTCGCCCTACCCGGCCTTCTTGCAGCTGGTCTACCGCCAGCTCAAGCGCGACTACCGCGACGAGGACCTGCGCTCCGAGGGGCTGGGGATCATCACCACCCTGGATCCGGTGGCCCAGCGCGCCGCCGAGCGGGCCCTGAGCGGCCGCCTGGCCCGCCTGGAAAAGGACCGCCGCCTGAAAAGCGGCACCCTGCAGGGGGCGCTGGTCATCACCAGCACCCAAAACGCCGAGGTGCAGGCGGTGGTGGGCGGGCGCGATCCGCGCTTCGAGGGCTTCAACCGGGCCCTGGACGCCCAGCGCCCCATCGGCTCGCTCGTCAAGCCGGTGGTCTACCTCACCGCCTTGGAACACCCCCAGCGCTACACCCTGGCCACCCTGCTGGACGACAGCCCCCTGCTGCTCAAGCAAAAAGGCTCCGAGGACTACGCCCCCCAGAACTTTGACAAGCGCTTCCACGGCCGGGTGCCCCTGATCGATTGCCTGGTGCACTCCTACAACGTGCCCACGGTGCGCCTGGGCCTGGCGGTGGGCATCCCCCAGGTGCTGGACAACCTGCGGCGTTTGGGCGCCCGGAGCCCCCTGCCCGGCTTCGCCTCCAGCCTGCTGGGGGCGGGGGAGCTGGCGCCCCTGGAGGTGGCCCAGGTCTACCAGACCATCGCCGCCGGCGGCTTCCGCACCCCGCTGCGGGCCATCCGGGCGGTGCTCACCAGCCGGGGCGAGCCGCTCAAGCGCTACCCCCTCAAGGTGGAGCAGACCAGCGACCCGGCCGCCCTGTATTTGCTCACCACCGCCATGCAGGAGGTGGTGCGCCGGGGCACCGCCCGCTCGCTGGACCGCTACCTGCCCGCCTCGCTGGACATAGCGGGCAAGACCGGCACCACCGACGGGCTGCGCGACTCCTGGTTCGCGGGCTTCACCGGCGACCGCCTGGCCGTGGCCTGGGTGGGGCGCGACGACAACCGGCCCACCGGGCTTACCGGGGCCTCGGGAGCCATGGTAGTCTGGGGCCAGGCCCTGGCCGCCCTGGACCCCCAGCCCCTGGTGCCCACCCAGCCGGACAACGTGGCCTGGGCCTGGGTGGACCCGGCCTCGGGCCTGCTCAGCGCCCGGGGCTGCCCCGGAGCGATGAACCTGCCCTTTATCGCGGGCTCGGCCCCCACCAGACGGGCGGCCTGCGGCGGCTCCCTGGAGCAAAGCATGGAGGAGTTGGGCCAAGGCATGGAAAAGATGGGCACCAAAGTGAAGAGATGGTTTGAAAGGATTTTCGATTGATGAAGGCCTTGCGCTACGCCCTGGTTCTGTCCCTGGCCCTTTTCCTGGCCGCTTGCGCGGGCCCGTCCTACACCCCGCCGTCAACCCCGCCGCCCCCCACGGCCCAGGCCTCCGGCAACAGCGCGGTGCTGGCCCTCTTGGACCAGGCCAAAACCCAGGCCGCCGCCGGGCAGGACGCCTCGGCCGGAGCCACCCTGGAGCGGGCCCTGCGCATCGAGCCGCGCAATCCCTACCTCTGGCAGGAGCTGGCCCGGGTGCGTCTGGAGCAGGGCCAATACCGTCAGGCCGAAAACCTGGCCGCCAAATCCAACGCCCTGGCCCAGGGCGACCGCAGCCTCAAGGCCGCCAACTGGCGCATCATCGGCCAGGCCCGGGGCAAGCGGGGCGACCTCAAGGGGTCCCGGGCGGCCTTTGAAAAGGCCGAGCAACAATAATCGGCTTAGGGGCGCCGGGCGCCGCCGCCGAGCGCCTAGACAACCATTCGTTATCGCTACAATAATTATCCCATAGGGTGAAATACCCCCCTTGCCTGGGAATTTCCCGGCGGCCCAATGAGGCCGATCCCTCATTTACCCACCCCCTCATGTGCGTTAATTCTCAATACAAAGAGCCTGTTCTTCCGCCCCGGACACGGGAAGGAAGAGCCAGAACGCAAAGCAAATCTTTCCAAGGGGCCGGATGCAATGAAAAGCTTCATATTACGAAGCGGACTGCTGGCGGCCCTGTTATGCCTGATCCCCGCCCTGGCTGGGGCGGCCAGTGGGCATTCAGTGCCCCCCCATCTGCAAAATAAAATTACGGCGGTCTGCCAGGAGGCCGCCGCCAAGGGTCTCATGACTCCTGTCGCCCAAGAGGTGGACCGCAACACCTTGCTGGTACTTCTGACCGCACCCTGCAACCAGGTGCGCTGCGTGGCGGTCTACACCTTGGGCGACATCCGCGAAACCCGGGCCGTGGAGCCTCTCATTGCCTTGCTCAGCAACGAGGACCCCACCATCAGGCGCATAGCCGCCCATGCCTTAGGCAAGATCAACGATCCTAGGGCGGTTTACCCCCTGGCCTACCTGCTCAACAATCCTAACGAGCGGGTGATGGTCCGCTGCGCCGCCGCCTCGGCCATCGGGAGAATCTCTTGCGACCGGGCTTCGCGGATTCTTTTTGCCTCCTACCCCCGGACAAAAGGACGGGTGCATAACGTAATAGGCACGATGCTTAGCTCCCGTTAGGGGCCGTGGAAGTTGGCCGGTTCTCCCCCGAACCGGCAAAATGCCCCAAAGCGACAAGGGTCTCTCCTGGCGAGAGGCCCTTGTTTTTTGCCCTCAGCCCCATGGGGACAAGCCGGGGCGGGTTGTGCTACAAAAAACCATGCGCATGCCACTGCCTAAAAAGCTGGCCCGCCCGCCCTGGGCCGCCTTGGGCCCCGCCTGGCTGGCCGGGGGGCTCCTGGGGCTCAAGAGCCAGTTGTACTTCCTTAGCTGGGACGGCTGGGCCCAGGCCTGGCTGCGCCTGCCGGCCGGCCTTTTGGCCGGGGCCCTGCTGGGCGGGCTGTTGGCCTGGGGCCTGGACCGGCTGGGGGAGCGGCGCGAGGTCGGAGGGCCGTCGCCGGCCGCCTGGTCCCTCCTGGGGCTCGCCCCCTTGGCCTGGCTGGCCTGGGAAACCTTCTCCCGCCTGCCTCTCATGTGGCTGCTGCCCGCCGCGCTCCTGGCCCTGATGCTCGCCCGCCCCCTGGCCCTGTGGGCCGCTGGCTGGGCCCTGGCCGCCCTGACTCCGGCCTGGCTGCTGTTGTGGGGGGCCCTGGGGCCCGGCCCTCCGGTTTGGTTGGCGCCCACCTCCCTGCTGGGAGCCCTTTACTTCGTGGCCCTGGCCCGCCGCCTGGCCCTGGAACCCCAAGACGCCCGCCCGGCCATGCCCTGGGGCGGCCTGGCCCTGGCGGGCATCCTGGCCCTGGGCCTGGGGCTGCGCCTGGCCGGGGTGGCCCACGGCTGGCCCGATTTCCTCTCCCACGTGGACACCCCCAAGCAACTGGCCCTGCTGCCCGCCTTCATGCGCGGAGATTTGACCCCGCCCATGAGCTACCCCCTGGGCCACGTGTACCTCTACGCGGCCTTGGGACGGCTAAGCGCCTGGATTTTCTCACCTGATTCCCCTTGGCACCTTTGGGCCACGGGCGGCGAGGGCTGGCACGCCTACGTGCTTTTCGCCACCTGCCTGCAGGCCACCCTGGGGTCCTTGTTGCCCCTGCTGGGCTTTTTGGCGGCCCGTCGCCTCTGGGGCCTGGGGGCCGGTCTGTTGGCCGGATTGCTGCTGGCCCTGGACCCCCTGCAGCTCACCTATTCCCGCCAGCTCATGGGCGAGGTGCCCCAAACCCTGGCGGTGTGGCTGGCCTTTCTCTTCGCGGCGCGCATACTGCAAGAGGGCCGCTGGTGGGACTACCTCGTCGCCGGTCTGGCCGCCGGCGCGGCGGTGGCGGCCAAGGTCTACGGCGGCTACGTGATCATCCTGGCCCTGGCCGCCTGGGGCCTGCGCCGCCCCTGGGGAGGCTGGGCTCCGCTGATCACCTTGGGCCTGGGCCTGGTGCTGGGCTGCCTGCTGCTCTCGCCCCTGTTCTGGGTGGACCCGGCCCGCTGGTGGGCGGATCTCATGCAAATCGTCGCCAGTCAAAACCCGGCCGCCCAAAACCAGGACGCCCTGCTCAGCCTGACCTATGCCTGGGAGGCCCTGACCCGCCGGGTGGGCACGACCTGGCCGCTCTTGGCCGGGGCGGGCCTGTTCCTTTTGCTGCTGCGCCACAAAAAGGCCGACCTGTTGGCCCTGTTGGCCGCCCTGGCCGCCCTGGCCCTGGTCTGGGTGCGCCTGGGCTATCTGCGCGAGTGGGACCTGGTCAACCTCACCCCCTTCCTGGCCCTGCCCCTGGCCGCCCTGCTGGCCCTGGTGTTCCAGGCCTTCAGCGGCCGTCCCTGGCGGGGGGCGGTGCTGGGCCTGGTGGCCATCTTCCTGGTCTGGCAGGGCCTGTTGGCCCTGGGCGACGCCTGGCAGGCCCGCCTGCCCGCCACCGGCCAACTGGCCGGGCGCTGGGTGGCCAGGGTATTGGCCCCGGGGCAACTCATGGCCGGCGAGTACCCGGCGAGCAACGGCCGTTGGCTGACACCCGAGGTCTACCCCCGCTCCCACAAGTGGCTGCTGCGCGACGATCTGGGCGACCGGGGACGCCCCGAGGCGGCCGCGCTGGAGGTGCTGGCCCTGGAGCGCTTCTGGTGGCAGCCGCCCCCGCCCCAGGCCTGGCTGCGCCCGGTGCAGCTGTTCGCCGCGCGCAATTATTACTGGGAAAACCCGGAGATAGCCCTATACGTCCCGGCGATGCCCGACTATCAAAACCAGGTAATCCTGCCCCACGTGCGGGTGGACCTGCCCCAGCCCGCCTACCTCACCACCCCCTGGGCCCGCTCCCGGCCCCGGGATCTGTTGGTGGGCCGCCGCCTGGATCGCGGCCTGGGTTTCAAGCAGGACCTGTGGCTCATCAGCCCCCAATCGCCGGGGGAGATGACCTTCGCCGCCCTGGGGCGGGGCCGGGCCCGCCTGTTCTGGGCCCCGGAGCTGGGCCTGCCCCTGGACCTGGAGTGGGACCGCACCCTCAGCGGGCGGGTGCGCCCCTGGCCACGGCTGGTGCCCCCCCGGATCAGGGCCTACAAGCTGGAGGGCCGCCGCCACCCCGAGGGGGCCTTTGTGTGGGTGGGGCTGTTCCCCCAACCCGAGACCGCCCTGCCCCTCTTGTTGCGCCGGGGCGAGTGGAAGGCCATGGCCGATCTGGCCGCCCGCCTGGGGCCGGGGGCCCCGGCCGAGGCCCGGTTGATGGCCGTGGCCGCCCTCTTGGAAGCGGGCAAACGCCAGGCGGCCGAGGCGGCCCTGACTCGGCTGCGGGCCGAGCATCCCGGTTTCCTGGCCGCCTACCGCTCCTTGGCCCATGCGGGCGGCGGTCCGGCCCTGGCCGGGGCCCTGGGCAAGCTGAGCAACCTGCCCCCGGCCCTGCTGTATTGGGAGCGCCTGGAATGGCCCGATGGGGCGGGCGACCGGGGCTGGCCCCCGGCCAAGCTGGAGAGCACCCCCCAAGGCAGCCGCCTGACCCTCTCCCAGCCTTTCCTGCCCGGCCCGCTGCGCCTGAGGCTGGAGCTGGACGCTCCCCTGGAGGCCTCCGCCCGCCTGACGGTGCGCTCCCTGGGCTGGGACCACGCCGCCGTGCTGGCCCAGGTTCCCCTGGCGGCGGGCCAAAGCCAAGCGGAAATCGGCTTGCTGGTAAACCAGGGGCCGGTGTTCCTGGAGTTTAAGCTGGACGCGCCGGGCAACCGGATCAAGGCGCTACGCCTGGAGCCCGACCTGGGGGCCGAGTTCGCTTGGCGCTGGAGCGTGTTGGCCCCGCGCCTGGACGCCCTGGCCGCCTGGCGGCAAAGCAAGGAGTGAGCATGGAAGATATGCGCCCAACCATCAAAAGCCTGCAAGCGCGGGTGGAAGAGGCCTATCAGGTAATGCACAACGAAGGCCAGCCGCACCCCACCCAGGTGCTGGAAATCCTTCGCGGCGTGGTGCAGGCCCTGGGCCGGGTGGCCGAGGCCTGCCCCCGCCTGCAGGGCGAGCAATGATTGTTTTGCCTGAGGGGCGACTTTGAGATAGCCTTGCCTTTTACCCAGTAACTTCGCCGCGCCGCCGGGGCGGGCGGCCCAGGCGGGGAGTAGCGCGCTTTGAAGCCGGTCAATGAACTAACCTTGCGTTTCGGCGAATCGGTGATCCGGGGCATGAGCCGGGTCTGCGCCCAGCACGGCGGCATCAACCTGGCCCAGGGCTTCCCTGACTGGGACACCCCCGAGGAGGTCAAGGAGGCGGCCATTCGGGCCATCCAGGACGGCTACAACCAATACGCCGTTACCTGGGGCACCCCCAACCTGCGCCTGGCCATCGCCGACCGGGCCAGGGCCTACAACCACCTGGAGGTGGACCCCGAAAGCATGATCACCGTGACCTGCGGGGCCACCGAGGGCATGCTGGCCGCGCTCAAGGCCATCATCAACCCCGGCGACGAGATCGTGATCTTCGAGCCGTTTTATGAAAACTACGGCCCGGACACCCTGCTCTCCGGGGCCACTCCCCGCTACGTCACCCTGCGGCCCCCCCACTGGAGCTTCGACCCGGACGAGCTGGCCGCCGCCTTTGGCCCCAAGACCAAGGCCATCGTGGTCAACACCCCCAACAACCCCACCGGCAAGGTGTTTTCCCGCCAGGAGCTAACCACCATCGCCGAGCTGTGCCGCCGCTGGGACGCCTACCTGATCAACGACGAGATCTACGAGTACATTCTCTACGACGGCGAGGAGCACATCTCCCCCGCCGCCCTGCCGGGCATGGAGGATTTGGGCATCACCGTCAACTCCATGTCCAAGACCTTTTCGGCCACCGGCTGGCGGGTGGGCTGGGTCATCGCCCCGCCGGAGGTGACCACGGCGGTGCGCAAGGTGCACGACTTCCTCACCGTGGGCGCGGCCCATCCCCTGCAAGAGGCCTGCGCCGCCGGGCTTCGCCTGCCCGATTCCTATTACCAGGGCCTCAGCGGCTTGTATCTTGAGCGCCGCGACCAGCTCTTCGGGGTGCTGGAGGAACTGGGCTTCAACCCCAACCTGCCCAAGGGCGCCTATTACATCATCACCGAGGTGGCCCACCTCATGGAGCGCTACGGCTACGCCGACGACACGGCCATGGCCCTGAAGCTCATCGAGCTTACCGGGGTGGCCACGGTGCCCGGCTCCAGCTTTTACTCCCGGCCCGAACTGGGCCACACCCAGGTGCGCTTCTGCTTCTGCAAGAAGGCCGAGACCCTGGAACTGGCCGCTCAAGGCCTGCGCCGGCTGATGGACTGAGCCGGAGCAGATGCCAAACCCGGCGACCCGCCAAAAACCTTGGCTGCCCAGGTTGACATCCACCCGGCTTTCGGGTATCTCTGCCTTTACTTTGAATAACTAAGCATATGGAGAGATGACCGAGCTGGCCGAAGGTGCACGACTGGAAATCGTGTGTACGCCCAAAAGGTGTACCGAGGGTTCGAATCCCTCTCTCTCCGCCAGAGTTTCAAAGGCCGTAGCGCTACCCGCGTTGCGGCCTTTTTCCTTGGTCCGCTCGCGCCACATCCGTGATCGGTCGGATTCCGGTCCGTTTCGCGGCACTTGAGGGCGCGCCCGAGCGCCCAGCCAAACTATTGCCAATATTCGTTTGATGGGGTATTTTGGTTGACCCTGGGCAATTAAAACAGCTCATTTGGCGAGACACGCGGTCACCGATAGCGGTAGCGGAACCCTAAACCAGAATACGAGACCTCAAAACGAGACTGCCCGATAAAGTGCGCCCAAGCAAAGCTCTGCCCCTGATTCCGCTGGCTCTTTTTCTGCTGGTATACCTGTTCCCCTTAGGAGCCAGGGAACTTCTTATTCCGGACGAAACCCGCTACGGCGAGATTCCTCGGGAAATGATCGCCAGCGGCGACTGGGTGGTCCCGCGCCTGAACGGCCTGCGCTATTTTGAAAAACCGGTGTTCGGTTACTGGGCCCAGGCCGCCTCCATCCTTATCTTCGGGGAAAACAGCTTCGCGCTACGGCTGCCTTCGGCCTTGGCCGTGGGGCTCAGCGCCCTTTTGATCTACCTGTTGGTCCTGCGGGGCGGCGGCCGAGATCCCGAAGCGGATCACTGGTTGGCCACGTCTTCCGCGCTTATTTATATCACCTGTTTCCTGGTGGTCGGCGTGGGCACCTTTGCCCTGCTGGACGGCATGTTTTCCTTTTTCATAACGGCCTGTATCACCGCCTTTTTTTTCGCCACCCAGGCGCAGCGAGGCTCGGGCAGGGAAATAACTTTCCTGCTGTTGGCGGGAGCCGCCAGCGGCCTGGCCTTTCTCACCAAGGGTTTCCTGGGCTTCGTCTTGCCGGTGCTGGCGCTTTTCCCCTACCTTCTCTGGCAGAAGCGCCTCAGGGAGTTGTGGCGGCTGGGTTGGCCGCCGCTGTTGGCCGCCATAGCCGTGGCCCTGCCCTGGAGCATCCTGGTCCACTTGCGGGAGCCGGACTTTTGGGTGCGCTTCGCCTGGTACGAGCACATCCACCGTTTTCTGGCCGACAGCGCCCAGCACAAAAGGTCCTTCTGGTTCTTTTTCCTCGCCGCTCCCGGGATGTTCTTGCCTTGGGCCTTCGTGCTCCCCACCGCGGTGGCCGGTGTCAAGCGGCGCATGGCCGAGCCGGATCGCAAAAATTCGGTGTTGCGCCTGTCCCTGTGCTGGTTCGTCCTGCCCTTCCTGTTCTTTTCCCTCAGCAAGGGCAAGCTGCTGACCTATATCCTGCCCTGCGTGCCGCCTTTGGCCATACTCCTGTCCCAGGGGCTGGCCAACACCCTGGAGCGGGGCAAGGTCAAGCTGTTCAACCTGGGGGTGATGATTCTGGCGGCGTTTTTGGCCCTGGTCCTGTTGGCCCTGCTCTACGTGCAAATTTTCGGTTTCCAGGGCTTCCACCTCTATGGAGCCGCCTGGAAAACCCTGCTGGCCGCGGGCGGCCTCGTCTTTTTTGTCGCCATCTGCTTGGGAGCCGTCAGAGCCACCGGCGTCAAAAGAAAAATCGTGACCTTGGCTATCGCCCCGCTGCTGCTTTTGGCCACCGCGCCGTGGTTGATGCCGGACCTTACCCTGCAGGCTTCGGATCCCGGCCCCCTCTTTCGCCTCGAAGGGCATCCCATAAAGCCGGGCACCGTGGTGATCGCGGGTCAGGATGCCGCCGCCGCCACTTGCTGCTATTTGCGCCGCGCCGACGTTTACGTGTTGGACAGCCCCGGCGAGCTGAAGTACGGGCTCTCCTACCCCGACTCTCGCAAGCGGCATTTGCGCCTGCCCGCAGCCAGCCGGCTCATCTCGCGCAACCGGGGCAACACCGCCTTGATCATACGCAGCGACGTGGCCCAAAGAATGCTGCCCAAGCTGCCCCCGCCCGACTACGTGACCAGCACCGGCCCCAAGGGGTTCACCCTGGCCCTGTTTTAGTCCCCGTCGTCGCCCGGGCCTTGGGCCCTTCTTCGTGGGCCCCAAAGCAAAGGGCCGCGGCGCCTCTCGCGCCCCGGCCCTCTGACGGCGAAAAACCCGCTCAGTTCAAATCGCTGTCCTTGTAATACTTGGTGGCCTTGCCGGTTAGCTCCAGGGCCAGGCCCGAATCGGTCAACTGGTACATCCATACCCCCGGTGAAACCGAAATGGCCCCGGCAAAGGCGCCGCCGTCGCTGCCATACTTCGCCGCCGCCGAGGTCTGTCCTCCGAACTCCCAGCCGGAGTTCACGAATTGGTTCAAGTCCTTCTGGCGCTCGAAGACTATTACCACCCGGTACTTCTTCACCCCCAGGCCCAGCCCGGCCTGAGCCTCGACCATCTTCATGAAGGTTTCCTTTTTGGTCTTTTGATCCACGGCGACGCCCTTGCCCGCGCCCCCGCCGAAAAAGAAAATCTTGGTGCCGAAGTTGCTGAAAACCGCGTAACCGGCCGCACTGGAAATGGCCCCTTTGGCCGAGGGCCGCAGCTTATACAAGCGGGACAAAGTCTCTTGGGCCATTTTGCGGATCTCCGCCCGCGTTTGGTCCGCTTCCTTCTTGGTCATGGCCTGGGCGGTCCCCACCGCCAGGATCAGGCCCAACACCAACGCTGCAACCACGCCGACCTTAAAAAAGCGTTCTTTTCTCACGCCCGTCTCCATTCAGCCAAATCTGCCTTGTTATTGCCTACCGCCCATGAACCGCCGGACAACGCGAAAGTTTGGATTCATGACGGCTACCCCAATAGAACCTCAAAGCGTCATGCGTTGTATACCAATATACCCGCATTCGCCTTTTCAGTGGCCAGATGGCCAACCCCGCTTTTATCCGCCGGCGGGCGGCGGAGAGGTCAGGGGGCCACGGGCACGAAGCGCCCGTTTTGCCAACGGCGGCGGACCGTCACCTCCTCGCCCTTGGCCTGGTCGTAATAGGTGTTGACCAGCAGCCCCTTTTCCACCCGGATCAGAGGGGTGGAGTTGTGGTGCCCCGCGCCGGACACCGTCAGCGCCCCGCCGCCCTGCGTAGGCAGCTCGGCCAGGCGGCCGTCGGGACCCAGGGTGAACAGGCGATAGAAATTGCCGTTGCAGTTACCGTAGACCCCCAGGCTGAAGTCCGGGTGGCCGTCGCCGTTGTAGTCGGCCAAATGCAGGGTGAGCGGGGCCCAGAAAAAGAAGCTTTCGTCGGCCGCCACGGAGCAGCGGGGATAGATCAAGCTCTCCCAGCGCGCCTGGGTCAGGACCGCCGGCCCCCGGCGCACCCGCAGGGCGAAGCGGCCCTCCCACTTGTCCCCCGCGCCGCACCAGGGCTCGGCGTCGTCGCGGCGCTCCCCCTGGAGCAGCAGCACCTCCAGGGTCTCCGTCCGGCCGTCGCCGTCCAGGTCGGCCTGGGCCTGGGCGATTACCTGGGGCGGGGCCTCGGCCCGGGCCTCTGCCCCTCCGGCGGCCAGGACCGCCAGCATCGTCAGGGTCGCTATTATAAGGCGTAAATAAAGCATGGCTGAGTATAATCCCCCCCTGTTCACGGGCCAAGCCCTTAGGGACGCGGGCCGCCCCAAAGCCGGAGCGTGCCGCCCTTGTTGACAAGACACCCGGCCTCGCGGCTATGGTAGATACATACCCCCAATCGGAGGGCGCCATGCCCGAGATGAAAATAGGCGAGGTCTTCAAGTTTTTCGCTAAGCCCATGGTGGCGGCCATCCGCCTCACCGCCGGAACCCTGGCCAAGGGCGACCGGCTGCACTTGGTGGGCTTTACCACCGATTTCCAGACCGTGGTGGAGTCCATGCAAGAGGAGCACGCGGTGATCGAGAGCGCCGGGCGGGGCCAGCTGGTGGGCATCCAGGTGCCGGAGCGCTGCCGCCCCGGCGACGAGGTATACAAGATCGACTGAGCGGCCTTCCGCCGCGAACCGGCCCAAGCAACAAGGACACCTTGCAGGAGAACGCCATGCAGCCTTATCCCACCCTGTTTTCCCCCCTGGAGCTGGGCGGCCTGACCCTGGCCAACCGCGTCACCATGGCCCCCCTGTACCTGGGCTACGCCAATATGGACGGCCTGGTGAATAAACGCCTGCTGGAGCACTACCAGGAGATGGGCGCCTCGGGCGCGGCCATGGTCATGGTGGAAAACGCCTCCATCGATCCCCGGGGCCAGGGCAGCCCCTTTACCATGCGCATCGACGAGGACCGCTTCACCCAGGGCCTGGCCGGCTTGGCGGCCGCCATCCAGGCGGGCGGGGCCAAGGCGGGGTTGCAGATAAACCACGCCGGGCGTTTCGCCCACGGCACCGGCCATCCCCTGGCCCCCTCGGCGGTGCCCCTGGGGGAGATGGTGCCCGAGGCCCTGAGCGCCGAGCAGATCGCCGGGATCACCCAGGCCTTCGCCCGGGCGGCCCGCCGGGTGCGCCAGGCGGGCTTCGACCTGGTGGAGTTGCACGGCGGCACCGGCTACCTTCTGGCCCAGTTCCTTTCGCCGCGCACCAACCGCCGCGACGACGCCTATGGCGGCTCGCTCAATAACCGGCTGCGCTTTCCCCTGGAGGTGATCGCGGCGGTGCGCCGAGAGGTGGGCCCGGACTATCCGGTGGGCTACCGCTTCCTGGCCGACGAGTGGCTGCCCGACGGCCTGCAGCTGAGCGAGGCGCTGCTGGCCGCCCCCCGCCTGGCCGAGGCGGGTCTGGCCTATCTGTCGGTGATGGGCGGCACCTACGAGTCGTTCTTTTTGCCCGAGCGCAAGGCCCAGGAGCAGGAGCCCGGCTACATGCTATCGCTGGCCGCGGCGGTAAAGCAGGCGGTCCAGGTGCCGGTGATCGCCGCCGGGCGCATGCAGGACCCGGCCCTGGCCGAGGCGGCGCTCACCGAGGGCAAGGCCGATCTCATCGGCCTGGCCCGGGTGCTGCTGGCCGATCCCCAGTGGGTCCGCAAGGCCCAGGAAGGCCGGGCCTCGGAGATCGTGGGCTGCGAGCCCACCTGCGGCCTGTGCTTCCAGCGGGTGGCCAAGGGCCAGCCCGTCTTCTGCTCCCAGTGGCCCAAACAAAAACGCGAACACTTCGCCACCCGCGACTGACAAGGAGACACCCATGCTCGGCAAACGCCTGAACTCGCTCCTGGCCCTGGTCCTCCTCCTGGTCCTGCTGGCCTCGGCCTCGGCCCTGGCCGGGCCCTGCCGGGTGGTGGCCAGCGTCCCCGCCCCCCAGGCCGCCCAGGTGGACCCGGGCCTGACCTACATCGAGGTGCGCTTCGACCAGGACATGCTCACCGACCGCTGGTCCTGGGTCACCGACCCCAAGCTGGGGGCCTTCCCGGTGGTGACCGGCAAGCCCAAGTTCGTGGACGCCCGCACCTGCCGGCTGCCGGTGCAGCTCAAGCCGGGCACCGCCTACGCGGTGGGCATCAACACCGGAGGCTACGGCAACTTCCAGGCCCAGGCCGCGCCGGGCGTCTCCTGCGCGGGCTACCAGATCGTCTTCACCACGGGGGGCAAATAGGCGCGGCCGGAGTTTTCAGCCGCTCATGAGCGAGTAGACCCGCACCGCCTGGTCCATGCCCTTGAAGCACACCTCGCCCTTGGAGTAGGAGGGCCACAGGCCCTGGATGTGCTCTTGCACTGCCTGGCTCACCAGGATGTCCCCGCCCTGGGCCATGTCGGCCAGGCGGGCGGCCAGGTTGGTTAC
Source organism: Desulfoferula mesophila (assembly GCF_037076455.1). Classification (GTDB taxonomy): domain Bacteria; phylum Desulfobacterota; class Desulfarculia; order Desulfarculales; family Desulfarculaceae; genus Desulfoferula; species Desulfoferula mesophila. Next base: position 349,217 of record NZ_AP028679.1, on the reverse strand, counting down.
CGGGCCGCTGGCGGTGTAGGTCATGCGGCTGCCCAGGCTGCCGGCCAGGCGGGTGGGCCCCACCAGGGCTTGGCCCAGATTTATGCCCATCTTCAGGCGCAGGGGGTCGGCGTCGCGGCCCAGGGACAGGTTGTTCATGGAGGCGCTGGCCTGGATGTCAAAGGCCGCCTCCACCGCCTTCTTGGCCCCGGCGGCGGGGTCGGGGTCGGCGAAGATGATCATCAGCCCGTCCCCGGCGGTCTCGTTGATGTCGCCCCCGGAACGGTGGATGGGGTCCACGAAGCTGGAGAAGAAGCGCTCCACCAACTGGTTGACCTTTTCCTCGGGCATGCTGGCGAACAGGCGCGAGTAGCCCTCGATGTCCACGAACAACACCGCCACCTGGCGGCGCTGCTTGCCCTGGGCCAGGCCCTCGGGTTCCTCGTGGGCCAGCCGGGCCACGGTGCGGGGCACGAAGGGGATGAGCTGGGTCAGGCTCTGGCTGATCTTCATCTTCTCCTGGGTCACCTGCCAGTGCAGCTTGGCCCCCATCAGATGGTTGCCCGCGATGTCGGCCAGGTCGCGCATGAGGAAGAACTCCCGCCGGGTGAAGCGGGCTCCGGGCCGGATCAACACGGTGCCCACGGCCAGGGCCTCGCCCTTGACCAGGATGGGCATGGCCGCCTCGGGGCCGGTGGCCACCACCGTGCCGTCGGGCCGGGTAACCGAGCCGGGGCGGTTGAGCACCACCGCCTTGCGCCGGGCCAGGGCCGTCTGCACCGCCGAGCGGTTGCGCTTGCAGCTAAGGCAGTTGCGCGGAGTGTCGTAGAGGTCGCATTGCAGGGGCCGGGTGTAGGCGGCGGCCTCGGGGTCCAACAGCAGAATGCAGGCCTCCATGGCCGCGGGCACCACCTGCTTGGCCTCGGCGCGCACCGCCTCCAGGATGTGGTTCACCTCCATCACCGCGGCCAGGCGGCGGCCCAGGCGGCGGTAGAACTGATAGCGTTCCCGGTAATTCTTGTCCACGCGCTCCTCCCGATTGCTTAGGCTCCATTTTCCGGCAGGCCGGCCCCCCGGCCAAGCCTAATCGCCCCGCCGCGCAAAAAAGCCCGCCCTCCGCATAGCGGAAGGCGGGCTTTGATCTCAGGCTGCCGAACCGACCGGGGCCGGCTGGCTATGAACTACTTTTTGTCGACGATCTGGTAGTAGTCCATGAGGATCTTGGCCACTTCGGGGCGGGAGAACTCGGGCGGCGGGGCAATGCCCTGGCCCAGCATCTCGCGCACCTTGGTGCCAGACAGAAGCACGAAGTCCTCCTTGGTGTGACCCTCGGGAGCGTCCTTCATCATGATGACCTTGTTGAGCACCTTGGAGTAGGCGGTGTGGTCGGCCCGGTAGATCTCGATCTTCAGGGCGCCGGCGGGCACCTCTTCGTCGAAGATGGTCTGGGCGTCGAAGCCGCCGTAGTAGTCGCCCACACCGGCGTGGTCGCGGCCCACGATCAAGTGGGTGCAGCCGGTGTTCTGACGGAACACGGCGTGCAGCACGGCCTCGCGGGGACCGGCATAGAGCATGTCAAAACCATAGCCGGTGACCAGCACGGTGTTGGGCTCGAAGTACAGCTCCACCATCTTGCGGATGCAGGCGTCGCGCACGTCGGCGGGAATGTCGCCGGCCTTGAGCTTGCCCAGCAGCATGTGGATGAGGATGCCGTCGCACTTCAGGTCGTTGTAGGCCATGCGGCACAACTCTTCGTGGGCCCGGTGCATGGGGTTGCGGGTCTGGAAGGCCACGACCTTGGACCAGCCCAGCTTTTCCATTTCCTCACGGATCTGGTAGGCGGTGCGGAAGGTGCCGGGGAAGTCCTTCTCGAAGTAGGAGTAGTTCAGGACCTTGATGGGACCGGAGATGCAGGTCTTGCCCACGGTGTTGAAGGCCTTCACGCCGGGGTGAGCCATGTCGTCGGTGCGGTAGACCTTCTGGGTCATCAGAGCCATTTCGTCGTCGGTGAAGGTCTCCACCGCCTTGACGTCCTGGATGGCCAGGACCGGGTTGCCGGCCACGTTGGGGTCGCGCAGGGCGATGCGGTCACCGGCCTTGATGGCGCCGGCGTCCTCGACCATGTTCAGCACCGGGGTGGGCCAGAACAGACCGGAGGCGGTCTTGAGGTCGGTGGCCACGCCCAGGGCGTCGGCCTTGTTCATGAAGCCCTCGAGGGGGGTGAAGTAGCCGCCACCCAGCATCACCGCGTTGCCGGCCGCGGCGGAGCTGATGACGATCGAGGGCAGAGTCAGGGCCTCTTTGGCCAAGTCCGCGCGCTGAGCTTCATCCATCACGAATAGCGGCTTGAGGTTTCCGCCGCCATGAGGTTCGATAAGTGCCATTGTCTAAGCCTCCTTACGATAGTTCCCGCGCCCCCCGTTGGGAGCGCCCGCCTTGCGGGCGGGTGATTTGATTTTTCCTTCGTCTCCGGGGCGGAAGCGTCCCGGCTTTACTGACGGCGACCACTTTGTGCCTTTTGGCACTTTGGTGGGCAAAAACTTGGGGCCCTCAGGCCCTTGTCACGCAAACCCAACCGGCCCTGCCGGCCCGGATTTGCCTCGTCCACGCATTACAAGATTCTTGGCTACCTTAAATAGACCCCGTGGCGGTGTCAAGCTTAAAGTATATCCGCAGCCTAGGCCTGGTCCCCGTCCTTGGCCTCGTGGATCAGCCGCGCCAGGTCACGGTACTTATGCATGGTGTATCCCGCCTCCAGCCAGGCGGCCCACCACCCGGCCTTGCCGTCCAAAATACCCAGTCGCAGCAGATACCTATGCACAAAGCTCCAAGCCGCGTGAGCCGGAGCGGTAAGGGGGCCGCAGCGCCTGCCCGCCTCGAACATGTGCTTCGCTCCGGCCTGGGCGTAGCGCTGCGCCCGCTGGCGGTATTCTTCCACGCTGGCATAGGAGTGGTGGTCGTAAAAACAGCTCAGGCGGCCCGTCGCGCCCCTCACCTCCAGGCGCTCGTGCACCTGTTCGCGCACCCAGGCCCCCGACCCTTTCCGGTACAGCCGGATTTTCCACTCCGGGAAAAAACCGCCGTGGCGCAGTAAACTCCCGAAAAACCACACCCGCGATGGTATCAGAAAGGCGTTTTCCTCCGGTTCGGGGTTGACCTTGAACGCCCTCAGGGTTTGACGGCACTCCTCGTCGAGCACCTCGTCGGCGTCCAGCATCAAAATCCAATCGCCGGCGCAACGCTCGGCCAAAAAGTTGCGCTGATCGGCATAGCCGGTCCACTCCCGGTGGTAGACCCGAGCCCCGGCCCGCTCCAGCATCTCCACGGTGCGGTCGCTGGAACCCGAATCCACGGCCACGATCTCGTCGGCCACCGGGGCCACCGCCTTCAGCCAGCGGGGCAGGTTGGCCTCTTCGTTCAGGACGATTATGGCGATGGACAGCTTCATGGCTCTTCTACCAGCGGCTCTTGGAGCGGGTCAGTTTGAGGGCGAAGTCCCAGGCCGTGTCCGAGCGCTTGACGATGACGCGCGGTATGGCCAGGGGGTCGGTCCGGCCGGTGAGCAGGCCGGGCCGGGTGGCGCAGGCCGCGTGAAAGCCAGCCCGGGCCACCGCCTGCTTCACCTCGTCGTTGAACAGGCCGTAGGGATAGGCGAAGCTCCTGGCGGGGGCGCCCAGCAAGCCGGTGAGAACCTCCTGGCAGGCTCCCAGGTCGTCGGCCAACTCCTGGGGGCTCAAAGAGGTCAGGTCGCGGTGGGCATGGCCGTGCCCCCCGAACTCCACCCCCTGGGCGGCCAACTCCGCGATCTCTTCGGCGCTTAGAAGGGGCACCGAAGGAATGCCCTTGCCCTGGTCCCACACGTTGGAGCCCCCGATTTGGCCGGTGACCACGAACACCGTGGCCCCCATGCCCCTGGCCTTGATGAGCGGCCAGGCGTTGTCGGCGAAGTCCTGAAAGGCGTCGTCAAAGGTGAGCGCCGCCGCCTTGGCTCCCGGCGCGGCCGCCAGGGCCCCGCTCAGGCCGCTCACCCGGTAGCCCCGGCGTTCCAGGGCGGCCAACTGGCGTTCCAGGGCCCGGGGCGGCACCCTGAGCTTGGGCAAGGGGGTGCGGTCAAGCTCCTTCACGATCTGGTGGTACATGAGCACCGGCGCTCCGGCCAGACGGGGCCGCCACCAATGGAAGCGGGCGCTCAGGGCCGCGGCCCCCAGCCCGGCCAGCGCGGCCGGCCACCAGCTCACCGCGTCCTCCCGGCCAACACCCGGCCGTAAAGCTCCTCGGTGGCGGTCAGCATGGCCTCCATGGAGTAGTGCTCCAGCACCAGCCGGCGCCCCCCCCGGCCCAGCCGGGCCGCCAACTCGGGATCGTCCAAAACGCGGGCCACCCCGGCGGCCAAGGCCGAGGCGCTGCCGGGCTCCACCAACAGGCCGGTCTGTTCGTTGATCACCACCTGGCCCACGTCCCCGGCCCGGGCGGCCACCATCGGCCGCCGGACGGCCATCTGCTGCAACACCGCCTGGGGCACGCCTTCGTTCTTGTCGCTGGCCAACACCCCCACTTCGATCAAGGGCAGCAGGCGCTCCACGTCCGGTCGCATGCCGGTCATCACCACCCGCTCGCCCAGGCCCAGGCTTTGCACCAGGCCGCGCACCTCCTCTTCCTTGGGCCCCCCGCCCACGATGAGAAACTGCGCCTCGCGCCCCTGGCCCAAGAGCTCCCGGGCCATGGCCAAGAACAGGTCGTGGCGCTTCCAGGAGCGCAGGATGGCCACGATACCCACCACCGGCACGCCGGGCCTGAGGCCCAGCTCCTGGGCCAAGCCGGCATCGGCCCGGCGGGGGGCGTAGCGCTCCACGTCGATGCCCGTGGGTATGGAGGCCACCCGCTCCGGGGCCAGGCCGTAGTCGTTTACCAAATGGTTTCTAATACTCTCGCCGGTGGTCACCACCGCCTGGGGGAGGCGGTAGACGAAGTTGAAGGGGTGGTTGGGCACCTTGGCCGAAAGATGGCGGGTACGCAGGTTGGCCACCCCGGCCCAGCGCGCGGCCATGCCCCCCACCCAACCGTCCACCGAAGAGTGGGTGTGCAATACGTCGACGCCTTGGCTCTTGAGCAGGGCGCGCATTTTGACTATGGCCGCCAGGTCCCAGGGGCCACGCATCTCCAGGGGGTGGAAGGTGAGCCCCTCGGCGGCGGCGGCCTGGCGCAGCTTGCCGGTGGGGCAGCCCACCAGCGCCACCCGGTGACCGCGCCGGGCCATGCCCAGGCACTCGCTCAGGATGCGTATCTCCTGGCCGCCCCAGCCGTTGGACCATTCGGAATGTATGATGCTAAGAGACTCCATGAGGCCTTTCTTACGGTAGCCGGTGGTCCGCGTCAAGCTTCCCCCGAATCGGCGCATTGACATTTTACCTTGGCCGGGTCGATACTTGGCCCGGAGGAGCATATTGAATAGCCAACTACCACCGAGCCTGACACAGCTTTGCGAGCGCCTGGGTTATTCCTTTAGCGAGCCCGCCCTGCTCCTGCAGGCGGTGCGCCACTCATCCTACATCCATGAGCACCCCGAAGAGATGGACCAAAGCTATGAGCGCCTGGAGTTTCTGGGCGACGCGGTGCTGGAGCTGGTGATAACCGAGCTGTTGTACCAGCGCTTTCCCGAGGCCAGCGAAGGCCATCTCAGCAAGGCCCGGGCCGGGGTGGTCAACGAAAACCGCCTGGCCGGGGTGGCCCGCTCGCTGGACCTGGGCCCCTGCCTGCTCCTGGGCCGGGGCGAGGAGATGCAGGGCGGCCGGGAAAAGCCCTCCATCCTGGCCGACGTGGTGGAAGCCATAGCCGCGGCGGTGTACCTGGACGGCGGCCTGGACCAGGCCCGGGAGGTGCTCGGCCGCCTTTTGGCCGAGGCCACGGAAAAGGCCATGCTGCGCTCTCCCAAAAAGGACTACAAGACCCGCCTGCAGGAAGACGTGCAACAGGTGCTGCACTTCACTCCCGTCTACGAGCTGATCCACGCCGAGGGGCCGGACCACGCCAAGTTGTTCACCGCCGCCCTGGTGATCGACGGCCGCCGGGTGGCCACCGGCAGCGGCCGCTCCAAAAAGGAGGCCGAGCAGGACGCCGCCCGCCGGGGCCTGGAGGCCTGGCAGCTCATGGAGTGGGGCTAGCCGGCCCGGGCGGTTTCATCTTAGCCCGGCGCCCCCATGGGCGTCACCCCCCTAAAATAATCTTGCGGGCGCTAATCAGCTGTGCTAGCTTGCTCAACCATCGGGCGTCCCGCCCGTCCAGTTGGTAGCAAGGAGCGACGAAAGCAACACCATGGTCAGCAGCGCCTCCCATAGCGTCCGCGCCTATGCTTACGTCTATTGCTACTACTATCGGCCGCCCCGCGGCTGAAAACTACCCCTACATAAACACCCATACCCCCTTCCCATTAGGATAATTGCGCCTTCGCCGCTTTTTGGCGGCCGGGAGACGCACCCCGTAGTTCGTGGAGATGATCATGTTGCGCCGATGCCTGTTGGTAGTTCTCAGCCTGTTGCTTGCCCTGTCCGCCTCGGCTCCCGCGGCCCTGGCCGGAACCAGCCTCACCTACAGCAACTTCTTCCCCCCCACCCACGCCCAGAGCCAGCTGGCCCAGGCCTGGTGCGACGAGGTCAAAAAGCGCACCAACGGCCAGGTGAGCGTGCAGTACTTCCCCGGCCAGACCCTCACCCCGGCCCGCCAGGCCTACGACGGGGTGGTCAACGGCCTGTCCGACCTGGCCATGGGCTGCTTCGCCTACACTAGGGGCCGTTTCCCGGCCATGGAGGCCCTGGATCTGCCTTTGGGCTACAAGAGCGGCGTGCAGGCCACCCAAACGGCCAACCTTTTCTATGACCGGATCAAGCCCAAGGAGCTGGACCAGGTGGTGGTGATGTACGTGCACGCCCATGGTCCGGGACTGCTGTTCACCCGCGACAAGGCGGTGAGGACCCTGGACGACGTCAAGGGCCTCAAGATCCGCTCCCACGGCACCTCGGCCAAGCTGGTCAAGGCCCTGGGCGGCGTGCCGGTGACCCTACCCATGCCCGACACCTACCAATCGCTGGCCAAGGGCATCGTGGACGGCTCCTTCTACCCGGTGGAGTCCAACCTGGGCTGGAAGCTGGCCGAGACGGTCAAGTACGGCACCTGGAGCCTGTCGGTGGCCTACACCACCAGCTTTTTCGTAGTGATGAACAAGGCCCGCTGGAACGCCCTGCCCGACAAGGTGAAGAACACCATCCGCCAGATCAACCGGGAATGGGCGGCCAAGACCGGCCAGGCCTGGGACCAGGCCGACCAGAAGGGCCTGGAGTTTTTCCTGGCCCAGCCCGGCCGCGAGGTCATCAAGCTGAGCCCCGCCGAGAGCGAGCGCTGGCGCCAGGCGGCCCAGCCGGTGATCGCGGAGTACGAGAAATCGGCCACGGAGCGGGGCCTGGACGGCAAGGCGGTGGTCAAGGCGGCCCAGGAAGCCCTGGCCCAGGCTCCGGTGAAGTAAGGAACCGGCCATGCAAACCTTCAATCGCCTGACCGGCTGGCTGGTGGGCGGACTAAAGGCGGGTGGGGGCCTGTGCCTGGTGGCCATGATGGCCCTCACCTGCCTGGACGTGGTCCTGCGCGTGGCGGGCAAGCCCCTGGAGGGCGCGGTGGAGCTGGTGGCCTGGCTGGGGGCCCTGGTGTTGGCCCTGGCCCTGCCCCAGACCCAGGCCCGCCAGGGCCACGTGGGGCTGATGTCGCTGGTCAAGCGCCTGCCCCGGCGTCCCTCGCTGGTGGTGCAGATCTTGGCCGCCCTGGGATCCTTGGCCCTGTGCGGCGCGGCGGCCTGGCAGTGCTGGGTCTACGCGGGCCAGTTGGCCGAGGGCCATGAAATATCCATGACCCTGGGCCTGCCCCAGCACGTGCTGGCCCGGGTGGTCTCCCTGGGCCTGGGGGTCACCTGCCTGGTCATCGCCGGGCAGGCTGCGGCGCTGGTTAAAAAGGCGGTGCGGCCATGAGCCCGGCGGTGGTGGGCCTGGTGGCCCTGGCCCTGATGCTGCTCATCTTTTTCAGCGGCATGCCCGTGGCCTACACCATGGCCCTGGTGGGCTGGCTGGGCTTTTCCTGGCTGGTCTCGCCCCAGGCGGGCCTGGGCCTGCTGGCGCGGGATCTGGTGGGCACCTTTTCCAACTACGGCCTGGTGGTCATCCCCCTGTTCACCCTCATGGGCCAGTTGGCCCTGCACTGCGGGGTGAGCCGGCGCCTCTACGACGCGGCCCGGGCCATGAGCGGGGCCACCCGGGGCGGCCTGGCCATGGCCACGGTGCTGGCCTGCACCGGCTTCGGCGCGGTGTGCGGCTCCTCCCCGGCCACGGCGGCCACCATGGCCACGGTGGGCCTGCCGGAGATGAAGCGCTTCGGCTACGACCCCGGTTTCGCCGGGGGCACCGTGGCCTCCGGCGGGGGCCTGGGCATGCTCATGCCCCCCAGCGTGGTGCTCATCGTCTACGGCATCCTCACCCAGCAGTCCATCGGCCGCCTGTTCGTGGCCGCCGTGGTGCCCGCGGTGGTGATCTGCGGCCTGTTCATGCTGGCCGTTTTCCTGGTGTGTTGGCGGCGGCCGGAGCTGGGCCCTGCCGGAGAGAAAGTGCCCTGGCGGCAGAAGATGGCCTCCCTGGCCCAGCTTACCGAGGTGCTGGCCGTGTTCCTGCTGGTCATGGGCGGGCTCATCGCCGGCATGTTCACCCCCACCGAGGCCGCCGGGGTGGGCGCCGGGGGCATGCTCCTGGTGGGGCTCATCCGCCGCTCGCTCACCTGGGCCGGTTTCAAAAAGGCGGTGAGCGACACCCTGTGGACCTCGGCCATGACCATGATGCTGGTGGCCGGGGCGGTGGTGCTGGGCCATTTCCTGGCGGTCACCCGCCTGCCCTTCATGATCGGCCAGACCGTGGCCTCCCAGGCCTGGCCCGGCTGGCTGGTGGTCACGGCGGTGGTGCTCATCTACCTGGTGGGCGGCTGCTTCATCGACGCCCTGGCCCTGATCATGCTCACCATCCCCATCTTCTACCCGCTCATCACCGGCCTGGGCTACGACCCCATCTGGTTCGGGGTGATGATCGTGTTGGTAACCCAGATGGGGGTCATCACCCCGCCGGTGGGGGTGAACGTCTACGTGGTGGCGGGAATCGACGGCCACACCTCCCTGTCGGCCATCTTCAAGGGGGCCATGCCTTTCCTGGCGGCCCTGACCCTGGGCGCGGCGCTCCTCACCGCCCTGCCCCAGCTGGCCACCTGGTTGCCGGAGGTGATTTATTAATTAGACGCAGCGCGCGCGAATTTGGCCGCCGGACGGTTAATCACCCGAGCCGGCCATGGTATTCTTGGGCAAAGCCGGAGTTCGTAGGAACCGGCGGGAGAAACCATGACTACGCTCATTGTCGCGGTATGCGCGTCGATAATCATATCGGCCCTGTGTTCCCTGCTGGAGTCGGTGCTCTACTCCACCAGGATCATCACCCTGGAGGCGGCGGCCGCCTCGGGCAACCGCCTGGCCCTGGCCATGCGGGCCTTCAAGTCCAAGGTGGACCGCCCCTTGGCCGCCATCCTCATCTTGAACACCGCGGCCAACACCGCCGGGGCGGCCCTGGCGGGCTGGGCCGCCGGACAGGTGTGGGGGCCCGGTTCCCTGTGGGCCTTTTCGTTGTTTTTCACCCTGGCCATCCTCATCTTCAGCGAGATCCTGCCCAAGACGGTGGGGGCGGTGCATTGGCGCAGCCTGTGGGCCCCCTCCATCTTTCCTCTGCGGGTCATGATCTTGTTGCTGCGGCCTTTCATCTGGATGACCCAGGCCCTTACCGGCCTGATTACCCGCACCAGCAAAATAGGTTCGGCGGTAAGCGAGGAGGAGATCCTGGCCGCGGCGGCCATGGGGGCCCGGGGCGGGGAGATCAGCCGCATGGAAGCCGAGCTCATCGGCAACATCATCGGCCTGGAGGAGATCACCGCCTCGGACATCATGACCCCGCGCACCATGATGATGTCCTTGAGCGGCGAACTGACCGTGGACGAGGTGGAGCTGGAGGCCCGCCGCTGGGCCCACACCCGCATCCCGGTGTGGCGCGACACCCCCGACGAGGTGGTGGGCTACGTGCACAAGGACGACATCATCCGCCTGGAGGGGCGCGACCTGGACAAGACCCTCTTGAATTTCGTCAAGCCGGTGCGCTTCGTGCCGCCGGGAGCCAACGCCCTAAAGCTGCTGGCCGGATTTTTGGCCCGCAAGGAGCACCTGGTGGTGGTGGTGGACGAATACGGCGGGGTCATGGGGATGGTCACCCTGGAGGACGTCATCGAATCCCTGGTGGGCTCGGAGATAGTGGACGAAACCGATCAGGAAGTTGATTTGCAGGAGCCGGCCCGCCGCCGGGCCCGGGCCATGCTCAAAGCCAGCGAGGAAGACCAATCGTGAGCACCTTTGATCTGGACCTGATGGTGATCGGCGGGGGCGGCAGCGGCGGATTCACCGCGGCCACCACGGCCATGAAGACGGGAGCCAAGGTGGGCATGGCCGAGGGAGGCCGTTTGGGCGGCCTGTGCATCCTGGCCGGGTGCATGCCATCCAAGACTCTTTTGCACGGGGCGGCCCAGGTGAAGGCCAGGGGGGTGAGCGGCCGGGCCGCCTACCCCGCGCTGCACCAATTCACCAAGGGCGTGGTGGATTACCTGGCCGGAGGCCGGGTGGAGAGCGTGGAGGCCAAGGTGAAGCAGGGCCTTCAGCTCTACCGGGGAGCCGCCCGCTTCCTGGACCCCCACACCGTGGAGGTGGCTGGCCAAAAAATCAGCGCGGCCAAGATCGTCATCGCCACCGGCAGCGCCGAGGTGGTGCCCCCGGTGCCCGGCCTGGCCGAAAGCGGCTACCTGGACTCGGCGGCCTTCATGGCCCTGGCCGAGCTGCCCCAGTCCCTGCTGGTGTTGGGCGGGGGGACCCAGGCGGTGGAGCTGGCCCAGGCGGCGGCGCGCCTGGGGGTGGCCACCACGATGGTGCAGCGATCCGAGCACCTGATGAGCAAGGTCGATCACCGCTATGGGCACATTCTGGCCGACGCCCTCGCCGAGGACGGGGCCCAGATCTACACCGGCACCGAGCTCAAGCGGGTGCAACGGGAAGGCGAGAAGGTCACCGCCTTCTTCGAGCACCAGGGCAAAGAGGTGAGCGTGAGCGCCCAGGCCCTGTTGCTCTCCCTGGGGCGGCGGCCCAACGTGGCGGGCCTGAACCTGGAGGCCGCCGGGGTGACCCTGGGCCAGCGGGGCGAGGTGGCGGTGGACCGCCACATGCGCACCAGCCAGCCCCACATCTTCGCGGCGGGCGACGTCACCGGCTGGAACATGGTGGTCAACCTGGCCGTGTTGCAGGGCCAGACCGCCGGATACAACGCCACCCACGAGGCTCCTCGGGAGATCGACGACCGGGTGTTGCCCACGGCCGTGTTCACCGACCCCCAGTTCGCCCGGGTGGGGCTGAGCCTGGAGCAGGCCCGGGCCGCCGGGCTGGATTGCCTGGAGGCCGACTACGACCTGGGCGACATGGGCCCGGCCAAGACCTACCCGGAGCGGGTGCGCGGCTACATGAGCATCCGGGGCGAAAAGGGCAGCGGGCGCATCGTGGGGGCCGAGCTGGTGGCCCCGGAGGCCTCGCTGATGATCCACGACATGGCCGTGGCCATCAAGATGAAAGCCACGGCGGCCGACATCGCCTCCATTCCCTACATCCACCCCTGCCTGGGCGAGATCAGCGAGTTCGCCGCCGGGCGGCTGGCCTCTAAATTGAAGGCCTGATACGGCCAGACGCGGCTTCATCTGGGCGGTGGCCCTCCTCCTGGCCCTGGTAATGGCGGCCCCGGCCGGAGCCTGCACCCTGTGGGCGGCGGTGGGCTCCGGGGTGGCCGGGGGCGGCGCTCTGGCAGCCAAGAACCGCGACTGGACCCCGGACAGCCCCGGTCGACTGGAGTTGGTGCGCCCCCGGGGAGGCTTGGCCTACTTGGCCCTCATGGCCGGGGGCCGCAAGGGCTGGGGGGTGCGGGCCGGGGTGAACCAGGCCGGGCTCACGGTCCTGAGCGCCTCGGCCTCGGCCCTGCCCAAGAACCGGCGCGGCGGCCCGCCGGGCATCAGCCGCCGCCTGTTGTCCGGCTTCGCCTCGGTGCAGGCGGTGCTGGACCAAGACTGGATGTTCCAGGGCCTGGGGCCGCGCTTTTATCTGCTGGCCGACGCCCGCCAGATCGCCTTGGTGGAGATAGCCCCAGGCGGGCAGGCGCGCATCACCAGCGCCCGCCAGGGAGAGCTGGCCCACACCAACCACTATCAAAGCCCCGACCTGGCCGGGTTCAACCAGCGCCCGGCCCTGAGCAGCCACGCCCGCCAGGCGCAGGTGGAGGCCCTGTTGGCCGCCGCGGCCCGCCCGTTGACCCTGGAGGAATTCCAGAGGCTGAGCCAGGACCGGGGGGCCGGGCCGGACAACAGCCTGTGGCGCACCGGCTCCCGGCCCCAGGGCACCCGCACCCTGGCCTCGTTCCTGGTGCGCCTGCCATTGACCGGGTCCCCGGAGGTGTGGGCCGTCCTGGCCAACCCCGGCCAGCCAGAGCGGCGGATCAAAATAATCCTGGATGAAAACTTCTGGCAGGGACCAACCGGCCCGCTCCCCTAGGGCCGACCAAGGCGAGACCCCAAAAAACGCGCCGGTCTCCCCGAGGGAAACCGGCGCGACGGCGTCTCGTTAATTGGGGACGAGGCTAGCTCTCGGCGGGGACCTCCTGGCCCAGGGCGGCCAAGGCGCCCCGCGCCCGCTCATGCACCGCCTGCCCGGCAGGCTGGCCCAGAATCTCCTTGTAGATGGCCGCGGCTCCCTGGCTGTCGCCGGAGGCGGCCAAGACGCGGGCCCGGTCCAGCTTGTAGATCTGTCCCAGGTTGGGCCCGGCGGCGGCGATGGCCTGGGCATAGACCTGGGCCGCCTGCTTGTAGTCCTCGCGCCCTTCCAACGCCTGGCCCAGCCCGTGGTAGGCCAAGGGCGCCAGATCGGCCCCCAGGCCGCCTTCCTCGGTCAGGCTGGCAAACACCTTTTGGGCCTGTTCCCACTGGCCCAGGCCCAGGCGCAGGTCGCCCAGGGCCAGGCGGGCCTGCATCCCGGCGGGGGTGGAGCCGTACTGGTCGGTGACCTTGGTCAGGTCGGCGGCCAGCTTGGCGGTCTTGTCCTGGGGCAGCTTGCCGTCCACCGCCGCCGCGTAGCCGGTCATAACCCCGGCCAGCTCTGCGGCCGCCTTTTGCTCGCGCCAATCCAGGTAGGTCTTGAAGCCCAGGACCGCGGCCACGATCAGGGCCACGGCGGTGGCGCTCCACAGCACCTTGTTGAGATTACCCTTGCCCCAACGGATCACCTGGCCGCTGAGGGTGAGGAACTCGTCGGGCTCCTTGAGCAACTTCTTGCGATCAACCTTGGCCATGATACCTTCCTTAAAGATCCCGCGGGGGGCTAGCCCCTCACCTCGTCCTTGATGCGATTTATATGTCCGCGCCCCAGGCCCTTCACTTCACAATCCAGTTCAATATAGCGCCGGATGCGCTCGTCGTCCAAGATGGCAAAACAATCCACCACCGCCACCGGCCCGCCGCAGGCCTCCACCACCCAGTCGGGGTCCAACTCCAGGTATTGGGCGTGGCGCACGCAAAGCACCACCGCGTCGGCCCCCGAAAGAGCGGCGGACAGGTCCTGGTGCACCTCCAGATCCTTGAGGTCTTCCTGGTTGCGGAAAAAACGGGCCCGGCTGGCGCTGGTGGCCGGATACTCTTCCTGCTTGGCGAACTCCCACCACACCCTTACGTAGGGGTCGTGCGCCGCCAGCTCGGCCCCCATCTCGGCCAAACGCCGCACCACCAGCTCGCTGCCCGAATAGCGGGTGTCGCCCACGTCTTCGCGGTAGGCCGCGCCCAACACCACGATGCGGCTGTTGGGCACCAGGGTGCCCATGCTGCGCAGGGCGTCGCGCACCACCTCGGCGGCGTGCAGGGCCCGGCTGTCGTTGATGTCGATGGCCAGGGGGGTGATCTTGAAAAGCGGCTGCTGGAAGCCCATGAGGTGGTGATAGGCCCACACCCCCAGGCCGCCGTCCTTGGGCAGGCAATAGCCGCCCACACCCGGGCCCGGGAACATGAGGTTGTTGTGGCTGGGGCGCTTTTTTATGGCCTGGATGACCTTGACCACGTCCACCCCGTTGTTCTCGGCGAAGGTGCTCCACTCGTCCATGAAGGCCAGGATGGTGGCCCGGAAGCTGTTCTCCATGATCTTGGTGGTTTCGCTCTCAATGGGCCGGTCCAGCACGGTGAGGGGATATTCGGCCACGTTGATCACCTCGGAGAGGAACTTCTGGACCCTCTGGCGGCTGGCCGGGTTTACCCCGGCGCATACCCGCCAATAGTCGCGGATGCTTTGGACGTATTCGCGGCCGGGCATGACCCGCTCGAAGCTGTGGGCCAGGAGAGGTTCCGAGCCCAGGCCCCGCTTCTCAAAGGCCTTTTTCAAGATGGGGTTGGCCACGTATTCGGTGGTGCCCGGCGGGACCGTGGTCTCGATGAGCACCAGGCACTCGGCCGGCATCCTCTGCCCGATGATGCGCAGGCTCTCCTCCAAGGCGGCCATCTCCACCTTGCCCCGCACCACGTCGGCCAGGGCTTCCTTGGAATAATCGCACTGCACGTCCACCACCACCACGTCCGCGTAGGCCAGGGCCTCGTAGGAAAAGGTGGCGGTAAGGGTTTTCTTTTGGTTCACGCAGCGCTCGATGGTGATGTCCACCTCGGGATCTTCCGCCTTCACCGGGGAAAGTCCCCGGTTGAGCAGAGGAATCTTCCAATAGCTGCGGGTGCTGGGCCTTTGCATGCCGATGACGAACTTGCCGGGACGGCCGTCCGAGTCCACGCTGTCGGCCACCACCGCGGCCATCACCGCGCCCACGAAGCCAACGCCCATGACCACCACGATCTCGCGCCCCAGTTCCTTCTGCTCGGCCACCAGGGAGGCTAGGCGCTGGTTTTCAGCATCGTAATCCTCCTGCGTGGGTAGGGCAAAGGATTCTCCCTCGGGGCTAAGGGAAACCTGCGGCACATCTTGGTTCATCTGGTTACCAGTCTCCTGATGGGGGTCCAGTACACAAGGCGATTGGGTGCCTTATAGAAGCCGATCCGAATACAAGGAGAGTTTTCCAGCTCAACACAGCCGCCCGGCCACGGGGTGGGTCTTGGCAACACCCGCCGCCGCCGGGCCGTTATCGGCCGGCACCGCCGGCGTCGCCGCGCTGTCGATTGTTAGCGACGGGCTAGCGGGCTTTGAGCTCCTCCAGGTCGGCTTCCACCATCATCTTGACCAACTCGTGGAACTTGACCCTGGGCTCCCAGCCCATCTTGCGCTTGGCCTTGCCGGGATCGCAACGCAGGTATTCCACGTCCGCCGGCCGGAAAAAGCGGGGATCTATCTCCACGTAGTCGCGCCAGTCCAGGCCCACCGAAGTGAAGGCCTCCTCGACGAAATCGCGCACGCTGTGGGTCTCGCCGGTGCCGATCACGTAATCCTCGGGCTGGTCTTGTTGCAGCATCATCCACATGGCCTCGACGTAATCGCCGGCATAGCCCCAATCGCGTTGGGCGTCCAGGTTGCCCAGATAGAGCTTGTCTTGCAGGCCCGCCTTGATGCGGGCCACCGCCATGGAGATTTTACGGGTCACGAAGGTCTCGCCGCGCCGGGGAGACTCGTGGTTGAACAAGATGCCGTTGACCGCGAACATGCCGTAGCTCTCGCGGTAGTTGATGGTAATCCAATAGGCGAACACCTTGGAACAAGCGTAAGGGCTGCGGGGATGGAAGGGAGTGGTCTCCTTTTGGGCGTCGGCTTCGGTCTGCCCGAACATCTCGCTGGAGCTGGCCTGATAATACCGGGCCTTTACCCCCAACTGGCGCATGCCCTCCAAAAGGCGCAAGGCCCCCAGGGCGGTGGTATCGGCGGTGTACTCGGGCACCTCGAAGCTGACTTTGACATGGCTTTGGGCGGCCAGGTTGTATATTTCATGGGGCTGCACGCTTTGCAGGATCTGATTCAGCGAGGAAGAATCGGTAAGGTCGCCATAGACCAGCTGGAAGTTGGACTCCTGCTCCGGGGAAGACCGGCGGATGTGCTCTATACGGCTGGTGTTGAGCGAGCTGCTCCGGCGAATTATCCCCCACACCTGATAGCCCTTGCTCAAGAGTAATTCGGCCAGATAGGAACCGTCCTGGCCGGTAATGCCGGTGATCAGCGCACGCTTGGCTTCGGGCATGAGTGCCTCCCCTACATTGGTTCTAACGCACCTGGCGGTGCGGAGCATTTTTTTATAGTCAGCCGTTTCAGTTACGCCGCATCCCCCCGGCTTGGCCGAACTTGGACAAGTCTAGGGGGTAAGCGCTATATTGTCCAGGCACTAATGCCTCAAAATCATACCGTTCTTGGCTATCGCCCCCACCGGGAGGGCGCCTCTGGCCGGGCCTGATTGTCCCCCGTGTAGAGTTCAGCGGCCCTGCGTCGCATTCGCCCCAAAAAGGGATTGCCGGCCATGCTGGCCATGGCCCGAACCAAGCGATGGGAGCCGTGCCTGTGCCCCAGCGTTCTCAGGCCCCGGCGCATGAACTCCGCTCGCCGCGCCGGAGCATAGCTTTTGGACTTGGCGTGAAAGACGTAGGTGTGCCCGGCCAGCACCGCCAGGACTCCGGCGTCCGCCGCCCGCATGGTGTAGTCGTCCTCCACCCCGTAACCTCCGGGGAAGGCCTCCTCGTCCAAAAGGCCCACGCGCTCCAGGGCCTGGCGGGTGAAACCCAGGCAAAAGCCGTGCACCAGGGGGACCAGGGGCAGGCTGTCCGCCCCGGCCCATTGTTCGCACCAACGGTTCAGATCGTCGGGGCCCATGCCCGGCGGCAGCGGGTTTATGGCGGTTTGGTGCCGGGTTCCGGTGCGATCGGGCAGGGACTGGTAGCCGGCGGCGTTGGACATGACCCCCACCAAACCCGCGCCGGGAGTGGAAAATACCGCGTCGGCCATCTTTTCGGCCCAGCCGTCGGTAACCACGGTGTCGCTGTTTAGCGCGATGACCAACTCGCCGCTGGACAGGACCAGGCCCTGGTTTACCGCGCCGCTGAAGCCGCGGGCCGCCTCGTTGCGCCGCAGGGTCACCCAGTCCTTGCCCCGGGCGAAACCCCGCAGGTAATCCGCCGTCTCCGGTCCGGAGCCGTCGTCGATCAAGATGAGTTTTTGCCGGTCGCCCGCGCGCTTGGCCGCCACCGAATCCAGGCAGCGCCGCACGTCGTCCAAGGCGTCGTGCACGCAGACGACGATGTCGATGGCCCGCCGGCTATGGGCCCGGACACGGGCGTCGCGCAGTCCGGCGAAGCCGGGGCCGGCGTAGGGGTCCACCAATCCAGTCCCCAGGGCCTCCACCAGCTCCTGGGCCGGGCCCTGGGCGTGATCGTGCACCATCAGGGCGAAGCAGGGGTGGTCGAGTACCGGGGCCGCGCGGTCGGTAATCCGGTGCCAATCCAGGCCCAGGGACGCCAGGCAGTAATTGAAGCTGAGTTGATCGCGCTTGGAGCCGCGCTCCATCTCGGCCCACCACGCGTCCAAAAAACGCCCCGTCCGCTCATCGCGCAGGTCGAACATCATCACGTTGTTCTCGACCAAGTCGTTGTGCGCGAACTGAAGACGCCGGTAGGTTTTAACCTGATTTTTGATCAGATCGCCGTCGTCGGTTTTGAACCGGCGGCAGATGCGGGCTTCTTCATACAGGGTGTTTCGGCAGGGATGGGGATTGCTGGCCACCAGCTTGCCGGAGACGAGGAACTTTTGCACCAGGGGAAAGATGTCATCCAAAAGCATGATGTTGGAATCCACCCACACCGCCACGTCGTAATCGCCGAGCAGGACGTGGGGATGGGTCTTGACGAAGCGGGCCGTGCGGGTGGGATCGTCGTTGTGGTAGGTGATGGGCCGCACCTCATAAACCCCGGTGTCGGCCACCGGGCGGTCGCTGAACAACACGTAGTCCAGGCCGGGGTTGAAGCTCTCCGGCAGCTTGATGGAGTCGTAATTATTGGTAATGGTCACGTAGACCGCGATTTTCAACGCGGACGGATCGCGTTGATCGCGGGCCTGTTGGTAGGCGGCGATGCTTGTTTGGCACTCCGGCAAACGCGCCAGGCGCGCCCGCACGCTGGCCTTGATCTTGTGGCGCCCGTGCTCATGGGTGTGGAGATACTCCACCGGCCCCCGGGGAGCCGACGGGCCGCCGCTCACGGCGTTCAAGCCGTACTTGGCCAAAACCCGCAGTCGGCGGGGCAGCACCCGGTTTACCCGGGGCGGGATTACCCGGCCATAACCCAGCGTGACCAACCTCAAGATTCCCGCTTTGCCCACGCCGATCATCCCCCGGCTATCAAGACGCAAAACCCAGTAGCACCGCCGAATCGACACCATCGCCGGTGGATCGATTTCGCCCCTGGGACCTAGGGGTGGCCCCGAGGGTATAATGCGGCCATGATCTGGAAAAAAGACAAACGCGCCCCATGCACGGCGGACCCCGATGATTCAATTTACCCGCCGAGCACGGACGAGTCAAACCCGGCCCGGGTCACCTGCCTGGGTCGGGGCTGGGCGCGCACCTCGATCAACGCCGTGATTTTTCGGCGCGACTCCCTTACCTCCCACCTGGGCATGCAGTACGCCGCCTTCTACGGCCCCAGGGGGCGGGTGGTTCTGGCCCGGCGCCGCCTGGGAGAGGCGGCCTGGGAGACGGAGCGGACCCTCCACCAGGGCGGAACCCGGGACGCCCACAACTGCCTCAGCCTCATGGCCGACGGCGAGGGTTATCTGCACCTGGCCTGGGACGCCCACGACAGCCCCCTGCGCTATTGCCGCGGCAAGGAGCCGGGTTCGCTGCGCCTGGGCCCGGCCACGGCCATGACCGGCCTTCGCGAGAAGCGGGTCACCTATCCCGAGTTCCTGCGCCTGGCTGACGGCGACCTGCTGTTTTTCTATCGCCACGGGGCCTCGGGCAACGGCGACCTCATGCTCAACCGCTACCACCCCGCCAGCCGTACCTGGAGCCGGGTGCAGGAGGGGCTGATCGACGGCCAGGGGCGGCGCAGCGCCTATCATCAGGCGGCCCTGGATGAGCGGGGGGTGCTGCACCTGTCCTGGGTGTGGCGCGAAACCCCGGACGTGGCCAGCAACCACGACCTTTGCTACGCCCAGTCCCCGGACGGGGGGCGCACCTGGCTGCGCTCCGACGGCAGCCGTTACCAACTGCCCATCACCGCCGCCTCGGCGGAATACATCCGGCGCATACCCCAGGGCCGGGGGCTGATCAACCAGACCTCCATGGCCGTGGACCAGCGAGGCGACCCCTGCGTGGCCACCTATTGGACGCCCGAGGGCAGCGAAGTCCCCCAATATTTTCTGGTCCATCGCCGAGGCGGCCGCTGGCAAACCAGCCAGGTGTCCCGGCGGAGCACGCCCTTCAGCCTGAGCGGGCTGGGCACCAAAAGCATACCCATTTCGCGCCCCCTGCTCTTGCTGGACCGGGGACAAGCGGGGCAAACCCGCTGCCATATGGTTTTCCGCGACGTGGAGCGCGGCCACCGGGTATCACTGGCCACCTGCGACAACCTGGACGATCCCCAGTGGCGCTTCGTTGACCTGACCCGCGAGGGGGTGGGCGCCTGGGAGCCCACCCACGACAGCGTGCTGTGGCTGCAAAAGGGGCTGCTGCACCTCATGGTGCAAAAGGTGGGTCAGGGGGATGGCGAGAAATTGGAGCGCCTGGGGCCGCAACCGGTTTGGGTTTTGGAGTGGCAGCCTCCGGCTTGAGAGAGGACCGCGCCGCCCGGCGCGGGCTCAGGCCAGGAACTCGCCTACCTTGTCTATAACGTATTCCACCTGCTCGTCGCTCAGGGCGCAGTGCAGGGGCAGGGACAGAATCTCTTCGCCCAGCTTTTCGGTGATAGGCAGGGGCGCGCCGCCCAGGCCTTGATAGAGGCTGTGCAGGTGGTTGGGCGGGTAGTTCACCGCCGTCTCGATGTCCTGGGAGCGCAGGTGTTCGATCAGCCCGGCCCGGCGGCCGTCCAATACCCGCAGAGTGTAGATAAAAGGCACCACCCGCTGGTAGTCCAGGGGCAACCGGGCCAGGCCGTGCTGGCCGCCCAGGGCCTGGTCGTAGCGCCGGGCGATGGCCTGGCGGCGGGCGAAAAAGGCCGGGGCCTTTTTGAGCTGCTCAAGGCCCACCAGGGCGTTGAGGTTGCTCATGTGCAAGCGCCAGCCCTGGCACACCACGTCGTAGGTCGAGCGGCTGGGCGGGCCGCCCAGGGAGGCCTGGGGCCGCTGCATGCCCAGGCCGCGCATCAGCCCGGCCCGGCGGGCGGTTTCGGCGTCGGGGCAGACCAGGGCCCCGCCCTCGCCGCAGGTGATGTTCTTGAGCGAGTCGAAGCTGAAGCAGGTCAGGTCGCCCAGGGCCCCCACCTTGCGGCCGCCCACCGAGCTGCCGAAGGCGTGGGCCGCGTCCTCCACCACCCGAAGTCCCCGCTCCCCGGCCCAGGCATGCAGCCCCTCCAGGTCGCCGGGGTTGCCCGCATAGTGCACCGGCATCACCGCCTTGGTGCGGGCGGTGCGGCGGCGCTCGGCGTCGGCCAGGTCCAGGAGCAGGTTCTCTTCGCGCACCTCGCAGAGCACCGGCTTGGCCCCCACCGCGGTGATGGCCTGCAGGCTGGCCACGAAGGTGAGCGAGGGCACCAGCACCTCGTCGCCGGGCATGAGGTCCAGGCAGGCCAGGGCCAGGTGCAGGGCGGCGGTGCCGGAGTTTACGCACACCACCGGGCGCTCGGCCGCGCCCAGGAACTCGCCCAGGGCCTTTTCCAGCTCCACCACGTTGGCCGCGTGGCCGAAGTAGGCCATTTCCAGGCCGCGCTCCAGGGCCGCCAGTTCCTCCGGCCCGGTCGTTGGTTGCGATACGCGGATCATGCTCGGTCGCTCTCCCGCCCAAGGGTTGGCATCAAGATACCGCGCAGTGGGTTGGCACACAAGGGCTCCCGCAGGGGGCGGGGCGGGGGGAATAGAGGTGCTTGTCAGGCTTCGCTTCGCTCAACCTAATCTACACTTTCGCTGGACAAGCCACGCAGGGCCGGGGTTTGCCCCTGCTCGCTTCCTTCAGCAATCCAGTAACAGCCGTCATCACGAGGAGCATCTCAACAGAGATGCGACGCGGTGATCTTCGCCTTCCCCCAAGCGGGATGGGTAGGAGCAAGGAAGGCGGGTTGGATGGATATGGTTAGCCAAGGCATGACAAAGGAAACGGAAGATTGCCGCGGCCGGGCAGACCGGGCGGCCTGGTTTACCCGCACGTTGACCACTGCCCGGCCTCGCAATGACGACTATCGACTGAAATCGCAATCTAACCGACGGGGTTCATCCTCGCCCTCTTGGCTGGTGGAGGCGTCTTGCCGGGGCAGAGATTGCTTCGTCGCTACGCTCCTCGCAACGACAAGGGGTTTGTTAGGCTTCGCTTCGCTCAACCTAACCTACGCTTTCAATAAAAAAAGACAAGCAACGTATTGGCGGCACAGCCAGCCGCCCGCACAAAAAGAGGCGGCGGCCCCTCAAAGGAGCCGCCGCCGCAAGGGGCAGTCGAGCCGCTACTTATAGCAGCAGAAAACCTGGGTCTGGAGAATGGTGACCTTGTCGTTCAAGAAGCGGGAGTTGTATCCGGCGTTCTTGAGGATGTTGTAGCCCATCTCCGCGCGCAGGCCGGTGCGGCAATGGGTGATGATCTCCTTGTCCTTGGGCAGCTCGCCCAGGCGGGCGCTGAGTTCGTCCACCGGGATGTTCACCGCGCCGGGCAGCATGCCTCCGGCGGCCTCGGCGGTGGTGCGCACGTCCAGGATCAGCTTGCCCTGGGGATGGTTGCGCACGATGTTCATGAACTCGTCGCCGGTGATCTCGCCCGGGTGGGGACGGGGCAGATAGAAGATCTGGGTGCTGACCAGGTCCTTCTGGATGGGCCCGTTGTCCTTTACCCAGCCGTCGTAGCCGCCCTGCAGGATGGCCACGTTCTGATATCCCCAGGTGCCGATGGTCTTGGCGATATCCTTGAGACCGGCCATGTCGGTGTTCTGGCCGTAGAGCACGATGTAGGCCTTGGTGTCCAGGGGGAACTGCTCGCGCTCGGCGATGACCTTGGCCTTGGGTATGGCCACCGCGCCCTGCACGTGGCCCTTTTTGGCGGCCTCGACCCCGCGGGTGTCGATGACCACGATGTAGCCCAAGCGTTTCTTGACGAAATCAGAGGTGGTAAGGGCGGGATGGCCCGCCTTCTTCCAGGCGGGCATGCCGGCGTGGAAGACCTTGACGTTGGTGTAACCCTTTTTTTCCGCCAACCTGGCGGCCATGGGCGAGAGCACTCATCTGAAGCCTTCACAGTAGAAGATGACCAGCTTGCTCTTGTCCTTGGGCAGCTTGCCCATCATGTCGGGCATCTTGGGGAAGGGCATGTTGATGGAAGTGGGAATGTGGCCCTCGTTGAAGCGGATGGGCGGACGGGAGTCCACCAGGGTGTAACCGCCCTTGTCCGGCCCCTGGGCCACCAAGGCGGCCAGCTCGTCCACCTTGATGAGCTGCTTGTCGGAGACCTTGATCACCGGCTTGGCCACGATCTCGGTGGCCACCAGGTCCGAGCCCACCTTCTTGTAGGTGACCTGCACCGGGATGGGCTTTTTGAGGGCCTTGATATTGGGGACGTTCTCCACCGTGGTTTCGGGGGTGAACTTGAGGATGATGTTCTTGCCCGGAGCCACCATCACCGAAATGGACTTGGCCTTGCCCGAGCGGCTTTGAAAGTCGCCGGCCACCACGTTTTCCATGTCCTTGAGCTCGGCGTGGCACTTCAAGCATTTCTGGTTGGCCATCACCTCGGCCTGGACCGGGGCCGCCGGGACCAGGGAGGCGCCCACCCCCGCGACCAAAAGCAGGGCCAGCAAAGAGGCGCGCCTAAGGGCTTTAGCAATCATGTGTCTACCTCCGTGAGTTGATATGGCTTACCTGCCGGGCGGCTGCCAATCCCGTCCCGACCTGTAAATCGCGACTTAACGCCTGCTCACTTGGGGGCGGCCAGGCGGTAAGGGCAAACACAGCAACACCCATGCCATTATCGGGTTTCTCGTTTAATTGATTGATATTCAGTTGATTATGTCTATTTTGTGTCCCTAAAACACCCAGGACAAAGGAACTTTATGTTAAGTTTTTGAACATGTGTTAATATAACAAGTGTGAATTGAACGCCTAGTAAGCCGCTGGAGAAGCTTTGAGTTAACCCGGCCCCGTTGATGGAGAAGACTATTTATCTTTTTAATTAAAGCGGATATATACCCACCCCAACCAGGGCCACGGAGTGGGGAAGCATTAAAAGCACGAAAGGGTCGGCAAAGTTGGCAGGTGTTTTGCTTTTATCAGCAATGGCGGGTCGTGACCCCCGCGTCCCCCGGCCAGGCTCTTGCAGTCAAGTATCTGTATTTTATGGCAAACGCCTGGGCCAAGCCTTGAAGCGGAGCGTTAACGGTTAACCATTAAGTTAACAGTTATTAATTAACACTGGCGGCTGGCTATGGATTTGACCCCCTATTGGAAGACGGTGATGGACACCATGCAGGACGGCCTGCTGGTGGTGGACGACTTCGGCTCCATAGTGGCCATGAACCCGGCGGCCGAGGAGCTCACCGGCTATTCGCAAGGCGAGCTGGTGGGCCGCAACTGCAAGGTGCTGGGCTGCACCGGATGCAGCATCGTGGGCCAAGGGCCCGGGCCCAAGTGGTGCCAGCTTTTCGTGGACGGCTCGGTAAGGGCCAAGCGCTGCACCATCACCAACAAGGACGGCCAACAGGTGGACGTCATCAAGCGGGCCTCGGTGCTCAAGGACGAAAACGGCCAGGCTTTGGGCGCGGTGGAGACGCTCATCGACATCAGCGAGCTGGCCAAGAAGGAGCAGGAGATCACCGACCTGCGCCGCACCCTGCGGGGCCAGGAAGACGGCCGCTACGGCATCCTGGGGCGCAGCGAGGCCATGCAGCGCCTGTTCGACCTCATCGAAAACGTGTCCGCCAGCGAAGCCCCGGTGCTCATCCACGGGGAAAGCGGCACCGGCAAGGAGCTGGTGGCCCGGGCCATCCATCAACTTGGCCCCCGCCGCGAGGAGCCCTTCATCAAGGTGAACTGCGCCGCCCTTAACGAGAGCCTGCTCGAAAGCGAGCTGTTCGGCCACGTGCGCGGGGCCTTCACCGGGGCCGAGCGCACCCGGGTGGGGCGCTTCGAGGCGGCCCACGGGGGCGACATCTTCTTGGACGAGATCGGCGACGTGCCCCTGGCCACCCAGGTCAAGCTCCTGCGGGTGCTGGAAAACCGCGAGATAGAGCGGGTGGGCGACCACCAGCCCATCGACGTGGACGTGCGCATCATCACCGCCACCAACCAGGATCTGGACAGCCTCATCGCCCAGGGCGAGTTCCGCGAGGACCTCTTTTACCGCATCAACGTGGTGCCCCTGAACGTGCCGCCCCTCCGGCGGCGTCTGGAAGACATCCCGCTCATCGCCCACCACGGCATCCAGCGCATCGCCCTCAAGAGCGGCAAGCCCATCACCGGAGTAACCCCCGGCGCCATGGAGCGCCTGCTGGCCTATCCCTGGCCGGGCAACGTGCGCGAGCTGATCAACGCGGTGGAGTACGCCTTTGTGCTCTGCCCCGGCGGGCTCATCGCCGCCGAGCACCTGCCCCCCAAGATCGCCGGCGGCGAAAGCGCCCCGGCCCACCGCCGGGGCCGGCCCTCCCTGGACCGCCAGCACCTGGTGGAAGTGCTCAGGCAGTGCGGAGGCAACCAGTCCCAGGCGGCCCGGGTGTTGGGGGTCAGCCGGGTCACGGTGTGGAAGCGCATCAAGGACTACGGCATCAACCTCAGGACCGACATCGTCTGAGATCCCTCTCCTGCCAGTAATAGCCGTCATCACGAGGAGCATCTCCGGGTAGATGCGACGTGGTGATCTTCGACTTCCCCCGGGTGGGGCGGCATCGCCCCAGCGACAGAGGCGTGACCAGGCAATGGGAATTGTTGGGTTTCGCTTCGCTCTACCCAACCTACGCTAATCTGAGGTTAGGCAGGACAGGGGCAGAGTTCAGCGCCGCCTACCCCTCTCCCGCGCTCCCTCGAACGGTAAACGTCCACTCCTAGAGGAGGCATTCACACCAACGGCCTTTCTGGTATTATTATGTAATACTACTCATTGCGGGAGACACCCATGCGGCTCATATCGCGCTTTCTGATGATCGCGGCCCTTCTGACCCTCACCGCCTCTTGGGCCCCGGCCGCCCAGCCCTACATCGTGGGGGTGTCCATCCCCCCCCAGGCCTGGCTGGTGAAGCAGGTGGGCGGCGAATACGTGAAGCCCCTGGTGCTCCTGCCCCCCGGCGCCAGCCCGGCCACCTACGATCCCGGTCCCCGCAAGCTGGCCGAGCTTGGCCAGGCCAAGCTCTACCTGGCCATAGGCGTGCCCTTCGAGCAGGTGCTTTTGCCTCGCCTGCGGGCCCAGTTGCCCGGCTTGCCGGTGGTGCCCATGCAGGCGGGCATAAAGCTGCGCCGCCTGGAGGGCCACCACCACGAGGAGGGTAAGGGCCACAAGGAGCCCCTGCCGGGTCACGAGGCCGGGGCGCCCGATCCCCACGTGTGGCTGGGCCCGCGCCAGATGCAAACTATGGCCCGCAACACCGCCCGGGCCCTGGCCAAGATCGACCCGGCCCACGCCGCCGGGTACCAGGCCAATCTCAAGAAGGTGCTGGCCGAGCTCGAGGCCCTGGACGCCGAGCTGGCCCGCACCCTGGCTCCCCTCAAGGGCCGCACCGTGCTGGTCTATCACCCGGCCTACGGCTACCTGCTCAGCGCCTACGGCCTGAAGCAAGAAGCGGTGGAGCTGGAGGGCAAGCAGCCGGGCCCCCGCCGCCTGGCCGAGCTGATCGACCAGGCCAAGGCCGAGCACATCAAGGTGATCTTCGTGCAGCCCCAGTTCAACCCGGCCAGCGCGGCCACCGTGGCATCGGCCATCGGCGGGGTGGTGGTAAGTCTGAACCCCTTGGCCTATGATTACCTGAACAATATGCGCTCCCTGGCCGCCAAGCTGGCCCAGGACCTGCGTTGACCATTCCCTTAGGGGGGCCGGGCCCCAACATGACTGAACCAGCCCAGCTCGATCTTTTCTTCTCCCTGGTCCTGGCCCTGTTCTGGGAGGCGGCGCCCTTTTTGCTCCTGGGCTCGCTGGTGGGAGCGGTGGTGGAGTGCTACGTCAGCCGGGAGTTCCTGGCCCGCCACCTGCCCCAGGGCCAGGTCGGCGCGGTGCTCCTGGGCCTGGGCGCGGGCATGATCCTGCCCACCTGCGAGTGCGGGGTGGTGCCGGTGGTGCGCCGCCTGCTGGACAAGGGAGTCACCCCCACCACCGCGATGACCTACATGCTGGCCGCCCCGGTGATCAACCCGGTGGTGCTCATCTCCACCTACGTGGCCTTCCAGGGACGGCTGTCCATGGTCCTGGGCCGGGTGGCGGTGGTGGCCATCACCGCCGCCGTGGTGGGCTTTTACTTCAGCCGCCGTTCCCTGAGCGAAATCGTGCGCCCCGCCGCGCCCCTGCCGGGCTCGGCCCAAATCCAGCCCCTGGGCCTGATGCTCCCCGGCGAGGCGGCC
This sequence comes from Desulfoferula mesophila, assembly GCF_037076455.1. Classification (GTDB taxonomy): domain Bacteria; phylum Desulfobacterota; class Desulfarculia; order Desulfarculales; family Desulfarculaceae; genus Desulfoferula; species Desulfoferula mesophila. Next base: position 322,417 of record NZ_AP028679.1, on the reverse strand, counting down.
CATCCGGCGGGCTGCGCCTGCGGCTGCGGCCACGACCACACCGGCGGCGAGAAAAGTATCAAACACCTGCTGGTACGCACCGCCGAAGAATTCATGCACATGTCCATGTACCTGCTGGCCGGGGCCCTGGCCGCCGGGGCCAGCAAGGCCTTCTTGCCGGTGTCGGTGCTCACCGCGCTGCAGGACAACCTGGTGGTGGCCGTTTTGGCGCTGATGGCCCTGGCGGTGCTTTTGTCGGTGTGCTCCGAGGCCGACGCCTTTGTGGCCGCCTCCTTCCTGGGCTTCCCCGGCGCGGCCCAACTGGCCTTCATCGCCTTGGGGCCCATGCTGGACCTCAAGCTGTTGGCCATGTTCGGGGGGGCCTTCCGCAGGCGGGTGGTGCTGGTGTTGGCGGTGGTTCCCACGGTCATGGTCTTCGCGCTGTCCATCGTCTGGGGGTGGCTGTGGTGGTAGTTCGCCCCAACCGCCTGTTCGCCTCCCTGGAGGCCCTCATCCTGGCCGGACTGGGGCTGTTCATGCTCACCCTGTCCTTCAGCCAGGACTACTGGATGCTCCTGAACCCCAAGTTCCGCTGGCTCACCGGCGGGGCCGGGGGGCTGCTGACCCTGTGCGGCCTGGTGGCCGCCCTGGCCACGGGCCGCCGCTCCGGGCCGCTCAAGACCCTGGTGCTGGCCGCCCTGCTCGTGGTGTGCCTGGCCTGGGACCAGGGGGCCTTTTCCCAGCCCGGCGTGTCCCCCGGAGCCGCGCCCTTCACCCGCAGCCAACAAGAGCGCATCGCCTCGCGGGTGAGCCGGGGCGGCCACGAGTACGTGAAGATAAACTTGGCCGAGTTGTTCGTGGTGGCCGAGGAGGGCGACCAGGCCAAGCTGGACCAGCGCTACGTGCTCCGGGCCCAGGTGGTCGATACTCCCAACCTCAAGAGCCAGGGCCGCTTCGCCCTGGTGCGCCTAAGCGTGTATTGCTGCCTGGCCGACGCGGTGTGGGTGGGCTTTTTGGCCGCGCCCGCCGACGGCGTCTTTCCGCCCATGGGCTCCTGGGTATCGGTATACGGCCGCCTGGAGCCCCGCCCCAATGCGCCGCAAAAGAGCGAGGCCCAGTTGGACAGCCGCACCAACCGGGTGAGCGCCATCAACCAGCGCTACTATTTCCAGGCCGACAAGGTGGTGCCCCTGGAGCCGCCCGCCGTGCCCTACATGTTCGAGATCAGGCAACAGGAGCCCTACGCCTATTAGGCGGCCGGCCGCAGCCCGGCGCGGCAAGGCATGTTCAGGGCGGAGCCTCCGGAAAAAACGGGGCGTTTCACTCGCCGTGCAGCCTTAAGAACAGCCGAATCCCCAGCCGCCGCGCGCGAGACCGGGCCGTGTCGCTCCAGAGTTCGTGCCTCTGCCTGACCAACTCCATCTGCTCGATCTTCAACTCCAGGCTGGTCTTGTTGCCTTCCGGGGCCGTGCAGTTGGCGTGGTGCAACAAGATGTGGGGGAAGTTTTCCGAGTTCAGGTGGATGTTGCGGTTGCTCCAAGCCCAGATTTCATCGGGGAAAGTAGACCAATTGAGGGAGGTCCGGGTCGGCAGCAGCAGGTTGACCAGCTGTTGTTCGTTCACGAACTCGTCCTCTTCCAGGCTTTGGGCCAGGCGGCGCTCCACCTCGGACCACAAATCCTTCACCTGCGGCGTCGGCCGCATGGCGATGAAGCCCGTGTTCACCTCGGGGCCGGACGCCTGCTCCTTTTGGAAGACGATGTCATGGCGGGCCAGTTTTTCTTGCACCACGGAGTCGCATGGCCCGAAGAACTGTATGTCGATGTCGCTCAGCAGAAAGGCGCCCTGCGGGTCTTCGCTGCTCAGGATTTCGTTGACCAGCCGGGAAACCTTCTCGTGGATGATCCGCTTGAAGGACTGGGTGGCGAAATCAGCCGCCGCCTTGGTCTTTAGCTCGTGGTAGACGACGTTCCATTCATCGCACAAGGACGGTCGGAAAAACCGCTGATAGAGCACGTTTTGCCCTTGGTTGCCGAACACGTGGATGTTCAATGATCAGATCCCATGAGCAGAGGAGCCTCCAGCCTTCTTGCCACCTATTCTAACCTAGCGCATTTTTTGCCCGAATAATATGCCTCGATCCGGGGCCGGGCAATCGTTTGGCCCCTCGGCATGGTCCGGACAACCATGGCCAAAAGCTGCTTCCCGCCTCCCGATCCGCCGCCGCGTCCACCCCCTTGCCTCCGGTTTCACCAAACGGTAAGGTGGGCCCTGCCGGTTAGGTTTTGGCAACCCCCTGAGCGAGGCGCGCGTGAACCCTGAAGAAAAACGGCTGTTGGCGGTAACCTGTTTCGGCCACTTCCTGTCCCACTACAACATGCTGGTGTTCCCCTCGGTGACGGTGCCCCTGGCGGCCATGCTGGGCCTGCCCCTGGGCGCGGTGCTGCCGCTGAGTCTCTACCAATACCTGCTGTTCGGGGTCAGCGCCCTGCCCTGGGGCCTGGCCTGCGACCGCTTCGGGGCCAAGCCCCTGCTGGTGCTGTTCTTCCTGGGGGCCGCCCTCAGCGGCCTGGCCGCCGCCCTGGTCATCACCGACCCATTTCTGCTCACCCTGGCCCTGGCCGGGGTGGGCCTGTTCTCGGGCTGCTACCACCCCGCCGGGCTGGGCCTGGTGGCTAGGGGGATCAACCGCCTGGCCAAGGGCATGGCCTACAACGGCATCTTCGGCAACCTGGGCCTGGGCGCGGCGCCCTTGTTCACCGGGGTGGCGGTGTGGCTGTGGGGGCCTCGGGCCGCCTTCGTGGTGTTGGCGGCGCTCAACTTCCTGGGATTCGTGTCCATGGCCTTGCTTAGGGTGGACGAGCCTCCCCGGGCCCAGGGGCATCAGGCCCGCAGCGCCCAAGGGCTGGTGGGGCCCTTCCTCATCCTGCTGTGCGCCATGATGCTGGGCGGCTTCACCTACCGGGGCATGACCGTGACCCTGCCCGCCTATCTGGAGCTGCGCGGCGACGAGTTGTTGGCCTGGTTCCAGGCGGTGGGCGGGGCCGGGATATCCGGCAACCTCATGGCCACCATCATCACCAGCGGCATCTTCACGGTGGGGGCCTTCGGCCAGTTGGCCGGTGGTTGGCTGGGCGAGCGGGTGGACCCCCGCTGGGGCTACTTCACCTTCCACGCCATAAGCTGGCCCGCGGTGCTGTTGATGGTCTGGGCCTTCAACCTGCCCCTGGCCCTGCTGGCCTTGGTCTACGCCTTTTTCCTCATCGGCATGCAGCCCATGGAAAACATCCTGGTCAGCCGCCTGAGCCCGCCCGCCTTTCAGCACACGGCCTATGGGGTCAAGTTCGTCCTCACCTTCGGCATCGGGGCCCTGGCCGTGGAGCTGGCCGGACTGGTGCAGGAGGCCTGGGGGCTCAGCGCGGTATACCTGGGCATCGCCGCCTTCACCGCCCTGGTGCTGTTGGCCATCGTGGCCCTCATCGGGGTTACCGCCAAGATGAAGCCGGCCTGAGCCCCGCTCCAGGCCGCAAAAAACCGGGGGCCCCGTGTGGAGCCCCCGGCGGTATTCGAGGTCGGGCCGGTCGTTAGCCCTTGAGGCTGAACTTCTCGGCGATGACGTCGTAGTAGGCCTTCTCGGAGACCTCGCCCCAGACGCCCACCTGTTTCTGGAACTTCTTGAAGGCCGCGTGGACCTTGCCCGCCTGCTTGTCCTTGGCCGCGATCTCGTCCAAGGTCTCGTAGGCCAGCTTTCTGAGCTGGGCCATCACGTCGGCGGGGAAGCGCACCAGGTTCACATGGTGCTGGGTGATCAGCTTCTCCAGGGCCGCGCCGTTGTCGGCGTTGAAGCCCGAGAGCATCCAGTTGTAGGTCTCGGCGCAGGCCATATCCAGCATGACCTGGTACTCCTTGGGCAGCGCGTCGTAGGCCTTCTTGTTGAAGAAGTTCTCCAGCACGGTTCCCGGCTCATGCCAACCGGGATAGTAGTAGTACTTGGCCACTTTGTAGAAGCCCATGATGTAGTCGTGCAAGGGGCCCACCCACTCGGTGGCGTCGATGACCCCGCGCTCCAGGTTGGTGAAGATCTCGCCGCCCGGGGTCAGCACCACGGTGCCGCCGGCCTTGGCCAGCACCTTGCCGCCCAGTCCGGGGATGCGCATCTTCAGGCCCTTGAAGTCGTTGATGGACTCGATCTTTTTGTTGAACCAGCCGCCCATCTGCACGCCGGTGTTGCCCGCCGGACGGGGCACCAGGTTGAAGGGGGCGTAGGTCTCTTCCCACAGCTTCAGGCCGTCGCCGCCCCAGAACCAGGCGGCCATGCCCACCGCGTTGAGGCCGAAGGGCACCGCCGCGAACCACTGGGCCGCCGGGGACTTGCCCGCCCAGTAGTAGGCCGCGCCGCTGCCGGCCTGCACCGTGCCGTTGCTCACCGCCTCGAAAGAGCCGAAGGCGGGTACCAGCTCGCCGGCCGCGTAGACCTTGATGTCGAACTCACCGCCCGACATCTCCTTGACCCGTTTGGCCAAGCGCTCCGCCCCGGTCTGCAGATAAGGCAGCTTGGGCGGCCAGGTGGTGACCATTTTCCATTTGATTTTTTTCTTGGCCAAGACCGCCGGGGCCGATACCGCCGTGGCCGCCGCGGCCACCGCCGCTCCGGCACCGGCTTTTTTCAAGAAGTCGCGTCTTTTCATGCGCTCTCCTCCTAAGAGTTTAGATAGACGTACTTCCGCGCTGGGCGCGGTTGATCCGCTTGCTGGGAGGGCGCACACCCCAAGTTACGCCCCCGCTCAAAGTGTTCATAATGTGTAATACAAAAAGCCCGTCCGGCACAACCCCGGATTGCTGAACAACCTAGTTGCTATAGACGACCCGGGGCAGCCAAGTGGACAACTCCTGCCAATACGCCACGATGAACAGGCCTATGAGTTGCAAGGCCACAAAGGGAATGATGCCCCGGTATATGTGGCCGGTTCTCACTTCCGGCGGGGTCACCCCTTTCAAATAGAACAGTGAGAAACCAAAGGGCGGCGTCATGAAAGAGGTCTGCAGGTTCACCGCCAGCAGCACGCAAATCCACAAAGGGTCGAAGTTGAACTCCTCGATCAGGATGGGCACCAGGACCGGCACGTGGATAAAGGTGATCTCGATGAAGTCCAGCACGAAACCCACCAAAAAGATCACCGCCATGACGATGACCAGCACCATCTGATGGCTGTACATGTGGGCCACGTGAGTCAGGAAATTGCGCACCAGGTCGTCGCCGTTGAGCTCGCGGAAGGTAAGGCCGAAGGCCGCCGCGCCCACCAGGATGATGAACACCATGCAGGTTAGCTTGGTGGTGGCGTCCATGACCTCGCGCAGCACCGTGATGTTGAACTTCTTGTTCCAGATGGCCAAGAGCACCGCGCCCACGCTGCCCACCGCCGCCGCCTCGGTGGGCGAGGCCACCCCGGCGAAGATGGAACCCAGCACCGCCACGATCAAAAACAGGGGCGGGAACAGGGCCTTGGCCACCCGCATGAAGAACTGGGTGCGGCTCAGGCCGTCCATCTCTTCGTCCCGGGGAATGGGCGGGGCGATGTCCTTCCTGATCATGGTGATCACGATGATGTAGATGATGTACAGGGCCACCAGAATCAGGCCGGGGAAGATGGCGGCCATGAACAGGTCGCCCACCGGCACCTGCACGATGGTGCCCAAAAGCACCAACACGATAGAGGGCGGGATGATCTGGCCCAGGGTGCCCGAGGCGGCCACCGTGCCGCAGGCCAGTTCTTTCTGGTAGTTGCGCCGAAGCATGGTGGGCACGGCCAACAGGCCCATGGTCACCACCGTGGCCCCCACGATGCCCGTGGAAGCGCCCAACAGGGCCCCCACCACCACCACCGAGATGGCCAGGCCGCCGCGCATGCGCCCGAACAGGCGGCCCATGGTGTCCAATAACTCCTCGGCCAGGCCCGAGCGCTCCAGGGTGACCCCCATGAAAATGAACAGGGGCACCGCGATGAGCACCACGTTGTTCATCACTCCCCAGATGCGCATGGGCAGCAGGTTGAAGAAGTCGAACCCCGAGCCGATGAGGCCGAAGCAAAGGGCGGTGCCCATGAGGGTGAAGGTGACCGGGAAGCCCGCCATCAACCAGATGGTCAAGGCCAGGAACATCCAGCCCGCCATGTACTCCTCAAACATCAGGCGGCCTCCCTATTGGTCTCTTGGCGGCCGGTGATGACCAGGAAGCTGTTGATGAAAAGGCTGATGCCCTGCAACCACACCAGGACGAAACCCAAGGGGATCATGCTCTTGAGGATGAAGCGCAGGGGGATGCCGCCGGGGTCCGGCGACCCCTCCATGATGGCAAAGGAGTTTTCCACGAAACCCCAGGAGGTGTAGATGATGAGGAAGCAGCCGGGGAAGAGGAACAGCAGGCAGCCCAGGAAGTTGATCCAGGCCTGGGCCTTGGGCCCCAGCTTTTGGTAGATGATGTCCACCCGCACGTGTCCGTCGTGCAGTAGGGTGTAGCCCGCGCCCATCAGGAAGATGAAGGCGAACAGGTGCCACTCCAATTCCTGGGTGAACACGAAGCTGATCTGGAACACGTAGCGCATAACCACGTCGGCGAAGACCACCAGCACCAGCAGGGCGGTGATCCAGGAGACAAAGCGGCCTACCGCCTGGTTAATCCTGTCTATGCCGTTAGCCAACCTTTTTAGGGTATTCATGCACGCTCTCCGGATGACAGGCAAACAGCCACCTAATAAATCTCCCAAGACTTCGGTTGGAGGTGCGGACGGCTACAATGTAATCGTTATCATTTGTAACCCATATTACAGCCAGCAGACAAGGGAACTTTTGCACCACCGCCGCGGCGCCGATATTGCGGCCGCCCCGTGGTTGGACAATTGTGACGCTTTGATGATACATACGGTGAGGTATGAGGCGAACGGGCTAGGGAGCCTTATGCTCAATAGAGGATTTCCGCGGACCCACCAGCTGGAGAAGGCAACTTGGGAAAACTTTTGAAAAGATCCATAGCCTGCCTCTCGGGCATGCTCATCGCCCTCGCTTGCCTGCCGTGGTGCCCCCCGGCGCACGCCAATACGGATGAAGCCCTATCCGAGGAATTCATCCAGCAGATAAAACGACCCCGGACCGGCGACCTGCCCAGCATGATAAAGGAGCGGGCCATCCGCGCCCTGGTGGCCTACAACAAAACCAACTATTTTCTGGACGGGGGCCGGGAGCGCGGGGTCACCTACGAAGCCCTCCAGATGTACCAAGATGAGCTCAACAAGGAGCTGGCCAAGAGGGGCAAGAGGCAGAAGCATCTCAGGGTTCACGTAATCATCATCCCCGTGGCCAGGGACAAGTTGATTCCTTACCTGATCCAGGGCAAGGGAGACATCGCCGCCGCCAACCTGACCATCACCTCCTACCGGCGCAAGGAGGTGGAATTTTGCGCCCCCTTCGCCGACAACGTGAAGGAGGTGGTGGTGACCGGCCCCGGCGCCCCGGCCCTCAAGAGCCTGGACGACCTGTCCGGCCGGGCGGTGTATGTGCGCAAGTCCAGCAGCTATTACGGGAGCCTGATCAAGCTCAACGCCGCTCTGAAGAAAAAGAAGCTCAAACCGGTAAAAATCGAGTTTGCCGACGAAAACCTGGAGACCGAGGACATCCTGGAAATGGCCAACGCCGGCCTGGTGCCCATCACCATCGCCGACAGCCACCTGGCCGATTTTTGGGCCAAGATATTCAAGAAAATCCAGGTGCACCACCAACTGGCCGTGCGCACCGGCGGCCGCATCGCCTGGGCGGTGCGCAAAAACAGCCCCAAGCTGGTGAAATCCATCAACGCCTTTGTGAAGACCCACAAGCAAGGCACCCTGATGGGCAACATCTTGACCAAGCGCTACTACCAGGACACCAAGTGGGCCCGGGAGGCCCTGAACGAAGAGAACATCCAGCGTTTCAACCGCACCACCAAGTTTTTCCAGAAATACGCCTCCCAGTACGGCTTCGACTGGTTGATGCTCACCGCCCTGGCTTTTCAGGAATCCGGCCTGGACAACGAGAAGGTGAGCCACGTGGGCGCGGTGGGGGTGATGCAGATAATGCCCAAGACCGCCGCCAATCCGCCGGTATCCATCGCTCAATACAAGAAGCTGGAGAACAACATCCACGCGGGCACCAAGTACCTTCGCTGGATCTTCGACCGCTACTTCAAGGACGACCCCAAGATGGACCAGCTGAACAAGGTGCTGTTCACCTTTGCCTCCTACAACGCAGGTCCGGGCAAGGTGGCCAATCTGCGCCAACGGGCGGCCAAGATGGAGCTGGACCCCAACGTCTGGTTCCATAACGTGGAGGTGGTCGCGGCCAAGGTCATCGGGCGCGAAACCGTGCAGTACGTGGGCAACATCTACAAGTACTACGTGGCCTACCTCCAGGCCGACAAGCAACGGCAGGAGCGTTTCGAGGCGATGAAAAAGAAGTAGAGCCCCTCAGCCCAGGACCTCCGGGTTGAGGCAGTCGGGCGGCCTCTGGCCGCGCAAGAGCAGGGCGACGAGATTGTCCGCCGCCTTTTTGCCCATGGCCACCCTGGTCTCCACGGTGGCGCTGCCCACGTGGGGCAGGAGCACCACGTTGTCCAGACTCACCAGCCCCGGATGCACCCGGGGCTCGTTCTCATACACGTCCAGGCCCGCCCCGCCCAGGCGGCCGGAGGCCAGGGCCCGGGCCAGGGCCGCCTCGTCCACCACCTCGCCCCGGGCGGTGTTGATCAAAAAGGCGCCGGGTTTCATCAGGGCCAGTTCGGCCGCGCCCAGCAAATGGCGGGTCTCGGGGGTGAGCGGCACGTGCAGGCTCAGAAAATCGGCCCGGGCCAGCACCTCGGCCAGGGGCAGGCACCGGGCCCCGCTTTCGGGGTCCACCCCGCCCGCCGGGCAAGCCCCATGGGGGGCGTAGATCAGCTCCATGTCGAATCCCGCCGCACGCCTGGCCACCGCCCGGCCCACCCGGCCCAGGCCGACCAGCCCCAGGGTCTTGTGGTGCACGTCCGCGCCCAGCATGAACTGGGGGCTCCAGCCGGGAAAGCCGCCGGTGCGGCAGAGACGGTCGCCCTCGGGCACCCGCCGGGCCACGGCCAGGATCAGGGCCATGGCCAAATCGGCGGTGGTGTCGGTGAGCACCCCGGGGGTGTTGCTTACCGCCACTCCCCGCGCCGTGGCCGCGTCCAGGTCGATGTTGTTGTAGCCCACCGCGTAGTTGGCCACGATTTTTAGCCCCGGCCCGGCGGCGTCCAGGGCCTCGCCGTCGATGCGCTCGGTGAGTAGAGGCAGGATGCCCTCCATGCCCCTGGCGGCGGCCAGGAACTCCTCGCGGGTAAAGGCCCGCTCGCGGGGGTTGACGCTCAGCTGGAAATTCTCCCGCAGAAATTCCATGACCGGCTCGGGCAGGCCGCGGGTTACCAGTACTTTGGGTTTCATGGCATGTATCCGTCCAGATCGTTTGTTTCATCCGTGACGACCGGCTGCGCCAGCCACCGGCATACGGTGTTGCTGGCTGCGCTCGGACCTCGACGTAGCATTGGCTACGCCTGCGGTCCTCGCTCGCCAGACGCCTTGTTTGCCGGCGGCTGGCTGTGCCGGACTTCAAACCGCGTCGCATTTCCTATTACAGGGTAACTCTCTTTTTATAAACGGCTGCATAAACCACAATGATTTTTCCTTTAACGGCCGACCTCTTCGAATTATACGAAATAAAGCGTCCAGCCCAAACTCGAGGCACCAAAAAGGGCGGCGGCCCCGGAGGACCGCCGCCCTGGTGTGGGTTGCTTGGCTCTAGCGCATGACGTAGTGGGCCACGCCGTCCTTGTGCATGCGGCCGACGACCCCCTCGCCCACCATCTCGCGCAGGCTTTCCATGAGGGGCTTCTCGTCCGTGTGCAGGGCGGCGGCCAGCTCGCGCAGTTGGAAGGGCCGCGCCTGCTCCTTGAGCAGGTTGGCCACCCGCGCCTTGATGAACTCCTCGCTGACCACGCCCATCATGTCGCGGTCAAAGGCCAGGGCGTTGCGCTGGTTGCCGGGATAGACATCTTCCCAGGGGCGCCGCAGGGTGGCGCCCAGCACCCAGCGGACCCGGGGGCTGTTCACCGTGGCGTAGAGCCCGGCCAGCTTCTCCTGGTTTTCCGGGGTGCGCTCGATGGGCCCCAGCTCGGCCATGGCCGCGATGAAGCTGTTAACGGTCTGGATGTACTCCTCGGGCCGGTTCAGGTCGGCATGGGCCAAGGCGATGCGCCGGCGGTCGAAGCCGCACAGGGACAACAGCTTCTTCATCAGGTTGACCCGGCTCCAGGTGTGGTCCAGGCCGAAGGAGTGGTGGCAGTCCTCGGGGGGGCAGCCGATGAGTAGCAGGCTGTTGGCGCCCTCCAGGAAGGCGCGGGCCAACACCGATGGATCCAACTGGCCGATGCAGCTTACCCGGAGCATGTACAGACGCGGATCGTAGGTCATGCCCTTGACCCCGGCGTTGTCGGCCGCGGCCAGACCGCCCCAGGCGCAGCCGAAGGCCACCACCTCGTCGGGGGCCAGGGCGTTGGCCAGGGTGCTGACCCTGGCTTCGCGCTGGGTGGTGGTGTTGTTCTGAATGGTCAGGGCGTGGTAGGGGCAAGCCGCCGCGCAGGTGCCGCCGCCGGTGCAGACCATGGGGTCCACATGGCGGGGGATGTTGCCGCCGGGGCCTTCCACCGGCTCGATGCCTCCGCAGTCGCAGATTTCCTTGCACAGGCCGCAACCGATGCACTTGCTCTGGTCCACCACGCAGACCATGCGCGGGGCGAAAAGCTCGCCCGCCTCGGCCTTGGCCACGATCTCGGCGGTCTTGGTGGCCGCCCGGCGGCCCTGGCGCAGGGACTCGTGCAGGTCGCAGGGGTAGCGGGCGCTGCCCGCCAGATAGGCCTCGTCGCGTCCCACCTGCTCCGGGCGCACCCGCTGCTTGGGCTCCTCCAAGAAGGTGCCCTCCTCGTGTTCCAGGCCCAGGATATGGGCCACCTTGGTGGCCTCGTGGCCCACGCTGCGCCGGGGGCTGAGGATCAGCTTGTCCCAAGCCATCTCCTGCTCCAGGTGGCTAACGGGGTCGCAGTAGGTGACGAAGCCCGCCTGCACCGTGGGCCTAAGCGCGCCGTCGTAGGGCAGCCAGGCGATGCCCAGCTTGCGGCTGGCCGCCCGCTCGCCGGCGGACAGGGGCACGGACATCTGATGGTTGTAGAGGATGGTCACCTCGGTGAGCGGCGAGCTCTCGCGCATGTAGCGGGCCATGGACCAGGCCGCCCGGCTGGAGAGGTAGGAATACTCGGGGTGGCCGGCCTCGTAGTCGTTGAGCCAGAACAGCACCTTGCCCTCGGGGGCGCCCAGGGTCCAGAGCATCTCCTCGGCCTCGGTGTGGCAGATCACGTTGCGGCCGTCATGGCCGAAGTTGCTGCCCTGGTTGAGCATCTGTCCGTCCAGCGCGGCGATGATGGCCCCCACCTCGTACACCCGGGGCGGACCGCCCATGGGGTCGCTGAAGGTGACGTGATAGTCGCCGGTGCGCCCGGTCATGGAGGTAAGCTCGCCCACGGTGATGCGGCGCACCAGGGGGCTGGAGTCCACCTCCCGCATGATCGCCTCCAGGCGGTCGTAGTAGTGGCGCTCGCCGGGGTAGTGCTCGTGCAGCATGCGGATCTCGTCTTCCCACTCGTCGGTGGCCACCGCGGCGATGCACTCGATGCCCCGGCGCGACAGCTCCTGGGCCGCGCTGTAGGTGGCGATGCCTCCGCCCAGGATCATCACCGGGCCGTTGAACTCCACCTTTTCCAGGGGCGAGGGGGCCAGGGCCTCCAGGCCCGCGGCCACGGCCTTGATGAGCTTGAAGCCCTTGACCGCCTTCTCCTCGGGGCTCAGATCGCTGACCTGGGCCACGTGGCCCCTGAGGTTGACGATGTCGATCTGGCCCGCCTCCAGGCCGCTGCCCTCCAGCTCGTGCTCGAACTTGCTGAGCATCACCCGGGCCTCGCAGCCGGCCACCACCACCCGGTCCAGGCCGTGCTCGGCCACGGCCGCCTTGATGTCGGCCATGCCCGGAGCCAGGCAGGAGAAGGGCTCCACGCCCACGTAGCTGATCAGGGGGTCGCCTTCCAGCTGCTTCTTCAGCGTATCCAACTCCACCAGGGGGGCGATGCGGCGGCCGCACTCGCAGAGGAAGACGCCTATCTTGCTTTGGTTAGCCATGTCTATCCTCCTTCACTATCACTTGACCGACCGGGCCATGACCACGGAGGGAACCCCGCGCACCCGTTCGAAGCGAGCCCTCATGGCTCCGGTGGGGCACACGGTCACGCAGGTGCCGCAGGCCACGCAGGCATCGCCTGGAACCAGGTAGGGGGAACCGATTTCCTTTTGCGCGCCGCGTCCCACGGTGCTGATGGCGTTGGCCCCCACCACCTGGGCGCAGGCCCGCACGCACAGCCCGCAGAGAATGCACTCCTGCTCCGGGTCATTGATCTCGAAGCGAGTGGTCTCCACCCCGTACTGGGCGGCCATTTCCTTTATTTCTTGGCTGGCCGGACACTCGGACATGAGCATCTCCAGAATCCAGCGGCGTACGTTGTTCACCTTCTCGCTGGCGGTGTGCACCTCCAGGCCCTCTTCGGCCGGATACACGCAGGAGGCCACCAGGCGCGAGGCGTTGCCCTGCCTGAGCTCCACCACGCACAGCCGGCAGGCCCCGAAGGGCTCCACGGCCTCGTGGTAGCACAGGGTGGGTATTTCGATGCCGTATTGGCGCGCCGTGTCCAGTAGCGTCCAACCGGCCTCGGCTTCGACTTTCTTTCCGTCTATGGTCAAACTCAACATTATGCAGACTCCCAAATATGGGCTAAAGGCCTATTGGACTTGGACCGCGCCGAACTTGCAGGACTCCAGGCACATGCCGCAGCGGATGCACAAGCTCTCGTCGATGGTGTGCGGCTTTTTCTTCTCGCCGCTGACCGCGTTCTGGGGGCAGGCCCGGAAGCAGGCGTGGCAGCCGGTGCAGGCCTCGGGGTCGATGCTGTAGGTGATAAGGTCCTTGCAAACGCCGGCCGGGCAGCGGTGCTCCAGGATGTGGGCCTCGTACTCGTCGCGGAAGTAGCGCAGGGTGCTGAGCACCGCGTTGGGCGCCGTGCCGCCCAGGGCGCACAGGGAGCCGGCCTTGATGGCCTCGGCCATGCTGTAGAGGTCGTCGATGTCCTCGATCGTGCCCTCGCCCTTGGAGAAGCGATTGAGGGTCTCGCGCAGGCGGGGCACCCCCAGGCGGCAGGGGAAGCACTTGCCGCAGGATTCCTCCTCCAAAAAGCCCAGGAAGTACTTGGCCACGTCCACCATGCAGTCGCGGTCGTCCATGACGATCATGCCGCCGGAGCCCATCATGGAGCCCGCGGCGATAAGCGAGTCGAAGTCCACCGGCAACTCGGCGTCTTCCCAGGGCAGGCAGCCGCCGGAGGGGCCGCCGGTCTGCACCGCCTTGAAGCGGTCGGAGCCGGGCACCCCGCCGCCGATGGTCATGACGATATCCTTCAGCTTGATGCCCATGGGCACTTCCACCAGGCCCACGTTGTTGACCTTGCCCACCAGGGCGAAGACCTTGGTGCCCTTGGACTTCTCGGTGCCCAGGGAAGCGAACCAATCCGCGCCCCGGTCCAGGATGCGGCTGACGTTGGCCCAGGTCTCCACGTTGTTGAGCACGGAGGGCTTGCCGAACAGGCCCTTGTCGGAGGGATAGGGAGGCCGGGGCACCGGCTCGCCCACCTTGCCCTCCACCGAGCGCATGAGGGCGGTTTCCTCGCCGCAGACAAAGGCGCCCGCGCCGCGGTTGATGCGGATGTCGAAGTTGAAGCCGCTGCCCAGGATGTTCTCGCCCAGCAGGCCGAGGGCCCGGGCGTCGGCCAGCGCCTTTTCCAGGTGCTTGATGGCCAGGGGGTATTCGGCGCGCACGTACACGTAACCGGTGTCGGCCCCGATGGCGTAGCCGCCGATGATCATGCCTTCCACCACCGCGTGGGGGTCGCCCTCCATCACGGAGCGGTCCATGAAGGCCCCGGGGTCGCCTTCGTCGGCGTTGCACAGCACGTACTTTTGCCCGCCCTGGTGCTTGGCGGCCAGGTTCCACTTGACGCCGGTGGGGAAGCCCGCGCCGCCCCGGCCCCTCAGGCCGGATTTGATCACCTCGTCGATGACCTGTTGGGGCTCCATGGTGGTCAAGGCCTTGGCCGCGCCGGCGTAGGCCCCGGCCCGGATGGCGTCGTCGATCTTGGTGGGGTCGATCTGGCCGATGTTCTTGAGCACCACCCGCTCTTGGCCCGCGTAGAAGGGGATATCCTCGGTGGTCTCCACGGCCTCGCCGCTCTGGGGCAGCTTGTAGAGCAGACGCTCCACCGTTTCACCCTTGACGATCGTCTGCTGCACGATCTCCTCGGCGTCGGCGGGCTTTACCTGCTGATAGAAGATGTTCTTGGGCTTTATGATGACCAGGGGGCCGCGGGAGCAGAAGCCGTGGCAGCCGGTGGTCTTGATGCCGGGCATCACCTCCACCTGCTCGCCGGCGGCGGCCAGGGCGTCCTTGAGGGCCTGGGTCACGCCGGGGCTGCCGTTGGCCACGCAGCCGGTGCCGTGGCAGACGATGATCCTGGTCTGGTCGGGGTCTTCGGCCGCCCGCAGCTCGCCGCGCAACTTCTCCAACTCCTCCAGGGAGCCCAGCCTCAGCTCAGTGGTGTCCTTTGCCGTAGCTTGCATGCCATCCACTCCTTACTCGTCGCCGAGCTTTTGCACGGTCTTCATCAGCTTGGGCGAGGTCACCTTGGGCTGGTATTCGCCGTTCACCACCGCCACCGGGGCCAGGGCGCAGGCGCCCAGACAGTTGACCGTCTCCACGGTGTACTTGAGGTCCTCGGTGGTGCCGGGGCCGTCCAGGCCCAGCTTGCGCATCAGGTTCTCGGCGATGAGCCCGCTGCCCTTGAGGTGGCAGGCGGTACCCAGGCACACGTGGACGATGTTTTCGCCCTTGGGCTCCAGGCTGAAGGAATTATAAAAAGTGGCCACCGCGTAGGCCTGGGACTCCGGCACCCCGGTATGGTCGCAGACCAGGGTGAGGGCCTCGGGCGAGATGTAGTTGAAGGCGGCCTGGATATCCTGCAACAGGAAGATCAGGTATTCCGGTTTGCCGGGGTAGCGCTCTATGATTTCGTCGATATCGATGTCTATCGCTGTTTGAGCCACGATTTCCTCCTCATTAACTGAAACGCGGTCATGCCGCGGAGCTTTCCTTGGCCTTTTGAAAAGCAATAGTCGGGCCATAACGGTCAATAGGCTGAATTGACTGCGCTTTCGCCAAATATTCCTCCACAGGGCCGGACCGGGGAAACAAAAAATTGTTTCAACCCGCCGGGAACGGGCGTGTTCCGGCGGGGTTCACACCGCTTATCATAGCGATATAGCACATAAATAAACCATTTGAAACGATTTAATGAAACATATGAAACATTGCGAAACGTTTCAGCCCCGGACCGGGCCGTTTTTTCGTCGGGCCGGTCGCCTGTGCCATAATGTTTGATTAGGACGCCGGCAAGGAGGACAACTTTGCGTGGACGCGGAAAATGGCTGTTTTTGCTGCTGTTGGTTCCCCTCGGGCTGGTAGCGGGCTGGTTCATGGGCCTGGCTCCCGTGCCCCCCGCCCCCACCTGGGGCGAGGGCCTGCCCCTGGAGCAGATCAAGCTGCCCCCCGGCTTCGCCATAAGCCTGCACGCCAGGGTGCCCGGGCGCGCTCCCTGGCGCTGGGCCCCAAGGGCACGCTGATCGTGGGCACTCGCGGGGACAAGGTGTTCGCGGTGCGCGAAGGCGGGCTGGGCCGGGCGGGTGAGGTGCTCACCCTGGCCCAGGGCCTGCGCCAGCCCAACGGGGTGGCCCTCAGGGACGGCGACCTGTACGTCGCGGCGGTGGACAAGGTGTACAACCTACCGAAAATTGAGGACAACCTGGACGCGCCCCCGGCCCCGGTGCTGATTACCGACCAATTGCCAGGCGACTCCCACCACGGCTGGCGCTACGCCGCCTTCGGTCCCGACGGCCTGCTCTACATCGCGGTGGGGGCTCCCTGCAACGTGTGCGAGGCCCCGGACCCCTTTTCCAGCATCATCCGCATGGATGACCAGGGCGGCTACGAGGTGTTCGCCCGGGGCATCCGCAACTCGGTGGGCCTGGACTGGCGGCCCGGCAGCGGGGTGCTGTGGTTCACCAACAACGACCGCGATTGGATGGGCGACGACGAGCCCCCGGACAGCCTGCACCGGGCCCCCCGGCCGGGGCTGGATTTCGGCTTCCCCTATTGCCACGCCGGGGTGCCCGACCCGGAGCTGAACCAGGATCGGGGTTGCGCCCGCTTCGCCCCGGCCGCTCGCAAGCTGCCCGCCCACGTGGCCGCTCTGGGCATGCGCTTTTACACCGGCGAGATGTTCCCGCCGGCCTTTCGGGGGGCCGTGTTCATCGCCGAGCACGGCTCCTGGAACCGCAGCAAGCCCATCGGCTACAGGGTGAGTCTGGTGCGTCTGGAAGGCGATAAGGCGGTGGATTACCAGCCCTTTGCCACGGGATGGCTGGGGGGGGCCAGCGCCTGGGGCCGCCCGGTGGACGTGCTGGTGGACCGCACCGGCGCCCTGTTGGTCAGCGACGACCGGGCCGGGGCAATCTACCGCATTACTTACGAGAAACCTTAGGCGGGCTAGCTCAGGCCCAGCTCCTTCATGCGCCGCCACAGGGAGGTGCGGCTCATGCCCAACAGCTCGGCCGCCTTTTGGCGGCGGCCGCCGCTCTGCTCCAGGGCCTCCAGGATGGCCCGGCGCTCGTCGTCCCTGGGGCCCTCCGCCGCCTCCGCCGGGGCCTGGCCGCCAGCCGCCGCCGCGCCCCGCTCGTGCCAGAACTCGCTGAGCGCCGGAAGATAGGCGGGCAGGATCACGGGGCCTTTCACGAAGACGTAGGCGTGCTCCATGACCCGCTCCAGCTCGCGCACGTTGCCCGGCCAGTCGTAGTTCATGAACATGCGCATCACCTTGGGGTCCACGGAGCGCACCTGCTTGGCGTAGCGCTGGTTGAGCTGCTTGATGAAATGGCCCACCAGCATGGGGATGTCGTCCTTGCGCTGCCTCAGGGGCGGCAGGGTCAGGGGCACGGTGCGCAGGCGGTAGAAGAGATCCTCCCGAAAGACGCCCTGGGCCATGGCCTCGGCCAGGTCGCGGTTGGTGGCCGCGATGATGCGCGCGTCCATGGGGATGAGCCGGGTGCCGCCCACCCGCTCGAAGACCCGCTGCTCCAAGACCCTGAGCAGCTTGACCTGCAGCTCCGGCTTGAGCTCGCCGATCTCGTCCAGGAAGATGGTGCCGCCCTTGGCCAGCTCGAAGCGCCCCACCTTGGAGCGCACCGCCCCGGTGAAGGCCGCCTTTTCGTGGCCGAACAGCTCGCTCTCCAGCAGGCTCTCGGCCAGGGCCGAGCAGTTCACGGCCACGAAGGGGCCCTCGCGCCGGGCGGAGTGGTGGTGCAGGGCCCGGGCGAACAGCTCCTTGCCGGTGCCGCTCTCGCCCTGCAAGAGCACGTTGGCCCCGCTCACCGCCACGTCGGGCAGCATGTTGAACAGCCGCCGCATGGGCTCGCTGGCCCCCACGATGTCGCTGAAGCTGGAGCCCGTCTCGGGCAGCAGGTTCCTGTCCAGCCCGGCCAGGGGCCTAAAGCTCTCCACCGCGCCCACCACCGAGCCCGCCCGGTCGCGCACCACGCTGGTGTTTACCAAGACCCCCAGGCGCTTGCCCCCCTTGCCCAGCATGCGCACGTCCTGGTCCATGCGGGTCACCCCGGTCTCCAAGGTGGTGCGCAGGGGGCAGCCCGCGCCGCACAGGTCGGAGCGGAAGATGTCCCAGCAATAGCGGCCCAAAACCTCGGAGCTGCGGTAGCCGGTTATCTCCTCGGCCTTCTGGTTGAAGGAGGTGATGCGCCAGCGGGTGTTGATGGTGAAGATCCCCTCGGCCAGGTTATCCACCAGCGACTGGTAGCCCAGCCGCGGCATGCGGGGCAGGGACTCCCCCGGCTCCAGGCGGCCGCTGCTCAGGGGGGCGAAGTCCAGGTCGCGCAGGTTGATCATGGCCCCCACCACCTGGCGGCCGGGGCCGAAGAGGGGATTGATGGAGTATTCACAGGTGAACTCCTGCCCGGCGGCGTCGCGGGCCTGGGCCTGGATCTGGTGGGACGGTTCGCCTCGGCCCAGGGCCGCGTCCAGGGCGCTCTGGGCCAGGGCCAGGTCCGGGCCCTCTAAAAAGCCCGACAGTCCCAGCACCTCGCCCACGGCCATCTCACCGGCCATGAGCTGCAGGGCGGCGCGGTTGGCCCCCATTATGCGGTGGGCGCCGTCCACGGCCACCACCGCCTCGCCGCTCATAACCTGGAATTCTGGTTCACCGGAGGGCATGCCTTCTCCTGCGCACTGCACCAGGACAGACTACACCAATAGGCGTTTTAATCAAGGATAATGGTAGGAAAGACGGCCGGCTAAACCTTCTGGCCCAGGATGCGCTCCACCTCGCTGTCCTCCAAAAAGGAAGAAATGTTCCAGCAGATGGCCCGCAGTTCCTTGTCCCGGTGGCCTGGGGTCAACAGGCCTCTCGCCTGATGCAACCCCCGGCCCTGGACCAGGTTGGCCAGTTCCTTCAAGCGGCCCAGGGTGGACGAATCGCCCTCCTGGGCTTTTTGGTACGCTCTCACCAGAGCGTTGACCCTGGCCACCGAACACCGCTTGCAAGTACGATCTGGCGTCACGTGCGCTCCTCGCTTGCCGTAAAGAGTGCTACGCCTGCTATTTCGACCGGATTACTGTAGCTCAACGGTTGCGCCAGAGGCAAGTACTCAAGTAGGGTATAGCAATTTTCTTGACAGCCCGCCCGGGGCTGGGTAAGGAAACATCTTGTCATCATTAAAAATTAACTAATTTACCGATCGTTGAAGAACACCGGCTCGCGAGAGGCGCATGCTACCCACCCGGCTTAACCTGATCCTGGAATCCATCTCCCTGGGGGTTTTGGCCATGGACCGCCACGGCCGGGTGACCTATTTCAACCGCGCCGCGGAGCAGATCACCGGGGTGAGCCGGGAGCAGGCCCTGGGCCGCCTGTGCGGCGAGGTGCTCCAGTCCACCCTGTGCGACGAGTATTGCCCGGTGCTCAGGGCCATGGAAAACGGCGAGGAGCAGGAGGGGCTGGAGGCGGTGTTCATCCGCCAGCGCGGCCGCTCGGTGGTGCCGGTCCGGGTGTGCGCCGCGCCGCTTTTCAATGAGGACGGGGACGTCGTGGGCGGGGTGGAGACCCTGCAGAGCCTGCACCTGGGCGGCCAACTGGCCCACCAGGAGCAGGAGGGACGCCGCTGGGAGGACTTCATCGGCGAGAGCCCCGGAGTGCGGCGCATCTTCGACACCCTCAAGGTGGCCGCGCCCAGCAAGGTGACCGTGCTCTTTGAGGGCAACACCGGCACGGGCAAGGACCTCCTGGCCCAGCTCGTCCACTACAACAGCCCCCGGGCCTCCAAGCCGCTCATCAAGGTCAACTGCGCGGCCCTGCCGGAAAACCTCTTGGAAAGCGAGCTGTTCGGCTATGCCAAGGGGGCCTTTACCGGGGCCGAGCGCGACAAGCCGGGCCGTTTCCAGCTGGCCGACGGGGGCAGCCTGTTCCTGGACGAGATCAGCGAGCTGCCCCTGGCCCTGCAGGCCAAGCTGCTTCGGGTGTTAGAGGAGCAGGAGTTCTTCCCCCTGGGGGCCCGCGCGGTCACCAAGGTGGACGTGCGCATCCTGGCCGCCAGCAACAAGCCCCTGCACCGCCAGGTGGAAAAGGGCCTGTTCCGCGAGGACCTCTATTATCGCCTCAACGTGATCAAAGTCACCGTGCCCCCGCTCAGGGAGCGCCGCGAGGACGTCCCCCTGTTCATCCGCAAATTCATCCAGCGCAAAAACGTGGAGAACGGCACCTACATCTGCCGCTTTTCGCCCGAGGCCCTCAACGTGCTGCTCAACCACGACTATCCGGGCAACGTGCGCGAGCTGGAGAACATCTTGGAGCACGCCTGCCTGTTGTGCCGGGGCGACGTGATCAAGCTGCACCATCTGCCCAAGGATCTGGATCGGGAGGCCGCCTGCCTGGCACCCGAAGAGACCCACCGGGAAAAAGATGAGCTGTTTCAGCTTCTTGAGCGCCACAACTGGAACCAGACCCAGGCCGCGGCGGAGCTGGGCATCAACCGCACCACCCTGTGGCGGCGCATGAAGCGCCTGGACATCGCCAAGCCCTGAGCCGAGCGTTGCATAGCCGCAACGATACTGTTGCAGCAGGCGCAACACCATTATAAGCCGACAATTGGGGCCGCAAGCCGGACCACGAGCCGAAACGTTGCGCCACTGTTGCGCCGCGGCGCAACACCTCAAAACCCCCCCAAAACAACTTAGTGATTTAACCCACGCATATTATTGATATATAATTTTTGGGCCGTTTGGCGCGAGTTGTGCTTCACCACAGTGAACCACCTGACTAACTCGGGATAGGCAAGATGGCTTCTCTGCCCCGGCACCAAATCAAGCTGACCAACCGCCTGGCCTTCAAATTGACGGTCTGGGTGGGAGTGAGCCTTTTGGTGTTGACCACCGCCTCGGCCTACTGGGCGGTGCGCCAGCAGGAGAGAAGCTCCATCGAGAGGATGCGCCAGGCCGGCAACTGGTTCAGCGACACGGTAAAGCGGGCCACCCGCTACGACATGCTCAAGGACCAGCGCCAAAGCCTGCATCAGGTGATCGAGGCCATGGGCCGCCAGCCGGGGGTGGAGTCGATCCGGGTGCTCAACAAAAAGGGCCGCATCATGTTCAGCAGCCGGGCCGGGGAGATCGGCCGCATGGTGGACATGGAGAGCGAGGCCTGCTTCGGCTGCCACTTCAAGGACCGCCCCTTGGAGCGCCTGGCCATCGCCGAGCGCAGCCGCATCTTCAGCCTGGCCGGCAACGCCACGGAGCCGGGCCACCGGGTGCTGGGGGTGGTCAACCCCATCTACACCGAACCCGCCTGCTACACCGACCCCTGCCACGTGCACCCGCCGGAACAAAAGGTGCTGGGGGTCCTGGACGTGGCCCTGTCCCTGGGCCAGGTGGACCGGGAGGTGGCCTCCACCACCCGCCAGGTGGTTTTCTACGCGGCGGTTCTCTCGGCGGTGATCTGCGCGGTGGTGGCGGTGTTCACCTTCCTGTTCGTCAACCGCCCCCTGACCAGCCTGTTGGGGGCCACCCGGCGCATCACCGCCGGCGACTACGACCAGCCCATAGTGCCCCGCACCAAGGACGAGATCGGCGCGGTGGCCGAGGCCTTCGACCTCATGCGCCGGGGCATCAAGGAAAAGACCGACGACCTGGAGTGCGGCCGCCTGCAATACCAGCGCCTGTTCGAGGAGGTGCCCTGCTACATCAGCGTGCAGGACGCGGACTTCATCCTGGTGGCCCACAACAAGCGCTTCGAGAAGGACTTCGGCCACAGCGTGGGGCACCACTGCTACCAGGCCTACAAGGGCCGCGACTCGCGCTGCCCCAACTGCGCGGTGGCCAAGACCCTGGCCGACGGCCGGGTGCACAGCGCCGAGGAAAAGGTGATCGGGGCCGACGGCACCCCCCGCTATTTCCTCAACCTGACCTCGCCCATCACCGACCGGGAGGGGGAGATCCTGGCGGTGATGGAAATGGCCACCGACATCACCGACGTGGTGCGCCTGAAGGAGGAGCTCAAGCGCTCCGAGGAAAAGTACCGCCTGTTTTTCGACAACGACCCCAACCCCATCTTCGTCTTCGACGACGCCACCATGGAGATACTGGACGCCAACAACCGCGCGGCCGACGAATACGGCTATCCCCTGCCCCAGCTCATCGGCCGCTCCTTTTTGGACCTCACCCCCGCCTCCGACCGCGCCCAGGTGCGCAACTTCCTGTCCCTCAAGGGGGCCTTCCTCTCCACGGTGCGCCAGCAGCGGGCCGGGGGCGAGGTGTTTTTCGTCAACCTCAGGGCCAGCTACGGCGAGCACATGGGCCGCAAGGCGGTGATCGCCACCACCTCGGACATGACCGAGCGCCTGCAAACCGAGCAGCAGCTCATCCAGGCGGCCAAGATGGCCACCCTGGGCGAGATGAGCGCCGGGGTGGCCCACGAACTCAACCAGCCGCTGACCGTCATCGCCGCCGGCTCGGGCTTTTTGAGCAAGCTGCTCTCCCGGGGACAAAACCCCACCCCTGAGCAGCTCATGCAGGTGGCCCGGGAAATGACCCAACAGGTGGAGCGGGCCCGGCGTATCATCGATCATTTGCGCGAATTCGGGCGCAAGCACGAGGTCAGGACCGAGAACGTGTCCCTGAATCAGCCCATCCAGGGCGTTTTGGGTTTGTTGGGCCAACAGCTCAGAGTGCATAATATTGAGGTGGAAACCAACCTCGACGCCAACCTGCCGCTGATCCTGGGCGATGCCAACCGCCTGGAGCAGGTGTTGATCAACCTGATCATGAACGCCCGCGACGCCATCGAGGAGCGCCGGCGCGAGTTGCCCGAGCTGCAGGGGCGCATCGCCATAGCCAGCTTCGTGGACCAAGGGCAGGCGGTGGTCACCGTGTCCGACAACGGCGGGGGCATCCCGGCGCCAAACCTGGACCGCATCTTCGAGCCCTTTTTCACCACCAAGGAGGTGGGCAAGGGCACCGGCCTGGGCCTGAGCATTTCCTACGGCATCGTGCGCGACTTCGGCGGCGGCATCAAGGTGGACAACCGTCCCGGCCAGGGCGCCACCTTCCGGCTCGGCTTCCCGTTGCGCCAGGAGGCCAAGACATGAGCGAGCACCCCCCTCCCCCCTATCCCAGCCTGCTGGTCATCGACGACGAGGAGGGCATCCGCAGCATGATGGCCCTGTCGCTGGGCGCCGACGGCTACACGGTGCGCACCGCCGCCGACGGCACCGAGGGCCTCAAGGTTTTTGAGGAGCAAAAGCCCGACATCGTGCTCACCGACATCAAGATGCCCGGCTTGGACGGCATAGAGGTGCTCAAGCGCATCAAGTCCATGAGCCCGGACACCGAGGTGATCGTCATCACCGGCCACGGCGACATGGACCTGGCGGTGCGCTCGTTGCAGCTCATGGCCAGCGATTTCGTCACCAAGCCGGTGAGCGAGCAGGCCTTGGAGGTGGCCCTCAAGCGGGCCGCCGAGCGCCTGACCCTCAAGGCCCAGCTCCACGGCTACACCAGGGATCTAGAGCGGCGGGTGGCCGAGGCCGCGGCCAAGGTGGTGGCCGCCGAGCGCCTGGCCGCGGTGGGCGAGACGGTGAGCGCCCTGGTTCATTCGCTGAAAAACATGCTGGCCGGGCTCAAGGGCGGCATCTACATGGTGGAGCAGGGGATCACCAGCTCGCAAAAACCCATCACCGACGAGGGCATGCGCATGCTGGAGCGCAACCTGGGGCGGGTGCAGGACCTGGTGGGCGACCTGATGACCATCGCCAAACCCAGGGTCCCGGACCTGGCCCCGCTGTCCCTCAAGGAGCTGCTCGAAGAAGCGGCGCGCATCATGGCTTCGGAGGCCGAGAGCAAGGGGGTGATCCTCCAGACCGAGCTGCCCCATGGCGAAGGCCCGTTGGCCATGGCCGACCACCGCATGATCCTGGAGGCCTTTCTCAACCTGGTGAGCAACGGCATAGACGCGGCCTCGGAGATGATCGACGGCAAGGTGGTCATCAGCGCCGGGGGCGACTCGCGGGAGGTGTGCCTGATGGTGCGCGACAACGGGGCGGGCCTGGACCCCGAGGCCATCGAGCACATCTTCAAGGGCTTCTACAGCACCAAGGGCTCCTCGGGCACCGGCCTGGGGCTCATGGTGGCCCACAAGACGGCCAGCGAGCACCACGGCCGGGTGGAGTTCAACACCTCGCCCACGCGCGGCGCCCTGTTCAGCCTGGTGCTGCCCGCCGCCGGGCGCGCGGCCTATCTGAAATACGCGGACTAGGTACGGATAAATTACGGGAGGTGACCCGATGATCGCATACAAGAACATTCTCTACTGCACCGACTTCTCCGAGGACGCGGAGATAGCCCTGCACCACGCGGTGGATCTGGCGCGCCGCCACGGGGCCAAGCTGCACATTTTGCACTGCCCCCATTCCACCATGCGCTACATGCCCACCGAGACCGACGAGGGCGCCGAGCCCGGCGACGTTACCTACGCCTCGCCGGAGCTCTTGGCCAAGATCACCGAGGACCTCAAGGCCCGCTACGCGGCCAAGGTGGAGGGCATCGACGTGGTCTGGGTGGTGCTGGCGGGCACCCCCTTCGTGGAGATACTGCGCTACGTGCGTGAAAACGACGTGGACCTGGTGGTCATGGGCATGGAGGGCGCCTCCGTAAGGGAGGACACCCACTACGGCAGCACGGTGGAGCAGGTGGCCAAGCGCTGCCCCTGCCACGTGATGGCCATCCGCAACCCCGAACGCACCTACACCCTTTAGCCCAGGGAGGGAAAGCATGCCCAAGAGAGTTTTGGTGGTGGACGACGAGATGGACGTTCGCACCTTTATCACCACCCTGCTGGACAGCAACGGCTACAAGGCCTTGGTGGCGGAAAACGGCGAGCAGGGCTGGCGGAAGTTTCAGGAGACCAAGCCGGACCTGGTCACCCTGGACGTGATGATGCCCAAACAGAGCGGCATCAGGATGTACCGCGACATCAAGACCAACCCCGAATACGCCTCGGTGCCGGTGCTGATCATCAGCGGCCTGGCCCGCAAAACCTTCCTGCACTCCCAAAAGGTCCTGGACCAGTTCAAGGGCCAGAGCGTGCCCGAGCCCGAGGGCTACATCGAAAAGCCCCCCGAGCCCGAGGAACTACTGGCCGAGGTGCAGCGCATCATCGGCTAGCCCACTCGGGTTCGCACCTGCGAGGCCGCCGCCGGGGCTCCCCCGGAGGCGGCCTCCGTGCATATGCCCTTGGCGGCTGGTTTCGGACCCGCTAAAGCACCAGGGTCAGGCCGTCGTCCGCCGTCTCGCCGGGAAACTCGTCTGCGTGGGCCAGCATGTCCGGACCCATGTGGGTGAACACCAGGCGCCCCGGGGCCAGCGCCTCGCGGCGGGTGAGCACGTCGGCGGCGCTCAGGTGATACTTGATGGGCCGCTCGTAAAAATAGGCTTCGGCGATCAGGAGGTCCGCTCCGCCCATCAGGGGCATGAGCCCGTCCACCCACTGGGTGTCGCCGGTGTAGGCCACGCTCTTGCCCGCCGCCTCCAGCCTCAGGGCCAAGGCCGGCGCGCCCGAGGCGTGCAGCCCCTCGGCCGCCCGCACCGACATTCCGCACCAATCACGGGCCGGGCCGGCCGCCAGTTCGGTGATGGGGGTGGTGAACTTGCGCTGGACCCGGCTGGAGCCGGGGAAGTTCACCTCCAGGGCCTGCTCCAGGCGCGCGGCCAGGCCCCGGGGCCCGGCCAGCGGCAGGGGCCTGGTGCGCTTGGAGTGAAGCTGGGCGTCCAGGATGAAGTAGGGCAGCCCGCCGAAGTGGTCGCCGTGCAGATGGGAGATCAGGATGCCGTCGATGGAGTCCGGCTCCACCCCGTGGCGCTGCAAGGAAACCAGAGCCGTGGCCCCGCAATCCAAAAGCACCCGGCGGTTGGCCCACTCCAGCAGGATGCAGGCCTGCAGGCGCCCGCCGTGGCCGAAGGCGTCGCCGGAGCCCAGGAAGCGCACGCTCAGCGCGGCCATGGTCCTTACTCCTCAGGAGGTTTGTTCCAACCTCCGACCGGCGGGCGAAGCCGGAGGCGAAAGCCTATGCCCCGGCCAGGACGGCCACGATCTTTTCCTGGTCCTCCAGGGCCAGGTAGGGGTGCATGGGCAGGCTGAAGATGCGTTGGCCCGCCGCCTCGCTGTGGGGGAAATCGCCCGGCTGGTGGCCCAGGTAGGCGAAGGCGGTCTGCAGATGCAACGGCCGGGGATAATAGACGGCGCTGGGGATGCCCGCGCCCTGCAGACGGCCAAGGAACTCGCTCCGGGCCGCCTCGCTCTCGGCCAGCACCGAGTACTGGGCCCAGGCCGACACGTAGCCGTCGGGCACCCGGGGCGCGGTGAGGGCGGCGCCCGAGTCCGCGATCAGCGCGGCGTAGCGCCCGGCCACCTGCTGGCGCTGGGCCAGCTCGTCGGGTAACAGCTCCAGCTTGGCCAGGAGCACCGCTGCCTGGAGGGTGTCCAGGCGGCCGTTGATGCCCAGGCGCACGTTGTCGTACTTGTCCTCGCCCTGGCCGTGCACCCTCAGCGAGCGCAACAGGCGGTCCAGCCCCTCGTCGTCGCAAAAGACCATTCCCCCGTCGCCGTAGCCGCCCAGGGGCTTGGCCGGGAAAAAGGAAGTGCAGCCCAGAGTGCCCAGGGAGCAGGCCTTCTTGCCGTGGTACTCGCCGCCCATGGCCTGGGCCGCGTCCTCCACCACCGCCAAGCCGTGCTCGGCCGCCACCTTGTTTATGGCCGCGTAGTCGGCGGGCAGGCCAAAGATATCCACCGGCATGACCACCTTGGGCTCCAGGTCGCCGCGCTCCTTCACCGCCCGGATGGCCGGAGCCAGCAAGGCCGGGTCCAGGTTGAAGGTGACCGGATCGATGTCCACGAAGATCGGGGTGGCCCCCAGCAAGGCGATGACCTCGCCGGTGGCGAAGAAGGTGAAGGGGCTGGTGAACACCGCGTCGCCGGGGCCTATCTCCAGTGCCAGGAGGGACAGCACCAGGGCGTCGGTGCCCGAGGCGCAGCCCAGGGCGTTATTCGTGCCCACATAGGCGGCCAGCCTGGTCTCCAACTCGGCGATCTCCGGGCCCATGATGTAGCGGCCATGGTCCAGCACCCGCTTGATGTTGTCCTCTATTTTTTGGCGAATCAGCTGCTGCTGCGCCTTCAGGTCGATGAACTGCATATTGCCGCACCTTGGCTGGTTGAAACACACATGGCCCGGAGCCGCCCACCGGCTCCCGTCAGGCCTCAACTCTATAAAGAGGATGGGATTTGGTCAAATGAGTATTTGATCCAGGCCGGACGGTGACGCCCAGGGCTCTTCGCCGCCTGGCCCGGCGCGGCCGAACCTTGGTAGAGGATGAGCGGGGGTGACGGGGATCAGCAGTGGGCGCAGCCGCAGGCCGAGGCCAGCTCGGAGGTGTAGCCCACTTGGGCCAGGCGCCACCACTGGGGATCGAGCGCCGGACGGCCGTCCACCGCCGCCTCCCAGGGGTGGTAGTGGCGGCAGGCAAAGGCCTTTTCCCAGCGATGGCCCCCCGGCGAAACCTCGGGCAGCAACTCCAGCCAGGCCTCCCGGCTCAAGGGGAGATTCCCCGGCTCGGGGCCGAAGAGCACCCCGAGGCCGTAGGCTTGGTTCAGGGCGCAGGGCCGGGCCTCATCGCATCCCCCAGGGGCCGGGGCCAGCTCCAGGCCCGGCTCTTGGCTGAAGGCGGCCAGCACCGGGGTGTGCTTGCTGGCGTAGGCGTGCAGGCCCAACAGCTTGGCGAACAGGACGTGGCTAAGCCGCCAGCCGGGCGGCCGGCGCAGCAGGCCGCCGTCCGGGCCCACCTTGCGGCAGGCGCTCAAGGCCGCCAGGCTGAAACCGCACCAGTTGCGCTCCAGGTCGCCGACGATCTCCAAGGCCCCCACCTGGAACAGGTGGGCGGGAATCTCGTCCCTGGCCTCGAAGGCGGGGGTGCCGCTGGGATCGAAGCGCACCCCCGCCACGGTATCTCGTTCTTCCTGGGAAAAAGCCGCCCTCAGGTCTTCGCTCGGCGAGGGGTAGTATTTGATGCCCAGCAGGCCGCGCACCAGGCCGCCCTCCCCTTCGGCGTGCAGCAGCTCCAGGCCATAGGCCCCCGGCGCGTCGCTGGTCCACACATACCAGGCGGGGCGGTCCCCCCACACCTGGTGCATGCCGGCCAGGCCCAATTCGCGCCGCAGGCGCTCCACCCAGGTGGCCGAGAGCCACAGGGCGTCCACCATATTGCGTAGCGTGTTTTCCAAAGCGGCCTAAAAATCCCCTTGCCGGTCGAACAGCTCCTTGGCGATCTCCAGGCGGTCGCGGCCTTCGGTTTCGATGCCGGCCATGCGGGCCGAATCCATGAGCACCTCGTCCTCGCACAGGGTCATGGCGTAGCTGGACTCGTAGGAGCTGAAAAAGGCCTCGCGCTCCTGGCGTAGGCGCATCTCTTCCCGGCCCTCGTTGAAGGCGGCCACGGTCTTGGCCCCCTGGCGCAAGAGGTCCCGGAAAAAGCCGCGTCGGCTCTGATCAGCCACTTGCCCTCCTTGTCATGGAGCGGGCGCTAGGCCCCCTCCTCCCGCCCCGCCGAACGCAGGGGCCAGTTGTGGAAAAACTGTCCCTGGATCAGCACCACCGTCAGGAACAGCAGGGTCCACACCAGGGGCGAATCGCCGGGCTGGGCCCAGCCGGGCACCTTGCCCAACACCGCCCTGCTCAGGGAGGAATAATAGAACCAGTAGATGAGCATGCCGCCGGCCACTCCGATGATCGTGCGGATTATGCCGCGCAGCAGCAGGGGCAGGCCGTTGGGCCAGTTGTTGAAATAGTATTTCCAGATAAAGGCGAACAACACGCAGAAGCCCGCCACCTCGCCCATGTGGATGAAGCGCCAGTCCGGGCCGTCGGTGTATTGCCCGCCCACGTAGGGCTCCATCCAGATGGCGTTGAAAATGGCGGTCAGGATGTAGACGGTGATCAGGCCCATGGCCAGGGTGGCCAGGAAGGTGATCACCCCCTTGAGCAGGTTGCCCTCGCCTTCGCGGTTGAACCAGCTCCAGGGGCGGCCCTCCCAGAACAGGTCGGAAAACACCACCCACCACAGGGTGCACAACACCACTCCCAGGCCGAAGAAGGCGCTGCTGGTGTCGGCCCAGCCTTCCCACCAGGGCTTGGCTCCCACCATCTTCTGGGCCTCGGGGAACAACAGGCACACGTGGGGGTGGAACAGCAGGGCAAAGGTGATGATGGAGAAAAAGCTCACCACGAACACCCGGGACCAGCCGACCACCCAGCGGTTGTCGTCCTGCCAGGGCCAGCGGCCGAAGCCCAGGTTCCACACCAGGGCCCACCACAAGAAGGCGGTGGAGAAATAGAGGATGGCGGTGGAGGACCACTCCTGCACGTTGTAGGCCTCCACCCCGGTGCCGCCCGCCGCCAAAAGGGCCGGCACGCTGAAATAGGCCACCCCGTATTTGCCGATGAACAGCCAGAACACCAGGTAGTACACCACGAACATCACGGCCAGGGACAGGACCGCGCCCAGGATGCCCTGGGCGATGGCCGCGCCCGCGGCCAGAGGCTTGGCGGGGTCGGCCGGCCAGCCCAGCACCTGACTGATCAGAATCACCGCGGACAAGAGGACCGCCACCAGCGAGAAGCCGTACATGGGGGTGTAGAGCCTCATCACCCCGTCGGCGTGCATGAATACGTACCAGAGCAACCAGACGATGCAGAAGACCACGGCCAGGTTTATCAGGCCGAGGATATAGTTGAACTTGGCGCCGTTTACGCGGCCATCGGACATGGTTTCACCCCCTGCCATGGGTTGGACCTTGGAGAACGGGCCCGTGGATAAGGGCCGGGAGCGGGCCCACGGGCCGTCCGGCCCGCTCCCCTGGCTTGGGGTTGGGCGCTTAGAACTTTACCGTGTCGCCGTTGGTCAAGAAGGCGTTGCTGTCCTTGGCCACGGAAGAGGTGCGCTTGTAGGTCTTGAATTTGTTGGTGCCCTTGACGATGGGCACCCCGGCTTCGGCGGCCTTCTCGGCCCAGATCCAGCCGGTGCAGTGGTTGCAGCCCACCTTCTTCAGCTTGAAGGCTTTCACCCCCTTGATGATGTCGTCGAACTTGGGGTCCCAGGTCTCGAACAGGGTGATGTGCAGCCCGCCGTAGCAGCCGTAGGGCTGATAGTCCTTCACGTTGCGCCGGGCCCAGGCGTTCAGGGTGAGGATGCCGGGGTGACAGCAGCCGGTCACCGTGACGATGCCCTTGTCCTTGACGTTGAAGTACATCACGTTTTCGCCGCGCACCCTTAGCAGGATGGGTACGTCGTACATCTTCAAGGCCACACCGGGCATGAGCTGGTAGACCCCGGTGCCCTTCTCTCCCTCCGGGGCGGTGAGCACCAGCTTGCCCTGGTGGGGCACCTTGTTCTGGTTGATCACCACCTCCTTGCCGTCCTTGGTCTTGGCCACGTTCTTGCCGCCCTTAAGGAGCGCCATGTCCTCGGGGTAGTAGGTCTTGGGGGCGTACATGGTGATCTTGGGGTTGCGCTTGAGGGTGGACTCGACGCCCCAGTAATGGTCCAGGTGCCAGTGGGAGAGGATCATGGTGTCCACCTGCTTGGAGGTCAAGAGCTTGCCCATGTCGCTCTTCTCGTCGTAGATGTAGTCCACCCAGCCGTTGTTCCACCCGGTGTCCATCAAAAATATCTTGGGATCACCCTCCAGGGGATAGACCGTGATCTTGGTCATGTAACCGCCGGCGTTGTCCCAGTGCCAAGGTATCTTGTACTGGTTGGTCATGGCTCCGCCGTAGTCCATGAGGTCCTTTTTGAAAACGGCGTTGTCGAACCAACTGGTTTCGCTGAGCACCTCCACCTTGAGGCCCTTGACGTGCCCGAAATCCACCTTGTCGGCGGCCTCGGCGCTCTTGGGCAACAGACCCAGGCCTCCGCTCACCCCGGCGGCGGCTCCGGTCACGGCCATGCCCTTGAGAAAATCTCTACGCTTCATCTTGTATCCCTCCATTAAAATGATCGGGCGCGTTCCGAATTTCATCCGGCGCTACGGGGCGCCGTTTATCCCGGGTCCTTTTCCAGTCCCTTGCGCAGGGCGTAGAGCAGGTTGATGATCTGGTCGGCCTGCTGGTCGGTGAGCTGCACGTAATGATCGTTCATGTAGCGCACCACCACGGTCCAGCCGTCCCGGGTCTTGCCGGGACGCTCCGGATCGGCGATGGAGTCGTGGCAGGACAGGCATTTCTGCTGGTAGAGTTCATAGGCCGCCATTTGTTGGTCGGCGTTCATCTGTTGCTTGGTGGCGCTCTTGGCCGCCACCAGGCCCGCCGACCCCATGAGCAGCCCGCAAACCGCCAGCAAAATCACCAAACGTACAAGCGAGTTTCGTGGGGAAGACATGATCGGGGAACCTCCTTCCTGGCGACTCCCCGCCGCGTCCGCCAGGCGTCCGGAACCGGCGCCTGGCCATGATGGAGGTTTCTCAGATGATGGATCGGGCGGGATACCGCTGTTTTTCGGCTAGTGCCTTAAAATGCGCTCCTGTGGACCCACTATTTCAATTTTCGAAAACACGCCGGTCGTGCGTGTATAGCAGTCCCGTTGGCGAGGGACACCGGGCATGGTGGAAACACAGGATGGGATGAGCGAGCAAGAAGTGGTCAGGGTTGGGATCAAGCCCCTCGGTTTTACGCCGTATACACCTAGTTATATTAGGTGATACTAAGCCACCCTAACCCAGCGCTGGTTCGTTTGTCAACCGCTTGAGCGAGGCGGCTTTCATTCGTTAGGTGGGATGGGATTGCCACCGGGCGGCTGGCAAAGGCTTGGGAGAGGGCGTAGTAATGCCTTGGGGGGGCGCGGCGCCCCCCCAGGGTGGTTGATTCCGGTTCCTGGCTATTGTCCAGGCGTCTCTATTAAGTATTCGACGGTGCGACCTGGGCGGTGATTTCCTGCAGGCTCTGGTGCTCGGTCAGCTCGGGTTCTTGATACTGCTTTTTGCTGTCCACGGTTTACTCCTCCAGTTATGTCAATTGGTTAATTATGCGACTCAAACGATCTCCTTGGCAAGGGAGTCTTTGCCTCCCGCCAACCTTGGATATCGTCCCGAGCGGACCGGCGCCTTTGGCCTGCCTCGGGGCGCTCGAGGCCATAAAAAAAGACCGGGGCCATCTGGCCCCGGTCTTGGTTCGCGGAACGTGAGGCGGGCTTAGAAATAATAGCCCACGTTGACGTTGAACATGGCGGTCCACTCCGCGTCGGGATCGCCCTGGGCCAGGGCGTCGCTGGGCCCGCCCAGCCACACCATGTTCTTGCCCATGACCAGGTCCACATAGGTGTAGACCGGGCCCGAGGAGATCAGGCAACCCAGGGTGTTGATGTAGGAGTCCGCCCAGCCGCTCTGGTCCTTCAGGCTGGTGCTGAAGTCGTTGTAGAACTGCAGGCCGGTGACCGGGCCCCACTCAACCGGCACGTCGTAGCTCAGGTTGCCCACCAGCACCGTGGCCTCGCTGGCCACCAGATAGGAGCTGCCGAAGGCGCCCAGAAGCACGGTGTCGTCGCTGATCCCGGCGGGGTTGTTGGGATCGTACTGATACCAGATGGCCTCCGCCTCCACCCCGAAGGGACCGAACTGGGCCTTGGCGTGGGGACCGGCGGCCCAGCGGGTGCCGAAGCCGTCGGTGGTGTTGTTGTACAACTGGCCCACCAAGCCGCTCACGCCCACCTCGATGCTGGTGTCCTTGGCCGGCTTGAAGGTGTAGGCCACGCGGGCGTTGATGGTGTTGGTCTCCTCGTTCTGCTGGTCGCCCACGGTGACCACGTCAAACGAGTAGCGGTCCAGGTCGCTGGGGCTGCCCCACTCGCCGTTCTTGAAGAAGGCGAAGCGCAGGTCCCAGGGACCGGGGGTGTATTTGAGCTTGGCGCCCATGTCGTAGTCGTCGGCCAGGCCCAGGTAGTAGGGCACGCCGAACCAGTAGTTGTGGCTGGCGTAGGGCAGCAGGCCGAAGGGCACCTTGGTGACGCCCACCTGGCCCTGGGTGTTCTCGGTGAAGTCGTAGCCGATCCAGCCGTGGTGGATGACGTTCATGTAGGAATACCAGCGATACTCGGCGCTGATGATCAGATCGTTGTACTTGCCGTCCACGTTCAGGCGGAAGATGTCGAACAGTCCGTCGCCGCCCTTGGCTTTCTGCGCGTCGTTAAAACTGGAGTCGCGGTAGTTGAAACGCAACGCGCCGCCGATGTTGATGCTGGGCTTTTCAGCCTTGGTGATCAACACCTCCTCGGTCCGGGCAGAGCGCTCGGCCAGCTTTTCCTGCTTTTTGTTGCTCTCGCCGAGCTTTTTCTCCAGCTCGGCCACCTGCTTTTTCAGCTGGTCCATCTCGGCCAGCTTGGCTTTGAGGGCCTTGACCTCCTGCATGAGCATCTGCACGTCCGCGTTCTCGTTGGACGCGGCCCAGGCGGTCGCGGCGCCGGCCGCGACCAAGCTCACGCACAAGCCCAAGACCAGGCTCAGTTTGCGCATGTTGTTAACCAGTCTCCTTTCCCTCTTCCTCGTGATGCCGATTTCTTCGTGATATCCCCGCGGGGCTACCCCATCCGGCCCAGGTAGGCAGCGGGCCGGACAGCCCCGCGGCTTAAAGGTTTACTTGCTCGGGGGCAGCCACTTCTTGACCTTGTCCGGGTTCTCTTTCACCCAGCGTTGGGCGTTCTTGTAGGGGCTGGCTCCCTTTTCGGTGTTCCAGACCATGACCTCGGCCATGTCCTCGGGGGTCCACTTGAAGTGATCCAGCACGTAGTAGACCTCGGGCTTGTCCTTCTTGAGGCCCTTGCGCACGATGGTGTGGATCTCTTCCTCGCCGCCGAAGATGTCTTTGGGGTCCTTGAGGTACTTGAGCTTCCAGCGGGCGAACATCCAGTGGGGGGTCCAGCCGGTGACCACGATCCATTTGTGGTTCTTGATGGCGTCGGCCAGGGCGGCGGTCATGGTGGCCCCGCTACCGTCCATCAGCTCGAACTTGCTCAGGTCGTAGGCCTTCATGGCCTTCTCGGACTTGCTCATCAGGCCCGCCCCGGGGTCGATGCCGATGATCTTGCCGTCGAACTTGGCGGCGTTGGCGTTGAGTTGGGCGATGGAGTCGATGGTCACGTAATCCGGCACCACCCAGCCGATCTTGGTGCCCACCAGGTTGGGGCCCAGGTCCACCACCTTGCCCTCTACCTTCTTGAGGTAGTGGCCGTGGGTGGTGGGCAGCCAGGCGGCCACCAGGCCGTCGGCGTCGCCCGAGGCCACGCCCTGCCACATGGCCGCGGCGCTAACCGGGGTAAGCTCCACGTCGTAGCCCATATTTTCCAGCACCGCCTTGACCACGTTGGTGCTGGCCACTTCGCTGGACCACTCCACGTAGATAAGGTCCACCTTGCCCTTGTCGCCGGCCGCGGCCGGACCGCACAGGCCCAGGAGCAGTCCGGAGACCAGGACGGTGGACAATAGAATTCGCCAAAGTTTGCTTCGCGTCATGAAAACCTCCTGATTACACTTTTTGCTTGCCACCCAAGGCTTGGGTGATTCGATCCAAAATCATGGCCAGGATCACCACCGCCAGGCCGGCCTCGAAACCCATGCCCGGCTCCAGGCGCTGGATGGCCTTCCAGACCTCGCCGCCCAGGCCCTTGGCCCCGATCATGGCGGCGATGACCACCATGGACAGGCTGAGCATGATGGTCTGGTTCACCCCGGCCATGATGGTGGTCTTGGCCAGGGGCAGTTGCAGCTTGAACAGCTTCTGGCCCTTGGTGGAGCCGAAGGCGTCCGCCGCCTCGATGAGATCCTCGGGCACCTGCTTGATGCCCAGACAGGCCAGACGGATGGCCGGGGGCATGGCGAAGATGACCGTGGAGAAGATGGCCGACACCGGACCCAGGCCGAAGAAGGGGATGGCCGGGATCAGGTAGACGAAGGCGGGCATGGTCTGCATGAAGTCCAGGATCGGCATGATCACCCGGTAGAAGCCCTTGTACAAGGCGGCCAACACCCCCAGGGGCAGGCCGATGGCCACCGCCACGCCGGTGGCGATGAGCACCAGCGACAGGGTCTGCATGGTGGGGCCCCAAAGGCCCAGGTTCCAGATGAAGGCCAGGCCGACGGCGGTGAAGATGGCCACCTTGCGCCCGGCCAGCCACCAGGCCAGGGCCCCCAGCAGGATGATGGTCAGCCAGGGTGGCAGCCACATCAGGCCGGCCACCATGGCGTCCAGGCCCACCTCGGTCAGCTTGCTGAGGGCCTTGGTGATAAAGGCGAAGTGATCGGTGAGCCATTCCAGGCCCTGGTCGATCATTTCGGCCAAGGGTATGCGGGGTAGGGGCATGTTCATTGCTCAATGCCTCCTTCGGCCAGGCCGGCCAGGAGCGAACCCCTGACCACCACGCCCATGAGCTTGTCTTGCTGGTCCAACACCGGCACCGGCAGGGTGGTCTCGGCCATCACCGGGAACATCTGGTTCACCGGCTCGTCCTGGCGCACCACCTCGGGCACCGGCTTTATCAGGTCCTTGATGTGCTTCTGGCCTAGCTTGATGGCTTCGGCGGCCTGGTCCGCGGTGAGGTAGCCCAGCAGGTGGTAGTCGGAGCTGACCACGAAGATGCTGGAGATGCCCTCGTCCTTCATCTTGTGCAGGACGGTGCGCGGGCCGTCGCCGGGGAAGGCCACCACCCGCGCCTTGACCATCACCGACTCGGCGGTGAGGACCTTGGACATGTCCACGTCCTCCACGAACTTTTCCACGTAGCGGGTGGCCGGATTGGTGAGGATGTCCTCCGGGGTGCCCACCTGCACCACCCGCCCGTCCTTCATCAACACGATGCGGTCGCCGATCTTGAGCGCCTCGTCCAGGTCGTGGGTGATGAACATGATGGTTTTCTTGACCGTGGCCTGCAGCCCGATGAGTTCGTGCTGCATGTCGCGGCGGATCAGCGGGTCCAGGGCGCTGAAGGCCTCGTCCATGAGCAGGATGTCCGGGTCCACCGCCAGGGCGCGAGCCAGGCCCACCCGCTGCTGCATGCCGCCGGAGAGCTGTTCCGGCGTGGCCTCTTCCCAGCCTTCCAGGCCTACCTGCTTCAGGGCCGTCCTGGCCGCCTGGGCCCGTTGCTCGGGGTCCACGCCCTGGATTTCCAGGCCGTATTCGGCGTTGGCCAGCACGCTACGGTGGGGAAACAGGGCGAAGTTCTGGAACACCATGCCGAACTTCTTGCGGCGCACTTCCAACAGCTCCTGGTGGTCCAGCTTGGTTATGTCCTGGCCGTCCACCTTTATCTGGCCCAGGGTGGGCTCGATGAGGCGGTTTACGCAGCGGATCAGGGTGGACTTGCCGCTGCCCGACAGGCCCATGACCACCAGGATTTCCCCCTCGGTCACTTCGAAGGAGACATCGGCCAAACCCACCGCCTGGCCGGTCTCCTTGTAGATCTCTTCCTTGCCGGCGCCCTTTTCCAGCAAGGGAAAGGCCCGGCTGGGGTGTTCCCCAAAGATTTTGAAAAGTTTTTCAATAGCGATTTTCGCAGGCATAGCCAACGCTCTTTTCCCGGATTAAAGACGAAATGAGTTAAGGACGGCCCTTACAGGGTCGTTTGGAAGCGAACGGGGGATGATCAGTCGATGATTAGATAGGTGCTGCCGGCCCAGGTGAAGCGCCAGGAATAGCACCCGCCAAAGACCTTGTCCCCAGGACGGCCCTGGGGACAGAGAGGATATGCTGGTTCGCTAACGTGCATGACGAATAAGCTTAGGCTCGCTTTCGGCTAGTCCTCGTTGCGCGGCGTTTTCACCGGAGCGCCCAGGTCTCCGGGTGCGATCAGGGGCGCGGCGTCCACGTCGCGGGCCTCCATCAATTCCACCACCTTGGCCAGCACCCGGTCGATGTCGTCCCTCTCGGCGGGAGACAAGGTTTCCAACCCGGCGGCAAAGCGCTCGTGCAGGGGCCGTGGCGCCCGCTTGATCGCGTCATCGCCTCCAGGAGTGAGGTGGATACTCACCTTACGGCGGTCGCTTTGGTCGCGGCGGCGCTCCACCAGACC
This sequence comes from Desulfoferula mesophila, assembly GCF_037076455.1. Classification (GTDB taxonomy): domain Bacteria; phylum Desulfobacterota; class Desulfarculia; order Desulfarculales; family Desulfarculaceae; genus Desulfoferula; species Desulfoferula mesophila. Next base: position 285,487 of record NZ_AP028679.1, on the reverse strand, counting down.
CCGCCTTTCCAGGCGGTCCAAAATGCCGGTCACGGTGGCCTGGCTCAAATACATTTCCTTGGCCATGGACCCGGGGGTCAGGGGCCCTTCCTGGGCCAACAGGCGCAGGCACAGCAACTGGGGCGTGGTCAGGCGATGCTCGCTGGCCAGGCGGCGGCTTTGCAGGTCCGTCGCACGGATGATGCGCCGGATGGAGCGCAGGATGTTTTCGTCTATGGCCATCGGCCCTGCTTGGCTCCTCTTACGAAAAACCGCAGTCTCGGGGCCTGGCCCCAGGCGCCCCAGGCAATTCGCGCCGAAAATATTTTGAACACGAAATATTCGTACACTTAACATTTGACGCCAAGGCTGTCAAGGCTGGGGACCACCCCCCGGAATCGCTTACTCGGTGAAAAAAGGCCACATTACCGGCCCGGACCGGCTCGGGGCGAGCCATGGCCCAACACCGGCGCCCCCAGCGCCTGCTCTGTTCGTGCAAACAAAAAACGGGCACGGCTCCGAGCCGTTGTAAACTTCCCAAGATTCGGGCCGGTCAACAGGAGAAACTTCGGGTGAATTTAGGGGGAGGTATTCGACTGGGGTCGGGTTGGCGAGGGACTCGTGGGGGCGCTACTCGTTGTACCGCCCCCAGCTAAAGATGCGTGATTTCCCGCACCTCGCTTTGGCAGGAAAATATGTGGACGAACTCCACCGGGATTCAAAGAGGCTTGGCGTCGTCCCCAGCGCTCTGACCTGCCCCCCCCTGCCGGGCCCTTCCCTTTTTAGTAATTAATAACAAAAACTTATTTGAGGCTTTATGACCGGCCGCCGACCAATGGCGCTTGTAGTCACAGCCCTGGGGACAGGTTTGAGGTTTTTTCTGAAGGATCGAATAATTTTTTAAAATCGTATAAGTCGCCCTGGCCTATAACCGAGGTGGAAGGCCGGGGCGCAAGCGGCGCCCTACCACCGCTTGCTTGGGCGTACCGTCCTTGTCACCCGGCCGCGTCCACTATCTCCTTGCACAGCCGCACCCCCTGCACCGCGTCCGGAGCCCAGTAGTCCGCGCCCACGAAATCACTGACCTTCTTGTCGGACATGCCCCCGCCGATCACCACCGGCACCTTGAGGCCCTTTTCGGCCATGGCCTCGCGCAGCACGGTGATGGTGTCACGCAGGTTTTCGTAGGAAGAGGTGAGCAGGGAGGAGATGCCGATGATGTCCGGCTCGAATTTTCGCACCGCGTCCAGGAAATCCTTGTTTGGTGTCAGAGCCTCTGAGACAGATTTGTTGTTTTAGCTAATGGATACTCCTGGGTAGAATCGGCACCCAAAGGAGTGAGCCATGAGCCAGATTGAAGGATTGGAAGGCAAGGTCCGGGAGATTCGGAGGAAGACCCGCAGGAAGTACTCGTCCGAGGAGAAGATTCGGATCGTTTTGGAGGTTCTTAGGGGCGAGGAAAGCATCGCCGAGCTCTGCCGTCGTGAGGGCATAGCTCCCAATCTCTATTACAGCTGGAGCAAGGAGTTTCTGGAGGCCGGCAAGCGTCGCCTGATGGGCGACACCAAGCGCCAGGCCACCAGCGGCGAGGTGCGGTCCCTGCGTCTGGAAAACTGAGGTGCTACCCGTTTCGGGTCCAGGTGGGATGAGAGATTCCCAGGTTTTGAGGTGCTACCCGTTTCGGGTCCAGGTGGGATGAGAGATTCCCAGGTTTGCTTCCTTGGAGATGGAGGCCTGGGGGAGGCCATGCAGGGGGCAGATCCCATCTGTTTGGCATAGGCCTCCGGGGTCATGTTACCCAGGGAGCTGTGTGGCCGATGTTGGTTGTAATCCAGCCGCCAGGTGTCCAGCTTGTCCTGGGCATCCACCACCGACACAAACCAGTTTTCGTTTAAGCACTCCTCCCGAAGACGTCCGTTAAATGACTCGATAAATGGGTTGTCCGTGGGCTTTCCTGGGCGACTGAAGTCAAGCTCCACCTTGTTCCAGTAAGCCCACTGATCGAGCACCTTGGAGGTGAATTCGCTCCCGTTGTCCACTTTGATGGATTTAGGGGCTCCGCGTTCAGCGACCAGCTGATTGAGCACTGCCACTACATCATCGCCCCGTAGGCTCTGGCCAGCCTTCAAAGCAAGGCTCTCACGACTAAAGTTGTCCACTATCGTAAGCACCCGGAGCTGATGCCCAGAATAAAGCTGATCGGACACAAAGTCCATAGACCAGCTCTCGTTGCTCCTCTTGGGCTTTGGCTGGCTGACCACCCGGCGGGCCGCGCTCACCCGGCGCCGGGGGCGCTTGCGGCGCATGGTCAGCCCCTCCTCGGTATAAAGGCGGTAAACCCGCTTGGCGTTGACCAGCCAGCCTTCCCGCCTCAGGAGCACATGCAGGCGTCGGTAGCCATAGCTGACCCGGACCGCGGCCAGGTCCCTCAGCCGCATGCGCAATTCGTTCTGCCTGTCCGCAATACTCTGGTACCGGTGGCTGGAGCGGGCAAATTTGAGCACCTGGCAGGCCCGCCGCTCACTGACCCCGAATACCTTCTCCAAATAACCGGCCAGAGCTCGCTTGCGGACAGGCTTCATAGTTTTCTTTTTATGACGTCCTGCAGCATGGCCTTGTCCAGGCTCAAGTCAGCCACCAGCTGCTTGAGCTTGCGGTTTTCTTCCTCAAGCTGCTTCAGGCGCCTGATCTCCGCCACGCCCATGCCCGCGAATTTCTTCTTCCAGCGGTAAAAGGTGGCCTCGCTAACCCCCATCTTGCGCACGATCTCCGCCACCGGGGTGCCGCTGTCAGCCTGCTGCAGGGCAAAAACGATCTGGGGCTCGGTGTACCTCCTGCGCTTCATACGGTCTTCCTGGTCAAATGAGAATTATGAAGATTTTCTCATCCGACATGGACCAGTTTACGGGAAGCAGGTCACAGGACCAAATCCGCAATTCTCTTGATTTCGAGGCTAGTGGCTCAAAATCCTAACTTAAAATCTGGACCGGGTGAAGTGGGGCAGGTCAGGGAGGGCATCTCGCTCCAAAATCTTAACTCGATATTGGGAGCTAGTCGGCATGGCCCCCCGTTCTTTACCTACAGTTCAGAAAAGGATAGATCCAATGCCGCCAACATGAAATCAACATCGGCCTCTGTAATGCACATGGGGGGTTTGATTCTAAGGACGTTGCCGTAAAAGCCGCCCTTGCCGATCAATAGCCCAAGTTCTTTGGCCCGCTCAAGCACCTGGGCACATTTGGCCGTGGCCGGCTCTTTGCTCTCACGGTTCTCAACCAACTCAACGCCGATCATGAGCCCCCGCCCCCGCACATCGCCGATGAGTTCATATCGCCCCATCAGTTCCTTCAAACCTGCAAACACAAGGTCACCCATCTGGGCGCAGCGTTGCTGTAGGTTTTCCATATCCACCACCTCAAGCACCGCCTTGCCCGCCGCGCAGGATACTGGGTTGCCACCAAAGGTGTTGAAATGGATGCGCTGGGCCAAGGCTTGGGATATTTCCTGGGTGGTCACCACCGCCGCTAGAGGCAAACCATTGCCGATACCCTTAGCCATGGTCACGATGTCTGGAATCACATCTTGCGCCTCAAAACCCCAGTAATGCTCTCCAGTGCGGCCAAAACCAGTCTGCACTTCATCCGCGATGCACAGGCCACCAGCATTACGCACTTGCTCATAAACATTTTTTAGATAACCAGAAGGTAGAGGTACAGTGCCTCCCACGCCTTGAATGGTTTCTGCAATGAAGGCCGCCACCGCACCCGGAGTGGCCATGGAGATCAGATCTCCCACATCCGAGGCATATTTGGCTCCGGCTTGCAGATCATCGTAGCCATAGGGCCCTCTGTAACAGTCAGGAGCCATAGCATGATGAATACCCTGCCCATGCGGATAGTTATATTTCCAGGTGCTGTGTGAGGTAAGGCCCATCGAGGCGCCGGCGCCGCCGTGGTAACCGTTACGCAATGCGATCGTTTCATAATTGCCGGTATATAGACGAGCCATCATTAAGGCTAAATCATTGGCCTCGGAACCGGAGTTCACGAAGTAGCAAACGGAAAGATCTCCAGGAAGGCGTTCGGTCAGCATCTTTGCGTATTCGGCAATGGTAGGGTGCAAGTAGATAGTGGTCGTGTGTTGTAAGGTCCGTAGCTGTTCAATTACTTTTTGGGTGATGTAGGGATGACAGTGACCTGCGCAAACGGTGACAATACCTGCGAAGCCGTCAAGGTACCGCTTACCCGTATCGTCGTAGAGGTATTGCATTGAGCCCTCCACTATCATCACGGGCTTTTTGTAATAGGTCATTATCGCCGGTGAAAGATAGCGTTGGCGCAGTGCGAGGACCTCACTAGAGGACGGTCCGGCATAGGGGCGCGGCTGATGGTCAAAGGGAGGCAACCCTACAAATTTCATGATTAAGCCTCACATGCTTTGATTAATGGTGAACCAAAGGCTCCACCTAGCCTGTCCCTATAAAATAGTTCCACATTCCATCTCAAGGGTTTCGAAACGGACAGCATGGTAGAAGGGATTCACTTTTCCTTGGGCAGGGAAGTAATCGTCCCGTCCCAGGTATCCACCTTGCAGGAAGCCATCTCCTCTTCGCTTTCTGGGAACCAGGTCTGGGTTACGCACTTGCTCTCGGTGAAGAAGTTGAAGCCGTCGCGGCCCATGACATGAAGGTCGCCGAAGAAGGATTGCTTGTGGCCGGTGAATCCGAAGATGCCCAGCGGCACTGGGATGCCCACGTTCACCCCTACCATGCCCGCCTGGGTGCGCTGCGCGAACTGGCGGGCAAAGTAGCCGTTCTGGGTGTATATCACTGAGCCGTTGCCAAAGGGGCTGTTGTTCATCAGGGTGATGCCTTCCTCGAAATCCTCCACCCGTTTCACACACAGCACCGGACCGAAGATTTCTTCCCGGCCGCATGCCATGTCCTCAGTCACGTGGTCGATGATGGTGGGGCCCACCCAGAAGCCGTTCTCGCAGCCTGCGGGGGGCTGTGGGTCGCGGCCATCCAGCACGATGGTGGCCCCTTCCTGCTCGGCTTTGTCGATCCAGCCCGTTACGAACTGTCGGTGGCTTTCGTTGACCACCGGGCCCATGCCCGTCTCGGGCAGCCAGGCTTTGCCCAAGTTTATCTGCGAAGCTTCTTTGATGAGCAAAGCCACCAGCTGGTCGGCGATGTCGTTTTCCACCACGATTACCGGCAGGGCCATGCAGCGTTGCCCGGCGCAGCCGGTAAAGGCGTTCATGATCCCCCCGGCGGTACGCTCCAGCTTGCAGTCGCGCATCACCAGGGCGTGGTTCTTGGCCTCGCATAGGGCCTGCACCCGCTTGCCGTGGGAGGCGGCGGTGGAATAGATGTGCAGCCCCACCTTGGTGGAGCCCACGAAGGTTATGCCCTTGATGTTTGGGTGCCGGAGCAGCAGCTCGGCCTGGTCGCGCCCGGCGGTGACCACGTTGATCACGCCGTCGGGAATGCCCGCCTCTTGCCACAGCTCCATGATGCGCAGGGCCGACTGAGGCACGAAGCTGGCCGCCTTTAGCACCATGCAGTTGCCGGTGGCCACGCAGATGGGGGTCATCCAGCCGTGGGGAATCATGGCCGGGAAGTTCCAGGGCGGGATGCCCGCGAACACCCCGACCGGATCGCGGTATAGAGCGGTGTCGTAGCCGCCGGAAACCTGCATCAGGGCCTCACCCTTCATCAGGTGCGGGGCCCCGCAGGCGAACTCCACCACCTCGGTGACCTTGAGGACGTCGCCCATGGCCTCCTGGTACTTCTTGCCCATCTCCTTGGCCAACAGGACGGTCAATTCCTCCAGGTGCTCGTCCAGCAAGGCCTTCATCTTAAACAGCACCTGCACCCGCTTGCTCACCGGGGTCGTGGACCACTCCGGGAAGGCCTTGACCGCCGCCTGTACCGCCTCCTCCACCTCGGCGGAGGTGCATTGCGGCGCCAGGGCAATGAGCGCCCCGGTGGAAGGGTTGTAGCAGGGCATGTGCTTGTCGGTGGCCGATTCCTTCCACTGGCCGCCGGCGTGATACCTAAGCTTGATCGGAGTCTCGCCGCTGACGGGATCGGCTGACACCCTCTTGTCTGTGAAAAAATAACGTTCTCTGTTTTCATTTGACATGAGAGCTGCTCCAGTCCCTTAAAGAATCGGCCGCGCGGGTCGATGGTCGCAGAGAGTATCAGGCCATCATAATAAGCATAATTAACACGGAAATGTCGATTTGTGGTGCTACCCGTTTAGGCATGGATACAGGGCAAGGCATTAACTCATACGGCTGACAAGGTAATGGGGGCGATTGGTAACCAACCGCCCCCACTACGTATCAGCTTTTGACCAGGTATTTGTCGATCACTTCCTGGTTGATCTCGATGCCCAAACCGGGTCCCTCGGGAACCGCAACCTGGCCGTTCTCATGGGTAATTTGCACTGTGGCCAGGTCATCGCGGAAGGGGTTGAAGGTCTGCTCGAACTCCAACAAGGGAGGCACCGGGCACAGGCAGGGCGGACAATCGGGCAGGGAGGCCAGGAAATGCAGGGTGGCGGCCATACCGATGGCGCTGCCCCAGGCATGAGGCACGCACTCAACCCAGTGGGCCTGTGCCATAGCTGCGATCTTCTTGCACTCGGTAATGCCGCCTGCCGCACAGACGTCCGGCTGCACGATGTCCATGGCCTTGCGGGCGATAATCTCCCTGAAGCCGAATTTGGTGAACTCGTTCTCGCCGCCCGCCACCGCCAGGTCCAGGGCCTGGGTCACCTGCTGGTAGCCGTCCAGATCCTCGGGAGAGATGGGCTCCTCGAACCAGTAGATACCCATCTTGTCCAATTCACGGCCGATGGTTATGGCCTGGGGCACGGTGAAGCAATGGTTGGCGTCCACCATGAGCTTCACCTCGTCGCCCACGGCCTGGCGAACCGCCTCGATGCGCTTGAGATCCTTGCGCAGGTCGCCCAAGCCGATCTTCATCTTCATGGCCTTGAAGCCCTGGGCCAGATACTTCTGGGCCTCTTCCACCGCGTCCTCCAGGGTGCGGTCGAGGTCGGTGAAGTAGAAGCCGGTGGCGTAGGCGGTGACCGGGTTGCGGAAGCAGCCACCCAGAAGCTTGTGGATGGGCCTGCCGGTGGCCTTGCCCATCAGATCCCACATGGCGATGTCCACGGCGCTCAGGGCGGAGATGGTCATGCCGCTGAGACCATAATCCTTTATGAGATTGTATAGGTGCTCCCAGATGACCTCCACGTCGAAGGGGTCCCGGCCGATGAGTTGCTTTTTGAAAAGGGACTCGATCACCGCCCGGGATACTGCGGCCGGGCCGTAGGCCTCGCCCCAACCCACCAGGCCTTCGTCGGTCTCCACCTTGATGATCATGGCGCTTTTCATGCCGTACCACCAACCGCGCGAGGACGTGAAGGGCTGATCCACCTTCACTGAGAGCTGGTAGGTTTTAACATCGGTGATTTTCATGGCTTTCTCCTAAGGAAACGGCCTCGGGGCCGATGGTTAGCGCATTATCCCATCCGTAACAGGCCTGCGCGCCATGGACAAAGTAGCAATTCCTGAAAAGCCGGCCCGCTCATTTCCCGTACTTGGCCACATAGGCCGGCCACGCATCGGGGTTGACTAGGTTAACGGGTTTCTGGAGGTCCAGGATGCTCAGCAATTCGGCCACCGACTCGGTGCCCATCCGCACGATGCTGCCGTCGGTCAAGGCGGCGGAGTGAGGGGTGATGACCAGGTTGGGTATTTTCATGAAGGGGTGGTCCGAGGGCAGAGGCTCCTGGTTGAACACGTCGAGTGCCGCGCCGGCGATGATCTTATCGTTGAGGGCCTGGATCAGGTCCTCCTCCACCACCACCGCGCCCCGGCAGGCGTTGATGAGATACGCCTCCGGCCGCATGGTGGCCAGCAGCCTATTATCCACCAAGTTCTTGGTGTCCGCCGTCAGAGGCACATGCAGGCTGACGAAGCGCGACTGCTGAAATATCTCCTCCACGCTGGCCGGCCGCACCCCCTCGGGCATATCCTTGGCAAAGGGGTCATAGCCCAGCACCTTCATGCCCAAGCCGTGATTGCAGAGGGTGGCCAGACCGCAACCGATGCGGCCCATGCCCAGGATGCCCAGTGTCTCGCCCTTCAGCTCAAAGGAGGTGAGGCGATTGCGGCACTCCCAATCCCCCTGCCGGGTAAGCTGGTCCAAGCGGTGATACTGCCGGGCCATGAGCAGCATCAGGCCCAGGACGTGCTCCACCACCGCCAGAGTGTTGGCCCCGGGCACGTTGGCCACGGGCACTCCCCGCTTAGTGGCCTCGTCCACAGGGATGAAATCCAGACCTACCCCATGGCGCACCATGGTCCGCACCCGGGGGGCATGATCCAGGATGTCGCCGGGCAGCAGGGTGCGCACCAGGATAGCGTCGGCCTCTTGGGCCACCTTGCGCAAGGTATCGGCCGAGGTATCGGGGCTGGTTACCACCCGATGGCGGGCATCCAGCATGGCCAGGGCCTTGGGGTGAATGGGGTTGGTCAGCATCACGGTTAACTGAGACACAAGCTCTTCTCCTAGTTGCGCCTTAGGCTTGGGTAACGGGGTTGCTCAACACTCCCAGCCCATCGATGGTTATGACCATATCGTCACCGGGACGGAGGTACGTGGGAGGTTTGTTCAGGCTGGCGGTGCCAGCGGGCGTGCCCGTGGCAATTACGTCGCCAGGCTCCAAAGTAAAACCGCGCGATATGTAGCTGATGAGTTCGGGAATCTTCATAACCATCCGGCTAGTGCTGGAGTCCTGCAAAATCCGACCGTTTTTAGCGAGGGTGATTGCCAGATCGCCTGGATCGGGCACCTCGTCGACCGTGACCAAGGCCGGGCCCATGGGCAAGAAGCTGTCCAAGTTCTTGCCCCGGAACATGTTGCCGTCCTGTTTGATCAGGTTAATGGCGCTGATGTCGTTGACTATGGTGTAGCCCGCCACCAGGGACATGGCCTCGCCGGGGTCGATGTCGCGGCCTCGCCCGCCCATCACCACCCCCACTTCGGCTTCGTAGCTCACCTCGGTGGCTGGCGGAGAGAGCACCACGGCCTGTCCCGGTCCCACCACCGTATTGGCGGTTTTGGCGAAGAGGGTGGGCTCTTCCGGTACCGCGGCCCCGGCCTGGGCCAACCAGTCGTGGTAGTTGCGGGCCACCCCGATTATCTTGCCCGGGTTGGGCAGAGGGGCAAGCAGTTCCACCTGATCGAGGACGACGGCCTGGTCCGCGGGGAGGTCCGCGGCCGCCCGCGTCAGTTCTCCCAGGGTCTCAGACCCCTGCCCCAGCAGGGCCATGAGGTCTGAGGGAGCAGGGGAGCTCAAGCCCAAAATCTGGTAGGCCTTTCCCAACTCCCACACCGACTTCTCCCTAAGGATGCCGGAGCAAAGGCGTCCATTCCACCGATAAGTCACCAAGCGCATCGGATGCAGCCTCTCCCCGCGACCAGCGGCCCTAGAGCTCGCTCAGGGTGTGGTCGCCGATATAGTCCCAATCGATCTCGCCCCCTAGGCCGGGGGACTGCGGGGCCCTGGCGTTGCCCTGCTCATCCACCAGGCTCAGCGACTTGATGCCGTAGATGTATTCGTCCTCAGGCACCAACAGTTCCACGTAGTCCGCGTTTTTCATGGCGCAGAGCACCTGGAGGTTGGCCAGGTTCATCAAGGGGCTGCCGCCATGGTGCGAAACTATCTTGACCCCCATGGCCTCGCACAGATGGGCGGTCTTGATCATGCCGGTGATGCCACCGCGCCAATAGGTGTCGCACAGGACCATGTCCATGGCATTGGCCCGCAGGTAAAGGGCGGTGGAGTAAACCCCCCCAGGCACCGTCTCCGCCCCGATCACCGGGATGTCCAAGTCGCGGCTCAGTTCCCTGTAGCCTTCCAGGTCGTAGTGGGGCAGAGGTTCCTCATACCACTCGAACCCCAACTCCTCCACCGCCCGGCCCACCCGCAGGGCCTCGGGCCGGTCGTAGGTGCCGCCCACGTCCAGCATGAAGGTCATTTCGGGATCAAACGCGGCGCGCAGGCCGCGGCAAAGCTCGATGTCGCGGGCCGCGTCTTGGAAGGGGTGAATCTTGTAACGCTTGATACCGTTGCTTACGGCCATGCGCGCGTCTTCCAAGTACTCCTCCGGCTCGTCCAGAAAGGCGCTGCTGGCATAGGCCGGTATCTGGTCGCGAAAGCCGCCCAGCAAGTGGCGCACCGGCAGCCCGGCCTGCTTGCCCGCCAGGTCCCACACCGCCACATCCACCGCGCTCAGGGCGAAGATGGGGATATAGCTGATTTGCACCTGGCGCCACATTAGCTGCCAGATTTTTTCCCGGTCGCCGATGTCCTGGCCCACCACCGCCCGCTTGAGGGTCTTGGTGATGACCTCGCCCAGCACGTCGCCCGAAACGCCGCCGTTGGCCCGGGCCATGGAATAACCTTCCAGGCCGTCCTCGCCCACCACCCGCACCAGGCTGATGACCTGCTGTCCCTTGACCCGCTTGCGCAGGATGGGAGGGATCGGCTGGCTGAAGTTGGTTACCTTGATGTCCGTGATCTTCATGGGTGCTCCTTGGTCGCGGTTGCGCTTGGCCGCCCGCCGCCGGATTTTAGTTGCCCGACGCGCCGAAAATTAGGTTGGGCAGGAAAGTTACTACCTGGGGAACATAGGTGGTCAGCAGGAGTACCACTCCCAACACGTAAAGGAAGGGGATCATCTCCCGCATGAAGCTCTTGATGTCGGTCTTGGCCACGTCCATGACCACGAAAGAGGTTATGCCCACCGGCGGGGTAAGCTGGCCTATTTCCAGGTTCAGCATCATCATGATCCCGAAATGCACCGGGTCGATGCCGAACTTTTCAATCATGGGAAACAGAATGGGTGAAAGGATGACGATGAGGCTGGTGGTGCTGAGAAAACATCCCAGGAACAGCAGCAAAACGTTGACGATTATCAGCACCACGACCCAGTTGTCGGTGAAGGACTGAATCCACTGGGTGAAGGTCAGCGCCACCTCCTCGGAGATCAAAATCCAGCCGAACACCCCGGCGAAGCCCACGATGAGCATTATGTTGGAGGTGACCTTAACCGTGTTGAGACAAGCGGGGAGCAGGTCTTTCCAGCCTATCTTGCGGTAGAGCACCGTACCCAGGAACAGGGTGTAAAGGGCGGCGATGGCCGCGGCCTCGGTTGGGGTGAAGATGCCTACCATCATGCCGCCCAGGATGATCACCGGGGTCAGCAAGGGCCAGAAGGCCCGCGTCAGGGAGGTCACGAACTCGGTGAAACTCACCCGCGGATTGCGGGGAAAGTGACGCTTCTTGGAGATCATGATGGTGTAGAGCATCATGGACACGCCCATCAGCAGGCCGGGAACCACCCCGCCCATGAACAGGCGGCCGATGGATATCTCGTTGATGCCGCCCATGAGCACCACGTGGATGGAGGGCGGGATCACCGGGCCGATGGTGGCCGAGGCCGCGGTTATGGCCGCCGCGAAGGCTCGTGAGTAACCCTCCCGCTCCATCTGGGGCACCAGCACCAGGGAGGTGGTGGCGGCATCGGATGAGGAGGAGCCGGACATGCCGGCCATGAGGATGCTGGTGCCCACGTTTACGTGGGCCAGGCCGCCGGGGATGTGCCCCACCAGGCTGTTGGCGAAGCTGATCAGACGATGGGTCACGCCACCCCGGTTCATGAACTCTCCGGAGAGTATGAACAGGGGAATGGCCAAGAGTGTGAATGAGTCGAGATAGGTGTTCAGGTACTGCGCCAGGATGGTCAGGGGGACATCCTTCATCCAAATATAAAGTAAGGAACTGAACCCCAGGGCGAAGCCGATGGGCACTTTGATGAAAATCAGCAAAAACAGCACCAGGACCATGGAGAGGAGGGCGTACTCGGCCATAGTGTGCAATCCTTATGGTTGGTTGGCCGAAACGGGCTTCCCCGGGAGGGAGCGCGCGTCTTGCATGATGTTGCGTAGGGTAAACAGAAACATGAGCCCAGCCGCCAGGGGAGTGGCGACGTACAGGTAGAAAATGGGTACGTTCATGGTGGCTATCCGTCTGGTCCAGGTGAGCGGCAGTAGGATGAGGGCTGACTCAACCACTTCCCATAGAAGCACCGCCACCACTATCCCTCCCAGGAGGTCCAGAATTTTTTCGACTCTAGCGGGCAGCATGCGCACGATCAGGTCCACCTGCAGGTGGGCCTTGTCCCTCACCCCGCGCACCGCCCCCAAGAGGCTAAGCCAAACGAACAGGTAGCGAGCGGCCTCCTCGGTCCAGGCGATGGGCAGGCCCAGCATGAAACGATTGAGCACCTGGAAGGTGACCACCACCAGGACCATGGCCAGAAGCGCCACGCAGACGGTGTCCAGGACCTGTTTCTGCAAAAAGGCGGAGATTCTGAATAACACGGCGGGCATGATCCGTCTCCGGGATGGCGAGGGGGAGCCCCCCCTCGCCGTGGTTCGGTGGTTTTAGTTGTTCCTGATCTTTTGCAGCCACGCCTTGCCCAGGGTGGGGGTGAACTTGTCGTAAATGGGAGCCGCGGCCTTGCGGAAGGACTCCAAGTCGGGATGCACGATGACGCCGCCGAGCGAGGTCGCCTTGGCCGCTATCTGCTGCTGCTGGGTGATGTACTCGTTGCGGATCTTGTTGACCGCGGTGGTCATGCCGTCTACGACGATCTTGCGGTTTTCGGGCGAAAGCTTGGCCAGGAACTTGGGGTTGGCAAAAAACACCCGGCCGGTATCCATGTAGTTGACCTGGATGCCGTACTTGGCCACTTCGTAAAGGCGGGACTTGACCCAGGAGATGAAGCTGGTTTCACATCCATCCACCACGCCGGACTGCAGCGCGGTATAGACCTCGCCGAAGGAGATGGGGGTGGGGATGGCCCCGAAGAGCTTGAACACCTCGATGATGCCGGGGTCGTTCATGGTGCGGATCTTAAGACCCTTCATCTCCGAGACGTTCATGATTTTCGTGCGCGATTCAATCTGGCGGATGCCGCCGGTGGAGAAACCCATGATGGTAATCCCCACCTTTTTTTGGGCCGCCGCGCCCAACGTTTTGCCCAGCTCGCCGTCCATCGCCTTGTGTAGTTGAGCTTCGTCGCGGAACACGAACGGCAAGGACATGATGTCGAACTCGGGGCAGAAGGGGATCATGGCGCCGCAGGTGGTGGTACCCATCTGGATGTTGCCCAGCTGCACGCCTTGAATGATGTCACCCGCGCCGCCCAGGGCGGCCGAGTGGAAGACCTTGACTTTTATGGCCCCCTTGGAGGCCTTTTCCACCTCGGTCTTGAAAAGCTCCAGACCCACTCCCACCGGGTGGGTTTTGGCATTCACGTGGGCGACCTTGATTTCTACGGCCGCGGCCGCCTGCCCGGTGGGCATCAGTCCGACCAGACCCAGAACCAGGGCAAACACTATAAGGGCAAATTTGGTTTTCATGGCTTTCTACCTCTCTTCCTGAATGATTCGTCCTAACCTGAAATCAGGTGCACTTCTTGGGCGAAACGGCAAAGGGGCTCGGCCCCGTCAGCGGTTATCAGCGTCGGCAGTTCCAAGCGCATGCCACCCACCCCAGGGACGTAGAGGTGGGCGCCTGCGGCGATGACCATGTTTTCTTGAAAAAGGGAGTCGTTGCCCGGCCCGATGGAAGGGGTGACCCGAGTGTCCACTCCCAGGCCGTGGCCAAAGGCGCGCAGCCCATACTCGCCCAGTCCGGCCTCCTCGAAGACCTGATAAGCGGCCTTGGCCGCGGCGGAGATGGCCACCCCCGGACAGCTCTGGGCCAGCAGCGTCTCAACCGCCTTTTCCCAGACCCCGGCCAGGCGCCGCTGCTCGGCGCCGGCCTTGCCCACCACCAAGTTGTAGCAGGCGTCGGCCATGTACAGGCGGTACATGGGGTGCAGATCCAGGATGATGTTGTCGCCGTCCTGGATGATCTTCTGGGTGGCGGGCTGGGTAACGCCTCCCAGGTAGGCGGTGCGGTGGCCGGAGCCCACCTCGGTGCCGCCGCTCTGGGACCAGTTGAATTCGTTGCCCAGGTCGCGCATGGCCGCCTCGGCCACCCCGGCCACGTGGTTCTCGCTGACTCCGGGGCGCAGGGCCTCCCTGGCTGCCAGGAAGCCGGCGTCGGCGATGGCCGCGGCCTGGCGCAATAGGGCTATCTCCTGTTTCTCCTTAATCAGCATGACCTGATCCAGGAGAGGGCAGCCGTCGCTCATCTCCACCTGGGGCAGCCGGGCCAGGAGCTCCTGGTATTCAAAGGCGTGCAATATGCCCATGGCCACCCGGCCTCCGGCGGCCCTGAACTCAAAGGCTACTCTGCCCTGTCCGGCCCCTTGGTCTTCCAAGACCCCGGCGATGGCCTCGTGCCAATCAGGATCGGCTCCCCAGGCGATATTTTGGCTCATCCAGCCGTCCTGGACGATGCGGGAGTAGTCCCGCTCCCACCAGATGCCCACGGGCTGGCCGCTGCGGGGGACCACCACCGCGCTGCGCCAGGGGATGAACACGCCGGCCAGGTAGGAAAGGCTGGAAAAGCGCGAGGCCACGTAGGCGTCCAGGCCCTCGCGGGCCAGCAGGGTTTGCAGCTTTTGGACGCGGGCCGGGTAGTTGATGCTGACGTTCATGGATCCCCTCCCCTCAAGGCGCGGCTAAAAGCCGAACTCCGCTCCGTGGAACACCGCCGAGCGGCCCAGCCTGCGGGAAATGTTCATAAGGCGGTTGTACTTGGTGATCATCTCGCCGCGCAGGGGGCAGCCGATCTTCATCAGGCTGGCCCCCACGGCCACGGCCAGGTCGGCCTGGGCGGGGTCGTCGGTTTCGCCGGAGCGCACCGAAGCCACCACGTCGTAGCCCAGGCGCTGGGCCGCCGAGGCGGCGGCCATGGCCTCGCTCACGGTGCCGGCCTGGTTCACCTTGCAGAGCATGGCGTTGCCCGCCCCCTGGGCCGCGCCCAGGGCCAGGCGCTCGGTGTTGGTGGCGAAAAGGTCGTCGCCCACCACCAGGCAGTCCACCGCCTCGGTGAGGCGGGCGAATCCGGCGAAGTCCTCCTCCATGAGGCCGTCCTCGATGAAGACGATGGGGTATTTGTCGGTCAGTTCGCGGTACAGGGAGATCATGCCGTCGGCGTCCGTGTCGCCGGCCCTCAGAGCATAGAGACCTTTGTCCACGTCGTAGAAGTTGCCTGCGGCCACGTCGATGCCCAAGCCCATGCGCCGGGCGTAACCGGCCTGCTCCACCGCCTCCAGGATCATGTCAAAGGCCTCTTCGCTGGTCTGCATAGGCGGAGCCAGGGCGGTGATCTGGGCGATGAGGCCGAAGCGACTCTCCAGATTGCGGTGCAGGCGATGAAATACCTCCACTCCCGCCCGCAGGGCCTCCTCAATGGACTCAAATCCATAAGGCACCAGAAGGTAGTCCTCGAAGTCCAACTCGTTGCCAGCCGTTTTCGAGCCGGAAAGCATGTTGGGGCACATCACTGGAATGCCCTTGGCTCCCACGCCGCCCAGGTAGCGGTACAGTTCCAGGCCTAGGCTCTGGGCCCCGGCCCGGGCCGCGGCCAGGGAAACCGCGGTGATGGCGTTGCCGCCCAGGTGCGACTTGTCAGGTGTACCGTCCACCTCCAGCAGGCGCTGATCCACCAGGGCCTGGTCGGTGACATCCAGACCGGCCAGAGCCGGGGAGATCACCTGCTCGACGTTCTCCACCGCCCGCAGCACCCCCTTGCCCAGATAGCGTTCGCCGCCGTCGCGCAACTCCACCGCTTCGTGGGAAGAGACCGAGACGCCGCTGGGCGCCGAGGCACACACACTCAGGCCACGGTCGGTGGTGAGTTCCACCTCTACCGCCGGCACCCCGCGGCCGTTGATGATTTCACGGGCGTTGATCTTTTTTATGGTCGGCATGAACATAGCGGTCACTCTCTCTTGTCCACCACCAGCACCCTGAGGTTGACCACGTTGGTCCCGGTGGCGCCGGTTATCACCGCGTCCCCCAGGGCCTCCAGGCCGATGAGGGAGTCGTTTTCCTTGAGCAGGCCTTTGAGATCCAGGCTCAGTTCGCGGGACCGGGCCAGGGTCAGGTCGTCGGCCAGGCCGCCGGCCAAGTCGGTGGGGCCGTCGGTACCTTCGGAGTCTATGGAGGCCAGTGCCACTCCGGGATAACCTTCGATGTAACGGGCGAAGCCCAACACTGTTTCCATATTTGGACCGCCCTTGCCTTGGCCGCGCACGGTAACCGTGCTTTCGCCGGCGCTGGCCAGCACGAAGGGCGCGGTGAAGGGCCGGCCGTAAAGCTGTATCTCCTTGGCGATACCTGCCAGCATAATGCCCAACTCGCGCGACTCGCCCTCCAACTTGGTGGAAAGCACCGCCCCCTGGTAGCCCATTTCCCGGGCCTTGGCCACCGCGGCCAGGCAGGCGTCCCGCTGGTTGCCGGTGTCGTACATGTAGGTGCGCCAACCCTCAAAGCTCTTGGGTGTCTCCAGGCCGGGATCGGTCAGGCCTTTTTCAAGGTGGTCGCGAACGCTCTGGGGCATTTGATCCCAAATCTCGTAGTACTTGAGCATGGACATGGCATCGGCGAAGGTGGAGGGGTCGGGAAGCGAGGGATCGGGCCAGGGCAGGGAGTCGGGCGCGGTGTCCTGAGTCAGGGTGACCACAGTGGCCGGTTGCAGTAGCTTGATCAGGCCGCCGCCCTTGAGCAGGGACAGGTGCTTGCGCACTGCATTCATTTCTCCGATGCGGGCCCCGGTGCGCAAGAGCAGGCGGTTGACCGCGATCTTGTCCTCCAGGGTCACTCCGGGCACCGGCAAGGCCATCAGAGCCGAACAGCCCCCGGTCATGGCCGCGAAAACCAGGTCGTTGGGGCCGAGGCCGACGGCCAGCTTTTCAAGGAGAAGCCCACCCTCCAGGCTGGCCGGGTTGGGGACTGGGTGACCGGAGACGATGACCTCTATGTGCTCGAGGGCCGGCCGGCCGGTCTCTTTGACCATGACGAAACCCTGCTTGATGTCGTCGCCAAGAATTTCGTCCAGAGCTTGGGCGATGGGATAGCTGCCCTTGCCCGCCCCTACCACATAGATGTCGCCCAGGTCGGCTAGATCGAAAGTTTGGTCCCCCACCGTGAGCCGGTCGCCTTGGCGGTGGACCACTCTCTTGGTTCCCTTATAGGTGTCGGCTGCATCCAGGGCGGCGTCCAGGCACGATAGGGCCACGGCTCGGGTTTGGCCGCGGCCATTACGCAAGAGATCATTGAGGTTTTGGATTCTGCTCATGCGAACTCCGAGTATCCAAAGAAATCAGGTAGTCGGTTATTTGAGCATCCTTTGGTATATGCGCATGTGGGCCGGATCCAGCATCTCGTCGCGGGTGCGGGTGAGGTGGGCCTCCATGGCTTTGCCCGCCCGTTCGCCGTCCTTGTCCACTAAGGCTTGTATCAACTCCAGGTGCTCTTGGAAGGAACGGTCCACCCGGCCCGGAACCATGGTGGCGAAAGAGCGGACCCACACGATCTGGGTGTTGAGTATTCCCACCAGGGACTTGAGGCGGCGGTTGCCGGTAGACTCCATGATGAACTGGTGCAACTTGTAACCCATGGCGGTCTTTTCAGAGTCTGACTTGCCATCCTGGACGACCTGTTTGAACTCTTGAGCCAGGCGGTGCAGTTCGTCCTGGTCCATGAAGTCGATGCACACCCTGGCCGCGTGGCTTTCCAGCAGGATACGCAATTCGAAAATCTCGCTAATGTCCAGAGGAGTGATCTCGCGGATGAAAGCCCCTTTGTTCTTTACAATCTTGACCAGTCCCGCTGACTCCAACCGGATCAAAGCCTCCCTGACTGGTGTGCGACTAACCTTCAGGTAATCGCAAAGCCAGGCCTCGGTCACCGACTGGCCGGGTTCCAACACCCCCGCAATGATGGCTTCCTGAATGCGATGATCCAGGGACTCCTTACTTTTACCGAAGCCGCCCATTTCCTTACTCCAGATTGTATACTTTTAGTATAAAATTTGAATACTGTCAATCAGAATATAAGGTGCGCTCCAAAACCTCGCTTCAAAGTGTTTGTTCCGATAACTCACTTCCACTGGAGACCGTGAGCTTCCCATATGCTTCCCAGCACAAAAAAGCGGCTACGGCTTATCACCGTAACCGCTTGATATCATTGGAGCCGGCGGTAGGAATTGAACCAACGACCTGCTGATTACGAATCCATCTAATAATGCGCACTTCGCCTAATTTCAGGCACTTAGCTGCACCATGCTGCAGCTTTTTGCACCAAAATGCACCTTACTGCATCGCTCTTTACGTCCAATTTTACGTCCAAAGTTTGGCAGGACGTACAATCAGGTTAGTACCCGATTAACTAGCTTTGCCCGCACTTCGGGCTGACCTTGGCAACCATCCCCATGCACATCCTAATATGTGACCTGAAGATGGGGTCGAAGTCGCCCTACTACATGAACTGCTGTGAGGATTGCGGTTGGTTGAATATCATTCAACGAAGCCTGTTGCGCGTGGTTGACACCCCCAACCCGCAGTAGACACCCGAGGCCAAATTCAACCTTTAGGGCGTGCGGCGCAATCAGCCATTAAAGGGCTCATAATCATCTCACCGCCCTCAACCAATACCCATCATTTAAACTTATATTACTCGTAATTACAGTTTATTAAGCTACTTTGCAGGGATTAAGTGTTCTTTCAACCTGCCCCATATGTGTCTTGGTTTTGTCTGGGCCAAACCCCTCACAAAACCCCCTCGCCGAGCCGAAACGCGTTCTCGACAAGGGGGGTGAATCAATAAGCTTTCGTCAACCTCAAAATCAGCCCATTTGGCGTAGTTAACCCACTAACTCGGTCTCTTCCCAGGTGAAGCCAGGCCTGCCGTAGTATTTAGTATCCAGCAGTTCTCTGGTATATGGACCGTCCCAGATCCAGACGCTTGATAATTCCCGCCGGCGTAAGATCAACAGCGAAAGCCGTATTCTCATAGTTTCCACAATTAAAGGCGAGTATCAACCATTCCAGGGCCTCCGAACTCTGGCGTGTAGCAGGTCACATCCTTGAATTCGCACTTCCCACCGCATTCAGGGCAAACTGTTGGTGGAACGGCAGCGGTGATCATAAACCCGCAACGCCCACATTTGAAATAGCTCAACCCACACTGTGGGCATATAGCTCCGTTGAATTTGTCTTTGGGCGAGTTTCCACAAAGAGCACAGATTCGTTCACCGCACTCTGGGCAGACTGCCGGTGGAGCAGCAGCGGGGATCATAAAGCCACAGTGGCTACATTTGAAATAGCGCAACCCACACTGCGGACATACATCTCCGCTCGACTTGTCTTTCGGCGTGTACCCACAAAGAGCGCAAACTCGTTCCCGATAATCCGATTCTTTCATTTCGGTGCTCCTTTCACTTAATGTTCATAAGCGTGCCGAGAGCATTGCCAAACTTGGGAGCCGAATATAATCATCTCAGTCGTTAAGTACCTTTCCACCTATTTCCACTTTATGAAAGCCGAGTAAAGAAGGAAATCATCTTAAATGACCAAATTTCAGGGAGAAGAGTGGTAATTATAAGGGTTATTTTAAGGTAGTCCGATGGGTATATTCTCCAGAAGAAGCTACCTTGCCGAACCAAAGAAAGAACCGGAAAGGGGGCGAATCTGTGACCTTTTCATCAACCTAAAAATCAGCCAAATTGGCGGAGCGAATCCACCAAATCTGTCTCCTTCCAGGTGCGGCCAGTTTTTAAAACCTATCCCTATACGGCGGTCCTGAGTTAACTGCAGGAAAATGCCGCAGTGTTATGTTGTAATGCCGGGAGTTGAGAGGTGGTCCCCCGGATTTATAACTTGCTGGGAACCCAATCCACATAGGAACACACAACCAATGACATCCAAGGCCTTGTCTTCTAGCATGGTGACATTGTCGTCGCTCACCATCTGGACACTGCTTAAACTGGCCATGGGTGCCAGGGGGTCAAGGTCAGCCGAGGACTGAGGCTAAGAATCCATGGCATCGTCCTTCTAAAAAATAATTTTGATGGTTTCTCATTTCTCTCAGCAACACACGTAGTTAAGATTGCACAATTCACCGCATAAGAAAGGGGATTTTTCTTGTTTATCAAGCTAGGTGAACAATAAACAGTTTTCAGATGGTCTGGTTCAATCTAAGAAAAGGGGATGGTAATCAACCCCGGACCGTTCGAACTGCTGATAAAGCTCGCTCATCCTCTGCCGGGCAAGGCTGAGGGCCAAAGGCTTCTTGGCCCCCTCCTCCTGGACCGGAAAACAACTGAAACAGCGCTGCAGATCGCTGGTGCACCCCTGGTGTGAGATGGAGAAATTGGCTATCAAAAAGACCTGAGCCTCTTTCCGCCCCTCGAAATTTTCATGGGCGGGCATGAACTCCGGCTCCACTTGGATGGCCACCTTCTCTCCCTCCTTAGCCAGGGCCAGGAAATGGTCTAGGTCTTCTCCTTTCACTTGGGCCTGGGCCGCATTTTGGAAACTCACCATCATCTCGGGCAGGGAAAAGAGCAGTTCCGGCACCTGGATGCCGGCCTGGGCCAAGGCCGCCTGATCCCGCTGTAGATAGCGGTTGGCAATCATTACCGCCTGAGCTACATGTGGGCAAAGGTTGTTAGGGCAGCCTCTGGCGTAGCACTTGCGGAACTTGTAGTCTTGGCCGTCGATCTTGCCCGAGAAATAGCAGAAGAAAAGGTAGGCGTCATAGGGAGCATCCCGATCGCGGAACTCAACCTGGTGGATACCGAACTCAATATCGCAAGTGACATTCTTTCCCTGCTTTTTGAATGCAATCAGATCGGCTACGCGGATGGGCGGATTATGTACTTGGTTGGCAACCATGGTCACTTCTCCTCGCCTCCCAATTTTGGGTTTGAATAAGCTATGAAGAGTTAAGCCAACTATGCGGCAGATCTGCACTTTTTCTTTGGCAGACCTTCTAACGCTTCTGGTAAGTCCCGTGGCTCACCCCGTTAGCATTCAAAAACTTCACAACCTATTTTTTGCAGCGATTTCTCGATGAAACCCCAGTAAAAACCGTAGCTCAGTCGGTGCGCCTACGCCTCACCGCATGGGATCACCCGCGCTCTCTTAGAACCTACCTTTCCAGCGAGTTGCCCCAAAGCCCATGGATATTGCAGTAGGCTAACGCGTGAAAGGCCTTGAATTCGTCGATCTGGTTGATATGGAAGCGGACGTTGGGATTGGAGTAAACCGGGGCCCACGTCGCGCGTCCCAGGTTAAGCACCTGTCCATTGCTTTTCTTGACTCCGTAAAGTTCAATCCAGGCGATATGGTGCTCCAGGGTATTGGGATGTTCCACTTCGTGCCCCACCACCACTCGCACTATGTCTCTTCCCTCCTTGTGGCCTTTGTCCAGGGAGATATAGGGAACGTGCTTTTCCTTACCCTCGTCATCGCCTGACTTAATGACTGCCGCAAAGTCCATTGCTCTCTCCTTTCACCTTCCTGTTTTAAAGCCCTGCTCGGTCATTTTGGGCTTCCCTTTTGACGCGGCTTTTAAAAACAACTAGCCCTCACCACAACAAAGGCAGCTTCTCCGTGGCCCTCACGCAGGGGCTCTATGGCGTAAACCTCACTCAGACACCCGACCAGGGTTTGCACCCATAGCATTTTGTTGAAGCCCGTGGCGAACAGCAGTTGTTCCACTTCATCGACCGAGAAGAAACTCGCCTCGCGGTAGAAGGCATTCTTGTTCTGATGCTCCAGGTATTCGCGGCCTAGGGTGCTGCCGCGGTCTATGAATCCGATCACCAACTTCCCGTCCCTCTTAAGGACGCGATGAGCCTCCGCCATCATGGCTCTGGCATCTTCTACAAAACAAATGGTGGTGACACTCAGTATGTAGTCGAAGCTGGCGTCGGCAAAGGGAAGGGTTTCGGCCACCCCCTGTACCACGATGACGCCACGTCTGGCCGCATAGGACAACATGGCGCGGGCAGGGTCGATGCCCAGCCGCACACCCAGAGGGGCGGCGAAACGTCTGGTGCCGACTCCGATGGACAGACCCCGGCCATGCCAGGGCAACAAGGCGCGGACGGCCAGCAACTCGGAGTAATAGGCAGCTGCGTGGTGCTCAAACCAGTCGTCGTAGCGCCGGTGGTGCTGCTGAAATGGGGCTGACCGGGGCATGATCAAAGCACCTCGCGCAGGGCCAGAACCACCCGTGCGTTGTCTTCGGGTAATGCGGTGGTAACCCGCATAAAACCACTACCCAAAGCAGGGTCGTTTAAGGGTTTGATGTAGATGCCGCGCTCCCGCAGCCTTTGGGCTATGTCATCGGCCCGGTGAGGAGTGAAGTCGGCCAGAAAAAAGTAGGTCTGGGAGGCGAAGGCCCGCACTCCCAGGGAACGTATTTGAGTAGCCAGATCCTCGGTCCATCCGCGCAGCTTTACAGCCCGCTGCAGTATTTTGTCTTCATGCTGCAGGGTGGCCAGCGCCGCTGCCTGGCTTGGGCGCGCCAAAGGATAGGCATCGTTGTGGGTGTTGAGGTCTTCGGCCCAATCTTGCGGAAGAATGGCATAGCCTACCCTGAAACCGGCCAGACTATGTGCCTTGGACAAGGTTCGCGTAACCAGAAGATTTGAATGCTTCGGAACCAGATGGGCTACGGACTCCCCAGCCAATCCGATGAAGGCCTCGTCCACCAAGAAGTATGTCTGCCGGTGCCGGGCCAACAAGCCCGCCAGAGGGGACATATCGTAGACGCCTCCATTGGGATTGTTAGGGTTGACGATCACCACCAAAGTGGTGCCATCAGGGATCAGAAGGTCATCCAAATCGAAGACGAAATCCTTTTCCGGCCGCAGGCGGGTTTCACTGTACTGCCCAGCAATCTCGGGGAAAAGGGGATAGGTCGGGGTAAGAAGGTGAACCCTCTGACCAATGCGTTGAAAGATCTGGCGCAGGATAAGCTCGGAGCCGGCATTGATGTGTACCAACCGCGGGGGCACATTGACGCTCTCGGCGATAAAATCGCGCAGGGGTGCGGAAAAGGGCTCTGTGTAGTAGTTGCTTCGTGGCGTTTCGGCCTGTGCGGCCACCACCGCTTCGGCCAAGGGTGGCAGCGGATTTTCACACAAAAGCAGCTTGATGCCTTCGAAGACACCGCCGCCTTTTTCCGCTATAGAAGCCAAATCTTACCTCTGCCTTCTTGCCAGTAATCGCCGACTCACGTCAAATCTAGACATGGCCCCTTTCTCGTCAAATCCCCACCCAAACGCGATGGTTCAGCCATTCAGGCTTGCTCTTGAAGCGATCCTTGATAATTTGTTGCGTAAGGGCATGCAGCGCCGGCATGGCCCCTTTCTCATCGTTCTCCGCCTCCATGGGCAAGCCAGCGTCCTCTGCGGCCAGGAGTCGGTCGTCCCAGGGAATCTCACCCAAAAAGCGCAGTCCGTAACGTTTGGCAGTTATTTTGCCTCCGCCTTGTCCAAACACTTTTATTGGCTTGCCGCAGTGAGGGCAGATCTGACTCGAGAAATTTTCAACTAAGCCCAGAATGGGCATATCCAGGCGGTGGCAAAAATCTATGGCCTTTCGCACATCGGCCAAGGCGAGTTCCTGGGGTGTGGTGACGATCAAGGCGGTGGCGCCCTCTATGGTCTGGGCAATCGTCAGGGGCTCATCGCCAGTACCAGGAGGCGAATCGATCACCAGATAATCCAGTTTTCCCCATAGAACATCAGCCAGGAACTGCTTTATGGCCCTGATTTTCATGGGGCCACGCCAAATGAGCGAGGCGTCGCGGTCGCGCAACATTGTTTCTATGCTCATGACCTTCAGGTTGGGATTGTAATCCAAGGGCATGATCATGTGGCCTTCTGCGGTACCCTCGCTATGCCCTTGAATCCCCAATATGCGAGGTATGGAAGGGCCGTGGATGTCCATATCCAACAACCCCACACGATAGCCATTCGCGGCGAGACCCAGGGCTAGATTGGCGGCTATGGTGGATTTACCCACACCGCCCTTGCCACTTAAGACCATGATGGTCATTCCGATATCAGCAAGGTTGTGCTCCAAGCGCTCTCTACGCTGCAGCCGCTCCATGTCGCCTTGCGTTCCAGTTTCCTCGCCGGAGAATTGCCTGATCATGATCATTCTCCTTTTGCGCCTGTCCCCAATTTAAGCTTCAAAAAGTTCACAGAATCCCCACGCAGGCTCACGCTAAGAGTCTTGGAAGCTAATCCACTTCGGTGGGCCTGCAAGGTGTGATCGCCTACCGGCAAGCCGATCACACGTAGCGGTGTGGTGCCCAGGTAGGAGCCGTCGAAAAAAATGTCGGCCGCCGGCTGGCAGGTCACTTCTAGAGTCCCGCCAGTTATGAAAAAGCTTACGGTGGACAGAGTGCGCGGCTTGACATCCAACTCGCGGCGAGCACTAGCACCGCACGATGAAACCGAAACCAAATGTCTGCCAATAGTTATCCCCTCTATGATTATAGGAGTCATGCCACGCAGTTGTCCGTCCAGGTAAACCTGGCCCCGTGGATCGCTCTTAACCTGAAGTGATCCCTCTTTCAGCTCTCTCAACATGTTCTGGCAGGCTTGCAGATGATGTAGGACAAGCTCATCTTCGGGAAAAACTTCGAGGCATGCTTGAAAAAGCCTTGCCGCTTCCTGGTAATCTTCTGCGTTGAAAAAATTAACCCCTTCCACGAAGGCAAGGCGGGCACGAGACTGCCGAGCCCTGGCCGCCTGTTCCGCGTCATAGCACGCCCTACGTTGGGGCAACTGCGCGAGGCGCCCCAGGGCCGGTTGCCAATCCGGTATGATTTGAAGGGCAAGATTCCAGAAATGTGCAGCCTCCGTAAAACGGCCGGAGGAGGCGGCAAACTCGCCCTTGTCCAATAGCTCTATGGCCCTCGTCTCTTGATCCGCCGTGGCAGCCAAGGCCAGGCACCGGGGAGTAGCCGGAATATTGCCGGATAATAGTGGAACCACGATTATTGCCACAAATGCCAGGGCCACGCCGATGACCACTTTGGCGCGAAGTCCTTTTACGATGTAAGCCACAAATAATTTCATTTGGCTTTCTCCCTGTTTGCGTTGGGAGCCAACCCTTGGCTAACCACGGGTCATGGGAGTGCCGCATTTAGGACATTTTTTCTGATAGCAGGGTACGCCGATGTAGTGTGTAAGTGTCTGTCCACAAATTGGACATAGACAGTATCCACTGGGAGCAGCGGCAAATCCCACACAGCCACCCTTTTTACCTCTATTACTTGAAGCAAACTGATTAACAGTGCGGTGGCCAACTTGGTTTCTTGCCTGGGTCATAGTGAATCCTTTAGCAAAAATGACCACGAAGTCATGCTATGCATGCTGATCAAAGACGATTGTCCACATGGCCGGAACCGCCACACTCCGGGGTGTAGCAGGTTACGTTCTTGAATTCACACTTTTCGCCACAGTGAGGGCAGGTAGTTGGTGGAATTGCGGCGGTGATCAGATATCCGCATTTGTTGCATTTGAAATAGGTCAATCCACACTGAGGGCATATGTCGCCGATGAATTTACCAGTCGACGTATACCCGCAAAAAGTACAGGTAAGTTGCCGAAAATCAGGTTCTTTCATTTCGGAACTCCTTTCCCTCAATGTTCCTGGAAATGCCAAGAGCTTCCCCAACCTAGGGGCTGAATATCATCATCTCTGTCGCAAGTTCTTTACCTCTCGCTAACAGGCTACAAAAAACAGGTATAGGGTTAAATCGCCTTTAATGACCAAATTTAAGGGATAAAAGTGGTAATTAGAGGGGTAGTTTTAGGCTAGTCCGTGGACTCAGGCAGTGTGGCGATACCCTGAATCGGATTGAAAACGCAGTGTCACCGGACTCAACGAGGATGGGCTAGCGTGTTATGGCAGGTGCGTTTCAAAAGGTGGGGCGTAAGATGCTAGGACCAATAAAGGGCCTTACTATTCCAAGGAACTGATGCCGTTGCGGATAGCGATTCTGGTGAGTTCAGCAATGTTTTTGGCCTTTAATTTTGCCATGATTTTCTTGCGGTGTGAATGCACCGTCTTCTCGCTGATGTTAAGGTGATCGGCTATTTCCTTGGAAGTCTTGGCTTCAGCGATAAGTTGCAGGACCTCCCTTTCTCGGGGGGTCAGGCCGTTGGATTCGGCGTCATTTCCCCCCTGGTCTATGGATGTTATTTCCTCAAGCAGGACATTGGAGATGGCCGGAGTTAGATAGGTGCCACCCCGGTGTACGATGCGTATGGCCTCTGCGAGTTCATGGAACCCGCAATTCTTGAGAAGGTATGCAGATGCGCCCGTGCGCAGCATGCGAAGAACCAATTGACGTTCCGAGTGCATTGAAAGGCCAATCACCTTCACACCCGGACACTCATTAAGTACTCGGCGTGTGGCCTCTATGCCATTAAGCTCCGGCATCGCCACGTCCATAATTACCATGTCAGGTAGGTGAAGCTTAGCCAGTCGTATGGTTTCCAGTCCTGTTTGGGCCTCGGCCACCACCTCGACATCAGTCAAATCTTGCAGAAGGCTACGCAGACCTTCGCGGGTCATCTTATGGTCATCGGCAAGTAAGACCTTTATGGACATTACCCGTTTTCCGATTTTGCCCCGGCCAAAGGGACCAACATCACGGCTTTGGTTCCCGCGCCGAGATTGGAATGAACCTGAAAGCTGCCGCCAAAAGATATTATACGTTGTTCGATGCTGAATAGGCCAAAGCTAGAGCCATCAAACGGCAACCCGGCCTCAATGTTGAAGCCACGGCCTCGGTCCTTTACCGTTATCGCCAAGCGATCACCCTTACTGGCCAAGTGTACTTCTGCCTTCTGTGTCCCACTGTGTTTCACCACATTACGCAAAAGCTCAATAATGGCCCGAAATACAAAAGCTTTAACACTATCGCTGAGCGGCTTTTCCCGGCCATCATCATGCACTTCTATTTCTAGGCCCAAAGATTCTTGACTGTTCTCGGTTAGCCACTCCATAGCGGCCTCCAGCCCCAGCAGGTAGAGCACGGGCGGATTCAGCTGCACAGTGAGCAAACGGGTCTTATTGATAGCCCGATCTATGAGGTCAATGCTTTGGTCTAGGGTTGCCGCGGGAGGAGGCTGATCCACCCTTAGCATTTTGAGTCTTTGGCTTGCCATGGAGAGATACTGCCCCACGCTGTCGTGGAGTTCCTCAGCAATCGCTCTTCCTTTCTGCTCCTCGGCCACACTAAGTTGTGCAGCCAAGTCTCGCAATCGGCACTGCTGCGTCAATAGTTGTTCATCATCCTGCAGGTGGCGTATGGCCATGGAGAACATGGCCACTACACGCTTAATCAATTCTAGATCATGATCACCGTACCGACGATCCGCGTTTGCCACCGCCACCAGACCAACTAGTTTGTTTTGAATAACCGCCGGAATGCAAAGTAGGCGCTCCAAGCCTTTGAGTTTCGTGTTTAAGCCATTTAGGAGTGAATCACCTGAGTATTCGTTGATAAGCAACGGCATGAGATTGCTTTGCAACTGACTCCAAAGACTTTTCATATAACCGCTTGGGTGCGTGGCATCAATCGAGCCTTGTTTTTCTAGGCCACCCCATGTGCTGAAAGTTATTTCCGGTAGGCCTGCCTTACTGTCTCGAGCGACCCCTATAAATCCCTTCGTGCTATCGGTGACTTCCAGAGCGCAACTCAATACCGCCCTGCTGACCTCATAGCGATCGGAACAACTTAGAAGCTCTCCCCCCAGCCAAGAGAGCGCCGCATTGATTTCCGATGTTCTTTTAAGAGCGCTTTCTGCCCGCCTGCGGTCGGTAACATCCACTATATGCTCTACGGCCACGATAACTCGGCCTTGTCGGTCCTTTATTGGGTTGACCTGGATATCTTCTATGCGACCGGTTTGCGGATGTTGATGTTCTACTTGCATTGGATGACCTGTGCGGAAGACTTCTTCGACATGACAGGGACGGCATGGGCTGCTGCGATTGCGAAGTATCCTGTAGCATAGCTGAAGATCATTGCCTGAGTAATTCGGCTCAGCTTCACGGCCATGCAAATTGCTCAAATGAACTCGATGATTACGGTCAACCACAATCAGCACGCCATGAAGCGCTTCGATCATGCCGCCGATAAGGAGGGAACTATCAAAAGTAGCCCGATTTTTTAAGACGTTCTTGGTCATGACGTTACTCGATTTTGATTATATCTACTGTTTATTATTACAACATTGTCACTTTGTGCAGTCTATTGCTTTGTTTTGCAAACGATCCATCAGAAAGCGGCCTAAAATCCTAATCCTCCCAATAGGTAATAAGTTAGAATTGAATCGCCCATGGCCAAGCGCATCTTTGCTCTAAACCATACGATCGTTACCCTTCGGAACAATCGGCCCAGCGACTGCTTTCCAGGAACCATCCAGCTATTTCAAAGATAGATCAAAAAAATCAGTAACGCCAATTTGGCCGTAAGAGCGGCATAACAAACCGCCATAGGCAAGCCGCCCAGCGTAACGCTAGTGTTTGGGGGGCGTCAACCGTCTGTGCGAAAATTAATCATCACCAGTGTCACGCGAAATTGCGACTAAGTTACCGGGCGGCATTCGTAGCCGGGAATGGCCGTTTGTTTGGATGAAGTGAGACGAGGGCGGCGGTGAACCCGCAAGAAAAACAAATCGGGACCACTCCGGGCAAAGGGGGCGATCAAACGCTCACCGCCTCGGAGGAGATCAAGAGGGCGCGGGGCCGGGCGGGTTTTTCCATAATCCTCAACCTGTCTCTGGCCCTGCTCAAGGGCGTGGCCGGGGTGTTGTCCGGATCGGCAGCTCTGCTGGGTGACGCGGTGCACTCGGCCACCGACGTGGTGGGCTCGGGGGCGGCCTATGCCGGTCTTTGGCTGGCCGGCCGGCGCCATCCCTCCTTTCCCTATGGCCTGTACAAAGCTGAGAGCGTGGCCACCCTGATCACCGCGGTGGCCATTATCCTGGCCGGTTACGAGATCGGGCGCAACGCCCTAATGGGAGCCAAGCCACTACCGGTGGTGGACTTGGCCCTGCCGGCGGCCCTTTTGTCTTTGGTGGTCACCGTAGGTTTCGGCCTTTACCAAGTCCGGGCCGGCCGCCAGTTGCATTCAGTGGCCCTGGTCGCCGACGGCCGGGATTATTTGGTGGACGGTATGTCCACGGTAGCGGTGGTCGCCGGGCTGGTTGGCGCCCACTTCGGCCTCGACCTGGACCGTTGGGCGGCCGGAGTGGTGGCGTTGTTCGTCTTTTGGTCCGGAGGTCAGCTCATGTGGCGAGCCCTTCGCGACCTTTTGGATCAAGCCATCGACCGCGAGTCGGAGCGCCGCATCATCAAGGAGGTGGAATCCCATCCCAGCGTGGAGGAGGTTTCCAGGTGCTTCAGCCGCACGGCGGGCGGCCGTTTCCTGGTGGACCTGGACGTGGTGCTGCGCACTTCTTCCCTGCAACTGGCCGAGCGCATCGCCGCCCGGCTGGAGGCGGATATTCGCCGCCGCTTTCCCCAGGTGGTCTCGGCGCGGGTCATGCCCCGCACCCATCAGTCCAGCCAGATCCGCCAGTTCACGCCGGTAAAGGGACCCGAGGGAGACATGGAAGGGCATCTGGCCCGCGCCCCCTGGTTCCGGCTGGATGTGATCGACCGGGAAAGCCGGAAGGTCGTCAGCCGGCAATATCTGGAAAACCCAAACTGGAACCAGGAGCGTAAGCGCGGTCTGTTGGTGGGGCGCTGGCTGTTGGAGATGAAACCCGACCAAGTGGTGGTGGCGGAGATAAAGGAAGGCACCGCGACGACCTTGCTCGAGGAGGCTGGCGTACAACTGATTCTGGCCAAGGACCTCGAGAGCGGGAATTGAGCCGGCAATCATATTAAACGTCAGGTACTGTTTGTAGTCAGAGTCCTTGAGACAGATTTATTGTTTTAACTAATGAGGATTCCTGGATAAGATCACCCATGGAACGTCCAAAAAAATTTACCGGCATCAACCTTTTCTCAATTAGGCACGGAGAAGCGCTATATGAATCTCAGCACACCCTGTATATTTGAGCGGGCCGAAACGTTCGGGGCACGAACCGCCATCAGTACTTCTCAAGGTGACTACACCTACGCTGACCTGTTGGACGCCTCGGGCCGCATAGCCTCCGGGTTGCTTCAGGGCCGTGCCGATCTGGACCAAGAGCGGGTGTGTTTTCTGGCGGCGCGGGGTTTCTCCTGGACGGCATTGCAATGGGGGATTTGGCGGGCGGGGGGGATTGCCGTGCCGCTCTCGGAACTACATCCCCAGCAGGAGATGGAATACGTCGTCCGCGACAGCCAGGCCGCCCACCTGGTTACCCACACCGACTTTCACGATCGGATGCAATCCTTAGCCGGCGCCACCCAACTGTCTTTGTCCACCAAGGACCAACTCCTTGAAAGCGAAAAAGGTGTTTTGCCGATGGTGGACCTCGCCCGCCGGGCCATGATCCTCTACACCAGCGGCACCACCGGCAAGCCCAAAGGCGTCGTGAGCACGCATGCAAATTTGGAGGCCCAGATCAACGCCTTGGTCGAAGCATGGGGCTGGTCAAAAGACGACCGCATTTTACACGTGCTGCCTCTGCATCATGTACACGGCATCGTCAATGCTCTTAGTTGCGCCCTTTACGCGGGTGCCTGCTGCGAGTTTCTGCCGCGTTTCGACGCGGAAGAGGTCTGGCGAAAGTTCGTAGAAAGCCCGCTAACCATTTTCATGGCCGTGCCCACCATATACGTGAAGCTGATCGGGGCATGGCAGGCGGCCCCGCCCGAACGGCAAGGCGACATGTCCCAAGCTTGCCGAAAAATGCGTTTGATGGTGTCAGGGTCGGCCGCTTTGCCCGTAAGCGTTTGGGAAAAATGGCGGGACATCAGCGGCCAGGCCTTGTTGGAACGTTATGGCATGACTGAAATAGGCATGGCTTTATCAAACCCCCTGGTAGGGGAGAGGCGGGCCGGGTTCGTCGGCACGCCCTTGCCCGGCGTACAAGTCTACCTGGTTGACGAGTCCAACGCCCAGGTGCCCGAAGGCCAGCCCGGTGAAATTTTGGTTAAGGGGCCGGCGGTGTTCAATGAATATTGGCAAAGGCCCGAGGAAACTGAAAAGTCCTTCCGCGACGGATGGTTTATAACCGGCGACATGGCGGTTGTGGAGCGGGGGTCTTGGCGAATATTGGGCCGCAAAAGCACCGACATTATCAAAACCGGAGGCTACAAGGTTTCCGCCCTGGAAATTGAGGATGTCTTACTTGAACATCCCGCGATCGCGGAATGCGCCGTGGTAGGTGTGGATGACCTTGAGTGGGGGGAGCGCGTGGCAGCAGCGCTGGTGCTCGTTCCCCAGGGGACGGTTACCTTGGAGGAACTGCGCGACTGGGGCAAAAAAAGATTGGCCCCCTACAAATTACCCAGTGTTATGCTGCCGGTCCAGGAACTGCCGCGCAACGCCATGGGCAAGGTGACCAAGCCGGCGGTACGTAAACTTTTCGAGACCTAGTGTAAACCTCCCCCGATTAGTGCCAGTCAACAGTAGAAACTTCAGGTGAATTTATAGCGAGGTATTCGGCTGGTGTCAGGTTGCCGAGGGACTCATGAGGGCGTTCCTCGTTGTACTCCTTGAGCCAGCGATCCGTGATTTCCCGCACCTCGCTTAGACGGGAAAATATGTAAAGGTCCAGCACCTCTTCCCGATAGGTCCGGTTGAAGCGTTCAATGTATGAATTCTGGGTGGGCTTGCCGGGCTGAGTGAAACCCAAATCGATACTATGCTCCTCGGCCCATTGGGCCATAGCTACACTGACCAGCTCCGGGCCGTTGTCCAGCCTCAGCCTGGACGGGTAGCCCCGCCAGGCAGCGATACGCTCCAGCACTCGGATTATCCTTTGGGCGGGGAGATTGACGTCCACCTCTATGGCCAGGGCCTCTCGATTGAAATCATCCACCACATTAAAGGTCCTGAATCGCTGGCCGCCATACAGGGCATCGCTCATGAAGTCCACCGACCAGCAGATATTGGCCAGATCCGGCACTGCAAGCGGCTGGGGATCACGAGTAGGCAGGCGCTTCTTACCCTTCCTGCGAAGGTTTAGCTTCAGGGCGCAGTACACTCGGTACACCCGCTTGTGATTCCAGCCATGTCCATCCCGCCGAATTACTTGAAACAGTTTGGCAAAGCCGTATCTGGGATATTTGTCTGCCAGCGAAGTCAGCGCCTCGATGATCGGACCATCGTCGCGGGGCTTGGGTCGGTAGGCATAAACCGACCGGCTCAGCCTCAGGGCGCGGCAGGCCCGGCGAATGCTCAGACCGTGCTCTTTGCACATGAACTTAGCCAGATCGCGCCGACCCGCTGGCCTTATATTTTTCTTTCGATGACGTCCTTCAGAGCCCGATTCTCAAGGCTCAAGTCGGCGTACATCTGCTTTAGACGCCTGTTTTCTTCTTCAAGCTCCTTGAGCCGGACGATGTCCGAGGCCTCCATGCCCCCGTACTTGGACTTCCATTTGTAGTAGGTGGCGCTGCTGACACCGTATTCCCGGCAGACCTCCTTGGCGGTCCTGCCCCCTTCCACCTCTTTCAGAATTTTGACGATCTGAGTTTCGCTGAATCTGGTCCTGCGCATCGTGAAGAGTCCTCCTTGCAGACCTCAGTCTGCCAGAAGTCTCTACCTCAAACTGGCCCTATTTTAAGGGAGGGTTACAAGTGAGCCATGAGCCAGAGTGAAGCAGTGGAAGACAAGGTCCGGGAGATCAGGCGTAAAACCCGAAGGAAGTACTCGGCGGAGGAGAAGATCCGGATCGTCTTGGAGGGTCTTAGGGGCGAGGAGAGCATCGCCGAACTCTGTCGCCGAGAGGGCATAGCCCCCAATCTCTACTACAGCTGGAGCAAGGAGTTTCTGGAGGCTGGCAAGCGGCGCCTGATGGGCGACACCAAGCGTCAGGCCACCAGCGGCGAGGTGCGGTCCTTGCGTCTGGAAAACAGCCAGCTCAAGGAACTGGTGGCTGATCTGTCCCTGAAGAACGTGGTGCTTAAAAAAAGCTTGGCTGGCACGGGCGAAGATCTGGATCAGTGATGCGCTTCAGCCAAGCTGAGAAGATGGAGATCATCCGGCTGGTGGAGGGGTCGTCCCTGCCGGTGAAGCAGACGCTGCGCGAGATGGACGTGCCGCGCAGCTCCTTCTACCGCTGGTATCGACGATATCTGGATTATGGCTACGATGGCCTGGCCAGCCAGCCTCCCCATGCCAGGAGATTCTGGAACAAGATCCCTGAGAGCGAGAAGAAGCATATTGTTTCAGAGGCCAAGCAGATGCCTGAGCTCACCCCCCGAGAGCTGGCCTGGCACATCACCGACAGCCAGGGGGCCTTCATCAGCGAGTCCAGCGTCTATCGCATCTTGAGGGACTATGACCTGGTGGCCAGTCCGGCCTATATCGTGCTCACGGCCGCCGATGAGTATAGGCACAAGACCAAACGGGTGCACCAGCTTTGGCAGACCGACTTCACCTATTTCAAGATCATCGGCTGGGGCTGGTACTACCTGTCCACGATCCTGGATGACTACAGCCGCTATATCATCGCCTGGCTTCTGACCAGCACCATGTCGGCGGAGGACGTGAAGAACACTCTGGACTTGGCCATCACCAAGACCGGGATTACCGGGGTCAAGGTCCGGCACCGGCCGCGGCTGCTATCGGACAACGGGCCCTGCTACCTGGCCGGGGACCTGAAGCAGTACCTGGACCAGCATGGCATCAGACACACCAGGGGCAAGCCCTACCACCCCATGACTCAGGGCAAGATCGAGCGATACCACCGGACATTGAAAAATCGGATCAACCTTGAGAACTACTACCTGCCCTGGGAACTAGAGCACCAGATAGGCCGCTTCGTGGATTATTACAACCACCGTCGGGTGCACGAGTCCCTGGACAACCTGACACCCGCTGACGTGTATCACGGCAGGGTCAGGGATATCATCACAGCCAGAAACCTGGTCAAGGAACAGACTATGCGGCGCAGGAGGCGCCAAAACCTGGGGCTGAAGCCCTTAAACGAAGAGATTATTAAACCCGAGGTCTACCGGGAATGTCTCCATTAGCAAAAACCAATTCTTGTCCCAAACGCTTTGACGACATACACGGTTTTTAGGATCACCATCACCGCCCCTCGGGGCTCCCGGCCCGGAACTGAAATATCCCAGCGTCGAATCTCTTCCACCGGCAGCCGGGTAAGCACTAGGTTGCCGTACTCGCCTTGCTCCTCAAAAAATGTGGGGCCGGCGATGGTCTGTAAGCCCATGCGAAGGGCCAGTCTTCGCGCCACGGCAAGGGAGGGCCCTTTGTCCGGCACGCAGACTTCCTGCAGAGCGATTAAATCAGCTTTTAGGCCGTTGATGATGCGCAAGGCTCTATTTATATCTTGATGGCCATCACGACCCACCCAGCGATGCACGTTGTAGGTGGCCACCCTCAACACCGGATCAATCCTGTCCTGCTTCCTGGTCGAGCAGTCGGCGCTTAGACCAAGCAAACAAGAGAAAAAGGCCGGTCGCCGCGGCCACAGAGGCCGCAATCTGCCAGGGGCTGGGATCCAAAATGGCGCTTCTCAACTGGTCGGCAAAAATAGTGAATAGGGCTGCTCCGGGCACAAGGCCCAGCGCGCTGCCCAAAAAGAAATCCTTGAACTTGACGTGTGAGGCGCCGGCTACCAAGTTAACGATTGTATAGGGCGCCACCGGCAGGAGCCGGATGATGGCTACGTTGATAATTCCATGCTCAGCCAAACTGCGGCTGATTTTATTCAAACCGTCTCCGGCCAGGTTTTGCACCGCGTTTCTGCCTAGCAGACGGCCCACCCAATAATAAATAACCGCACTTATCAGGCAACCACCCCAAGCATATAGGGGCCCAAGCCATGGGCCAAACACTAGGCCGGTGGCGATCATTAGAAGTACCACGGGCAGCATGACCGCCCCTCCTACCACATATGCCGCCACCACTAGAAGCGCCACGGAGGGCCAGCTGCTGAATTGAGCGGCCCAGTCGGCCAAGGCCGAGGCATCAAACATTCCCGCCAAGGGGCCCCAGCGCCAGGCCGCGGCCAAGCCGCCCAGGAGCAGCAACAACAAAATCAAAGCAATCAATTTGCCCTTATGGGCCAGTTGGGTCTCGGCGGGTAGAAACTTCTGGAGCAGGCTTTCAGCCTTGATGGGTTTTTCCGGGTCCAACAGGTCCTTATCCAAAAGATCGGTATCCAACCATTTGGGGGGCTGTTCATCCAACTCCCGCAGACTGCGCCCATGGCCCCGTAGAGATTCCACCGCCGCACATAGCGATCCTTTCTCCCGGATATTCTCGCTCACCTGCGAAGAAGACACATCTAGGTGCTCCCCTAGGAGACGATTACGGAAGGCGGCAATACCTTGTGCCACCTCAGGGTCGCCGTCCGTCTCCACCACCAGATCGCACTCGGTGTCCAGACCCATTGAGCGGTTGGAGGCGTTGGCCGACCCCACTTTTAAAAGCTGATCGTCCACGATCAGCACCTTGGAGTGAACGTTGACGAAAGCATTGCCCAAACCGGGCAGGTAAGGATAATAGACCCTTAGGCGGCCATGCTCGTCCGCTTCGCGCAAGCGGCCTAACAAACGCAGGCGCAGGGCGTGCATGGTACTTTCTTCCAGCCAACCTACTGCCCGTTTGGGCAATAACATCACCACCTCCGGCCCTTGAGGCTCCCGCAAGCGCTTGCTCAGTGCCTCGCCTATCTTCCATGAGGTCAGATATTGGTTTTCCAGAAAGATGCTTTTACGGGCCGAGGCGATGGCCTCCAGATGGAACTCTTCTATTTCCCGTACCTCTGGCTCGCCGTTGTAAGCGGGCAGGGTGCGGGCAAGACCCACTTGAATATTTTTAAAGTTGGGTTCGATCCACTTGGGCCAAGGGTCCGAATCGCTGACCTCGGGCGGTGCCAGTTCCTCTCCCTGGGACCTTTGCCAGCGCCAGCGGAAAAGCTCTCCCAAACAAGATGCGCCAGGACCTTGCACCATAGCCTGTACATCGTGAAAGGGGCCATAGGATTGCCGCTTGGAGTTGATCCGCCTGGGATCGTCTGGTGCGTGTTTGGGTGTATCCCAGCGGTTGCGGGCCAAATCAAAGCCGCCCAGTAGGGCCAGCTTATCGTCGATCACCACAACTTTCTGGTGGTGAGAGGCCCCCAGGGGATGCTTGCCGTCCATGGCAAAATGGACTGAGTCGTCGGTGCGCCAGCCAAATTGAAACATGGGCAGGAACTCCCGCTCCATGGCGTAGATCATGGCAAAGTCCCAGGTCAGGATGTTTATTTGTAGCTGGGGCCGCTCCCTGCCAAGTTGGCTGAGGAATTCTCCCAAATATAAAGGCGGCTCATTCCGGTCGCGGTTGAGGTGCAGCTTGCTGTCTATGTCCCAACTGAGGATGTACAGGCTTTGTTGCGCCTGCCGCGCCGCCTGCACAAAGGCGTCGAAAAACTCTTTGCCGTCCACCAGCATGGCTAGGCGCTCGGCGTGGCTCACCCGCCAGACGGTGCGGCCCGGTTGCAAGATAGTACCGCTTTTAGATTGGCGGGAAGCCTGCGTACGCTCCCGTGATGCCGCCGGAGAGGAATCTTGATTCGAAATGGCGTTGCCCATGAGAAAATGCGATTTAGTGCCTACGGCTGAGGTGATGAATCAAATATGACGTGCTATTAACAGCCTAAAGCATTAAAGCTTGCCTCGCCAGTTCCTGGGGGCGCCCAAATCTTTTTGGCAAAAATACTATGAAGATAATCGACCACTTTCTTGACCAGGGCGCCACCAATCAAATTTTAGGCAGGCTTTCCAAATCACAAAAGGCCGCCACAATTTTTCGATGAACCTAGCTTGACCAAAGAGTGCTGCAGATTTAAGTTTGAAAAGTGCCCATGTAAATTTTGATCCCCGCAACTTCGGCAGCCGACCGGAGTGTGGCGACTAGAAGGGATTTACCTTGGAAAACGGCACTGGGGGCGATAACGAGCTATATGACGTTCATGTTTGTCAACAGGATCCTAATCTTTTTCTCATTTTGCCCTCAGGTAGCAACCCGCAACAAGCCCTGCCTCACCACGCTCTGATTCTCATCCGGGAAACCGACTTGGTAGCTTCTCAGGTCGGGTCGGCTGAGGTGGTGCACCAGTTGGGCTTGGATCAAGACAAACTGGCTGAGGAAATCCTTACCCATGGTTACTACATCTACCGCCGCCCTAAGAAGAGCTAGAGACTGAGGGCCGGCTCGCATTACCTGGACACCGCCGTCGGCTTCGCACGGTACCAAAGCGCAAAAGAGCTTCCCGGCTACTTGGTGCAACAGCACAGCAGCAATATCAGCTATCCGGCCACCCGGTCCACCACCCGACGGAGTGTAAATGGCGGTCCAAAAGCGAGACGATTTTAGTGGCGGTTGAAAACCGTGACACATTGATTCAGTTTTCTTCAGGTGTTTTGGTGCGATGGAGGCCATGGTGGCTTCCAGGCCAGGACTCTCTGGAGGAGCGGAAGGGGTGTACACGGACATGGATCAATGGGCCCGGATCAGACTTGAGTTGCGCGATGGCCAGGCGAGCAAGCGCGAGTTAATGCGTAGAGAGGGCATCCATTGGGATACCCTGCAAAAGATTCAGAATTTTCCCGAGCCTCCCGGATACCGGCTCAGCACCCCCCGAGCCAAGCCCAAGCTTGGCCCCTACCTTGAGTTGATCGCCCGGATCATAAAAGAGGACAAAAAGGTTCCCAAGAAGCAAAGGCACACGGCCACGCGCATATATCACCGCATCAAGGAGGCGGGTTATCAGGGCAAGTACACCCAGGTAAAGGAGGCGGTGCGCGCAATCAAGCGCGTGAGCCAGGAGGTGTACATGCCCCTGGTCCATCGTCCCGGCGAGGCGCAGGTGGACTTTGGCTATGCCCTGGCCAAGGTTTCCGGGGAGCTTCGCAAGATAGCGCTTTTTATCATGGCCTTGCCGTACTCCGATGCCTTTTTCGTGGCGGCCTTCGACAAGGAGTGCAGCGAGAGCTACTGGGAAGGGCATGCCAGGGCGTTCGAGTTTTTCGGTGGGGTGCCCCACCGGATCAGTTACGACAATAGCAAGGTCCTGGTTTCCAAGATCATAGGGCCTCATGAGCGCAAGCTGACCGATGGTTTTCTCAAGCTGCAGAGCCATTACCTTTTTCGGGAGCATTTTTGTCGGGTGCGGCGTCCAAACGAGAAGGGCGTGGTGGAAGGGGTGGTCAAGTACGCCCGGCAGAATTTTTTGGTGCCAGTGCCCCAGGTGAAGGACCTGGCCGAGCTCAATGCCATGCTTTTAAGGCAGTGCCGCGACGACATGAAGCGCCGTTTGCGTGGCAAGGGCGGTAGCAAGGCCGAGGTTTTGCAGGAAGACCAGACAGCCTTTGTCCCCCTGCCTCCCTCCCGCTTCGATGCCTGCCGCAAACAGCCTACCCGGGCCAATTCATTGTCCCTGGTCCGCTTCGACGACAATGACTACTCGGTGCCGGTGGCTTGTGCCCACCATGAAATTGTGGCCAAGGGCTATGTGGATCGGGTGGTGCTCTGCCACCATGACGTGGTGGTGGCCCGCCACTCCCGATCCTGGGGCAAGGAAGGGGTGTTTTTCGACTACCGGCATTATCTGCCCTTGCTGGAGCGCAAGCCTGGCTCCCTGGACCACGCCCGCCCCCTGGCTGACCTAGATCTGTCTGAGTGCTTTGAGGTCTTGAGGCGGCGGCTGGTGGCCGGGGAAGACATGCCTGGCCAGGGCACCCGTAAATACATAAAGGTCCTACGTTTGCTGGAGGACCACTCCATGGCCAGACTGAAGCGGGCGGTGGAGCAGGCATTGTACGCGGGAGCCTATGCCCCGGAGGCCATTGTCCACCTGCTGGAGCCGCCATCATCAGGGCCCGCGGCCACCTTCCTGCTGGACGGTCGTGAGCACCTGGGCCGAGTGAGCGTGGCCGGGCCCGATATCACAGTCTATGACTCCCTCCTCGCGCAGGGAGGGGCGCTGTCATGAAGGACCAGGACAAACCCACCGTGCTCTTGGAGTACCACCTCAAAAAGCTGAAGCTGCCCACCATTCTCCGGGAATACGCGGCCATGGCCAAGGTCTGCAGCCAAGACCGCTCCGATTACATGACCTACCTGCTGCGCCTGACCGAGCGGGAGCTTCTGGACCGCGAGAAGCGGGCAGCCGAAAGGCGCATCAAGCAAGCCGCCTTTCCGGTGATCAAGACCATGGACACCTTTGATTTCAAGGCACAGCCCTCCATCAATCAGCAGTTGGTCAGGGAGCTGATGAGGGGCGAGTACATCGCCAAAAAGGAAAACGTGCTCCTGATCGGAAACTCCGGCACCGGCAAGACCCACCTGGCCAGCGCCATGGCCTTTGCGGCCTGCGCCCAGGGAAGCAAGGTGAAATTCTACAGCGCCACCGCCCTGGTCACAGAGCTCATGGAATGCCGCGAGGAAAGACGTCTGCAACGCCTGCAGAAACAGCTCCAGCGCCTACACCTGCTGGTCATCGATGAACTGGGCTATGTGCCCTTCTCCAAGATAGGCGCTCAAATGCTATTCGAGGTGGTGGGTAGGGCATATGAACAACAAAGCCTCATGATCACCACCAATCTCCCTTTCCAGCAATGGACGGAGGTCTTCGGCTCCGAAAGACTCACCGGTGCACTGCTGGACAGACTGACCCATAGGTGCCACATCATCGAGGCCAATGGAGAAAGCTACCGGCTCCGCCAAGCCAAAAGACGATCCCAGGCAAAGCCCAAAACCAACTAAGGCAAGATCATGATTGACAGCATGAACAACAGGACTATATCTCTAAAACAAGTGTCACGGTTTTAGACCGCCAACTGTCCCGCACTTACTCCGCCATTCACAGTTTCCCTTCCCCAGATTGACATTAAAAATTCAACCGCCTAAGATCACGTAACTAGCTCATTTTTTAAGGCATACAAAACAATTGCAGCGGTTGAGTGGGTAATTTTCAAGAAGGGAGTAAGCCCATGAAGGTGTTGTTCATCATCAGCACCGATGACGGAGAAACCATCTTTAATGCCATGCGCTTGGCCAATACAGGAGTAAACAAGGGTGATGAGGTCAGCGTGTTCATGCTTGGCAAAGGAGTTACCTTTGAAACCAGCGGCAGCGATGAATTCGATGTCATGGGTCAGATGAACCAGTTTGGAGGCGATTTCTATGTGTGAGGGGTTTGCATGAAGTCCCACGGTCTGGTGGGATCGGGTACCTGCCCCATAGCCTGGATGGATGATCTTTATGAGTTGAGCAAAGAGGCTGACAAGGTCCTGACTTTTTAATCAAGGGCACTGTTTTTGAGGCTAGCGCCCCTAATTGGGGCTGGCTAAACCAAAAAAATTAATGGGGGTGTACTTCCACCTTGAAGCGCACCCCCTCATCCTGGGTTTCCACGTGGGCAGTCCTAACCGTATTCAGGAGGGTACTCTTCTCTGGGGGAAGTTTTGCTGCTGTCTTCCTCTAGCTCAAACATCATCTCCTGCATTTCCATGGCTTCCTGGGGCAAAGCGATATTCCGCCAACCCAACGCCAGGTCCTGGGATACCATGCGAGCGACCTCTTCAGAGAGTCGAGGTCCAATGCGAGCTTTGATAAGACTAATGATGATCTGCGCTAGCCTGTCAGCCTCCTCCACGGACCTCAGACCAGCACGACTTTTGAACTCCTGTAAAAACTCCTTTCTTGTCTCAAACATGACTTACCTCTCAATCCGAAGGCTGAAATTAAGCCTCCGTTTATATTTTACCTCCTGGTGGGCCCAAGATCCTACAAATTGACCCAGTTACCTGAGAGACGGCATCCGACAAGAACACCAATGAACATGGAAGAGCCCATGATCCTTGCTTTCCATCTCCCTGGTTGACATAAATATCGCAACCACCTACTATCACTCCAAAACATCAATTCCCCAAGGGGTTAACCAACCCATGAACAAATCCGACCTGATCAGAATGCTTGCCGAGAAAGAGGGCCTCACCCTTAAGACGGCCGAAAGCGCGGTGAACGCCATTTTCAATTCCATCGAGCAGGCTCTCGCCCAGGGAGATAGAGTTGAGATACGAGGCTTCGGCAGCTTCAAACTGAAGGATTATGAAGGATATAAGGGACGGAATCCCAAGACCGGTGAGTCGATCAAGGTGCAGCCCAAGAAACTGCCCGTTTTCAAGGTTGGCAAGGAGTTGAAGGAACGGACGGATATTGAGGGTGATTGACCGAATGGGAACGTCTCCAACGGCAGGATTGGATCCAGTCCATTTCCGCGCCTTGATTACTAACGATTTGGATGACCAAGTAAAAGTCGTATGCAAGTAAGCCCTAGAGCCGGAAACTTAGCCGAGCCGTCGATGCTCGTCAACGTGCCCAAACTCATCACGGCCTACTATACCGAGGTGCCCGACCCTTCCGTACCTGAGCAACGGGTTGCCTTCGGGACCTCGGGGCATCGCGGCTCCTCTTTTGACATAGCATTCAATGAACGGCATATCCTCGCCGTCACCCAGGCCATTTGCCTGTACCGTCAGATGAAGGGGATCGACGGCCCGCTTTTTATGGGCATGGACACCCACGCCCTTTCCGAACCGGCCCACGCAAGCGCGCTTGAGGTGTTGGCGGCCAACGGGGTGGAGGTCATGATCTCCCAGGGCGATGAATATACGCCGACCCCCGTGGTTTCACACGCCATTCTTACCTATAACCGAGGGCGCAC
Source organism: Desulfoferula mesophila (assembly GCF_037076455.1). Lineage (GTDB taxonomy): Bacteria > Desulfobacterota > Desulfarculia > Desulfarculales > Desulfarculaceae > Desulfoferula > Desulfoferula mesophila. Next base: position 243,572 of record NZ_AP028679.1, on the reverse strand, counting down.
GAAAGGGCTGGCCGACGGCATCGTCATCACGCCTTCCCACAACCCGCCGCACGATGGCGGATTCAAATACAATCCCCCCAACGGCGGGCCCGCCGAATCCGAGGTCACGACTTGGATTCAGGCCAAGGCGAACGAGTTTCTCGCCAATAACCTTCAGGGTGTGAACAGGATTCCATTGCAGAGGGCCCTCAGCGCCTCCACGACGCACCGGTACGATTATCTCAATGCCTATGTCACCGACCTTTGCAACGTTCTCGATTTGAAGGCCATTAAGGGGGCGGCAATCAAACTGGGGGTTGATCCACTTGGCGGCGCGGGTGTCCACTATTGGGATTCCATAGCCGAGCGATACGGCCTGAACCTCACGGTGGTCAACCAGGTCGTAGATCCCACTTTCAGCTTCATGACCTTGGATTGGGACGGCAAGATACGCATGGATCCATCCTCGGCCTATGCGATGCAAAGCTTGTTGAGGATCAAAGACAGCTTCGACCTTTCCTTTGCCTGCGACACCGATCATGACCGGCACGGAATCGTCACCCCGGGTTCGGGATTGCTGTCGCCCAACCATTATCTCGCCGTGGCCGTCTTCTATCTCTTTCAAAACCGGCCACAGTGGCGAGAGTCGGCGGCAGTCGGCAAAACCGTGGTCAGCAGCTTGATGATAGATCGCGTCACCGCGAAACTCGGCCGCAAACTCTACGAGGTGCCCGTCGGTTTCAAGTGGTTTGTGGAAGGCCTGCTGGACGGCTCCCTGGGCTTTGGCGGCGAAGAGAGCGCCGGAGCCTCTTTCGCCCGTCTGGACGGCAGCGTCTGGACGACGGACAAGGATGGCATTGTCCTGGCTTTGCTGGCTGCGGAGATAACGGCGCGCATGGGCCGCAATCCCGGCGAAATATACCACGAACTCACGAGCGAATTGGGGGAGCCGGCCTATGACCGCATCGAGGCGCCAGCCACCGCGGAGCAAAAGAAGCTGTTGGCCAATCTCTCATCTGAGCAAGTTCATCTCGCGGACTTGGCGGGAGAAAAAATCCAGGCCGTTCTAACCCATGCGCCGGGCAACGGCGCCCCCATTGGTGGGCTTAAAGTAGTGGCCGCGAGCGGATGGTTCGCGGCGCGCCCGTCCGGAACGGAGGATATTTACAAAATTTATGCGGAGAGCCTCCAGGGGGCGGATCACCTGCGCCGCATTGAGAAAGAAGCACAGGAGATCGTCAGCGCTGCCTTGGCAGCGGTGCCGCCGGAGCAAGGCAAGAGTCACGCGCCCTAGGACCTTGTTATCCGCCCCTTCATCATTGCTCATGGCTCACTCCTTTGACGGGTGATCTTACCCCGGAGGCTCCATTAGCTAAAACCTCAAATCTGTCCCACGGGCTCTGACTACAAACAGAGAAAAATCGAACAAGTTAGCTGTGTTTTGAGGGCCACCAATACTTCATTTGCGGATCCTCGTTCCAACCGTATTTGCCATAAAAATTGGGATCCTTGCGTAACAGGTTGGCTCTGTGGGACGAGTGCAATTCTTCACGCCCCAACCACCAGGGCAAGACCAATCTTTTATGATTGATCCTTTCCAAAGGAATTCGGTTCTCAAAACCCCGCGCAACCCATTCTTTGATGCAAGCGTTCATATATAACTTCAAGGCCTCAGCATAGCCTTGCCACATGAGCACAGCGGGGTGAGTGCGCCATCCGCGTTTTTCCGTGCGATTATCAACGATGCGCAAGATGGTTAGGGCTTCAGAGCGCTGTTTACCCAAGCGACGGTTATCCAGTACCTGGGCGGAACGATCAAAATCTGCATAGGGGAGAAAGGTCTGCATTTATCCATTATAGCGGCGATTAACCGGCCAGTCTGCTTATCAACCCGCTCCATCGTCTGGCCATTGGCAAAAAAGGTCTCAACCTCACGAAGCTCGCCAAGGATCTGCTCGTCTTAGTAGCGCTGCCTGGCCATAGTCATCCTCACTCTCTTGGCCCAAAACCTCAAAACTATAACCTAGACTGGGTTAAAATAGTTCAATTACCACCTTCTCCGAAGGCCATTTTGCATTAAGGTAGTGAGAGGGCCTTTCCCAATATCCCGACGCCTAAAATAAATATGGCCTGCCTCTAGGAGGGGTGCATGAAGAAGGAGTAAAACCGCTATCCCTTGAAACGCTCTTAAGCTTTTGGAAAACGTCCCGTTGCCCTGTTAACCTAGGTTTAATTTTTTTATGGAGAAGTTTGTGCATTTGAATCTCAACCCACCTGGCCAGCAAGCCCAGGAGCTAGAACAGCATTTGCGGGATATGGCGGCAAGCCAGCTTTTTGCGGTTCTGTCCACTGTGGGGGAGAAGCAGCCCTACGCTAGCCTTGTGGCTTTTGCGGCTTCAACGGACCTTGCACGCATTTACTTCTCCACCAGCCGTACCACTCGCAAGTTCAATAACCTGCAGAGAAACCCCAGAGCGGCAATTTTGATGGACAACCGCAGCAACCAAGTAACAGATCTGCGCCTGGCGGCCGCGGCCACTGCCGTGGGCAAAGTAGAGGCGATAGGGCCTGACAAGGAGGCGGTATTTAAGCAGGTCTTTTTGGCCAAGCGACCTCACATGGGTGAATTCCTTGATGCCTCCAATACGGCTCGTCTCTGTCTGCATGTCGATGCCTATTATGTGGTGAGCCGGTTTCAGAGTGTATTCGAGTTCAGGGTCGTACCATGAATTGGATCCTGACCCTTGACGAAATAGAGCCTACCTGTGAGGTGGGAGGCAAGGCCAGGGCGTTGGCCACTCTCAAACGACAAGGTCTGAAGGTGCCTGCGGCCTTTTGCCTTCCAGCCGCAGCCTACCGCTATTACTTAAACCGGAATGGCCTCGACCAGCAGATCAGTCTCGAACTAGGCAAAAAGAGTTTTGACAACATGCGCTGGGAGGAACTATGGGACGTCTCGCTGCGGTTGCGCAATGTCTTTGGAAAAGCCGAGATACCTAACGACTTGTCACAGGCCATAGAGGATGGAGTGCACCACCTTTTTGGAGACCGTCCGGTCTCGGTGCGCTCCTCAGCCCTGGCCGAAGACTCGGCTCAAGCCTCCTTCGCCGGCCTGCACGAGTCATTTATTAATGTCCGCGGCATCCATAGCATACTCAAGCACATCAAATTGGTCTGGGCCTCGCTTTGGTCCGACCGAGCCCTATTGTACCGGCAGGAACTGGCATTAGATCCTTTTGCAAGCGCCATGGCCGTGGTGGTGCAAGAGATGATTGTCGGGCAAAGCTCCGGCGTTGCATTCAGCATGAACCCCCTGGACAAGTCCCGCGCTTCGGTAGAGGCGGTCTACGGTTTGAATCAGGGCTTGGTGGACGGTTCCATCGAGCCAGACCACTGGGAGTTGGACCGGGTAACAGGGCATATTGTTGAGCACCGGGGAGCCCAGCGACGCATGGCGCTTGCGCCGGGACCTGAAGGTTCAGTTGCCGAAGCCCTGCCCGAAAAGCAGCAGCAACAACCACCCCTAAGCTCCGCACAGGTCATGGGAATATTCCGAATTTCCCGCAGCCTGGAAGTGGCTTTCGGCTCTCCCCAAGACATGGAATGGACCCTTGAAGCCCATGAATTCCACATTCTGCAATCACGCAACATTACCACCCTGGCAGTTTCGAAGGAGGATGATGAACGGAGACGCTATCTGGGCCTAAAGCGAAGCATCGAGAACCTTAAGGCCCTGCGGAAGACAATCGAGGAAAACTTGCTTCCAGGAATGGAAAGTCAATCCCGTGAACTGGCCGCTAATAATCTCAGCCGTCTTACGGACCGAGAATTGGTCACAGAGATAAGACGACGCCAAGAAATAGTTCAAAAGGGAGTCGATGATTACTGGCGGGAATGCATTCCTTTTGCCCATGGGATGAGGCTTTTTGGCCAAGTCTACAATGACCGTCTGGCACCCCAAGACCCATATGAGTTTATGCACCTGCTATCCGGTTCGAGGCTGCAGAGCACCAGCCGTAACCGGTGCCTTTGGAAAATAGGCCAATTAATAGCGGCGGACCCCACCCTAGCCCAAGCCGTGTCTCAAGAGGGAGACATGGCAGGATTTCCAAATTTTCTTTCCTTGATTGATCAATATATCTCCCTTTATGGTGGCGCATCTTGGGGCGGGCGCAAGTTCCGGTTGAACCGCAAGGCGGTGGCTAGGCTTGCGGCTAGGTATGCCAACACATCAGCACCGGCAGAAGGGGCGCCGCGCTCCGACAAGGGGGAACTGGAACGGGAATTTATGCAGAGTTTTCCGGCTACCCAGTTACCATATGCCTTGGAACTTCTAGAGATAGGCAGGGCCAGTTACCGGTTAAGGGACGACGACAACATCTATTTGGGAAGGCTCGAGGGGGAGCTTGCACGCGCGGTTTCAGAGGGTGTTGCTAGGCTGAGCGCCAAATGGGGTTCTATACCAGGGGACCTCCAAGCCGAGGATGTCTTACTGGCGCTGGAAAACGGGCGGGCTCCAGTACCCCCCAAAAAATCCAAGGCAAAAACGAAAGGTAAAACGGTCTTGTCCTCTAAGGCCCGGCAACTGATAGGCCAGCCGGCGAGCGCGGGATGGGCCTCTGGTCCGGCCAGGTTGGTCCAAGACCCGCAAGATTTGTTTGAATTTGAGAACGGCGAGGTCCTGGTCTGTGACGCCATTGACCCCAACATGACCTTTGTCGTCCCTTTGGCCGCGGCGATTGTGGAACGCCGGGGAGGCATGCTTATACACGGGGCCATAATTGCCCGCGAACATGGTATCCCTTGCGTCACCGGCGTTCCTGAGGCAGTCAGCCTTATCAGTACGGGCGATATGTTAAGTGTCGACGGTGACTTGGGTCTAGTCACTGTGGGAAGCAACAGTCTGCCAGTGGAGTGATCGCAAAATGAATGAGATACCTTGCCTTCATCTATGATTGTTTTTAAAATATGAAATAAACCAGAGGTTGTATGGACGTAGTTTATTTTTAACTCACTAAACAATCAAATGGAGGAAGCAATGACTGAAGCCACCAAGACTGACTGGAACTATGTTTGGGTTAAGGACAAGGCTGGTAACGAGTTCATTTGCAAGATCGGCGACCTCAAGGACCCCAAAAAGGCCAGCAAAGACGAATTGGACAACTGTGTCGACGACGCTAAGGCTGGTGTGCCCCTCGGCGACTAGTTATGAGTTTTAGATCTAGTTAGGGCCAGGTCACATGACCGGCCCTTTTTTTGTTGAAGGCAATGAAGCGCAAATTCAAAATTAGCCGTATTTTCCTCATAACTGCCATGGTTGCCTTGCTGCTTACCATGGCTCTGGCATGCGAGAAGACAATGCCAACTGACGACCATACCGTCACGTCAGTGGATCTTAAGAGATATGTTGGCAAATGGTATGAGATAGCTTCTTTACCCGCTCCTTTCCAGGAGGGATGTTTTTGCACTACAGCCGAGTACTCCCTGGAAAAAGACCATGTAAAGGTGGTAAACCGCTGCCGCCGGGGCTCGCCCCAGGGGGAGGTGGATGAGGCTCTAGGCAAAGCCTGGCCCGTGGAAGGTAGTAATAACTCCCGCCTAAAGGTCAGCTTTTTCTGGCCCTTCAAGGGCGACTACTGGATCATTGGCTTGGACCAGGACTACCAGTGGGCCATGGTTGGGCACCCACAAAAGAAGTATCTTTGGATACTGTCTCGCTCACCAAATATGCCGACGGAGCTTTATCAATCGCTTGTGAGCAAGGCCAAATCCATGGGATACGATGTTGCCAGGTTGAAGTTGATGAACCAGGCTTGCTACCGGTAATATCGCTTATTGAACGAATTCAATAATAAGCTTGCATAGTTCCAAGGTCAAAAAGATAGTTAATTCATTTGATCTCTCACGCTAGGGATCGCAGACGTAATCTCCTTGGGTTTTTTAACCAAGACCGCAAAAGTTAAGTCATGGAAGGCAAAAACAGGAGTTTTGGGCTCTTAACGGTGTTTTGTATCGCCAGTGGAGCCATGATCAGTTCAGGGCTATTCGTGTTGCCTGGGCTAGCCCACGCCCTGGCCGGGCCGGCCGTGATCTTCAGTTATTTTCTCGCCGGTTGCCTAGCTTGCACTGGCATGCTCAGTGTGGCCGAAATCATCACCGCCATGCCCAAGGCGGGCGGGGATTATTTCTTTATCACCCGGACCCTGGGACCGGCGGCCGGAGCTGTAAGCGGACTGCTGGTCTGGTTTTCCCTGTCATTAAAAAGCGCCTTTGCCCTAGTAGGCATGGGGACCTTTGCCCAGCCACTTCTGGGCTTGGATCCTCTTTGGGTGGCCCTGGCTCTTTGTCTGGTTTTCGTGGGGATCAATCTCCTGGGGGCTGAAAAAGCGGGTAGGCTCCAAGTAATTTTAGTGGCGGTGCTTTTCCTGCTGATGCTCCTCTACGTGGCTTTTGGGTCCAGTTTTATAAAATGGAACCGTTTTGAACCCTTTACGCCCAACGGATTTGCCGCGGTCATTTCCACAGCAGGTATAGTCTTCGTTTCCTATGGCGGTCTGTTGAATGTGGCCTCGGTGGCCGAGGAGATCAAGGATCCTGGCCGCACAATACCAAGGGCAATGATACTGGCACTCCTAACAGTAGGGCTTTTCTATGTAGCGATGGTTTTCGTAACCAGCGGTGTACTGGGTTCTGATGAGTTGGACCACTCCATCACCCCTATTTCCGACGGAGCCCGTATCATTGCGGGTAGTACGGGAGCCCTAATAATGAGCCTAGCCGCAGCGGCGGCCTTTGCCAGCACCGCCGGAGCGGGCATCATGTCGGCATCGCGCTACTTGCTGGCACTGGGGCGCGACGGCTTGGCTCCCCAGGCTTTAGGCCGGGTTCATCCTAAACTGGGCTCACCCTACGTTGCCATTTTGGTAACCGGTGGATTCGTATTCGGGACCTTGTTCTTGAGCCTTGAGATTCTGGTCAAAGCGGCATCCTCGGTTTTGATCCTTACCTACATTTTGGCCAACCTCTGTGTAATCGTGCTGCGCGAATCGCGTCTGACCAATTACCGGCCTAGCTTTAAGGCTCCGGGTTACCCCTGGCTGCAAATTGCCGGAGCGCTAGGATTTGTGGTTTTGTTGCTGGAGATGGGATGGGAGGCTCTAATCATTAGCCTGCTATTGATTCTAAGCGGCTTGGCCTTTTATTGGTTCTACGGCCGCATTCGCTACGAGCGCGAATACGCCCTGATGCACCTGGTCCGGCGCATCACCGACCGCGATCTGGTGAACGGCGGCCTTGAAGAGGAGTTGCGGGGCATCGTGCGTGAGCGGGACCAGCTTTGCTGGGACGAGTTCGACCAGGCGGTGCAGCGGGCCGAGGTGATAGAGGTGGCAGGCGCGCAAAACGGCAACGAGGTGTTGGCCCGCGTCGCACTGGCCGGGGCGCGCCGCTTCGGCCTGGATGCCCTATGGCTGGGCCAGGCCCTGAAAAAGCACCAGATGGCCCAGGCCACCGAGCTGGTGCCCGGCGTGGCCATCAGCGACGCGGCCCTGCCGGGCTCGGGCCAGGTGGAGCTGATCATGGCCCGGCTGGCGCCTCCGGTGGCCCTGAACCCCGGCCAGGCTCCTTGCTCGGCCATGTTCGTGGTGCTCTTCAGCCCGGACAAGCGGGGAGCCTATCTGAGTACCTTGGCGGCCATCGCCCAGACCGCTGGCAACCCCGTTTTTGCCGACCAGTGGAGCGCGGCCCAAGACGCCGCCCGGTTGCGGGACATCATGCTAATCGCCAAGCGCCAGCGCACCTGCACCATATAGCTACAAAGTAGCTACACATATCCTAAATCAATGAGACAGGCCAGAGTTAGCGGGTAGGCCAGATTGATGTCAATTATCCAAAGAATCATTAACACCTGATACGAAATATCGCTTCTGGTAAGGTTGTTTAGTACCAATTCCTGACTGAGGATAAGCATGAATCCACTTATGCGGCCCGCGAGAATCGTCACCAATCTATTATTATGCCTTTTCCTGGCTACCCCGGCCTTTGCCCAAGGCCCAATGGCCAGATGGCTGGACCCTACCTTAGGTGACATGAAAACCACCTTACGCTATGAGGGCGAATACTCCCCGGACCAAAAAGTTGAAGGGCAACCAACGGATTTAGGCTACTCCAGCCATGGAGTCATTTGGTCTACGCCAGTTTGGCAGAACAAGAAACATGAAGTGGGCTTCCACGGTCGCCTTTACGCCATGGACGTGCGTACTGAGGCCATTCTCCCTGACTCGGGCCTTGCCTTTCCAGGTAACCTCTACGACATACGCTTTGGCGGAACCTACCGATACAAGCTGGACCGTGGCTGGATATTGGGTGGAGAACTGACACTTGGCTCGCCCAGTGACAAGCCCTTCAACTCCTACGATGACACATCGGTAAACGCCACCGCCACACTGATGACCGTGCAGCAGAAAAAGCATTACTGGCTCTTTTTGATCAACTATTCCAACACGCGCGATTTTCTGGCAGATTACCCAATTCCGGGTGTGGCCTATGCCTATCAACCGGACAATAACCTGCAATTGCTTTTGGGCTTGCCGCTGGCCAGCGCCTATTGGAAGCCCACCCCGGAAACCACCCTAAGAGGACTCTATATCTACCCCCGCACCATTATAAGTTACGCCGGCTACAGCGTATTGAAATGGATGGAAGTCTACACGGGCTTCGACTGGACGCACCAGCGCTATTTTTTGTATGAACGCCAAGACAGCAAGGACCGTTTTTTCTTTTACCAAAAGGAGGTCAAACTGGGGCTCAAGTTCCGTCTGCCCAAAGGCTTCGTGGTGGATTTTTCAGGAGCCTATGCTTTTGACCGCCTCTGGTTTGAAGGCAACGATTGGGATGACCGCGACCAAGACCGGGTGGATGTGGAAAACGGTCCCCTGGTCCGCTTGGGCGTGTCCTGGCGTTTTTAACAAACCGCTCCGGTGTAGGCCAGAGTTCGTTTAACGCTTCATGATAAATCCGTCTGCTTGGCGGCCCATTGGCAGGTTTAATTTTTTTGCAACTCGACCATCATCTCGTTGTGCCGGAAGAATGGAATGGTCCACGGAGGATCATAGCCAGCATACATAGGTGGGGAGACAACCTTAAAATCTTTGTTTTTGGCAAGCCAATCCAGTAGTTCTTTGGCCTTATCCTGGTTACGCTCCAAGCTGCCGTACCAGCCATAGCGGATGATCGCCACATACCTGGCAGGGATTTTCTCGAAGCTTACCCGTTTATCCTTTGGTGTGGGCAACTCCTCCATGGCGTAAGTGGAAGGCATCATGAAAGTCATCACCCATTCATCCCCACTACCGCTTTGCACCACAGGGCCGGTCATGGCAATCTTTTCATTTTGCGCATCCTTTTTTTGCACTAGCGGGCCAGTCATGGCGATCTTCTGCTTCTTTATATTGTTCCCAAAAATATAGTCCGCAAGTATCCTGAAGGCGGAGCTCTGTGCCTCTTTAAAATCGCCTTTTACTGTGGTCTTGGCAACGATAAAGGGCTTGTAATACCTGATCTCCTTGTCACCATCTTGCTGGATGACTTTGTAGCCGGGTGACTCATAGTCATGAACCCCAAACACCGAACAACCAGTGCCAATGATTGTGAGCATGGCGAATATGGCCGCTTTTTGTATCTTGCTGTATAGGCTCATTTTTTGTAATTTCCTTATTCGTCGGATGTCTTATGCTAATATATGTTTTTCCTAGAACATAATCAGTTTAACAGAACTTTCAATATTAGGCCTACCCTGGACAATCGGGCAATAGGGGCCATAGCTTGCCATGACCGGCCTTTCCAGGGAACATAGATCTGCAATATTTTCAATTAGCTTATCTTGTTATAGTATGCTGACCTTGATTTCATCTCTCCCTTGTTTGGTGTCAGAGCCCCTGAGACAGATTTGTTGTTTTAGCTAATGGATACTCCTGGGTAGAATCGGCACCCAAAGGAGTGAGCCATGAGCCAGAGTGAAGCAGTGGAAGACAAGGTCCGGGAGATCAGGCGTAAAACCCGAAGGAAGTACTCGGCGGAGGAGAAGATCCGGATCGTCTTGGAGGGTCTTAGGGGCGAGGAGAGCATCGCCGAACTCTGTCGCCGAGAGGGCATAGCCCCCAATCTCTACTACAGCTGGAGCAAGGAGTTTCTGGAGGCTGGCAAGCGGCGCCTGATGGGCGACACCAAGCGTCAGGCCACCAGCGGCGAGGTGCGGTCCTTGCGTCTGGAAAACAGCCAGCTCAAGGAACTGGTGGCTGATCTGTCCCTGAAGAACGTGGTGCTTAAAAAAAGCTTGGCTGGCACGGGCGAAGATCTGGATCAGTGATGCGCTTCAGCCAAGCTGAGAAGATGGAGATCATCCGGCTGGTGGAGGGGTCGTCCCTGCCGGTGAAGCAGACGCTGCGCGAGATGGACGTGCCGCGCAGCTCCTTCTACCGCTGGTATCGACGATATCTGGATTATGGCTACGATGGCCTGGCCAGCCAGCCTCCCCATGCCAGGAGATTCTGGAACAAGATCCCTGAGAGCGAGAAGAAGCATATTGTTTCAGAGGCCAAGCAGATGCCTGAGCTCACCCCCCGAGAGCTGGCCTGGCACATCACCGACAGCCAGGGGGCCTTCATCAGCGAGTCCAGCGTCTATCGCATCTTGAGGGACTATGACCTGGTGGCCAGTCCGGCCTATATCGTGCTCACGGCCGCCGATGAGTATAGGCACAAGACCAAACGGGTGCACCAGCTTTGGCAGACCGACTTCACCTATTTCAAGATCATCGGCTGGGGCTGGTACTACCTGTCCACGATCCTGGATGACTACAGCCGCTATATCATCGCCTGGCTTCTGACCAGCACCATGTCGGCGGAGGACGTGAAGAACACTCTGGACTTGGCCATCACCAAGACCGGGATTACCGGGGTCAAGGTCCGGCACCGGCCGCGGCTGCTATCGGACAACGGGCCCTGCTACCTGGCCGGGGACCTGAAGCAGTACCTGGACCAGCATGGCATCAGACACACCAGGGGCAAGCCCTACCACCCCATGACTCAGGGCAAGATCGAGCGATACCACCGGACATTGAAAAATCGGATCAACCTTGAGAACTACTACCTGCCCTGGGAACTAGAGCACCAGATAGGCCGCTTCGTGGATTATTACAACCACCGTCGGGTGCACGAGTCCCTGGACAACCTGACACCCGCTGACGTGTATCACGGCAGGGTCAGGGATATCATCACAGCCAGAAACCTGGTCAAGGAACAGACTATGCGGCGCAGGAGGCGCCAAAACCTGGGACTGAAGCCCTTAAACGAAGAGATTATTAAACCCGAGGTCTACCGGGAATGTCTCCATTAGCAAAAACCAATTCTTGTCCCAAACGCTTTGACGACATACAGTTGGATAAGCTTTTCGTAGTTTGCCTAGGAGACCCTTCGCCACGGAAAGATCTGGGAAATGAGGGGAAGGGGCCTGGCTCAGCAGAGCCACCCACGGCAAGAAACAAAGATGAACTAAGGGAGATGGTAATGCGCTACGTTGATAAGGCCTGGAAGGAACTTGGAAATAAAGACAGGGGTAATATTAAATGATCCGCATGTACCCCAAGGCGGTGGCCTGGGATGCCGTTTTCCAGCGGCTCAAAGAGTACGCTGAGTCCCATACTTGTACTCCCTCCACACCACCGGTGCCTTTGATACTGGCTGGCGCCTACTTCACTAACGACCAAGACAAAATGCTGAGGTGGCAGTCCATGATCGAATGGGCTAGGAGAAATGGTTGTTATCGATTGGTGGTAGGCATCCCGAATGAAGAATACGAATGGTCGGAGAGCCCTAGTGCCTACCCGATCGGCCCCACAGGTGGCCCCAGCTATCGCCCATGGGATTATGAGACCAAGAACCGCCCTAGCGATGACGAGCTCACTGGGGCTATGCAGGTCCTATTCTTCCGGTGGAAAGAGATCGTGGGCGCACCGCTTGCCCGTGTGACTCGCCCCTTGAGTTTTGCTGGCAAGAAGGCCCGGCGGTTACTGGTATTGGCTCAGGCCTCTGCTAAACCCCCATGGGGTGATTGGTCTTGGCTGTCTCCTGTGGAATCCCAGCGGAGGGAGTTTACCCAGTTCCGGGCGGCAATAAACCAGGCAGTTGAACCCCACGAGGTAGATCACGTCGACTTCATAGAAGAGGGGCCCAAGACAACAGAGACCGGACGAGTGACGGTCCGTCCCCTGTCCAGTGGCCGCAGTACCTCAGAACGCCGACGGATCCATAGGACAAGGCCGCGGCCCAACCCCGCTGCCAGGCGAGACCGCGGGAGCACATCTGAATGTTAAAGTAATTGATCTAATATTCGACGGGAAGGTGGTTCTGCTGCTTTCCAGCTTACCTCTTGCTTACTTTTATTGCCATGGCCACACTTTAACAATAATAACTAATTGATTATCATTGATTATTTTAAGTAAAAACATTTAAGACCTGCTGATCATCTATCAATTTACTGTAAAATATTACCCCCTTGACGATGACAGTTTTAATGTATAGAATAACTGTCATGAAACTTGAACCTAAAGAATTTTCCCTTGATGAGCTCTGCACCCTTACCGGCATGAGCAAGAGAACCGTCCGCTTCTATATCCAGCGTGAGCTGGTTGACAGGCCCCTAGGCAGCGGCAAGGGAGCCCACTACACCCAGGACCACCTGTCCCAGCTTTTGACCATAAGAAAATGGAAGAAGGCCGGACTGTCGCTCGAGCGCATTTCGGAGCTCCTCAGGGAGGGCGAGGAAAGCGCCCCACCGCCGAGACCAAGGAGAGAGGGGGCGGTGGAGGTCTGGAGCCATCTGAATATTGCCGATGGCGTCGAACTGCACATCCAACCAGGCCGGGCGGGACTCGGCCCGGAAGAGGTGAGGGAGCTCTTCCGTAAGACCATGGAGGCTTATCGTTCCATAAAAACGGATGAGGGGAACAAATGAGAGGGCGCAATTTTCGGGACAATGATCTGGCACTTTATGTTGATGAACCGATTTTGGAGTCGGTCGCGGTCGATGCCACGCTACGGGACCTGCTGGGGCGGGTCACAGTGGTCCAGACTTACGTTAACAAGGGGGACACTAACATAGAGGCGGTCTTCACCTTCCCCTTGCCTCTTGACGCCATCCTTCTCGACTTTTCCATGTGTGAATGGCGGAGTAAGTGCGGGACAGTTGGCGGTCTAAAACCGTGACACTTGTTTTAGAGATATAGTCCTGTTGTTCATGCTGTCAATCATGATCTTGCCTTAGTTGGTTTTGGGCTTTGCCTGGGATCGTCTTTTGGCTTGGCGGAGCCGGTAGCTTTCTCCATTGGCCTCGATGATGTGGCACCTATGGGTCAGTCTGTCCAGCAGTGCACCGGTGAGTCTTTCGGAGCCGAAGACCTCCGTCCATTGCTGGAAAGGGAGATTGGTGGTGATCATGAGGCTTTGTTGTTCATATGCCCTACCCACCACCTCGAATAGCATTTGAGCGCCTATCTTGGAGAAGGGCACATAGCCCAGTTCATCGATGACCAGCAGGTGTAGGCGCTGGAGCTGTTTCTGCAGGCGTTGCAGACGTCTTTCCTCGCGGCATTCCATGAGCTCTGTGACCAGGGCGGTGGCGCTGTAGAATTTCACCTTGCTTCCCTGGGCGCAGGCCGCAAAGGCCATGGCGCTGGCCAGCTGGGTCTTGCCGGTGCCGGAGTTTCCGATCAGGAGCACGTTTTCCTTTTTGGCGATGTACTCGCCCCTCATCAGCTCCCTGACCAACTGCTGATTGATGGAGGGCTGTGCCTTGAAATCAAAGGTGTCCATGGTCTTGATCACCGGAAAGGCGGCTTGCTTGATGCGCCTTTCGGCTGCCCGCTTCTCGCGGTCCAGAAGCTCCCGCTCGGTCAGGCGCAGCAGGTAGGTCATGTAATCGGAGCGGTCTTGGCTGCAGACCTTGGCCATGGCCGCGTATTCCCGGAGAATGGTGGGCAGCTTCAGCTTTTTGAGGTGGTACTCCAAGAGCACGGTGGGTTTGTCCTGGTCCTTCATGACAGCGCCCCTCCCTGCGCGAGGAGGGAGTCATAGACTGTGATATCGGGCCCGGCCACGCTCACTCGGCCCAGGTGCTCACGACCGTCCAGCAGGAAGGTGGCCGCGGGCCCTGATGATGGCGGCTCCAGCAGGTGGACAATGGCCTCCGGGGCATAGGCTCCCGCGTACAATGCCTGCTCCACCGCCCGCTTCAGTCTGGCCATGGAGTGGTCCTCCAGCAAACGTAGGACCTTTATGTATTTACGGGTGCCCTGGCCAGGCATGTCTTCCCCGGCCACCAGCCGCCGCCTCAAGACCTCAAAGCACTCAGACAGATCTAGGTCAGCCAGGGGGCGGGCGTGGTCCAGGGAGCCAGGCTTGCGCTCCAGCAAGGGCAGATAATGCCGGTAGTCGAAAAACACCCCTTCCTTGCCCCAGGATCGGGAGTGGCGGGCCACCACCACGTCATGGTGGCAGAGCACCACCCGATCCACATAGCCCTTGGCCACAATTTCATGGTGGGCACAAGCCACCGGCACCGAGTAGTCATTGTCGTCGAAGCGGACCAGGGACAATGAATTGGCCCGGGTAGGCTGTTTGCGGCAGGCATCGAAGCGGGAGGGAGGCAGGGGGACAAAGGCTGTCTGGTCTTCCTGCAAAACCTCGGCCTTGCTACCGCCCTTGCCACGCAAACGGCGCTTCATGTCGTCGCGGCACTGCCTTAAAAGCATGGCATTGAGCTCGGCCAGGTCCTTCACCTGGGGCACTGGCACCAAAAAATTCTGCCGGGCGTACTTGACCACCCCTTCCACCACGCCCTTCTCGTTTGGACGCCGCACCCGACAAAAATGCTCCCGAAAAAGGTAATGGCTCTGCAGCTTGAGAAAACCATCGGTCAGCTTGCGCTCATGAGGCCCTATGATCTTGGAAACCAGGACCTTGCTATTGTCGTAACTGATCCGGTGGGGCACCCCACCGAAAAACTCGAACGCCCTGGCATGCCCTTCCCAGTAGCTCTCGCTGCACTCCTTGTCGAAGGCCGCCACGAAAAAGGCATCGGAGTACGGCAAGGCCATGATAAAAAGCGCTATCTTGCGAAGCTCCCCGGAAACCTTGGCCAGGGCATAGCCAAAGTCCACCTGCGCCTCGCCGGGACGATGGACCAGGGGCATGTACACCTCCTGGCTCACGCGCTTGATTGCGCGCACCGCCTCCTTTACCTGGGTGTACTTGCCCTGATAACCCGCCTCCTTGATGCGGTGATATATGCGCGTGGCCGTGTGCCTTTGCTTCTTGGGAACCTTTTTGTCCTCTTTTATGATCCGGGCGATCAACTCAAGGTAGGGGCCAAGCTTGGGCTTGGCTCGGGGGGTGCTGAGCCGGTATCCGGGAGGCTCGGGAAAATTCTGAATCTTTTGCAGGGTATCCCAATGGATGCCCTCTCTACGCATTAACTCGCGCTTGCTCGCCTGGCCATCGCGCAACTCAAGTCTGATCCGGGCCCATTGATCCATGTCCGTGTACACCCCTTCCGCTCCTCCAGAGAGTCCTGGCCTGGAAGCCACCATGGCCTCCATCGCACCAAAACACCTGAAGAAAACTGAATCAATGTGTCACGGTTTTCAACCGCCACTAAAATCGTCTCGCTTTTGGACCGCCATTTACATCTGACTTTGCTTCAAGAACCAAGAGCGGAAAGCCCTTGGCATCGAGAAGCAGGAAGTCTATGAAGCCCTTTTTGGTCTTTTCAAAGTTTTTACCGAGGGCGTCTAGGTCAGAGGATTTGAGGGTGACACTGGGTTCTAGCCGTATGTTGGCGGGCTTGCCGCCTTCCGAAAAAAAACGCCAGCCTGCAGCTTCAAGTAGTTTATTAATTTTTATGCGTGCAGTAGCTTCTTTGAAAGACATTGTTTGTTCTGTCTCGTTTGGAGATGTAACCTACGTGCTCTATTGCCCCAAAAATCTGTATTAAAGCCCAAAATCACCGCGCATAATTCTAGCTTCCCTAGGGTCAAACTATTTTTTGTTAGGCAGTATATTCGGATATCAACAGACTGAATAGCATAATGATCCAATCATGAGCAAGGTCCTGTCGCCTGGCGGGAAACCAGCCGGCCAGGTTCTACATAATCTAGCTTATGCGAGTCAGCGGGCGCTGCCGCGATAATTCGCATAAGCTTCCCCAGATTATGTAAGCCTGGCCGTGGAGCTGGTTTCATGACAGGCGCAGTTCCGGTGGCTGAAGCAAGCGCCGAGAATCATCGTTGGCGCCAGAACTACAGCAGGCCGCGACGGCTGCGCGCGGTGGTGACGGCGGCCCGAGTCGGAGGTGGGGGTAGCTCAGTAGCCAATCTGCTGCGGTCGGAGCAGACGGTCGCTCAGGGTGGGTTCGCCACGGCAAGAAGGCCCGATGCCCCCAAGGGGGCCCCGTCGTGACGGTTGATGTGTGTCTGAGGCTCGACACGCGGTTTCTGACAGGTCGTGCCACGGTGGTCCAAAGGACTAGTTTTCAAAAAATAAAAGCACTCGGCTGACGCTAATCACTTGGTTCCTTCAAGCGAAATGAAACCTCATATAATTTCAAAGTTATCTCTGGAACTGCGGAAAGTGCATACCTAATGGGGTCATCAGCCTGGTGTGCAACAATAAGTCCTTCGACTTTCTCGTCTGCTGCCGCTTTATGTCGCCTTATCCATCCCACGTAGCGCAATACTTGCCCTACGGTTTGGTCGCTAGTCTGGTTGCGCTTCAACTCTATCACCAACCATCGGGGTTGCGACTTGTGGTGAGCCAGGAGATCGATCCTGCCCACCCCGCAGACGTATTCGTAACCGGCCTCCTCGTCGCCTGGCTCAGAGTAGATAGCCCACTCCTTGGCCAAATCCAATTGATCCCAGTTGTCTCGCATGAACTCATGTAGGTGACGCTCTAAACCAAAGGTAGGCCCATCGGCCACTCCGCCCTCCGAAGATTGTCCCTCATCGGGTCCGCCTTCAGGTTCGCCATCCGTGCCAGGGCTGTCTTTAGTTAAATGCCACCAGAGGCCATCCAAAGTCCAGAAATCGACACCCAGATCTTCCCTGATGGTCGCCAGGATTCCATTGACCTTTATGTAACGGCTACCGAAGGATTCCCCCCTTTCAAAGCTTGGGAATATCCCCAAATGAGTCATCGTTGCTTCCGATTGCCGGTTCCACACCCCGTACCGATCTGGGTAAGCCACGGTCAGAATCGCCGTTATGATGGCCTTGCCCATTCCCTTTATCTCGGATTCGGCGTCATTCAGCCGATCTTTCAGCGGCAGACTCTCATCGACAAGTTCGATCAAAACGGAACGTAGCTTGGGCATGTCCTCGCATATGCGAGTAGATTGACGGTGAAGACCACTCCAGTGGCGGTTGTTTTCGAAAAGCAGGAAAGACCTGAATTCATCCTCGGTCAGGCCGGGTAAATGGCTCTTGTCGAAAGTTGGCTGGAAACGAGCTAAGACTTCGTCTCTGGATCCCAGCATGTCTTTGGCCTCGGGATCTTTTTGGAACGCCACGAGGCCCTCTCGCAGTTTGCCGATCACATCTGGCGCAATCGAGGATACGCTCACAGTCCCCTCCATCTGGCTAAGGCACCCGCTCGAAGCTGATGCTTATTCCTCGCCCTCCTGCACCAGGGTCCAAATCCGCTTCAAGGGCAAGTCGGCCTTGAGATCTTCCGGGAAGGCATCGTAGTGCCTGAGCACCTGCTGGACCACGTCTCCGGCGTCCCACACCCGAACATCGAAGTAGTGGCGACGCGCCTCGGTCTTAACCGTGTGTTTCACCCCTCCCCAAGCCACGAATAAGCCATGCTGGGCCTTGAAGGTCACCATGGTACCACGCAGCCGGTCCATCACCTCTATTCCCTGCGTACTCGCCCCGGACTTGACCTGGACGACCAAGCGAGGCTCATCGAACCCCATGGGCCCTCTACCGGCTATGATGTCTACCCCGCCGTCAGGACCGGGCGATGCAACCTCAGTCTGGTATCCCTGAGCATCCAAGATCGCCCCAATTAACTCGGCCAGCTTGTGGCCCGCGAACTTCTGGCCGATGTAGGCCTGAATCTGGGTTAGGCTGTAGTCCTCGAGGTCCGGAGGGGCGGTGACATCGCTTGTTACATCATCTTCGGTGATAGCAGTAGGTGATGGGGATTTCTTTCCGGCCAAGATCGCCCGAATGCGGGTCTCGGCGTTGTTGCGCTTAATCTGACATACGGTCATAAAGGCGCCGAAGGAATAGAGCAAGTCTTGGTCGAAGTTGTCTCGTGGCATATCAGGGGCTAGCCACTTTACGGGGCGGAGGTGCTTCGCGCCAGAAGGATTATCTGGTTTATACTCGTAGTCCCCCGTGATCTTACCCATGGCAATCGCGTTCTGCCGTTTAAGGGGCAATACGACCAGGTCATCTTTCTCAATCCGCCGCGCAAAAGCCCACAATTGGCCAACCCAGTTGATTATTGCCTTGGGTTTCTCGTTGGGATAGGCTTCCTCTGTTGCCCTCACCATGGCATCGCGGGTCTTGTACTGCGCCAGGTCTGGCATCTCGTCCCAGCCGATAACTACTCTGTTCTCGGCCAAGGCAAAATCTTGACGCTCTCCCTGTCCTCCTGCACGCACTAGCCAGACTGACATGAGTTTCCCTCTCTCATCAGGTAGGAGAAAACGTCCCCACCGATTCACTAGTCTTTACTGCTTGATATGGCCTGACCATAGTAACACTTTCTGGAGGTTCGTTGACCAAACCGAAGGAATAACCTCCCCCTAATTCTGTAATGGAGAAAGGTTAGGATTTTGGCCCATCGCAGTCGGGAGTAATGGGAGAAGGCACGGTGGCCCGTTAGTGCCCATCGTGCCAGACGATGTGACTCTCCGGCTCGACAAGCGGTTTTTGAAAGGTCGTGCCGCGAAAATGCTAAAAAATGTTAATTTATCTTAACTTTTTAAAGGTTTTTGTCCCATTGAGCACCCCAAAATACGACTCTCACCGGATGCTATTTGGATGCTAGCAGTAAAAAGCGGTCACGGCTATAAGCCGTAACCGCTTGATATTAATGGAGCCGGCGGTAGGAATTGAACCAACGACCTGCTGATTACGAATCCATCTTATAATGCGCACCCCGCCTAATTTCAAGCACTTAGCCGCACCAAATCGCAGCGTTTTGTAGCGAAATGTACCTTACTGCATCGCTCGTTACGTCCAAATTTACGTCCAAAGTTAGGCAAGACGTATAGTCAGGTTAGTACCTGATGAACTAGTTTTGACTGCACTTCGGGCTGGCCTTGCCAAATGTCCCCATGCCCATCCTAATGACCTGAAGATGAGGTCGAAGTCGTTGTCCTACTACATGGCTGCTGTGAGGGCTGAACTTGGCTGAATATCATTCATAAAGGCCTTTTGTCGGGGGGGAGAACCCTCGGTCCGTAGAGCCTACTTCCAGCCAACCCAGACCCCTAAACGAGCAGGCTTGAGGGACTTTGAGAGGGGGGGCACAACAATTTCCGCTTGCACCTATCTGTCTGCTTTTTGTCAGCCACAAAAAGCCTTTTTTATATATAATTTAATATAGTTATCTCAACTTGCCATGGGGCAACACACTGGGCGCATAGAACCAGAGTATTTAACCCTATCCCCCGAATGTGCCCCAATTGTGCCGGGACTAGCCGCCAGCAAAAACCCCCTCGCCGAAGCCGCAATTGGAATCGGCAAGGGGGCGAATCGGTCAACTTTTTGTCAGCCTAAAAATCAGCCGATTTGGCTGAGCGAATCCACCAAGTCAGTCTCCTCCCAGGTAAAGCCAGGCCTGCCAAAGTGCCCATATGCGGCGGTCTGGCGGTATATGGGCCGTCTCAGATCCAGGCGTTTGATAATCCCCGCTGGAGTCAGGTCAACCAGGTCCAGGATCGTCTCCATGGCCTTCATCTCCTCCACTTGGCCCGTGCCATGGAAGTTCAGAAAAAAGGAGGTTGGATTCGCTTGCCCAATTGCATAGGACACCTGCACCGTGCATCTGGAGGCAAGGCCAGCCGCCACCAAATTCTTGGCGATGTAACGGCAAATGTATGCCCCCGACCTGTCCACCTTGGTCGGGTCCTTGCCGGAGAAGGCTCCCCCACCGTGAGGGCAACTCCCCCCATAGGTGTCCACGACGATCTTGCGGCCAGTCAGGCCGGTGTCCGCTTCAGGCCCTCCAATGGCGAAGCAGCCGGACGGGTTGACCAGGTATTGGATGTCCAGTGCGCGGAGTTCGGCTGGTATAACCGGGGCGATGATGTTCTCGATGACCTCCTGCTCGATATCCTGCTTGTCCGGTTGGTGCTGGGTGGAGAAAACCACGGTCTCTATAACCTTGGGACGGTCGCCTTCATATCGGACGCTCAACTGGCATTTGGCATCAGGGCCGAGCCAGGGCAGTTGGCCTGATTTGCGTACTTCGGCCTGTCTCTGCATGAGCCTGTGGGCATAGAAGATTGGCAGCGGCATCATCTTCTCGGTCTCGTCCGTGGCGTAGCCAAACATCATCCCCTGGTCACCGGCACCTATCTGGCCATCCTGCTTTTCCACGGCCTGGTTGATGTTGGGGCTCTGTTCGTGAAGGAGGTTGTGGAACTCGAAGTTTTTATGGTTGAAGAACCCGGTGGTATAGCCAATGTCCCTGATCACCTCTGAGACCAGGTTTTTGATGAACTCGCTGCCGCAAGGCATCCTTGTGCTGATCTCACCCGCCAGGATGACCGTGCCTGGGGCCACCAGGGTCTCACAGGCCACCTTGGCTTCCGGGTCGAGGGCCATATGTGCATCAACTACCGCATCCGAGATCTGGTCAGCCACCTTGTCAGGATGTCCCTCGGACACGGACTCGCTAGTGAAGATGTATGAGCTATTCATCGTCATTGGAGGACTCCCCTGTGGAACCAGTGGTAGAGGGTGATGTTCCCATCCCGAACTGGCGGGGAACTGATTCCTGCATTCCCTTGGAGATTTCCGCGAGGATTTTCTGCTTCGTCTGGGCCGCTGAGGCGTCCCGTTCCGCTGCCGTCATGTCCTCCCAGCGTTTGGTATTGGGAAAGGAGTCTTTCGTAATCCACCCGCCGACCTGAAAGCCACTTGTGTAGACCGGATCGGTCGGGGATAACTCCCGGGCGTAGAAGCCCGTCCCCTTTCGGATCGGCCCCCCATTCCCCTGAGTAGTCTTGGCCTTTGGAACAGGAACTATCTCGGGCTCGGGTTCCTGGTATCTCTCATCATCCGGCCACGCAATCCTGGCGATAGCTCTGAGGTGGGGGAGCTTTAGGAGGCCCTCTTCGTCTATTTCGTGGAAAGCGGTTGTAAGCCTTTCCTTTTGGCGGTCATAGCTGAATGCATCAACGAGGAGATAGAGCGCGGCGGTTTCTGGAGGCACATCTCTTTTGGGCCCGAAGGCGTACAACTCCGTTTTCCACTCCCAGTCCGCGTTCGCCCATTGCAACCAGAGCAACCAATGGTTGTCTTGCTCGTTGGAAGAAAGGAAAAAGCGATCTACGAGGCAATGCGCTGGAGACCAGGACCAGAACACCCCGGCTAAGAATTGGGCCTCTTCTGGTATCTCTTTTGCCACTAGTTCTGGGGGTAGATTCTCGTCGCCCGCTCTGTGGCAGATGAATCCCTCGGGTCTTTCGGGAACTACAAGGCTCTTTCTAGGCTTGGTTGCCATGACGGTTTCCTTCCTGCCAAAAGCCAAAGCCCCACACCAGACCGGCGCAGGGCTCGACTCTGGCGCTTTAGCTAGGTTTGTTTAAGGTGAGCTGCAAGCTGCCGTTCAAATCGCTCACCGGCTCCGCCACTGGGGCGGCAGGCCAAAAAAATGCCCCCTGCAGGAGGAGGCCTCCCCTTTGTCATCATGACCTCATCGTTCCCTCTCGGGCTGGCATTGGCACCTTGCGGGAGCAGGTTGCCGGGCGGTCACAGGGCCAGTTCCCTCACGCCTCTCTCGATAATTTAGTTTTCCTATCACATCTATCGGGTCTTTTCAAGCCCAGCCAATCTAGCTATTTAATCAGATGAATCCCTGGCCCGATACGATTATCTAAACGATAAAGATGATGAACCACAAACACTGCAACCTATGTCTTCAGCGTATTTTTTCAAAGGTGCATTAGGAGACATAATTTCACACAAATTTTCAACAGATACTATGCTAGATGAATTACACTGATTACATTTAATGATAATGTGGTCCCCCTTAATATTTCTATATTCAGCCAAAGTAACTGAGGGCATTACGCCTCTCTTTTTTTTATTTTTTTGCTTAATCTTTCCCGGCCTTCCGCCAGGTGGATGCATATTAACCTTTCCCAACCTCTTTTTTTCTTCTTTCCTACGGTAATTTTTACTCAAAGTTTTATACATGAGTTTCCCTCACAAGTATGATCATAAATTTCCCTAAATTATACAGCCAGTTTTATTTTAAACATATTACTGTTGTCAACTTTAGTTTCTTAATATATCTATAAATTATAGCATGTTTTTGTTGCTCTTTTGGCTCGGTATTATAGCTTAATATCAATCTGCCGGCACGACGTAGATCTTCTCGTCGGAAAAGGGATTGCCTGGGCCATAGGGATTGTTGATGCTTTCCGAAGAATAAGGATTACCGTAGCGGCCATATGGGTTGGAAGTCGAGTCCGGAAGGTTTGGGTTGACACTTAGCCTGCCCCGATACTTGCCTTTGCTGTCGTAGAGCTTGGGCGGATTGGTGGCATAAGGGTTGGTCCAGGACTTGTTGCTGTAAGGGCTCCCGTACTCACTGTAGGGGTTCATTAGGCCATCCGGCTTGTAAGGACTGCCTGCCCCGAAAGGGTTGTTCAGGCAGTCGGGATCGTAGGGGCAGGCGGCCAGGGCTGCCGTGGTGCTTGCCACGAACAGGACTACGAAAATCAGAAGAGTCTTCATGGCAACTATTCCCTCATTGATACTGCTTAGTATGCAGCAAGGATGATGTTTATGTAGGTGGTAAAGTTTCGGTTCTATCCTATTTGCGTAAACCGGCCGGGCTTCGGAACCCATTACAGCCACCGTGCGAAGAAACCGGAAAGCCTGCCGGTATCCTGAAGTTTCGCCACGCTGTGCCGTATGGCGTCAGGTGAGGGACGTTGGCATAACTGCATGGTGCACTGAATCTAGGCGGTACTGGCCATATCCCAACTGAAGAGCAGCCCGTCAAAACAATGAAACCGGCCCAAATCAAAATTGAAAAAGGCTTCATCCCGCCTCTCCTCCCTACGCACTACCATAAAGGCGGTTATTGTCAGATGCGGTCACAGCAAACCAAAAAAATTGCCTCGGCCATTTTTTCTTTCCAGTGCTGTGACCGGATTTGACAAAAAGGCCCGGTAGACTCTTCTCAAACATGGGGAGGTGTCATATGGAAAATTTGAAAAACCATTTGGATCCCTTAAAGCTAGGACGGGCCCAAGCTCACCAAAACATGGCCCTGTTCCCCCTACTGGCATCGGATGCGGGGGCTCCCTACTACATGACCCTTGAGGAGGCCTTTGAGCAAGGTAACCTGGAGGTGCGCGAAAAGGACCAGGCGGGGAGCGTGCCTGAACTGCTCCTGATCAACCAGGGGCCGATGAGTGTATTGATCGTAGCCGGGGAGGAACTGGTGGGCGCCAAGCAGAACCGTATCGTCAATGCCACTTTTCTGATCCAGGCCAATACCGAGGTTATTCTGCCTGTCAGCTGCGTGGAGCAGGGCCGCTGGGCCTACCGTTCGGAAAAGTTCTCGAGTGGCAAGCGGATGATGCACGCCAGCCTGCGAAGCGCCCAGCACAGGGACGTCATGTTCAATCGCCGGGCCATGGGAGGGGGGTTTCGCGCCGATCAGGGCCGGATATGGGCCGACTTGGATGACAAGATAGAAAGCATGGCCGCCTCGGCCCCTTCACAGGCGATGTCCGATCTTTTTGAAAGTCAACGGGACCACCTGAGCGAATACCTCAAAGCCTTCCGTCTGGTGGAGTGTCAGGTGGGGGGGATATTCGCCATCAACGGCAAGGTGGTCGGTTTGGATCTCTATGGCTACCAGGACACCTTCGAGAAATTCTTCGAAAGGATAGTAAACAGCTACGCCCTGGACGCCCTGGACTGGCGTCAACGGAGGGAGACCCCAAAGCCCAATCAGAGCCTGGCCAAAAACTTTCTGGATGAAGCCATCGAGGCGCCGGTGGAGCGGGGATCTTCCTTGGGCCTGGGTGAGGACATCCGCATCCAAACAGACAACATCGTCGGAGCCGGCCTGGAGCATGATGGTGAACTCCTGCAACTATCTGCCTTCATGGGATCCGGCAACGGCAATCCTGGCAGGAGAGTTGGCTTCAGGAGATTCTCCAGCCGGAGGGAGATGTTCTAAAGGCTTGTCTCTGAACTTGGTGGGCAGCTAAAATGCAATTGTTTGTCTGCCCAACTGTAAGCTTTCCGCCAGAGAGGGGGCATCTTGCGCGGAGATCAGCTTGCCAGGCAGTGGCGCATCATCAGGGCCATTGAGGGGGCCAGGTACGGCCTGACCGTCGCCGAACTCGCGCTTCTCGAAGAAACCAGCGTCAGGACGGTCTACCGCGACCTCGAGGCCCTTCATGAAGCCGGATTTCCCATTTACGCCGAGAAAGTCGACCGGGCCAAGAAATGGTTTCTGGTGGACACCTACAGCTTCAAGGTGCCTCCCCCCTTCACCCTCACGGAACTGATGTCACTCTGGGTCTATCGCGACCTGATCAAGGCCTTTCAAGGTACAGCGTTTTTTGATTCACTGGAGTCGCTTTTCAAGAAGGTGCAGGTAACCCTCCCACCGACCACCTTGGCCTATTTGGATCGCATAAAATCGACCTTCAGTGTGGATATAAAACCTTACAAGGAATACGGCCCTTACCGAGAGATCATCAACCAGGCCAACCAAGCCGCATTAGACTGCAAGAGCATTGAGATCGCCTACACGCCCTTGCGCACCGACAAGGAAACCATACGTAAGGTCGATCCCTACAAGATATGGTTCCACGACGGGAGCATCTATCTGATCGGCCACTGTCATCTGCGGGGCGAAGTAAGGATGTTTGTGGTTGATCGCATGAAACTAGTGCGACTCACTGAAGACCACTTTGAAATTCCCAAAAACTTCGACTTCGAGAAATACATGCGCCACCGATTCAAGGTGATGCAGGGTGAACTCTACGAGGTAAAGATTCTTATCTCTCCGGAGTGGTCTAGATGGGTCGGGGAAAAAATTTGGCACAGCAGCCAACGGGTGAAAAGGCTCAAGGACGGCAGCCTCGAAGTTTGCTTCGATGTTGCTGGGTTGCAAGAAATCAAGATGTGGGTGCTTGGCTTAGGCGGGGAGGCCAAGGTTATTAAGCCAGATTCTTTGCGCAAGGAGATCCTTGAAGAGGCTCGTAAAATCGCACACCATTACCTAGATGATCAGTCAAAGGAACGCGAGGTCATCTAGATGGCACCCTGCGTGTTCAGCTAGGAGTAAACGAGGACCGACGTTATGATCCAGTCAACTCCATTAAGCCTAATGATTGTTACCTGCCTTGCTAAGGGTGTGAACAGATGATCTTAAAACATCTGGTTGGAGTGGCCGCTTGAAAACCCTAGATTGGTCTTCGGTGCCCTTAACCATTGTGGGAACCACGAGAAACTTTGGATACGCCATGGAATCCGCTATTGAAGATTTGAATTTAAAACCTGTGCTCCTTAAAGTGGGGCAGGTAAATATCGACCCCCAGAATAGACTTGGCTGCTGATAAAAGCTGGGATGACACAGATGCAAGACAATGATGACAAACTCAAAGTTCCATTCAAGAAGGGCGACCAAGTAATCGATCGCAACAATCCGGGAAGTCTGGGAACTTTCACTGGTAAAGCCTTCAAAGCAGGCCCCATCGTGATGGTCCAACTCGCATTTCCTGGTGGTAACATCAAATCCGTTCCACTGAAATCCCTGGAATCACCGAGGCAAGATAGCGGAACCATCGAGGAGAAGTTTCGCAGGAGGCACTTCGGCCGCATGGATGATTTCAAGAGGCTGCTTACCTACGAAAAGCTCAAAGGCACTCTGCACGAAGTCATCTATTCCATGGAAGCCGCCCAGATAAAGTTTTATCCGTATCAATTCAAGCCAGTCCTTAAGTTCATCAACTCACCGACGGAGCGTTTGATCCTAGCTGATGAGGTTGGTTTGGGCAAGACTATCGAGGCAGCCCTTATCTGGATCGAGGTGCAAGCAAGAAATCAGGCAAAACGTCTACTGGTCGTCTGTCCAAAGATGCTCCAGCGCAAATGGCAGGACGAGCTACGAACCAAGTTCATGATCGATGCCCGGATTTCAGACTTTTCGGAATTGAAACGAGAGGTGAAGCTACTTAAGAAGGAGGGTCCTGCTCACTCGTTCGCGCTGATATGCTCCTATTCCGGACTCATTGCTCCCAGAAACGAATTAAAGCTTCTCAAGAATCCGCCCGAAGAAGGATCGATCTGCTCGCCTAAAACGAACTTCCAGAGGGACCTGAGGCACTGGGACCAGGGTTATGATGTTTTCGACATGGTCCTTTTCGACGAGGCCCACTACATGCGCAACGCATCCACCTCAACATTCAATCTGGGTTTGAGCCTCTGCGATGCGGCAAATGCGGTCCTTTGCATCACGGCAACCCCGGTAAACAACAGCAACGAGGATCTGCGCAATCTGATCAAGCTGGTGGACGAAGACTTCCTTGAAACCAAAAATCTTTTCGAAGAGCTCATCATTGCCAACCGGCCAACAGTACAACTCTGCAATGAACTTTCCCGTCAGCCCCCAGACATGGAAAAGGTTAGAAAAGCTGCCGCAGACATGGCGCACAGCAACTTTATCGAAGAATCGCCTCTATATACCAGACTCGTTAAGGAGATCGAAAGCCTGGATCCAAACGACAAACAGGGCATCGCTCTATGCCACGACCTTGGCGAAAGGCTGAATCTGCTGGGTGGATACATTAACCGGACAAGACGAGTGCAGGTGAAGGAGAACCGACCAGTACGGCATGCCGTGGTCCTGACAGTCAAGTACAAGCCGGAGGAGATGATCCTGTACGACACTATCCTCGAGGTGGTCAGGAGAAAGTGCTTGCAGGAAGACCGCCCATTTCACATATTCCATATGTTGGGCCTACAGCTGCGCGCGGCAAGCTGCCTCCCCGTGGTTGCCCAGGATATCGTCGACGGACGATTCGGGGAGATTGAGGAATTGACGGAAGAGATTCTCGAGGACGAACTGTTCGCAACCTCAGACCAGCTCACATTCGGCGACATCCTGGATCCGAAAGAACTCGAGGAGGTTCTGGACTTCGATTTCGAGAAGAATGACAGCAAGTACTTCATCATGCTCGACATGCTTCGTAAGACCCCTCCGAAGGAAAAAATCATCATTTTCTCCTATTACATTCCGACCCTGTTCTATCTAAAGCGGCGCCTAGGCAACGATGATGTCTCGGTCGCGATCATCCACGGTAGCATGTCTATCGACGAACGGCTGGAGGAGATTGCTAGGTTTCGCAAGCCGACAGGGCCTCGCGTTCTCCTTTCATCGGAGGTAGGCAGCGAGGGCATCGATCTGCAGTTCTGCAAGACTCTGGTTAATTATGATCTGCCCTGGAACCCTATGCGCGTGGAACAACGCATAGGGCGCATCGACCGGATCGGACAAAAATCGAAGAAATTAACCATCGTCAATTTCAAGGTCGAGGACACTGTCGAAGAGAGACTGTATGAAAGACTCCACGAAAAGCTTGATCGGTTCAGGAACAGTCTAGGCGATCTCGAGGCAGTAATCGGGAACGAGGTGAGAAAGCTACAGATGCAGGTACTGAGCCAGCGCCTAAGTCCCATACAGGAACTGAAGATGATGGAGCAGTCGGAACAGGTGATCGAGACCAGGCTTAGACAATTGCAGGCACTTGAGGAATCGGGGGACACTCTCATCGCCCTGTCTGACTATGTCCAGAAACAGATCGAGGAGGACCGAGAAAAAGGTCGCTACGTTCAGCCGAAGGAACTGGAGGACTACCTGATTGACTTCTTTGAACGGGAGTTCCATGGATGTGAGCTGAACCAGAATACTCCCAGTACGGGCTGCTTGAGGCTTAAGCTCAATCCGGTGGCACAGATGTCCCTCTCCTCGTATCTGCAAGAAGACAGGAGCTTGCTAGCGCGACCCCTAAGACAAAAGGAAATAAACCTGACTTTCGACAACGAGATCAAAGCCAGATTGCCGGCAACCCTGCAGCAGAAGGTGCACTTCGCGAACCACCTTTCCCCCCTAATCAAATGGGTGACTGCCATAAACAGCCAGAGAGAGCACAGGTTCCACAACGTCTCTGCGTTGCTCTTGGAGCACCCCGAACTCAATCCGGGCATCTATACATATAGGATCGAGAGATGGAGGATGCAGGGTATCGCGAGCAAGGAAATCCTGGCCTACGCCGTACAAAACATTGAGACCGGAAGTACCTATCTGAAAGCCAAAGCGGAAAGTATAGTCAGACAGCTATTGGAAACTGGAAGGGACTGGGACCACCTCGACTTCGACTTGGACACCTTGCTCAGCTCACAAGAGAACCTACAGTCCACTATGATGGAGTCGTTCAGCAGAGCGATCACAGAATTCGACGCTAACAACGAAAACATGCACCGAATCAGGGTTCGACGCGTTTCGGCGTTTTTCGACCGGGTGATCGCTGCAAATAGAAAGGCCCTAGAGACGGTCACGAGAGAAGTAAGAAAACCGCACATAATCGATCTGAACCAGAGGAAACTGGACCGATCGATTGAGAACAAAGAGAACCGCATATCTAAACTGAACCAGCGGGCAACGATCGAGTGCGAACAGGCGGATGTGGCAGCTGGGGTCTTCTTGGCTGTCAGTTAGCCTTGGGTAGTTTGAGGCATAGACTGATCTTTACACATCCGACTTGAAACGAGCACCGCATCTGAACGAAATAGTGAATCGCATGTCTGTATTCAAATGGCTACGGAGACTGGCTAGATCAAACCAGGAAACGGGGGAGGATAATTTGGGAAGTCAGAGAGATCCCTATTTCGTGCAGATCGGTTTCGACTTCGGGACGTCCTACTCCAAATGCATATGTAGAGATGTCTTCAAAGACAAGGCGTGGGTTTGCATCGATGAAGACAATGACTCTCTGCAGCCATTTCTTATTCCCAGCAATGTAATATACGTGGATGGCCGTTTCATCAGACAAAGGAACACTGACGTATGTTATCTTGCTGACTGCCTTCCTAACCTGAAGCTGGCATTAATCAAGATAGCCAAGTCGGAACTCCAAGACCCCGTACTGACACCATATGCCAAGGCTTTGGGATCTGGAGACGGGAGCCGACTTCAAGAGCTGGTCGAGTGTGGCTCAATCTTCTTTCTTGCCAGCGCGATCAGCGACGTGCTCAAGGATATCAAGTCGAGATTCCCGAAATTCAGTTCCCATCCAGAAGACTACCTCGCCCTCAATCTGGCAGTACCGGTATCCAGTGAGGGCCAAGCAGAAGTCAATGGCATGTTCCGGCACGTTCTTTTCAAGGCTTGGCACCTCTCGGAAATCATGTCGTCGGAATCCCAACTGAGTATTAGGGAGATCCGCAAGCTGATGGAAAATTTTGGGGGGGACACGGACGATAGTGGAAATGGGCAGTGTTTCATTTACCCGGAAGTCAGCGCCAACGTCCAAGGCTTCATTAGATCGCGCGCATCAAGTGAAGGCATCTACCTTTTCTCGGACACGGGAGCGGGTTCGGTCGACCAAGCCGTTTTCATATTTATTCGGGATGAAACAAGTAACAAGCTTACCTACCTTAGTGCGAACATACTCCCGTACGGATCCAGTATGGTAGAACGTCTGGCATCAAACAATAGCAATGGATGGAACGAACGTGAACTGGAGGAACTGAGAAAGAAAAAGGAGCAGGAAGAGAACGACCCAAGACTTATCAGAGCCAAGGGTTTGATCAAGGAAGAGATTCTTAAGGGAACCAAGAAGACGCTCGCTCTTGCGAAGAAAAAATTGTACATCAAGGATCAGCTTCGTGGCACTAGGATCATCTTTGGAGGCGGTGGGCACTGCGACAACCCATACGGTAACGCCGTGCAGGATACCTTCCATAGTAATCTTTTCCGGTCCGGCATGAATCCCGATGTGCTCGGCATGCCGATTCCAAGGGACTTGGATTTGCCGGACGGGTCGGAACACTGGATGAACAGACTTTCCGTAGCCTACGGCTTATCGTATCTCAAAGAGGACTTGGCCAAGTTCACATATCCCGAGGACGTGATCGATCCGAGTCCTTCGGAAATATTCAACTTTACGAAGGAGCGAGTTCGAGCGCCCAGCAAGGATGAGTGCTAACCTTTCGGCATCAATATAGAATGATCGCGTACAACATATTGTGTGATCGGCAATTGACATACGATATGTTGAGTGCATACAATTATAGCAAGCAATTTGACCAATCCATCCCGGTGTGGGATGCGGTCTAGCCTGGGTGGGTCGTGTTGCCTTGGTTTTCTTAAGTGAGGCGAGGGACTTAACTGGTGAATATTCCAAAACCTTCTTTCACGGATCTTTCGGCATACGATCTTTTCGCTGGAGCGGGCGGATTCAGTCTCGGGTTGGAGGCCGCCGGCTTTGATTTACTGGGGGCAGTGGAATGCGATCCAGTTGCGGCCAGAACATTAGAAACGAATTTTGGTATACGTCCCTTGGACTTCACCGGCCCTGAAGAAGGAGACATTCGCAGCATTACGAACGACAAAATTCTCAAGCGAATAGACGATGAAGAGGTAGGTGAAATAGATTTGCTCATTGCCTCTCCACCCTGTCAGGGTTTTTCAAAGATAGGGCGCGGAAAGCTTGATTTTCTTGCCAGCAAACGAGGAGCCTTCATAAACGATGACAGGAACAATTTGTATAAGCAAGCTATCAGGCTCCTGAAGATCTTACAGCCACGCGTGTTCCTGTTCGAGAACGTAACAGGAATACTGCATCTCCGAGGACGCAATGTGGCTGAAGATGTTTGCAATGCAGTGAGCGAGGCAGGATATATTCCCAAGTGCACAATCTTGAATAGCGCATGGTACGGTGTTCCCCAGGTCCGAGAACGTGTGATAATAATGGGCGTACGCCAAGACTTAAATTTACTGCCTGTTTTTCCGAACAAACAATTTCATTCCGTCCATAATACTGGGACTTACTCTGGAACTAAACCAGACTTAAAGATTTGGCGTAATTTGGATTTTTACGTAGATCCGCGCACCATCGGAAGTGACTTTCCCGTGCGGACAGCAGTCTCGGTGAGAGATGCCTTTGATGATCTCCCTGAGTTCAAGGAACATCTACACGCCCTTAAAAATAACCTTAAATATCGTTCTTTTCGGGCCTGTTTTCATCCGGTCGACTATGTTAGAGCACCGAGGAACTGGTTTTGCAAAATGATGCGCGATTGGAACAACAGGCATAAAAGCGACCAAGTCACGGACCACTTCTGTAGGTGGAATCCGCGCGACTTTCGAATATTTGCTGAAATGAAGCCGGATGACAAATATCCGCAGGCGCTAGAAGTCGCCAACAGGCTATACGAAGAGGCTTGCGTCGTTTGGCCAAAGGAAGGATTGCCTTCGCCTGTGCGAATTAACTACATACCACCATACTCACCAGATTCTTTTGAGGAAAAGTGGAGAAAACTAATACCCGACCAGCCTTCATGGACGTTGACTGCACACCTTTCTAAGGACACTTATTCGCACATCCATTTCGATTCGAATCAGGCCCGAACAATCACTATACGAGAAGCGGCAAGGATTCAGTCTTTCCCAGACTCATACCAACTCGAGGGCAACACCGGAGACGCGTTCAGACAAATAGGCAATGCGGTGCCACCACTGATGGCCAAGGCAATAGGCGAATGCGTCATGTCAATCCTTTCGAAGGCGGATACCAGGACCAAAAGCATCTCGATGCAACGAGCGGTCTGATCTGACGTCTCATGGGACGGGTTTCCCTAACGCCCGGGAAGCCGTTGCGTCCGGAAGATCAGCCCAGAAAGCTGCACAGTTTCCGACCGAGCTCATCCAAGTCCTTGGTTTCACATTCCCAGACGACCAAAACCTCCCACCCCAACTTATCCAGATCCTTGACAGCCACCCTGTCGCGCTCCACGTTTCTGTGAAATTTCTCTCTCCAGAATTCTGGCCTAGTCTTTGGCATGACCGCATTCTTGCAGCCTTCGTGCCTATGCCAGAAACATCCATGCACGAAGAGAGCCTTCTTTCTCTTTGTAAAAACCAAGTCTGGGGTACCTGGCAGTTTCTTATGGTGGAGCCTGTATCTGTATCCCAAACAATGGACCAGCCTGCGCACAATCATCTCTGGTCCCGTGTCCTTGCCACGGATACGAGACATGAGCGCGCTGCGTTTGGAGGGAGACATTATGTCCGACAAGACGAGACTCCGTTTTGCTGATGCAATGATATGTTTTATGCGGGCAATCGCGATGGAGGCAGGCAAAACGCAAGCCAAAAGCAACACGCATTCATATGAGGAGGAATCACTCCTGTCCTCTTAACCATTTCAGCATATCGGCAGGACCGACCACGATCAAATGGGTGCATGCCCTGGAAATCGCGACATATGGAAGCTCTCTAGATTCGCCAATTTCCGTAGTTGCTGCTAGTATGACCACAGGACGTTCAAGCCCCTTAAAGCGCCTTATAGTGTCGACGACCACGGAACCATCTTTTGGGGAGTCGCATCGGGAAGCAACCAAAGCCCCGACCATCCCCTCCGGCGCTATAGTCTCCAACATATCCTCACTCGGTACAAGTATGGCTATGCTCTCAGCCGAAATATCTTCAGTCGATACAAGCTTTGTGGTGTAGCCAATTATTCGGCGCCTGAGGGTGCCTATTGTTTGTGCCTCAATCCACTTGACCTCGACCCCCTCTGGACCTATAGCATCTACCGTGTATCCCCGATAATGAATTTGGATAAACTCATGGATGCGCTTGGTGTTCCTCAAGTTTCTGGTGAGACGTATCGGAATGACTTCGACGTCCTTTGGGAGGCATTTTGCTTTGCCGTAAACCATTTGGTTGTCGTCAAAAAATATGCGTAGCAGGTTTTTCCCTCTTGGGTCTAAGCCAGAGTCCAAAGCTGACCACCAAAGTGGGGAAAAATCTTGGCCCTCATCAACAATGATTGCATCGAATTGCCTAACTGACATGGAATCAAAAGCCTGCATAAGCAACTCAGGAAAAACATCATCAAAAAGTCTACGCTGCGAACTAACCTTTGGAATTTTGATGCCCGCCTGGTCGACAATTTTTTTGCAAAACGTATGAAAGTTAAGTACAACAAGGTTGGGCAAACCTTCTAGACGTTTTGAGACGTCTATCGCCAAGGGACGATTGTAGCAAGTATAAAGAGTGCGTAAGCCGTCTTTGGAACAGCGACGGGCTTCTTCTAGAGCCAAGACAGTTTTTCCGGTTCCGGCAGATCCTGAAATTGCAGCTCTTTGTACGTCCTGTATATTGGTCAAAATGTGAAACTGCTGCTGGGTCAGCACGTTCAGAGCTTCTATATCCTCACTCAGTAGCGGACCAAGGGGAGCATGTAAAACAAACGGCTTGGCAAGGATGTTCTCAATGGCCCGGATCCCATCATTGCCCAGCCTGTCTCTTGTCTGCATCGATTCAGATCCGATTGCAAACCGGGCGAGTATCCATTCTCTGAATGAATGCTCGAATTGTTCCACGAAGCAGAAGAGTTGTCGGGGCATATCGGGGCCTAAGTCTTGTGGCGGCATAGATGAATGAGGCAAGACAACACCGTGAAAGGCACCGATTTTACGATGGGCCACTTCAGCTGATGCTTTAAGTTTTTTCAATAATTCATACTTTGAGGTTCGCGCCTGATGGACCGGGTTCTTGATCCGATGTGTGAGTCCCCATCGATCTCGGCTCGTCCATTGATCTCGTTCTGGATCATACGCTACTGCCCCCCCCTTCACCTCCAAAGCAAGAATTCCCAGCTGTGGATGTGCGACTACGAAATCGCATTCGCCGTCTATCTCTGACCCATCAGGTCTCACTCCAAGCCATGGGCTGGAGTAGAACACTACATATGAATCCTCAAGGACAGCTTCCATTCGGCGGTATACCTTGCACTCGGAGCTGCGAAGCGGATTTTCCAGAACGTCTCGAGGGATCTCCCTAGGCCACATGACCGCCATTTCACTAGCCCTCGATTAAGTCAGAGAAAAAGCCAACGGTTGTGTCTCCGGGAATTCCGACGAGCATCGCCCTGTCAAGAAAACGGTTGTACTCCTCACAGGCAGTTTCTGGGGCGAGGACACACGCATGACAGGCGGCGAGGGACAAACCGCTAGCCACCGTCATCATTTCCTCTATACAAAGCGGGTCAGAAGAGCACCACTCCATGGCCTTTATGGCTGCCACGACCGCCTTCTCTATGCGAGATGGTGTACCTTGGCGTTGAAGTCCACCCAGCGTTCCATCGGAATCCGAAGTGGCAGTATATATCAGAATGCCCGCCATACCGTCGTTCCCTTCACTCACGTACAATCTCTCGCGTAAGGCTGCACTTGAGTAGCCACATTCCAGGGTCAGTTGGCGCATGAGGGCATGTGCAAAGGTGTGTATAAGTAGAAATCGAGGGGTGATTCTGAGCGATGGCTCTCCTTCTCCATGGCGTTGACGCCATTCGGAGACCCAAGCCCTTTGTACTTTATCTGCTCGAACGTTGATCTCGGCCGCAGCCTCCCAGTTATGGAGGCGCTCCTTGCTTAACGTCAAAAAAATTCCTTCGCCACGGACCTCAACTGCTGGAAGCCAGTCTAGCCGACGAATGCTGATCTGGGCCACATTGGGATTCTCTTCGTCTCCAGGAGGATTGATGCGTGTAAATCCCCTAATGGCCCGGACCTCCCGCAACCTGACTACACGAGTCACATGTTCAAAGTGGCGACGGAGGCTCTGAGGTACCTCCACGTTGCGAATTTCAAACTCTCGGTCGGCGGCCTGCATTGGATCCGAGCCTGCCAAGAATTGGCGGTACTCCTCCCATCGTATGTTTAGGATGTCATCGCTGCTAAACAGGAGCACCCGCTCTCCAATGCGACGTGCTAATTGTTTGGGAGTTAGGTTGAACTCTTCCAGTACCGATTTCAAAGCATTCCTAGCCAGGATAGCAATGAATTGCTCACGGTCTTCGGTGTTCGTATCGACTATATCGCTCCAGTAGACGCCCAACGCTTCTTGTAGGGCGTCAGACCATGGCGGTATGCTGAGAGCGGACTCGATGACCGGAAAATAGAGATTTGAAGCACCTCGCTGTAGTGCCCTTGGTTTTTCGGAACACTCTTCATTAACATTCGTCAGCCAAGGCCTTCTGCCATGGCATTTACTATTTCTCCAAGTGGCCGAACTAAAAATCCCGTCCATAGATCTGCTAGCCTTGCACTTAGGGCAGCTGAGTATGAGGCCGGCAAGACCAGGCCTCTCGGAACGTAAATAAAGCGGACTATTGTCTTTCCATTTGCAGTCCTTTTCATGCTCGACCCAGCTGTGCCAGGGAAACTCGCTGAGGTGTCCTGCCGGACAGGCCATTATGAAGCGGACCGGTACTACAAAGACCCTGCGTTGCCCGGGTTCTTTGTTGGTGCAATGACCACAGTAACGATAGGCTCTTCCCGGTTCTTGGCCCCATGTGTCTGCTGGAGCGATCTTGCTGCACTTGGGACATTGGAGCCAAACAGGAAACCGCACTGCTACGAGGGTGTGATCGTCTGGCTGGTCGTTTTTGTCGCGCCGACTTTCGATAACGACCGGCGGCAAACGAAAGCCCTTGACTGCAAGTTTCCGTTGAAGTCTGGGTTCCATTATACTTTGTGGGTGTTTCAGGCCTGCTGGTGGGAACCAACGGTCCCATTCCTCTATACCTGCCAACACTGCGGAAACTGGTGCTCCCTGCGCCCGGAAATCTACGACAGCTCCCGGGCCGAAGGTCATAATTACTGCGCTCCTCCTGATCTCTCCCAATCGATTATTAGCCATTTTCCCCCCCTTGGTCGGCATTCTGATGCAGGAACTCGCGAAGAATGAAGCGAGTCGACGCCTCTACGTTTCTCATGTTATTTAATGTGGGCCAAGCATCCCCTGGCATTCTGCCCATTGCCCGCATGGTCGCTGCTCTCTCCGCGTCTTGGAGCAACGATTTCTTAACATTCCACCCCCAATAGCTACTTGGGGCGCGACGCTTCCAGTTTGCAAGACGTTCTTTCAACTCCTGCAATACTTCAACTTCCGAAGGATCGATGAATTTCGCTCTTTGCGTGATTTGATCAATGATGTCTTCGGCATCTGCTGTTACTCTATCGTCGAGTGCAGGTCGTTCAAGCATTCCGGGCACTAGGTGTCTTACAAGTGCAACCAGGATTGCGTGCAAGGCGCGGTCCCTTGCCCGGGAGGCGAATGGGGTAACGCTGGTCGGTTCTACATCCCTGTAGAGTGTGGAATGCCATGTCGCGAATGTTTCGTAGTGCGATCGATCCCGAGCCTTGGCATTGTTCAGAATCACGACTACCAATCCAGGAACGATTCCACGGCCGACACGGCTGGTCGCCTGTATATACTCAGCTATTCCCTTGGGCTGTCCGTTCATGAGCATTAGGCCAAGTCGTGGAATATCGACACCGACGCTCAGCATGTTGGTCGCAAGAACCACGTCCAGAGCACTGCCGCTGCCTGCGGGTATCTCAAGTCTGGATAGCATGTCCCGAACCTCTGCCTGCGTCCGACGAGATGTCAGTTCCTCGACAAGTTCCGGTTTTCTAGAAGTCTCGCTGCGAATTCCGGCCAAGATTTCCATGCTGTCGTTGACATCGTCCTGCATGAGGACTAGCGCTCCCCCCAGTTCGCGCAGTGAGTTGAAGTATGAAACAAGGGTCCAGTATGGGTCCCTTTCACTGACTTCACCGGTGCCCTCAGAAGCAGATTGAAGAAGTGAAGCGGCAACCGCTTGGAGAGTGAACTTGGCCGACCGACCGGCCGTTGTGATCCCACAATAGAGGCGCCCCGGCGATGCCTCATCTTTGACAGCGAAGCCCGTGTCATCTGCATTTAGACCAGGAGGTGGGAACTGCTCGGTCTCACGATTGAACAGGGCTTTGACTTGATCTCCCGCACGTCGAATTGTAGCGGTCGATCCTATAATTTTCGGCTGCCCCCCTCGTGAAGAGAACATCTTGTCTATCGCGACTTCATAAAGACCCGCAATGGTCCCTAGAGGTCCAGATATCAGATGTAGTTCATCTTGTACGATCAGATCGGGTGGCTGTCCGCTGCTGAGACCTAAAAGAGCGTTGACTTCTTTTCTACGAACTATTTGTGCGAATTTGTCTATTGTACCGATAAGAAGTGTGGGTTTAAAACGATAAACATCCTCATCCACTGTCCAGATTGGGAGGGCTGTTTCCGGATCGTACAGAATGCACCCTTCGTTCTGGCACTTCACTTGAATGGTTTGTTCCCTTGAATTGTGCTGCCAAACAAGATCTTTCCTGCAAGCGGGACATTCAACGAGCTGCTTAGGCGTCGGTTGATCCGCACCGCCCAATGCGGCAGCAGCATCAGCCACCTTGTTTGGTACAGCATCATTACCGACCCATAGGCCAATTGAAAAGGGAGTTTTTCCGAGGTCTATACCGGTCTCAAAACCAGGAAGGCATCCCCTACGAATCGCCTCGCATGCAAGCATTACGGCTGCAGCCCGGACGAACTGTTGAGTCGTGAGCAGGCGCAATGTATAGCGCATTATGGCTGCAACACCGGCACCATCATCAGGATTTTTACCAGAGGCTAGGCGTCTGTAGAACGCAAGAAAGGCGATCAATCCCAGATAAGCTTCAGTTTTACCTCCGCCTGTTGGGAACCAGAGCAAATCCATTATTCCCCGTTCCGGGTGATTGCGATCAGCCACGGATGATGCAGCAAGCAGGATGAAACCTAACTGGAAGGGCCACCACCTGAGAGGGCCTGAGGAAGCCTTGTCGACGTTCCATTTGTGTTGAAGGGACATGGCTTTGTTTGCCAAGCGAAAGGCAGTTGTCAGTTCGGGGCTACTGGAAATGAAAACAGCACCTTCAGCCATTCTGTCTTGAATTTTTCGACAGTTTTTTAAATTCTTCTTGGCTTGTGCGCGGTATTTTTCTTCCAAGTCTTGGGCCAGCGACTCCTGTTGGGATATCCATTCTCCGTATGCTATGGGCAGTTCTGAAAGTGCTTCTCCGAGCTCCTCTGCGGAAGCTTCTGCCAACCAGTCTGTAGAAAGATGACTTTCAAAGCCGCCCCCCAGCAATTTATTGAAAACATCCGATCCTTCTGGATTCATTGAGCTTACTAAAGTCCTTGGCATCCAGTGGGTAGTAACCTTGGACGCTGTTCCGGGATTGTCTCCTTCCTCCCATTCGGCCGAGCATGTGTGGCCAACAGCAAACTCCTTGGCCTCACGGTAAAGCAGTTCACCGGACAAGTCTTCTTCGTCCAGTACCATGCGCCTAGAGGGCCGAGCCACCAAGTAAGTCCCATTTTCTGGTCTTATCTCCAGTTTGGTCTGGAAAAGGGTAAGCCTTTCGACGTCTCGCCGGCCCCCATCTTTGTCAGGACTCGCGTCATTTATGATCGTGACTGTAGTTAGAGTTCCCTCCGAAAAAGGCGCTGTTCTCAAATACAGCTTGACGTCTTGAGGAGCACCAAAAGATTTCAGGTCAACATGTATAGCTGCTCTATTTAGTTTTAGGCCGCGCACCAACAAGTCATGCCAACGACGATGCCATCTAAGTCTTGGCCACTTGGATTTTTGTTGATCCAGCCTTTCAGTTTCGCTGCTTTCATTTTCTACCAGTGCGCCCCCTTTTGTATCCGGGTCATCGTCTATAGGTTCGTAGGTTGCAAAAAGTACTCTTACCTCGATCGAAGGCACCCCATTGGGGCTCGAGGCCGCAAGAGAGACTCCCGCCGATCGGGGCCTAGCAAGCCCCACCAAGGAGATTTCCTCCTCCTCTCCTGCTTCACTTCCTTCCTCGTCACCAAATCCAGCGGTGCCAAATTTTTCGTCATCTTCAGCCGTCATACGTGTGTCTCGAGGCCATAGTATGCCGCTTAAGTAGACATCCGCTGGTTTCGAGGTGAGCACTTCTTCCTCTTCATGAGGACCGATGAGGTCCTCCATGAGTCGCGTCAACAACTGTTCCCGCATTACCCCCTCCTACGTCTGCGATATCTTTGAAAATACATTGTCGTGTAGCCCAATATGATGGGTGCAAGCAGTATCCCACTTTTGGCCCATGGTTCATGCAGTAGGGCACACTCAGTTGCTTCTGGTGGCAAAACAATTGTGCGAACCCCAAACATACGGAGGTGCCGAATAATATCCGGCGGGCGCAGTTTGGCCCCACCGATTTTCTGGTGGATTAACCTTCCTATCTCGAAAAGATCATCGTTGACGACTTTTGACAGTGTTCCTATGGAAGTACTCTGACCGTCTATCCTTAACCTATATATATATCGTATTGTTCGGTCTTGTTCGGCCTCTACCGGCAGGAGATGCCCTATGGAACTTTTCATTAGGCGTTGGCTTTCTCTAACTTCGGTCTCATTTGCAAAGACACTGCGTCCAGCTAGACCTGCAGGTTCGATGTCGAACTCATGTCCGATTTCCACTTGTGCTTTTGGCTTTGCACCGCTGAATTTTGGACTAAAGACGCGTCCCGAAGGTTCAAGGTGCCGAGCCCATTGTTTATATCCTTGTCCTACCTTCAACTTCAACCGGCCCCTCGTGGCGCCAACGTATACGACTCGGGCTTCCTCATCTCTGCCCCGTGCATCAGTTGTATAGCTTGGGAGCATAAGGTGTACGACTTTTGCCTCTCTACCCTTGACAGCGTGAATGGTTCCGATAATTGGTCCCGTTTGTCCGATTTCAGTACTGCACATTTCAGGTGGAGGCTGTTTTCTGCCAAGCTTCGTTCGAAGCTGCGCCATGTCTATGGCCTTGCTGGTTCGCCCAGCCAAACGCAAAAGATCTTTCCACGCGTCTTCCATTTCGGGAGAGTTAGGCAGGCATTCCACGTTGCTTGACGACCAAAGAGCCACGAAGGTATTTTGGTCTAGAGTTGCCTCTGTGTACTCTGACAAAACGCAACCGACCCATGGAGCAACGCTTAATGGCAAACCCGACATACGAATTCTATGGGGTTCGCACCCAAGAAAACTGGAGGCGAGAAGAACATCGGCGCGTCTGCGATATAGAATGAATAGATCCTCAAGACCATTAAAATCCTGTCTTTGAACTGATGGAACGGTCTCGTGTGCTAACTTCTTGACCTCTTCTATGACTTCATCTAGATCCTTTTGTTCAGTGTCCTTACAAG
Source organism: Desulfoferula mesophila (assembly GCF_037076455.1). Lineage (GTDB taxonomy): Bacteria > Desulfobacterota > Desulfarculia > Desulfarculales > Desulfarculaceae > Desulfoferula > Desulfoferula mesophila. The sequence continues at coordinate 202,957 of NZ_AP028679.1, read as the reverse complement.
TCAACACCTTGAGCCGAGTTTTGGTGAAAAGTGTCAGAAGTCTTGAGGATTCGGTTCGATGTACTCTTTCCAACCCCTTTTCCACAAAACCCAGCCGCCTATCATCTCTTAATAATGCTGGAAGAGATTTTCGTCTAGTAAAACAACTGTCTCCCTCGTCGATTTCGGAAAAACCATATATTGCCTGAGCCTCGTCAGCGAAGATGGTCACGCCGCATTCGGCAGAAAGTTTCTCAATGAAGGTAAGGACAAGATTAGAGCGTATACCTACAAAATCTTGGGCCTCGTCAACGATCAGATGTCTTACACTTTGTAGATATTCAATCGCCATTTCGTTGTTACTAATCAACTCCAAAACATTTTTTATGTTTTCATCATACGATCCTAAGATTTTCGCATTTTCATCGAAACCGGATTGGATCATCCAAGCATGTGAATCGAGTGTTGCAATTTTGACTAAAAAGACATCTCCCGGATCGTGCAAGTGTGATGATATTCTTTCCCTAATTTCACCAACTGCTGTGCGCGTAAAACTAATAAACCATATGCTCGATGGCGCAATTTGATAATTGTCAATCAAATTGGCCAATCGTGCACATGCAACCTCGGTCTTTCCAGTTCCAGGCCCAGCGCTTACTAGTAGACGTGCATGTGGCGGCGCCTGAACTACATCCTTCTGACATTCGTCCAAGCCTGCTTCTCTTGGCATGCCTATTTGAGAGATAACATTTGTATCAAGTGAAGCTTCTTTTTGGTTATTGACGCCTGCATGATTTGGGTTGTTATCGGAAATTGGTAAATAGATCTTGTTGCCTTCTTGTAATATATAAAAATTTCCTTTGTACTTTACAGAAAACTTACCATCATGTTCTTTAACGGGACGATGAATCCTGTCAATCTCACGACCATTATTGAATACCTTGACTTCTATTATCTTAAACTTAGCCTTGATTCTATCAGTAGCACCTTGTTTAATGGGCTTGGAATTACCTGTTTTAGTGTCTATATGAATTTCGTTTTCGTTGATCAAAGGCCAAAGATTTTTTTTATATTTAACTGCTGGCTTTCCATTTAGCATTCGCAATGGTCTAAGTATTTTTTTAATTTCACGTCCATTACTTAAAACCCTGACTTCGATTTCCGGCATTAACAATTCTCCAAAGGTAATGTCGCTCGACAACCCAAGCGGGAATTAGAGGTAGAATGGTAATTATATTCATTATATTTTGGAAGATTATTCATGGCTTGTACTACTCATAATCTGCCCATCAGGTGGAGGATCGGAATGCAACTAAACCGCCAGATCTCATATGCCATTGTAACCTAATAAAGCTTACCCAAACAATTTTTTCGCTGGAAGCATCATCCTCGCTTCCAAATGTAATAATTAGCGATTGGTTGGATGTTTCGTTCCAAGATTGTAACTTTTTGGGGTATACAATTCAATATGACTTCCCGTCTACACTCGGTCCAAATTGTGATGGCTCAAACCTCGACGTTAAACTACTGACCATTTAGGGTCCAGTTGGGATGAGTGTTTTCAAGGTTTGCTTCCTTGGAGTCGTAGCTTTAGGGGCGCCACGCAGGAAGTAGTTACCGCCTGCTTGGCATAGTCCTCTGTGGTCAAACTACCCAAAGAGTTGTGCGGACGATGGCTGTTGTAATCAAGCCTCCAAGTACCCACCTTGTCCTAGGCGTGCTCCACAGACACAAACCAGTTTTCGTTTAAGCGCATTTCTCGAAGACATCCGTTAAATGACATGATTAGTGCCTTGTCAATGGTTGTACGTCGTCAGAGCGTTTGGGACAAGAATTTGTTTTTGCTAATGGACACATTCCCTGTAGACGTTTTGTTTAATCACCTCTTCGCTTAGAGGTCTCAGGCCTATGTTTTGGCGCCACCTGTGCCGCATGGTCTGCTCCTTGACCTGGTTTCTGGCCGTGATGATCTCTCTGGCCTTGCCGTGGTGACTATGTGATATGATCACGGAGTCTTGGCCAGCAAATATAAAACATTTTTGGGATCCCAGTTTACTTAACGATAACAAAATGAATTTTCTATCTAATTACGGAAACGGCTCATGACCAATTCAGTCGTAGATTGGTATGAAGCCCACGCCAATGAATTGGAATCCCGCTACGAAGACCCTTCCCTGACGGGCCTTCACGATTGGTTCGTCGATATCATCCCTGAGCAGCCATCCCTCTGTTTGGATATAGGCGCCGGGACAGGCCGCGATGCTGCTTGGCTTGCATCCAAAGGCAACGAAGTCGTGGCCGTGGAGCCGTCGGCTGCCATGTCAACCATAGGAAAACGCCTGCATTTCCATCCTCGTATCCGATGGGAATCGGATAGGTTGCCTGACCTTCAAAATATCCTCAAATTAAACCTGTCCTTCGACTTCATCTTGTTGAGCGCGGTCTGGATGCATCTCGCGCCTGCTGATCGCCCCAGGGCCTTCCGAAAGTTGATCGGCCTGCTGAAGCCTGGCGGCTTTATGGCCATCACGCTCCGCCATGGGCCGGCTGAGCCTGAGCGTGGAATTCATCCGGTAGCCTTGGATGAAGTAGAAAAACTGGCCCGTTCCCATGGCGCCATTATTGAGAGAATTGTTAACGCCGAGGACAGGCTGGGACGCCGGGAGGTTCAATGGTCTCAGATGGTGGTCCGCCTGCCTGATGACGGTACCGGGGCGTTGCCACTACTGCGGCATATCATCCTGAATGACGCCAAGTCGTCCACCTATAAACTTGCTCTTTTGAGGGTTGTGGCCCGCATTGCCGACAGTGTTTCCGGCATGGCTTGGGAAGATGAAGATGACCACGTAGCCATCCCTCTCGGGCTGGCGGCTCTATTTTGGGTCCGAGCGTTCAAACCCCTCATAGAAGCCGACTTGCCCCAGACCCCTAAAAACAGAGGCGCTCAGGGGCTTGGTTTTGCCCGCAAAGGCTTTGCCGCCCTCCAGCCCGTTTCCCACCTGGATCTACGCATAGGCGTGAGCTTTTCCGGACGGACGGCCTATGCGCTTCACCAGGCCCTGAGGGAAGCCGCAGATACCATAACCAGAATGCCTGCCCACTTCATGACATATCCCAATGGGGGCCAGATAATGAAGGCCACCCGGGCCGGTAGAATTCCTGCCTCCACAGTTGTCACGATCGACCAGCCATATCTGGAGAGTTTCGGAAAACTGAGGATCCCAAGAAACATCTGGCGGGCACTTGGCCGTTTTAACGTTTGGGTCGAGCCGGCGCTGACAGCCGAATGGGTCCGCCTCATGAAGGGGTATGCCAGGGGCCAAGGTCGTAATCTTGACGATGCTGCAATTGCGTACGCCATGAGTTGGGCAGATCCCGCTCGCAGCGTAGCCGATGCCAGCAGAAGGGCCAGTGACCTGATAGCAAGCGGTACACCAGTTTATTGTGTGTGGTCTGGCTCTCGGTTAAGAAAAGACGGCTGGGATATAGACCATTGCCTGCCGTGGTCTGCCTGGCCATGCGGGGACCTCTGGAACTTGCTGCCAGCCCGTCGAACGATAAACCAAGTCCAAAAACGAGACAAGTTGCCCTCAGCCGCAAAACTCGAGAAGGCTCAAGAACTGATCCAGAACTGGTGGCATTCGGCCTACATCATCCACGGCAACAAAATCATCTCTGAACAATTCTATAAGGAGGCCAAGGCAACACTCCCCAGTTTGCCTGCCAGCGAAGTTCCACCGCCTTTGGAGGAGGTTTTCAGGGGGGTCTCCTGGCAAAGGCTTCGTCTCAAGCAAGACCAGCAGATACCCGAATGGATTTAAGTTGATTCGCGGCACCAAGGCCATCAAATTCGACACAACCACATATCTGGCTGTCCTACTCTTCGTGATCTCTGGGCTGGCCTGGGCCTCTCCCCCAGCATGGACCGGCAAGTTGGTGGGCGTCTCCGATGGCGACACCATCACGGTTATGAGAGACGGCCGGGGAGTCAAGGTTCGCCTTGCCGAAATCGATAGCCCCGAAAAACGCCAGCCCTACGGTCAGGCGCCCAAGCGCTTCACTTCTGACCTGTGTTTTGGAATGGTGGTTACGGTCAAGCCTCCCACCACGGACCGCTATGGCCGGGTGGTAGCCCATGTAAGGATCCCGGATGGCCGCAACCTCAACGAGGAATTGGTCAGAGCGGGTCTGGCCTGGCAGTACAAGAGGTACTCAAAGAGCGCGAAACTGGCAGCCTTGGAAGCTGAAGCCCGAAAGGCCAAGCGGGGGCTGTGGTCTGAGCCCAACCCCGTCCCCCCCTGGGAGTGGCGCAAGGCGCGATAAGGCAGTCAGCCGCACCACCCGGTGTTGTCGTGTACGTTGAAAGGGTGGTGGTCGTAGTAATCCACGAAAAGATAGGGCTAGTGCTCCTGTTCCCTGGAGAGGTGCTGGTACTCCCGTAACCGCCTTCGCGGGGCACTTCAAACACGGTTTGCATTCAAAAAAGGTGGCTCGGTAGAAGAAAAATTACAGAGCCACAAGAAGATAAAGCCCCAAAATAATTGTACAAGTTCTCCTGGAGAGTTTTATCGTAAATTGCGCTTAAATTTCAAGTGGTTGCACAGATAGGCTCTTCAGCCGAACTCTCACACACTTCTCCTTGAAAGTTGTAACTTGTTGTTATTAAATCCAAAAATCTTGACGGGAACATGATCTTCTGTAAGACTTACCCATCGCAGAGCTTGGTGGTTATCCACCAGTTGGATTTGTCAGTCTCGAGCAGATGAGCAGGAGGCGAGATGTAGAGCCTATTGCCCAAAAAGGCAACACCCCGAAACGAGGCAACGCTCCAGGGTGTTTGAGTTCCGGAGATCTTGCCCCGGAGGCTCGTTGTGACCGATAGGCCACGTGGTTAGTTAAAGCTTATCCCAGCGACCCTCCCAAAGCAAGAACCTACTTAAAAGAAGCTACTTTTTCTAAGCCTAGTTGGGCCTGAGGGGAAAGTTGGACACCACCCGTCTGCACTCTCGCGGCAGGAAACTACAAGAGCCTCCTCCTGACATCTCATCGGATTTACGGGGTTTCCCGGGAGGCCCTTATATTTTCACTATCGGTAAGAAACCTGCTTTGACCTGGTGATACGAGGCATATCGCCTCAAGGTCATAACCCCTACCGAGGAGTACCCCGTGGAACACGATCTCACCGTCCAAGATGTCGCCAGAGAGGCCAACTGCCACCCCAATACTGTCCGTCGTTATGAGCAGAGAGGGCTGATTGAGGCAATGAGAGACATCAACGGCTACCGTCGCTTTTCCCGAGACCAGGTCGAGCGACTAAAGGAACTGCTTGAGATGAGAGTCACTACGGAGCAGGGAGAAAATTAGAGCCAACATGCGTGGGCTGGGTCCAGAAGCTTGTACCTCTCTTATAGGTGAGGCCGTACGCAAAGCCTGTTCAGAGATCGTTCAGGCTCGCTGGCGGTCCATCGATGAGGCGGCGAAACGCATGGGGGTTAGTGTCAGAGTCATCCGCCATTGGATTCAAAGACCGGTTGACCCGCTCCCCTGCTCCCAAGTCGAGCCTCGCGGCAAGGTGCTGATCAAGGACTCAGATGCCGACGCCTGGCTTAGGCGCCACCATCTCGAGCGAGACATGGATGCTTTGGCCAAGGAAGTACTTGCGGAAATGGGCCTCTGAATGAAGCAAGGACACAGTTGAAAATGTCCCGAACATGACTCAAGTCGATTTCAAAAGCATAAAACGAGCCGCCTTGCATCAGGCAGTGGCCCTATTAAATCGATGGCTACCAGGTGGCAAGCTGCACGGCAAGGAATATGTGGTTCGAAATCCCAAGCGGCTAGATCGACAACCTGGCTCGTTCAAAATCAACACCTCAACCGGCAAGTGGGGCGATTTTGCCATTAACCAAGGAGGCGGGGACCTGATCAGTCTACGAGCCTACTTGGATGGGGTTGGGCAGATGGAAGCAGCCCAACGTATCGCTGCTGAACTTAGCATTTCTAGCCCATCGGCAGCTAATGCACGTCGTAATCAGCGGAGGAAAAAGGACTAGCCTATGATTCTTGCACCTGACACAGCGCCCGACTCATTCCGCCACCCTCACTTGGGTGAGCCGGACCAGATTTGGTGCTACCGAGATAAGCATGGCAAGCCTTTTTTCTACGTCTGTCGTTTCGTTTCGGAAAACGGTGGCAAAAACATCCGACCTCTGAGTTGCTGGCAAGATAAAACGGGAAAGCACCAATGGGAGTGGAAGCACCTACCGGCCCCCCGCCCTCTTTATGGCTTGTACAGCCTTGCCTGGAATCCATACGCCCCCGTGCTTGTTGTGGAGGGAGAGAAGACAGCTGACGCCGCTCAGCAGCTTTTCCCTGAAATGGTGGTGGTTACCTCTCCCTGTGGTAGCGATGCAGCCGAAAAGGCCATCTGGGACCCTTTTAAGGGTCGGGATGTGTTTATCTGGCCGGATCATGATCAGCCTGGAAGGGAATATGCCGATGCGGTTGCAGAGATTGCCCTGGCAGCTGGTGCTAACTCTGTCCGCATCGTGGAGGTTCCAGACGAGTTCCCAGAAAAATGGGACCTGGCTGACGAATTGCCCGTTGGTGTTACTGGGAGCCGAATCTTCCAACTTGTGAAGGAGGCTCATCCGTTTTCGAAGGATCAAACCAAAAAAGATTTGCCTCCAGTATCGCCGCCCGACTGGCCTTTTAGGGTTGATGAGCAAGGAGTTTTTAAAAAGGTAGAAACGACTAAAGCCCCCGGAGAAACGAAGGTCGAATGGATTAAAGTATGTTCCCGGCTGGATGTAGTTGCCCGCACCAGGGATTCCGGAGGCAAGAGTTGGGGCAGGTTGCTAGCCGTGACCACCAGGGAAGGGCAAACCAACGAGTGGGCTATGCCCATGGAACTTTTGGCCGGGGACGGGACAGCCTATCGTGCGGAGCTCTTGAAGCTTGGCTTGGAGATCAGCCCCGAGACCAGGGCGCGCTATGCTCTTCATGAATACATAAACGACGCCAGCCCGCAGGAGTGGGCCCGCTGCGTTGATCGACTAGGCTGGCACGGCCAGGTCTTCGTTTTGCCGAACCAGACCTATGGCAACGGTCAAGACGAGCGCGTCCTTTTCCAGGTCGACAGGGTAAGCGATGACCTTTTTCGGGTAAAGGGCGAACTGGAGGAGTGGAAAGAGCAGATCGCCAAGTTATGCGCAGGTAATAGTCGCCTTGCATTCGCGGTAAGTGCGGCTTTCGCAGCTCCGCTGCTCCATCCCGCTAGTCTAGAGGGCGGCGGTTTCCATCTCCGTGGTGGTTCATCGATTGGCAAAACCACTGCTCTTCAGGTAGCAGGTAGTGTTTGGGGAGGCGGTGGCGTAAACGGCTATTGCCAAAGCTGGCGTGCCACCAGCAATGGACTCGAAGCGGTTGGAGTCGCCCACTGCGATACCCTCTTGTGTCTGGACGAAATGAGCCAGATTAATGGGCAAGATGCTGGCCAGACCGCCTACATGCTTTCCAACGGCCAAGGCAAAAGTCGCGCCCGCAAGGATGGGACTGGAAGGCCCCCCGCGCAATGGAGGCTTCTCTTTCTAAGCACCGGCGAACTGTCTCTGGCGGACAAAGTGAATGAAAGTGGCGGAAGGGCTAGTGCCGGTCAAGAGGTTCGCATGGTCGATATCCCGGCTGATGCCGGGGCTAGTCTGGGCATCTTTGAAGATCTCCACGATTTCGATAGTCCCGCCGCCCTAGCCGACCATCTTCGCCTTAATTCCATCCAAAATTACGGCTCACCCGCCCGTAAATTCCTTGAAAGGATTACAACCAACCCAGAGCACTTAACTGAGCAGTTGCGTAGGGCCAGGCAAGAATTCCTAGACAAACACTGCCCCCGGACCGCAGATGGGCAGGTTACGCGGGTGGCTAATCGGTTCGCCTTGGTTGCCGCTGCTGGATGCTTGGCTACGGCGATGGGTATCCTCCCGTGGGGCGGAGATGAGGCGCTGAAATCTGCTGGAACCTGTTTCACGGCATGGCTCAACCAGCGTGGAGGTTTCGGATCGCTAGAGGAACAGGCAGGCATTGAAGCTGTACGTCGATTCATCCAGGCACACGGCAAGAGTCGTTTTCAGTCGTGTAACGGTGACTACGATAGACCCATCATTAACCGAGCGGGTTTTGTGCGTGATGGCCAACAAGGGCGAGAATACCTGATTTTTCCGGAGACGTTCCGGAATGAGATATGTAAGGGGATGGACAGCAAGCGGGTTCTGGATCACCTCAAGGATCGTGGGCTGCTGATACCTGATAGCACTGGCCGTCCCGCCCGCGTAGTCCGCCTTCCCAGCTTTGATGACCCCATAAGGATGTACGTTCTAAAGAATGAGATCTTGGGGGAAAGTGGAGATGATTGAGCTTTTTGCCGAGTGGGCCCCTAAAAAGCGTAACCGTGTAACCGATGACCAAGCAGACCGGTTACAAGAAAACCCCAGCAAAAACCGTTCTGTAACCAACGTAACCAGTGAAACCGCCAAAAATCTAAGTCCTGGCGAAGAAGACGAAAATCTGCAAACGGTGGAAAGTGGTCGAGATGGTGCACAAAACGCGGTTACGCCGGTAACTGCGGTTACCCCCCCTAAATCATTGAATAATTCTTGTAACCCTAGCCGGGAAACTCCGGTTACAACGGTTACAAATCCTCTCTGTCGTCTTAATCACCGTGAGGTCATGGAGACGAAATCCTGGCGGCCAGCAATCCAGCGCCTATTCAAAGCGCTGCTGGATCGCTTCGAAAAAAGAGGCCGCGTAACTACCGAAGCCGAAACTTTGGCCTACGACACGATCAAGGTACTTGGGAGTATTGACGGCGGTCCGGTGGGGCTGTTGCCTGACGAACTAGTTGAACCGACGGCTATGCTATCCGAGTTGTTTGGTCCAGGAGTCAAGTTGGGATACTACGACCAAGAAAAACCGGCTGGAACCTCTGAGGGGGCCCCAAAGGAGGATGGGACCCAACCAGATGGGACCCACAAATGAAAGAGCATGGTTCAGGCAAGGAGTTTTCTCAGCCAACCCCAACCCCTGGCTGGAGCAAATTTTCGGCGACGAAGGTTCTTTTTTTGCCGGTCCGGGGCCCTACCCTTCGGAGCAAAAGATCGTCGATTCTGGAGGCCTTGACGCCGCTACACTGCCCAGTGCGAGCACTGGTGACGTGGGAACAGCATGGTCAGAAAGCCTGAAACCCAGCCCCGTATTGTTCAAGGCCTTGGCCGTAAATGGACCCCGGAGGCCGTTGCCGACCTTTTCGAGGTTGAAGCCAGTACGGTCAGGCGCTACCCTTCCGACTATGGCGGGGTGCGCATTCGAAACCGCTGGCTGTTCTTTGACAACCTTATAGAGCAAGCAGTGAGGAATGCGTATGCCCAGCAAACGAGTACGCAAAGGCAAGACCCATTGGGTCGGCCAGGTGAGCAGGAGAAATTTTCGCAGGGAGAAACTCTTCAAGACCAAAACGGAAGCGACACAGTGGGAAAGCGAGGTGAAGACACTCCTGCGGGGAAGCATCCCAGAGGAGGACATCAAGCGCCTGCTGGACGAGGGGTTATCGCCCAAGGCCGTATCAGATGTATGGGAGCGGGAGCAGACCCCCACGGTCTCCTTACATGAGTGGGCGACGGCCTATCTGGACCATGTCCGCGAAAACGTTTCTGCGAAAACCTATAAAGACAAACTGAGAATCCTTAGGCGGTTCCTAAACTGGCACGGCAAACCTGGTCAACCTGTTCAGGGCCTTAGCACCGCAACGGCCCATAGATTCCTTATGAGTTACGCCCGTTCTAAATCCCACAATACGGCCAACGTCTACAGGACGCATCTAGGCGCTGCCTGGAACTGGGCAATGAAGTACCAAATGTGCCCAGCCCCAAACCCCTTCCAGGTAGTCGATAAGTTCTCCCACGAGAAGTCGCACCACTACATGCCACCTATGGAGGACTTTCTGAAAGTGGTCGACCTGTCCGAGGGACAGGACAAAGCTCTCCTTTGGACCTACTACTACACTGGAGCCAGGAGGAAGGAACTATTCAACCTGATATGGGAGGACATCGACCTTGAAAGAGGTCGGCTGAGGCTCTACACCAGGAAGAGACGTGGAGGCCTGAAAGAGGCAGACTGGGTTGGTATGACCGAAGCCCTGATCGGTGTCCTCAGGGAACAGCATGAAAGGACAGGACGCAGCGAATGGGTTTTCCTAAATCGCTACGGCAAGCCCTTCAGGTCTCTTTCGAAGTTCCTGGGCAGGCTCTGCGAAGAAGCAGGAGTCAAGCCTTTTGGCTTCCATGGGATCAGGGCTTTGACCGCCACCTCTTTGGCCCGAGAGAACACGCCCATGGTGGTGATCCAGCAGCACCTGAGGCACCGTAGCCTTCAGGTGACTGAGGACTACATCAGAGGCGTCCCCACCACCAAACCTTACCTTGATGTCTTGGATGGAGGCCTGAGTAAAAGGACCAAGGCGGCATGACAGGTCCTTACATCTCTTTACGTCTAATTTACGTCCAAGCACCTTTTCAAAGAAAAAGCGGCCACGGCCATAAGCCGTAACCGCTTGATATTACTGGAGCCGGCGGTAGGAATTGAACCAACGACCTGCTGATTACGAATCAGCTGCTCTACCCCTGAGCTACGCCGGCTTTTATCTAGTCGGGCGGACCCGCCTGAGCGGGCTAATCTTAAATGCCTACGTCCCCATAGTCCAGGAGTTTAGGTACATCTCCTGCTCTTCGGTCAGCTCGTCGATCTCCACCCCCAGGGCGGCCAGCTTGAGTTGGGCCACCTCGGCGTCGATGAAATCGGGTACCACGTAGACCTGCTTGTTGAGGTCGGCGGCGTTGTCTTTCATGTAGGCGGCGCACAGGGCCTGGTTGGCGAAGCTCATGTCCATGACGCTGGAGGGGTGGCCCTCGGCGGCGGCCAGGTTGATCAAGCGGCCCTCGCCCAGCACGTAGACGTTCTTGCCGTTGTCCATGGTGTGCTCCACCACGAAGTCGCGGATGGGGCGGCTTTTCTTGGTCACCTCGGCCAGGCCGTCCAGATCCAGCTCCACGTTGAAGTGCCCGCTGTTGGCCACGATGGCCCCGTCCTTCATGGCCAAAAAGTGCTCCTGGCGGATCACGTGGATGTCGCCGGTCACGGTGCAAAAGAAGTCTCCGATCGCCGCGGCCTGGTTCAGGGGCATCACCTGATAGCCGTCCATCACCGCTTCCAAGGCCCGAAGGGGGTCCACCTCGGTGACGATGACCTTGGCCCCCAAGCCGTTGGCCCGCATGGCCACGCCGCGGCCGCACCAGCCGTAGCCGCATACCACGAAATAGGAGCCCGCCACCAAGCGGTTGGTGGCCCGGATAATGCCGTCCAGGGTGCTCTGGCCGGTGCCGTAGCGGTTGTCGAACAGGTGCTTGGTCATGGCGTCGTTCACCGCCACGATGGGATAGGCCAGCACCCCGTCGGCGGCCATGGCCCTGAGGCGGATCACCCCGGTGGTGGTCTCCTCGGTGCCGCCGATGATGCCGCTGATCAAATCCTTGCGCTCGGAGTGGATCTGGCTCACCAGATCGGCCCCGTCGTCCATGGTGATGTTGGGCGCGGCATCCAGCACCGCGTTGAGGTGCTGGTAATAGGTTTCGGTGTCCTCGCCCTTGATGGCGTAAACGCTGATGCCGTCGTGCTCCACCAGCGAAGCGGCCACGTCGTCCTGGGTGGACAGGGGGTTGGAGGCGCACAGCACCACCTCGGCCCCGCCGGCCTTGAGCACCTGGCACAGGTTGGCGGTCTCGGTGGTCACGTGCAGGCAGGCCCCCAGGGTCACGCCCTCCAGGGGCTTCTCCTGCTCAAAGCGCTTGCGGATCAGGTTGAGCACGGGCATGGAACGCCCGGCCCACTCGATGCGCAGGCGGCCTTTTTCAGCCAGGGCGTGGTCGGCTATGTCACATTTCATCTATCAACTCCACTCAAGAGCACTGGCCCTTGAGGCCAAAGTATTGGCGAATCTTGTCCACCCGGTCGCTCAGCTCCCAGGTGAAGCCCTCCTCCTCGCGGCCGAAGTGGCCGTAGGCGGCGGTGCGTTTGTACACCGGACGTTTGAGGTCCAGCTGAGAGATCATCTGGGCGGGGCGGAAGTCGAACAGCTTGACCAGGCCCTCGGCGATCTTTTCCTCGGCGATCTTGCCGGTGCCGAAGGTGTTGACCAAAATGGACACCGGCTCGGCCACCCCGATGGCGTAGGCCACCTGCACCTCGCAGCGCTCGGCCAGACCGGCGGCCACCAGGTTCTTGGCCACGTAGCGGGCGTAGTAGCTGCCCGAGCGGTCCACCTTGGAGGGGTCCTTGCCGCTGAAGCAACCGCCGCCGTGACTGCCCTGGCCGCCGTAGGTGTCCACGATGATCTTGCGGCCGGTGAGCCCGCAGTCGCCGTGGGGGCCGCCCACCACGAAGCGGCCGGTGGTGTTGATGAAAATCTTGGTGTCGCCGTCGAACATCTCGGCGGGCAGCACCTTTTTTATCACCTCGTCGATGATGGCTTCCTTTAGGGTGGTGTATTTCACGTCCGGGCTGTGCTGGGAAGCCACCACCACCGCCTCCACCCGCTTGGGCATGTTGTTCTCGTACTGGATGGTCACCTGGGTTTTGCCGTCGGGGCGCAAAAAGCCCAGGGAGCCGTTCTTGCGCACCTGGGCCAGGCGGCGGGCCAGGCGATGGGCGTAATGAATGGGCGCGGGCATCAGCTCCGGGGTCTCGGTGCAGGCGTAGCCGAACATGATGCCCTGGTCGCCGGCCCCCTGCTCGCCGAAAAGGCTGGTCTCGGCGGTGACCCCCTGGGAGATGTCTACCGACTGCTTGTCGATGGTGGTCAGCACCGCGCAGGTTTCCCAGTCAAAGCCCATGGAGGAGTTGGTGTAGCCGATACCCTTGATGGTGTTGCGCACGATCTCGGGGATGTCCACGTAGGTCTCGGTGGTTATCTCGCCGGCCACCATGGCCAGGCCGGTGGTCACCAGGGTTTCGCAGGCTACCCGGGACTCGGGGTCGTCTTTTAGCATGGCGTCGAGGATGGCGTCGGATATTTGGTCCGCCACCTTGTCGGGGTGCCCCTCGGTCACCGATTCGCTGGAGAACAGGTAGTCGTAACCCATCCCGTGTGTCTCCTTTTTGCCTCGTAATTTTAACAGGCTATGAATTAAACCACCCAGCCGGGGGCTTGTCAATAAACCGCGGCGCCGAGGCGGCCAAGCAGGCGGCAAAGAAGGTTTTTTTACTTAACGGTGCGGGCGCTTAGTTCGGTGGTTCCTAGGTTAAAAATAACCAGGGTCCGGGCGGCAAAGGAATCGCCTTGGCCGTCCTTGGACTTGGGGGGGGAGAAAATCACCGCCTCGCCGGGCTTGAGCACGGTCGCCACCCGCCGAGGCTCGCCCTGCACCGAGTAGAGCCACCACCCCAGCACAGAGGCCTCCTTGTCCTGGCCCAGGTTAACCACCTCCACCGGGGCGGGGGCGGGGTCCATGACCAGGCTGCACTGGCCGCCGGCGGGGATGTTGCACTGCCCGGCCCAGGCCGGGGCGGCCAGAAAACCGGCCAACAACAGAAAAAGGATGACGCGTCGCATGGCCACACCTGCCGTAAAAGAAGCGCTTCATCTCTAATTGTAGGCCAAGCCGCCGGGCGGGCCAAGCCGCCCGCCCAAAGACAAACCGCCGCCCCGTTGGCGGGACGGCGGCCGAATCGCGAAGGGGTCTAAAGGGCCACTTTGAGCCCGTGCTGCTCCTGGCGGGTGATCTTGACGATCTTGTTGTCCTCGCCCACCAGCACCGACAGGGGCTTATGGGCGGCCAGCTCGGCCTCGTCCATCCAGGCGGTGGTCACGATGATGACCTTGTCTCCCACCTCGCCCTTGCGAGCCGCCGCCCCGTTGAGGCAGATCACTCCGCTGCCCCGGGGGCCGGGAATGATGTAGGTCTCGAAGCGCTCGCCGTTGTTGATGTTGTAGACCTGGATCATCTCGTTGGGAATCATCTCGGCCGCGTCCATGAGATCCTGGTCCACCGACAGGCTGCCCTCGTAATGCAGTTCCGCCTCGGTCACCGTGGCGCGGTGCAGCTTGGATTTAAACATATGCCGTTGCATGATCGTCCTCGGTTAACCCATCAGGGCGTCGTTATCTATCAAGCGGGTGGTGCCCAGCCATACGGCCAGGGCCATGCGGGCCGGGCCTTCCAGGCGGATCAGGGGCGCCAAGTTTTCGGCGTCCACCACTTCCATGTATTCCATGCGGGCCAGAGAGGCCCCTTCCACCACCTTGGCGGCGGCGGCTTTGATCGTCTGAACGTCGCGCTCGCCGGACTGGGCCAGCTCTTGGGCCCGGTCCAGGGCCCGTCGCAGGCACAGGGCCTGCTCGCGCTGTTCCGGGTCCAGGTGCACGTTGCGGCTGCTCAGGGCCAGGCCGTCGGCCTCGCGCACGGTGGGCCGCCCCACCACCTCTACTTCAAAGTTAAGGTCCGCGGCCATGCGTTGCACGATCTTGAGCTGCTGATAGTCCTTTTGCCCGAACACCGCGACATGGGGCAAAACCGCGCCGAAGAGCTTGGCCACCACCGTGGTCACCCCGTCGAAGTGCCCCGGCCGGTGGGCGCCGCACAGGCCCTGGCCCAGGCCGGAGACCATCACCTTGGTGGCGAAGCCTTCGGGGTACATGGCCGGGGGGGTGGGGGCATAGATCGCGTCCACCCCGTGCTCGGCGCACAGGGCATGGTCGGCCTCCCAGGTGCGGGGATAGGCGTCCAGGTCGGCGTCACGGTCGAACTGCAGGGGATTGACGAAGATGCTGACCACCAGGAAATCGGCCTGGGAGCGGGCGTACTCCACCAGGGCCAGGTGCCCGGCGTGCAGGGCCCCCATGGTGGGCACCAAGGCGACGCGCTTGCCCTGGGAGCGCACCTGGGCGCTCAAGGCCTGCATATCCTGGGGCGTACGTATGACTTGCGGTTGTGTGGCCACGCTCTCCGTCCCGGTCGCCTCTAGCGATCCAAGCGGTTGCGGTTGAGGCCCGCCTCGCGCCGCGTTATTGACCTGCCCGTAGCCTGGGAGCTCTCGAGCGGCCGCGCGGCCGAAACCGGCCGGGGAAAACCAAGTAAGGGGTAGCACAGGGCGGGGGGGCTGTCAAGCGACGGAATTCGCTACTGGCCTGCTGGGAAACAAGGCAAAAGACGCACGGAATAATAAGGCGACGGGGCGGGTTACCCGGCCACCAACTTCAACTGAATCCTTTTGCCGGTGGCGCGGGCGTATTTTTTTATGGAGCTGATGCTCCCCACCTTTCCGCTCTCCAGGCGGGCCACGGCCGATTGGGAGGTGCCCATTTTGCGGGCCACCTGAGCCTGGGTCAGCTTGGCCTCGACCCGCGCCTTCACCAACTCACGGGCAATGGCGAACTCCTCCTCCAGGGCCTCGTATTCCTCCCGAAAGGAGGCATCCTTCATTTTTTCCTTGAAAACTTTGTCCACCGATATGGCCATGGCTCGCCTCGCTACGCCTCCTTGGCTCGTTTTTGGGCCAACTTGATTTCGCGCTGAGGGGTTTTCCGGGTCTTTTTCATGAACGACCGCAAGACGACCACTCGCCGGGGTTCTTTGGTCGTGAACAAACTGCGGCCGATACCGTCCTTCCCCGTCATTCTGAATTCGTAAATCTTGCCTTCCACCTGCCTGATATAAGGTTCCCGCACCGCGGGCAGACCGAATTCCTCAACCAGCTTCCAAATGCGAAAGAACTTGGCCTGAATTTCAGGACCAAACGCCTCGAACTCGTCCAAGGCCTCTTGGTTTAAAAATTCGGCTTGCCATTTTTTAGAAGGCTTGTCCGACATGATGATTTATATCATTATTGATATAATTTCGCAACGCCCAAGTTTCGAGCTGGATAGCGCAAGCCTACAGCGGCTCCAACTCCTTGGTCACGGCGGCGAACTCGGCGACGGACAGGGTCTCGGCCCGGCGGGTGGGCTCCACCCCGGCCCGCTCCAGGGCCTCGACCACCGGCCCGCGCTCCCGACGCAGGCCCCCGGCCAGGCTGTTGCCCATCATCTTGCGGCGCTGGCTGAAGGCGGCCTTGACCACCTTGGCGTAGTTCTCCCGCGCCTGGGGGCTGTCCAGATCGGCGGCGGGGCGCTCCAGAGGCTCCAGGTGCACCACTTGGCTGGCCACGGCCGGGCGGGGGAAAAACTGCCCCGGCCCCACCTCCATGCCCCGGCGCACCGCGCACCAGGTCTGCACCAAGACCGACATGCGGCCCCAGTCCTTGACCCCCGGCGCGCTCAGCAGGCGCTCGGCCAGCTCCTTTTGCACCATCAGGGTGGCCCGCTTCCAGCAGGCCAGGTTGTCCAGCAGAGTGAACAGCAGGGGGCTGCTGATGGCGTAGGGCAGGTTGCCCGCCACCACCACCGGCCCGCCGGCCCGGGCGGCCAAGTCGGGCCAGTCCAGGTTCAGGGCGTCGGCCAAAAGCGGCTCCACGTTGTCCGCCCCGGCCTCGGCCAACACCTCCAGCAGGGCGGCGTGGATGCCCCGGTCCACCTCCACGGCCCAGACCTTGGCGGCGCTTTGGGCCAGCGGCAGGGTAAGGGCCCCCAGGCCCGCCCCGATCTCCACCACCGAGTCGCCGGGTCCGGCCCCCGCGCTGGCGGCGATGGCCCCGGCGGTGGCCGGTTGGATCAGATAGTTCTGGCCCCGCTTCTTGCCCGCGCGCAGGCCGTGGGCCTTGAGCAGGGCAGCCGGGTGGGTCATGCCAGGGCCTCGGCGGGCAGGGCCCCGCCCTTGGGCAGGCGGCTGATGGCGTCGGCCTCCAGGGGCATGCGGCGGCCGGCGCGCAGATGGTGGCAACCGGCGGCGGCGATCATGGCCGCGTTGTCGGTGCACAGGGCCAGGGGCGGCAGGGTCACGCCCAGGCCCTCCCGGGCCGCGGCCTCGGCCATGGCCGCGCGCAGCCGCTGGTTGGCCGCCACCCCCCCGGCCAGGGCCAGGTGGCCCACCCCGCGCTCCTGGGCGGCGGCCAGGGTTTTTTTGACCAGCACCTCCACCACCGCTTCCTGGAACCCGGCGCAGAGGTCTTCCATGCGGTAGTCCTCGCCCTGGTTGGCCTCGCGGAAGCGCACCACCGCGCTCTTGAGGCCCGAGAAGCTGAAGTCCAGGGTGCCGTCGTGCATACGGGGGCGGGGCAGCTGGATAACCGAGGGATCGCCCGCCGCGGCCATGCGGTCGATGATGATCCCGCCGGGATAGCCCAGGCCGTAGAGCTTGGCCACCTTGTCAAAGGCCTCGCCCGCCGCGTCGTCCACGGTGGAGCCCAACTCCTGTTGCTCTCCCGGAGCGCGCACCAGGAAGATGGAGGTGTGCCCTCCGCTGACCAACAGGGCCATGAAGGGATAGGGCGGCGGCTCTTGGGCCAGGCTCAGGGCGGCCAGGTGGCCCTCCAGATGGCTGACCCCCACCAGGGGCAGCTCCCGGGACCAGGCCAGGGCCTTGGCCAGGTTCAGGCCGATCAAAAGAGCCCCGATGAGCCCCGGCCCCTGGGTGACCGCCACCCCGGTGATGTCGTCCAGGGTGACCCCCGCCTCGCTCAGGGCGGCCATGACCGTGGGGGCCAGGTTCTCCAGGTGGCGGCGGCTGGCCAGCTCGGGCACCACCCCGCCAAAGGGGGCGTGGTCCTTGATCTGGCTGGCGATCACCGAGGAGAGCACCCGGCGGCCATCGGCCACCACGGCGGCGGCGGACTCGTCGCAGGAGCTTTCGATGCCCAGGACCAGGCGGCCCGGATCGGTATTATTCGCAGCGTTGGCCACTGATGAAGGCAATCGCTTCCTCGACGTCCTCGCGGCTGCCGGCGATGAAGGGCACCCGCTGGTGCAGTTCGGTGGGCTCCACCTCCAACACCCGGCCTTTGCCGGTGTCGGCCAGGCCCCCGGCCTGCTCGATCAGATAGCCCATGGGGTTGCACTCGTAGAGTAGGCGCAGCTTGCCCCAGGGCTTCTTGGGGTCCTTGGTGTCGTTGGGGTAGAGGAAGATGCCCCCGTAGAGCAGGGTGCGGTGGATGTCGGCCACCATGGAGCCGATGTAGCGCAGGGAGTACACCGGCTTGGTGTCGGTCTTGGCGCGTAGGTAGCGCAGGTAGTTCTTGAGGTTGTCGTCCCAATAGTCCCAATAGCCCATGTTGGCCGAGACGATCTTGCCCCGCTGGGGCACGGTGATATTGGGGTGGCTCAGGAGGAACTCGCCCACCGAGGGGTCCAGGGTGAAGCCCGACACCCCGTTGCCGGTGGAGTAGACCAGCATGGTGGAGGAGCCGTAGAGCACGTAACCCGCGGCCACCTGCTTGAAGCCCGGTTGCAGGAAATCGGCCATGGTGCACTCGGGGCCGGTGCTCACCCGCTTGAGGATGGAGAAGATGGTGCCGATGGACACGTTGGCGTCGATGTTGGAGCTGCCGTCCAGGGGGTCGAACATCACGATGTATTCGCCGACCTTGGTGTCGCGGGGAGGATCGATGGGATCGGCGTCCTCTTCGCTGGCCAGCATGGCCACGTGGCCGCTGCGGTACAGACGGTCCACCATGAGGCCGTGGGCGAACTCGTCGAGCTTTTTCACCGTTTCGCCCTGCACGTTGCGTCGCCCGGTGCTGCCCAGGATGTCCACCAGGCCCGCCTTGGTGGTCTCGCTGTTGATGATTTTGGCGGCCATGACGATTTCGTTGAGCAGGTGGGTGAAGGCCCCGGTGGCTCCCGCGCTGGCGTACTGCTGTTCCAGGATGTGGTTGGTGATGGTGATGCCGGTGCCGCTGGGATTCATGACCCCTCCTCCTTGTCCCCGCCCGTGGGCGGCGGTGGTTTATTTTCGCTTAATTTATCACAAAACCGTCGTGTTGGCCGAGGCGGGGCGGGGGAAAGACGGGACGGGGGGAGCGGGGTCTAGCCCCGCCCCCGTTGCTCAGAGGTATTGTTGGGCTTCGCTGCGCTCAACCCAACCTACGCTATCGCTTTTAATCTGGCGGCACAGCCAGGGAGGGCCAGGCAAGGCGCCGGGCCAGCGAGACCCGCAGGCGTATATATCAATACGCCGAGGAGGCGAGCGCCGCCTGCAACGCAGCCTGGCGCTTCCTGGCGAAGCCGCGCCTAGCCTTGCATCATCTTGAAGAGCTTATAGCGGATGCCGTCGCCCAAGGCCTGCCAGGAGGCCTCCAGCACGTCGAAGCTCACGCCCACGGTGCCCCAGCGGTTTTCGCCGTCGCCGGACTCCACCAGCACCCGCACCCGGGCCTCGGTGCCCGCGCTGCCGGCCAGCACCCGGACCTTGTAGTCTTCCAGGCGCACGGTGTTTAGCGTGGGGTAGAAGCGGCACAGGGCCTTGCGGATGGCGCGGTCCAGGGCGTTGACCGGGCCGTCGCCCAGGGCGGCGGTGTGCTCTTCCACGCCCTCCACCCTAACCCGCACCGTGGCCTCGGCCTGGGGCGGGGTGTGCTCGGCCTGCTTGTAGTCGGCCACGCGGAAACCCAGCAGATCGAAGAAGCGGCTGGGCCGCCCGCTCAGGCGGCGGTTGACCAAAAGCTCCAGGGAGGCCTCGGCGGCCTCGTAAGCGAAGCCCTCGTTCTCGCGCTCCTTGAGCTCGTCCAACAGCTCCTTGAGCCGGGGATCGTCCGGGGCCAGCTCGTAGCCCCAGTCGGCCATCTTCTTGAGCAGGGCGGCGCGCCCGGCCAGGTCGGAGAGCAGATAGCGCCGGGCGTTGCCCACCGCCTCGGGGTTCACGTGCTCGTAGAGGCTGGGGTCTTTTTCCACCGCGCTGATGTGCAGGCCGCCCTTGTGGCTGAAGGCGCTGATGCCCACGTAGGGGGCGAAGGACAGGGGGGGCTGGTTGGCCTGCTCGCGGATGTAGCGGGCGGTCTCGGTGAGCCGCCGCAGGTGGTCCGGGGGCAGGCAGGCGTAGCCCATCTTGAGCTCCAGGGCCGGGGCGATGGCGGTGAGGTCGGCGTTGCCGCAGCGCTCGCCCATGCCCCCGGTGGTGCCCTGCACCTGGCGGGCCCCGGCGGCCACGGCGGCCAGGGTGTTGGCCGTGGCCAAATCGCCGTCGTTGTGGCAATGGATGCCGATGGTCACCTCGGGGAAGGCGGCCTTCACCTTGGCCACGCCCTCGGTGATCCAGGCGGGCAAGGAGCCGCCGTTGGTGTCGCAGAGTACCAGGGCCTCGGCCCCGCCCTCCACCGCGGCCCCGAGCACCGCCATGGTGTAGTCGGGATCTTCGGCCAAGCCGTCGAAAAAGTGCTCGGCGTCAAAGAACACCCGGCGGCCGTTGGCTCTCATATGGGCCACGCTGTTGCGGGCGATCTCCAGGTTTTGCTCCAAGGGAATCTTGAGCTGGGCACTCACGTGGCGGCCCCAGCTCTTGCCCACCAGGGCGCAGATATCAACCGGCGCGGCGATGAGCGCGGCCAGGTTGGGATCGTTTTCCGGGGTGCGCGAGGCATGGTGGGTGCTGCCAAAGGCCACCAGCTGGGAATTTTTGAGCGCCAGTTCGCCGGCCCGGGAGAAAAACTCCTGGTCGCGGGGGTTGGAGCCGGGCCAGCCGCCCTCGATGTAGGCCACGCCCAGGCGGTCCAGAAAACGGGCCACCTTGAGCTTGTCCTCGGGGGAAAGGATGAATCCTTCGGCTTGGGTGCCGTCGCGCAGGGTGGTGTCGTAAAGCTCGACGGCCAATTTGTCGCTAGGCATGACTTATACCAAATCCTCGGCCACCGGCGCGGCCTCTTCGGCCAGACCGAAGGCGTCGTGCAGGGCGCGTACCGCCAACTCGGTGTATTTCTCCTCGATGACGCAGGAGATCTTTATTTCGCTGGTGTTGATGGTGATGATGTTGATGCCCTCGTTGGCCAGGGTGGTGAACATCTTGGTGGCCACCCCGGAATGGTTGCGCATGCCGATGCCGATGATGCTAACCTTGGCGATGGCGGTGTTGCCGGTCACCTGGCCCGCGCCGATCTCCTGGGCGGTCTGACTCAGGATGCCCCTGGCCTTGTCATAGTCGGTCTTGGGCACGGTGAAGGTGAGGTCGGTCTTGCCTTCGTCGCTGGTGTTTTGAATGATCACGTCCACCACGATGCCGGCCTGGCTTATGGGAGTGAAAATCCGGCTGGCGATGCCCGGATGGTCGGGAACATCCTTGACGGTGAGCTTGGCCTCGTTCTTGTTGTAGGCCACGCCGGAGATAATCAGCTTTTCGGTGATCTGGTCTTCGGGAACCACCATGGTGCCCTCCCGGTCGGTAAAGGTGGAACGTACGTGAATCTTGACGCCGAATTTGGCCGCGAACTCCACGGAGCGGATGTCCAGAACCTTGGCCCCCAGCGAGGCCATCTCCAGCATCTCCTCGTAGGAGATGACCGATAGCTTGCGGGCGCTGGGCACCATGTTGGGATCGGTGGTGTAGACACCTTCCACGTCGGTGAAGATCTCGCAGACGTCGGCCTTGAGGGCGGCGGCCAGGGCCACGGCCGAGGTGTCGGAGCCGCCCCGGCCCAGGGTGGTCACGTCGCCGCTGTCCCAGTCCAGGCCCTGGAAACCGGCCACCACCACCACCTTGCCCTCGTCCAGAAGCTCCTGGATGCGCCCGGTCTCCACGTCGGTGATGCGGGCCTTGCCGAACATGCGGTCGGTGAGGATGGCCGCCTGGAAGCCCAACAGGGAGGCGGCGGGCAGGCCCATGTCGGCGGCGGCCATGCTGAACAGGGCCACGGACTGCTGCTCGCCGGTGGCCATCAACACGTCCAGCTCGCGCTCGGCCGGGTTGGGGCTCATCTGTTTGGCCAGCTTGATGAGGCTGTCGGTGACCCCGGCCATGGCCGAGAGCACCACCACCATCCGGTTGCCCGCCTCGGCCCGGTCCTTCACCTTGGCCACGACGTTCTTGATGCGCTCAATGCTGCCCACCGAGGTTCCGCCGTATTTTTGCACGATCAGGGCCATCTCAAATTTCCTCGCGCCCCAGCGCTTCATCCAGGTTGCCGATTATTTCCTCGGGTCCGCTAATCTCGGCCCGCCGGGCTCCCTCGCCCTGGTCGATCAGCTCCACGCTTATCGCCTGGGGAGGCCACAGCTCCGGGGCCCGCTCGGCCCACTCCACGGCCAGCACCCCTTCCGCGGCCTCTTCCAGAAGCTCCAGGTCCGCCGCCTCGCCGCCGGCCAGGCGATAGAGGTCGGCGTGGAAAAAGGCCACCCGGCCCGGATACTGGTTGAGTAAAGTGAAGGTGGGCGAGACTATGGCATAGTCTGCGCTCACCCCCAAGCCCGCGGCCAAGCCCCGGGCCAAGACCGTTTTGCCCGCGCCCAGGCGCCCGGTCAACAGCACCACCGCGCCGGGGGCCAAGAGACGCCCCAGGGCGGCTCCCAAGGCCAGGGTGGCCTCGGGGCCACGCAACTGCCTGGTCAGGCGGGCGCGTCGCGGACTCATGCTATAGATTCCGATTTACCATGGGCTTGGCCGCCTAGCAAGGGGCCCCCTCTTCAGAGAACTCCACCTCGGCCTCTTCCAGGGCGGCGAAGGCCCGGGGCAGCCAGTCGGCCAGTTCCTCGGCGGCCAGGCCCCGCTCGCCGTATTCCTCGGCGGCCAGATCGGCGGCCAGGCCGTGGACAAAGCAGCCCACCAGGGCCGCCTCCAGGCTGCCCAGGCCCTGGGCCATGAGCCCGCCGATGACCCCGGCCAACACGTCGCCGCTGCCGCCGCTGGCCAGCAAGGGGCCGCCGGTGGGGTTGATCCAGGCCGCCCCGCCGGGCTCGGCGATTATCGTGTGGGCCCCCTTGAGCACCGCCACCACCCCGCCAACGGAGGCCAGGGCGCGGGCCGCGCCCAAACGGTCGGCCTGCACCTGGGCGGTGGTGAGACCCAGCAAACGGGCCGCCTCGCCGGGGTGGGGGGTTATCACCGCCTGGGCCGCGCCGCAGGCCACCTTGCCCCAGCCGTCGGCCAGGGCGAACAGGCCGTCGGCGTCTACCACCAGCGAGCCGGGGCACTGGGCCCACAGCCGCCGGGCCAGTTCCAAGCAGTCGCCCTCCCGGCCCAGACCGGGGCCCAGCACCAGGGCCTGGCAATCGGCCATCAGCTCCAGCACGGTGGGCAATACCTCCAGGGCCAGGCCGCCCTGGGAGCTCTGGGCCAGGGGCCGGGTCATGGCCGCGGTCAGCTTGATCTCGGCCGCCAGGTTCAATTCCTCGGGCAGGCAGGCGGTGACCAGGCCCGCCCCGGCGCGCAGGCCGCCCATGGCAGCCAGGCAGGGAGCCCCGCTTTTGCCGGGGCTGCCGCCCAGCACCAGCAGATGGCCGAAGGAGCCCTTGTGGGCCCCGGCCGGGCGGGGATTGACTAGGGCCGCCGCCAAATCGGCCTCCAGCAGGTGGCACTCCACCTCCAGATCGTCTTCCACCGCCGGGGGTATGGAGATGTCCACCAAGAACAGCTCGCCGCTGTGCCCCGCCCCGTCCAGGATCAGGCCCTGCTTGACCAGGCCGAAGGTCACGGTGAAATCGGCCACCACCGCCGCGCCCAAGACCGCCCCGGTGTCGGCGCACAGGCCGCTGGGGATGTCCACGGCCAGCACCGGGGCTTCCAATTGATTCAAGAGTTCGATGGCCGCCC
This sequence comes from Desulfoferula mesophila, assembly GCF_037076455.1. Taxonomy (GTDB): domain Bacteria; phylum Desulfobacterota; class Desulfarculia; order Desulfarculales; family Desulfarculaceae; genus Desulfoferula; species Desulfoferula mesophila. The sequence goes on along the minus strand of NZ_AP028679.1, from coordinate 179,267 downwards.
GGTAGCGCCCGCTCACCGGCTTGCTCAGGCCGGTGCCCAGCAAGGCGTCGATGAACAGCTCGTGGCGGGCGATCTCGCCGCTCAGGGCCTCCAGGCCGGCCTCGTCCGGGGCCTCCACCACCCGCACCCCGCAGGCCTGGGCCACCCGGAGGTTGGTGGCCGCGTCGCCTTTTAGGGCGCCGGTCTCGGCCAGGAGGTACACGTCGCACAGCGCGCCCTGGTTGGCCAGGATGCGGGCCATGGCCAGGCCGTCGCCGCCGTTGTTGCCCCGGCCGGCCAACACCGCCACCGGAACCCCTTCCAGCTCGCCCACCTGGTCCACCAGCACCCGGACCGCGCCCTGGGCCGCGTTTTCCATGAGCACCAGGCCCGGCAGGCCGATCTCCTCGATGGTCCGGCGGTCGCAAGAACGCATCTGTTCGGCGGTAACCAAAATCATGCTTTCTCCAATACCACCACCGCCGCGGCGAAACCGCCCTCGTCGGTGAGGCTGATATGGGAGGCCTGCACCCCGTTGGCCTCCATCCAGGCCAGAGCCCGCCCGTGCAGCCTGAGGGAGGGCTTGCCCTTGGGGTCGTGCACCACCTCGATCTCCCGCCATCCCAGGCCGCGCATGCCCAGTCCGGCGGCCTTGGAAAAGGCCTCCTTGGCCGCGAAGCGCATGGCCAGGGCCGAGGCGGGGCGGGGCCGGGCCAGGCAGGTCTGTCGCTCCTCCGGGGTGAAGCAGCGCTCCAGAAAGCGCCGGCCAAAGCGCTCCAGCGAGGCCTCGATGCGCCCCACTTCCGCCAGGTCCAGGCCGATGCCCACGATCATGCCGCTCACTCCGCCCGTGACCTACAGCCGTCGCTGGGGCGCCTCGGCGGCGGCGTGGCTGGCCGCGCTGCGGGCCAGGGCCAGCATCTCGCCCACCGCTTGCTCCAGGCCCACGAACACCGCCCGGGCGATGATGGAGTGGCCGATGGAGTATTCCTCGATGTCGGGGAAGGCCAGCAGGGGATGAATGTTGCGCAGGTTGAGCCCGTGGCCGGCGGCCACCTTGAGCCCCAGGCGGGCGGCCAGGCGGGCCGAGTCTTCCAGGGCGCTCAGGAGCTTTTGGCGGGTGGGCTCGTCCGGGGCGTTGCAATAGGCCCCGGTGTGCAGCTCCACCACCTCGGCCTCGCACTGGTGGGCCGCCTTGATCTGCTCGCTGGTGGGGTCGATGAACAGGCTCACCGCGATGCCCGCCTCGTGCAGCGAGCCCACCACCGCGCGCATCTTCTCCAGGTTGCCCGCCACCTCCAGGCCGCCCTCGGTGGTCAGCTCCTGGCGCTTTTCGGGCACCAGGGTGCAGATGTCCGGGCGCACCTCCCCGGCGATGCCGACCATCTCCTCGGTGGCGGCCATCTCCATGTTGAGCTGGCCCTTGACCACCTGCTTGAGCACCCACAGGTCGCGGTCCTGGATGTGCCGGCGGTCTTCCCGAAGGTGCACGATGATGCCGTCGGCCCCGGCCTTTTCGGCCAGCACCGCCGCCCACACCGGGTCGGGCTCGTCTATGCCCCTGGCCTGGCGCAGGGTTGCCACGTGATCGACGTTTACGCTAAGACGGGCCACAGGCGACCCTCCTTTCTTGCTATCCGGCCCGGCCGCTCGCCGGGGCCGCGCGGTCTGCGGAGCCGCCTGCTAGGCGCTGGCCGCCAGCAGTTCCTCGGTCTTGGCTTCCATCAGGCGGGCGGGCTCGCCGCCCTGCTCGTGCTCATGTCCCAATATATGCAATATGCCGTGAATTATCAGGCGCATCAAGTGTTCGTCCGGCTCCAGGCCGTGCTGGGCGGCCTCGCGGCGGGCGGTGTCGGCGCTCACCACCACGTCGCCCAGAATCTCCGGGTTGAGCGCCGGGCCCTCGCCCTCGTGCTGGGCAAAGGAGATGACGTTGGTGGGGCCCTGGCGGTTCAGCCACTCTTGGTTGATGGCCGCGATCTCCTCGTCGCCGCAGATCACCAGCGACAGCTCGGCCTCCGGCGGCTGGCCGGCCAGGGCCAGCACCCGCTGTACCCGCTCAATCAGCCCGGCGGGCAGCTCGCCGCCCTCCCAGGAATTATCCAGCAATACGCTCATGCCCCACCGTTACCCATCTTGTCGTAGGCCTTGATGATCTGGCGCACCAGGTGGTGGCGCACCACGTCTTGTTCGTCAAAGTCCACGAAGGCGATGCCATCGATGTGCTTGAGGATCTGGCTGGCCCTGACCAGGCCGGAGGTCACCCCGCCGGGCAGGTCCACCTGGGTCACATCGCCGGTGATCACCGCCTTGGAGTCGAAGCCCAGCCGGGTGAGGAACATCTTCATCTGTTCGCTGGTGGAGTTCTGGGCCTCGTCCAGGATGACGAAGGCGCTGTTCAGGGTGCGCCCGCGCATGAAGGCCAGGGGAGCCACCTCGATCACTCCCTTGGACATGAGCCGTCCCGCCTTGTCGAAGTCGATCATGTCGTGCAGGGCGTCGTACAGGGGCCGCAGATAGGGGTTGACCTTCTCGGCCAAATCGCCGGGCAAAAAGCCCAGCTTTTCCCCGGCCTCCACCGCCGGGCGGGCCAGCACGATGCGGTCCACCTGGCCCTTGAGCAGGCTGTCCACGGCCATGGCCATGGCCAGGTAGGTCTTGCCGGTGCCCGCCGGGCCGATGCCGAAGACGATGTCGTGGGCCCGGATGGCCTCCAGGTATCTCTTTTGGTTCAGGGTCTTGGGGCTGATGATGCGGTTCTTGCCGGTGAGGTAGACCTGGTCCAGGAAGATGTCCTTGAACTGGGCCGTGGGGTCGGAGCTCAGGATGCGGTAGGCGAACTCCACGTCCATCTCGTAGACCGGGTAGCCCTGCTGGATCAGGTCGTAGAGCTGCCTCAGGGCCAGGGCGGTCAGCTCCAGGGCCTCGGGCTCGCCGCTCAGGGTTATCTCTCCGCCCCGGGAGCGGGCCTTGACCCCGGCGGCGGCGGCCAACAGGCGCAGATGGGCGTCGCGCGCCCCCAAAAGGGTGCGCAGCGCCTCGTGATCGGCAAAGCTCAGGCGAAGCTCTTGGCTCTGGCTCATATTCCCCTACTCGCCCACGACGCTCACCACCACCTGGCGGCGGCGGGGCCGGTTGTCGAAATCCAACACCACGATCTGCTGCCAGGTGCCCGACAGCGGGCGGCCCCCCTCCAGGGGCACGGTGAGCGAGGGGCCCAGCAGGGCGGCGCGCAGGTGGCTGTAGCCGTTGCCGTCGCCCCAGCGCAGGTTGTGGGCATACTCGCCCGCCGCCGGGGCCAGATCCTCCAACAGGCGGCGCAGGTCGCTCAGGGCGCCGGATTCATGTTCGATGGTGGTCACCGCCGCGGTGGAGCCGGGGGTGAACACCGACACCAGGCCCTGGGCCAGGCCGCTCGCGGCCGCCACCTCGGCCACCTGGCCGGTCACCTCGTGAATGTCGGTGCCCGCCGTGCCGTCCAACTCAAGAATCCGACGAAAAATTGCCATGATATCTCCAGACCGCATATTTCATGGCGCAGCCGGACACCCGGCCCTCATGATATATGCGGGCTAAACAACCTTTACCATGCACCCACCCGCCCTAGCAACAAGCCCGGCGAGAGGCATCGCAAGGGACAAGGCGCACAACCAACTGTTTTTACTGGCCTATCAAAATGGGACCCGTTGCTAACTTCTTGACTTTTCAGCCTTCGCCGTGCTACAGGTGGTCTCATTATGCAGCAGACACCCAACTTGCTCGACTTGGCTCTGTTGATCATCATGGTCTTCTTTTTGGTGAAGGCCCTGATGCGCGGCTTCGTGCGCGAAGTCATCGGCCTGGTGGGCGCGGTGGCCGCCATCGTGGCCAGCGTGATGTTCTACGAGCCCCTGGGCCGGATGCTGGCCGACCTCTCCGCCGTCAAGGCCGCCTGGTGGCCCGCCGTGGCCTTCGCGATAATCCTTTTGGTGGTGTTTTCCATATTCCTGTATATCGGCAGCATGCTGCATCGCCTCATCCTGTCCGGCCCCCTTTCGGGCCTGGACCGCCTATTGGGCGCCGGGGTGGGGCTGGTGAAGGGCCTTTTGATCTGCTACCTGCTCATCAACCTGCTGCTGTTGGTCAATCCCTTCAAGACCCTGGAGCCCCTGCAAAAATCCATGGTCTCGCCCTACGTGGTGCGGGCGGGCAACTTCATCAAGGACATGATCCCCGAAAACCTGCTCGGCAACCTGCAAAAGAAGGCCGGCCTCATCAAGCCGGAACCCGCCCAGAAACAAAAGCCATGAGCCAGCAAGGCCGGGAAAGCGCGGGCCGGGCCCTGGAGGCCCTGGCCGAGTTGGCGGCGCGTTTGCGCGCCCCGGACGGCTGCCCCTGGGACCGGGAACAGACCCCGGCCAGCGCGGCGGCCTATCTATTGGAAGAGGCCTACGAGGCCACCGAGGCCATCGAGTCAGGCACCATCGAGGAGGTGCGCGGCGAGTTGGGCGACCTGTTGTTCCAGGTGGTGTTCCAGGCCCAGCTTTTCGCCGAGGCCGGGCACTTCGACCTGGCCGAGGTGATCGATGAGGTGCGGACCAAGATGGTGCGCCGCCATCCCCATGTGTTCGGCGAGGCCCGGGCCAGGGACGCCGGGGAGGTGCGCCAACGTTGGAGCGAGATAAAGCGCGAGGAGCGCCGGGGCACCGGCCGGGGCCTGCTGGACAGCGTGCCCCTGGGGGCCCCCGCCCTGCTCCGGGCCCAGCGCCTGGGCTCCAAGGCGGCCAAGGTGGGCTTCGACTGGGACGACGCGGCCGGGGTGTGGGAAAAAATCGAGGAGGAAACCGAGGAGTTGGCCTCGGCCGGGCCGCAAGGGGAGACGGCCGAGCTGGGCGACGTGCTCTTTTCCTGGGCCCAGTGGGCCCGCCACCGGGGCCTGGGGGCCGAGGCCGCCCTGCGCACGGCCAACCGGCGCTTCACCCGGCGCTTCAGGGCCATGGAGGCCCTGGCCGCCCGGCAGGGCCGCGCCCTGGATCAAATGAGCCACGAGGAGCGGGAAGAGCTATGGGCCGCGGCCAAGGCCCAGGAGAATCCCCTGGAAGATTCAGAGTAAAGGCAGTATTATTTATCAAGGGGTTAGGTGAATGGCTTTCTGGGGAAAACCCTTGACAAGCCCCCGCTCCGTGTCCTATATATTGCGCAACTAGTGAAGGTTTTCGCTTTTTATAAAGCTCGTAGCAACCGGGGAGGTTACAGGGATATGAAGAAAAGCAGCATCGCCGTATTGGTGGCGTTGGCTTTTGCCGTGGCGGCGCTCATGAGCACGGCGGCCATTGCCCAGGACACTAAGTCTGGCAAGGTGCCCGACAGCTTCAAGATCCAGGATTCGCTATTCAAGAAGCCCAAGAAGAGTGCGGTGGAGTTCACCCACAAGAAGCACTCCGTGGACTACAAGCTGGCCTGCACCGAGTGTCACCACACTTACAAAGATGGCAAGAACGTCTTCAAGGACGGCGACAAGGTGGCCAAGTGCGACACTTGCCACACCAGCCCCAAGAAGAACCAAGGCAAGATGCTCAGCCTGAACAACGCCTTCCACGACAACTGCAAGTCTTGCCACAAGGAGGCCAAGAAGGGCCCCACCAAGTGTAACGAGTGCCATCCCAAGTAGGCCTCGTTCGCTAGACGCGATTTAGAGAGGGTAAGGAGGGCCGGTCCTTGGGACCGGCCCTCTTTTATTTTGTCCGGCTTCGTCAGTCACCGGCGGCCCCACCACCGACCTGGAAGCCCCACCAAGCAACGCGCTATGCCGGTAGCCCGGTTGAGTCCGGCGCTCTCAGGCGACGGCAGACAAGGCGCCCGGCCAGCGAGGACCGCAGGCGTAGGCAGAACTACGCCGAGGTCCGAGAGCAGCCGGCAACGCAGTATGCCGTCGCCTGAGAGCGCCGGGGCATAAAAAAACCGCGCCCCGGTCACCAGGACCGGAGCGCGGCGTAAAGCTTTCGCTGGCGGAGGGCGCTTAGACCTCGGTCACGGTAATGGCGTCCTGCTCGCACACCTCGATACAGCTCTCGCAGCCCAGGCACTCCTCGGCGTTGACCGGCACGGCCTTGCCGTCCTGCATCTCATACACGTCGACCGGGCAAACCTCTACGCATTCCTCGTCGCCGATGCACTTGTCGGTATCAACCACCACCTCGAACATAATGTCCTCCTTGCTTGGCGAAGTTGTTCGGGATCCCCCGAATTCTCTAGTAAAACTATTATGCCCCCGCCCCCAAGGGGCGGCATCGCGGCACTAGCCCAACCGCCTGGAGCCGCTGGGGATGAAAATCACTTCTTGTCAATAACGGTCAGAAGCCGTTTGGTCAAGTGAATAATTTCCTCCCCTTTTCGCCGCCTCAGGCCTGGGGCAGGCCCAACTGCTCGGCGAGTTGGGGATGCACCTCGTAGCCCAGCTCCCGGGCCCGCACCGCATGAAAGCGGGCCTGGTCGGTGTCGCCCTTTTCGCTCAGGATAACCGCCAGGTTGTTGTGGGCCATTGCGAAGTTGGCGTTGACCTCCAGGGCCTGGCGGGCGGCCTGCTCGGCCCTGTCCGTCTCTCCGGTGCGCAAGAAAACGGTGCTCAGGTTGGTAAGGGCGTCGGGCATGTTGGGCGCGCCGTTTACCGCTTCCTTGAGATGATAGGCCGCCTCTTCCAGGCGGTCCATCTGCAGATAGGCCACGCCCAGGTTGGCCCGCACCATGGGGATGTCCCAAACCTTGAGGGCGTTGGTGAGCACCCGCAGCGCCTCCTCGGGCTGGCCCTTGCCCAGGTGGATGGCCGCCACGTTGACCATGCTCTCCAGGTGCTTGGGAGACTCGGCCATCACCTGGCGGAACTGGGTCAGGGCCTCGTCCACGTCGCCCTGCTGCATCAGGGCCACCCCAAGGTTGTAGCGCACGTGCCAGGCGCCCGGCTCGGCTTCCAGATACTGGGTCAGCCGGTCCACCAGGCCCTCCCGCAAAAAGTCGTCTTCCGGGATTCCGCTGGGGTTTTCTATCTTGCTCATGGGTCCTCGGCTATCAGGGGACGCGCCCCAAAAAAACAACCCTCCGCCAGGGAACGAACCTGCCGGCCCGGTCTATGGCGGAGGAAAAAGGCCCCTTACCGGGGCCGGAGCTGGCGAAGGTTTAGTCCTCGCCCTCGGCGTGCTTGCCGCCGGGCAGAGCGAAGTAAGTGGTGGAACCGCTGGACCAGTACTGCAGGGTTTGGTCCTGGATCATGGCGGTGGTCACCTTCTTCAAGGGCCGCTTCTCCACGCTTTCGTCCAGCTTCTGGACCTCCTTGAGCAGGTCCTTCATCATCATGCGTTTTTGCTTCTTTTCCATGACCTTGATGACGAGGTCGCGGATTTCTTGATCGGTAGCCATCAGCTATTTCCTCCCAGGATTGGAGCTTTTTTCACAACACGGGACACCATAGCCAGGGATGGCCGTGGTGTCAAGTTATTCCTAACCCTTGGCCGCTTGCAGCAGCCCCGGGGCCCACCCCGGCGAGCCCAAAACATGCACGTGGTGGTAGGTTCCGAGCACCTTGCGGCGCATTAGCCCGCCCATGTCGCCGATGAGCCCCTTGCCCCGCCGCACCCGGTAGGCCAGCTCCAGCTCGGCGCCGGGCAGGGGATGGGGCTCGGAGTAGTGGAACTCATGGGCCTTGAACTCGTAACCCACCGGCCAAAAGGGATTGGGCTTTTCCACCTGGCACAGGGTGTAGCCGTGGCCCTGGGGGCGGCGTTTCATGACGAAATCCAGCGGCAGCACCCCGGCCATGTCCCAGGCCTGGCCATCCACCACCAGACGGCGGCCCAGGTACATCAGCCCGCCGCACTCGGCGTAGATGGGCAGGCCCGCCTCGGCGGCGGCAGCCAGCGAGGCCCGGAAGGCGGCGTTGGCCGCCAGGGCCGGGGCGTGGGTCTCGGGAAAGCCCCCGCCCAAATACAGGGCGTCCACCTCCGGCAGGGCCGGGTCCATGAGGGCCGAGCAGAACACCAGGTCGGCCCCGTGGTTGGCCAGGGCCTCCAGGTTCTCGGGGTAGTAGAAGCCGAAGGCCGCGTCGCGCACCACCCCGATGCGGGGCCGGGGACCGCTGGGCGGGCTGGCGGGCAGCAGCCCCTCGGGGGGCTCGTCCTCGCTCCAGGCCGGGGCCTGGGCCATGATGTCCCTGAGCCGCTCCAAATCCACGTGGGCGGCCACGCTGCGCGCCGCCTGGTGCAGAGCCTCGGCCACCCGGGCGTGCTCCTGGGGGGGCACCAGGCCCATGTGCCGCTGGGGCATGTCCAGCTTGAGCCGGGGCACCGCGCCCAGCACCGGCAGGCCGGTGGCCTCTTCCACCGCCCGGCGCACCACCCCCTCCTGACGGGCGGTGCCCACCGGGTTGAGGATGAAACCGGCCAGGTCGAGCTCGGGGTCGTATTTCTGGCATCCCAGGGCCACGGCGGCCACGCTGCGGCTGGTCATGGTGCAATCCAGGGCCATCACCACCGGGGCCTCAAGCGTCTTGGCCAGCTCGGCGGTGGAATAGGAACCCACCGTGTCCATGCCGTCGAACAGGCCCCGGTTGCCCTCGATCACCGCCGTCTGGCAGCCCCGGGAGAAGTGGGCGAAGGAGCGGCGTATCTGCGGCCCGCCCATGAGATAGGGGTCCAGGTTGCGGCAGGGGGCTCCGGCGGCCTCGGAGAGCCAGAAGGGGTCGATGTAGTCCGGGCCCTTCTTGAAGGGAGCCACGGACAGACCCAGGTCGGCCAGGGCCTGAATCAGGCCCAGGGTGAGGGTGGTCTTGCCGCTGCCGCCCCTGAGGGCGGCCACCACTATGCGGGGGGGAACCGGGGGCATCCGTGCCTCGCGCCGGGAGTAAGGGGCCAACGGGTTTTGTGCAAAACTTGACTATGCATACATAACCCCTGGCCGCCTCCCTGGCAAGCGGCGGGCGCAAGTTTTGCGGGCCCCCGGCCGGGCTCAGGCGCGGGGCGGGGTAGACATAGAATACGTTGCTGTGTTTGAGGTTGATGACCTGGCCGGGCGTAAGTAGGGAAAAGTCGAAAAAAACCATCTGCTTTACAAGTTAATGACGGTAGAAAATCAATACCTTGAACATATTCAATCCTTTCGCCATTTAAAACTTAACGACTATGCTATTTCGGATGATTAACCACTAAAATAGCACATTATCTATTACTCTTTTTACCAGACAAAATAGAAAAAAAGTATTCATTAAATAGCTAAAGAATGCAATAAATACCACAAAAGTGTAAAGATAATAATAGTATATTCTGTTTAGAAGAACAGGGGAATACGGCGCCCCAATATAGTCAAGTGCATACCAATATAACCCAATAGCAACCAAAATCTTAACAACCATTATTTTCCAATACTTCCGCAGCCCAGCCAACTTATCTTCTGCAGACGGGTATCGTTTTATCCGCCTAAAATATATGTATGTTATTGCACTCTCTACTACTAAACAGATCGGCATCAACCAAACAAACAGCCACGCGCTATTTAATTGGCTGTATGCCGCGCTGATGTTTAAGAAATTTAGATTACCATCACCAAATAGCAACAATTCAAATTTCCCCCCCTCAGCAGGCAAACGGACTAACTCATATTAACCAATATTTGAATACGAGTTTTTGTTTGGTACTTGCCAGCTATTTTAAGTTGCCTAATTTTCCTTTAGAATTGGAGGCATCCAGTTCCTTTTCAGCGGCCTCAACTTGACTGCCAATTTTTAAAGCTAAGCCTCCTAGCTCATTAACTCGCTGTTTTGCCTTTTCTATGGTCGCTAGAGGGCTATCGTAGGTCATCACATCCAACATACTTGCAGCGTGTTCTGCATTTCGCTCCCCTATTAGCGTTTTTAGTGATTTAACAGCTCGTATTTTACCATATTCTGGCGCAGCCAACGTTAATGCGTTACCAACATCCTCTACTATCAGATATGCTGATTTTGTTTTGATAATCCACCACCCATGAAGTCCAAATAGAAGGCCATTCAACATTTTAAAGCCATCCTTACGCATACTTTCTTCTATGGCTCCTGACAGTGGTTTAAGCCCCTCCCATATCAGCTCAAAAGTGCTTTTTTGCTCCTCAGGAAGCTTGGGAACCTGTACGGTTAATTCGCCCCCGGCCTCCAAGCCCACGCCGCCCTGTACGGACACCTTTATATTCCCGGCGTCCCCCAGCCACTTGCTTTGTCCCAGGTCCTGGGCGATCCGGGCGTGCCCTAGTCCTCCTCCCCCGGTCCGATGAGCGGCAGCACCTGGTCGATCTTAAAAAACACCAGGTAGCGCTCGGTGGCCTCGCGGCCATGGTGGCCCCGGCGCAGCTGGGCCAAGAGCTCGCTATCCTTTTCCTCGCGCAGCTTGGTGAGGAACAGGCGGCGGCCCCGGGTGTTGAAGCCCTCCTCGGCGAACAGGTAGGCCGCGTGGGGGTTGGCCAGCAGGTTTTGGTGGGTCAGGCGGTCGGGCATGATGAAGGCCACGGTTTCCTGATCGATGAAATGGGGCCGCGAGTACACGGCCGCGTCCACCCGGCCCTGGCCGTCGGCGGTGGATAGCACTCCCAGGCCCTTGGCGTTGGCGAAATAATCTTTAAGCTCCATGGAAAACCTCCCGTTGTTAACGGCCCCGAGGCGGATTTACGTTTTCCTCCAGGGTAGCACGGACCGGGCGCGCCCCACAAAAAACCGCCCGGGGACGAATCCCCGGGCGGCGTGCTTTCGAGCTTAGCGCCTAGGCGCTAGGCGGCTACCACTTGAACTGGGTCGAGGTCCGCCAGGTGGTGGCGGCGAAGCGGTAGTCGTCGATGTGGTGGTGGCTGAACTCGAGACCGGTCTTCTCGAAGAACTTCTCCCACCCGATCCGCTGGGCCCATTCACCCACGCGCTCATACTTCATGGCGTCGCCGGCGTAGACCTCAACGATCTTCTTGATGGTGTTGACCGTGGTGGGCCAACGAGGAGGCTCGTTGGGGATGTAGGGCACGGCCAGCTTGGAGAACATGGGCATGCTCTTGGCGTTGGACACCTTGCCGCCCACCCACAGGGCGATGCCGTCGCCCGCGGCGTCGGCCAGGGGCATGGCGGGGCACATGGTGTAGCAGTTGCCGCAGAACATGCAGCGGTCGGCGTTCACCGCCACCGACTTGAACTCGTCCACCTTGTTGGGCTTGATGGCCGCGGTGGGGCAAGCAGCGATGGTGGTGGGGATTTCGCACATCTTGTCCAGGTGGCTGTGCTCGATCACGGGAGGCTTGCGGTGCACGCCCAGGATGGAGATATCCGAGCAGTGCACGGCGCCGCACATGTTCAGGCAGCAGGCCAGGGAGATGCGCACCTGGGCCGGCAGCTTGTGGGAGTTGAAGTAGTCGAACAACTCGTCCATGACGGCCTTGACCACGCCGGAGGCGTCGATGGCCGGGGTGTGGCAGTGGACCCACCCCTGGGTGTGGACGATGTTGGTGACGCCGGCGCCGGTGCCGCCCAAGGGCAGCGCGCCGTTGTCGGCCAGGGCCTTCTTCAGGGGCTCCAGCTTGGACTCGTCGCTGACGATGAACTCGATGTTGTTACGAGTGGTGAAGCGGAAGAAACCGCCGCAGTACTCGTCGGCCAGCTTGCAGACCTGCTCCAGGAACATGGTGGTCATGAGCCGGGTGGCGCCGCAACGCAGGGACCAGACCTTGGCGCCGGACTCGGACACGTGCACCAGCACGCCGGGCTCGAGGATGTCGTGATACAGCCACTTGCCGTAGTTGTCCTTGATCACCTGGGGCCACATCTCGTCGTATTTAGGCGGCCCAATGTCGGTGATTTTGTTGGCTTGGAATTCTGCCATTTTATAAAACCTCCTTTGAGCCTTTAGCGGGCGTGCTTCTTGCGGTAATCAGCGATATCGCGCTCGAAGCCACCAGGCACCTCATCCTCTTTGTAGAAGATGTAGGGGTTGGAACGAGGCTCCTTGACCATCTGCGGGATGGGCTTGAGCTCGACGGCCTCGATGAACGCGGACAGGCCCAGGCGCTGGATCAGCTCGCCGATGCGCTCGCGGTTCTTGCCGTTCTCATCCCACCAGTCCCACATCTTCTCGACGAACTCCTTGAACTCGTCGTAGGGCTCTTCCATCTTGATGAAGGGGATGATCAGCGAACCCATCTGGGCGCCTTCGAGGATCGGAGCCTTGGCGCCGACCAGGATGCTGGCGCCGGTATCCAGACCGGGGCGCAGGGCGCGAGGCATCACGTTGATGCAGTGCATGCAGCGGGTGCACTCGGCGTTGTTGATGGTCAGCTTGCCGTCCTCGTAGAACATGCAGCCGGTGGGGCACAGGTCGATGACGTCGGCCTTGATGTCCAGCTTGGCGTCGGCGCCGTTGGCGCCGCCGTGGGCCGCGATCTCGCCGCCCACGTAGGCGGCCACGGCTTCCTGGTCGATGCGGATGTCATCGCGCCAGGTACCGATGATGGCACAGTCGGAGCGGGCCAGGGAGGCCACGCAGCAGTTGGGGCAACCGTCGATCTTGAACTTGAACTTGTAAGGCCAAGCCGGACGGTGCATCTCGTCCTGATACTCCTGGGTCAAGGAGTAGCAGATGTCCTGGGTGTCGATGCAAGCAAACTCACAGCGGGCCTTGCCCACGCAGCAGGCCGGGGTCCGCAGAGCGGAACCGGAGCCGCCCAGGTCCCAACCCTTTTGGGTCAGCTCGGCGAAGATGGGCTCCAGCTCCTCGGTGAAGGCGCCCAGAAGCACCATGTCGCCGGTGGAGCCGTGCATGTTGAGCATGCCCGAACCACGGTTGTTCCAGATCTCCATGACCTCGCGCAGGCGCTCGGTCTTGTAGAACTTGGACGCAGGCTGGTTCACGCGCAGGGTGTGGAAGTGCTCCACGCCGGGGAACAGGTCGGGAACGTCGGAGTAACGGCCGATGACGCCGCCGCCGTATCCCAGAACGCCCACGATACCGCCGTGCTTCCAGTGGCCCTCCTTGTCTTTGTAGGAGAGCTCGAGTTGGCCCAAGAGGTCGGCACAGGCTTCATTACCGGCTTCCGCCGCTTTTTTGATATCCGTAACGAAGCTAGGCCAAGGCCCCTTAGTCAACTCGTCGAGCATCGGAGTGTCATGCATTTTAGCCATGAGAAAAAACCTCCGTGATTCTTTGCTGAGAGTTTGGACTTGCCTTGGTTCATTGTTCGGGGAGGGCCGTCAAAACGGCCCCGCCCCATATATGTTGAACCCGCTTCCTGGGGGGGTTAAACGCCCTTACCCGGGAGGCGGAATACTGCCGTCGAGAATAGCTTGGCTAACTTTACGTTTTTCCAAGACGGAACCGTAAGTCCCTATATTCACAATGGCGCGATTATAGGAAGGCCCACCAGGCATGTCAACCAAAAAACAACCTCGCTTGCCCCCAGGGCGACCGGCGGTTATTATTTCAAGTCACCACTTTACACCAGGAACGCCAGGCATGCTCCCTCCGAATCACCCCGATATCATCAACCGCCATCAGCGGTTGCGTTCGGCCGTCAAGGCCCAGGGAGTGGAGGGCTGGCTCTCGGACAAAGCCGACGCCCCTTCTGTGGATTCCCTCATCTACCTATGCAAATTCGCCTTTTTCACCGGCATCCTGACCAAGGCCCAAATCGGCGAAATATTGCAAGCGGACCGCGGCGAGCTCAAGGCCCTGGTCAAAAGCTGGTACGACGACCACCGGGCCAAGGGCTGCGGCACCTGTTAAACGACAATAATTACTTGAACTTGTTCAACGCTTCCGTCAGGGCCTGGGCGCTGGGGGGCAGATCCACCTTGCCGTCGAAGATATCGCTCACGGTGACCGGCCGCCCATAGTAGGCCGTGCTGCTGGCCTGGTCGAACTCTATGCCCGCCCCGCTCACCGAGGCCCCCAAAAAGGCCCCCGCGCTGCGCGAATAGGAGTACAGATCCGCCTTGAGGCTGCCCCCGGCTATGGCCGCCTGGGCGTCGCGCCCCACCGGTCCGGCCACCGCCGAGGCGTCCACCCCGAACTTGGCCTGGTTCTTGAGCACCGCGTCCAGACCCACCTTGGTCATGATGACCATGAACAAATCAGAGGACTGGGCCCCGATCTGGAAGCCGATGGAGGCCCCGCCCATGCGGAAGAAGGCCGGGCCGGACCATTTGCCGTCCGGGCGGCGGCTCATGATCACCCCGGTGCCGTAGTTGCCGCCCACGATGAAACCGGCCTTGATCATGCCCGGGAACAGGGCCACCCCCTTGCAGCGGGCCAAGAGCCAGCGGGGGGTGCTGGTGTCCGGGGAGCTGGTGAACTGCAACAGGCTGATGCGGGCCTGCTGCACCTCCAGGTCGGCCTCGGCCTTGTTCATGGCCGCCGCCGGGAGGGCCCAGGCCAGGAACAAGAAAAGCGCCGCCGACATGCAAATCGATCTAAATTTGGTATTCATGATCACACCTTTATTAGCCGCGTCGCGGCGATGGTTCGGACAGGAAAAAATCTAACGGCCAAGGAGACGGCGGCGCTCGGCGGCCACCGCAGCGGCCTGCTTGGGCTGCCCCAGGCGCCCGAAGGCCTCCTCGGCGCTTTTAAAGGCCTCCTCGGCCTCGTCGGCCTCCTCGGCCCGGCCCTCCGTGGCCAACAGGGTGCCTACCCCCAACAGGGCCAGGGCCTCGCGCTGGGGCTCGTTGTGCTTTTGGCTCAAGGCCCCCAGGCGGCGATAGGCGTCCAGGGCCTTTCGGTTTTGCCCCAGGCTGCGGTACACCGCCCCCAGGTATTGGCTCAGAAGCATCTGGCTGAGCTCGTCGCCCGCCTCCAGAGCCAGGGCCAGGGCCTCTTCCAGGGAGGCCGCCGCGCCATCCAGGTCGCCGGACTCCCGCTGCAGGGCGGCCCGCCGCTCCAGGGCGCTGGCCCGGCCCGGCGCGTCCCCGGCCTGGGCAAAGCACTCCAGGCCCCGGTTCAACAGACCCAGGGCCGCCTCCGGCTGGCCGGCCTGTTGGGCCAGCTCGGCCAGGCGCAGGAGCACCTGACCCTGACCCGAAAAATTGCCCAACTGGGCGCAAAGCTCCAGGGCCTCTTCCAGAGCCGCCCTGGCGGGTTGGGGCCGTTTTTTCTGCATCTGGGCCACGCCCACCACGAAAAGGGCGTTGGCCACCGCCTGCGGGTTTCCTTCCGCCCTCATTTCCTGCAAATTGTCCAGGGCTTGCCCCAAATCTATCTTCACCGGCGCTCCTTGTGCCTCACGGATAGGCATCATGGTAGACCGGCCCGCCGAGCTTGTCCAGCCGCTTGCCCAACTGTTCTCGCCGGCTGGAGAAAGGCGGAGCGCCTCCAACTCTTTTGTCACAGATGTGAATCTTTTCACTGGAAATCGCCGGCCCGATTGCCCATAGTTAAGATGCACCTAATCTGGGAGGCTATCTTGTTCAGGGTGCTACTAGCCAACGCTGAGCCTGCCCACAGCCAGAGCCTGGAGCGCCTGCTCATCGAGCAGGGCCTCAGGGTCAGCCAGGCCGACGACATGCCGCAAGCCTTGCGCGAGGTGGCGGCCAATCCCCCGGACCTGGCCATCGTGGCCGCGGCCTTGCCCCCCTCCGGGGGCTTGGAGCTGCTCAAGCGCCTCAAGCAGGACGACCCCCGCCTGCCGGTGATCATCACCTCCTCCGGCGGCCTTACCGCCGAGACCATCGAGGCCACCAAGCTGGGGGCCTTCGACTACGTGACCCTTCCCCTGGTTCCCGACGATTTCGCCAAATTGGTGCAACAGGCCCTGGACGCGGGGCGCTTCATGCGCTCGCCGGTGCGCATGGACCAAGACCAGGACCAGGAGATCACCGCCGGCGACGCCCTGTTGGGCCACTCCAGGCCCATGCAGGAGCTTTACAAGACCATCGGCCGGGCGGCGGGCACCGGGGCCACGGTGCTCATCCAGGGCGAGAGCGGCACCGGCAAGGAGCTGGTGGCCCGGGCCCTGTTCCACCACTCGGACCGGGCCGCCAAGCCCTTCGTGGTGGTCAACTGCGTGGCCATCCCCGAGACCCTTTTGGAAAGCGAGCTGTTCGGCTACGAAAAGGGGGCCTTCACCGGCGCGGCCTCCCGGCGCATCGGCAAGATTGAGCAGGCCGACGGGGGCACCGTGTTCCTGGACGAGATCGGCGACATGCCCCTGGCCATCCAGGCCAAGATGCTGCGCCTGTTGGCCGAGCGCTCTGTGGAGCGCATCGGGGGGCGCCAGCCCATCGCGGTGGACGTGCGCATCATCGCGGCCACCAACCGCGACCTGGTGCAGGCGGTCAAGGAGGAGCGCTTCCGCGAGGACCTCTACTACCGCCTCAACGTGGTGACCATCAGCCTGCCCCCGCTCAGGGAGCGGCGCGAGGACGTGCCCCTGCTGGCCGACTATTTCCTGGCCCGGGTGACCCGCCAGCTGGGGGTGCGCAATCCGGGCATCACCCCCGAGGCCTACGAGCTTTTGGGGGCCCACTCCTGGCCGGGCAACGTGCGCGAGCTGGCCAACGCCATGGAAAAATGCCTCATCTTCGGCCGGGGCCACCCGGTGGGGGCCGAGGAGGTGGCCTCCCTGGTGCTGGAGCCCGGCGAGGGGCCGGGCGGCTCGCTGAGCCCGGAGATGGACCAGGCCATCCGGGCCTGGTGCCGCCAGGGCATCGCCGCCGGGCGCACCCGCCTGTTGGGCGCCCTGCTCGGCCGGGTGGAGGAGATCATCGTCAGCGAGACCCTGGAGACCACGGGGGGCAACCGCAGCCGGGCCGCCCGCCTGCTGGGGGTGTCGCGCCCGTCGCTCCTGGCGCGGCTCAAGAAATACGGCATTGGCTGAAATGAAAGGCTCGGAATAGGAAAATCCGGGCCAAAAAGTTATTTAAAACTACAGTCTGTCAATATCCCCGCTCATGATGGCGGGCAAAAATCGCCGTATCTTGTCAGCGTCCCAATCCCACCATTGTATCTGCCGCAACTTGTCGATTGTCGTCTGGCTGAAACGTTTCTTGATCTCCTTAGCTGGAATACCGCCGACGATCGCATACGGCGCAACATCCTTTGTCACCACCGCCCTCGCCCCTATGATCGCCCCGTCCCCAATATGCACGCCGGACAGGATAACCGCTTCATATCCTATCCATACATCGTTGCCGACCACAATGTCGCCCCTATTGTCCCACGCGGAGGCAACCTGCCTTTTGTCCAGATCCCATTCCTCGAAAAAAATGGGAAACGGATACGTTGAAAGGGAGTTAAGCGTGTGATTCGCGCTGTTGAACAGGAATTTCGCCCCACAGGCTATGGAACAAAATTTGCCGATTATCAATTTGTCATGGTTGACGGGGTAATGATACAAAACATTATTTTTTTCGAACTGCGTGGGGTCGGAAACAAAGTCGTTGTACATGGTGTAATCGCCAACCGTTATGTTGGGATTGGTAATTATGCTTTTTAGGTATACCGTCTCGAAGTCATTGGTCCGCGGATATATTGTTTCATCTTGGATGGCCATAACCCACCTGTTTTTACTTGTTGTTTAGACTGGTTCGGCCACAGGATGGCGCCTTCCCGCCTTATCGCCGGCCCCTCGCCAAACAAAAACCGCCTAAAAATACTCCGACAAACATAACGGGGCAAGCAAACCCCGGCTTCCCAAGTATCCAATACCCCAGACTATGCAGCGGCCGCCGCGCGCGGCCTCGATTTTGGTCCTTTGTTGCCCGGCACGACCTTGCACAAGGCCGAGTCCGTACCCAATGGCTTCACGGTTCATAGGGGCCGGGCCCAATCCCCTGCCGTCGTATACCTTTACAGCTTGTAAAAAAATCCGACAGGCGCAAGGCCACAAACCCTTCGCCGGGAGCCCCGGCCCTGGCGGGCAGCTTCAAGCTTATTAGAGTAACAGACAGTTTTTATTAGATAATTCAATTATAATTTTTAAATGTGAACCGCTGGTGAAAATTGGCACATCAATTGCCACTATGCAGGGCGGAACCTGAACGGGAAGAACGCCCATGCAAACCGCCCGCGTAAGACCGGCCGCCTACTACCGCAGCCTCACCCGCAACCTGGTTTTGTTCGTGGTGGTCGTCTCCCTGCTGCCCCTGTTCCTTACGGGCGCCATCATCCTCTACCAGTTCAAACAGGCCTACCAGACCAAGGTGGAAGAGAACCTGGAGGTGCTGCTCAACAAGCACTGCCACACCATCGACGCCTTCTTGATCGACCGCCTGGCCGACATCCGGGTCTTGGCCCGCTCCTACACCGTGCCCGACCTGGAGAACCCGGACCTTTTAAAGGTGAAGCTGGGGCTGTTGCGCGAGGAGTACAGCGGGGTCTACGTGGACCTGGGCCTGGTGGACGCCAAGGGGGCCCAGGTGGCCTACGCCGGCCCCTACAACCTCACCGGGGCCAACTACTCCACCGCCCAGTGGTTCCATGAGGCCATGCAGAGCGAGCACTTCATCTCCGACGTCTTCGCGGGCCTGAGAGGCAGCCCCCACTTCATCGTGGCGGTGAGAATGCACTACGAAGGCAACGACTGGCTCTTAAAGGCCACCATCGACTTCGAGGCCTTCAACGCCCTGGTGGAGAACCTGCGCATCGGCGAGACCGGCTTCGCCTTCATCCTCAACCGGCAAAGCGAGCTGCAGACCAAGCCCCGCCAGGAGGTGATCCTGTCTTCCGGAGCCTGGCAGGAACTGCTGCAGACCCCCCTGGCCCCGGGCAAGGTCACCATCGTGGAGCAGCCCGACTCGCTGGGCCGGGACATGATCTACGCCGCCGCTCCGCTCAAGAAGGGCCAGTGGATCATCTGCGCCCAGCAGGAAGTGTCCGACGCCTTTTTATACCTGGTGCAGGCCCAGCGGGCGGCCATCGCCATTTTCGTGATCGGGGGCCTGCTCATCGTGGCGGTCTCCCTTATCGTGGCCCGCCGGCTGGTGCGGCGCATTGCCGAGGCCGACGAGCAAAAGGAAGCCATGAACGAGAAGATGATAGAAGCGGGCCGCCTGGCCTCCATCGGCGAGCTGGCCGCGGGCATCGCCCACGAGATCAACAACCCGGTGGCCATCATGGTGGAGGAAGCGGGCTGGATCGAGGATCTGATGAGCGACGAGGGGCCCTTGAGCGAGGAGACCCTGGCCGAGATCCAGCGGGCGGTGCAGCAGATCCAGGAGCAGGGGGACCGCTGCAAGCAAATCACCCACAAGCTGTTGTCTTTCGCCCGCAAGACCGACCCCACCATCAAGCCGGTGGACTTGAACGGCCTGGTGGACGAGGTGCTGGGCCTGGTGGCCCAGAAGTCGCGCTACGCCGGGGTGAAGCTCACCACCGCCCTGGACCAGGGCCTACCCAAGGTGGCGGCCAGCCCCAGCGAGCTGCAACAGGTGCTTTTGAACCTGGTGAACAACGCGGTGGACGCCATCAACGCCGAGGGCGGCACGGTAAACGTGACCACCACCCAGGAGAACGGCCGGGTCAAGCTGAGCGTGTCCGACACCGGCATCGGCATCGCCGACGCCAACCTGGCGCGCATCTTCGACCCCTTCTACACCACCAAGCCGGTGGGCCAGGGCACCGGCCTGGGCCTGTCCATCTGCTACGGCATCATCAACAAGTTGGGCGGGGAGATCAAGGTGACCAGCGCCAAGGGCGAGGGCTCCACCTTCACCGTCATCTTGCCCGCCCGCCAAGATACGACTCCGGCCCCCGCGGGAGCGCCCGGGACCGGACAGGGTTAGGACCAATGGCTGTCATTTTTGGAGGAATCAAATGGTTGTGATCAACCCCTCGGTGCTCCTGGTGGACGATGAAGTCCCCTTTGTGGAGACCATGGCCAAGCGGCTGGCCAAGCGGGAACTCGCCGTGGAGACCGCGTTCAGCGGCAAGGAGGCCCTGGAAAAGCTGGAAGGCGGGGGGCCCAGCCGCATCGACGTGGTGATCCTGGACGTGAAGATGCCGGGCATGGACGGCCTGGAGACCCTGGCCGCCATCAAGGGCAAGCACCCCAACGTGGAGGTGATCATGCTCACCGGCCACGCCACGGTGGAAAGCGCCATCGAAGGCATGAAGAGCGGGGCCTACGACTACCTCATGAAGCCCTGCGAGATGGACCTGTTGATGGCCAAGGTCGGCGAGGCCGTGGCCAAAAAGCGGGCCCACGAGGCCAAGATTTTGGACGCGCGGGTCAGGGTGCACGCCCTCCGGCGCGAGTCGTAGCCGGGAGTTGGGGAGCGAAGGGAGCGGGTGATGAGCAACCAAGGCGCCGAACGGCTCAAGGTCTTGTTGGTCGATGACGAGCCGGGCTACCTGGAGGTGCTCAACAAGCGCATGAGCAAGCGCAACCTGGAGGTGACCACGGCCCGCTCGGGCACCGAGGCCGTGCAACAGGCCCGGCAGCAGAGCTTCGACGTGGCGGTGGTGGATCTGAAGATGGAAGACATGGACGGCATCGAGGTGCTCAAGGTGCTCAAGATGATGGACCCCGATCTGGCGGTCATCATCCTCACCGGCCACGGCTCGGAGCAGGCGGCCCGCGAGGGCATGGCCCTGGGCGCCTTCGACTACCTGACCAAGCCTTGCGAACTGGGCGACCTGTTGGCCCGCATCCAAGCCTCGCAAGCAAGCCGGAATTCGAGTGGAAGCTGATTTTCAACCAACCGAAGCATCGGAAGGCATATAACCATGAATTTCTTTAAAGGACTGGGACAGTGCATGGTGGCCGGAGCCCAGGCCCACGCCAGGTGGGAGATCGCCACGGCCAACACCATCCTGGGCGATAAAAAGCGCCTGATAATCTTGGGACTGATGCTGGTGCCCGCCATCCTGGGCGGCATCGCCTTCGCCGACCAGATTCACTCGGCCCTGCCCGACGTCTTGGGCGGCAAGAAGGCCTACAGCCCCGCCTTTTACAGCACCGGCATCTTCATCGCCTCCATCCTCATCGGCCTGTGCGCCGGGCTCATCACCGGCTGCATCGGCGCGGGCGGCGGCTTCATCATCGCCCCGGCCCTGATGAGCGCGGGCATCAAGGGCATCCTGGCCGTGGGCACCGACCTGTTCCACATCTTCGCCAAGGCCATCATGGGCAGCGTGATCCACCGCAAGCTGGGCAACGTGTCGGTGTCGCTGGCGGTCACCTTCCTCATAGGGGCCATCGGCGGCGCCACCTGCGGCGGGGTGATCAACCGGGTGCTCTACGAGATCAACCCGGTGCTAAGTGACGCCTTCATCACCACCATCTACGCGGTGATGCTGGGCGGGCTGGGCTTCTACGCCCTGATGGACTTCCTAAAGTGCCGCAAAAGCGCCGCGGCCTGTGAGCTGCCCCACGGGGGCAAGATGGAAGGCGCGGAGTTGGGCAACCTGCCCCAGAAGCTCCAGGGCATGAAGCTTCCCCCCATGGTGCGCTTCGACCAGAGCCTGGTGCCCGGCGGACGGGCCATCAGCGCCTGGTTCTTGATCGTCGCCGGCTTCATCGTGGGCCTGGCCGCGGGCATCATGGGCGTAGGCGGCGGATTCTTGACCTTCCCCATCTTCGTCTACACCCTGGGGGTCAGCTCCATGACCACCGTGGGCACCGACATCTTCCAGATCGTGTTCACCGCCGGTTACGCGGCCATCAGCCAGTACGCCATCTACGGCTTCATCTTCTACACCCTGGCCATGGGCATGCTCATCGGCTCGCTGCTGGGCATCCAGGTGGGGGCCATGGTCACCAAGGTGGTGCCGGGCACCACCATCCGCGGCTTCTACGCCATGGCCGTGCTGGCCGGGTTCATGAACCGCATCTTCGCCCTGCCGGGCAAGCTGGCCGACATGGAGATCATCAACCTGAGCAAGACCACGGTCTTCTGGCTGGACCAGATAGGCATCTGGGGGTTCTTCCTGGTGATCGGCGGTTTCGCGGTGTGGGTGATCGGCACCTTCTTCAAGAACACCAAAAACCTGCGCACGGCCCATCCCGCCGGCGCGGCCCTGGGCGAGGAGGCGACCTCATGAGCAAGCAAGCCAAAAGCCAGAAGTTCCACATGACCACCGGGTTGATAATGGTGCTGGTGTTCGTGGGCGTGCTCATCGCCTTCTTCTCGCCCATCTTCAACGGGCACAACGGGCTGGACTATCTGGACAGCCTATACAACTCCATCTCCAAGAACTCCGCCTACTACATTCCCGAGCTCAACAAGCAGGCGGCCAAGTATGACGGGACCAAGCTGGAGGCCACCCTGACCCTGCCCGACGCCGATACGGCGGCCCAGGCGGCCCTGTTGTTCGCCGGAGCCGGGGCCCAGGCCGCGGCCGAGGGCGACAAGCTCAAGATCAACGGCGATCTGGGCAAGGTGTTCGCCTCCACCCTGACCGACACCGAGTCCATGTATCACAACCAGGGGGACAAGCTCGCGGCCCGCTACCAGGGTAAGGACGCCCGGCTGATGCTCTACACCTGGTGGCGCAGCTACGCCGCCCTGGAAAAGGCCCTGAACCGGCAAAAGAACTTCGCCCAGGCCAAGTTCGTCGCGGTGGTGCAGGCCAAGGCGGTGGAGATGACCTACAACTACTACGGCATAGAGCCGCAAAGCATCGGCGAACGCTGGCTGATCGTTGCCATCTCGCTACTGTTCTACGTGGTCTACACCCTGTGGTACGGCTTCGGGGTGATGTATATGTTCGAAGGAGCCGGATATCAGCTGGAACACTAACAGCAAGGTCAGCGTCAAGGGGCCGCCCTTCGGGGCGGCCCTTTTTCGATCGCCGGGGGCGGCCCCATTCGGGCCCGCCTCGGTTATAATTACCCCCATGAGCGACAACAACCAGATCAGCGTCCTGGTGGTGGACGACGAGGAAAACTTCCGCGAGGCCCTGGCCCGGCGCCTGGGTCGCCGGGGGCTCATGGTGACCCAGGAGGCCGACGGCGAGGCCGCCCTGGCGCGCCTGGGCGAACAGGCCCCGGACGTGGTGCTGCTGGACGTGAAGATGCCGGGGCTGGACGGCCTGGAGGTGCTCAGGCGCATCAAAAAGGCGCGGCCCCTCACCGAGGTGATCCTGCTCACCGGCCACGCCCATCTGGAGACCTCCATCACCGGCCTGGAGCAGGGGGCCTTTGACTACCTGCTCAAGCCGGTGCCCCTGGAGGAGTTGGTGGAGAAGATCCACGACGCCTGGGAGAAGAAGTCGGTGCAGGAGCGCAAGATAAGGGCGGTGCGGGCCGAAGGGGTCAAGCCCTAGGGCGCTACCATGGCCGGGCTGCTGGACAAATTGCGCGGGCTGCTGGGCCGACAGGCCGAGCCGGAGCCGGTGCAGGCCGGTCTGGCCGAGGAGTTCAAGGCCCGCTATCTGAGCTTTCGCCAGCTTCTGGCGGCCAACAACAAGGCCCTGGAGCTGATGAGCGAGCTGGAGGCCGCCGCCGGGGGCGGGCGGGTCTTCGGCATGAGCTTTCTGCGCTCGCGGGTCACCGCCCTGGGGGTGAGCGTCTTCCAGATGGTGGACCTCCTGGGCCGCCTGGCTCCCGGCAAGTATCCCGCCCTGGCCCCCGGACTAAAAAACATCCAATCGCAACTGGAGGCCATCGCCGCCCCGGCCGAGGCGGGCGGCGGCGGCGAGCTGGTGTTGGCCCTCAAGGACATTGACCAGAGGCGGGCCGAGGAGGCGGGGGCCAAGATGGCCAACCTGGGGGAGATGAGAAACCGCCTGGGCCTCAAGGTGCCCGCCGGTTTCGTCATCACCGCCGCCGCCTGGCGCCTGCTGCTCAGCCAGGAGGGCCTGGTGCAGGAGATCAGCCGCCTGCAACAGGCGGCCGATTTGGAGAACGCCGCCGAACTGTTCACCCTGAGTAGCCGTTTGCGCCAGCTCATCGTGGAGGTCCCCCTGCCCCCGGAGCTGGGCCGGGCCCTGGAGCAAGCCTACGCCGAGCTGGCCGCCGAGGCCGGGGGGGAGGTCAGGGTGTCGCTGCGCTCCAGCGCCCTGGGCGAGGACAGCGCCGAGGCCTCCTTCGCCGGGCAATACTCCACCCAGCTCAACGTGCACCCCGAGTTTTTGGAGCAGACCTACAAGGAGGTGGCGGCCAGCTTCTACAGCCCCCAGGCCATGCACTACCGCCTGGTCCGGGGCCTGCGCGACGACCAGCTGGCCATGGCCGTGGGCTGTTTGGCCATGGTGGGGGCGGTGAGCGGCGGGGTGGCCTACACCGTGAGCCCCCTGGACCCGGCCGACCGCCGGGTGCACATCACCGCCGCCTGGGGCCTGCCCCGCGTGGTGGTGGACGGCGAGGCCGTCGGGGACCACTTCGTGGTGGGCCGCGAGACGCCGCACCGGGTGCTGGCCCGCAGCGTGGAGGACAAGCAGAGCGAGCTGGTGTGCCACGCCGACGACGGCGTGTGTCAACTGGAGCTCACCGGCGAGCGGGCCACCCAACCCTGCCTGGGCGACGAGCAAGTGTTGGCGGTGGCCGAGGCCGCGCTCAAGCTGGAAGAGTATTACGGCGGGCCCCAGGACGTGGAATGGGCCTACAGCCCCCGGGGCGAGCTGGTGATGCTGCAATGCCGCCCCCTGCGCCCGGCCGAGGCCAAGGCCGCCGCGCCCGCCCCGCTTGCCCAAGAGGGCGGCACCCGGGCCCTGCTCCAGGGCGGGGTGACCGCCGGACCCGGCGCGGGAGCCGGGCCGGTGCATTGGGTGCGCCGCGATTCCGACGCCCTCACCTTTCCCGAGGGCGCGGTGCTGGCCCTGCCCCGCCCGGCGCCGCGCTGGGCGGCCCTGGTGGGCAAGGCGGCGGCGGTGGTTTCATCCCGGGGCGGCGCGGCGGGGCATTTGGCCACGGTGTGCCGCGAGTACGGGGTGCCGGCCCTGTTCGGCCTGGGCCCGGCCCTGGAGGCCCTGGAGGAGGAGGCCCTGGTCACCGTGGACGCCGGGGCGCGGGCCGTGTACGCGGGGCGGGTGGAAGAGCTTTTGCAACGGCCCGTCCAGCGCCCCCGCTTCATGAGCGGCAGCCCGGTGCACCAGCTTTTGGGCCGCACCCTGGAGCTGATCTCTCCCCTGACCCTGCTGGACCCCGACTCCACGGAATTCAAGGCGGAAAACGTGCGCACCCTGCACGACATCACCCGCTTTTGCCATGAAAAGAGCGTCAAGGAGATGTTCTCCTTCGGCAAGGAGCACAACTTCCCCCAGCGCTCCTCCAAGCAGCTCTATTATCAGGTGCCCATGCAGTGGTGGGTGCTCAACCTGGACGACGGTTTCACCCAGGAGATAAAGAGCAAGTACGTCAAGCTGGATCAGATCGCCTGCCTGCCCATGCTGGCCGTGTGGGAGGGCATGGTGGCCGTGCCCTGGCAGGGCCCCCCGGCGGCCGGGGGCCGGGGCCTGGCCTCGGTGCTCTTCGAGGCCACGGCCAACCCCTCGCTCACCACCGGGGTCAAGACCCGCTACGCCCACCGCAACTATTTCATGGTGGCCCACCACTTCATGAACCTGCAGTCGCGCTTCGGCTTCCACTTCTGCGCGGTGGAGGCGCTGGCCGGGGAGCGCCGCCGGGAGAACTACATCAGCTTCTCCTTCAAGGGCGGGGCGGCCGACGCGGCCCGCCGCCTGGGCCGGGTGCGCTTCATCGGCGGCATCATGGAAGACCAGGGATTTCGGGTGGAGAGCACCGAGGACAACCTCAACGCCCGTCTGGAGCGCCACGAGCAGGAGGTGACCCTGGAGACGCTCAAGGCGGTGGGCTATCTGCTCATGCACACCCGCCAGCTGGACATCATCATGGGCAACCCCCGGGCCGTGGCCCACTACCAGGACAAGATCCGCGCCGACCTGGAGCTGGTGCGCCGGGGCGAGGCTCCGGGACAAAAGGCCGCCCGTTCCGCCTGATCCGCCCGCCGCCCGCCCTTTGCCCTTTCAAGGGTAGGGGCGCTTGATCTATGATAAAGTTTGGTTTTCCCGACAACCGGCAGGGCCGGAAAAGAGATATTTCGCGCTCCGTGGCCAAACGCGGGGCCGCCATGCAAAAAAGGGAGCAAACATGGACGAATTGAAACCACCGCAAAGACTGCTCTTGGGCCCCGGCCCCTGCAACGTGCCCTACCGGGTGCTCAGGGCCATGTCCACCCCCCTGGTGGGCCATTTGGACCCCCTGTTCATGCAGATGATGGACGAGGTCTGCTCGATGCTGCGCCAGGTCTTCAAGACCGAAAACCAGATGACCTTCCCGGTGAGCGGCACCGGCAGCGCGGGCATGGAGGCCACCTTCGTCAACCTGCTGGAGCCCGGCGACACCGCCGTGGTGTGCCAAAACGGCGTTTTCGGCACCCGCATGATCGACGTGGCCGAGCGCTGCGGGGCCAAGGTGATCAAGGTGGAGGCCGAGTGGAGCCAGCCCCTGGACCAGCAGAAGATCATCGACACCCTGAAGGCCCACCCCGAGGCCAAGCTCTGCGCCATCGTCTACGCCGAGACCTCCACCGGCGTGCTCCAGCCCATCCAGGAGATCGGCGCCTACTTGAAGGACAAGGACACCCTGTTCCTGGTGGACACCGTCACCGCCCTGGGCGGGGTGAACCTGGAAGTGGACGCCTGGGGTATCGACGCCAGCTACAGCGGCACCCAGAAATGCCTGGCCGTGCCTCCGGGCCTGGCCCCGGTCACCTTCGGGCCCAAGGCCCTGGAGGTGCTCAACAACCGCAAGACCAAGGTGCAGAGCTGGTATCTGGACCTGACCATGCTCTCCAAGTATTGGAGCAGCAGCGAACGGCTGTATCACCACACCGCGCCCATCACCATGATCTACGGCCTGCGCGAGGGCCTGCGCATCGTGCTGGAAGAGGGCCTGGAAAACCGCTTCGAGCGTCACGCCGCGGCGGCCGGGCACCTGGCCAAGGGCCTGGGCGAGATGGGCTTCGGCTTCTGGGCCGCGGAGGGCTACCGCCTGCCGCCGTTGACCTGCGCCATCCCGCCCCAGGGCTGGGACGTGGAAGGCATCCGCAAAAAGCTGCTGGCCGACTACGACATCGAAGTGGGCGGCGGCCTGGGCCCGGCGGCGGGCAAGATCTGGCGCATCGGCCTGATGGGCGAGAACGCCTGCGTGCAAAAGGTGGCCGTGCTGCTCAGGGCCCTGCAGGACTTCGCCTAGGATAATAATTGACGCGCTCCCCCTGGAAAAGCCTTGGCTGGAAGGGGGAGCGTTTCGTACCTGGCACCGGCACAGCCGGGCGCCGCGGGGCAAGGCGGCAGGCGAACGAGGGACGCAGGCGTAGCAGACCTACGCCGAGGACCGAGTGACGCCGTGGGCACAACCCTGCGGGGTCTGGCGAAGCCGGGCGTCCGGAATTTCGCAAACCCGCCCTCTGGGAGTCGAATTCATGAAGCACGAATTAAAAGGCGTGTTGCCCCCCATGGCCACCCCCTTCACCGTTGACGAGGAAGTGGACCTGGCCGCCCTGAAGGCCAACATCGCCCAGTGGAACGCCACCGGCCTTTCCGGCTACCTGGCCGTGGGCAGCAACGGCGAGTCGGTGTATCTGTCCGAGGACGAGCAGGAGGCGGTGATCGCGGCCACGGTGGAGGCCGCCGGCGAGGACAAGTTCGTCATGGCCGGGGCGGGGCGCGAGTCCAGCCGCGAGACCATCGGGGCCATCCGGCGCGCCGCGCGGGCGGGGGCCGATTGCGTGCTCATCGTCACCCCCTGCTACTTCAAGGGCCAGATGAAGCCCGCCAACCTGGAGGCCCACTACCTCCGGGTGGCCGAGGCCTCGACCCTGCCGGTCTTGCTCTACAACGTGCCCCAGGCCACGGGGGTGAACATGACCCCGGACCTGGTGGCCCGCCTGGCCCCCCACGCCAACATCGTGGGCGTCAAGGACTCCTCGGGCAACATCGCCCAGCTCAGCGAGATACTGCGCCTGACCAAGGACGATGACTTCGCGGTGTTCGTGGGCAACGCCGAGGTGCTGTTCTCGGCCACCCAACTGGGGGCCGACGGGGCCATCCTGGCGGTGGCCAACGTGCTGCCCCAGCTTTGCGTGGACCTGCGCGAGGCGGTGCTGGCCGGCGATTTGGCCCAGGGCAAGGCGCTGCAGTGGGCCATGAGCCGCCTGGCCGCCTTGGTCACCGGCGTCTACGGGGTGGGCGGGCTCAAGGCCACCATGGACATGGTGGGCTATTTGGGCGGGCCGGTGCGCCTGCCGCTGCTGGCGCCCGACCAGGCCGCCCGCGACGTGCTGGCCGCCGAGCTCAAAAAAGTCATGGGCCAAGTCTAGCCATGGGTTTCACCTATCCCGGCAAGCGCCACTGGGACACCCCGGCCCAGCGCTCGGTGGTCATGGCCCCCCAGGGCATGGCCGCCTCCAGCCACCCCCTGGCCACCCGGGCCGGGGTGCGGGTGTTGGAGGACGGGGGCAACGCGGTGGACGCGGCGGTGGCCATGGTGGCGGTGCTCAGCGTGGTGGAGCCCCACTCCGTGGCCCCCGGCGGCGACGCCTTCGCCCTGCTGGCGGTGGAGGGCGGCAACAAGGTGGTGGGGCTCAACGCCAGCGGCCGGGCCCCGGCGGCGGCCAGCCTGGAGTCCTACCGGGCCCTGGGCCACGAGACGGTGCCTTTCACCGGAGCGCTCAGCGTCACCGTGCCCGGCGCCCTGGCCGGCTGGGCCGAGGCGGTGGAGCGCTACGGCACCATGGGCCTGGACACCCTGCTGGCTCCGGCCATCACCTACGCCGAAAAGGGCTTCCCGGTGAGCCAGGTCATCGCCGGGGAATGGGCCCAGGCCACCGAGCTGTTGCGCCGCGACCCGGCGGCCAAAGCCGCCTACCTGATCGACGGCCAGGCCCCCCGGCCCGGCCAGGTGTTCACCAACCCGGACCTGGGCCGCACCTTCCGCCGCGTGGCCGATCAGGGGCCCGGGGTGTTCTACCAGGGCGAACTGGCCGAGGCCGTGGCCGCCTGCGTGCGCTCGGGCGGGGGCGCCATGACCCCCGACGACCTGGCCGCCCACGTGAACCAGTGGGTGGAGCCTCTGGCTTTTGACTACCAGGGCCACACCGTCTTGGAGCTGCCGCCCAACGGCCAGGGCGCGGTGGCTTTGGAGATTCTCAACATCCTCTCGGGCTACGACCTGGCCTCCCTGGAGCCCGGCGGGGCCGAATACCTGCACCGCCTGGGCGAGGCCATCAAGATCGCCTTTGGCGACCGGGCCCGCTACTTTACCGACCCGGTGTTCTCGCCGGCCCCCCTGGAGCGCCTGCTCTCGCCCGCCTATGGCGCGGCCTGTAGGGAGATGATCTGCCCCGGCCGGGTGCTGGAACCCGCCGCCGCTCCCCCGCTGGGCGGCGAGACGGTGTACCTGGCGGTGGGCGACGCCCAGGGCAACGCGGCCAGCTTCATCAGCAGCATCTTCACCGCCTTCGGCTCGGGCCTGGTGGTGCCGGGCACCGGGGTCATCCTGCACTGCCGGGGGCGCTCCTTCTCCCTGGACCCGGAGCACGCCAACTGCCTGGAGCCCGGCAAGCGGCCCATGCACACCATCATCCCCGGCATGCTCATGCAAGACGGCAAGCTGGAAGCGGCCTTCGGGGTGATGGGCGGGGACATGCAGCCCCAGGGCCACGCCCAGTTCCTGGTCAACCTGCTGGACTTCGGCCTGGACCTCCAGGCGGCCATGGACGCCCCGCGCCTGCGCTACATGGGCGGCAAGTCCATGTACCTGGAAGACGGCATAAGCTCCGAGGCTGCTCGCATCCTGGCCGATTGGGGCCACCAGGTGGACCGGGGCCCCTACCCGGTCAACGAGGTGGGCGGCGGCCAGGTGGTGTGGCGCGACCAGGAGCAGGGGGTGTGGCTGGGAGCCAGCGACCGCCGCAAGGACGGCTGCGCCATGGGCTTCTAGCCCGGAGGATCACCGGAGACAACGCGAGAGGCCTCGCCCCCAAAACGGGGCGAGGCCTTTTTGGTTAGGGATTGTTGGGTTTCGGGCTGGGAAGCCCTCTACCCAACCTACGCTATGGCTCCAAGGCTCGAAATAGCGCGAAAGGCTCTCCTTCGGGCGGAGATTGCTTCGTCGCTGCGCTCCCCCCAACGACAATGGAATTGTTAGGCTTCGCTTCGCTCAACCTAACCTACGCTATCGCTCAGAAACCAGCGGCACAGCCAGGTGCCGCAGGGCAAGGCGGCAGGCGAACGAGGGACGCAGGCGTAGTCTACCTACGCCGAGGACCGCGTGACGCCGACAACGCCGCCATGCGGGGTCTGGCGAAGCCGCGCGGCACAGTCAGAGGCCTCAGGGCAAGGCGGCAGGCGAACGAGGGACGCAGGCGTAGTCTACCTACGCCGAGGACCGCGTGACGCCGACAACGCCGCCATGCGGGGCCTGGCGAAGCCGCCGCTTACTTTTTCACCTTGCTGCGCAGATAGTGCTCCCGCTGCAAATAAGTGTCGTCGTCGGGCTGCAACTGGGCGGCCTTGCTGGCGTCGGCCAGGGCCTTGTTCCATTGCTTGAGCTTTTCGTAGGTATAGCTGCGGTTGTAGTAGGCCTCGGCGTACTCGGGGTCGATGGCGATGGCCTGGGCGTAGTCGGCCAGGGCGGCCTTGGTCTGGTTCAGGTCGTCGTGGGCGCTGCCCCGGTTGTTGTAGGCCACGGCCTTGTTGGACGGGGTGAGCTGCTTGGAGGCGATGGCCTTGGTGTAGAAGGTGATCGCCTTTTTGAACTGCCCGGCCTGGGCGGCCTGGTTACCGGCGGCGATGTCCTCCTTGCCCCCGGCCAGGGCCACGGCGGCCATGGTGAAAACGCTCAACAGAACTATCGCGAAACTGCGGGCGGCCTTGGTGGGCATGGAGCTCCTCCTGGGATGACTGAGGGTTGATCATAGCCTCCTATTATAAGGCCCGCCGCCCCGCTTGCCCAAGCCGGCAGCAAAAAATAGGACCGCCGGGTAAAACCCGGCGGTCCATGGCGGCGAGAGGGTTGCGCGCCAGTCTACTTGCTGAGCTCTTTAATCTGCTTCTGTTGTTCAGCTAGGACTTGAAGAGCGATGCGCTTCATGAAGTGAGACACGGTGCGGCAGTCTTTGTTGATCAGAAGATCAACGTTGGTGCCGCCGCTACGCGCCGCCAGGTTGCCGGTGGAATTGCCTTTGGCGTCTTCCACGTGCCAGGCCTGAATAGTCTTACCGTCGAATTTGTCGATGACCACCTTGAAGTATCCGTTCGGACCAACAAACACGTTGTTGGCTGCATCCAGGACGATCTGCTTGTCATTCTCAAGCATGCCCTCGATGAACATGGAGCAGGTGCTTCAGGTGTCGGGACGGTAAAGGAAGCGCTTGTCCGGGGTCCAGGGGCTGGGATTGCCCAGCTTGATCAGGTCTTTGTACAACGCGATCTGAACCTTGCCGTCTTGGAAGGCTCCACCCGCCTTGTAGATGTTGAGCTGGGCCTGCACCCGGTCGGAGGGGTCGCGCAGCACGAAGGCGGCGCGCCTTTCCTCGTCCACGGGCATGTACTTGAGCACCTCGGCGGTCAGCGGGCCAAAACGCTTGGTCCAGCTCTTGCCGCTCTTTTTGCAGGTCAGCTTCGCATCGGCGAAGTTGGCGGCCACCTTGGTGATTTCCAGGGTGAATCCGCCGTATTCGATTTTGTCGCCCGCAGCCATGAGGGCTTGTTTGGGCGCATCGGGGCTCAGCAGCATGTAGCGCAGGGCGCCGGTGGCGAACTCCTTGACCTGGGCGCCCTTGGGGGTCACCTTGTCGGCCACCAGATAGGTCTGGCCGCTGACGGCCACCGAGCTGGCGTAGTATTCGGTCTCGAAGTCCTGGCCCTTGTCGGTGGGCAGGTAGGTGCCGGTCTTGCGCCCGGTGCCCTTGTTGAGCTTGCCGCTGGTGATGTCGGTGAACAGGTTGCTGGTGGCCACGGGGAAGGCCACGCCGTAGTAGTTACCCGACTGCTTGAGGATCTTGAAGGTGGCGTTGGGCACCGGGAAGCCGTTGGCGCCCATGGCCAGGATGCTCAGCTCCAGGCGTTTGGTCCCGTCGCCAAAGGGAACGCCCTTTTTCTTATCCACCCACACGTTGGTGATTACGTCCAACTTGGTGGCCTGATCCACGAACTCGTAGAGCTTGCCCAGGATGAGAACCTTGTCTCCCTGCAGCACGCCGCTCTTGGGGGTACGGGTCGTGTAGTACAAGCCCGAGGGGGGGATGATGATCTTGCCGTTTTCTATGCGGCTCTTGCGGATCACCAGGCCCTCGTTGAGGGTGATTTTTCGGATGTAACTCTGGGTGGTCACGTTTTGTAAGCCCGGGAACTCGGCCACCACCGCGCAGTTCTTGGCCGGAGGGGCCATGAGGGCGCTCTCCGGTTGCGCGGCGGCCGCTCCCGCGGCTTGCACGCCCAAGCCACCGGCCGCCATAACGGCCAGCATGCTCAGACCTGCTAGTGTTTTCTTAAACAATTGTTG
Organism: Desulfoferula mesophila; assembly: GCF_037076455.1. Lineage (GTDB taxonomy): Bacteria > Desulfobacterota > Desulfarculia > Desulfarculales > Desulfarculaceae > Desulfoferula > Desulfoferula mesophila. The sequence goes on along the minus strand of NZ_AP028679.1, from coordinate 146,855 downwards.
CCTCCATATGACTTACCTGGCTGATACCTTTCCCCCGCCAAAGGGGAAAAAATCCCTCTCGCCTGTAAACCAAATGAAACTAAGTGTTGGCTAGCAGCCTTCATCGGGGGCGATGATGGGCACGATGGGTGCCGCGCCCGCGGGCTGGGCCGGTTTTGCGTCCTTTTTGTCCTTGTCCGGGGCCTGGGCCGCGGCGGGAGCCGGTTTGGCGTCTTTGGGCTGCTCCGCTGCCGGTTGGGCCGGCTTGGTCTTGGCATCGCTCTGGGCGGCCAGCAACACCGGCACGCCGGGCCCGGTTTCGCCACCGATGGTGCAGTTGGCCCCTTGGGCTCCGGCGCCCAGGTACAGTCCCATGGTCAAGGCGGCCGCCACGCCGGCGGTTATGGCAAGGCTCTTGTATTTCACGATAATTGCTCCTCAAAACGTTTTCCGGCCTCGACCGGTCCCCTGGGGCGCACATCGCCGCCATCGAACCGCCCGGCCGTTATTAATAGTTGTTTGCAATCTTAATTGTAACGAACCGGTACAATATCTCCGCACATTATTTTGCCAGGTTTTAACTGGCATTTAACTGGTATTAAAGTTTTCGGCCGGGAAGGCCGTCTTGGAGCGCCTACTTGAATTTACTTTATTTGCAGATAGTTACTTAAGTGAAAGTAAGCGGGCCCGCAAATTGGCCCTTTGTCCGGCGATGCCCAGCTTGCGGCGGATATTTTCGCGGTGGAACTCCACCGCCCTGGCGCTGATGCCCAACAGCGGCGCGATTTCCTTGTTGGATTTGCCCGCGCGCACCAGATCGGCCACCTGCACCTCCCGGGTGGTCAGCTCCGGATGGGCCTCCATGAGCTTGGCGACAAAGGGGCTGACCAGGGCCTCCAGATTGTCCTGGATCACTCGGGCCAGGGCCTCCTGCTCCCGGCTCAGCCCCAGGGAGAGCAGCTCCTTGAGGTAGGGCAGCACCACCGTCTCCAGGTTCACCCGGAAGCCGCTGGTCAGGCTCCGCCGGTCGGCGGCGCTCTGGTTCAACAGCACCTTGAGGGCGATGTTGGTCTCCTCCAGGTGGCGGGCCTGGGCCTTGAGGCTCTTTTCCTTTTCCCGGAGCTGCCGCTCGGTCATCCGGCGGCGGGCGATCTCCTCTTGCAGCCCTTTGGTGGCCCGGGCCACCTCCTCGGCCAGGTGGTCGCGGTGTTGCCGGAGCTCCCGTTCCATTTTCACCCGGCGGGTGATGTCGCGGTAAAACCATACCCGGCCCCAATAACGGCCGTCGGCGCTCAGCAGGCCCCGGGAATAGCGCACCATGATCCGGCCGTCCAGCAGGGAGAACTCCCAGGCGTCTTCTGGCTCTTCCAGGTGGCGGTATAGATGGGTCAGACGGCGGACGAACTCCTCGGGCTCGGCCAGCAGGGGGGTGGTCAACTTGAGCAGGCTTTGGGTGTCCGCCCCCAGCATGACCTTGGGGTCCAGGCCCCACAGCTCCAACAGGCGCTGGTTCCAGGATTTGACCCGGTTGTTCTGATCCACCACCAGGATGCCGTCGGGCGTGGCCTGCTGTTGGGCCTGGGCCAAAAGCAGCTGATATTGCCCCTGGGGCGACAGCCCGCGATCAGGGGAGTTGGGGTCGGGGGGAATGGTCACGGAGCATCTCCCAGGCTAAAAAATGCGCCGTTTGTCAAAGGCGGTGGTGTACTTGCGCCCCAGCATGTAGAGCACACCCGCCCCGGCGATCTGGATGACCAGGGCCTCTAGAAAGGACAGGAAAACCAGGGGCAGGATGAACACCGCCAAGAGCAGGGCGATGAGCAGCGGGGTGACGATCTTCCAGTGCTTTTGCAGCCAGGCCTCGTTGGCCTTCTTCTCCTCCAGCTCCGGGTCGATCCACTCGGGCTCCGGCTCCGGGCCCTGCGGCGGCGGCGGGGTCGCTTGGTTCATCGCACGTCCACCCAGGCCTTGCGGCGGCGCGGGCCGTCGAACTCCATGAAGAAGATGCCCTGCCAGGTGCCCAGGGCCAGGCGGCCGCCCTGGACCGGCAGGCGCACCGTGGAGCCCACCAGCACGCTTTTCACGTGGGCCGCCGAGTTGCCCTCGGCGTGGCGGTATCCGCCCTGCCAGGGCACCAGCTTGTCCAAGGCGTCGATGATGTCGGCGATCACGTCCGGGTCCGCCGCCTCGTTCACCGCCACCGCCGCGGTGGTGTGGGGCACGAACACCTCGCACCAGCCCTCCCGCACCCCGGCGGCCTGAACCACCCCGGCCACCTGGCGGGTGATGTCCACGCCCTGAGTGTGGGCGCTGGTTTGCACTTCGATGCCGGTCATGCCTCGCTCCTCGCCGTTGGTTCCGGCTACAGCATATCAGCCCCGCCGCCGGCCTCCAAGGAGCCTAGCCCGAACCGGGAGGGAGTCTTTCAGGGCAGGCGGCGGAAGAGGCCGCCCCCTTCGTTTTCCAGGCCCGACGCCCGGAAGCGCTCCACCAGGCCCTTTCCGCCGATTTCAAAGGACACCAGGAAGTTGAGCATTTCGGGATCGGCCGGATCCCGGGCCAGGAAACGATCCCGGTCCCAGGGGACCAGCTCCATGCGCACCCGGCGGGGGCCCAGGGTCATCTCCAGGCCCGCGCCCTTGAGGGCCACGTTCGCCGTCTCATACACCGGGTTGGCATAACGGCCCACGTAGCGCTCCAGGGGTTGAGGGGGCAAGGGGCTTTTCGGCCGGGGGGGCAGCTCGCTCTTGCCGTCGGCCTCCTTGAGCTTAGCCAGGTACTCGGCGCAATAGTCCGGGGGCTCCAGGCCGCCCCACAGGTCGCGGAAATAGCGGGCCAGGTTGTCCAGCATGTCCACCCCGCCCAGGTTGCTGAGCATCACCAGGCCCGCCTTGGCCTCGGGCAAAACGGCGATCATGGCGTGGTTGACCGAGGTGTCGCCGTTGTGCCAGACCATGGTGGGCGAGGCGCCGTGGCGCTCGTAGACCCAGGCCTGGCAGTATTGGGCCAGAGCGCCATCGGCTAAATCCACCTTCACCGGGGTGGCCGGGGTGTGCATGAACTCCACGTTGGCCGCGCTGATCAGGCGCTTGCCCTCCACCTCGCCCCGGTTGATGTTAAGGCGCAGCCACTGGGCCATGTCCCGGGCGGTGGAGTTTATGCCCCCGGCCGGGCCGAAGAGGTAGATCCAATCCTGGTAGGGCCAGTCGCGGGGCAACAGCACCGTCTTGCCCTTCTCGCGCCGGTGCAGGCGGGTGACGTTGTCGCCCTGGGCCAGCCCGGAGCGGGGCAGGCTGGTGCGGCTCATGCCCAGGGGCTGCCAAATCTTGCGCTCCAGGAATTGGGCGTAGTCCAGGCCGCTGAGGCGGCTGACCATCCGGGCCGCCGCCAGGAAGGGAATGTTCTGGTAGGCGAAGGCCGAGCGGAAGCTGGTCACCGGGCTGAGGTGGGCCAGGGAGGCGACCATGTGGGCCGGGCCGAAGCCGAACAGGGCCTGCAACTCCCCGGCGTGAGGGGCCAGGCCGGTGTGCTGGGCCATGAGGTCCTTGACCAGAAACTCGCGGGTCACCCAGGGGTCTTGCATCAAGAAGCCGGGCAGGTGCTCGATCACCCGGTCGTCCCAGGCCAGCTTCTTCTCGTCGGCGGCGATGGCCACCATGGCCGCGGTGAAGGCCTTGGAGGTGGAGCCGATCTGAAAGATGGTGTCGCCGTCCACCGGTCGGCCCCCGCCCAGGGCGGTGACGCCCAGGCCCTTGAGCAGCACCAGCTTGTCGCCGGCCACCACGGCCATGGACAGGCCCGGCACCCCGAAGGCCCGGCGGTTTTTCTCGGCATAGGCCTCGAAGCGGCTCAGGAACTTTTGCAGATCGGCTTGCGATGCGGGCGCCGCCCCGGCGGGGGGCAGGCCAAGCAGACAGAGCAAGAGCAGCCAGGACAGGGCGGCGGCAACCAGGCGCGAACGGCGACGCATGACCTAACCCCCAATTCTTCCCAATTCATATGGCGGATTCCATTCCAGACTAAGCCATCCAGGGCGCGATATACAGCGTAATTATTCGTATTTCGGCTTCCGGCCTTGCCCAAGACCCCTGGTCGCGGGCACAATGGAGCTCCTCCATTCCCCTGCCGAAGGGAGTTGCTTCTGGTCATGACGCTTCGCATACCTTGTTACCCGGCCCTGTTCTGCCTTTGCCTTTTGCTCAACATCGCCCCCGCGCTGGCGCCAGAGGCCCTAGCCGCGGCCGAGGATCGCGTGCGCCAAATCACCGACCAGATGATGGCCCTGGCCGGCGGCCGGGATTGGGCCGAGCACAAGGGGGCCCTGGAGCGCATACGGGCCGACCGCCAGGAGGCCTCCCGCCTCACCCCGCCGGTCCTGGCCCAGGCCAAGTTGTTCCAGCAGGCCTTGGAGCACGCCAAGAACCTGCGTTACTGGGCCAAGCAGGCGGAGGCCAAGGCCGCGCTGCTGCGGGCCCTGTACGCCTCGGCCCAAGAGCAGGGCCGGGCGGCCTGCGCCGCCGGGGAAAAGGCCGGGGTCACCGCCGCCCAGATCAAGCTGCAAAAGGCCCTGGATGAGGCGGCCCCCCTGCAGCAGGAGCTGAACTCAGCCACTTTTCGGACCAAGCAGGCCCACAACTGGCTGCGGGGCCAGTGGCCCCAGCTGAAGGCCCTGGCCGACCAGGGCCAACGGGCCTATGAACTTAGCCAAAGGGCCACCAAGATCGACAACAAGTTTTTTGCCACCCACGGCTCGGCCTACTACTATTTCCAGGCCCAGCGCGAGAAGATGGATAAACTGTTCGTCAAACTGCACCAGGTGCTCCAGGAAACCGCCCGACGGGTGGGCGCCGGTCAGCGCCTGGTATTTGATATCTACAACAGCGCCCGCCAGGGCATTCCCCTGCCCGCCAACCTGGACCCAGTGCAGCTCGATTTCGCCCGCCAAAGTGTGGCCATCCTGGCCCCGGTCTTCACCCGCCTACAAAAAGAGCGCCTGCTGTTCCAGGCGGACAAGCATTTGCTGCCAGCCGACGCACCCAAGGAGCACCAGCGGCTGCGGGAGGTCGACGAGCGCCAGAAAAAGTTGTTCAAGCTGCTGGGCACCTGGCAAAAGTGCCGGGACGCGCCCCAGCTATACGCCCAGGTGGCCCAGGCCCACGGCGCGGCGCGCCAGGCGCGGGACGCAGCCCAGGCCGCCGCGCAAAAAGCCCAGGCCTGCTATGCGCGGGCCGAGGCCAAGCAAAAGGCCTTGTTGGCCCAGCGCTGCCCGGAGCACGCCTTTGCCCAATGGGACCCGGCCCAGGGCCGGGCCACCTGCGCCTGCAACGCGGCCAAGGGCTGGGTGTGGAACAGCGACCATAGCGACTGCGTGCCCCTGTCCGTGTGCCGCCGGCTGTGGGAGGGGTATCAGCGTTTCCAGAACGAGGGCAACCGGGAGCAGTCCGCCAGCACCCTGGCCTCCCTGCGACGGCACAAGTGCCCCAACCAGGCCCAGTTGGCGGGCCAGCGCGCGGTGCCCCGGCTGGTGGGCTTGAGCGCCCAGCAGGCGGCCCAGGCCCTGGGCCGGGCGGGGCTCAAGTATAAGATTTCCTCCGCCGGACCGGCCCCCCGTCCCCAGCAGGCCGGGCAGGTGGCCGGGCAGAACCCCGCCCCCGGCGCGGCGGCCCAACAGGGGCACATCGTGGGCCTGAGCGTGTACGACCAACCCCGGCCAAGCCAGGCCCAGGCCGCCCCGGCGGAGCGCTGCGACCGGCTGGGCCGCATCTTCAATCAGGCCGTGGAAAAGCATGACCTGAACACCGCCGGTCAGGTGGCCAACGAGGCCCAGGGTTGCGCCTGGCAGGCCAAGGCCCAGACCTGGGTGCGCTGCGCCCGCCTGGCCCAGGCCTATAACCGGGCCTTGGAAACCAAGGACCGCCGGGCCGCCGTTCAGGCGGCCAACCAGGCCCAGGGCTGCGACTGGCAGACCAAGGCCCAAGGTTTCCTGCGCTGCCAGGACCTGGTCCAAGACTACGACGCCGCATTTGCCATGGCCCAACAAAGCAAGGACCTGAGCGGGCTCAAGAACATCCTGACCCAGGCCAAGGGCTGCGGCTGGTACGCCCAAGGGCGCTCCAAGGCCCTGTGCCTCAGGGCGGGCCTGATCTTTGACCGCAACATCGCCGCCAAGCAAACCCAGGAGGCGGGCAAGGCCCTGGCCTATGCCCGGCAAAACAACTGCTACTGGCGCCAGGCCGGGGAGCGCATCTACGCCCAGGCCACCCGCCCGGCCCCGGCCCCCCGGCAGCAACCGGCCCCGCCGCCCCAGCCGGCCCGGCGGCTGACCCCCCAGCAGGAGTGCCAGCGCATGAACGACATCGCGCTAAATGCCTGCCGCCGAGGCGGGGCCACCTTGGACAGCCTGAACGCGGCGTTCAATCCCATGGCAGGGCGCTGGAAGCAGCTGGGCTGCCGGATGTCGCCAGCCCTGGATCAGTGCGTGGATGCGGTGGTGGAGCGCGATATCGGCGGCATGTTCCGGGGCTGGAGCCTGGGCCGGTAGACGGGTGAGAGCGGCGGGCCCGGGCGGCGCCTAATCTTCCTCGGCCGTTGGCGGGGCCTGTATCACCCGGTCTCCGCCTTGTTTTTTGGCCTCGTACATGGCCATGTCGGCCCGCTTGATCAGCTTTTCCGGCGCTTCGCCCGCCTCCAGCTGGGCCAGGCCCAGGCTGAGAGTCACCGGGATCGGTGTTCCCTCCAGGTGGTCCATGGCCGGGTGGCAGACTTGCTTGAAGTGTTGCCGGAAGCGATCCACGGCCACCATGCCCTGCTCCCGGGTGGTCTCCGCCAGCAACAGGGCGAATTCGTCCCCGCCCAGGCGGAACGCCCGGTCCACCTGGCGCAGGTTTTGGCGCAGGCTTTGGCCCAAGAGCTTGAGTAGTTCATCCCCCTGCTGGTGGCCATAGGTGTCGTTAATGCGCTTGAAGCCATCCATGTCCAGGATGGCCAGGGATAGGGGCCGCCGGTAGCGTTGAGCGCGCCGCGCCTCGACGTGCAACACCTCCTGGAAGTGGCGTCGGTTGGCCAAGCCGGTGAGGCTGTCGGTGATGGAGCGCAGCAAGAGCTCCTGCTCCAGGGCCTTGCGGGTGCTCATATCGTGGAAAAAGCCCACGCTGCCCACCTCCCGGCCCCCTTCCGTGAGCAGGGCGGCCGACAGGCGGATGGGCATTTTGCGGCCCTCGGCGTTGATGGCCTCCACCTCCACCTCGTCCACCCGGCCTCGGCCACCGTGCTCTTGGTCGTAGAGCAGCTTCTTTATCTGCCGGGCCAAGTCTGGAGGATAGTAGATTTCGGTGATGTGCAGCTTGTCCAGCACATCCTGCTTGTCGCGCTGAAACATCCGCTCCGCCGCTTCGTTGAAAATGACCACGGTGCCTTCGCGGTTCACCCCGATGATACCGTCGGGGCACAAGCGCACCAATTCGTCGGTAAAGGACTGGCCGTTCATCGTGCATTTACCCCATGAAAGCTGGTCACAGGACCCCGAATTAAGGACCCTCGGACGCGGGTCGTCGACAAATTCACCAAAGTCACAACTGATTATTTTTATTACTATTCATTATCATTTGCAAGACTTTTGGCAATCCATGCCGCCGGTTCGGCCTATCACCTCCATTACGTTTTGAAAAAAGCGGGGCTCCCGGCCCAAGCCGAGAGCCCCGCCACCACGGAGGAGGTTGTAAGGCCGGGCTTCCGTTGGTCCGCTACGGGAGCCCGGCCGTTGTTTACATGGCCGGCAGCTCCACGTGGGGCAGTTTGCTCAGGGCCTCGTCCACCATGGATTGGGGATACTCGTAGTTGGACAACTGGCCCGCCAGATAGGCGTCGTAGGCGCTCATGTCGAAGTGGCCGTGGCCCGAGAGGTTGAACAGGATCACCCGCTCCTTGCCCTCTTCCTTGGCCTTGAGGGCCTCGATCACCGCCCCGCGGATGGCGTGGGTGGACTCGGGCGCGGGCACGATGCCCTCGGTGCGGGCGAACATGAGGCCCGCCTCGAAGCATTCCAGCTGGGGCACCGCGATGGCCTCCACCAGCTTGTCCTCGGCCAGGCGGCTGACCAGCGGGCTCATGCCGTGGTAGCGCAGGCCGCCGGCGTGGATGCCCGGGGGCACGAAGGTGTGGCCCAGGGTGTGCATCAAGACGATGGGGGCCAGGTGGGCGGTGTCGCCGTAGTCGTAGGCGTAGAGCCCCTTGGTGACCGTGGGGCAGGAGGCGGGCTCCACCGCCAGGATGCGCACGTCCATGCCCTTGATCTTTTCGCGCACGTAGGGGAAGGAGATGCCCGCGAAGTTGGAGCCGCCGCCGATGCAGCCGATGACCACGTCGGGCTTCTCGCCGATCTTGTTCATCTGGCGGATGGCTTCCTCGCCGATGATGGTCTGGTGCAGGCACACGTGGTTGAGCACCGAGCCCAGGGCGTAGTTGGTGTCGTCGCGGGTGGCCGCGTCTTCCACCGCCTCGCTGATGGCCAGGCCCAGGGAGCCGGGGTGGTCGGGGTTTTCGGCCAGGGCCGCGCGGCCCGAGTTGGTCTGCTCGCTGGGGCTGGCGAAGATCTCGGCCCCCCAGGTGTTGATGATGGACTTGCGGTAGGGCTTCTGGTCATAGCTGACCCGCACCATGTACACGGTGCACTCCAGCCCGAACATGTTGCAGGCCAGGCTCATGGCGCTGCCCCACTGGCCCGCGCCGGTCTCGGTGGCGATGCGCTTGATGCCCTCCTGCTTGTTGTAATAGGCCTGGGCCACGGCGGTGTTGGGCTTGTGGGAGCCCGCCGGGGAGACCGACTCGTTCTTGAAGTAGATGCGCGCCGGGGTGCCCAGGGCCTTTTCCAGGCCGCGGGCCCGCTGCAAGGGAGTGGGCCGCCAGAGGGCCAAGACCTGCATCACCTCGTCGGGGATGTCCCAGTAGGCCTGGGGGCTCATCTCCTGCTCCAACAGCGACATGGGGAAGATGACGTTCATCTGCTCCGGGGTGGCGATCTCCATGGTGGCCGGGTGGAAAGGCGGGGCCAGGGGCGTGGGCAAGTCCGCCTGGACGTTGTACCACTGGCGCGGCATCTCGGTTTCGTCGAGTAGAACCTTGACCTGCTCCATGATTTCAGTCTCTCCTTGCTAAAAGGCTGGCTATTCCCGTGCAATAAGGGCCAAAAAAGGAGCCGCGGGCCCTGGGGCCCGCGGCGCGGCTGCAAACGGTTTGCTCAGAGCGCGGACCCACCTCTACCCGGCGGCTGCCAGCGCCACCAGAGAAGGTTGATAAGGGCGGGGTGAATGCGGGTCATGTTACGCTCCATGGTTTTGTATACGGTATACCAGTATCTAGGAGTGAGTGTCAACACAAAAATGTGGGGGGGAGGGGTGGGGGGAAGCGGACGGCGCTCTCCTCAGTAATGAATTGTTGGGCTTCGCTGCACTCAACCCAACCTACGCCATCGCTGTGGGGGCCATACAGAAATAATGGTCATCGCGAGGAGCATCCCTGCAGGGGATGCGACGCGGCGATCTTCGCCTTACCCCAGGCGGGACGGTCCGTGGCTTGGTGGGCGGGTTGGTCTTGTCTCTCGCACCTCGGCATGCCGATGGGAAATGGAAGATTGCCGCGTCGCGGCGGGAGGGGCACCCCTTCCATTCCAGCCTCTTGGGCCGCCGCTCCTCGCAATGACGGCTATTGGCTGGAAATTGGCGGCTAGGCGGACGGGCCGCGCTCGGGCGGGGCTGGGGGGGCGGGGGCGCCTTCTGCGGGCAGAGGTTGCTTCGTCGCTGCGCGCCTCGCGACGGCAAAGGAATTGTTGGGCCTCGGGCTACGCCCTCGACCGCAACCTACGCTGTTTTGCTTATTATTATATGAAGATAGTGTAGGTTAGGTTGAGCAAAGCGAAGCCTAACAATTACCTATTTCCCTCTCCCCATACAGCAATAGCCGTCATCGCGAGGAGCATCCCGGCAGGGGATGTGACGCGGCGATCTTCGCCTCCCCCCCTGGCGGGGCGGTTCGTGGCTTGGTGGGCGGGTTGGCCTCGTCCTTCGCCCCTCGGCATGACCAGGGGAACGGAAGATTGCCGCGTCGCGGCGGGAGAACCGCCCTTTCCATACCAACCTCTTGGGCCGCAGCTCCTCGCAATGACGGCTATTGCCTGGAAATTGGCGGCGAGGCGGACGGGCCGCGCTCGGGCGGGGCTGGCGGGGCGGGAGCGCCTTCTGCGTGCAGAGGTTGCTTCGTCGCTGTGCTCCTCGCAACGACAAAGGGATTGTTGGGTTTCGCTTCGCTCTGCCCAACCTACGCGATTTGCAGATTTTTAGAATCAGCGGGCGGTTAGCCCTGCCAGGCCTTGATCTTCTCGGCCACGCCCAGGGCCCACTGGGCGTAGGCGTTGGGGCCGGGGTGGAAGCCGTCGAAGGCCATGTCCTCCACCTCCAGATCGAAATCCAGGGCCAGGTAGTCCAGGTGGGGCTGGGTGGCGGCCCAGGCGCGCAGGGCGGCGTCCAGGCCCCGGGCCCGGGCGCCCAGATACCAGCGCAGGGGCTGGGGCAGCGAGGGAAAGCGGTGCATGGGCGGCAGGCCCGAGAGCAGCACCCGTTTGACCGAATAGCGGCGCCGCAACAGCTCCACCAGGCTTTTCTGCCGGGCGATGAAGGCCTTGGGCCGCACTCCGGACAGCACGTCGTTGACCCCCAGCACGCTGAAGGCCACGTCCCAGGGCTGGGGGTGGAGTACCTGCAATTGGTGAATGAGGTCCTGGGTGGTGAAGCCGCTCTGGGCGGCCAGGAGCCAGCGCACCCGGAAGGAGCGGGCCAGGGCCTCGGCCAGGCGGCCGCTCAGGGCCTCGCCCTGATACTCGGCCCCTACCCCGGCGGCCGAAGAGTCGCCCACGATGAGCAGCCTCAGCTCCGGGCCCTGGCCTTCCTCGCCCTGGCGGGGCCCCTCGGGCTCGGGGATCTGGGGCACGGTGCGCCGCACGTAGAGCCCCTGGGCCAGCATCAGCGGCGACAGGGCCACGGCGAGCAGCCCTTTGCCCAGGCCCAGGCCCGCGCGGCCGGGGGCCTGCTCCCCCGCCTCCCGGCCTTCCTCGGGGCTCAGTAGGCTATCTTGCTGCGGATCTTCCAGGGCAACTTCTCCAAAACCTGGGCGCGAAACTGTTTCTTGAAATAGTCATCCAGGGCGAAGCGTTCCTGCCACTTCCTGGTTATCTGTTTGATCTGCCAGGCGGTTTCCGCCTTTATCCCCGGATCGGCCTTGGCCAGGCGGGTCGCCACCTCCTGCACCTGGCGGGGCGAGAACTTGGAGTCGCGGCCCGCGCGCTTGGCCTCCACCTCCCCTACTATCACTTCCAGCTCGTGATAGGAAAGGTATTGGGCATAGGCCATGGCCATGGCCTCGTTGACCTGGTCCTTCACCTGGGACCAAAACACCTCGCCCACCACCCGGCAATAGACCTTGGTGTCATCCAGGTCCAGGCGCTTGCCCATGGGGCTGCCGGCCATGCTCTGCAGGCAGTCTATCTCCATCATCTGGGCGATGGTCTTGTAGTCCAGAGGCTTGAGCTGCACCAGCCGCCGGGACAGGGCCAGGCTCTCGTCGCTGGGCGGGGCGGCCGCGCACCAGGAGGCCCCCAAGGCCAGCACCAGGAGCAGGACGGGCAACAGGGCCGCGGTTCTCAGGATGGTTTTGCTTCGCATGTTCGCCTCGGTCGCTCCCTGCCGGACGGACGGCCTAAAATGGTCTCGCCTTTCATTGTGGAGGGCCGCCGGGCCGGGCCGCAAGGGGCGGCCGGACCGTCCGTCCATACCAGCCGTCCCCGGCCTTTGGCGCGCCCGTTTCGGCCACCATCGCCGCTATCTCTTTATAACATTTTGCTCCGTATTTTCGGGAGCAAAGGCGCGCCGTCCGCGATTTACCCACCCGGTCCGGGGAGATTGCGCATTGTGGCACAAAAAAGAGTTGACTTGCCCCGAGATTGCATGTTAGCAAGTGCTGACCGCCAAAGCCTGCGGGAAAGGGGCGACCTTGCCCGGAGCTGGCGGACGTAACTCTCCACCAGGGCGGCACAAAACTAAACCAAGCCCCCTGGGGGCGTGTAGGGCGGGAGACCGGTTTGGGCCGGTTTATCAGCGAATCGACCCGCGAATACCTGCTTATCCTGGCCAGGGTCAGTTCCATGGGCATCGCCATGGTCTTGGCCACGGTAATGGGATTGGGCGCGGGTTGGCTGGTTGACAAATATTTCGGCACCCATCCTTGGGGCTTTTTCATAGGCCTGGGGATGGGTATTGCGGCTGGTTTCCGCAACCTGTTCATTCTTTATAAACGGACCGAGCGCTCCCAGGAGCGCATCGACGAGGCCGAGCACAAACAAAAGCGATGATGGCTCACAAACCACTGACCATGCAGACCCCGGAAGCGGCCCTTATGAAAGGGCTGTGGTGGGCCAACCTGGTCACCTTCGGCGTGCTCAGCGCCGGGGCTTTCATCGTGGCCGACTGGCGCTCGGGTCTCAGCGTGGTGGTGGGCGGGCTCATCGCCCTGCTCAACTACCGCCTGCTGCAGCGCACCATCTGCCGCACCCTGTTGCCGCGGGAGAAAAAAGGCGTGCTGAGCAGGTATCTGACCAAGTATTACCTGCGGTTCCTGGCCACCGCCGTGGTGCTGTTCTTCTTGGTGCGCCAGGGCCTGGTGGAGCCGCTGGGCCTGTTGGTGGGCCTTTCGGTGGTGGTGGTGACGATCTTCGCCTGGGGCGCGCGCCAGGCTTTCAAGCTTCGTAAGGAGGCGTTCTAAGCATGGAACATCCGCTTTTGCTGCTGGGGCTGTTGCTGGACTCTGTGGGACTGGGCGGCTTTGTCCACCACTACCCCCACGTGGTCTACTCCTGGCTGATCATCCTGTTCCTGCTGGTGGTCGCCAAGCTGGCCGTGGGCACGGTAAAGATGATCCCCTCCGGCGGGCAGAACTTCTTCGAGGTGCTCATCGGCGGTTTCGAGGACTTTTCCGTGGACGTCATGGGCGAGCACGGACGGCCCTTCTACCCCATCATCGCCACCCTGTTCATCTACATCCTGTGCATGAACTGGATCGGCCTGGTGCCGGGCATGCTCTCGCCCACCAGCAACATCAACACCCCGCTGTCCATGGCCCTGGTGGTGTTCATCATCTACAACGCGGTGGGCATCAAGCAGCACGGCTTCAGCTACATCAAGCACTTCATGGGCCCCATCTGGTGGTTGGCCCCCCTGATGCTGCCCATCGAGCTGATCGGCCACTTCAGCCGCATCCTGTCGCTCACCTTCCGTCTTTTCGGCAACGTCTTGGGCGAGGACCTGGTGCTGGCCATCCTGTTCGTCCTGGCGGGCATGTTCTTCGCGCCCCTGCCCATGATGTTCCTGGCCATCTTCACCAGCTTTGTGCAGGCGTTCATCTTCAGCCTGCTGACCATGCTCTACATCGCCGGATCGCTCGAGGAATCGCACTAAGAACGTAAAGAAGTTTTCCCTATTGGGAAGAAGGCACCCATATAAGGAAGAAGGCAAAAACCGTTAGTTTGAGGAGTTGGACATGAAGAAGTTTTCTCTGATCGCGGGGCTTACCGGCCTGTTTACCTTGGGCCTGGCCGCCGTGGCGATGGCCGCCGACGCGGGCGCCATGGCTGAGGCCGCCAAGCTGTTCGCCGCCACCGTGACCGCCGCCGGCTTCGGCATCGGCATCGCGGCCTTCGGCACCGGCATCGGCCAGGGCATCGCCATCAAGGGCGCGGTTGAGGGCACCGCCCGCAACCCGGAGGCCAGCGGCAAGATCACCGTGACCATGCTCATCGGCTTGGCCATGGTTGAGTCCCTTTGTATTTACGCCCTGGTTATCAGCCTGATTCTGCTCTACGCCTACCCCATGGCCGCTCCCGTGGCCAAGTTCCTGGGCATGAGCTAGACCGCATCCGATGGGCCGGGCCCTCGTGGCCCGGCCTTTTTTGGAAGTATGCATGTGCCTCTAAGCACAACAAGATTGGCCTTGCCATGAAGTTCCTGAAAATCCCCGCCGCCACCATCACCCGCCTGTCGCTCTACACCCGCGCCCTGGAAGGGCTCATCAAGGATCAGGTGACCGTGGTCTCCAGCAAAAAGCTGGCCGAGCTCTGCGGGGTCAACCCCGCGCAGATACGCAAGGACCTTGCCTATTTCGGACAGTTCGGCGTGCGGGGAGTGGGATATTACGTCAAGGAGCTTCTGTTCGACATCAAGAAGATCCTGGGCTTGCACCGGGAATGGAACCTGGCCATCGTGGGGGTGGGCAACCTGGGTTGCGCCCTGGTGGCCCACGAGAACTTCACCAAGCAGGGCTACCGTTTCGTGGCCGCCTTTGACGCCGACCCCATGAAGGCGGGCCGCAAACTGGTCACCGGCCTGATGATCTACCCGCCCAGCGACATGCAGTCCGTCTGCCGCGACAAGCAGGTGGAGATGGGGGTCATCTGCACCCCGCCCGAGTTCGCCCAGGACATCGCCAACCGCCTGGTCGACGCCGGGGTCAAGGCCATCCTCAACTTCGCGCCCACCCAGATCCAGGCCCCGGAGGGGATCAAGGTGGAGAACGTGGATTTCTCGGTCAAGCTGGACAACCTGGCCTATTACCTGACCACCAGCTAAGACCAAACCCCGACGACAACCAGCCTATCGGCCGCCGGCCGATGCCGCGCGGGGGGTATGGTTGCGCCTGGCTTGACGCCGTCGATCGTCCAAGCATTTATCAGCGGCGTGGCCTGGTCGATAACCCCGGATTCCTGATCCAGACCTCACCCGCCCCGGCTATGGCCAAGCTGAGAGTCACCTGGCTGGGGGTTTGCCCGGATTGCAGCAGAAAAGGGGTCTCCAGCATCGTCCAACCGCTATCGCCGCTCAGGCTTTTTTGCATTCCCCGGGAAAAATAATCCCCCTTGCCCGGGAAATGGCACCACATCTCAAGAAACGTTTTGCCCTTTAAATTCTTGGTCTTGACCTCGGCCTGATAAACCAGGAGACAATTGTCCACGTCCAGGTCCTTGACCACGGCCAGGCACACGGTACAGGGGCCCTGGGTCGCGATTTTAATCAGGCCTTTTTCTCCGGAGATGACGGTGCCCAAGGATTCCGGGTTGGCGAGGACTATGGGCTTAAGGTTTTTTGCCGTTGCTTGGGTGGTCGGCAGAGCGATGAAAAGCGCCAGCATCGCCAGGGAGGCGGCGAAGAGGCGACCACTTAATTTAAAGGGATTTGTCCGCATGATATGACCTTCCTTGGCCTGATGGCCCGCCGTCATGCCTTTCATCGCTGCCGGATGTACGGCACTGACTCACGACTCCGCCGGATTTGTTCATGAACAATCTTGGAAGCGGGTTTCGCTCACCCTGCCATTGCGGGCGGGGGCTGTCAACCGGCTGCGCGCAGGGTGCGGATCAGCTCGGCCATGGTGCGCTGGGCCTGGGTCAGGGCGGCGGCGGGGTCGTCGGCCTGGGCGGCCCACAAGGCGGCCTCGTTGGCCGCGCCGGAGATGACATGGGCCAGGGCCTCGGCGGGAAGGGGCTTGAGCACCCCCTGGTCCATGAGCAGGCCCAGGAAGGCGCGGTACTCGCCCAGGACGTTGGCCTCGTCTATCTCCCGCCAGGCCTCCCAGCCCAGCGCGGCCGGGGCGTCGATCAGCAATATGCGCCGCACCCCCGGCTCCAGGCAGGCGGCCAGGAACTCATCGTTGCCCGCGATCAGCATCTCCAGGGGGTCGCTTTCCCGCTCCACCGCCACCCTCACCCGCTGCTTGATCTCCGCCTGCACCTGCTCCACCACCGCCCGGAACAGGCCCTTCTTGCCGTCAAAGTGATGATACAGCGCCCCCCGGGTCACCCCCGCGGCGGCCACCACCTGCTCGGCCGAGGCCCCGGCAAAGCCGTGCTCGGCGAACAGGCGCCGGGCCTCGGCCAGCAGGCGCTCGGTGGTGCGCCGGCTGCGGGCGGCCTGCTTGTTGTCCGCCGGGGTTTTCTCGGCCGGGGCTTGCTTGCCGGGGGTCATGGTTCCTCCCTTGACATACGTACAGTATGTATGTAATATATCCCGTAACGCGAAACACTGCAACCAACAACCCGGTCCAACAAGTAAGGACACGAAACTCGACGCCGCGCAAGAGTAGTATAAACCGACGGCAGTGGCTGCGGACGGCGGTCCTGGCTTCCCTGGGAGCCGGCCTGGCGGTGTCGGTTCCCTGGGTGCGGCCGGTTTGGGGAGATGAGGCCATGAAGCAGAAAACTGAGCTGCCCCTGGTGGAGCTGGCCGGAACCCCGTCCGAGGTGGGGCGCGGTTGGGGCCAGGCCCTGGCCGGGCCCATGCGCCAAGGGCTGGACCAGATTCTGGGCGTGGTGCAGATGGTGCACGGCACCTCCCGGGCCGAGGCCTTGGCCCTGGCCATGAAGCTGTGGCCCGCGGCCACCGGCTTCGACCCTGAGTTGGAGCCCTTTGTGCGCGGCCAGGCCCAAGGCGCGGGGATGAGCCTGGAGGAGGCCTGGGCCACCCGCTGCGGTCTGGAGCTGTTGTTCTTCAACACCAACCTGGCCGCCATGTGCACCACCCTGGCCGCCACCGGCCCGGCCACCCCGGACGGCCAGACCGTCATGGGGCAAAACATCGACTGGTTCACCGGCACTCCCCTGGCCCTGGTGCGCATCCGGCGCGACGACGGCCTGCAGCAACTGGTGCTACCCATATTGGGCCTGGGCGAGTACACCCTGAACTCCGCCGGGCTGGGCTGCTGCCTCAACGGCGTGGCCCCCATGCAACCCGACCTGCGGCCCCGGATCCCCCTGGCGGCCTATCTGCCCAAGGCCATGCGCCAGTCCGACCCGGCCCAGGCGCGGGGCATATTGGAGCAGGCCTGCCGGGGCATCGTCAGCGTCACCCTGGGCGACGCCCGGGGCGGTCTGATCTGCGTGGAAGGCACGCTGGACGAGGTCGAGGTGCTAGAGCCCAAGGGCGGCATCCTGGTGCACGCCAACAACTACCGCACCCCGCGCTTTCAGGCGGTGGACAACTATCAGATGGTCTTTCCGGACAGCCCGGCGCGCACCGCCCGCATGCAGCAGCGGGCCGAGGAGCTCAGCGGCCGCCTGACCCACGCGACCCTGGGCGAAATCCTGAGCGATCATCAGGGTCGGCCCAACTCCATCTGCCGCCACCCCGACCCCGCCGTGCCGCCAATGCTCCAGGCCGAGTCGTTGGGCTCGTTTATCATGCTGCCCGCGCAGCGCGTCATGCTGGTGGCCGCAGGCAACCCCTGCACCCACGAGTACCTGCGCTACGAGGTGGCGGGGGGATAAGGCTAGAGGGTGGCGTGGTGTGAACTGGCACTGTCTATTCCTAACAGCGGAGGCAACTGCTAGACCACCCAACTTCCACTGCGGCACTCAAAATGTCAACAATGGTCGGCGGTATCAGAGGGGCGCCCCAAGATGTTATCTCCCTCGCAATATAGCGGGCTACTAACGGTTTGCCCGTGTCAGCAGAAAGTGCAAGAGTCTTTCTCGCCTGTGCTGTGAGGTTCTCAACATCAGGTATCTCACTATTTATTTGTGTCTCCCATTTGTTGATAAAAAACGCGAAAGTTGGCTCAACACACACTGGGCCTTGAATTTTTCCTGTATATCCCAGGAGAGCAAGCAGGTCCTTGGACATTACCTCGGAGTCTTTGCCTTGGTCATAGTCAAAAAGCAAATAGCAGGCTATGCCAAGTTCATTGAAAATCCGATACAGCCTATCCATTTGTCCTTTGCCGACACATTCTACGATACCGATATTTTCCCGATCCAATAAGATGCCCATTGCTTCTGCATAAATGGGCAAAGAATACGCTTCGGTAGGCCCCTCAACCAATATTACTTTCTCAGCAAAAAACCCTTCGCTCCTGGTAGGATGGTAAGCATGAGAGTATAAATCTCTCATTGATTCCGGAGTTGGTTTTGCTTTGGGGACTCTAGTAGTTAAATCAACTATCATTTTTTTCATAGGAAGCTGCCAAACTTTGGTACAAACCGTGTCTTCTCCTTCGCTGTTTATTTTTTGTTTTTCAACTCTAATAATTTCATCGAAATAAGCAACGTCCACCAACAACGCAGAATGTGTTGAAAAAACAACCTGATCGCGACCGTTAGCAGCGATACCCTGAAATATTTTTCGTATGTTCCTCTGAGCTTGTGGGTGCATATATAGTTCAGGTTCTTCTACCCCAAAAATCATTGACCTTTTTTTGTTGTCCCCGTAGCCGGTGACTAATTCTGAATAGCACTGGAGGACAGAAAAAATAAAGGCTCTCTGCAAGCCATGACCTTTATTTTCTATTGTATTACGGAAGCCATCATTAACGAAAATTCTTGGCGAAGTAAGTATGACTTCAATGGTTGGGGGCTGAAACTCCATCTCAAGATCGCATGGTATATAAGAAGAAAGAATTTTGTTAATCCTTTCTTCTGTATTTACAATATCTGCAATACGTTCACTACCTCCTACACGGTTAAGCCTTGCACGCAACCTGGACATTGACTGTTCCATTTCAATGGTTTGCTCGGCTGTTATACCTTTTAGTATTTCATATATTAGTTTACCAAATGGGCTAGACTTAGTGACCTTCGCCTCGTCTGAAGCTTCTTTAACTGCGGGGACAAAAATAAAATGAGGCAGTGTACTTTTCAGCACACCCGCATACCCTTTTGGATTATCAATCCATTCTTCAATAAAATCATCGGGGGTTAAAGATGTAGACACAACTTCTTTTGCTTTTTCTTTCCACTCCCCTACCTTCGGCTTATTACCAACTATTTCAGCAAAATTTAATCCGTTAACTACTAACTGTTCCGGTGACGTTAGCCATTCTCCTATCATTTTGCCATTAATTTTGTTTTCTTGTAGCCAATCGTACTTTGGGACCTTGTTACAATATTTTTGTCCAATTATTACCTTGCTATCTGTGTCTTCATCTTCTTCCCCAGATAACATAGCGTATCTAGCCATATGGAAAGATTCATCATCTTTAAGATACCCTCCTAATGATTCAATTTCATCTGCGCTCAAATCATCAAAAATTGCTTCAATCCAAATTGGATTGTCCTTGTTTCCATTCCAATATGACTCTTCGTCAATTTTATATCTGGAGGGATTGAACAGAAAGTCTAGCGCCCTTAATATACTTGATTTTCCAGCATTATTTGGGCCAACGAGCGCATGAATAGACTCGAAATCAATTACAACATCCTTACAGGATCGATAATTTTTTATTTTTACCTGCTTGATCTTCATTGCACCCCCCAAAAGCCAGCTCGCCCTTGGCAGGGCAATCCGGACAATCACGAACCGTTTAAAATATTCGTTGAAATACCCCCCTGGTTGCTAACAAATAAATTGGCAGTAATAGCCAGCGGATGTCAACCCTTGAATAATCTTGTGGGCGCCTCTTACTCGCTGTTTCCGGCGTGAGCAGGTATCACGCCCCTACCCCTAACGCCCTCCCAGCACCTTCTTCAGATACTGCCCGGTGTAGCTCTTCGGATTGGCGGCCACCTCTTCGGGGGTGCCGGTGGCGATGACCAGCCCGCCGTTGTCGCCCCCCTCGGGCCCCAGGTCGATGATGTGGTCGGCGGTCTTGATGACCTCCAGGTTGTGCTCGATGACCACCACGGTGTTGCCCATCTCCACCAGGCGCTCCAACACACCCAACAGCTTTCTTATGTCGTCGAAGTGCAGGCCGGTGGTGGGCTCGTCCAGGATGTAGAGGGTGCGGCCGGTGGCCCGCTTGCCCAGCTCGCGGCTTAGCTTCACGCGCTGGGCCTCGCCGCCGCTCAGGGTGGTGGCCGCCTGGCCCAGGCGGATGTAGCCCAGGCCCACGTCCACCAGGGTCTCCAGCTTGTTGCGGATGACCGGCACGTTGGCGAAAAACTCCAGGGCCTGGTTGCAGGTCATGTGCAACACGTCGGCGATGCTGGCCCCCTTGTAGGTGATCTCCAGGGTGTCGCGGTTGTAGCGGGCCCCGTGGCACACCTCGCAGGTCACGTATACGTCGGGCAAAAAGTGCATCTCGATCTTGATGATGCCGTCGCCGTCGCAGGCCGGGCAGCGGCCGCCGCGCACGTTGAAGGAGAAGCGGCCGGGCTTGTAGCCCCGGGCGCGCGACTCGGCGGTCTGGGCGAACAGCTCGCGGATGGGGGTGAACACCCCGGAGTAGGTGGCCGGGTTGGAGCGGGGGGTGCGCCCGATGGGGCTCTGGTCGATGTCGATGACCTTGTCCAGCTTTTCCAGGCCCTTGATCTCGGCCACCGTCCCGGCCCGCTCCTTGGAGCGATAGAGCCGCTGGGCCAGGGCCCGGTACAGGGTGTCGATGACCAGGCTGGACTTGCCCGAGCCCGACACCCCGGTGACGCAGGTGAACAGGCCCATGGGTATCTTGACGTCGATGTCCTTGAGGTTGTGCTCGCCGCAGCCGATGAGCTCCACCGCGCCCCGGCCGTTAGCGCGGCGCTTGGCGGGCACGGGGATGACCTTCTTGCCGCTCAGGTATTGGCCGGTGAGCGACTGGCTGCTGCGCAATAGTTGCTTGGGCGTGCCGGAGAACACCACCTCCCCGCCGTGGCGGCCCGCGCCGGGGCCCATGTCGATCACGGTGTCGGCGGCCAGGATGGTGTCCTCGTCGTGCTCCACCACCAACACGGTGTTGCCCAGGTCGCGCATGCGCTTGAGCGTGGTCAAGAGGCGCTGGTTGTCGCGCTGGTGCAGGCCGATGGAGGGCTCGTCCAAGACGTAGAGCACCCCCACCAGGGCCGAGCCGATCTGGGTGGCCAGGCGGATGCGCTGGCCCTCGCCGCCGCTCAGGGTGGCGCTGGTGCGCTCCAGGGTCAGGTAGTCCAGGCCCACGTCCACCATGAAGCCCAGGCGCTGGGTTATCTCCTGCAACACCTTTTCGGCGATGATGGCCTCGCGCTTGCCCAGGCTGAGCTTTTGTACGAACTCCAGGGCCTGGCGCACGCTCTGGCTGGTGAACTCGTGGATGTTGAGCCCGCCCACCTTGACCGCCAGGGAGGTGGTCTTCAGGCGAGCCCCGCCGCACTCGTCGCAGGGCTGGGAGTTCATGAAGCGGCCCAGCTCGTCGCGCATGGCCTGGCTGGTGGTCTCGTGGTAGCGCCGCTCCAGGTGGTTGACCATGCCCTCCCAGGGGCGCTTGTAGTAATGCCGCCGCTCGCCGCGCTCCAGGTAGAAGCTGACCTCGCCCTCGGTGCCGTAGAGCAGGGCTTGCTGCGTTTCTTCGGGCAAATCCTGCCAAGGGGTGTAGGGGTCGAAGCCCAAATGCTGGGCCAGGGCGTCGATGATCTGCTGGCGGTAGACGCTGTCGCTGCCCGCCCAGGGGGCCAGGGCCCCTTCGCGCAGGCTCAGCGCCGGGTTGGGCACCACCAGCTCGGGGTCGAAGAACACCCGGGTGCCCAGGCCGTCGCAGGCCGGGCAGGCGCCCTGGGGCGAGTTGAAGGAGAACATCTGGGGGGTCAGCTCGGGCAGGCTGATGCCGCAGGCGTCGCAGGCCAGCCGCTCGCTGAACAGCTCCTCGCGGTCGGGCTCGCCGCCTTGGCCATGCACCCAGGCCAGCAGCAGGCCCTCGCCCATCCTGAGAGCCAGCTCCACGCTGTCGGTGAGCCGCCGGGCCACGCTGTCCTTGATGACGATGCGGTCGATGACCACCTCGATGCTGTGCTTCTTGTTTTTCTCCAGGTCGGGGGCCTCGGCCAACTCCACCAGCTTGCCGTCCACCCTCGCCCGCACGAAGCCGTCCTTCATGAGCCGGGCGAACACGCCCTTGTGCTCGCCCTTGCGCTGGGTGATCACCGGGGCCAGAAGGGTGAGGCGGCCGCCCTCGCCCAACTCCATGAGCTGGTCCACGATCTCCTGGGGCGAGCGGGAGCGGATCTGCTTGCCGCACTGGGGGCAGTAGGGGGTGCCGGCCCGGGCGTACAAGAGGCGCAGGTAGTCGTAGATCTCGGTGACCGTGGCCACGGTGGAGCGGGGGTTCTTGGAGGTGGTCTTCTGCTCGATGGCGATGGCCGGGCTCAGGCCCTCGATGGCCTCCACGTCCGGCTTGTCCATGCGCTCCAGAAACTGGCGGGCGTAAGCGCTCAGCGACTCCACGTAGCGGCGCTGGCCTTCGGCGTAGATGGTGTCAAAGGCCAGGGTGGACTTGCCCGAGCCGGACAGGCCGGTGACCACCACCAGCTTGTCGCGGGGGATGGTCACGTCGATGTTCTTCAGGTTGTGTTGCCGGGCGCCCCGGACGGTGATGTTCTTAAGCATGAAGAGCTACGTTTCAACCTTGCGTTTTACGCGGCCCGCCTCGTGGCGGAACCTAATGGAATCGTTGGGTTTCGCTACGCTCTACCCAACCTACACAATGCTATATGGCCGTCCCGCCCCTTGGGGGATGTTCCTCGGGCGGGGCGAATAGTTATAAAGTTAAGGCCGCCAAGCCGAACGCGCACCCCAAATTTTAGCGGATCGCTGGTTTATAGCGGCGGTTGGGTGAAAGATCAACTGGTTACGGCCATCACCGGGTGCGGGGCCTCGCCGCCGCCACTCGGCGATATTATGCACCATCCGAGCGCAATACTCAACGTGTGTTGTCAAAGTTTAGAAACAACTCGTCGCCAGGGAGCCTTTTCTCCCGTACCTGGGCATGACGATGGAAACAAAAGATTGCCGCGTCGCGGCGGGGGTGATGGCCTGGGGGCGGGCGGAAGGTATGGCGAGCGGCATCTTCCAAGGCCAGGGATTGCCGTGTCGCGGCGGCCGCGCGGGGTTAACCTGCGCGGCCTCCTGGCGTGGATGACTTCGTTCGCCCGCCCTAGCCGCTGGGCACGGGGCCGGGGTTGTAGTTGGTGTAGCCCTGGGCCACCCAACCGAACTGGCCGTTGGGCGCCTGCACGTAGAGCCAGTCCGGCGCCGAGCCGTAGACGTTGATGCTGTAGCCCTGCATCACCGTGGTCACCACCGGGTAGTTCATGCCCGGCCCGGTGCGCACATTGAGCAACGGGGCCATCACCACCGCTTGGCCGATGGGCGCGGAGGGGGCTCCTATCGCCGGGGCCGCCGGAGAGCTGACCACCGCCCCGGCCGGGGCGTTCACCACCACGTAGCCGCCGGAGGAGGCGCGGTAGTAGATGCCGGCAAAGGTGTAATAGGTGATGCCCGCCACCAGCAGGGTTACGAAGCCGAGGGGCAGGATCGGCACGTAGAAGCCCACGGGAGGCCGCACCACCACGTAGCCCCCGCCGCGGTAGGGCCGGTAGTAGCGCCCGCCGTAATAATAGTAGCGGTTGCCCTTGTACACGTAGGTGGTGTGCTTGGGCGGCATCTTGGGTACCACTCGGGGGTGGTTGCCGTAGTAGCTCTTGTATTGCTTGTTCTGGGGCGGCCGCTGGTAGTTATGGCCCTGGGGGTACTTCTGCTTGGGGTTGTACCCCGGCTTGCCCTGATACTGCGGCGGGGCGCCCTTTTGGTTGTAGCCCGGCTTGCCCTGGTATTGCTGCGGAGAGCCTTTTTGGTCGTAATTAGGCTTGCCTTGATATTGCTGCGGAGAGCCCTTTTGGTTGTGGCTGGGCTTCCCCTGATATTGCTGCTGTTGGTGTCCCTCGCCCTTGTGGCCCTTGGATTCCTGGGGCTTGCCCTGCGACTCATAGCCCTGCTCGCCCTGGTAGTCGCGGGCCAGGGCCACGGGCGGCAGCGCCAGGGTGGCGGCCAGGGCCAGACAGCACAGCTTGCCGGCCCAACGCCAGGTTCCGCTTCGCTTGGTGCTCAACATCGTCTGCATATCCCTCCAGCGCTTCTGATGGGTTTTCAGGCCGTTTCACCAGGTGGCCGGCCAAAGGCGAGCCCGGACCGCTGGCGTGTGTTTTACCTAAATTATACCGTAGGGCCAGGGTGGGGGTGGGAGCGAGAAAATAAGTGGGGCGCGGGTTGGGTTTCGCAGCGCTCACCCAACCCATGCCCCGGCTGGTTCTGTCCTTAATCGCCCGCCATGGCCATCTGGGCGGCCATGCGCACCGCCGCGATCATGGAGGCCGGGTTGGCCTGGCCGGTTCCGGCCAGGTCGTAGGCCGTGCCGTGGTCCACGCTGGTGCGGATGATGGGCAGGCCCAGGCTCACGTTGACCCCGTCCTCGAAGTGCAGCAGTTTCAGGGGGATGAGCCCCTGGTCGTGGTACATGCACACCACCGTGTCGAAGTGGCCCCGGGTGGCCCGCCAGAACACGGTGTCCGGAGGCAGGGGGCCCACGGCGTCCACGCCCGCCGCCCTTAGCTCCTCCACCGCCGGGGCGATGATGCGCTCTTCCTCGTCGCCGAACAGGCCGTGCTCCCCGGCGTGGGGGTTGAGGCCGCACACCGCCAGGCGCGGGGCGGCGATGCCCCAGTAGCGCTCGAGTGAGTCGTGGGTCACTTGGGCGGTGTGGACGATGCCCTCCACGCTGAGCAGGCCCGGCACATCGCGCATGGCCTTGTGGATGGTCACCAGCACCACCTTGAGGCGCTCGCCGGCCAGCATCATCACCGGGCGCTCGGTGCCGGTGCGCCGGGCCAGCAGGGTGGTGTGGCCGGTGTCGGAATAGCCCGCCGCCTGCAGGGCCTCCTTGCTGATGGGCGCGGTGGCCATGGCCGCCGCCTCGCCCGCCTGCACCAGCTCCAGGGCCTTTTCCACGAAGCCGCCGGCCAGTTTGCCGCTGGCCGGGCTGGGCAGGCCGGGGGTTATCTTGAGCAACTGGCCCACCTCCACCACCTCCACCGCCGGGGCGGGCAGGCCGCAGGAGCGGGCCCCGGCCTCCAGCAGGCGGCGCTGGCCCACCACGATCAGCTCGGCCAGCTCCAGGGTGGGGGCATGGGCGCACAAGCGGGCCACAATCTCCGGCCCCACTCCGGCGGGGTCGCCCAGGGTAACGGCGATGCGCGGCTTCATTATTTTCCTCCCAGGCGCTTGCGCCAGTAATCGGGCCGCCAGCCCACCTCCACCTCGTCGTCATAGGCGATGACCGGCACCACCCGCGCGCCGGGGGCCAGGCGGGCCATGCGGCGCTTGGCGCTCATGGAGGCGGTCACGTCCACCTCTTCAATGCGAAACCCCCGCGCCGCGAAAAACTCCTTGGCCGCCCGGCAGTGGCCGCAGCCGGGGGTCTTGAAGATGGTCACCGCCTTGTCCCTGGCCATGGGCCTTCTCCCGTTTCGGCAAATAAAAAACAATCTTAGCGCCGCCCGCTCCCATGCGCAAACCAGGGGACCGGGCAAGGAAATACTTTTGTGCGCCCCAGCGCTGGGCCCCCGCCGGGGCCTCATCTAGGCTCCACTGCAACATCGGCCGGCCCCCAGCCCGGAGGAGCGCATGAGCACTTGCCGCTTTATGTATGACAACTTCATCCCCGGCCCCCAGGCCTTGGGGGTTTCCAGCGCCAGGCCCGGCATGGTGGGCCTGCCCGCCGCCGAGGCCCTGGGCTCGGCCACCTGCCTGGCCGCCGGGGAGCACACCGGCGACCTGGACCAGGTGGTGGTGGTGGAGATCGACTCGGTGACCGCCGGGTCCGAGGTGGGCCTGGCCACCTTCCGCTGGAAGCGCCAGAGCGCCGGGGCCTGGGAGGCCACGGGCGTGGACACCTCGGTGAGCCTTCTCACCCTGGCCGACGGGGTGCGGATCAAGTGGGTGCCCGGACCGGGGAAGGATTTCTACCGGGGCGACCGCTGGAGCATCCTGGCCACCGGCCGCCAGGGGCCCCAGGCGCTCATGGACCGCGACCGCGACAACGCCTGGCGAGCCACCGCCTGCGCCGGGCAGTGGATCGGAGCGGACCTGGGCCAGGCCCGGCGAGTGCGGGCCCTGGTGTTGGCCGACCACAACCTGAGCGACGCGGCCTCCCTCACCCTGCGGGCCTCCGACATCCCCGGCGACCCGGCCTGGAGCTTCGCCCCGGGGGACGGGGTGGTGGCGGCCACCCCCGCGCTCACCCGGCCCCACCTGGTGTGCTTCTTGGACGCCACCCACCGCTACTGGCGCCTGGAGCTGGACGACCCGGCCAACCCCGAGGGCCTGCTGCGGGCCAGCCTGTTCTACCTGGGCGACAGCTTCGCCCCCCAGCGCACCTTTCGGGCCGCCTACACCCAGGGCCGCGCGGCCACCCGCCAGTTGCTCAAGGGGGCGGGAGGCAAGGTGGCGGGCAGCAGCGGGGCCCTGGCCGCCTATTACCAACTGGAGTTCGCCCGCCTGGCCCAGGCCGACGTGGACGGGCTGGAGGCGATGCTCTGTGCCACCCACGCGGGCGGCGAGGGCGGCCTGCGCCCCCTGTTTTTCACCCCCTTTGAGTCCGACCCCGGCCAGACCCTCTATGGCCTGCCCGGCGCGGAGCTGTCCCGGCAGCGGGCCCCCGGCGGCCGCTGGAACCTGGGCCTGAGCCTGCAAGAGGTGGTGAGAACCGATGTTTGAGATCAGCCAGGAGTTCAACCGGGCCCGCCGCGACCGGGGCCTCAAGCCGGTGCTCTTGTTCAGCCTGGTCAACGCCTTTGGCCAGCGGGTCTACGCCTCCCGCCACCCCCGCGACGAAGAGTTGGGCCTGGCCGCCCCCACCCTGGCCGACGGCCGGTTCCTGGCCGACGGCTCGCGCAGCGCCGGGCAGGGCAGCCTGACTCTCTTGGAGCGGGGGGCCCGGGTGCTCGCCTTGGGCAAGCTGCGCGAGACCCTCACCGCCGGGGGCGAGGTCTTGGCAGGGCTGCGCCAGGAGGAGGCCGACAGCCTGAGCGTCACCCTGGCCAACGATAGCGGATCGCTGGTCTTCAGCCGCCTGGAGGCCCGGGAAAACCTCTTGGGGGCCGTGGGCGAGCTGATGGTGGGCTGGCCGGGCATCCCCGGCCGGGACTATTTGCGCCGCTACCGGGGCAAGGTCAGCGCCTACAGCCTCAACGAGACCCGCCTCACCCTAACCCTGCAGGCCCTGTGATGCTCGACCTGGACGCCAAGCTGCAACTGAGGCGGGCGGGGGACTACCCCGCCCCGCGCAAGGACGCCGCCCTGCTGCCGTTGGTCCTGGGCGACATGAGCCTGGGGGGCGAGGGCGGGCTGTGGGAGGCGGTGTGCCTGGACAAGGACGACTTCGTCTACGCCCTGGCCGGGCACGCCCTCAGGTCCCTGGCGGCCGGCAACGTGGTGAGCCTTTACGACCGCGAGGGCGACCAGATATCGCCCGGCGACTACGCCCTGGACCTGGCCCACGACTATCAGGGCCGGGGGCTCATCGCCACCGCCACCTTCGGCGAGGACGCCAAGTCCCGGGAGCCCATAACCGTGCGGGCCCAGGGCCGGGCCGACCAGAGCGACGGACTCATCGCCAATCCGGTGGAGATCGTGCGCGAGGTTTTGCTCAACCTGGCCGGGGCGGACCCCGCGGAACTGGACCAGAGCGCCTTCAGCCGGGCGCGGGCCAGGGCCGAGTCCCTGGGCTACGCCGCCGCCGGGGTGATCCAGAAGGAGGCCTCCCTGGGCAACCTGTTAACCAGCCTCCTGGCCGACTTTCTGGGATCCTGGTGGCTGGGCGGCGACGGGCGGCTCAAGGTGTTCCTGGACCTGGGGGCCGGCTCGCTGAGCGCAAGCGAGGTGGCCGCCCAGCTGCGCCAGGGCGACCTGGACAGCCTGGGCGTGCAGGCCAAGCTGGCCGACCTGGCCAACCGGGCCCCGGCCAGCTACGCCTACAACTTCGCCGCCAAGGAGTACCAGGCCTTCTTCGACGGGGTGGAAACCCAGGACCTCAAGGCCCAGGGCCTCTACGGGCTGGTGGCCGTCGGCCTGGAGCTGAACTGGGTGCGCGCCGCCCCGGTGGCCCGCACCGTGTCCTCGCGCCTGGTGGATCTGTTGGGGCGGCCCCGCCGGATCATCACCTGCCGGGAAAACTCCCTGGCCAACCTGCCCCTGGAAAAGGGCGACGCTCTGCTTTTCGGCCTGTCCTGGCTCATGGACCCCCAGGGACGGCCCCTCAAGAACCAGATCGTGCGGGTGTTGGGCCTGGAGCCGGACCTGGACGCCGGGACCATCACCTACACCCTGTTGGACAGCGGGCTCTACAAGACCTTGGCCGCCCTGGCCGACGGCAGCGGCCTGGCCGACGGCTCGCTGGTGGCCGGGGGAGACCGGGACCGCAACGACTATTAGGAGAAAGACATGTCGGATTTGAGAATCCAATACGACGAGGAGATGGTCGGCGCGGACCACCCCACCAAGTCGGACACCCTGAACCGCCTGATGCTGGCCGAGCACGACAACGCCGGCAAGCACCGCGCGCTCACCCTGCCCGAGCAGGCCGGCGACCCCGCCACCGGCCTGGACGAAGGCGCGCTCTACAGCAAGGACGCCGGGGGCGGGCCCGAGCTGTTTTACCGGGGCGAGAGCGACGGCTCGGTGGTGCAGCTCACCGAAGGGGGGGCGGTGGCCGGCAGCCCGAAAGGCTATATCGCTGGGCTGTTATTTCAATACGCCAGCGCCTCCAGCTTCACCGTCACCAGCGGCGCGATCGATATTCTGGGCAAGCTCTACGCCGCCGCGTCCACGATAACGGTAAGCGGGCTAAGCGGCCTCGGGGCCAACACCAATCAATATATCAAGGCCGGCGCCCCCTCCTCCGGGCGCACCTTCGGCCTGGCCCAGGTATCCCTGACCGCCACCGCCCCCACCTGGAGCGACACCTATCTGGGCTGGTATTGCGGCAACGACCGCGTGATCGGCTGGCTGAGAACCGACGCTTCGGGCAACATCCGGCGGTTTTTCGTTGGCGGGGGCGTCTGGTCCCTGGTGGATTCCATCACCGAGATTTCCACCACCTCCCCCCCCACTTCCGCCACGGCCTTCTCCCTGAGCCTGCCGGCGCTGGGCAACATGGCCGCCATAGTGGCCATCTACATCAACGCCTCCAGCGGGTCGATTTCAGCCTATAACGCCGACAACGGCTCGGCGGCGCCGCTCAGCGTGGGCACCGTCTTCCAAAACCAGGGGTTGATCAGCGGCATCCTCATGACCACTTCGGCCCAGCAAATCAAATGGAAATGCACCACGAGCAGCGTATACAACGCGGCGATTATTTTGCATGGGGCGATGATCCCATCCGGCCTGGCCGGCCGGTAGAAGGAGGTTAGATGATGCTGCACGCCTACGACCCCGCCACCGGAGCCATAGAGCAGGTTTTCCTTGGGCCCAATCCGGACGAAGTGTCGCGCATGGAGGCCCTGGGCTACGCCGTCATCCCCGGCCCCATGATCGAGCTGGGAAGATACCGCTACGTGGATGGCGAGCTGACCCAGGTGGTGGAAGACCTGGAGGCCAAGAAGACCGCCGCGCTGGCCAAGCTGCAGGCGGCTTACCAGGCCTATTCCGACAGCCGCTACAGCCTGGCCTGGCAGTCCAGCGCCCGCGAATTCCGCGACACCGCCAAGGAGGTGGCCGGATCGGACACCGCCGCCGAGGAGCAAAAACAGGCGGCCAGGGCCATCCTGCAACGCCTGGCCACCCTTCAGGGATGGCTGTTCAAGGGGATCATGGTCTATTACGCCAGCAAGGCGGCCGAGATAAATGCGGCCGACGACGACGAGGCCTTGGAAGCCGTTACCTGGGAGTTCCAGACCCTGGACGCCAGCGACCCCCTGGTGTCCATCACCGACGAGCTTTACCCGCTGTTGATGGTCGCCCTCGGCGAGCAAGGGGCGGCGCAGTGACCCGACGGACCGCCAGCGGCAATCCGCGGGGCCGAACCTTGTCACAGGGGATTTTCACCACCCCGCTTTTCTCCTGACCCCGCCCCCGACCCGCCCTCTCCTTTCCATCGGCCGCCGGTCCGGCC
Organism: Desulfoferula mesophila; assembly: GCF_037076455.1. GTDB lineage: Bacteria > Desulfobacterota > Desulfarculia > Desulfarculales > Desulfarculaceae > Desulfoferula > Desulfoferula mesophila. The sequence goes on along the minus strand of NZ_AP028679.1, from coordinate 116,960 downwards.
AGCCATCGGGCCGGCGGCCCCTTCCCCCCCGCCACGCGCCGTGATAGGTTAATAAGTTAATTAAGGCGGGAGGGCGCAACCATGTCCTGGCGAGAGATTTACCAAGAGCGGCTCAAGGACCCGGCCCGGGCGGTAAAGGCGGTCAAGCGGGGGCAGCGGGTGTTCGTGGGCACCTCCTGCGCCGAGCCCCGGGGCCTGGTGGCCGCGCTCATGGAGCGGGCCGACGAGTTGCACGACGTGCAGATACTGCACTTCGTGACCCTGGACAAGGCCGAGTACACCGACCGGCGCTTCGACCGGCGCTTCCGCCACAACGCCTTTTTCATCGGCCACGCCACCCGCCAGGCGGTGGCCAGCGCCCGGGCCGACTACACCCCGGTGTTCATGCACCAGATCCCCAAGCTGTTCCGCTCCCGCCAGTTGGAGCTGGACGTGGCCCTGATCCAGGTGACCCCCCCGGACAAGCACGGCTACGTGTCGCTGGGCATCGGGGTGGACGTGTCGCGGGCGGCGGCGGAAAGCGCCGATCTAGTCATCGCCCAGGTGAACCGCAACATGCCCCGCACCATGGGCAACTCCTTCTTGAGGGTCAGCGACATCGACGTGTTCGTGGAGCTGGACGAGGAGATACGCGAGTTCCCCTACCCCGGCCTGGACGAGGTGGGCGAGAAGATCGCGGCCAACGTGGCCAAGCTCATCAAGGACGGCGACACCCTGCACATCGGCTACGGGCACATCCCCTACGGGGTGTTGAGCCACCTGAAGGACAAGCGCAACCTGGGCCTGCACACCGAGGTGGTCTCCGACGTGATGATGGAGCTCATCGACAGCGGGGTGATCAACAACCAGGCCAAGACCCACCTGCCCGGCCGCTCGGTGTGCACCTTTTGCATCGGCACCCGGGCCATGTACGACTACGTGGACCTGAACCCCAACTTTTTGTTTTTGCCCAGCGACCAGGTCTACAACCCCCTGGAGATCGCCCAAAACGACAACATGGTCTCCATCGGCAGCGCCCTGCAGGCCGACCTTTCGGGCCAGGTCTCCTCGGAGTCGGAGGGCTACCACTTCTACTCGGGCATCGGGGGGCGGCTGGACTTCATCCGGGGCGCGGCCATGAGCAAGGGCGGCCGCTCCATCATCGTGTTGCCCAGCACCAGCAAGGACGGGGCCACCAGCCGCATCGTGCACCACCTGGCCGAGGGGGCGGGGGTCATCGCCACCCGGGGCGACGTGGACTACGTGGTCACCGAGTACGGGGTGGCCTATCTGCACGGCCGCTCCATCCGCGAGCGGGCCCTGGCCCTGATCAACATCGCCCACCCCCGCCACCGGGGCGAGCTGCTCAGCCAGGCCAAGGCCGACGCCTACCTCTACCCGGACCAGGTGCTGCACGTCTCGGACGTGGACCTCTACCCCGAGTGGGCCGAGGCCGACGTGGCCCTCAAGGGCGGGGTGTCGGTGCATATCCGCCCGGTGAAGCCCACCGACGAGGTCCTGATGCAGGAGCTGTTCTACTCCCACAGCGACGAGACGATCTTCAACCGCTACTTCCGCCCGGTCCGGGCCCTGCCCCACATCATGGCCCAGGACCTGGTTAACCTGGACTACACCCAGCAGATGGCCCTGGTGGCCACCACCGGGCCCATCGGCCAGGAAAAGATCGTGGGAGTGGGCCGCTACAGCCTGGGCGACCCCACCGGCCTGGCCGAGGTAGCCTACGTGGTGCACGACGACTTCCAGGGCACCGGCCTGGGCACGGTGCTGCAGGATCACCTGACCTCCTACGCCAAGGCCAAGGGGGTGCCCGGCTTCTGGGCGGTGTCCTTCGGCTCCAACAAGGCCATGCTCAAGGTCTTCGGCAAGCTGGGCCCCTACAGCCGCAGCATCATCGAGCCGGGGGTGTGGCGGGTGGAGCACTGGTTCGAGGGGGGAGACAAGCCGCCCAAGCAGGAAGAGGGGCCGGATGCGGATAGCTGAGCTTAAAAACTTCGGCGTGGCCCTGAGCGACATGAGCCTGGCCATTCCCAAGGAGCAAAGCCGCGCCATCGAGGCGGCGGGCAAGAAGATAATCCAACAGCGCCTGGGCTTTTTCAAGATGCTGCGCTTTTTGCTGCTCTGCGCCGTGCGGACCAGAAAGATGTCGCGCCAAGACCTGAGCGACGCCCTGCCTCCGGAGATGAACAACCAGGGATTCATCGCGTCGCAAATCGAGTTCGCGGCCATGTACGCCGCCCTGGCCACTATCGCGGGCCCGGACCAGGCCGTTGAAATCCTTGATGAGATCATGGCCCAGGTGGCCGAAATCGCCTATCCGGCCATCTTCCCCTCGCCCGCGGACTTCAACCGCTGCGACGATCCCTGGGAGGCCTGGAAGGCCTACTTCGTGGCCATGGCCCAGGCCGACCAGAAGGCCGGGGCGCACGTCTACCACGTGGTGGAAAACACCGACCAGGCCTTTCAGATGAACTGCTCCTTTTGCGCCTGGTACGCCATACCCCAGGCCCTGGGGGTGGGGCGGGCCTGCCTGCCCAGTTGCCATGCCGACGACATCTACTTTCCCCAGGCCTGCGCCGAGATAGGGGTGGCCTTCAAGCGCAGCCAAACCCTGGCCCGGGGCGGGGAGTGCTGCGATTTCCGCTTCGAGCGCCTGGGGGCCGCCTAGGGGTGAGGCGCGGATAAAGGGAACAAGAGGGCGGGGGTACCCCCCCTACATCGCCTGCCTGGTGGCAAAGCGCCGCGAAGCCCGACCAGCCTCGTTGTCGTTGCGAGGAGCGTAGCGACGAAGCAATCTTTGCCCGAAGCAGGAGCTCCCGCCTTTCCCACCAAAACAAGCTCCCTGTTTCCAGCCAATAGCCGTCATTGCGAGGCCGGGCAGAGTTCAGCACTCGGGCGAAGCAGGCCGCCGCTCCTGCCCGGCCGCGGCAACCTTCCGCTTCCCTCGTCATGCCCGCGCTAGCAGAACACGGCCCCACCGCCCGCCGCGCCACCTCCCGCCCCGCCTGGGGGAAAGCGAAGATCGCCGCGTCGCATCCCCGGCCGGGATGCTCCTCGCGATGACGGCTATTGCTGTAAAGCAAGGGAGCGGGGAGCAAGCCCTCTCCAGCGGCTCCCCACCCTTCCGTGGCGCTTGGCCGACATTTTGAGCGGGCCGAGAAAACATGGGGCGCAAGTCCCCTCCTTCTGATATGAAACAGCCCATTCATTGTACTTTTGCACCGAACGGAAGGAACGGCGGGATTTTCCGACGAAAATCCCCCGGCATAAAGATATGAGCAAGAATCGAAGCACGCGCGAGGACCTGCGCAACCTGGCCATCGTGGCCCACGTTGACCACGGCAAGACCACCCTGGTGGACGCCATGCTCTGGCAGAGCGGGGTGTTCCGCGACAACGAGCAGGTGGCCGAGCGGGTCATGGACTCCATGGACCTGGAACGCGAAAAGGGCATCACCATCATGGCCAAGAACACGGTGGTGACCTACCAGGGGGTGAAGCTCAACATCGTGGACACCCCCGGCCACGCCGACTTCGGCGGCGAGGTGGAGCGCACCCTGAACATGGTGGACGGGGTGATGCTGTTGGTGGACGCCTCGGAGGGCCCGTTGCCCCAGACCCGCTTCGTGCTTTCCAAGTCCCTGGAAAAGGGCCTGCCGCTGATCGCGGTGATCAACAAGATCGACCGCCCGGACCGGCGCATCGCCGAGGTGGAGAACGAGCTTTACGACCTGCTCATAGACCTGGGGGCCGACGACGAGCAGTTGGAGTTCCCCATCCTCTACACCAACGCCAAGGCGGGCATCGCCCTGAGCAGCCCCGAGGGCCAAGGCAACGACCTCAAGCTGTTGTTCGAGGCCATTCTGGAGCACATCCCCGCCCCCACCTACGACCCCGAGGCGCCCCTGCAGTTCCTGGTGACCAACCTGGACTACTCCGACTACGTGGGGCGCATCGCCGTGGGCAAGGTGGTTTCGGGCAGCCTCACCGCCGGGGAGGAGATCACCCTGCTCAAAAAGGGCGAGGACGCGGGCAACTTCGGCCTGACCCAGGTCTACACCTACCAGGGCCTGCAACGGCTTTCGGTGGATGAGGTAACCGCCGGGGATATCGCGGCGGTGGCCGGCGTGGAGGAGGCCTTTATCGGCGACACCCTGGCCGACCCCGCCGACCCGCGCGCCCTGCCGGCCATCCACGTGGAGGAGCCCACCATGTCCATGGACTTCTCCATCAACACCTCGCCCCTGGCCGGGCGCGAGGGCAAGATGGTCAACACCCGCCAGATCAAGGCCCGCCTGGAAAAAGAGACCCTGTACAACGTCTCCATCCGGGTGGAGCCGGGGCAGACCAGCGACTCCTTCAAGGTGAGCGCCCGGGGCGAGTTGCAACTGGCGGTGCTGGTGGAGACCATGCGCCGGGAGGGCTTCGAGCTGTCGTTGTCCAAGCCCCAGATCATCACCAAACAGGTGAACGGGGTGACCAGCGAGCCCCTGGAGCTGGCCGTGGTGGACGTGCCCGACGAGTACGTGGGGGTGGTCACCGAGAAGCTCTCGGCCCGGCGGGGCAAGATGACCCGCATGCTCAACAACGGCAAGGGCCGGGTGCGCCTGGAGTTCGAGATCCCCACCCGGGGGCTCATCGGCTACCGCAGCCAGTTCCTCACCGACACCCGGGGCACCGGCATCCTCACCACCCTGGTGATCGGCTACACCCCCTACGCCGGGGAGATCGCCGGGCGCAGCAACGGCTCCCTGGTCAGCGACCGCATGGGCAAGGCGGTGGCCTACGCCATCTTCCATTTGCAGCCCCGGGGCTCCATCTTCGTGGACCCCGGCGATCCCTCCTACCCCGGGCTGATCGTGGGCCAGAACTCGCGGCCGGTGGACATCGCGGTGAACATCACCAAGGAGAAGAAGCTCACCAACATCCGGGCCTCGGCCAGCGACGAGGCGCTGCGCCTGGTGCCGCCCCGGCGCTTCACCCTGGAGCAGGCCATGGAGTACATCAACGAGGACGAGTTGGTGGAGGTGACCCCCAAGTCAGTTCGCCTGCGCAAGAAGGGCGAGCTCAAACTGGGCGGGGCCAGGAAGAATTTGTAGGAGGTCCGGCTGCGCCAGACAGCCAAAGAGAAAAACACGGGCTCCCGGTGGGTCGATCCACCGGGAGCCCGTTTATTTTTGAGGGTTGTCAGGCGAAGCCATCTTGCCGGGGCAGAGATTGCTTCGTCGCTTCGCTCCTCGCAACGACAATGGATTTGTTAGGCTTCGCTTCGCTCAACCCAACCTACGCTATTAATACTCTCCCCGCGGCACAGCCAGGGGTTCGTGGGCAAGGCGTCCGGCGAGCGCAGACCGCAGGCGTAGTCTACCTACGCCGAGGTCTAAGCGACGCCGGCAACGCAGCCCACGGGCGTATGGCGAAGCCGCATAGATCACCCTAGTCGAAGGCCATCGGCACCTTCCACTCCTTCCACACATTGCCCACCAGGTCTTCGCCGGGGTTGAGCACCGCCTTGCCGGGGCGCCAGCCGCTGGGCGTGGCCTGGGAGCCCTTGCTCTGGCGCACCAGCTGGAAGGCCTGGATCTGGCGCAGGGTCTCGGCCACGTTGCGCCCCACCGGCGGGGCCAGCACCTCGTAGCCCTGGATCACCCCGTCGGGGTCGATGAGGAAACGGCCCCGCACGTCCACGCCGCCGTCGGCGTCGTAGACCCCGAAGACCTGGCCCACCTTGCCCCCGCCGTCGGAGAGCATGGGGAAGGGAATGGACCCGGCGGAGACCATCTTGGACAGCTCATGCTGCTCCCACATCTTGTGCACGAACATGGAGTCCACGCTCACGGAGAGCACCTCCACCCCCAGCTTCTGGAACTCGGGATACTTCTCGGCGACCGCCGAGATCTCGGTGGCTCAGACAAAGGTGAAGTCGCCGGGGTAGAAGCACAGCACCACCCATTTGCCCAGGTATTCGGAGAGCTGCACCGAGGCGAACTTGCCTTGGTAATAGCAGGGTGCCGTGAAATCGGGAGCTTTTTTGCCTACCTGGACCATGGGTTTCACCTCCTGGGCGGCGGGGGCCGGTTTGTTTTCGCTTGCGTCCGGGGGCGCCTCTCCCACCACCCCTCCGGTGGGACGGGCGCAGCCGACCTTCTGTTCCTTGGGCATTTGAACCTCCTTGGGCCTACCCTTGGTATTATTGCCATCTATGCATACGCCTATATTCTAGAGGCAATTTCTATTTAGCGTCAAACACCAGCGCCTTGCTCGCCATTGGGGAGGTCCGTATCTCCCAGGACAAACCCGTGTTATTTTTCCGGCAAAGCCGCCGCCGCTCTGCTACCCTTCCCCTGACCCACCCTGTCAAGGAGCCGACATGAACCGAGCCCTCTTGGTAATAGACGTGCAGATGGAGTATTTCAGCGGAGCCTTGCCCGTGAGCCACCCCGCCGGCAGCCTGGAGCGCATCCTGGCGGCCATGGACGCGGCGGCCCGCAGCGGGGTGCCGGTGGCGGTGATCCAACACCAGTCCGCCGACCCCAAGGTTCCGGTGTTCACCCCCCACGGCCCCGGCTGGGAGCTGCACCCCGAGGTGGCCAAGCGGCCCCGCGAGGTGCTCATCGCCAAGCAATTGCCCGGCTCTTTCACGGGCACCGATCTGGGCCCCTGGCTGGAGCGGGTGGGAGCGGACACGGTGGCCATCTGCGGCTACATGACCCAGATGTGTTGCGACACCACCAGCCGCCAGGCCTTTCACCGGGGCTATAAGGTGGAGTTCCTCTCGGACGCCACCGGCACCCTGGACATGGCCAACTACGCGGGGCGGGTAAGCGCCGAGGAGCTGCACCGGGCCATCCTGGTAACCCAGGCGGCCCGCTTCGCCCAGGTGCTGGCCACCCAGGAATGGATCGCTTCCCTGGCCGCCTGAAGGCCGGGAGCCGAAAAGAGGCAACGTGTTCTACATCTTGGCGATAATCATAGGTCTGGCCCTGCTGGCCGCCGGGCTGGGCTGGTGGGGGGGCCGGCGCACTTACCGCCAATTCAACGAGTCCCAGACCACCCTGGAGCGGGTGGCCCAGGGCATCGCCTGGCAACCCGAGAGCCTGGCGGCCCTGCCCGAGCCCGTGGCCCGCTACCTGGGCCAGGCCCTGCCCCAGGCGGGCGGCCCGCTGCGCCTGGCCCGAGCCAAAATGAGCGGCAGCATCCGGCTCAACCCCAACGGCCCCTGGCAAAAGTGGACCGGCCGCCAGGTGTGGTGCCTGCGGCCCCCGGCCTTCATGTGGTCGGCCCGCATGAGCGCCAAGCCGCTGTTGCCGATGTACGTGCGCGACGGCCTGATCAAGGGCCAGGGGGGCCTCTTGGTGCGCCTGTGGGGCTGGCTGACCCTGGCCCGGGCCACCGCCTCTCCCGAGCTCGACCTGGGCTCGCTGCAACGCTGGCTGGCCGAGGCGCCCATGTTCCCCCCGGCCCTGCTGCCCGGACCGGAGCTGACCTGGCGCGGCGAGGGGGAGGCGGCGGCCACGGCCATCCTGAACGACCAGGCGGGCCGGGTGGAGGCCCGCTTCAGCTTTGACGAGCGGGGCCTGCCCGCCACCTGCCGGGTGGAGCAACGCCCCCGCCAACAACCGGACGGCTCCTTTGCCCCCACCCCCTGGCTGGCCCGCTACGACGGCTGGCGCAAGCAGGGCGGCATGCTCTTGCCCACCCAGTGCGAGGCGGTGTGGCTCATGGAGGGCGAGGAGTTCTGCTACCTGCGCCTGAACATCGGACAGGCGGATTTCTTCTAGGCCCTCGCGGCGCCGGGCCAAGCCCCAGAGGAACCCTGGCGTCCTGGGGTGGGGTTGTAGTAAATTTGTCGCGCGGTTCTAAATAAAAAGGAGTTAACGTGTCCCGTCTGCGTCTGCTGCTTCCCTTATGCCTGCTTTTGACGTTCTGCCTCGCCGGTTCGGCCCTGGCCCAAAACGACTCCGGGGTGATAACCGGCACGGTGACCGACCGCTACGGCGAGCCCCTGAAAAAGGCGTCGGTGCGGGCCTCCAACCTGGACGACGGCTTGGTGGTGGAATCGCTCACCGGCGAAAGGGGCGTCTTTGAACTCAACCAGATGAGCCCCGGCACCTATGAGGTGCAAATCAGCCTGGGCCCCATGGGCATTCGCAAGCGCCAGATCAAGCTGGCCCCCGGCCAGAAGGTCAGGGTGGACTTTGTCTTCAGGGTGGACGAGCCTCGGGGCGTGGACCCCAACTACCGGCCCTCCCCCCCCTCCATGATCAACTGAGCCAAAAACGAGCCGCCGGAGGGCGCATGCCTCCGACGGCTCGTTTTTTTCAGCACTGGCGTCGGAGCGGCTAGGCCGACAACGCCGCCATGCGGGGCCCGGCGCAGCCGGTTCCGGCACAGCAAGACGCCGGCAGACAAGGCGTCCGGTAAGCGAGGACCGCAGGCGTAGCCTGAACTACGTCGAGGCCCGAGCGATACCGGCAACGCCGTATGCCGGCGTTTTGCGCAGCCGGGGTTAGCCTTTGCTCATGTCCACCAAAGGCCGCACCCGAGTCACCTCGAAGAGCACCCCGGCCTTGATGCCCGCGGCGGCATCCTCGCCCACGGCGGAGGCGATGGCTTGTTTCACCTGGGCCAGCAGCTCGCCTTCGCGGTCGATCTGCTTGCACTCCAGGTACAGCCGCCAGCCGGGGGTGTTGAAGCCCACCGGAGCCTCCTTGACGGTGAAGAACACCGCGTAGGGGTTGGCCTCCAGGTTGGCCAGGGAGTGGTTTTCCATCATGCCCATGACCAGCTGGCCGTCCTCGTTCAGGCGGGGGCTGCCGAAATAGGCGGCGTTGGGCTTGCCATCGGCATCGGCCGTGGCCAAAACGCCGATCCGGCCGGGAAGGTTTATGGTGTTTACAAAGTCCGCATCAAATTCGGCCATGATTCGTCACTCCTTAATATCTGGATTCCCGTCTCGTTCAATCTCGTCTTGATACCCTATATTGTGCCACGTTGCTAGATTTGTCTGTAGCCATGGCTACACGAAAAGCCGCGCCTCTGTTATCCTGGCTCAATGGCGCCACGTACTAGCATAGACCTTTCCGCCCTGGTGGTGGTTCTGGTGCGCCCCCGCTTCCCGGAAAACATCGGCTCCGCCGCCCGGGTGGTGGCCAACATGGGCCTGGGAGCCCTCCGGGTGGTGGAGCCGGAACGGGCCTGGGACGAGCCCATGAACCGCCTGGCCAGCACCTGCGGCCGCCAGGTGCTCCAGGACATGGAGACCTACGCCAGCCTGTCCGAGGCCCTGGCCGACACCGTGGGCGCGGCGGCCACCACCGCCCGCACCGGCTACAAGCGCGGCGAGCTCCTGAGCCCTCGCCGGGCCGCCCCGGAGCTCTTGCGCTGGGCCCGGGGGGGCCGGGTGGCCCTGGTGTTCGGGCCCGAGGACCGGGGACTGACCACCGCCCAACTGGACCGCTGCCAGCTCAGCGTGTGCATCCCCACCGACCAGGCCTCCAGCCTCAACCTGGCCCAGGCGGTGATGGTCATGGCCTACGAGATGCGCGTGGCCGCCCTGGAGCGGGAGACCACCCCGGCCGCCGGGCCCACTCCGGCCAGCCACGGCGAGATGATGGGCCTGCACCGCCACCTCATGGACGGCTTGGTGGCCATCGGCACCCTCCTGGCCGACAACCCCGAGCACTTCTACCGCCCCATCAAGAACGTCATCGAGCGGGGCCGCCCCAGCTCCCGCGAGGTGCGGGCCATGCGGGGCATCGCCCGCCAGATGCTCTGGCTGGCCGGGCAGCTTCCCGACCGACCGCCAAAGAAAAAGTAGGCCGCCCTACCAGGCCGCCTAATCCCGGGGGTGCACCTCCACCGTCAGGTGGGATATCTCCTTGAAGCCCGCCAGCTTGTCGCGGTAGACCGCCGTGGGCCGGGGTTGGTCGCTCACGATGGAGACGATGGCTCCCAGATGGCCCGGCCCCAGGCGCCACAGGTGCAAATCGCTCACCTCGTCGCCCTCTTCTTCCAGGGCGCGGCGCATGCTCCGGGCCGGCTCGGGCGAAAGGTTCATGTCCAACAGCACCCGGCCGGTATCGCGCAGCAGGCCCCAGGACCAGCGGGCGATCACCGCCGCCCCCACCATGCCCATAACCGGGTCCATCCACACCCAGCCCCAGAACTTGCCCGCGCTCAGGGCCACGATGGCCGTAACCGAGGTCAGGGCGTCGGCCACCACGTGCATGTAGGCGCTCTTGAGGTTGTGGTCGGTGTGGTGGTCGTGATCGTGGTCGTGCCCATGATCGTGACCGTGACCGTGGTGCTCCTCCTTGAGCATCAAGGCGCTGATCAGGTTGACCGCCAGGCCGATGATTGCCACCAGGATGGCCTGGTTGAAGGCGATGGTCACCGGGTTGACCAGGCGCAACAGCGACTCGTAGGCCATGAACACCGCGATGAAGCCCAGAAGCAGGGCGCTGCTGAAGCCGGCCAGGTCGCCCACCTTGCCCGTGCCGAAGCAGAAGCGGGGGTCGGCGGCATGTCGCCGGGCCACCAGGTAGCCCAGGGCGCTGATGGACAGGGCGGCGGCGTGGCTGGCCATGTGCCAGCCGTCGGCCAACAGCGCCATGGAGCCGAAGATGGTCCCGGCGGCCACCTCGATGACCATCATCACCGCGGTCAGGGCGATCACCAGATGGGTGCGGCGCTCGTGGCGGGCCTGGGAGGCGCCCAGAAAATCGTGGGTGTGGCAGTAGGCGTTGTTTTCTTCCGGGGTCACGCTGCGCTCCCTACTTGCTGAACTTGTTGAAGATGTCCACCACCTGCCCGATGGCCTCGTTCTCGTGGTCCCGGGTCTTTATGGCCGTGGCCACGCATCCCCGGAGGTGGTCCTCCAGGATCAGCGCGCCCAGGGAACGCAGGGCCCCGCCCGCGGCGGCCACCTGTTTGAGCACCTGCAGGCAGTCCCGGTCCTCCTCCACCATCTTCCTGAGCCCACGCACCTGGCCCTCGATCCGGTTGATCCGGGCGATCAGCTTGGCGTGGTCGTCGCCGCAAAGCGCCATCTCGCTCTCCCTTGAATATACTTATAGTATGTATGTGTATAGACGGAAGGGCGGGGGTTGTCAAGCCGAGGCGGGAGAGGACGGGGACAGCGATTCGCACGGGCCCTGCGACAACGCTTCCAAGCTCAAGAAGGCGGGGGGGCAGCAAGGAATCGTTGGGTTTCGCTTCGCTCTACCCAACCTACGCTATAGCCTAAAAAAATCTCGCAACCGTGTAGGTTGGGTAGAGGGCATAGCCCGAAACCCAACGCTGTCGTTGATTCCCATTACAGCCGATAGAGGTCATTGCGAGGCCGGGCAGCGGCCAAGGCGCGGGAGGACGAGGTGGTCAGGCCTGCCCGGCCGCGGCAATCTTCCGCTTCCCTCGTCATGCCTTTGGTAATAGACAAGGCCAAACCGACCGCCACGCGCCGTGACCACCCCGCCCGGGGTAAGTCGAAGATCACCACGTCGCATCTTTACCAAGATGCTCCTCGCGATGACGGCTATTGGCTGGATTTGAAAAAGGTACCTGTTGGGTTTCGCTTCGCTCTACCCAACCTACGCTATCCCCGAAAGCCCCCCTTGCCTCGCCTCTTTCCCCGGCCCCACAATCTAAATTAGACGCCAGGGCACGCCGCACCCGCCGCGAGCCCCAAAAAAAGCGAATCGACAGCCTGGCCGAAGGGTTGACTTGGCCCAGGCGATGCTTACCTTATGGTAGGTTTTGCGATAATCCCTTCACAAGATGAGGTTTTAATAATATGCGTTTCGATAAATTCACTTTGAAGAGCCAGGAAATCCTCCAGGGGGCCATGGCCCTGGCCGACAAGCGGGGCAACCCCCAGATCGAGCCGGTGCATCTGTTGGCCGTGCTCCTGGAGGTCAGCGAGGAGATCGCCCGGCCGGTGCTGGGCAAGCTGGGGGTCAACGTCAACGCCCTGTTGGCCGAGACCACCAAGGCGCTGGAAAAGCTGCCCCAGGCCAGCGGGGCCACGGCCCAGGCCCACCTGTCGGCCGAGGCCACCCAGGTGCTCAACCAGGCCCAGGACATCGCCGAGAAGATGCGCGACGAGTACGTCTCGGTTGAACACGTATTGGTGGCCCTCACCGACTCGGACACCCCGGCGGGCAAGATTCTCAAGGGCCAGGGTGTAAGCACCGACGCCATCCTCAGCGTGCTCAAGGAGATCCGCGGCTCCCAGACCGTGACCGACCAGAACCCCGAGGACAAATACGAGGCGCTCAAGCGCTTCGCCCGCGACCTCACCGAGCTGGCCGCCAAGGGCAAGCTGGACCCGGTGATCGGGCGCGACGAGGAGATTCGCCGGGTTATCCAGATACTCAGCCGCCGCACCAAGAACAACCCGGTGCTCATAGGCGAGCCCGGCGTGGGCAAGACCGCCATCGTGGAGGGCCTGGCCTCGCGCATCGTGGCCGGCGACGTGCCCGAGGGGCTCAAGGACAAGAAGATCGTCAGCTTGGACATGGGCTCCCTGATTGCCGGGGCCAAGTATCGCGGCGAGTTCGAGGACCGGCTCAAGGCCGTGCTCAAGGCCGTGGAAGAGGCGGCCGGGACCATCATCCTGTTCATCGACGAGATGCACACCCTGGTGGGCGCGGGCAAGGCCGAGGGGGCCATGGACGCGGGCAACATGCTCAAGCCGGCCCTGGCCCGGGGCGAGCTCAGGTGCGTGGGCGCCACCACCATCAAGGAATACCGCCAGAACATCGAGAAGGACGCCGCCTTGGAGCGGCGCTTCGCCCCGGTGCAGGTGGGCGAGCCCAGCGTGGAGGACACCATCGCCATCCTGCGCGGGCTCAAGGAAAAGTACGAGGTGCACCACGGGGTGCGCATCAAGGACAGCGCCCTGGTGGCCGCCGCCACCCTGAGCGACCGCTACATCACCGACCGCTTTTTGCCGGACAAGGCCATCGACCTCATCGACGAGGCGGCCAGCAAGCTGAGGATCGACATCGACTCCCTGCCCGAGGAGCTGGACGTCCTGGAGCGGCGCATCACCCAGCTCACCGTGGAGGTGGAGGCGCTCAAGAAGGAGACCGACGACGGCTCCAAGCGCCGCCTGGAAAACGTGCGCAAGGAACTGGCCGACCTCAAGGAGGAGCGCGACGGGCTCCGGGCCCAGTGGCAGGCCGACAAGGACGTCATCGAGGGCGTGCGCGCGGCCAAGGAAAAGATCGACCAGCTGAACGCCGAGATGGCCCGGGCCGAGCGGGGCGGCGACTACAACCGGGTGGCCGAGATCCGCTACGGCCAGCTGCCCGAGCAGGAAAAGGAGCTCAGTGACCGCCAGGCGAGCCTGGAGGAAAAGGGCGCCATGGTCAAGGAGGAGGTGGACAGCGAGGACGTGGCCGAGGTGGTCAGCCGCTGGACCAACATCCCCGTGGCCAAGCTGGTGGAGGGCGAGCGCGAGAAGCTGTTGCAGATGGAGGAGCGCATCGCCCAGCGGGTGATCGGCCAGACCGAGGCGGTGGTGGCCGTGGCCAACGCGGTGCGCCGCTCCCGCTCGGGCCTGCAAGACCCCAACCGCCCCATCGGCAGCTTCATCTTCATGGGCCCCACCGGCGTGGGCAAGACCGAGCTGGCCCGGGCCCTGGCCGAGTTCCTGTTCGACGACGAGCAGGCCATGGTGCGCCTGGACATGAGCGAGTTCATGGAAAAGCACGCCGTGAGCCGCCTCATCGGCGCGCCTCCGGGCTACGTGGGCTATGAGGAGGGCGGCTACCTCACCGAGGCGGTGCGCCGCCGCCCCTACAGCGTGGTGCTCTTCGACGAGATCGAGAAGGCCCACCCCGACGTGTTCAACGCCTTGCTCCAGATTCTGGACGATGGGCGGCTCACCGACGGCCAGGGCCGCACGGTGGACTTCACCAACGCGCTGATCATCATGACCAGCAACATCGGCTCGCAGTTCATCCAGGACCTGAGCGGCGAGGGCCAGCGCGAGCAGATGGAAGAGGCGGTGATGGCCGCCCTGCGCTCCCAGTTCAAGCCCGAGTTCCTCAACCGGGTGGACAACGTGGTGATCTTCCACGCGCTCACCCTGGAGCAGATCAAGGCCATCGTGGGCATCCAGGCCAAGCGCATCAACAAGCTCTTGACCCAGCGGGGCATCGCCCTGGAGATCAGCGACGCGGCCCAGGGCCATCTGGCCCAGGTGGGCTTCGACCCGGTCTACGGCGCCCGGCCGCTCAAGCGGGCCCTGCAGACCCAGGTCATGGACCCGCTGGCCGTGAAGCTGTTGGACGGCACCTTCGCCGACGGCGACACCATCGTTGCCGACGTGGAGAACGACAAGATCGTGTTCAGCAAGAAGTAGGCGTTAGGAACAAAGCACTAGGCTAGATAAAAGCCGCCCGGCTCCGTGAGGGGCCGGGCGGCTTTGTTCTAGAGGCATCGTTGGGCTTGAGGACCGGCCCCGGCCAACCCGCATCGCCCGTCTCTGAATTCCCCCATCCAGCCATAGCCGTCATCGCGAGGAGCATCCCGGCAGGGGATGCGACGCGGCGATCTTCGACTTCCCCCAGGCGGGGTGGTTTGCGGCTCGCGGACGATTGGGCCACGTCTGGCCAGCGCAGGCATGACGATAGGAAACGGAAGATTGCCGCGTCCGGGCAGACCGATCCATCCTGTTCCACCACACGCTGGCCTCTGCCCGGCCTCGCAATGACGGCCATTTTTTGATAATGGTGCGTAGGGTCTATTCGCTGAAGGCTCAATCTGGGGGGGACATGCACCGACAATATTACGTCTACATCGTTACCAACCAAGGCAACGAAGTGCTCTATACCGGAGTCACCAACGACCTGGCACGCCGAATATGGGAACACAAAAACGGCACGGCCGAGGGCCTCACCAGCCGCTACAACGCGGGCCGTTTGGTCTACTACGAGGTTTTTGACGATCCTCAATCGGCCATCGCTCGCGAGAAGCAACTAAAGAGTGGGTCCCGAAAAAATAAAGAAAAGTTGGTCGAAGGCATGAATCCCGGCTGGCAGGATCTGAGCGAGGACATGTTCGGTTGGGAATGAATGGACGTGCGGTCTTTAGCTTCCTTCAGCTATAGCCGTCATCGCGAGGAGCATCCCGGCAGGGGATGCGACGCGGCGATCTTCGCTGCCCCCCAGGCGGGGCGGTTTGCGGCCCGGCAAGCGGTTAGGCCCTGTCCAGCCAGCGCAGGCATGACAAGGGAAACGGAAGATTGCTGCGTCGCGGCGGTACGCTCGCCTTTTTCTTCCCAACCCTCCCCGCCGCCGCTCCTCGCAATGACGGCTATTGCTGGAATGAGGTAAGCCTGAACCATGCCTCTCTTTCCCCCGCCCCCTAATCCCCAGCTTGCAATACCGGTTTCAGCGGCCTATGGTGAACAGGGTCCGCCGGTAGCCCGAGCTCCGGCGGACGAACCAAAATCCGGAGAGGGGAAAACTATGAAAAGCCTGTCCCTTGTCTTTTTGTGCCTGGCCCTCCTGCTGCTGGCGGCGGCCTCCGCCCAGGCCTTTGCGGTGTACAACCACGTGGACCAGCAAGTCTGCGCCCAGCAAAAAGTCGACGTGCTCGTGGGCTCCTGCGACTTTATCGTGCCCTCCGATGGCGATTATAACGGCGAGCACGGCGCCGGCTGGACCGGACGGGTGGTCTGGTTCACCAGCAGCTACTCCTGCCGGGGCACCGACTATTTCGACATCCCCGATGGCGGCTACGCCCGCATCCACAACGACGTGGTCAAGATCTACAAGCACGACAACACTCAGGTCGGGGACAAGAACGTGGACGACTGCGACTGCCCCAACCAGGACTCCGGCAAGAAAAAGCCCTAGCCGCCCGGCCGCGCATCACGGCCCCACGCCCCGCCTTTGGCCCCCACCGGCCGGACTTCGGCCGCGCGCCGGGTTGCGCCCTCTCTCTGGCCCCGCGCCCCGGTCGATGCTATGCTGAAGTATTCCAATCATTCGCGCAACAACCAGCGGCGGGAGCGAAACATGAGCATCGTGGTCGATCGGGAAAAATGCAATAAGGACGGGCTGTGCGCCCTGGATTGCCCCATAGGCATCATCACCATGGACGGGCCCGACGGCTTCCCCGCCGCGGCGCCGGGCTTCGAGGAGCTGTGCATCGACTGCGGCCACTGCGTGGCGGTGTGCACCAAGGCGGCCCTGAGCCAAGGGGGCATCACCCCCCGCCAGTGCCTGCCCCTGGACGCCCCGCCCCTGAGCCCCGAGCAGATCGCCCAGCTGCTCAAGGGCCGCCGCTCCATACGCCGCTACAAGGACCAGCCCCTGGAGCAGAGCACCATCGCCCGCCTGCTGGACATGGCCCGCTACGCCCCCAGCGGCCACAACGTGCAGCCGGTGAAGTGGCTGGTGCTCTCGGGCCGCGAGCAGTTGCTCGAGCTGGCAGGCATCGTGGCCGATTGGATGCGTTACATCATCAAGCACGAGCCCGCCCTGGCCGCCGCCATGCACCTGGAGCAAGCGGTGGCGGTGTGGGATTCGGGCAAGGACCGCATCCTGCGCGGCGCGCCCCACGTGGTGGTGGCCTATGGCGAGGCCAAGAACTCCATGGTGCCGGCGCCCTGCATCCTGGCCCTGGGCTATCTGGAGCTGGCCGCCTACACCCTGGGCCTGGGGGCCTGCTGGGCGGGCTACTTCAACCGCGCCGCCGCCACCTTCCCGCCCATGATCGAGGCCCTGGACCTGCCTAAGGGCATGCTCCCCTACGGCGCGCTCATGCTGGGCGTGCCTCAATACAAATACCAGCGCATACCTCCGCGCAAGCCCCTGGAGGTGACCTGGCGCTAAAGGGCGGCGCGCCGCCCATCGCGGGGTAAGGCCATGACGCGAGGTTCGGGAACCCTGGAACACACCGCCGATTTGGGACTGTGGGTGCGGGCCGACAGCCTGGCCGGGCTTTTCGCCGAGGCCCCGGCGGCCCTGGCCGAGCTGATGGTCAGCGGCCCCCGCGACGGCGAGCTGGCCTGGCTGCCGGTGAGCTTCACCGGGGTGGACTACGCCGAGCTGTTGGTGCAGCTGCTCTCCGAGGTGGTCTATCTGTGGGACGCCGAGGGGCTACTCACCGTGGCGGCCAAGGTGGCGGAGATAACCCCCGGCACCCTGGAGGCGCGCCTGGGGGTCATCCCGGCCGACTTTCGCCGGCACCAACCCAACGAGCCGGTCAAGGCGGTGACCTATCATGATGCCAGCGTGGAGCCGGAGGGTAGCGGCGGCTGGCGGGCAAAGGTCATCTTGGATGTCTAGCCCGGCGCAGCCAGGAAGCGCCATGCGGCGTTGCCGGCGGCGCTCAGGCCTCGACGTAGCTCTGGCTACGCCTGCGGCTTTCGCTTGCCGACGCCTTGCCTGGCACTCCCTGGCTGCGCCGAATGTGCTGGGGTGGCGGTGAAAATTGGGTGGCGCCATGGCCAAGCTGCAACAACTGGACGCCTATAGCTGGCGGCTGCCCCGCGAGGGCGGGATGCGCTGCGACGGGGTGGTCTATGCCGACGCCGAGCTGGTGCGCGCCCTGGAGGGCGACGGCACCCTGGGGCAGTTGCGCGGCGTGGCCTCCCTGCCCGGCATCCAGGGCCCGGCCCTGGCCATGCCCGACGCCCATCAAGGCTACGGCTTCCCCATCGGCGGGGTGGGGGCCTTCGATCCCCACGAGGGCGTGGTCTCCCCCGGCGGGGTGGGCTACGACATCAACTGCGGGGTGCGCCTGCTGCGCTCCCGCCTGTCGGCCCAGGAATTGGGCGAGCCGCGCCTCATCGCCCTGGCCGACGCGCTGGCCGCCTCGGTGCCCGCCGGGGTGGGCGCGGGCGGGGCCCACCAGCTGGGCGACAAGGAGCTGTCCCGCATCCTGGAGCAGGGCGCGGCCTGGGCGGTGGGCCGGGGTCAGGGCACGGCCGCGGACCTGGAGTTTTGCGAGGCCGGGGGCGCCCTGCCCGGCGCCGATTCGGCGGCGGTGAGCCAGCGGGCCCTACAGCGAGGCCGGGGCCAGGCGGGCAGCCTGGGGGCGGGCAATCACTTCATCGAGCTGGCCGTGGTGGAAGAGGTCTACGACCAGCGGGCGGCCGAGGCCTTCGGCCTGAGCCAGGGCCTCTTGGTGCTGTGGCTCCATTCGGGCAGCCGGGGCCTGGGCCACCAGGTGTGCGACGACTACCTCAAGCGCCTGGCCAAGGACCCCGACGCCCTGCGCCCGCCGGACCGCCAACTCATCGCCGCCCCGCCGGACAGCCCGGTGGGCCGCGACTATCTGGCGGCCATGGCCGCGGCGGCCAACTTCGCCTTCAACAACCGCCAGCTCTTGGCCCAGGCCTGCCGCGAGGTGTTGGGCCGGGTGCTGGGCCTGGGGCCCGCCGGGCTGGGCCTGGGCCTGGTCTACGACGTGGCCCACAACGTGGCCAAGCGGGAAAAGCACCAGGTGGAGGGCAAGGAGAAGGAGCTGATCGTGCACCGTAAGGGGGCGACCCGGGCCCTGGGGCCGGGACACCCCGAACTGCCCGGCCGCTACCGGGCGGTGGGCCAGCCGGTGCTCATCCCCGGCGACATGGGCACGGCCAGCTACGTATGCGTGGGCACCGCCGCCGCCATGGCCCATACCTTTGCCAGCGCGGCCCACGGCGCGGGCCGGGCCATGAGCCGCACCCAGGCCAAGAAGGCCGCCCGGGGCCGGGACCTCCGGGCCGAGCTGGCCGCCCGGCAGGTGGTGGTGCGCGCGGCCAGCGGCAAGACCCTGGCCGAGGAGATGCCCGAGGCCTACAAGGACGTGGACCAGGTGGTCAGGGTGATGCACGGGGCGGGCATCGCCACCCTGGTGGCCAGGACCAAGCCCCTGGCCGTGGTCAAGGGGTAGCAGGATTGTTGGGCTTCGCTGCGCTCAACCCAACCTACGCCATGGCTTAGGTTGGCCAAAGACGGCCCCACTCCCCGCGGCACAGCCAGGGGTTCGTGGGCAAGGCGTCCGGTGAGCGAAGGCCGGAGGCGTAGCCGAAGCTACGTCGAGGCCTGAGCGATACCGGCAACGCAGCCCACGGGCGCCTGGCGAAGCCGGCCCCAAAAAGGCTTCCCTCCTACAGCAGACCGCCGATCACCATCTTCTGCACCTGGCTGGTGCCCTCGTAGATCTGGGTGATCTTGGCGTCGCGCATCATGCGCTCCACCGGGTATTCCTTCACGTAGCCGTAGCCGCCCAACACCTGCACCGCGTCCGTGGTGACCTTCATGGCCGTGTCCCCGGCCACGAGCTTGGCCATGGCCGACAAACGCATGGCCTCCACCGGCACCCGGCTCAGATCCTTGGGCACCTGCTCGAACACCGCGCAGGTCTTGTAGACCAACTGGCGGGCCGCCTCCACCGAGGTGTCCATGTCGGCCAGCATCCAGTTGAGGCCCTGGTTCTTGATGATGGCCTTGCCGAACTGCACCCGCTCCTTGGCGTAGTCCACCGCGTAGTCCAGCGCCCCCTGGGCGATGCCCAGCGCCTGGGCCGCCACGCAGGGCCGGGTGAAGTCCAGCGTCTTCATCAGAATGGGGAAGCCGTCGCCCTCGTTGCCCAAGAGGTTGGCCGCCGGCACCTCGCAGTCCTCCAAAATCACCTCGCAGGTGGTGGAGCCGTGGATGCCCATCTTGTGCTCTTTTTTGCCGATGCTCAGCCCCGGCGTGCCCTTTTCCACCACGATGATGCTCTGGCCGCCCTTGTGGGGGGCCTTTTCCGGGTCGGTCACCGCGGCGATGCAGATGTACTGGGCCACGTCGGCGTGGCTGATGAACTGCTTGGTGCCGTTGATGACGTACTTGTCGCCCTTTTTCTCGGCCCGGGTGCGCAGCCCCGCCACGTCGCTGCCCGCCCCCGGCTCCGTGAGCCCGAAGGCCACCAGATGCTCGCCGCTGGCCAGGCCCGGGAACCACTTGGCCTTCTGCTCGGCGCTGCCCGCCAGCATCATGGGCATGGCCCCCAGCTCGTGCACCAAAAGGATCACCGAAGAGCTGGCGCAGACCTTGGCCACCTCCTCCACCGCCAGGGCAAAGGCCAAGAGCCCCATCTGCGCCCCGCCGTACTCCTCCTTGAAGTCGCAGGCAAAGATGCCGTTCTCCCGGAACACCTCCACTGCGTCCCAGGCGAACTCCTCTTTCTCGTCCCGCGCCGCCGCGCCCGGCAAAAGCTGGTCCTGGGCCAAACGCCGCACCGTGTCGCGCAGCATGATCTGCTCTTCGGTCAGTCCGTATTGCATGGCTCTGTGTTCCCTCCTGAGGTCTGCCGGGGGAGCCCTTTCTTGCAAGAAAGGGCTCCCCCGGACCCCCTCCCAAAGAACTCTCTCGTTTTATCTTTTTGGGGCGCGGCGGGGCCGCGTCCCAAAAAGATAAAACGGGTTCGCCCTACGCCCCGTCTTCAAAAACCCTGGATGTTGGGCCGGTCGCCGCTGCGCCGTAGGCGAAGCAAGAGCGGCCGAACATCCAAGAAGGTTTTTTGAAGGGGGGTCGGGGGGGAAACTTTTTTGCGGGAAAAGTTTCCCCCCCTTCTCCCGCTTACTCGTTCTCCACCAGCATGGACATACCCATGCCGCCACCCACGCACAGGGTGGCCAGGCCCAGGCTCAGGCCCCGGCGCTTCATCTCGCCCAAGAGGGAGATGACGATGCGGGCCCCGGTGCAGCCCACCGGGTGGCCCAGGCCCACGCCGGAGCCGTTGACGTTGGTGATGTCGCGGTTCAGCTCCAGGCCGCGCTCGCAGGCCAGGTATTGGGCGGCGAAGGCCTCGTTGAGCTCGATGAGCTCGATGTCGCTCAGGCTGACGCCGGTTTTCTTGAGTAGCTTCTGGGTGGCGGGCACCGGGCCCCAGCCCATGATCTCGGGGGGGCAGCCCGCCGCGGCAAAGGAGTGGATCTTGGCCAGGGGGGTTAGGCCCATTTCCTCGGCCTTGGCCCGGGAGGCCACGATGCACACGGCCGCGCCGTCGTTGAGACCCGAGGCGTTGCCCGCGG
Source organism: Desulfoferula mesophila (assembly GCF_037076455.1). Taxonomy (GTDB): domain Bacteria; phylum Desulfobacterota; class Desulfarculia; order Desulfarculales; family Desulfarculaceae; genus Desulfoferula; species Desulfoferula mesophila. Next base: position 95,939 of record NZ_AP028679.1, on the reverse strand, counting down.
TCACGGTGCCGTCCTTGGCAAAGGCGGGCTTCAGGCGCGACAAGTCGCCCATGGTCAGGCCTCTGCGCACGTGTTCGTCGGTGTCGAAGAGCTTGGGCTCGCCCTTGCGCTGGGGCACCGGGATGGGCACGATTTCGTCGGTGAACTTGCCGGCGGCGATGGCCGCCTCGGCGTTGTTGTGGCTCCTGAGGGCCACCACGTCCTGGTCTTCGCGGGAGATGTCGTATTTGCGGGCCAGGTTCTCGGCGGTCTGGCCCATGATGTAGCCGGGAGGGTCGAGTAGGGGCGAGCCGGAGTGCAGCATCTCCCACATGGCGTCTTGCAGGCCCTTGTGGGTCAGGCGCGCGCCCCAGCGGGTGTCGTAGCTCACGTAGGGGGCGTTGGACATGGACTCCACGCCGCCGGCCACCACCAGGTCGTAGTCGCCCACCTTGATGTAGGTGGCGGCCATGCCCAGGGCCTGCATGGCGCTGGAGCACTGGCGCTGGATGGTCACCGCCGGCACCTCCACCGGGATGCCCGCCTTGAGCATGGCGGTGCGGGCGGTGTTGGCCTCGTCGGGGCACTGTACGCAGTCGCCCAGGATCACGTCGTCGAACTGGGCCGGGTCCACGCCGGTTTTCTCCAGCAGGGACTTTATCACCTGGGCGGCCAGGTCGTGGGCCCGCACCTTGGCCAAAGAGCCGCCGAAATCACCGATGGCCGTGCGGCCCATGGCCACGATTACCGCATCGCGCTTGTCCTTCACCTTGTTCCCTCCCAGGTAATGGCTCTTGGTTTTTGCATGGTAGACTGGCAGGATAATACAAGGGGAATTTCTAGTCAAGCATTTGTTATCATTAAATCTTTAAGCATTCAATCATCGCAAGCCCTTGAAATGAATGAATGTTCAGCCAGTGTGGGAAGCCCCGCGCGCTTTTATGGCCCAGCCGACCCTGCGCGCTAATCCCTACCCCTTCCCAGGGCCGCGCGGCCCTCCCGACAAAACACGGGCCGTACCGGTGGTTAAAATATACTTAAACTACTTGAGATGTATAAGATAAGCACTGGCACGGGGAGCAAAGCGGGCGTAGTCTTCTTCAGGAGGGTCGCGGCGGCGCGGCCCTCGCGTGTTTTGCCTGAATAACGGATGGACCAAATTGCAACGTCCCTCTTACACCGCCACCGGCTACATCCTGTCCATGGCCGCCTTTTTTTGGTGGGGCCTGTTCCCCATCTACATCAAGGCGGTGAGCGTGGCCACTCCCCTGGAGATTTTGGCCCACCGCATCGTGTGGTGCCTGCCGGTGTGCATCTTTCTCATCGCCCTGTGGCGGCAGTGGGGCCAGCTTTTCCGCGCCCTGGCCCAACCCAAGGTGGCGCTGACCCTTTTGGCCAGCGCGACCATCGTCACCCTGAACTGGCTCATCTACATCTACTCGGTGGAGAGCAACCAACTGCTGGCCTCCAGCCTGGGCTACTTCATCTCGCCTCTGGTCACTTTGGCCATGGGTATGGTGTTCTTGCGGGAGCGCCCCGGCCGCCTGAAGCTGATGGCCATGGGCCTGGCCGCCCTGGGCACCCTCAACGCCCTGCTGCACCAGGGCGGGGGCCTGTGGATCGCCCTGACCCTGGCCCTCACCTTCAGCACCTACGGCCTGATTCGCAAGACGGTTAAGATCGAGGCGGTGGCCGGACTGTTGGTGGAGACCGCGCTCATCACCCCGCTGGCCCTGGCCTGGCTGTTGTGGCAGGGCTATCACGGCGAACTGGTCTTTGGCCGGGACGGCTGGGGCATCTCCCTGCTGCTGGCCTGCGCGGGCATCATCACCGCCCTGCCCCTGATCTGGTTCACCGCCGGGGCCCGGCGGGTGCCCCTGCACGCGGTGGGGGTCATGCAGTACATCGGGCCCAGCCTGCAGTTCCTGCTGGCGGTGGCCGTGTACCACGAGACGGTCTCCCCCTCGCGCCTGGTCACCTTCGCCCTGGTGTGGGCCGGGGTGGCGCTGTATCTGCTGGCCTCCAGCCCCTGGCTGCGCAAAAAGAAGCAGGAGCCGGGACCCGAGGCCACACCGGTCTAGGCCGCCGCGCCGCCGACAATGCCAAAAACAAGCCACACACGGCGCGGCCCAGGGGTTCGTGGGCAAGGCACCCGGCGAGCGCAGATCGCAGGCGTATTGCCTAATACGCCGAGGTCTAAGCGAGGCCGGTAACGCCGCCCACGGGCGCCTGGTTGCGCCGGCCTGCTAATCGTTGACTAGGAAGAAATCCACGGTAGACACCACCCGCACCACCTTCATGTCCGGAGTGTTGGCGTCGCGGTTGCGGATGGTGAACAGTCCCTGGTTGGCCCGGCGGATGCCGCCCACCATGCTGCCCGAGTCCCGGGCGAACTGCTCGGCCGCGGCCCGGGCGTTCTTGGTGGCCAGGGCGATCATCTGCGGCTTGATCTGGTTGAGGCCGGTGAAGAGGAACTCGGCCTCGCGCCCATAGTCGTGGCTGAGCACGATGCCGCCCTTGACCAGATCCCCGCTCTTTTGCATGGCCGCCTTGACCTGGGCCACCTGCTTGGTGCTCAGGGTGAGGGAGGCCTCGATCTTGTAGCGGTTGGGGGGCAGGCGGTTGCCGGTGTAGCCCTGGGCGTAATAATCGGTCACCCGGGGCGGGGCGTCGGAGATCTCCTCGGGCTTGAAGCCCTGGGCGGTGAGGAATTTGCGGATGGTCTGGCGGTCCTTTTCCAGGGCCTGGTAGAGCTGGGGCAGCTCGTTGCCGGTCTGGTTGAAGGTTAGCGGCCATATAGCCTGGTCGGCGGGCACCAGCCGCTCCGCCAATCCCTTTACGCTCACATAGCGCTCGGCGGCCTTTACCTGGTACAGGGCCTGGCCCACGAACAACCCGGCCAGGGCCACCCCCAGGCCGATCAAAAGCCCCAGAACCAGGGCGGAAGAAAAGGATCGATCTTTCACGCTGCACTCCTTGGGTTGAATTCCGTTTTCATTATACCCAAGCCTTGAGCCCTGCGGGTAACTGGGTATAGACTGGTGCTCCCCAGCATGGAGAGACAAATGGACTACGCGGATATCTTGGCCCAGGTGCCCCTGTTCGCGCCCATGAAAAAGCGCGAGCTCAAAAAAATCGCCGAAGCCGTCGAGGAGCTCGCATACGAGCCCGGCGAGATGGTCATCACCGAGGGCGAGCGCGACGCCCGCCTGTTCGTGCTCCTGGAGGGCGAGGTGGAGGTGATCAAGGGCTTGGGGCAACCCGGCCAGCGCCTGCTGGCCCGCCTGGGGCCGGGGGGTTATTTCGGCGAGATGTCGGTTTGGGGCGACGCGGTGCGCACCGCCAGCGTGCGGGCCACGGACTCGGCCCGCATGCTCAGCCTGGGGGATTTCAACCTGCGCCAGGCCATGGAGCGCCATCCTTACATCGCGGTGGAGCTACTCAACGTGATGAGCCGGCGCATGCAGCAGATGGAGGAGCGCCTCCTGGGGGTGCTGGGGGGCCTGGTGCCCATCTGCGCCAGTTGCAAGAACATCCGCCAGGCGGACGGCAGCTGGATTTCGGTGGAGCGCTTCGTGGAGGAGCACTCCGAGGCCGACTTCACCCACGGCCTGTGTCCCGAGTGCAAGAAGCGCCTTTATCCCGAGCTGGAGAACTAGGGAGCATCTCCCGGCGCGGCGGCAATAGGCTGGTTCCGGCGTCGCGTCTTGCCTGGTGACAGGTTCTCTCGGGCGGGGATTATCCCCGCCCTCTTGGGTTTCAGCAATCGTCGTCATCGCGAGGAGCATCCCGGCAGGGGATGCGACGCGGCGATCTTCGCTTTCCCCCAGGCGGGGCTGGGCGGAAATGGGAAGGCGCACGCCGCGCACCTAGGCATGACGAGGGAAACGGAAGATTGCCACGGTCGGGCAGGACGCGCGGCCTTGTCCCGGCGAGGCTTGGCCGCTGCCCTTCCTCGCAATGACGGCTATTGGTTGGAAATTTGGCGCGGCAAGGGCGGGGCCGGTTGGTGGTGCGGCGTCTGCAGGGGGCTGAGGTTGCTTCGCCGATTCGCTTCTCGCAACGACAAATAGGATTTGTTGGGCTTCGCTGCGCTCAACCCAACCTACGCTATCTCTCAAAGGGTTTCCCGACCCGCACCATCTTTCGCGGCACAGCCAGAGGGCGCAGGGCAAGGCGGCAGGCGAGCGAGGGACGCAGGGGTAGTAGACCTACCCCGAGGACCGAGCGATGCCGACAACGCCGCCATGCGGTCTCTGGCGCAGCCGCGCTAGATTGCTATCGCCCCCTGCCGCAACACCACCGGCGGATCCTGGCGGGCGTCCACCACCGTGCTGGCCGGGCCGCCCGGCGTGGGGCCCGCGTCCAAAAGCACCGCGCAGCCATCCACCAGGGACTGGTCCAAATCCCCGGCCCGGTCCGGGGCCGGTTGCCCGCTCAGGTTGGCGCTGGTGGCGGTGATGGCCCGGCCCAGCGCCTGGGCCAGGCCCTGGGCCACGGGGTGGGGCGAGCAGCGCATGGCCACCCCGCCCCGCTGCACCAGGCTGGGGTGCAGGCCTGGTTTGGCCTCCAGGATTATGGTCAGGGGGCCGGGCCAATGGCGGGCCATCAACTCGCAGGCGGTGGGGGTGATCTCCGCCGCCAGCGCCTCGGTCTCCCGGGGGTGGCTGATAATCAGGCCGAAAGGCTTGTCCGGCTCGCGGCCCTTGAGGCCGGCCAGGCGCTCCAGGGCCTGGGGGTTGGCCGCGTCGGCCGCCACGGCGTAGAGCGTCTCGGTGGGGTAGATGACCAGCCCGCCGTCCGCCAGCTCCTGGGCCGCCCAGTTGAGGAACACCGGGCTGGGCTGTTCGGGGTCCAGGGCCAGGACCAGGGCGGACAAGGCTCGGCCCCTCAGTCCTTCAGATCAGAGGTGCAAAAGGCGCATTTGACCGCCTTGATGGGCACCTGGGACAGGCAGTAGGGGCACTCCTTGGTGGTGGGCTCGGCCGGGGCCTCCTCCTTGGTCTGCAGGCGGTTCATGCCCCGCACCAAGAGGAACACGCACCAGGCCACGATCAAGAAGCTGATGACGCTGTTGATGAACACCCCGTAACCGATGACCACCGCCCCGGCCTTGGTGGCCGCCGCCAGGGAGAGGTAGGGCCCGGCGGGGCTGCCCTCCTTTAACACCCAGAACAGGCTGGAAAAATCCACGTTGCCCAGGATCAGGCCGATGGGGGGCATGATGATGTCGGCCACCAGGGATTTGACGATGGAGGTGAAGGCCGCGCCGATGATGATGCCCACCGCCATGTCCACCACGTTGCCGCGCATGGCGAACTTTTTAAACTCGCTCCACATGATCCAGCTCCTTTTGAGGTTGGCCACGGCCATGGCGCAGCACCCCTGGCGCGGGGCCCGCGCAAGCCCCCGGCTCGGCGGAGGCTGACGGTATTATACTAACTCATTTGTTACCTTGGCGGACGATCCTTGGCCGCGTCCACCCGGAGGGGACGGCCGCCCAGATCCTGGCCGTTCAGGGCGCCGATCGCCGCGTCCGCCGCCGCGGGTTCCATCTCCACGAAACCAAAGCCCCGCGACCTGCCGCTGATCCGGTCCGTGACCACTTTGGCGGTGATTACTTCCCCGTAGGCGGTGAACACCTCTTTTAGTTCCTCCGAGGTGGTGGTGAAGGGAAGATTGCCCACAAAAATCTTTTTGGCCATGTCCCTGCAACTCCTTGCCTGGAGGTTTAGCGCTACCGGGGCCGCTCCCCCTGGCAAGGATCGCATTTTTCACCAAAGTGCGCCCCTTGCGGCTCCCGTGAGTTTAAATTGGGTACGTTTAAATTTTCCTTGAGATCATAGGGCGTTGTCAACCGCCGCCTCTACCCGCCGACCGCATGGCCACCCCCGCGATAGGCCTTTAATCCCATTGACTAGCTTTGCTATAATTCCCCCCACGGTGACCTGGTTTTAGCAATGGCCGGCGCGCCGTGGCGACCGGTCCGGGAGGGGATCATGAGCCAAGCGGTTATCTACGTGGTAATGGCCGTTTATCTGGTGGTCGCTTGCCTGCTGGGGGGGTTGGTGGCCTGGAAAAAGGGCGACTACTTCAGCCGGGGCCTGTGCATCAGCCTGATGGCCGGTATCTTCGCGCCCATCTATTTCGCCTTTTCACCTCGCAGCCACGCCCGGGAGGGCGACGAGAACGACCTGCTCCTGTGGCACGTGCACGGGGTGTTCGCCACCATCACCCACGTGGTGGTGATTTTTGTGGCCTGGCTGATCTGGCAGGGCATCAGGTAGGGGGCGTAGGGCGGGGTTCACCCCCGCTCGCTTGAATTTTCAGACATGGCTGTCATCGCGAGGAGCATCCCGGCAGGGGATGCGACGTGGCGATCTTCGCTTTCCCCCGAGCGGGATCGGCGCGCAGCGCGACGAGGAGGCCGTGTCTGGCAAGCGCGGGCCTGACGAGGGAAGTCGAAGATGGCCGCGTCGCGGCGGGAGGGCCACCCTGCCCTTCCCGGCGCTTGCCTCCGCCGCTCCTCGCCATGACGGCTATTGCTGGAGTTTGGTGGCGCGAGTCGCGGCGTCCGCTCCGGGCAGAGATTGCTTCGTCGCTAGGCCCCTCGCAGCGACAACTGGGGTTAGAAAACACGACCGGCCCCCGCGCTGGGGACCGGCCGTGTTGCGCTCATTTTGGGGAATTGTTGGGCTTCGCTGCGCTCAACCCAACCTACGCTATTGTTTGGGTTGCGCCAGGAGCGACCCCGCTCCCGACGGCACAGCCAGGGGTTCGTGGGCCAGGCGTCCGGCGAGCTGGGAATTGTTGGGTTTCGGGCTGCGCCCTCTACCCAACCTACGCTATTGCTTGAGAACCTCCCCGAACCGACGCCCCCTCCCGCGGCACAGCCAGGCGCCGCAGGGCAAGGCGGCAGGCGAACGAGGGACGCAGGCGTAGGCTACCTACGCCGAGGACCGAGCGACGCCGACAACGCCGCCATGCGGGGCCTGGCGCAGCCGCCTGCCGCTACCCCTGTAGTTCGGCGTCGGCCTTGCGCACCTTCTCGGCCATCTCGATACGCCTCAGGGCCAAACGCCCGGCCAGATCCGCATCGCCCAAGGCGATGATCTGGGCGGCCAGGATGCCGGCGTTGTAGGCGCCGGGCTTGCCGATGGCCACCGTGGCCACGGGCACGCCGGGAGGCATCTGCACCGAGGCCAAGAGGGCGTCCAGGCCGCCCAAGGGGCTGGCGTTGATGGGCACTGCGATAATCGGCAGGTTGCTTTGGGCGGCCAGGGCTCCGGCCAGGTGGGCGGCCATGCCCGCCCCGGCGATGAGCACCTTGAGGCCCCGGGCCGCCGCGCCGGAGGCATAGGCCGCGGCCTCGGCCGGGGTGCGGTGGGCGCTCATCACCCGCATCTCGTAGGGCACCCCCAGGCCGCCCAGGGCCTTGCCGGTCTCGGCCATGATCTCCTTGTCGCTGGCCGAGCCCATGAGCACCCCCACCAGGGCGCCGCCCGAGGCGGCCCGGGCCAGGGCCCGGTGGCCGATGTCGCGGCGCAGGTACTTGCCCTCCCAGTGGATCAGGTCGCAGGCCTCGTAGGCCCGCTCGATGGCCTCGGCCACGCTGGCCCCCAGGGCGGTGACCCCCAGCACCCGGCCCCCGGCGGTGACCAGCTTGCCGTCCACCAGCTTGGTGCCCGCGTGGAACACCGTGACCTCGCGGCACAGCGCCGCGTTCTCCAGGCCGGTTATCTGCTTGCCGGTCTCGTACTTGCCGGGATAGCCGCCCGAGGCCAGCACCACGCACACGCTGGGGCGCTCGGACCACTTGACCTCGGCCTGGTCCAGCTTGCCCTGGGCCAGCTTCATCAGGATGTCGGCCAGGTCGCTCTCCAGGCGCACCAGCAGGGGCTGGGCCTCGGGGTCGCCGAAGCGCACGTTGAATTCCAACACCCCCAGCTCGCCGTCCGGGGCGATCATCAGCCCGGCGTAAAGGATGCCCTTGAAGGGATGGCCCTCGGCGGCCATGCCTAGGATCATGGGCCGGATCACCTGGTCCATCGCCTTTTCGGCCAGTTCGGGGGTGACCACCGGGGCCGGGGAGTAGGCCCCCATGCCGCCGGTGTTGGGCCCGGTGTCGCCCTCGCCCGCCGCCTTGTGGTCCTGGGAGGAGGGCATGGTCACGATGGTCTCGCCGTCGCTGAACACCAGGAAGCTGGCTTCCTCGCCCACCAGCAGCTCCTCGATCACCGCCTTGGCCCCGGCCTCGCCGAACTCCTTGGCCACCATCACCTGCTCCACCGCGGCCTCGGCCTCGGCGGCGTCCTGGCACAGGATCACCCCCTTGCCCGCGGCCAGGCCGTCGGCCTTGACCACCAGGGGCCGCTCGGCGGCGCGCACGTAGGCCTTGGCCTCGGCGGGGTCGGTGAACACCGCGTAGCCGGCGGTGGGCACCCCGAAACGGGTCATGGCGTCCTTGGCAAAGGACTTGGAGCCTTCCAGCTGGGCGGCGTAGGCGCTGGGCCCGGCCACGGCCAGCCCGGCGGCCGCGAACTCGTCGGCGATGCCCGCCACCAGGGGGGCCTCCGGGCCCACCACGGTGAGGTCGATGCCCTCGTCCAAGGCAAAGGCCTTGAGCCCGGCGATGTCGTCGGCGGAGATGCCCACGCACTGGGCCTCGCCGGTCATGCCCGGATTGCCCGGCGCGCAGTAGAGATCCTCCACCAGGGGGCTTTGGGCCAGCTTCCATACCAGGGCGTGTTCCCGCCCGCCGCTGCCGATGACCAGTACCTTCATTTCGTTTCTATTCCCGAATGCTGCGGCCGCCCGGCCCCGCGCGCGCGCCGGACGTCCTGGTTTTTAGCGAGCTCCTACTTGGGCGGGTAGCGCTGGATCACGTCCTTGTGCCACTTGTAGGGCTTGGCCGTGTCCATGTCCAGGTTCACGTAGCCGCCCGAAAGGTGAATGCCGCCGGGCAGGCTGACTCCGGCCTGCCAGGAGCCGCCGGAATAATAAAAATACATCCCGCGCCCGCTGTCGAAATACACCTGGGAGCCGGGCCAGTAACGATATTGGTGCTTGGCGCGATAGCCGTGGGCCGGGGCCCAGGGGGGCGGGCCGCCCTTGCCCTTGCCGCCGCTTTCGGTGGTCACCGTGACCCCGCCCACACTGACCCCGATGTTCACGTCGCCGTTACCGTTGCCGCCCTTTTTGGCCTGGCCCGGGGGAACCCCACCCGGAGGCTTGGCCCCCACGGGCAGGGAGAGGGCCAAGACCAGAGCCGCCAACATGGCCGATGCCAAAAACAAACGCTTCATGTTTCCTCCTGGGCGGACCTGGCAATTATGTTATCCCTCGCCGTTCAGACCTGCTTCTCCAGATAGTCGGCGATGGCTCCGTCGTAGCGGTTGGTCAGGCGGAAGGCCTTGGCCGCCAGCTTTTTGCGGGTGGCCAGGCTGGTGCCGCCGCCATTTTCCTGCATCTCGGCCAGGACCGTGGCGTAGTCGGCCGGGTCGGTGACCACGGTGACGTCGGCGCAGTTCTTGGCCGCGGCCCGGATCAGGCAGGGCCCGCCGATGTCAATGTTTTCGATGGCGTCTTCAAAGGTGCAGCCCTCCTTGGCCACGGTGGCCTCGAAGGCGTAGAGGTTCACGCACACCAGGTCGATGGGCGCTATGTGGTGCTCGGCCAACTGAGCCCGGTGGGTGCTGTCGTCGCGCCGGGCCAGGATGCCGCCGTGGATGCGCGGGTGCAGGGTCTTCACCCGGCCGTCGAGCATCTCGGGAAAGCCGGTCACCTCGCTGACCTTGGTCACCGGCACGCCGGCATCGGCAATGGCCTTCATGGTGCCGCCGGTGGAAATGATGGTCACGCCCATGTCGGCCAGAGACTTGGCGAAATCCGCCACGCCCCCCTTGTCGGTCACGCTGATGAGCGCGCGCATTATCTTGCGGTTCATTGACTGCCTCCGCTGGTTGGGTATCTCACTTTTCTAGCAGAGTGCCGCCCCCGGGGCAAGGCCGCCGCCGCACTTACATAATGAGGCCAAAGCGGGCCGCCGGGCAAATCGGGGCGGGTGAGGGGCGGATAAAGGTGACAACCCAAAATGTTGCACCGTAGGCAGGCCATCCCAAAGGATCATTGATAATCTCAGGGAGGTGCAATACCATGGCGCCAAATGTCTCGGAAGCTAGATGCGGTTCCTTAGCCGGGGGGATTTTTTGGAACGCTGTAGTTATATAGTTACTACGTTGGCCATGATTTTCTCATTATTGACCCTCCCTGCCGCGGCCGAGCCCCAACGTCTGAGCCCCATGGATCGAAAGTGCCAGCAAGAGCCAGCCAAAGACGGCGTTAGGTGTCTGGAATGGCGCGCGGTCAAGATTATTTCCCTGGCGGAGAAAAACCAGGCGAAGCTGGCCCGAGCTTTGGACCTCCTTCGCCGCGCGCTAGCCATATCCCCTGTTGATTTAAGCATATTATCCAATATCGCAATCTGCTATTCCCAGATGGGAGAGTACAAAAACGCTTTGAATTATTGCGACAAGATACTAAAAATTAAACCCTCCTTCGTGAGCATTAAATTTTTCAAATGCATGCTTGAAGAGCGTTTGAATTATCCGGAGCATGAATGCAAAGAGTGCTATGGCAGTGTTGCCCAATATTATAAAGACCGGCTAAAAACCGATGACGTCAATTATGTATACGCCGAGTTAATGCTGGGCGGTCCCGACGCCGAGCGAGCCAAGAAAAACTTCTTGTCCGGTTTCGCACCAGGCTCCGAGTCTTTCAAAATGTGGAGCGAGCTTTTACGGAATTTCGACCGGGAAAAGTTTCTGCGCCAGATGTTGCCCTAGGTTCCAGGCCCCAGTAATATCTTATATCAGCAACGAGTTTGGGGTATTACGTAGCTACTTGGCACCCACCCGGAGCGCGCCTTGCCCTTTGAACACCTGACCCTGGCCTTTTCCCTGACCATCCTGGCCGGCCTGGCCACCGGGCTGGGCAGCGCCGCGGTGCTCTTGGCCCGGCGCACCAACACCCAGCTTTTGGCCCTGGCCCTGGGCTTTTCCGCCGGGGTGATGGTCTACGTGTCCTTCGTGGAGATGCTGGCCAAGGCCAAGGCCCAGCTGACCTCGGCCTTGGGCGAGGGTCCGGCGGCCTGGGCCACGGCCGGGGCCTTTTTCGGGGGCATCGCCTTTATCGGGCTCATCGACCGCCTGGTGCCCGAGGCCGACAACCCCCACGAGGCCCACCGGGTGGAAGAGGTGCAAAAGCCGGTGAGCGGCCACCGCCTCAAGCGCATGGGCCTGTTCACCGCCCTGGCCATCGCCATCCACAACTTCCCCGAGGGCCTGGCCACCTTCACCGCCGCCCTGGCCGACCCGGCCCTGGGCCTGGCCATCGCCGTGGCCATCGCCATCCACAACGTGCCCGAAGGGGTGGCCGTGGCCGTGCCCATCTATTACGCCACCGGCAGCCGCGGGAAGGCCTTTTTCTATTCCTTCCTCTCTGGCTTGGCCGAGCCCGCCGGGGCCCTGGTGGGCTACCTGCTGTTGCGCGATCTGTTCAGCCCCGCCCTGATGGGGGTGATGTTCGCGGCGGTGGCCGGAATCATGGTGTTCATCTCCCTGGACGAGCTGTTGCCCACGGCCGAGGCCTACGGCCACCACCACCTATGCATCTACGGCCTGGTGGCGGGCATGGCGGTCATGGCCCTGAGCCTGCTCCTGTTGTTGTGAGGCGGTCTACTGGTTGTTGAGCGGCACCCAACTCATTTTGAAAGGCGTGTCGCACTCCTCGCAGCTCTGCTGCTGGATGATGACCCGGGCCGGCAGGCCCACCGTGGCCTTGGCCGCGGCCATCATGGCAAAGGTGCCGGGCGCGGTGGTGCGCTTGTCGAAAACGGCCAGGTCCACGCTGCCCCCCTGGGCCGCGCCGCCGGGGCAGGTGGGGGTGTTGTAGCCGGTGGAGGACTGGGCCGCCACCTGCACCAGGTAAAGCTCGTTCTGGCCGCAGGGGGAGATGACGGTCACGGTGACCGGCACGCTGCCGCGGTTTTCCAGCACCAGCTCTCCCGCCGAAGCGGCCAGGGGAATCAGCGTCAGGGCAGCGGCCAGAAGCCAGGCAAGGGCTATGCGGGACATGGGCTTTCCTCACTTGGGTTGTGCTTGGTCAGAGGGGCTTTTCTAAAGCTTGGCACAAAGCGCACCCGGCCACAAGAGCGGCGGAAGCGGGCGGCGGGCGCCCCCCTGGCCTGGCGGCCGAATACCCAGGCGAGGGCCTTACTTAAGCCCCCAATTCCGCCCCGCGTCTTGACCGCCGCCCCCCCTGGGGCTATGCTGAAAATGGTGTTCGAAGCGGTATTATTCTTCCTCTTCCCGTGGGAGCCACACCATGCGAAAAGCGCCATTTGGCAAGGCCCTGTGGATGGTCCTGGCCGCTCTCATGCTTCTGGGCGTGGCCTGCACCAGCTATGACCAGGCCACTTACGACAAGATCAAGACCGACATGACCCGCGAGGAGGTCATCGGGATCCTGGGCGAGCCCACCGAAAGCTCGGGCTTCAGCCTGGGCGGGCTCTCGGGCACCTCGGCGGTGTGGAAAGACAAGCACGGCAACATCACCATCCAATTCCTCAACAACAAGGTGAAGGCCAAGTCCTTCGCCAAGCCCTAGGAGCCTCATGATCCCGGTAGTCGGCATCTGCGGCGCCAGCAATAGCGGCAAGACCACCCTGGTGGAAAAGCTGTTGCCCGAGCTGAACCGGCGCGGCCTCAAAGTGGGGGTGCTCAAGCACCACGGCCACGGCGGACCGGTGGCCACCCCGGCCGAATGGCAAGGCAAGGACAGCGACCGCCTGATAAAGGCCGGGGCGCGCCGGGTGGCCTTGTCCCATTCCGGCGGGGTGTGGCTGGAGGCCCCCGGCCTGGCCGGAGCGGGCCCCCGGGCCGTGGCCGCCCGGCTCATGGCGGGCATGGACCTGGCCATCGCCGAGGGCTTCAAGACCGCGGCCATCCCCAAGATAGAGGTGGTGGCTCCGGGTCAAAAGCCCCTGCTGCCCACCGGGGGCAAGCTGCTGGCCCTGGCCCGGCGGGGCGGCGCGGGCACCGAAGAGGGCCTGCCGGTGCTGGACGCCGACGACCCCACGGCCCTGGCCGATTTCTTGTTGGCCGCGGTAAAGCCGGTGACCCCGCCCCCGGAGCCGGCCAAGCTCTTTTTGGACGGCCAAGAGCTGCCCATGAACGCCTTCGTGGCCACCATTCTCTCGGGCATGCTGCGCGGCTTCGTGGCCTCGCTCAAGGGCAGCGGCGAGGCCGATAAGATCGAGGTGCGCCTTGGCTGAGCCCTACCTCGGCTTCCGCCCGGACACCCCCCTGCCCTCCGTTGACCAGATCCGCGAACTGTGGGACGAGTTCGCCATGCTGGACAACATCCGCGAGCACTCCCTGGTGGTGTGCGGGGTGGCCCTGCGCCTGGCCGATTGGCTGAGCGAGTCGGGCCTGGGGCTGAACCGCCGGGCGGTGGAGGCCGGAGCCCTGTTGCACGACATCGCCAAGACCATGTGCCTGGGCCAGAAGTGCCGCCACGACCTGGAGGGCGGGCGCATCATGCAGGAGATGGGCTACGGCGAGCTGGCCTACCTGGTGTCCAACCACGTGCTTTTGCCGCCGGAGCAGCCCCTGGACGAAACCATGGTGGTCAACTATGCCGACAAGCGGGTGACCCACGACCAGTTGGTGAGCCTGCCCGAGCGCTTCGCCTACATCACCCAGCGCTACGGCCGGGGCGATCCGGCCCTGGAGGCGCGCATCGCCCTGGGCCTGGAGCGGGCCCGCCAGGCGGAGAGCCTTATTTTCACGCACATTGACCACGGCCGCGCCCCGGCCGACCTGACTCCCCGGACGGTGACGCTGTGAGCCGCGCCCCCCTCAAGGTGGCCCTGATCATGGGCGGCACCTCCAGCGAGCGCGAGGTAAGCCTCAAGTCCGGCCGGACGGTGGCCAAGGCCCTGGAATCGCTGCCCCATACGGTGGAGACCTTCGATCCGGCCACGGACCTGGTCGATCTGGTGCGCCGGGCCGGGGAGTTCGACGTGGCCCTGGTGATCATGCACGGCCCCGGGGGCGAGGACGGCCGCCTGCAGGGGCTGTTGGATCTGGTGGGCCTGCCCTACCAATGCGCCGGGGTGCTGGGATGCGCCCTGGCCATGGACAAGCCCCGGGCCAAGGAGCTGTTCCGGGCGGCGGGGATTCCCGTGGCCCCGGACCTGGTGCTCAGGCGCGGCGAGGCCGATCCCGCCGGGCGGGTGCTGGCCGAGCTGGGCCTGCCGGTGATCGTCAAGCCAGCCCGCGAGGGTAGCAGCTTCGGCATCTCCATGGTCCGCGAGGCCCAGGAGCTGGCCCCGGCCCTGGAAGCCGCCTTCAAGCTGGACCGGGTGGTCTTGGCCGAGCGCCTGTTGGCCGGGCGCGAGCTCACCGCCGGGGTGGTGGGCAACCGCGAACTGACCGCCCTGCCCCTGGTGGAGATAGTCCCCGGCAAGGAGCACGCCTTTTTCGACTTCACCGCCAAATACACCCCCGGCGCCTCCCAGGAGATCTGCCCCGCCCCGGTGGATGAGGCCACCACCAAGCAGGTGCAGGAGCTGGGCATGGCCGCCCACCGGGCCCTGGGGCTCAAGGGCTACTCGCGCACCGATTTCATCCTCACCGACGAGGGGCCCTTTGCCCTGGAGACCAACACCATCCCCGGCATGACCGAGACCAGCCTGTTGCCCCAGGCCGCCGCCGCCGCGGGCATGGACTTCCCCACCTTTATCGACAAGCTGATCGACCTGGCCCTGGAGGACCAATAATGACCGCCGCCAAGGAGCCGCCCTGCGCCAAATGCGCCATGAAGCGCTATGCCGAGAAAAAACCGGGCTCCCTGTGGGCCAGGCTGTGGCGCTGGCACACCGGATGGTGTCCCGGCTACAAGCGCTACCAAGCCTGGCTGGCCGCCCCCAAGTAGAGCCGGTCGGCGCCAAACCCGCCTTGCTTTCGGGGTTATGGCGTGCAAAAATGATTGTAAGTACAATTTGATGCTTCCCTGGGCCATGCCCGTGGGGAGCAATCCTGCGCGAGAGCGATAAGTGGTCTTCCCCGTTGGACTCCCGTTGTTTGCAGAGCTACCTTTCCTGGCTTATTCCGGTTCCCCCGCTAGCCTCGAGCTTACTTGCCGCTAGTCACCGCCTCGGCCGCCCCGGCCCGGGACAAGGCCCCTTTGGGGCCGGTCTGCGGGTTACGGCTCCGCGGCCCCGGCCGCTCCCCTTTTTGACGCGGGCCTGCCCGGGAAGCCCGAGCGGAAAGGAGAAGAGCCGTGCAACAAGCCCAAATCCAGACCGGTAAGAAGGTGGCCCTCAGGGTAGGCCAGGACGACGCCTCCAAGCTGCGCGAGAACACCCAGGATTTTTTCAACGCGCTCAGGGGCAAGACCGTCAAGCCCGATGATCAGGTGCTGTTCGGCGATGTGCTGCTGTGGGTGGAGGCCACCAAGCCCAAGGGCGTGGTGGCCATCGGCCGCGACACCAAGGTAAAGGTGGCCATCAGCAAGAAGGAGTTGCGCCAGAGTTGCCCCTCCTGCGGCCAGGCGCAGGACGAGCACCGCCGGGAGTGCGCTGGTTGCGGGGCCGATCTGCAGGTGGTGAGCCTATAAGAGACGGGGCGGCGGCAGGGCCCCTGGGCCACGGCGGCGCCTCGCGGCCTTTGGCGCGTCCTAGGCTAGCGGCTCGAAGCCGTGACCCAGCCGGCCGCCGCCCACCCCCACGCCACGTTGAAAATAATCACGAATAGCGGGGTGAGCGCCCCCAGCCCTGTACCGTAGAGGCCTTCGTTGGCCACGTAGGGAAACACCACCAAGAGCTGCACCAGGGTGGGGCCCAGGGAATACAGGAACCCGCGCCACAACACGGAGCCCTCAAAAAGCGGCAACATGAACAATAATCCCCAGATGCCGCCCCACACCATGCGCTGATAGACAAATGCCGGGGTCAGGACCGGGGATAGAGAAACGTGCATGACAAAGGTAATGCCGGAGGAGCCGGCTATCCACGCTACCAGGGCGTTGGCCAGTCCGCCAAAGGCTCCGGCCGCGAAACAGTTGCCCAGGTTACCGAGAAAAGACATGCCTAGCCTCCCTATAGGCTCATGGGTGGGCAGGTCCCCTCCTATAATATAGATTACCCTCTCGGTTGTTCTCAGCTATCCTACCCGAGACGGCTTGACGCTGACAAATGGATTTATCTAAAATATTTGCGGTCGGCCCCGGATAGGCCGGCCAACCAGGGTCACGGACGCCCTTTCCCGCTTCGGCGGGGAGGGGCTTTTTTTATCCTTGGGATCGGGAGGACGCCATGAGTTGGGACGATGTGGACAACAAGGTCAAAAAGAAAATCGATGCCGAATTTGTGTCCTGCAACGAGGAGTATGAGCTGCGCTATATTTTTCAGATAATTAAGGAAGAGTATCCCTATCTGAGCGATTCGACCATCTGGGCGGCCCTGCGCCATTGCTGCCGCGAGATCCCGGCGCCGCGCCCGAGGCACCGCTACATGCAGTGCGTCAGGATAACGTTGGGCAAATAAACGGGCCGCCTGGAAGCACCTGCCCCAAAAAGAACAGCCCCCGCCGATCTTGCGATCAGCGGGGGCTTAAATTAATTCCGGCGGCGTCCTACTCTCCCACACTTGAAAAATGCAGTACCATCGGCGCTGAGAGGCTTAACTTCCGTGTTCGGGATGGGAACGGGTGTGACCCTCTCGCTATAGCCACCGAAAACTGTGTTTCCGGCAATAAAGTAGAGCGATAAGCACTTATTTCGCTGATACAGAGCTTTGACCAAGCCCGGTCAAGGATCAGTATATCGAAGATGATTAAAAGTGACCAAGCCTCACGGGCGATTAGTACCGGTCAGCTAAACATATCACTATGCGTACACTTCCGGCCTATCAACCTTGTAGTCTTCAAGGGCCCTTCAGCCTCCGAAGAGGAGGGAGATCTAATCTTGGAGGGGGCTTCCCGCTTAGATGCTTTCAGCGGTTATCCCTGCCGAACATAGCTACCCAGCGATGCCGCTGGCGCGACAACTGGAACACCAGGGGTTCGTCCACTCCGGTCCTCTCGTACTAGGAGCAGCTCTCCTCAAATCTCCTACGCCCACAGCAGATAGGGACCGAACTGTCTCACGACGTTCTAAACCCAGCTCACGTACCGCTTTAATTGGCGAACAGCCAAACCCTTGGGACCGGCTCCAGCCCCAGGATGCGATGAGCCGACATCGAGGTGCCAAACCTCCCCGTCGATGTGAACTCTTGGGGGAGATAAGCCTGTTATCCCCGGCGTACCTTTTATCCGTTGAGCGATGGCCCTTCCATTCGGAACCACCGGATCACTAAGACCTACTTTCGTACCTGCTCGACCTGTCGGTCTCGCAGTCAAGCTCCCTTATGCCTTTACACTCTTAGGCTGGTTTCCAATCAGCCTGAGGGAACCTTCGCGCGCCTCCGTTACTTTTTTGGAGGCGACCGCCCCAGTCAAACTACCCACCAGACACTGTTCCCGACCCGGATAACGGGCCCAGGTTAGATTCCTAAGATAGCAAGGGTGGTATTTCAAGGTTGGCTCCACCGAAACTAGCGTCCCAGCTTCAAAGCCTCCCACCTATCCTACACATACTAGCCAAAGAACCAATGTCAAGTTGTAGTAAAGGTGCACGGGGTCTTTCCGTCTTGCTGCGGGTAGACGGCATCTTCACCGCCACTACAATTTCGCTGAGTCCCTGGCTGAGACAGTGGGGAAGTCGTTACGCCATTCGTGCAGGTCGGAACTTACCCGACAAGGAATTTCGCTACCTTAGGACCGTTATAGTTACGGCCGCCGTTTACCGGGGCTTCGGTTCAAAGCTTCTCTGGCGAACCAGATGACCTCTCCCCTTAACCTTCCGGCACCGGGCAGGCGTCAGACCCTATACGTCGTCTTGCGACTTAGCAGAGTCCTATGTTTTTAGTAAACAGTCGCTACCCCCAATTCTCTGCGACCCCCCTCAGCTCGGATAGTAAATACCGTCACCAAAGAGGGCACACCTTCTCCCGAAGTTACGGTGTAATTTTGCCGAGTTCCTTAGCCAGAGTTCTCTCAAGCGCCTTGGGATGCTCTCCCTGCCTACCTGTGTCGGTTTGCGGTACGGTCACCAACAGTGCTCGCTAGAAGATTTTCTTGGCAGCATGGGCTCAGTGACTTTGCGAGGTAAACCTCTCGTCATCACCTCTCAGCGTTGATGAGGAAACGGATTTGCCTGTTTCCTCCGCCTACGGGCTTGAACCGCCACTTCCAGCCGGCGGATCACCTACCCTTCTGCGTCCCTCCTTCGCTCAAACGCACGTTAGTGGTACGGGAATGTTAACCCGTTTCCCATTACCTACGCCTTTCGGCCTCGG